>JAIXWG010000069.1 GCA_027482245.1 Acetobacteraceae bacterium | reverse complement strand
GTTAGGTCCGAAACGCCGACGACGTGGCATACCAACTCGTCCGTGCTGCCGAACCTACCATTGCGGTCCGTGTCGGCGTAGATGCCGATTCCGCTGAAGCCGCCAATTTTCAACGATCGCTCGTGGTAGATGGCAAAATCGTCAGACAGCTGAATTTTGTCCCCATTCTGGAAGTCCATGATGCGGGCGTAGTCGGTAGTACCTGACTTCGTCGCCTTTCCATCATTATAAAAGACGCCGCGCTCATCGCCGACGATGAAAATGTCGTTGCCCTCTCTTCCTCTAAGGATATCAAGCGTTCCGCGGCCGAGATGTGTGCCCGATTGCGGGACGCCGCTGATCCTGTCGTTGTCCAAGGTTCCGGCGAGATTGTCGTTCCCCGTCGTGCCGTAGATGGCCGTCCACACCGGCTCCTCCGGCTGATCCGAGGAGGCCCCTAGACGCAACATCGCCTCGGCATCGAGGCGCCCCCCCGTCACCGTCTTGGCCGCGAGCGAGGAGGTCGCGCTCACCGATCCGAGCAAGGCCTCCCGGATTGCGGCTGCCGTCGCAGTTCCATTCTCCGCCGCATAGAGTGCGATCGCTCCGGTCACGTGCGGGGCGGCCATGGAAGTGCCGCTCATGGTACCGTAGCTGCCGTTGGACGTCGTCGAGTAGATGGAGGCCCCAGGTGCGCCCAGATCCACTGTCTTGGCGCCATAATTTGAAAAGGACGCCAGCCCGCCGGAACTGGTGAGGGCGGCCACCGAAATTACCGCCTCATAGCCGACGCTCTGCAGCGTGCTGTAGTTGGAGGGGTAGCTCGCCCTCGTGTCCGTGTTGGCCCCGGAGTTGCCCGCCGCCGCCACGAAGAGAATGTCTTCCCTGGCAGCGCGATCGATAGCGCCTTGTAGGGCAGAGGAGTATCCGCCCCCGCCCCAGGAGTGGTTGGTGGCCACGAAATTTGCGCCGGCTGATTTTTGGCTGGCCACGGTGAAGTAGTCGATGGCTTTGACCGCACCGGAGGTGTCACCCGAGCCGTCTTCGCCCAAGAACTTGAGAGCGACGATCTGCACGTCCCAGACGACGCCTGCCACGCCCGTGCCGTTGCCGCCCTGGGCCCCGATGGTGCCGCTGACGTGGGTTCCGTGACCATGGTCATCCCAGGGGTCATTGTCGTTGTTGACGAAGTCCCAGCCGATCAGGTCGTCGCGATAGCCGTTGCCATCTTCATCGAGGCCATTCTCCCACCTGCTGTCGTTCAGCAGGTCACCTGCATCGATGCGCCCATTGCGGTTGAAGTCCTGGACGAAGGACGCGTTGCGCGCGTGGTTGAGGTCGCGGAAGGTGATCAGCCCATCGCTATCGACGTCAGCCAGGCTGGCCCGCAAGGCACTCGAAATCTCATTCTGATTCAGCCAGACGTTGAGGTAGAGATCCATGTGCGTGTAGGCGATGCCGGTGTCCACCACGCCGACCACAACCTTCGTAGAGCCGGTGGCACCTACGGCCCAGGCCTCGCCGGCCTGGCTGCCGAAGGCGTTCTGCACGGGCGTCTTGTCCCCATACATTCCCCAGAGGGACCCGTCCGTATAGTCGGGATCGTTGGAAGTGGCCTCGATGGAAACTGTCCAGTTCTTCTCGGCGAACGCGACCTCGGGACGCTGCGAGAGGATCTCGATGGCCCGCTCTACGCCGACTGCGGCGGGCAACTCCACCCGAAGCAAATGCCCATCGGTCTCCCCGGGGCGTTCGCCGCGCACGACCTCCGCTTCGCGGCCACTGACCGCTGTCAGTGCTTCAGCGCGGGCTGAGGCGTCGACCCCTGCCATGAACTGAACGAGAATTTCACCCAATGCTTTTAGGGGAGGGAACGAGGAGGCCTCGGCGTCCTGAGAACCGATGGCGTTCAACCACACACGAGCGGCCTCCGGGCTCACCATGCCCGTTGCCGGGGCTGTGGCTTGGTCTCTACCGGCCTGGGTCGAGGGAGAAGCCGCAGACTCAGGATCGCTGGAAAACCGCGCGTCGCCGAAGGTCGTGCCGGGAAAAGCAATTGCGAATTTTAAGTCCAGAAGATCGGGCGATATTTTCCAATAAGGCTCATTTTCTTCAGTCCCTTCTAGCCATACAGAATTCTCGATTTGAGAATTCCTGACTTGTGCGCCTAAAGGGGGCATCGCCGCGGAGTTATTTTTGAGAAAATTGTGTAGCTTCATCTTAAAATTAATCCATTCAGCGGACATCGGGGCGACGCACTACTTGCGGGATTGACGCCTGCGCCCCCTTGGCGCATCGCCTACCCTCGTTTTTGCAACCAGTGAAGGTCCAACTCATGAACGATGACTCCCTCCCGCTGGCGCGACGAATCAGCACTGAGGTCTTCCTGCCAGCGCTGCAACGCGCGGCAGGCGAGGCCCAAACACTGGGTGGATCCGCCGAGGAGATGATAAGCGGGGCGATGAACGCCTTTGGCGACATGCTCGTCATCCTCGCGGGCAAGCAGGCTGCTGTCGTGCTGCTGCGGGGGCTCGCAGAGCATCTCGAGGCCAACACACCCGATCCGTTGCCCTGACGGTTCTGCTGACGATCCTGAGACGCCTTCCCAATGCTACGCAAGGCTGGAGTGCGGGGACAAGCGGGCAGGGGGAGATTTCCCGACGGGCGCGGGCCGCCTCTCCACGCCTGGCTTCGCAGCGCCTGACTGAACTAGGGTTTGTTCAGCATCCTCTATGCGTATTTCTGGATGGGCACCATGTTTGACCATGATTGGGGTGCAGAAGCGGCATGACAGATTCGCTGCCGCTTCGCGGGCACAAGCTTTCGTTCTCTTACAACGAGGCAGAAGACCGCTTGGTTTTGTTCGCAGACGGGCGGGGGGGGGAGCGGGTCACGCTCCTCATCACGCGGCGACTGACCGCGCGGCTGCTCAACGCGCTCGCGAGCCTCCTCGAGCGGTCCAATCCCAGGGCGCGTCAAGCCCCCTCGTCGCTGCGCGGCGACGTCGTCCTGATTGAGCATCAAGCGGCAATACAGACGCCCTCGCGGACCACGCCCGCGCCTTCCGGCCCGGTGTCAGGAGCCCCGCCACGGCACCTTTTGCCGCCCGCCTTACTGACCGCGGTCGATGTTAGGAATCGCGCCTCGCATTTCAGCCTGGCCTTTCGCGACGCGCGGCAGCCCCTGGTTGCGTGCGATCTCACGCGTGTCGAGTTGCACCGCGTGGTCCAACTCATGCTCACAAAGGTCGCCGAGGCTGGCTGGGGCATCAGCGTCGATGCGTCCTGGCTCGGGTTAGAGCAGCAATCTATTACCATAAACTAGGGCCTGTTAGCGCCTGAGCCAGTCGGCGGTGGTGGCGAGGCAGAGGACGCCGAGGCAGGACGCGGCGGTCTTTTCGTAGCGGGTGGCGACGGCGCGCCATTCTTTCAGACGCGCCCAGAGGCGCTCGACGCGGTTGCGGTTGTTGTAGATCGGCTCTGGGCAGGCGACGGGCGCTTCGTTCACCTTCGGTGGGATGGCGGGCCGTGCCCCGAGGTCGCAGACGTACTCGCGGAAGGAGTGGCTGCTGTAGCCACGATCTGCCACCACCCACATCGGCACGCCGGGCAGACGCTCGAGCAGCGGCACGGCATGGGGCAGTTCGTGCGCTTGGCCGGGCGCAAGGGTGAACGCGACCGCGCGGCCTGCACTGTCGGCGATCACGCAGGCCCTGGTGCCATAGCCGCCGCGAGAACGGCCAAGCGCCTCACCAACACCCCGCTGCGCCGAAGCGTCGGCTTTTTGGCCGCCCCTGCCGCCTTCTGGTGGGCACGGATCGAGGTACCGTCGAGGAAAGCCATGCCGAGTTCGACGCCGCGGGCCTGCGCCATGGCAAGCAACCGCTCCCACACGCCGAGCCGGGATCACCGAATGAAGGTCTGTGCTGCCATCCACCATGGCCCAGCTCCTCGGGCAGGGCGCGCCACTTTGCCCCGGCAGAGGTCACAGCATGAGCAGCGAACGGGCATCCCTGTTTGGACAGGATGCTGACATGGACCTCTCGGACTTCAAGCCGAAGTCGCCTGCCCGACCCGAGCAGGTAAGGGATGTCGCTGAGCAGGCGGGTTTCCGGAGCAGAGAGGGAACCAAGCAGGCAGTAGAGAGCGAGGCTCTCCGGCGCGAGCCACGCCGATACCGGACGGGTCGGAACGTCCAGCTCAACCTCAAGTCCGGCAAGAGACAGTGGACACCTTCTACAAGCTGGCGGACGAGCATGGCTGGGTGCTTGGCGAAGCCTTTGAGCATGCCATCGATGCCCTTAGGCGTGAGCTTCAGAAAGAGATCCGGTAGCCTTCGGGGAGCTAACTGGTAGCTACCAGATATCCTCAGGCACCCTCGCGTTGCTGGTCATGGATCCCGGCCGATTCGCGAGGAAAGGGGACTCTACTGACGCTCCGAGTCGTCCACAGGCAACGAGTTATCCACGGGACTCTACTGACGGAAATGGTGGACTCTGCTGACGCAGTTGCGAGTCGCCCAGGGGACTCTACTGACGAATCTAATAGTTAAGTTCAAATAGCCTTCGAATAGCCCGCGTCAGTAGAGTCCACCTTGCGTCCATAGGTACTCATCTAGGCAGATGCGGATCATGGGCGATGTTCACCAGTTGATCCTGCAGCACGGCGTCGAAACAGCACGGTCGTTAGCTGCAACGAAGGGTGAGCGCCTGGCTATCGATGCCGCGGCCCAAGTGATGAGCGACGAGGAAAGCCGATTTGGCATCACTCATGCCGGGTTTGCCATGACCTCGCTGCCACACAAGCGAATCGAAGAGGCCTTCTGGCGTCGTGAAGGACACCGGACAACCCTACTGGTCGAGGCAGGTCGTGACCGTAAAGGCGTGCTAATCGGCGTGCCGTACGGCTCCATCGCCCGACTGATCCTCCTGTATCTACAAACCGAGGCGATCAGGACGAGCTCGCCCGAAGTGGAACTCGGGCGCTCCATGAAGACGTGGATGGGGCGTATGAGCCTGACAACGGGGGGCAAGACCTATCAGCTCGTGGCAGAGCAGGCCCGTCGCATCTCAGCGTGCCGGCTGACCTTCTTCACCGATCGGAGCCACGGCGCTGAGGCCAGGCACAATGGTGCCTTCGTCCAGGACGCCATCACGCTCTCAGGCGTCGTCGATGACGATGCTCAGCCGTCACTCTGGCAGGACCGCGTGCGGCTCGATGAACACTTCTGGCACTCGCTGAAAGAGCACCCGGTTCCGGTACGAGAAGAGGCTATTCGGGCGATTGGCACACGCAGCTTGGCGATCGACGTATACATCTGGCTGGCCTACCGCCTGCATTCACTCACGAAGCCAACCTCTGTGAGCTGGACCGCCATCCACGGTCAGTTCGGCGCCGGCTTCAAACTGGTTCGGCAGATCAAGCCGACGTTCTGCGAGGCCCTGCAACTAGCTCTGGCTGTCTACCCCGATGCACGGGTGGACGTAGACCGAGAAGGGATAGTCCTACATCCATCGCCGCCGGCAATACCAAAGCCGGAAGCCAAGCGCCTCGGCATAGTCTGACGTGCCTAGCTGCCAAACCGGAGGAGGGGACTCTACTGACGCCGGTACATGAGAGGCCAGGGCAGGCCAGCCTCTCTACCTGAAGGAGTCCCAACATAGGGCGGAAGCTGAAATCGGTCGCGTCCCAGGTGGTGGTGTAGGATTGGCAGAGCCCGGGGCGCGTAGCGGAGCCTTTGGCTGAGCAGAGCGCCCCGGGCGGCCACCGCGGTGATCTTCGGTAGGGTTGGGTTGCTGAGACCGACAACCCCTGACCTTGGACCGACCGCGATGACCGATGACAAGATTGCCCTTCGGCAGATGCTCGAGAAGGGCTCCGATGCGACCTTCCTGCGCGAGATGATTGGCTTCGCCGCGCAGCGCCTGATGGAGCTGGAGGTGGGCGAGGTGACTGGTGCCGCGCATGGCAAGCGCAGCCCCGACCGCCTGGTGCAGCGCAACGGCTACCGGGATCGCGACTGGCAGACCCGGGCCGGCACCGTCGAGCTGCGCATCCCCAAGCTCCGGCGCGGCTCCTACTTCCCGGCCTTCCTGGAACCCCGCCGGACGGCCGAGAAGGCGCTGACGGCGGTGATCCAGGAGGCTTATGTCCAGGGCATCTCGACCCGCTCCGTGGACGACCTGGTGCGCGCCATGGGGATGGAGGGCATCAGCCGCAGCCAGGTCTCCCGCCTCTGCACCGAGATCGACGAACGGGTCCGCGACTTCCTCGCCCGCCCCATCGAGGGTGACTGGCCCTGTCTCTGGCTCGACGCCACCTATGTGAAGGTCCGCGAGGCCGGGCGGATCGTCCCCGTCGCCGTCACCATCGCGGTCAGCGTCAACGCCGATGGCCGGCGCGAGGTGCTGGGCATGGCCGTCGGCAGTTCGGAGGCCGAGCCCTTCTGGCTGGACTTCCTCCGCACGCTGAAGCGGCGCGGCCTGGCCGGCGTGAAGCTGGTGATCTCCGACGCCCATGAGGGCCTGAAGGCCACCGTGACGAAGGTGCTGCGGGCGACTTGGCAGCGCTGCCGCGTCCACTTCGCCCGCAACGCGCTGGCGCACGCGGGCAAGGCGCAGCGCCGCATCGTCTCGGCCTGGATCGGCACCGCCTACGCCCAGGAGGATGCCGCGGCCGCCCATGCCCAGTGGCGCACGGTAGCCGACCAGCTCCGCCCCAAGGTGCCGAAACTCGCCGCCCTGATGGACAGCGCCGAGGAGGATGTGCTGGCCTACATGCACTTCCCCGCCGCACACCGGGCCAAGCTGCATTCGACGAACCCGATCGAACGCCTCAACGGCGAGATCAAGCGCCGCACCAATGTCGTCGGCATATTCCCGAACGAAGCCGCCGTCGTCCGCCTCGTCGGCGCCATCCTCCTCGAGCAGTCTGACGAATGGGCCACCCAGCGCGCCCGCTACATGACCCTGGAAGCCATCAGCACCGTCAGCAATACTGCCACCGCTAGGCTCTCGGCCATGCCCGCCTGACCCGGCGGCCCAACCCGCCGACGATCATCGCGCTGCTACACCACGCGATGGGACACGATCCGATGCTTGGGAAGGCCTGCTGTCCAAATGGCCACCGTTCGGCTCGAACAGCCGTCGAAACTTAGCTAGCGGCACATACTCCCGGATCTTCAGCGCCCGTATGGTCCACTTCACGAACCCATGCACACCGATGAATCACGGCCAACCCTGTCGGCTCAATCCCGAGAGTCAGCCCTTTGTACGTCGAGTATAATTTGGACGGCGCCTAAATTTTTCCGATTGCGAGAATTGGTCAGCCGCTTCGGTTAAGCAGCGACCAACATGCTTGATTGCAGCCTCAGTTTCCTCACCAGAATAAAACTCTTTAGTGGTTTCGACGTCTTTGTGAGCCAATAATTTACTTACTGCCTCATAGTTCCCCGGATCTTGCACAAGTATGCAGTGTGCTACAAGATGGCGAAAGAAATGTGGATTGGGTTGGACGCGGCAAAATGCTGTCAAACTGTGGTTGATATCCCTACGGAGCGTTGATGTGTCTACAGTACCTTGTTCACCTGGAAATAATATATCAGGTTCGCCTCCCATTAATGGCCGAACATGCGCAAGATACCATTGAACAATCGGTAGCGTACGTTCGTGCAGTGGTACGGACCAAGCCTTCTTCCCTTTCATTTCTTTTGCCGTGAATTCTAGACGAGCCGCGCCCCCTCGAGAGTCTGGAAGATAGAGGTGACGATCTATACGAACCATGGCGACGTTAGCGATGCGTGGGGGGGTCCATAGGAGAAAGGAGAGTGCAACAGCAGAGCGTGCATAGCGCAATTCAAAATCTCGAAGCGGTCGTCGCGAATTTATTCGTCGATTTACTTCGCGGCACAAAATATCTGGCATGGCATACAATGCTGCAAAATCAGATGGTGATAGAGACCGGAGAAGACGACGATTTTTTTCTGTCATTGTGCGTTCTGGCTTCACGGATTGCCTTTGAAGGTTCGAGAGCCTTTTCCGGTCGCGCTCGGTGATCGGAGCGTGCTTAACGTAGCTTTCGGCTACGTCGATTAGGGCAGCAATGGTCAGCAGAACGCTATAGCCCGCGCCTAAATCCTCATGAGTTTCCTCGAGTATTTCCTTAGGTGCCGGATGAACAAGCAACTGACGGAGGCTAGTAATATCCGTCAGTTTGATGTCACGCGCTTCTGCCAGACGGACCGCCGCGCGACGAAGGGTATAGACTCTGCTTCGTGCCGTGGACGCACGACGAGGCTCTGAACTTGTCGCCTCATCATCATCAGGGTCGTAGTGACCATCGCTTGCGCCTGATGACTTTTTCTTTGTGATAGATTCGGCGTATCGGGCGAGATCTTCGATGAATGCTGGCGCGAACTGGTCAGTTGTCGTACCTTTTGCGATCCGTGGTGGCTTGGCGACTTTCGTTTTTGGCCATACTTGGACACTATCGACCAACATGTTCCAGAAATACGTTATGGCATTGACGCGCCGTCGTGCCTCGGAGGGTGACCGCTCCGTTAGTAGGACGGAGTGAAACCGGGCAAGAACCTCACTATCCACATTTGTGGGGGCGATGCTCTCCAAGCTGCACCAACCCATGAAGGAACTAAGCGAGGCGCGTTCAAACGATCTGGCACCAAGTGAATTCTTCAATGTTTGCCATTCACTGGAAAGAACATTGTTCCGTCTGATCGTGCCAGTCAGTTGCCAGCGCAAAGCCATCTTGACGCTACTAACGATGTTCTGTGCCCGCTTCTTACTGATGCCCAGACCAGGCGCGGCTGTCACCAGTTTCTTCAAAGGCAGTTGTAGAGCCCGGTAGGAAGGTGAAAGGCGTTCCGTCTCAGGTAGATGACCGATGAAAGCCTTGATGTCGCCGACGATCGCCATCCGGCGGTCCTCGGGAATATCTGGGGCCTCGGCCACAGCATGCTGAAGCCCTCTCAATGTCGGCGCCGCGGTGACGACTGGACGCACGGCGGACAGCTTGAGGTGGTCTCGGGAAGAGTGACCCTTGGCGTTTTGGTTGGTGCTCACGGGAAGCTCTGAAGGGGTTGGATGTGGCCTGGGAAGGCCTCGGGATGTCATGGGCGGAGTTCCGGGAAACGGGGTGGTAGGGATTGTCCTTCAAATGCGACAACCCCTTTCCCTGAACTGTGTCTGGAGCGGACTCACTTGGCCCCAGACAGTCCTGAGCAGCGCTTATTCTGGTCGGAAAGCATCGCGCACATCGGCCGGCCTGAAACGAGGTAGGCGCCCAACGTAAACTGGACGCAGTTTATCTCTCTCAACCAAGCGACGGACCATGCGGGTACTGACAGATGCGAATTCCGCTACCTGAGTCAGGGTCATCAAGGGCTCAGGAGTCGGCGCTTTCGGCGGACGAGTAGCCATGGGAGCAAGCCTCATTCGACGCAGCCTGCGCCAAGCGCCAGCCACGCAAGGGATGTGAAGGGAAGGGTTGCCCAGGCACACACGGCCAATGGCCATAAGGAGGGCAGCAGGTGCATCAGCACCAAAACGATGAAGGAGCCTCAGGCACCCATCGTCAGACGGCGGAGCCGTCAATCAGGCCGCTGGAAGCGGACCAAGCCATGCGGATTGCGATGAATCCGATAGGCTAGAGGCGGAGCCCCAACGATGCGTGCCCATCAGCAACAGCATCGGATGAAGATTGAATACGAAGTGGCGTGACGATTCGCAAGCCCTAAGCGGCATGGTGAGATCGCCGGCTTTCCTTGATTGTTCGGGAGCCAAGGCACGTTGGGGAAGCCCGAACGCGAACCTGGGGAGTGGCAGAGAAGTGTGGCGGCCGGCCCGCACGGGTGCTGAAACCCTCAGCATGGACATGCACGATATGGCTTTTGATCACTAACCTAATTTAGGATGTGTATAAGTGGCTCATATTGAGGGTTCCCGATGGACCGGAATGGCCTCGTGAAGGCACTGCGGGACCGGCTCGTGAAGCTGCCGCATCCGCACGACAACGCCTTCGGCGTCGTGCCCCCGCCGCCGCCAGGCGAGGCGCTCGATCTCAGCCCCGTGCTGGCGCGCCT
>JAIXWG010000059.1 GCA_027482245.1 Acetobacteraceae bacterium | reverse complement strand
GAAGCGCTTGATGCGGGTGCGGCGGCGCCGGCCGGGCATGCGCGGCTGGTCGCCTGGCTGGATCCTGTTGACCCCGACGGGGCGCGGCGGGCGCGGGTGCGCCTGCCGGGTGGACCGATCGTGGAAGTCGCGGCTGATGCCGTCTGCAACGCCGACAACATCGCCCGCGCACGGATCGCCCCGGCCGGGCGGCAAGCCAACTCAGCCCCGGTGATGCGCGCCGCAGCGCGCCCCCAGGCGGGTCCTTAGACCCGCCCGTGACAGTGCTTGTACTTCTTGCCCGAGCCGCAGGGGCAGGCCGCGTTGCGCGGCGTCGCGGCCCAGGTCGAGGGATCGGCGGGATCCACCTCGGCCGAGACCAGCGGCGCACGCGCGCCCTGCACCGCCGTGCCATAGGCCGGCGCCGGGTCGGCATCGGCGTATTCCAGCTCGCCGCCCGCCGCGTTCGGGTCAGGGTGGCGCATCTCCATCACGCGCACCGGCTCCGGCATCGGCGGGGGCGCATCCTGGCGTAGCTCGATCCGCATCAGCACGCTGGTGACGCGCTCACGCAGGTCCACGAGCATCGCGTTGAACAGGTTGAACGCCTCGCTCTTGTACTCGTTCAGCGGGTCGCGCTGGCCATAGGCGCGCAGCCCGATGCCCTGGCGCAGGTGATCCAGCTGCAGCAGGTGTTCCTTCCACACGGCGTCGAAGATCTGCAGCAGCAGGCTCTTCTCCACCATGCGCATCAGGTCGGCGCCGATATTGGCGACGCGCGCGGCGTAGCTCTCATCTGCGGCCTTCTCCAGCCGCTCCCGCACCTGCGTCTCGTCGATCCCCTCCTCCCGCGCCCAGTCGGCGACGGGCAGGTCGAGCCCGAGGATGGCGAGGACCTTGTCCCGCAGCCCCGTCAGGTCCCACTGCTCGGGATAGGCGTTCTCGGGGATCGCGGCGTCGACCAGCTTGCCGATCGTCTCGTGCCGCATCTCGGTGATGGTGTCGGCGACGTCGGGCGCGGTCATGAAGGCCTTGCGCTGGGCATAGACCTCCTTCCGCTGGTTGTTCATGACGTCGTCGTACTTCAGCAGGTTCTTGCGCGTGTCGAAGTTGCGCGCCTCGACCTTCTTCTGCGCCTTCTCAAGTGCCTTGTTGATCCAGGGGTGAACAATGGCTTCACCCTCCTTCAGGCCGAGCTTCTGCAGCATCCCGCCCATGCGGTCGCTGCCGAAGATGCGCATCAGGTCGTCTTCCAGGGACAGGAAGAAGCGGGAGGCGCCCGGGTCGCCCTGGCGGCCCGACCGGCCGCGCAGCTGGTTGTCGATGCGGCGGCTCTCATGCCGCTCCGTGCCGATGACGAGCAGGCCGCCGGAGGCCTTCACGGCCGGCCGCACGGCCTCGACCTCCGCCTTGTGGCGGGCCAGCGCGGCCTCGTATTCCGGGCTGTCGCTGTTGCCGATCTCGGCGCGGGCCAGCATGTCGGCGTTGCCGCCCAGCTGGATGTCCGTGCCGCGGCCGGCCATGTTGGTGGCGATGGTCACGGCGCCGGGCCGGCCGGCCTGCGCCACGATGCCGGCTTCCTGTTCGTGGTAGCGCGCGTTCAGCACCTGGTGCGGCACGCCCCGCTTCTTCAGGATCTCGGAGATCAGCTCGCTCTTCTCGATGCTGGTGGTGCCGACCAGGATGGGCTGGCCCTTGGCCCGTGCCTCCTCGATCAGCGTGCCCACCGCCTCGTACTTCTCGCGCGCGGATTTGTAGACCTCGTCATCGGAATCGATGCGCGCGACCGGCACGTTGGTCGGGATCTCGACGACCTCGAGCTTGTAGATCTCCGCGAACTCATCGGCCTCGGTGGAGGCCGTGCCCGTCATGCCGGCCAGCTTGGGGTAGAGGCGGAAGTAGTTCTGGAAGGTGATGGAGGCCAGCGTCTGGTTCTCGGGCTGGACCGTCACATGCTCCTTCGCCTCCAGCGCCTGGTGCAGGCCGTCGGAGTAGCGGCGGCCTTCCATCATGCGGCCGGTGAACTCGTCGATGATGACGACCTTGTCCTGGCGCACGATGTAGTCGACGTCCTTGGTGAACAGGACATGCGCGCGCAGCGACTGGTTGGCGTGGTGCACCAGCGTGACGTTCGAACTGTCGTAGAGGTTGCCCTCCGTCAGCAGCCCGGCATCGCGCAGCGCATTCTCCAGCGCCTCCGTCCCATTCTCAAGCAGGTGGACGGTCTTGAACTTCTCGTCCTTCTCGAACAGCGACGAATCCTTCACCAGCTCCTTCATCACCAGGTCGACCCGGTTGTAGAGCTCCGAGGTATCGTCGGTGGGGCCGGAGATGATGAGGGGCGTGCGCGCCTCGTCCACCAGGATGCTGTCGACCTCGTCCACGATGGCGTAGGCGAAGTCGCGCTGGACCATCTCCTCCAGCCGGTACTTCATGTTGTCGCGGAGGTAGTCGAAGCCGAACTCGTTGTTGGTGCCGTAGGTGACGTCGCAGGCATAGGCGTCGCGCCGCTCGTCATCCGTCATCCCATGGACGATGACGCCGACGGAAAGGCCGAGGAAGCGGTAGATCCGCCCCATCCATTCGCTGTCGCGCTTTGCCAGGTAGTCGTTCACGGTGACGACATGCACGCCCTTGGCGGGCAGCGCGTTGAGGTAGACGGGCAGCGTCGCGACCAGGGTCTTGCCCTCGCCGGTCTTCATCTCGGCGATGCGGCCGTCGTGCAGCACCATGCCGCCGATCATCTGCACGTCGAAGTGCCGCAGGCCGAGCACGCGCTTGGCGGCTTCCCGCACGGTTGCGAAGGCCTCCGCCTGGATGTCGTCCAGCGTCTTGCCGGCGGCGAGCGCGGCGCGGAATTCGGCGGTCTTGGCCCGCAGCGCGTCATCCGACAGGGCGGCGAAGCTGGGCTCCAGCGCATTGATCGCCGGGACCCGCGCCTGGTAGCGCTTGACCTGGCGATCATTGGAAGTGCCGAAGAAGGCGCGGACGAGGCGTTGGAACATGGGGTCCTGGGGTCTCCGGCCGGCGCGGCGCCGGCCCGGGTCCGCCGGGCGGAGCGCCCGCGCCGATCATGCATCGGGGGGCGCGGCCGGCCAGGCAAGGCCCATTGCCGGCGGCGGCGCGGCAGCGGGAGAGATAGGCGGGCGGCCCCGCCGCGTCAACGCGAGGCTACCGGGCCGGCCCTCACGGCCCCGTTCTTGTCCCGGACAGCGTCATCGGCCATGTTCCGGCCCCTGACGGAGAACCCCCCGAATGCGCCGCACGGCCCTGCTTTTCGCCGCCCTGATGCTGCCGGCCGGCATGGCCCTGGCCCAGGCCACGCCGCCTGCCCCGGCCGCCAGCGCCCCGGCCACCGCGGCGCCTGCCAATCCGGTCGTCGCCCGCGTCGATGGCCAGGACATCCGCCTGGACGACGTGCAGGACGAAGCCCGCCGCCTGCCGGAGGAATTGCGGAACATGCCCCCGCAGATGCTCTTCCCGCTGCTGCTGGACCAGATGATCACGCAGAAGGCGATCACCGCGGCCGCCCGCGCCGCCAACCTGGCGCAGGACCCGGAGGTGGCCGCCCGTCTGCGACGGGTGGAGGAGGAGACGCTCCAGCAGGCCCTCATCACCCGCGCCGTCGCCCCCCTGCTGACGGAGGAGGCGCTGCGCGCCCGCTACCAGCGTGACATCGCCGCCCGGCCCGCGGAGGAGGAGGTGCGCGCCCGCCACATCCTGGTGCCGACGGAAGCCGAGGCCCGCACCGCCCTCGCCGAGGCCCGCCGCGCCGGCGCCGACTTCGCGGACGTGGCGCGCCGCCGCTCCACCGGCCCCGGCTCCCGCGAAGGCGGTGACCTCGGTTTCTTCAAGCGCGGCGACATGATCCCTGAATTCGCCGAAGCCGCCTTCGCGATGCAGCCCGGCCAGATCAGCACCAACCCGGTCCGCACCCAGTTCGGCTGGCACGTGATCAAGGTGGAGGAACGCCGCGCCGTGCCCCCGCCGCCCTTCGAGGAAGCGCGCGAACAGCTGCGCCAGACCGCCTTCGAGGAAGGCGTGAACGCCGAGGTCGAGCGCATCCGCGGCGCCGCGCGCATCGAGCGCTTCGGCATGGATGGCAGCCCTGTCCAGGCGCCCTCCCTGCTCGACCGCGCGGCGCCGCCCGCACCCGCAACCCCTGCCCAACCCCGCCGCTAGAAGAAGACACGACCATGGCCGGCAAGGACCTTCCCGTCTCCCCCCTCGCCCTTCCCTTGCCGGAACTGCCGCCGGTGCCGGGCGTCAGCCTCGGCTCCGGCCGCGCCGCCATCCGCTACACGACGCGGGAGGACGTGACGATGATGGTCTTCCCGCAGGGGACGACCGTCGCGGGCGTCTTCACCAAGAACAAGTGCCCCGGCGCGCCGGTGGATTGGTGCCGCGCCGCGCTGGCGGGCGGCAAGGCGCGCGCGCTGGTCGTCACCGCCGGCAACTCCAACGTCTTCACCGGCAAGGCCGGCCGCCAGACCTGCGCGGATACCGCCGCCGCCATGGCGCAGCTCGCGGGCTGCAAGCCGAAGGAGGTCTTCCTCGCCTCCACCGGCGTGATCGGGGAGAAGCTGCCGACCGAGAAGCTGGTGGCCGCGCTGCCCGGCCTGTTCGGCGCGCTCGGCACCGATGGCTGGCAGGGCGCGGCCCGCGCCATCATGACCACCGACACCTTCCCCAAGGGTTCGACCCGCACGGCGAGGATCGGGGACGCGACGGTGACGGTCAGCGGCATCGCCAAGGGCAGCGGCATGATCGCGCCCGACATGGCGACGATGCTGTGCTTCCTGGCGACGGATGCGAAGATCCCCGCACCGGTGCTGCAGAAGATCCTGGCCAAGGGCAGCGACCGTTCCTTCAACTGCGTCACGGTCGATAGCGACACCTCCACCAGCGACACGGTGCTGATGTTCGCCACCGGCGCCACGAAGCACCCGCGCATCCCCGCCGAGGGCGGCGCCATGCTCAAGGACTTCCGCCGCGCGGTGGAGGAAGTTCTCATGGACCTGGCGCTGATGGTGGCCCGCGACGGCGAGGGTGCGCAGAAGCTGATCCAGATCGACGTCACCGGCGCCGTCAGCGCCAAGTCCGCCCACCGCATCGCCATGTCGATCGCCAATTCACCGCTGGTGAAGACCGCGATCGCGGGCGAGGACGCGAATTGGGGCCGCATCGTCATGGCCGTCGGCAAGGCCGGCGAGCCCGCGGACCGCGACAGCCTTTCCGTTGCTGTCGGCGGCACCTGGATGGCGCGGGAGGGCGGCGTGGTGCCGGGCTATGACGAGACGCCGGTCGTCGCCCACATGAAGGGGCGGGAAGTCCATATCGAGGTCGATATCGGCCTCGGCCGCGGCAAGGCGACCGTGTGGACCTGCGACCTCACGCATGGCTACATCGACATCAACGGGTCGTATCGTTCGTGAAATTGAAGATGCGAGCCGGATCAGAAGCTTAGCTCAAGGAGACTCCCTGCTCTCGAAGGCCCAACAAGGCCCGGATGTTACCGGGTAAGGAGTCGACGAGATGCGGGTAACATTGACGCCGGACATGATCCGGAAGGCAGCGCCGGGTGAAACGAGGCTGTTCCTGTGGGACAGCGTCGTGCCCGGCCTGGGGCTCGTGATCCAGCCCAGCGGCGCCAAAGGCTGGGTGTTCCAGGGCAGGGCCACCGAAGGCCGGCGGAAGACCATCAAGGCGACAACACTCGCAGATGCGCGCCGGGTAGTGATCGCCTTGAAGGCCGGGCTGGACCCGACTCCGGTCCTCGCAACCCCCATCGCAGCCACCACGGCGGCCGACGCGCTGACCGTGAACGGCCTGCTGGACGCTTGGCTGGCTGCGATGGCGGAGCGCCAGTCGCCACCGGTCAGCCTGCCACGCATCCATGCCTGCATGGACAACCACGTGCGGCCTACCCTCGGGGCTGTCCCGCTGGAAAAGCTTACGCGCCTCCATGTCCTGGCAGTCCGGGACGGGCTGGCGGCCCGAGACCTGCGTGGCATGGCGAACCAGGTCGTGGCCTACGTTCGGGCCGCGCTGCGATGGGCAGAGGATGCCCGGCTGCTACCGGAAGCGCCGCGCTGGCGTTTGCCCCGCCTGCGTCTTGGCAGCCGAGCATTCGCCCTCGACGACGCCCAGTGGGCACGCCTTGTCGCTGTCCTACGTGACCCGGAATGCGGCCTCCACCGATTGGGACGCTTGGCCCTCCTGGCGCTGGTTCTGACAGGGTGCCGGAAGGGCGAGATTGCCTGCCTTCGCAGGGACGCTGTTGCTGCGGACGGATCGCTCCTGCTTGCGCGCCACAAGACCTCTGCACGCAGCGGACCGAAGCGGGTGCCGGGCAGCGACGGGCTCAGGAGCGTTCTGGCTGAGGCCAACGCCGTTGTGCAGGAACTGGCTCATGGGCAGCCTACCGAACGCCTACGCAGGGCGCTGCTGGACAGCCCCCACGTCTTCCCGAGCATCGCCCGCAACGCGATGGGCAAGCCCATCAGCGCGGCGTTGGACGACACGTGGAGCGAGGCAAGGCGTTTGGCCGGGCTGCCGCAGGCGATGACCGTTCACGGCATCCGTGGAGCATTCATCACTCAGGCACAGCGCATGGGCATTCCGGTGGCGACCGTGGCCGCCATGGTTGGCCATGAAAGCCCCATGACGACGCTCCGCCACTACTCCGCCCCAACGCAGTCGGAGGTGGCGCAGAACGCCGAGCGACTTGCCGATTGGATCGCCTCGCGGGAGTCCGGCGCCACCGGGTAGCCGGTCGGCAGTCAGGCAGGCGCGTGGGCCAACACCCGCGCGACCTGTCCCGCTTGCCACGCTGTCTTGCCCTTTGGCGTCCGAACGCCCTGGGCGGTCAAGGCGCGGGCCAAGCCTGAGAGGGTGGTAACGCCCTGGGCCTGGAGAGCCCGGATTGCCGGCATGGCGTCCACCGCATGCCTTTCAGCGGCTTGGCGACGGACAGAAAGGCTGACGGCATGCCCATGCTGTGCAAACGCCCTTACGTCGGCACTGCCGGGCCGCACTCCTCCAAGCTTCACGCCACGTGCCTTGGCGGCAGCCAGCGCGGCCTTGGTTCGGGCAGAGATCATCCGTGCCTCCTCCTCGGCGACAGCGGCGAGGATATGGATTGTGAGCCTGTTCACTGTGGGCATGTCGGCCGCGATGAACTCGACACCGCTCTCCATGAGCCCGGACACGAAGTGGACGTTCCGGGCAAGGCGGTCCAGCTTCGCGATGACCAGCGTGGCCCGATGCTGCCGACATGCCGCCAGGGCAGCTGCTAGCGCCGGCCGGTCCACCTTCCGCCCGCTTTCGACCTCTACATGCTCCGCGATCATCGTCCCGCCTGCGGCGGACACGTAGTGCCCAACGGCAGCGCGCTGGGCCTCAAGCCCAAGGCCAGACCGCCCTTGCCGGTCGGTGCTGACGCGGAGATAGGAAACAAAGCGGGCGACAGGCTGCATTTACGCGTACCCTCAACGGACGTTGACGGAAAGCGTAACGGCTCGATTGCGCCTAAGCAATGACACATGACCCGATTGTGAGGTGGGTGGGGGCAAGGATACGCAACGGCGCTACTCCGGGCGCCGACAGACCGAGGGCGATGCTCCACGCCAGCGGGCAACTTCGGAAACGCCTCATGGTGTGCCCCCCCACCAGCCACCGGGCAGGCTGGGGCCTGCCCCACCCCCCGGATACTCATATACCGCGACGCTGGAAGACAATCGTAAGGCGCGGACACCACAATCTATCGTGGGATTTGCAGCGGCCTGCAGCTCGCGGGTAAAAGGGCGGCAGCGCAAAAAAAGGTGACCTCGCGGCAGCGCTTAGCGTCCACCCTTCCAGAAGGCTACGCCCCCAATCGCTTACACGACACGCGGTTCCATCGCGGCTAACCGCCGCTCTCCTGCAGCTAGGCTAAGTGACGCAATAAAAAAATGCGATCTTACCTAGCCCTCAGCTTACATCCCAGCTTGCTCGGTTAACCGTAGCTGGCGGTTGGGGCAGGCCTGTGTTCGGGTGAGGCGTTGCGACAGTTTGGCTGTGCGTTGCGTAGCCTGGACACACGGCTCTCTTCTCGAGCAACTCGGCCGCACGGACCGGACTATCTCTGCCAGACCCAAATCCCGGTTGTGGATCCCCCCTTCGTCGAGATACATTCCTTAGAAGCGGCCGAACCCGGAGATTGAGGTGCGCCTAGCCCGTATTCGAGCGCCCTGCGTATTGGCGAGGAATGCTGAATATGCCGAGCGTACTGATCCACTCCGCTTAATTATCGCTTGCGAACCTCGGCGATTCTCATATGTAATGACGTAGTGCCTATTCTTTTGAGGGCCGCCCTAAATCAGCGCACTATGAGGAGAAGATATCTTGGCATCTACAGCTTTGACTGACCTTACCGTCGCCGTTCTTATCGCTCTTCCCGAGGAATATGAAGTCTTTCAAGAAGTCTTTCCATACAAGAAGGATGTTTCTGTTGATCGATGGATGTGTTTAGAGCACAAGACGCCACGGTCAGGCCTGCGTCTAGTTTCAGTGCTGGCTGAACAGATGGGCTCACAGAGCGCAAGCACATCTGCTGATTTGGCGATCCAAAATT
Organism: Acetobacteraceae bacterium; assembly: GCA_027482245.1. Lineage (GTDB taxonomy): Bacteria > Pseudomonadota > Alphaproteobacteria > Acetobacterales > Acetobacteraceae > Falsiroseomonas. The sequence goes on along the minus strand of JAIXWG010000059.1, from coordinate 5,914 downwards.
TTGCACCTGATTTGGTCGTGGTCCTTGGTATTGCGGGGGGCGTCTCTAGTGACCTAGCCGTTGGAGATGTCTGCATTTCAAATGAAGTGATCGATGTTTTGCATAATGCCAAGGTAAGTGAAAAAGGGAAAGTGTCATTCCATCCGGATTTCTACAATGTTGATGCAGAGGTGGTAGCTTCATTTGCCTTCCTCCGCACACATCCCATGCTGCGCGGATCGTACAATGAGTGGCAAAGCGCTGGCGCTAAAGACGTTGGCTTACTAAGCAGCGAAGGCGGCATTCCCTCGAAGCCCACTTTACATATCGGTCCCATTGCTTGTGGCCCCGTATCCGCAAGTGCGGCGTTCAACCGCAGACTAAAAGAACTCCACAGAAAAGTTACCGCCATTGAAACCGAATCTGGCGGTGTATTCCAAAAAGTTTCAATTGCAAAAATTCCTGCAGTCGCAATCCGCGGTATCAGCGATCTTGCAGATAGTGATAAGACAAAACTGGAACTCCGGACAAAGGGCGCCGCCAGACGCCTCGCGATGCTGAATGCCTCGCGGCTCCTCCACCTGCAGGTTCAGGATTCGCGTTTGCTCACCGTCATGGAACGCCATGCAGCAGGCAGAGGTGATCAGGAAGGGGAGTTGTTTTCCGCAAGACAACCTTCACTTACTGTTGTCGGCGAGCTTCAGCAGGAAATTTCAGAGCGGCTCCGAGAATTGTCTCCAGAGTTTCGCGCTCGTCCAGATGGCTTTTATTTGCCGGTCCCGCGCGCCGTGCGTGTTGGGTATGCAGATGAACTGGGCGGACAAAGCGGCAACGAACCAATTAATATTTTGGATTGCTTACTAGCAAGCGAGCATACTCTCTTACGTCTTCCGCGGACTTTCCCGAACCAAGCTTTGGGGTGGTCACTGGCGCACTCGCTGCTGCGTCAGCAGATAGACGGCAAAGTTGTGTTGCCTTTTGTTGTCAAAGGCACCGCGATTCGGCCTCCAAAATTTGGATTAGTCGCCTCGATTCCCGAAAAATTGCGCGGGCCGTCAAGTGAACCGGAGTTTATCCGGGTTTTTATCATCGAGGAGCCGCAGTTCAATTCCGCAAGCCGCATGAAATTTCTTGCAGCGGAGCTAGAAAGCATTGCAGCTAAAGTAATCATACTTACTAAGGCGGAGGACAGCGCTGCTGCTATCGACGAATTCACAAGAGAGAATAATGTAGCGGACTTCGGGCTCGCACCAGTCTCATTCGCAGAAACGGCGCTATTCTTGGAACGCGCGTTTGATATGACACCACGCGAGGCAGAGGTGGTTGCGATACGATTGGATGATACGTTTAGAAAATTCCGCCTTGACGCCCATCCCACCTATTTTGCCGGGCTACAGGAAGAGACGCTGGCGGCACTAATAAATGCAAACAAGAGAGCCGAACTCATTCAGCTTGCAGTGGATGGTCTATTAAGTTTGATCGTTGCCGCCGACCGCTCAAAGCCGAATTTGAGCAGGACCACGCGCGAGAGATTTTTGCGCCGCCTAGTTCTTGATATGATTAACGACGATCACAAGGTAGATGACGAAAAACTGTCTAAATTAACAGCGGATTTTTTGCGAGAATACGCCTTTGATGTGCCGCAAACTGAATTCTTGAGTCCCTTCTTTCAGAATGGACTTCTTTACCAGTCCAGCGGACGCATATATTTTACTCACCCATATTTGGAGAGCTATCTTCTGGCGGAAGCGCTTCGCGAACATCCCAAAATAGCGCGGACGTATTTCGATCCCGCAACCTCAAGCTTCAATTTCTATGCCTTCGATTTGTATTGCGAGCTTGGACCCGACAGCGCGGTTATCAGGCAGGTTCAGGAGTATGCAAACAGCGCTCTTGAACGTGCTAATCGCATCTACGCAGGCCCCCATGTGTATGCTGAGAAGGGACGAAAGCTGACAGCGTTGTCAAGCGTACGGCAGCTTTCCAGCTTGTCTGCGGGTCTGGTGAGCACGGCTGAAAAGCTTGAGCGCAAGGAGACAGATGACAACGTGCGTGCTGAAAAGCAGCGCATGCTGGATGCTAAGCGCCATGTTCGCTCAGAGGTAAGAAGCAGAGATCCCGCAGCGGCGGCGTCCCTTCCCGATGGAGTGAAAACGGAATTCGAAATTCTAGATGGTCTCTCGAGAGCATTGTTGCTTTCTTCAATTGGAGTGGGTTCTGGCTCTGAAGCGTTGGATGCATGCACAAAGAAGCAATTAGCTAAGATTGTTGTCCAGGCTGGATGCAAGTTCTCAGACATCTGGACGCGAAATCGGCTGCGCATAGATTTTGCAAAAATCAGAGAAGATATGCTCTCCGACAAGGAGATTTGGCACTACATCAAAGAAGTCGGCGCAGAGGCGAATGAATTTGATACGATAAAAGCTAACTTGGAAATATTTTTGCATAGCGCCGAATTAAATGCGATATTAGAACCTATGGGCCGCGTTCTTGGAACCATAAGCTCGTCGGCTGGCGTGAAGGTGCTTGCGCCGATTTTAGATAGTTTATCATTAGACAACCCAATGGAACATCTAATGCGAGCTGCGTGGATGCTGGATGTGGATGCCGCCAGGGGCAACGATCTGCTCAAAAGCGCTTTAGCGGACTATAAAGGCAGCCACTTGTTGCGCATCGTGCTGGCCAGCCACTTACTGTGGCGAGTATTCTGGCATCACTACAAAACGGTACGAGCTAACTACTTTGTAGTAAGCGCGAAACGGGCGCTGGCTCCACTTGGGCTTGTGCCTGCAGCCAAGCGTTTAAAGGAGCTGGAACGCGGCGTAGAGAGTCGGACTATTGAAGGGGAAGCAGAAGAAAAATAGGGCCCAGGATCGATTTTGTAATCCTGAAATGACTCAGGTTGGCTGACCTTAGTGGCATGATTAGATTGAGCAGACTCTCAATATTGTCAGCTAGTATTGTATCGCCCGCTTCGTCTACCCGGCGGCCAAGGTTCGCATGGCCCCTGCAAGCGCCATCTGCTCTAGCAGGCTGCGGAAATTCGGCTGTTTAGAACGGCTGTGACCTGATTCGCTGTTATGGGCGGCGGCGGGTTGGACAATGCGCGGTTCGGATCGGCAGACGGGATCGATGTTCACCTATGTGAGCCCGGAGGCGCTGGTGCCGCCGGACCATCCGCTGCGGGCGATCCGGCTGCTGGTGAATGCGGCGCTGGAGCGGCTGTCCGGCGATTTCGATGCGCTCTATGCCGGCGGGGGGCGTAACTCGATCGCGCCGGAGAAGCTGCTGCGGGCGCTGCTGCTGCAGGCGTTCTACTCGGTTCGGTCCGAGCGGCGGCTGATGGAACAGGTGACCTACAACATGCTGTTCCGCTAGTTCATCGGGCTGTCGATGGACGCCCCGGTCTGGGACGTGACGGTGTTCACCAAGAACCGGGACCGGCTGCTGCGGGGTGAAGTGGCGGCCAAGTTCTTCGCGGCCGTGCTGGCCGACCCGCAGGTCAAGCCGCTGCTGTCGTCGGAGCATTTCTCCGTGGACGGCACGCTGATCGAGGCCTGGGCGTCGATGAAGAGCTTCCGACCGAAGGACGGCTCCGGCACGCCGCCCGGACCCGGCCGCAACGGCGAGCGTGACTTCCATGGCGAGAAGCGCAGCAACGAGACCCACGCCTCGAAGACCGATCCCGATGCGCGGCTGGCGCGGAAGTCGAACGGGCAGGCCTCGAAGCTCTGCTATGCCGGGCATGTGGTCATGGAGAACCGGCACGGCCTGGCCGTGGCGGCGACCACGACGCGGGCGACCGGCACCGCCGAGCGGGATGCGGGCGAGGCCATGATGGCGGGGCTGGACCGCGCACCGCGGAGCACACTCGGCGCGGACAAGAACTATGACACGCGGGACTTCGTGGCGGCGATGCGCGGCCTGCCGATCCGGCGGCGGGCGACGACACTATGCTGGCGCTGCCGCGCAGGCCTCTAGCGGCGGCCGGACATGCGCCCAGGCACACCCATACGTTGATTACGAATAGTTTTCTCACGCGCGTCGATCAGTCGCAGTTGGCATACGGGTCGGCTATGCGACCTGTCCGCGACCCGCTCTCCCCCGAGCCACCTTCCCCGAAGCCGGCGGTGCCTATCGGCCCAACCGAAGCGCCCGCTGACGACGGAAACCACGCCGCGTTGCCGTCGGGCAGCATGGGTATTGCTCACCACTCCGGAGCAGCGGGATGCTCAGAAATCCCATTTGATGCGAGGAGTTCATCGACACCCGAAGCGCATGCGTATGCGCGACCGGCATGCATGACCGTTTCGGCCATGGATACCACTTCCGGCGAGAAACCCCTTCTCGACGCGGCTGAGGGGTCGGTCGGGGTGTCACCCGAAGAAGCGGTCAGCAGCCAGAACGCTCCGGCGCAGACCGACGACGGGGAAGACTGGCCGGTGGAAGCCGACGACGACCCCCTGACGTGGGGCTTCGATCGCCTTTCAGCCTGGGTGGGCAATGCGCAATACATCATCCCGCCGCACCAGCCCTTCCATCAGAAGGTGAGGGTCACCTCGTGCGCCATGCGCGAGGCCATCGGCGTCATCACGGCGGAAGTGCTCGCGAACCGTCGGCCAACCACCCGCGACCACACGGCGGAAGCGAAGGCGAAGATCGCCTCGAACGTGGAGTTGCTGGTCGCCAACCTCGTTGTCGCGGCGGCAATCAACCCTGTCCTGAGCGTTGCGCTGCCCAGCAAGGCGGCGTGGTTTTCTGACGCCACGATGGTGCGGAACCCCATCCTCTCTCGGCGGGCGACTATCGACGGCGCAAGGGCGGGGCTTATCGCCCTTGGACTGGCCGAAATCACCCGTCAGGGGGCGCTGGGCGGCTCCTACACGCTCGTGCGGGCGACTGCTGCGTTGACGGACCGGCTGCCCGTCCGGGGGCCTGCAAGCGCCTCCTGCTTCGTCCTGGAGGCCTATCCCGACCTCGTCATCCTGCGCGCCAAGAAGACCCGCGCGAAGGCACAGAAGGGCGGCCAGGTCGCCTGGAACCGGCCGGAGGCCGTCCGCTTCCTCGAAACCCCCGAGACTGCCGGCATGCGCCAGCGGATCGCGATCATCAACGCTGCGAACCGCCCAGGGCGCGTGACCATGCCCGATATGTCGCCGCAGGACGCCGAAGCACTCCTCGATAAGCTAAGCGATGCGGCTTTCCACCGGGGCGGCGCGGCACCCTCCGCTGGCGGCATCGACGCATGGCTCGGACAGACCCAACTGCACCGCATCTTCAGCAACAGTGACTTCGGGCAGGGAGGCAGGTTCTATGGCGCCAATTGGCAGCTGATCCCGGATCGGGTTCTCGGCCTACGCCGCTACGTCCGCATCGATGGCGAGCCCACCGTCGAGTTAGACTTCAAGTCGTGTGCGGCTCGGATGGCTTATCACGTCCTTGCCCGCGTAGAAGCCCCGGCGGACCCCTATCTCCTACTCCCCGTGCCCCGCACGGTCGCGAAGACGGCGCTGAACGCCATGCTGAACATGGGTGGCAGCCTCAAGCGGCCATACAGAGGCTACGACGAAGAGGCCGGGGGCATGCCGTGGCCGGCGCTGGTGGAAGCCACGCGCTCAGCCCTAAAGCCCGTTGCGGCCTTTCTGGGGACCGGCGTCGGCTTGGTCTTGCAGCGCCGGGATTCCGACATTGCCGAGGAGGTCATGCTGCATTTCGCCCAACGGGACATTCCCTGTCTCGGCATCCACGACAGCTTCCTCGTCGCATCCCGCTATGCGGGAGAGCTTCGCGACGTGATGCTAGCGGCATACCGGCGGCAGATCGGCTTCGAGGCTATTGTGACAGGCGATGATGCCTCTGATCCTTCGCGTTTCCCATAGTAGGAAAAACTTGAAGGGGGGGGGGGGGGGGGTTTAGGTTGGAAGTTTTTTTTTTT
>JAIXWG010000034.1 GCA_027482245.1 Acetobacteraceae bacterium | reverse complement strand
CGCCGGTCCGCTGCCCGCCGATGCTCCACCGTCCACGCCATCCCGCAGTCCCCAAGACCATGCAGGAACAGCGAATCACAACCGACTCCACCGACTCAATTCCTTTCCGGATGGGCTCTGAGACTTCGACGCATCCCATTGAGCACGCCCCGGTCAATCCGGCGCAGCCTCGAGCAGGAGCGTGAAAACGGCACCATCCCCGGAGTTTGCGCCTCGAATCTCGCCCATCATTGCCTTGGCAAGCCCATGCGATACCGAGAGTCCAAGCCCCGTGCCGAACTCGGCTGGCTTCGTGGTCACGAAGGGCTCGAACAGCCGGGGCAGGACGTGGGGGGCGATACCGCCACCATTGTCGGCGACCGATATCGACACCCTACCGCTCGATGCGTCCTTCTCAACGTGCACCGTCACATGTCGACGGCCACCAATAGCGATCGCACCCAGGGCATCGCCGGCATTCGTCAGGAGATTCACCAGGATCTGCTTGATGGCCTCCGGCTCCCCGATCGCCGCAAGCCCTGGTGGTCCCGTATCGACATCGATATTGATCGACAGTGTGCGCAGATGCCGCCACACCAGCGACACCGCGCTTTCGACAACAGCACCCACCGCAACGCTACGAAGCTCTGGTTCTGCTCCGCTACCGCGGGCGAAGCGTCGCAGGCTTTCGATTAGATGAACGGTCTTATCAACTTCTTCGACAATCTGGCCTAATCGATCGGTAATCGCGCTTGCACCGATCTGCTGCGCCTGGACCTGTGCGACTTCCGCAGCCAGTGAGATTGCCGTCAGGGGCTGCTTCAACTCATGGGCCAAGCCGGCCGATATCGCTCCCAGGGACGCAAGCCTGGCCGCCACCTGCGCGCGCGCTTCCGCCTGTGCCTCCGATGTCACGTCGAGCATGTAGCCGACAATCTCAGTCACGCCTGCATCGTCCTTGCGCAGGCGCCTGCAATGCAGCCGCATATGTCTGAAGCCGCCATTTGGCTGTCGGAAGCGGTACTCGATACTGGCCGTTCCCTCTGACGCAACCCGGGCGAAAAACGCTTCGCGCTCCGCATCCTCAAGTTCGGTCCATTCGGCCAGGCTATCGCAACCGTCGAAGGTGCGAGCCGGCCATCCCGTCACTGCCTCGAGATCACCGCCGCGATAGACCAACCTCGAACTCGCATCGGGCAGCATCTGCCGGAGGAAGAAAAGGGCCGGAATTCCACCGATCAAGCGTTCCAACTCACCGCGCAAGGCCTGTTGTGCCAACGCCGCACTGCGCGCGTCCTCGACGTCGCGCATCCTCAGCCAGACCAGCAACGCCAGCACCACGAAGACGGTAGCCAAGCCAGCCGCAACGAAAGCGGTGCGGCGAACCCCCAAGGCGGTCGCAAGTTGTTGCTCGGCATTCGTCGTACCGATGGCGAACAGGTTCAGGTTGGGGAGGCGTCGCCATGCGATGATCTGATCCCTGCCCGTGACCGTGCTTATGGCCCGGATCTGCCCGCGATCGGCTGCCGCCAGCCGCGCGGTGACCGCAGGGTCACCGACGGGGGAGCCGATCTCCAGCGGCCCCGGTGCCGATCGCGCGATAAGCTGACCAGTGTCGAGGATAAGGGCCAACACGAAACCATCGACCAATCGTGCGCGGGCAAGCTCCAACGACAGAGCTGACGATTGCAGCACCGCCACAGTAACTCCTGTCAACTCTCCGCCGTCCCCTACCAAGCCGACGCTGGCGTAGATGCCGACGGACTCGTTGTTGTCGCGAGAGGCAATGACTTCCAGCCAGAGATCCGATGCCGGATTGCGAAATCCAACCAGCGGCGGCAACGCTTCGGGGCTGGCGCTTCCCAGGGTCGGGACACCGTCGTCTGATTGCCACAAGACGCGCCCGTCACGGTCGTGAACCATGTAATGGGAGACATAGGAGCCCGAGCGATGAAGCTGCCGGACCATGGCACGAACCAATTCAGCCTGTACCGAACGCTGCGTGTCGGACTGGTGCGCAAGCCACTGCTGCGCCAGCGCATTCAACTCCCTCAGTTGCCTCTCCAGACCCTCCGCAATCTTCTCGGCAACCGTCGCGGAGTGCTCGGCATAGATCTCGCCGGCCCGGACGGCCTCACGCTCGACCTCGTGCGCAACACGAAATGCAACGGACCACCCTGCGGCGACGAGCAAGAGTGCCAGAAGGCCGCCAAGGATAGTCCTCCTACGTATCAACTGGAATCAGCTCCTAGGGGCGTGCACCCAGCACGTATCTGGCGTCTTCACGCAGCCGCCACCATGTGGTGAATTGTAGTAGTGAGTGGAGTGCTACACGCCCTCAGAAACGTCGTAGCTCGGCCGTGGCAACGGCCCTCGCGGCCATCGGTGCAGCGCCTCCGCGCCGTCGATCACTGTCGGCGACCTGGACGTCATCGGCTGGCTTCGCCTGCTGGGAAGTCGACAAATACATAGCCCAGTTGGCGGACAGTCTTGATCGACTCGGGCTCATCGGGCTTCGGCTCGATTTTGCGTCGAAGCTTCTTGATAACGGTATCAACCGCACGGTCGCCTTCGCGCCAGGGACGGCGGAAGACATGCCGGCTGATGAAGTCCCGGCTCACAGGACTGCTCTTGTTGTCGTGCAGGAGAACCAAGGTCTCGTATTCTGCCGTCGTCAGCGCACAGGGTTGGCCGTCAGCGGCGAAGACGGCTCGGCGTCCTTTGTCCAGCCGCCACCCATGCTCGCGCTTGATAGGCGGTCTGGCCGACTCCGAAAGCACCTTCCCACTCGCCCGACGCAGTACGCTCCGGATCCGAGCCAGAACTTCACGCGGTGCGACTGATTTCTGCACCTCATCATCAGCACCGACCTCGAGATTGACGATGCGATCGAAGGGGTCCGAGCATCCCGTCAGGATGATGCACGGGACGTCGCTGCGCTCACGCAGGTACTTCAGCACTTCGGTCCCCGTCACGTCACCGAGCCGCTGGTCGAGAATGACGAGGGCGGGCGCGTAGCTGGCCAGCACTTCGGCGAAGGCCGAGACCTCCGTCAGGCAGCGCGTCGAAAAGCCATGCTGTACAAGATAGGCGGACAACTGACTGGCGAAGACAGCGTCATCGTCGACCAGCAGGAGCCTGGTCCTTTGCGCCTCGGATAGGGCGCAGGTGTCTGCCGCTTCTGCGACGTTCCTCGGCTCCATGGTGCCTTCCTAAAATCCCGGGCAAGAAACCCCCGCTTCCAGCAGCTTAAAGTCGCCATTCATGATGTCGGCGCCAGCGCATGAGAACAAGCTTAGAGGCAATGGACTTGGAATTAGTTAACAGATAGCGATCAGGCGCTTCGTCCCGGGGAGTGGTGGTGCATCGGTGACCCGCCAGGCGGGGGATGCGCTGTGGCAGCAGGTCTTCATCGCTCCCTGTCGCGGCAAGGCGGCTCCCGCCTGCAGCGCGGCGAGCAGGAAGCCGCCAATCGCGAGCGCTTCGCCGAGACGACGATTGGCGCTGTCACATCGACGTCTGCGAATCTGCCTGGTCGAGGGCCATCTTCCTGGTCATGGCTATCGACCGGATCTCCAAGTCCGTCCACGTCGCTTTCCTGGACGCCTACACCAAGATGATTGGCGCTGCGCTCCTGCGCGAGATCGTCGAGGTCATCCGCTACCGGAGCCGCCCGGTGCCGACCGACAACGGCATGGCCTTCGCCGACCTGCCCCAGTACGGAAAATGGGTCTTCGTGCGTGTCCGTGCCCGAAAGACCGCCCAGCCTGTGCATCGCGTAACGCCCTGCTTGGCACGGACAGCAAGTCCACAGCTCAGCACAAACAGCAACAAGACGCGACCTATCCCCGCGAACGCCACCACCGTTAGATCGGCGCCGTTCTTTCATGTCAGGGGGCCGCCGCTTGTCACCTACTCTCCGGGCTCTCCCGCAGGAAGATCGCCTCGTGGCCGTCCTCATCCTCGCACTCCCGGGAACACCCGCCTGGGAAGCCGCACTGGACTGCCTCGCGCAGCAGAGCGTGCCGCCGGCAGAGATCATCTACGCCGTGCAGGATGCGGAGGGCGCTGCAGGCCTTCTGCCCGCAAGCCTGTCAGCGTCCTCGACCGCGAGGTGGGCCGTTATTCCGGATACGGAATTGCTCGGCGCTCGGCTGGCATTGCTCTGCAACGAGGTCACCAGCCCGCTGGTCGCCGTGCTCGACACGCCCGACCGCTGGGCGCCGGGTTATCTCCAAGCCGCCCAGGATCGCTTCCAGGAGGCAGACGCCGAAAGCCTCGCAGCCGTAGCCATCCCGGCCAGTGTCATCGGGGATGCCTGCATCGCGCGCGGTGAACTGCATCTCGAAGAAGCGCTGCGGGGTCCTGGCGATAACAGCCTAGGCTTCGTCTACCGCCGAGAGGCGCTGGAAAGAGTCGGTGGCTGGGATCCGAATCTTGGCACGGCAGCCCCATGGGACCTGCAGCTACGCCTCCTGATCGAGTGGCGCATCGGCCTCCTGGCCCCGAAGCTGGCGTGGCGCGAGGGCGTGGCCGGCTGGACACAGGCGCATGATGCCGCTGCCAGTCGGAGCAGGTTGCTGCGCCGGGCCTTGCGCCGGGCGCCTGAGTTGATTGGCTTGCTGGTGTTGCAGCCGCAGTCACAACCGTACCCGATGGCTCAAACCGCCGACCGTCCGGGATAGGCCTGCCTGGCTTTTCGCAAGACGTACTTCCCGTGGTTCCAGCCAGGGATAAGCGAGATCCGTCGAGGAGCAGAGGACGATCCGACGGAGCCGATTCCCTGAGGGTCAGATCCTCGGAATGGCGAAGCAGCACGAGGCGGGGCGGGCGGCGGCGGATCTTGTCCGGAGGCGCGGAATCAGCAACCAGACGCCCTGCAACTGGAAGTCCAAGTGCGGCGCGCTGAAGCCGTCGGAGGCGCCCCGGCTGACGGGGCCGGAGGACGAGAACCGTCGGCTGAAGAAGCTGCTGGCTGAGGCGGTGATGGACAACTCGGTGCTGCGGGACCTTCTGAGAAGAAACTGAGCGGGCCGATGGCGGGGATACGGAGCTACGGAAGCGGCTGCGCGAGTTGGCCCATCAGCGGCGCCGATTCGGCTATCGGCGGCTGGGTCAACACAGCGCGTCGAACCTTGCTGCGGCGGTCAAGCGCGTCCAATGATCGAGGCTTGGCGCGAGGACCGCAATCGGGTCCGTCCCCACGGCAGCCTCGGCGGTTAGACATCACAGGAATTTGCCAGCCACAGCGCCCGCACGAAGGATCGGCCCGCGGACGCTGCGCTACTCGAGGGCCCCGCGCCCTCGGCCCGATCCGCCACGGCCCCGATCAGGACCAAACGGAGAACGGGTGCACGTTATCCCCGGCGGGATAGCGGGGAGCACGCCCCCCGCATCCGCAGCCTCGTCGCGAGCGCTTCGTTCGACAGCAAACCTGGCGGCGGCGCCGCAAGTTATTCGGGCTGAAGATCAAGCCATGAATGCCTGGACATCATCTCGACCGAGAGGTGACGGTGGGCGGTCAATGTCTCCGTCCGCAGCATGGAGTCAGCGTGCACGCGGTAGCGGCAAAGGATCTCCGGCACGTAGACGGCCGACAGGCCACTCTCGACGAATTTGCACCAGAACTCATAATCCTCCCAGCCGCCTTCGAGATGGGTATAGCCGCCGACAGTTCGCCACGCCTGGCGAGAGACCAGCGCCATGGCGTCCACGTAATTGCCCGTTCTAAAGGCGTCAGGCCGCCAGACATCAGCATAACCCAGCCGCTTCTCCGTGCCGAAGAACTCCAGCTGACTGTACACCGCAGCAGCACCCGTCTCGTCGAGCGTGTGCTTCAGGCGGCTGATGGCACGTGGGTAGATCAGGTTGTCCGCATCAATTACGAAAACCGCATCTGTGCGCGCTTGCTCGAATGCAGTGTTCCTCGCTTGTGCCAAGCCTTGGTTCCGGCTGTGGCGTAACAGGGTCGAGCGGCAGAAGCGGTCTGAATTCTCCTTCAGCCAGGCGAGCGCGACCTCGGCCGAATCATCACGGTCAGATGCATCGTCGACGATGATCAGATCGAGGGACTCGTGCCGCTGCGCCAGGATCGAGCCAAGGCATGCAGGCAGGAAGGCTGCGTAGTTAAAGAGACTAACGGCGACCGTTACGAGATCCGACTTCCACTCGTGGCTTGATGCCGAAGCGTAGAGCGTTTCGGCCGATGCAAGGCGATTCATGGGACGATCTCAGGCGCTGTCTGCGTGACGAAGGTGAAGAAGCCCGATGCAGTCTGTGCAGGGCTGAGCGCACCGCGTACGAGATGGCCCGCCTGTGAAATCACTCGCTGGGCAGTCTCGCGACCGTCAGCGCTGGAGAGAAGCCACTCTATCAAGTCGGGCAAGTAGCGCGGCAGTTCCTGCAGGTAGTGCTGACCCGGCTCGATGAAGGGGTGCGGTAGGCAAGGCTCTGAAACCATGAGGCTCCCGGAGCAGATGCCTGTGCGCACCATCCGATGCCACTCAAAGTAGCCAAATTCGTCGCGATGAATGTTCAGCGTGATTCGAGCGTTCGCCGAGACGTGGCACGCCAGTCGCGTGAGGGCGCCGTCACCGCCAGCGCCATTAATCGGGCCGTGGCTGCTGGGACGACAGTAGAGGAAGTTTTCGAATTCGGCGAGTACAGGCGCGGCCCTGGCGAAGAAGCGCTCCCGATGCGGGCTCGCGGTTCCAAAGAAAGCGAGGTCCAGGGGTCGACGGTCAAAGGGTAGAACAGAGTCACTGCTGGCCTTCGCCTGTCGAGGCAATGCGGCAAAAAGCGGATGCGAACGGTCTTCGTCCGTGAGGATCGTCGGTCTTGTCCTTGCGCCTGGAGGTAGATGCAGCGCCTTCACGCCGGCCTTAGAGAGCATGTCGGCTGTCTGGGCGCAGATATCAATGACGCCGCGCGCCATGAGCATGGCGGGCAACGCGCGCAGAAACCATTGGGTCTGCACCTGCTCGGTGTTGACCACGATAGCATTGCTAACAACTTCCTCTCGCAACCATTCTGGGCCGCGGCCAAGCGAGAAGAACTCATGGGGCGCAACAAAGACCTTCAGATAGCGATCAGGTGCAATCGGTGCGTCCTCGTTCAGGATCACTACGTCAGCGCCGGCCTCCTGCAGGTCCGCCGCCAAATCCTCGGCGATCTCACGCATGAAGACGTTGCCAAGCGAACTGATGTGGATCGCCACAGCAGGCAGAAACCCTGGGAGACTGGCCGCGCAGGATACGGCGGTGGTCGCAACCTTGCCGCCTGACGAAGTGCCTTGCCAGTAGCTGCCGAGCACCTTTGCGACTGTAGAAGGTTGGAAGGCCGGCTTATCTCCCTCAGCTGCGTAAAGCAGCAAATGCAGGGCGGGATCGAGCCCAGAATTGGCCGCAGCTGGATGTAGCGCCATGTAGTCCCGGCTTCGGAACGGCTCAAAGCGCGTCAGCTTGTCAGCCGCACGCCTGATGGCGTCGCTACTGAAGCCAGGGAGAGGACCTCGGCTGACAGCCTGGTCCGAGACGTCCTGTCGACGCTGAGCAAGCCGTTGCCGCAGCCGGCCAGTGGCTGTCCACCAGAGGAGCCTGCCCCCCTCCCTTGCCGCACGCCTGGCAAATGGGGGGATATGGTCGGCCATGATCCGAAGCGGCCGTGTTGCCCTCCAGATCGTGGACGCTTGAAACGCCGCCAGCCGATGCTCCAGGACTGTCGACCGCGCTCTTTCTGCAAGGATCTGGAGTTCCAGTCGCTCGACTCGCCCCACCTCCGACCGTCGCAGCTTCTCCGTCTGTAGCAATGCGTTCCGCGTCGCATGAAGCTCCGCATCGACATCGGCTGTCTCAAGGCGAGTCCACGGAAACACATCAGGCGAGCCCGCAGGGGATTGCTCTGCACGTCGAAGCGTTTGGAGTAGTGGTACGTGAACGTCCTGGCCACGGTTTGCGCTTGCGATGGCGAAGAGATCCTCCAACTCTTCCCCAAGAGCCACTTTCCCGAACCTTCGATAGCGGCCCAGCAAATTATCGAGGAAGCCTTGTGGATGAACGAGTGACAGGCTGCGCCCCTGCGCCAACGCTGCAGCCGGCAGACAGCCAGCTGCGGCGCTTCCCTTGCGAGCGAAGACCAGCAGGTTCTGCGAATACCACCAGTCAACATCCCGATCGAACCAGGTCTCTGCGCGCAGCCAGTCCCAGCACTCATATCCGTTCTCACGGAACAAGATCGCCCAGAAATCCTGCCACTGCTCATTGCGGTGGTCGGCGCCATACTGAAATGGCACGGCTGCCGAGAAGACGACGACATCGCCTAGCTGAGTCAGCTCCTCGATGAGAGAGGCCGCCCTGGCAAAGGGAAGATGCTCAGCGACCTCCAAACACATGACGATATCGAATTTCTCAACCGCTCGTGCGCCTAGAAGGCTGCTCAAGGACTCATGAGCGATGTCTCCGGCAATGAAGTCCTTTGGATCGATGTGGAGCATGCGGCGATCAACATAGTCGCCGTCCACGCCCAGCACCTCCGCGGCCCCCAGTTCGGATGCCGCCCGGAGCCAGGTCCCGACGCCGCAGCCGATATCGATTGCCCGTCGAACAGCCAGGAGCGGCATGATGCGGCCGAGAACAGCCTTGGCAGAGCCGTAGCTGCGGGCGGCTTGGCGCTCAAAGAAAGCTCTGTCGTAGTAGTCGCACTCGTTCATTGCTCAGCCCCACAGGCATGCTTCACGAAGCGGCACGGCTTCGACCAGTTCTGTGCCGGCGAGAAAGCAGCGACACCCGCATCGTCTGAGCAGCTCATCTGCCCGGCTGGCTTTCGTCGCCCAGTGATGACCGCACGATCACGCCTGCGCGGCATGCCCTAGCGGCAGCGCTCCGTCGCCATCCACTTGGTTGGCAACCTTCCGCTCCCCGCGCTCCGCTCAACCACGGAGTAGCAGGACAATCCCCTTCGCGACGGCCGCCTTCGCGACCGTCTTGCCGACCGCATTCATGGACCCGCTCAGCAGGTCGCCGACGGTTCCGCCCGCCATCGTGTTTCCACCAAAGGGGCGAGGTCGTCCGATCCCGGACCGGCGCAGCGTTCTCTCCAGCCTGGCCTCGCCGATGCGGTAAGTGGCCGCGGCGCGTTTGGCACGGTCCTTCGCCGCCTCGCGCGCCTGGAGCGTAGCGTCGAAGGCGCCGCGCGCCGACTGGCGGCACTGATCAAGCTTGCCGATAGAAACGCCAGGCTCGCGGGAAAGACCGCCGCGTTGGGCTTGCTGCCGTTGCATGCCCGCTGCCATCACCGCAAGCCCATGATGCGGAGGTGATCGGTGATCAGTGCTGCGTCGCTGTTGGTGACGAGTGGCCTCCAAGGTGCGGATGAGGCTAGCGCATCGGGCATGGCGCGCAGCAGGTCGCGCTTGAGGTAGGGAAAGCCAAGCCGCTCGACCAGCGGTCGCCACAGATGAATGGTCGGGTTGAGCGGCCAATGCTGCGGCGTTGCATCTTCCGCGAAGCGCAATCCGAGTTCACGCCGGGTCACCGGATCTATGGCGCGGCACGTTTCCGCGTAGCCGAAGACAGCGCCGCATTGCAAGCCATCCGCGATCACCCTGCTGGACAGGGCAATCTCCCCAGTGCGCACGATCCACCACTTGCTCCGTGAGTTCTGGAAGCGGAGGAGATGGCGCACCACCGACCCGACGGCGCGCTCCCCCCTCGCGAGCAGGAGGTAGGATTGAAGATGCGGCTTTGGTGCCATGCTCTCGGTCATGCCGAAAACTCCCTCCCCCGCCCTTCGCCAGGCCTCGACGATGGGCGCAATTGGCCGTACCGGACCGAGGACGCTGTCGTTGGCAAGAAGCAATTCATTCGGCACGCCAAAGTAGCGTGTCGCGATGGGATAAGCATCGCGCCACGCGCCAAAATCTCGGCCAGCATTGCCACGCTGGATCAGCAAAGACGCGTATTCGCCGACCGCATCCCAGTCGGCAGCGGGCACCTTTGCATTCGAAATGAAGACAACTGTGAAGCCCTGTTCGCGCCACAAGGCCATTTGCCGGCGCACCATCGCCGACACTTGACCATCCGGCGACCAATGCAGGAACAGCACCATTGACAGGCCCAGGGGTTGGGCGCGCCCCTGTGCCACTAACATCTCTGGCACGCGTTGCGGCCACACGAAATCAACGATCGCAGCACCCGCGACCTCCGCCATGACGGCTACACCGCGTGCGACGAAGCTGCTTGCTGAGCGCGTACCGCGGCCCTGCAGGACTCGCGGGATCAACGTCTCGGCGGATCGTAGCGGTGTCACTCGATAGAACGGGTCGACAGCGGCCTTATCATTTGCCGGCAGGAATGCGGACGGCCAGGTGGTCGTTTCCGTAGGCTGGCCGGCGATCAACGTCGAACTCCGCGGCACCACGTTGGGGAGCCTTTTCATCCCGACACCATAAGGGCCGGCAGACTGTCATCCGCCGGCGAGCGAGCGCGGTTCCTTCGCTTCGGTGTCGCCGCATCCCCGTTACCTTCCTCCGGCAGCGCCTGAAACATCACCGCCAGCGAACGCAATGTTGTACGCGCTTCCGCGGAGCCGATGGCGTTGAAGAGGCCCATCATCTCCAGCCCCTCGGCCAACTGCCGCGCCTCCTCCATCAGTTCTTTGCTTGTTAGCGAACGCTCCTGGTCCCGCGTGCCGCGCTCGAGATGCGCTTCGAGCCCATGCATCAGCAGGGCCACCGACGTATCGAGAGCCTGCGCAATCATCACCATCGAGCCGACGGAAATCCTGTTCCGTCCCATTTCGTATTTCTGGATCTGCTGGAACGTCATGCCCAAATGCCGCGCCAGATCGTTTTGCGACATATTGCGGATCAGGCGGAGGCGGCGGATGCGCTGGCCCAATGCGACGTCCAGATCCTCACTGTAAGTCCGCCGGCGCCGTTCCGGCATCATCGGCTCATTCAGCCCATCCATGTGCAGGTCACCTCGAGAAGCATCGGACGCGATCCGCTCATGCTGCCGATGACTGGGTCGCCACCGGGAATTGACCGATCTCCTGCCCCGCCGCCCGGGCCAGCAGCGCGAGCGCGGCGTGGTAGTAGTTGTCGGGCTCACCGCCGGGCGGCGGCAGATCTGCCGGCGACTTGCCCGCCGCGGCCAGCACGAGCGATGCGATGGCGCGAATGCCGGGCCCCGCCGCGTACGGCGAAGGCCGGTCATCGGTCAGCGTGGTCCAAGCCGGCAGATACGCATGCGCACTGTCCGCCCAGAAGGACACATAGGGTGCGAGCAGGCCGCGCACGGAGCGCCTCGACCATGTCAGGTAGAGCGGCACGCGCACCGCGTCGTAGCTGAAGCGCTCCCCGCGACCTGGCAGCATGCTCACCCGGCCGTCCTGGCGCGCCACGCGCACCCAGTCCGGCGTCAGCGCCCAGCGACCGAAGCGCGCGTCTCGCAACAGATGCTCGCCATGGTCGGCGAGCCGACTCCATGCGTCATCCTCCAGCGCGTCGGACAGATCATCCAGCGCGCCGAACACGTAGTAGGACGGGTTCACGACGACGAAGCGGTCATGCTCGAAGCCGCGGGCACCCGGCAGCAGTAGCCAACGGCTACCGACCTGGCGCATGAGATTTCGGCGGATATCGGTCGCGATGGCGATGGCGGCGCTGCGCAGGCCATCACGCGGCCAGCGCCGCGATGCGCGAAGTAGCGTCCAGGCGTAGCAGAGATCGGCATCCGTCGCGTTGTTGTGGTCGTCAACGACACCACCCGCATCAGTGCGGTACCGCCACGCAAGAAGCCGGTCCGTCCGCACCGCAAGCCGCTGGCGCGTCCATGCCAGGATGCGCCCGAATGCCTCCCGGTCATCATGATGCTCCGCCAGCAGAAGCGCCCAGGCCTGGCCCTCAGAATGCGTGATATCCGGCGATGCCGGATCGACGATGCGGCCGTCCTGCGACAAGAAGCGGGACTTGAAGCTGCGCCAAGTCGGCGCACCCGTCGACGCAACAGCCCAACCAGCCCGCGCTTGCATCAGCAGCGGCGCCGCGCACACTGTCGTGGAAACCAGCGAACGCCGAAAAACGCGTTCGGGCCGGCGACGGAGGTCGGTAGAATCCATGTCCGCAACGTCGCGCAGAAGTGGCGCAGACGCATGGAGAGTCGTGTGGGTTATCGTTCAGCGACGAGGGGACAATGAGTCCTTTTGTCGACTGGCGTCGCGCCTAATGGCGCAGCCCTGGTCCACGCTCGCTACGGTCCCGCATGCTGAGGCACACTGCGTCCGTCCAGATCCGCTTCCGCCGCCGGCAGCGTGATGGTGAAGACGGCGCCTGCGCCGTCGTTTCTCGCCTCGATGCGGCCATCCATTTCCCTGATGATGCCATGGCAGATCGAGAGGCCAAGGCCGGTACCCCTGTCCGGCCCCTTGGTGGTCACGAAGGGCTCAAAAAGCCGCGCCATCACCGATTCCGGAATCCCACCACCCGTATCGGAGATGACCAGTTGCACAGTCAGCTCGGGCCCCGGCGCCACTTCAATCCTGATCCTGCGCGGCATCCCGGTGGCTTGGCCGGCCAGCGCGTCGCGGGCGTTCAGCAGCAGGTTGGACAGCACCTGCTCAATCAGGACCGATTGACCCTGCACGGCAGGGAGCTTTTCGGGCACCACGACATCCACATCGATCAGCCCATCGCGCAGGCTGCCGCGCATAAGTTGCAAAGATGCATCGATCACCGTCCCCACGCATACCGCTTTGCTCCCGGCTGCACCCTCCGCGCCGCGGGCAAAGCGGCGGAGACTTTCGATCAGGTCCGATGTCCGCTGCGTCTGGTCGACAATCCAGTCGAGCCTGCTCGACACCTCACGGACGTCGCCCTCTTGCAGCTTGAACTGCGCAATTTCCGCCGCCAGGGAGATGCTCTGCAGGGGCTGGCGTATCTCATGGGCCAAGCCGCCGGCCATCTCCCCGACCGAGGCCAGGCGGGCGGTGGCCATGGCGCGCGCCTCTGCCTCTCGCTCCCGATCGATGTTGAGGTTGTAGCCGACGATCTCGGCCGCGCCGCTCGGGAGCCGGGCGAGCAGCCTGGCCCGGGTGCGGATCCAGCTCCAGGATCCATCCGGACGCCTGATGCGCCATTCCCACTTATTCTCGCCCGCCTCGACCGTCTTGCGGAAATGCTCGGTCACCTTGGCCGTGCCGTAGTCGGAAATGTTGGCGAGGGCGTAGAAGGATGGCAGCTCGCCGGGCTGCCAGCCGAAGACGAAGGGAGAATCGCCACCGCGATAGAGGTGCTCCACCTTGATGGATTGGTCACCAATCGTGACACGGGCGAGGAACACGATCGCCGGCAGCGCGGCATGAAGCCGCTCGACCTCAACGCGCCCCGCCTGGAGCGCGGCTTCCCGGCGCTCGCGTTCGTGGATCGAGTCCAATTCCCGGCCGACCGCGAGCATGAGAAAAGGCAGTGTGGTCGCGTAGAGCGACGTGACTAGGCCGGGCAAGCCGACAAACATCGCCTTCGCGTCGTCCGGCAGGCGCGGAAAGACAATGGTATAGACGACCACGCCCAGGAGGCAGGCCGCCATGAGGCCAGCCATGACCGCCATATCCAGCGCCGCCCGGACCTGCTGCCGCCGCCAGACGCCGAACAGATCCACGACCGCCCAGAGGAGCGGCCCATACGTTAGCGGCACGTAGATCGCGAGCCGCAGCGGCTGCGACACCATGGTACCGGGCACCAGGTAGGCGGCCAGCCAGGCCGCGGACGGCAGCACAGCCATCCAGGCCGGCCGTGCCTCGCCCTTGAGGTGGCCTGCACCGAGCCAGAGCAGGCTCACGGCGAGAATCTGCACCGTGTTCACCACGCCGAAGGCGGCCCAGGCCGGCAGTTCGCCTCGCAGCGCATGGCCGAAGGTCGCCACGGCTTGCAGCAAGGCGGCGGCCAGCCAGACGGCCGGAACGGGCCTTGAACCTCCCTCCAGGGCACGGGCGCTGTCGCGCAGCATCAGAAAGCTGCCAATCAGGCTCGCGATGCCGGCGGAGAACAGCATGGCCTTGGTCTCGAGAAAGCCCTGCACGACGCTACCTCCCACGCTATCCGTGCCAGTGCCGCCAGACAGGACGAGCGCGCGAGGGTCGGATGCCCAACAACAGCATGGCGACCATGATCGTCCCCGGCGCGCTGCACCGCCTCATGTCGCGTGCCTGATGAGCGTTGCGACAATCTTACGGCTGCCGCAGCAACCCCACACGGAATAGAAAATTTCTGTTTCCGAATTGCATGGATACGCTCGCGGCTTCCATCTTGCGCGGTCGCACGATTTCGTTACTGCGATCGCGTGCGCGGCTCGGCGTCAAGCGCCGAAGCGGTCATCGCGGGCATGGGCCGATCGTCTGGCGGCTACGGCTTTCCCATGTCACGGATTTCGCGTCCGGGATGCAATGGCATTCAACCTACGCCGCGGTGGCGGCTGCGCGGGCTGCTTTGAAAGCGGCTTGCGCTGCGTTGGGTATACTGGATGCTGGTTCCTGTGTGGCAGAGCGCCGATAGCAGGACGTCCTGGGTGACTTAGCAACGCGCCTCTACCTCAGCAGGCGGAGTGTTGCCGATCGGCTGGACGAGGCGCGGTGCTTGAACCAGTGCTTCTTGGAAGAACACAGACTCCGCGGCCTCGAACGCACGCCATGGGCCACGGCGCTGGATGACATCGGTCCCGAACAGACCGACTGCTCCTCTCATCGCGCCGGCCACTACGCCGCATCAAGCGCGGAACGCGACGGCCATCCCCTCGCGGCGCCGTCGGCACCGGACCTTCCGCACACCTCGGGCGCCGACGTGCGCGGGCTTAATGCACCCTATCTCCGCCCTCACCTATCCCGCCGCGAGCCAACCAACCCAAAGGTGAGCTACGCGCACCGCAGAGCGCGGCCGTGGCTGCTGAGCGGTGCGATCGGCGGACGTGGCAGACCGTGGAAGCGATCGAGCCGACCGCCACCCATTGCGAGCCCCGCTCCCCAGCACCATCAAGTAGCATTCTGGCCACTCGTCCCAGAAGGTCAGGCGAGTAGCTCTCGGCTGCCTTCTTCGCCGTCTCCGCTCCGTCCCCCAACGGTTGGAGCCTACGGGAAGACCAGTGCCGTTCACCTCCGACCGTGACACGCTGGCGCGGCGCGGCGTGATGCTCGCGAGGGTATATCGCGACGGTCAAGCGGCCGGCGTTCCCGCGCGTGCCGCTTCCGGTTTAAGCGGCTATTTCAGGGCATGACCATGAGCAGCCTCAACTCGCCTTCAACGCCGTCGTCCATTCCCTCAATCGCTGCAGTTCATCAAGGATGACTCCAATTCGCGACAGCGCCTCCCCGTCATCGTGGCGCCGCACCGCGATCTCTGCCAGTTCCGCAGCCAGGCTCATGATGGCAAGGTGCTGCGACAGGCGGTGTATATCGACTGGCCGGCTCGATGCTGACACCGGCGTTTTCCCGGCGTGCTCCATCAGTCGGGAAAGCCCACGAACACGTAGCCTACCTGACGCACCGTCTTGATGCATTGCGGGTCCGAGGTGTCACGCTCGATCTTTTGCCGCAGCTTCTTGATGACCGTGTCGACCCCCCTGTCATTGGCGCGCCACGGCCGGTGGAAAACGCGCAGGCTCAGTTCGGACCGTGCGACCGTCTCTCCCAGCGCATCGTGAAGTACGCGGAAGGTCTCGTATTCGGCGGTCGTCAGGTCGCAGTTGGAGCCATCTGGCCTGAGCAGCAGCCGGCGCCCCGTATCGAAGCGCCAGCCTGACCGCGCCGCAGCGGGCAGCGCGCCGCGCATCCCATCGTACGCCGGAACCGCCCGACCGACGTCGAAAGCCGAGTCTTCGTGCAGTCCCGATCGGCGCAGAACGCCTCGGATACGGGCGATCAATTCGCGTGGCGCCATCGACTTCTCGACCTCATCATCAGCGCCGAGTTCCAGGTTGACGATACGGTCCAAGGGGTCGGAGCAACCCGTTATGATGATACAGGGCGTGGTGGTGCCATTGCGCAGCGTCTTCAGTACCTCGGTGCCACTGACGACGCCAAGCCGCTGGTCAAGCAGGACAAGTTGCGGCCTGAACTCCGCGAGCGCCTCGGGAAGGCCGAGGGGATCGGTCAGCGCCAGCACGTTGCAACCGTGCTGGGCGAGATAGGCGGAAGCCTGGTCGCAGAAGGCGGCATCGTCATCCACCAGTAGGATCCGCGTCGGCTGCATGGACCGCGTGTTATGGTCCATCTGAGGCCCCCTTGCCGTCGTCGGCCGTCTGGGTGGCGGGCGGAGTGCATGCGGCGGCGAGCATGACCTTGACCTCCAGGCCGCCCACGGCACCGTTCGTCAGCATGGCAGATCCGCCGAAACCCTCGATCGTCGAATAGACGAAGGAAAGGCCGAGGCCCGTGCCCAGGCCCACTGCCCCGAAATGCAGAAGCTCCCTCCGCGACAGTTCAGCGTGGGTAGCGAGGACTAGCGCGCGCTGCCCCTCTTGCTGCTCGGGCTGCCGACGAATACGCTGCCGGCTTGCCTCCTGCATGGCCGCGGCCGAGATCAATAGCAGCGCGACCACCAGTCGTTGGCCCCAATGGTCCACCATAAGCATGTCGCTTTCGGCCGATGCGTCGAGCGTGACGAAGACTGGCAGGGGTGCGCCGGGTACTGCAAGGCTGGCGCTGAACAGGGTCCGCGGTTTGCCTTGCGCGGCCTGGCCCGAAGCAGCTGCGAGCCAGCCGACCACCACGAACAGGGAGGCGGCGACCAGGTAATGGGCCTCCGCGATGTCCATGCACGGGCGTCCTGTGCTGGCATCGCACACCAGCGTAGCGCGAACGGCAGCAGTTCCGAAGACGCGTCGGCGCATGGTCGACATCGTCGGCGGATCGATGGACACAACAACCACGCCACCATGACCGTGGTCCCTCAGGCTCAGCAGGCGCGCGGTTTCGATGCGCGACGAGCCCGAAGCATGGCCGATCAGTTGGGCGCTGACCGACAGGTGGTTATGGCCGTCTGATGGGGCGCGGGCCTTGTCCCGATCGCTGAAGGCGACTGGCGCGACAACGGGGAGCGGCGGCCGGGTGAGGACGCCGAAGCTGTGCGTCACGGCAATCTGGCGAGGATCCAGATGCTTGTGCGCCACGATCGCCTGCAGATGACGGCCGATAACACCACCCCCGACGCTCTCGGCCTCGGTGTTCCATGGCTGCCGGCCTGCCGCGAGGCCATGAAGAAGTTTCATCAATCCCACAAGCCGGGCCAGGTTCGCGGCTGCTGTCGTCGCATGCATGCGAACCGCGCCCGATCCGCGTGCCGAGAACGACGCCATTTCCCGCCGCTCAGTCGCCAGCAGCACGAGGAGTCCGGGAAGGCCGGTGGCTTGGACGGCAGCAGGCAGGCGCTGTCGCAGCGGAGGCGGGGCCACGAAGGCGCCGGTCACAAGCAGGCGCACCGGGGGGCGTGCAGGACGATGGTCATCCGTCCCTCGCCACCGCCGTAAGACCGCAAGGTGGCGTTATTTCGCGAAGCCAGGCGCTCCGCGATCGAGAAGCGAAGCCCTTCCTGCGTCCTGGTCAGCGCTGACGCAGGCGCGGCGGTGGTCATCAGCCAAGAGTCCGTTCCCGTACCAAGAGTCAGCGCGGCTCCTGGCGACGACACCTCGATGGAGAGAGATGCGGTAGAGGGCGTTGGCATTGCCCACGCAATACGCATGCCGGAGCGCGGCCGGGCCCATGCCGGCACGGAAAGCAGGCAGTGCACGAGAAGCCGCCGCAGTTCATCCTTGCTGAAGCGCAGGCACACCGCAGCCGGGGCGATCGGCAGCAGGGTAAAGCCAGCAAAGGCACCCTGTGCCTGAAGGCTACGCAGGACGGCGTCTAGCATCGCCGATGCGTCGACATTGGCAGCCTCGGCGGCCGGCGGCGTCGAATCGAGTTGCTTCAGCTCTTCTACCAGTGTGACGGCTGCGATGGCGTCCTTGACGCCATCGCGCAGCAGGTCGAGATGCTCCTGCGCACGGGCGTCGCAGAGCCCCACATCCCGCGTCAGCAGGTCGGTGCTGCCCGCGATGGCGACGAGGGGCGTCCTCAGCGCATGGGATATTGCCCGCATCTCCCGCCGATGGGCATTCTCCCCGTCATGCGGAATCAAGGACGCTCCAGAATCGTCTGACCGACCGCGGGAAGCAGTCGTGGCTTCAATGGGCCCAGAATCAAGCTCGCGGAGCCGCCTTTCCACCTGCTTCTGTTGCGCCAACTTGCGGCGACGGACCTTGGCGCGGTCATGCGCCCTGGCAACGGCGTCCCCCGCCTCGCGCAACCTGAAGGGCTTACGCAAAAAATCGACCGCTCGGGCGCGGACGGCGGCGGCAGCATCCTCGATCGTCGCATGGCCAGTGATGAGCACGACTTCGACAGCGTCGGAATCGCTGCGTTCGCTCATGATACGGCGCGCGAGACCGAGCCCATCCGACTCCGGCATCCGCACATCACTGACCACGACCGTGATGGTGGGATCGGCTGCCAGGGTCGACAGCGCTGTTTGGACGTTAGATGCCTGCAGCACATCATATCCGAGCACACGCAGCCCATCACTGAGCTGCGCAACCACCGCCGGTTCGTCATCCACAACCAGTACGCGGAAGTTCCGGCTCTCCTCCAAACTCTCGTCGATATCGCGGCGATCCATGCTTGTCCTGGCGGCGGCGAATGGCACTTTGTGCGCAGCGGCCGAGCGCAGTGCACGGCCAGTCCACATTCCGATGCGCGGGCTATACTCGACCCAACACCACCCTGCATGTCGACTTACGTCGACTTGTGTTTCCGACAGCGATGCTCGAATTCCGCTAGCGCCGTCAGCTGCTGCCGCCGAGCAGGCTTGCGGTTACCGAGCAGGTTGAATTCTGCCGCCTAGACGAAACTCCGCCACTTTCAACAAACGTCTCATGGCGATCCTTCACTTCGAAGGGCAAACCGACGACTTCTCGTCACGAAGGATCGGGAGAGTCTTGTTGGTGGAAGCCGTCGGAGTCGATCCTTGCCTATGGCGGGGGAAACCTGCCGCAACGTTGACATCGCATAGTGTCCAGGCCGGATCGCGCTTCGGACGCCTGACCGTGCTGCATGAAGACGAGCCCTATTTCTGGCGCGGCCGGGTTTCCCGCAGGCGTTGGCACTGCGAATGTGTGTGCGGCCGTTGCGTCACCGTGCGCGACGATTCGCTGAAGCGCGGCCACACCGCAAGCTGCGGCTGTCTGCGGGATGACGAGACGCGCAGCCGGATGACGATTCACGGCGGCAAGACGATCGCTGCGCGTCTGCCGGAATATGAGGTGTGGCAGTCCCTGCTGCATCGCCGCCTTGGCGCCCGTGTTTGCGCGCGTTGGCGCCGGGAAAAGGGCAGAGGCTTCCTTGCCTTCCTACAGGACATGGGTCGGCGTCCTTCGCCGGCGCATTTGTTGGTTCGGCTCGACGAGACGCGCGCCTATTCACCGATGAACTGCTGCTGGTCTGCGGAGCGACAACACAGGGGAATACCACGCCGATTCATTGAGGTTGGCTCGGCCACCATGACTCTGAGACAAGCTGCTGCCTCTGTCGGCATTGCTTACGGGACGTTGTGCAAAAGGCTGCAGCGGGGCTGGACAACCGAGATGGCCTTGGTCCGCCGGGAGGCCGGCTGATATGCCAAACAGGCCGTCGAGGAGCGCCGGCGCCGGCCCCTTGTTGGGACACTTAGGCGGGCCGTCGTGCTCCTGCTACGACTGCGAACTCGTGCGACATCAGCAAGAGGTTCACGATCTTCTCCTCCGGCTGGATCAGCCATTCTCGCTAGGTCGGGTTTGCGCGGGCCTGTTTGGCTTGGTGGTCGCCGTTACGGGATCAGTCGTGGCGGCAGCGCGACGGCTTCTGCGGCAACGCGAGGACGACGAGTGGGATCCTTACTGAGTTGCTACGCCTGCCGTCAGGCCTACAGCAGGACGAAAGCAGGCAGCCCAGGGCGTGGTTTCACCTCAGCCGTCGCGCACCGACCTGAGCCGTCGCTGGACAAGAGCATCTCGTGCAGTCGATGGGCCCGGTAGTCATGCAGTTAGCGGACATGCCGTAAGGCCCATGACGACAATGTGGCCAGGGTCGACGATCTCCACCGAGACGCTATCGGCCCGGATGTTCGGCGAATCACCATCGGTCGAGGTCCACATAGCGCTGCGCCTGCACCCGACCTCGGCGCCAGAAAGTCTACACAAGGCCGCAGCTCAGCGCGATTAGCGACAAAAGTGCGCCAATCCCTTTTCGCCCCAACATGGTAAAAATCACATCGGAGTGATCCGCAGAGTCGTCCGCTGGAAGGCAGGCTCCAGGGGGGGCGGTGCGTCCCGCAGCTGCTGTGGGCTGTATGTCATTGGGGGGATACCGTGCTTTATCAGGAAGGTGGCGCGGCAGAGTTGGGGCGAGAACTTCGGGAAGCCCGTTTGCGCCTTGGCTTGTCGGTCGGGGCGGTTGCAACAGCACTCCGCATCAGGCGGGTCTATATCGAGGCGCTCGAAGCTGGCCGGCTTTCGGAGCTTCCAAGCCACGTGCATGTCGTGGGTTACGGCCGTAGCTATGCTGCGAAGCTGGGGCTCGATCAAAAGGCGGTTGCTTCGCGGCTGCAAGGCGAGCAGCGGCGAGCGCCAACCGGCCTGATGCCGGTAGTTCCACCCTCTCGTATCTCGCGCAAGTCGCCCACTGTGCTTGCAGTCGCCGCAGGGCTGGCCGTGACTTACCTGGCTGTTGCGCTGCCGGAGCGCCGCGACACCAGTGCGGCCGAGGTGCCGCAGGTGCCAGCAAGGCTGACGCATTTGTCGGATGCAGGGAGCGGAGCGGCGCAAGCGCGTCCAGTTCCCATGCCCCCTGAGGTGCCGGTTGTCGTCGCTCTGCCGCGCGAAATCACGCCTGCGCCCCCCAGCGACGTGGAAGCGCGCCCAGTGCCGCCTGCTCCTCGAAGCGCGGATCCGATCATGTCGAACCGGGTGGCTCTGCAGGTCGCATCGGGGAGTGCCGATGGCGTGTGGGTGCGGGTGCGGGTGGCTCAGTCACGAGAGGTCGTGATGGATCGCGTTCTTCGACCGGGAGAGTCGTGGCGCGTGCCACCGCGCGACGGCCTAGTCGTCGACATGGGCAGGGCGCATGAGGTGCGCCTGCTCGTTGACGGTGCGCCGGTCCCTCCACGAACGGATATGCGGGGGGTAAAGCGCGACATCGCCCTGGCCAGCTTGCTGCCTGACGGCCAGCAAATTGCGCCCACTGGCAATCGCCCCTCACTATCCTCGACGGCGCTTTCCGGTCGATGAAACCTCGCAGGCCCGTGTCTCTCGCTGCCGACAATATCAGCGGGACTCTGCAGGACGGCGATGCAGCTTTACCGATCGTTGGCGCACAGCGGCACCGCGCGGAGCCCTTGATGGGAATGATGGCCGGTGACCTGCGCCGTGCCGTACCGATTCCCGTCAGGAGGGTTCATCCGGAGACCCCGACCGATGCTTCTCCCCACCCGGCACCACCGAGGTTTGTCGTGGAGCTTGAGAATTGCATTCGCCAAGTGGAGGCGGGCGGCGTCGATACCGCGACGGTCCGGGAGTTCCAGAGTCGGCGACGTCACGACAAGGCCGTGAGAGAGATTTTCGGGGCCATTCCAGGCTTCGACGAAAAGCTTGAACTCGCAGCATTCGTCTGGATGAAGGCGAATCCCAGCGATTCCATCTTGCCGGCTGATATCGCCATCGCCCTGACGTATCTCTCCCGTTACAAGGATAAAATTTTCTTCTCTGCATCAGCGATTCCTTGCCTGGAGATCCTGGCCGCCGGCGATGAAGCAGCACTCAGCGAGTTCTGCGCCATCATCAACTCTTGCCCCGATCTCGACCTGTATTCGGTCTACCGGGATGTGGGACGGCAAAGGAAGATCTACGTGGCCTATGAAGCCACCCCGATCGAGCGACTGCTTGAAGAGTTCAACACCCAGGGCATCATGGGATCATTTGAGGCATTTCTTCTCGACGATACGGATCAGTCGAAGAGCAGCAAAGGCGGGGTTGGCTTAATCAGACGCGAGCGCCAGCGCCAGGTTCGCGCTGAGGGGAGAATTGAGTTGGCCATGTTTCGAAAGCTGCAGACACGCCTGCACTTCGAAGGGCGCCCCGAGATTCTCGAGCTTCTCGGCCGATCATCGACCTATGCATCAAGCCTTGCCGGATTTGTCTCCACCTATATCGATGGCTACGAAATGGAAACCCATGATCTCGTGACCAGGATTGGCGCCATGCTGGTGCACGCCCGGTGACTTCTTTGGCAGGTGGGCGCGAAATCGACAGCGCTGCAGCAGAGCGCAACGAGCGCACAGTGTTGGAGTCGTTGGTGCGGGCGCTTCGTCATGCGGACGGGAGGACGGTGACACTCTCCGCGATCTGCCGCCACTGCAAGAAGGGACTACCGCAACCAGTGGTCGACGAGGTGCTGCGGCGGCTTGTCGCACAAGGCAATGTCGAACGCGCCGTGAAGGCGGAGCCTGATGTCGGCATGGTCGGTTCGCAACCCGTGCCGAGCCCTGGCGACGAAGCACTCTATCTGATCACGGAAGTCGGGTACGAACGATACAACACGCTCGTCGGCCTCGAAGCCACCGCCAAGCTTAATGAACTGCAGGCACGAATCAGCTCGATCGGCCTAACCGAACGGCATCTCAAGATGTGGGCAAGCATGCATGATTACCTGATGTGGAAGCCGGGCCGAACAATTCAGTTCACGAACTACGGCCTGGGATTCAAGCTCTCCCCCGATGAGATCTGGCAGTACAGGGAAACGCTGCTCGACCTCGGCCTGATCGAAAGGGGGGTGATAGAGGCCCATATACAACTGACCGAGGTTGGGGCGCGCTGCCCGAGGCTACCAGCCAACAATCTTCGAGTTGCATGACGCAGAGCTCCTGAAACGGCCGCATTAGCGGGTTGCTTAGGCCACAACTCGCCACTGCGTTCGTTCCGACGTCCTTGAAAGGCTGGATGATGCTAAGATTTCTGCGCAGCCTGTTTGCAACCGAGATTGCGATCGATCTCGGTACGGCTAACACGCTTATCTATGTAAAGGGGCGCGGCATCGTCCTCAACGAGCCCTCGGTGGTCGCGATGCTGGAACAGCCCAAGGGAAAGACGCTGATCGCCGCGGGCGACGATGCCCGCATCATGCTTGGTCGCACATCTGGCACGATTTCCGCTTTTCGGCCGCTGAGGGATGGCGTGATCGCCGACTTCACGGCCTCGGAAGAAATGATCAAGCACTTCATCAGGAAGGCGACGAAAGGACGGCGGTTTGGCGCCTCCCTTGCACTCATCTGCGTGCCATCGGGCAGCACGGAGGTCGAACGCCGAGCGATCGAGGAGAGCGCCCATGCCGCCGGAGTCCGGCGAGTGATGCTGATTGAGGAGCCGATGGCCGCAGCAATCGGAGCAGGCCTGCGCGTCACTGAGGCCGAGGGATCGATGGTGGTCGATATCGGCGGAGGAACGACGGAGGTTGCCGTCGTGGCTCTAGGCAAGCTGGCCTCCTCCCGGAGCATCCGTGTCGGTGGCGACAAGATGGATGACGCGATCATCGCTCATGTCAGGCGCACGCACAATGTGATGATCGGTGAGGCTAGTGCAGAACGCATCAAGCAAGAGATCGGAGCCGCCAGACTGGCGCCCGCCAACGAATCGGGCGCGCTTGCTGAGGTGAGAGGACGCGATGTGGTAAGTGGGGTCCCGCGCGAGATCGTCCTGAGCCAGCGCGAGATCGCCGAGGCGTTGAGCGAGCCCATCGCGGCCATCATCGAAGCGGTAAAGAGCGTATTGGAGGCCACTCCTCCAGAACTCGCCTCTGACATCGTGGACCGAGGCGTCGTGTTGACCGGTGGCGGCGCGCTTCTCCACGGCCTCGACGCCGAAATAGGTGGCGCGACTGGTCTGCCCGTCATCGTGGCGGATGCGGCGCTTGACTGCGTAGCCAACGGTACGGGCAAGGTGCTTGAGGACCACCGCCTGCGCAACGTGCTGTGGAAACAGTAGCGCAGCGAGGCCGCGGC
Organism: Acetobacteraceae bacterium; assembly: GCA_027482245.1. GTDB lineage: Bacteria > Pseudomonadota > Alphaproteobacteria > Acetobacterales > Acetobacteraceae > Falsiroseomonas. The sequence goes on along the minus strand of JAIXWG010000034.1, from coordinate 145,200 downwards.
ACCTCGAGGAATGACTACGCTGTCCATCTCTCGCGGTGCAGGCCGCCCACAGGGACCGTTCATGCCAGAGTTACCCAGTCTCGGCTTCGCGCTCAGCATTCCAGCGCCGCCATCGTTCCGTCGACCACTGACTTCCTCTTCGGGACCAGCAGAGCCAAAGGAGGGTGTTATCACGGAGGAGCGTACCCTTATCGTAGGCAGGGGCATTCGTCTTCGCGGGACCGTCTACGATGTCGACCGGTTAGTCGTAGAAGGCACGGTGCAGAGCGAACTGATCCAGGCCCGTGATCTCGAAATTGCCGAGGGTGGCGTGCTCAAGGCCACCACGCAGGTCGAGCGGATCGTAGTGTCCGGGGCGTTCGAAGGCGACCTGACCGCAACTCGTGAGCTGGTTGTCGCCCGAACCGGCCAGCTGACTGGCACGGCGCGATACGGCCGGCTGGTTGTCGAGGAGGGTGGGAAGATCGTCGGCTGCCTCGAAGCCAGATAGTAAGAAACTGCCGGGCACGGGCTTGAGTGGAGCGAGGATGTGACGCTGCGCAGGCTTAAACTGAACCTACTCAGATCAGTCCTGTCCCCCACCATTGGCGTTGATTTGGGAACGTCGTGGACCAGGATTTGCATCGCAGGCCGTGGTGTCATCCTTAGCGAGCCCTCCGTCGTTGTTCGACGAAGCCGTGATCACGACGGCATAGTTTTGGCGGGCGAGCGTGCACGGGAAGTCCTTGCCCGAACGAACGGCGGCGGGGGCGCCGTACGTCCTGTGTGCCATGGCGTAGTCGCTGATTTTTCGGCAGCCAAGGACATGCTGCGCTGCTTGCTACAAGGACACGTCGAACGATGGCATGCTCCGTCTTTCGTCTTCAGCGTGCCGTGCGGCGCTACCGACGCCGAACGGCGAGCTTTCCACGAACTCGCTGAAGCTCTCGGAGGCAGCGAGGCGCTGCTCGTCGATACGCCTATCGCTGCTGCGCTCGGGGTTGGGCTGCCGATCGAGCAAGCGATCGGTTCGATGATCGTAGACTGCGGGGCGGGCAAGGCCGAAGCCGCTGTTCTTAATCTTGGACGGGTGATGCGCTTCCAACATATCCGAAGCGGCGGCGACGCATTCGACCGAGCGATCGCGAATATGCTGCGAGAGACTCATGGTTTGCTGATCGGCACCCGGATGGCCGAAGCGGTGAAGATGCGTGCTGCCTATGTCGAGTGTGACCCTGACAAGCAAGGACCGTCGGATTTCCTGACCGGCGTGCGTGGCCTCGACTTGTCGACAGGATTGCTGGTCGAGGTAGAGGTTGCAGGCAGCGAGATCGCAGCAACGATAACGCCGAAGGTCGACACTATTGTAACCCTCATCGCCAAAACCTTGGCGCACCTACCGGCGGAGGTCTTCAGTGACATTTCTACGCATGGCATTATCTTTACTGGCGGCGGGTCCGCACTCTCCGGGCTGCAGCAACGAATCAGTCATGACGTTGGCATAGCAGCCATCTCTGTCGAGGATCCCGATCATGGCGTCGTGTCCGGACTCTCGATGATTGTTAGTAAGATCAATCAGTTCAGGCCAATGTTGTATTCGATGTATCGATAGAAGGAGCGGCCGTTATCAGGATCGAACAGTTGGCGCAGATGAGGCGCATAGACCTGAGCGTAGCGACGACCATTCAGCACGTTGAAGCCGTAAGCGACTGGGAACTTTCAAGGCTCTGCACTGCCAAGGAGTAGACCCGACCTGTCGAGCAGATCATGCAGCCCGGAGCGACCGTGTCCTCCGTTGTCCGGCTCCGCGGTGTGCCGCCCCCCCCCCCCCTGAAAGCCTATTTCCAATCACCATCTGGTAATCGGGCGGCACGTAATCCTGCACACGGCGCTTCATCGCCCATGCCCACGAGGGAGACGCTGAAGTGACTTCGACGCAGGCACTGGCCGACACGGGCCCGACGCCGCGCAGGGTTCTTGTCGTAGGCTTGGCGGTGCTGCTGCCTCTCCTTTCCTTTGTTATCTTCGCTGTGCTCTTCGCACTGAATTCCTATCGCGCCTCCGACGAGGCACGCCTGCGCGACACCGCACGGGCCCTTGCGGCGGCCGTCGACGCGCAACTGGGCATCTACGTCGCGGCACTGCAGGCACTGGCGACGTCCCGAGAACTCGATGGGGATTTCGACCCGCAGGTTTTCGGACCGCGCAGCCACGCCGTGGGCGAGTTGTTCGATGGCTGGGTCGTACTGCTGGGCCGGCCGCCTGGCTACCGTGTCCTCTCTCTCAGCAATCGCGTGGACCAGACTTCCTTGCCAACCGAACTGCCGCCGGAAAACCGGCGTGCCATCGAGCCGTTGCTCACCGAGGTCTTCGAGCATGGCCGTGTCGGAATATCTGACATGTTCGAGTGGTCGGTCATAAAGCGCCAGATCCTGACCGCGATGGTTCCGGTCGTGCGCGACGGCTTGCCGACACGCGCCCTTGCACTCAGCTTCGAGCCGGCCGCGCTGACACAACTGCTTGCTCGGCAGCACTTGGCGCCTGGGACCTTCGCCGCTGTCGCCGACGGGCAGTTGCGTATCCTGGCGCATAGCTTCGATCCCGAGGGCCGACGAACCGGTGGGCTGGCCCCTGACTGGGTCAGTGCCGCGATTGCCGGCAAGCAGCGCGCCCTTGTCACTGGCCCCGGCTGGAGCGGGCAGGACAACGTCTACGCGGTCGAACGGCTGAGAATGGCCCCCGGTTGGACCGTGACGGTGGCCGAGCCACTGGCTGCGCAGCAGGCTACAGCCTGGGCGGCTCTGGGTTGGCTGCTGGCCGGCGCCGCCGCGGTCAGCCTGGGCCTGACGGTCGTGGTCTGGGCCAGCCGCCGCGAAGCGGTGCATGACGCGCGGCGCGAGGCCGAGGCGCTGCGCGCCGGACGCGCCGAGGTGGAGCGACTGTTGGGTGGACTGCCGGCAGTGATCTTCCTGCGGGAAATGGCGCCGGATGGCTCATCGCGTCCGGTCTATCGTGCTGGCAACCTGGAGGCAGTCATGGGTTGGCCTGCTGCAGAGCTCGCGCAGCGCCACAACTTCGAAGAACTGATCCACCCGGACGACACCACCCTGGCGCGGGAGATGACACGCCTTTTGCGCGATCGCCAGGTAAGCTACGAATGGCGGATGCGTCAGCCTGCCGGCGGCTGGCGAACACTGCACACCTTGGCGGAGGTGTTGGTGCAGAGGCCGGACGGCAGTGCAGAGATCGTGGGCTACACCATCGATGTGAACGCGCGCCGCGAAGCCGAGGCCCGCGCCATGGCCGCCGCTCGCTTGGCTTCACTCGGCGAGCTCGCCGCCGGCCTCGCGCACGAGCTCAAGCAGCCGCTTCAGATCATCTCTCTCGCCGCCGAGGTCGCGAAGCTCTCCTCTCACAGAGGCAACTCCTCGGCGACAGACGAACGCCTCGATCGCATCGTCGCAGAGACGCAGCGGACGGCGGACATGATCGACCGTCTACGGCGCTTTGCGCGCGGTGCGGAGGACGGAGCCGCACCAGAGGCAGTCCCACTCGCGAATGCCGTCCAAGGCGCCCTCGACCTTGCCAATGCCGTACTGCGCGACGTCTCCATCCATGTGGAGGTGGCGCTGGGTGAGCCGGCGCCGGTCGTCAGGGGGCATTCGGTGCTGCTCGAGCAGGTGCTTTCGAACCTGCTGTTGAACGCCCGTGATGCGCTGGCCAACCGGCCTGCCGGAACGCCGCGACTGATCCGCATTGCGGCTTCACCCGGGCCGGAACGTACCGTACGCCTGACCGTCGCCGACACGGGTGGGGGGATCGCGCCGGAGGTGATGGCACAGCTGTTCGAGCCCTTCGTCACAACCAAGGGGCCGGAAAAAGGTACCGGTCTCGGGCTGTCGATCTGCCACGGCCTGATCAAGGGCATGGGTGGCAGCATCGAGGCGCATAATGACGCGGTCGGCGCCGTCTTCACCATCACGCTGCCCAACGCTGACAATGACCATAACCCACAAAGGCGACAGATCATGGAGATCAGCTGATTCTTGGCGATCGTGTCGGGTGCGCTGTCATTTCATGCTAGTGGCTTCCTGCTGACGTGTTTCCAATCCCTGCCCTCCGCGACAACGAGCGGCTTGCAGATTGACGGAAACGCAGAACACGACGGCAAGGCGCGACGCAGAATCCTTGGACCGCGTTGAGCCGTGAGACACTGGTTGGGGGGTGAAGTGGACGCTGCAGCGACACTGGCCGGCACGCCGAGCGGACATCGTGGCGACCCTGGCGATGGCGTCATTGTCGACGATGCAAGGGACAATATGCCAAGCCGACACCACGGCCCCGACCACATCGAAGAAGCGGTTGAACAGCTGATCGAGGTGGCGTTCTGCCGGCGCTGGCGCTCCCCATCGGCAGGCTGGACTGGATGCAGTCGAACACCCAGGCCCGCCCACTCTCACCGCCCAACAGCACGACAGCACAGGCGAGGCGACCGACTTCGAGACCGTTTGAGAATGCCGGCGGCTCCAGATCCGCAGGGGATTCTTCGTCGCCGCCGGGAGTCGGACGTTGCCGATGCTGGTTGCATCGGCAGGTTTGTCGGCGCCGCCGCGGCAGAAAAGGCCCGCGGCGCTGACCCGCCCGGCGTGCTCCAACGGTCTCCCGCACACCTACGCCAGTTCTGAACTTCCGAGCAAGCGATAGGTCACTGGCTTATCAGAGCGTCCGTATGTGGTGCGGCATCGGGCCGGGTCACACCGGGACCTCTGGCGTGGCGGATAAGCCGCCGACGCATCCTCCTCCAATCCCAGACAATCCTAGGGGTCATGCAACAGTGCCACGTTCTTCGTTGGAGCAGGCCATGAGGGCCAGCCGGCAGAATGAAGGCCGGCGAGGACTTGGTTCGACCTTCGCCATCGCACTCAAGAGCGTCGGATTTCTTGCGTCCGGCTTCCTGCTGGCGATCGCCATAGGGCCCGCCGAAAAGAACCGCTCTCCCGATCCCGCTAGCGCGACTTCTCCAGACGAGGAAAGCTTTCGACAGGTCGCTGAAGGGTTGCTGCGGGAACGCTTCGGTCCCGACCAGGCGCTAACCTTCCGCGCCGTGCAGGTTTATCGTCAGCAGGCGCCCGACACCTTTGCCGTCTGTGGTCAAGTCAAGCCCAGCGGTCGCATCAGTCAGGGCTTTGTGCCCTGGGTCATGTCTGCGGTGATGCGTGATGGCCGTCTTACGCCCGTCGAAATCGCTGTCGGCCTTTCCAATGCGGAGGCCAGTCGCGTGTATGTCGCAGCGCTGAACAGTTGCTTCGACGGCGGGGGGCAGGCGGATGCGCGAAGCATCCCAAGCCTGGCGCCTTTGCCAACCGATATCCTGACGTCGCAGGCCCGCCACCCCGAGGCTGCTGTCTGGCAGGAAGCACCGACCGTTCCGCTGAATCCTCCCAGCCAACCGGCAAGCGCTCCGAGGCAAACGGTCAAAGACGATAGAGCGACGGCCGTCCCTTCCGTTCGCGACGGTACCAGGACAGTGATCTCGAGCCAGGCGCATCCGTCAAACATCCGAAGCGGTCCTAGCGGAGCCACCGCTGTTGTCCGGATCGTACCTCGCGGAACTGCTCTGACCGTTTTCGCGGAAGCCCCAGGAGGATGGCTCCACGTTGGCCAAGACGAGCCGTTTGGCTGGCTCCATAGCTCTCTCCTCGCCCGCTGACTGGCTGGCTGGCTGGCTGGCTGGCTGGCTGGCTGGCTGGCTGGCTGGCTGCACAAGGGCCTGACGTAGCGGTCAGGGCAAGATACCGGCAGGTTCTGCACGACCCAGACGGTTCGCGCGGTGAGGCTCGCCAGCGCGCGGGCCCGGGCATCGCCCGCGCGTAAGCGTTGCCTCGCGGCCCTTCGTACGGCGCGGCGCTGAACGCTGAGAGGAAGGCCATCGCGGAGGTGGAGCGATGGCGAGCATAGTGGCTGGCACTGTGGCGTCCGAGCGAGCCGGGGTCCTCGCCCGGCAGGGCATCAGGATGGACCACGCGACGCTCGCCGCCTGGGTCGACACCGGCGCCGACGAGGCCGTCCTCGTCGTGCGACGAATGATGAAGATCCCGCTGCTCCCGGCGAGGCTGTTCGCCGACGAGACCTCGGCGCCAGTGCTCGAGAAGGGCCGCGGCAGCACGAAGACCGACTAGTTCTCCGTGATCGCCCGCCATGACCGGCCCTCGGGCGGCGCTGCTCCGCCGGCGGTCATCGACACCTACGCCCCGGGCCGCGGACCCGCAACGCTACCTGATCGACCTGCTGCCCCAACCTCATCAAGGGCATGACAATGACGCGGCAGGCATGCGGCGGGTCGTACCGGCTAAGGACGCAATCTGCCTGCGGGGCACTCTGCCTCCGCTGCTGGAGGCCGCCTCTGCAAGCCTCGTAGCCGCTCGTCGCCTCGCGCGCGACGACATCACACCGCACGTCACCCGCGACGATCGCGTTCTGGACGAGCACGACGTTACCGTCCTGCAGGATTGCTTGATCTCTCAAGCCAACGCAACAGCCGAGACCGCGCCCGGTCAATCAGCGCAAAGGCGCTCTGCATCAGCACAGCGAAGAACAGCATGACCGTCAGGCAAAGTGCGACGCGGTCGGCGATGTCCGGCATGCGCTCCGCCTCACGAATGGTGATAAATATCGCCTCCGGGATGCCGACTGCGGCCGCGACTCCGGACGACATCAGCAGCACGCAGAAAGCACGTGCGAGGCTCGGCAGGAAGATGACGGCTGCGGCGGTGTCGCCGGCCCTCAATGAACGCAATGCGGCTGCGCCATTATCCGCAATATAGGCGGCAGCATAGACGGCCTGCGACAGGATCACCGCGATCATTCCCCAGTCTCTGACGACCACGCCGAAGGGCGCGTAGTCGCGGGGCATGACGTTCAGAAGAAAGAACATGACCACGAAAGTCGGCGCGGCGCGCAACGCGGCAACGATGAGGGAGGCTGCGCGCGCCGGCAGCCCCTGCGAGGCAAGCAGCGCGGCCAGCGGCAAGCCGGCAGCCGCGCCGACAGCGAGCGAGGCCATGGCAATCTCGAGGTTCACCACGAGGCCTTCGAGGAAGCGGGGCGCGAAGGCCGGAAGCACCTCTATCATCGCGCCCTGCTCATGGCTGAAGCCGCCGCTGCACAGACTTCGTTGCCCATACGACCACCAGAACCAGCAGGGAGTAGAAGACGAGCAGGAAGGAATAGGTCATCACGCGCTCGCTGGTGAAGGAGGTGATGTCCGTCAGCGCGTTCAGAAGTTCCGGCACGCCGATCATGCTCGCGATCGAGCTGCTCTTGGCCGCGTTTACCAGGAAGGACATCATCTGAACCGACGCGACCTGCAGGGCCTTGCGGAGCGAAGGTTCTTCGGCCCGTTGCGTCGCCCGCAACGCCCCATAGGCATCGGCAATGGCCTGTGCCGCATGGCTGCCGTTGTACAGCCCGATCATGCAGATGGAGATCAGCAGCGCCAGCCCGGTCGAGTAGGGCAACATCGTACTGACGGTCGCGTAGCCCAGGAAGAGCAGCAGCACCAGCGGCGAACACTGCATGACGCCCGTCAGCGTCCGCGTTGCCAGGCGTAGGATGAGGGAAGAGGAGGAGAGCGCCACGCCGAAGCCGACAGCAAAGGCGAAGGTCGCCACCAGCGAACCAGCAACCAGCAGGAGGGAGATCAAGACGCCCCAAAGAAACAGGTCTCTCGCGACCTGCCATTTCAGCATCGGGAAGGTCACGCTTAGACCAAGGACGTCGCGAAGCCAATGCTCGAACCCCTCGACCGGCCCGGCCATCGCTGTCGGGGCGAGGTTGCTGTCGGCAGGGGCATCAAGGCACTCAGACCGTGCGCCCCCAGTTGCGTCGCGGCAGGCGGCCGATACCCATACCTGGTGCTGAGCCTGAAGGAAGCCTGTCTCGATTGAATGTGGCCGTGCCAGCGCCAGGAAGCGCCTCTCTGCATGCCATGCGACCGAGACCAGATCGAGAAGGCGGGCGAGCCGATCGTCGTGCGCCGTCGCCATGCCCCAGGGTAGCGAGGACACGACAAGTTTCGGCTCGAAGCGCTGCCGGAAGGCAGGATCGGTGAAGCTCGCGCTGAAGAACGAATCATCGTGCATCACGAGGGTGCAGATGTCCTTGCGCAGCGCGTCCACCATCTGCTGAGGATTGTCGAAGATCAGGAGTCGCGCGCCACCCCCGGCGATTCGTGCAGTGTCGGCGTTGCCAAGCGGCACGCAGACAGTGCGCCCATCCAGATCCTGCTCGTCCTGCACGGCAATACGTCGGTCGCCAATGATGACCGTCTGCGACCGGTAGTAGTGCGGCCGCACGAAGCGGATCTGCTCGTCCCGTAGAACCGTGTGTCCCATGGTAGCGATCACCACATCGACGCGCTGTTCGACGAGCATCGCAATGCGGGTGGCCGGCGTCGCACCGACCAGTTCCAGTGTAACGCCAAGCCGCGCCGCGACAGCACGCGCGACGTCGATCTCGTATCCGGTCCACGCTCCACCGGCAGCGTCAGAGCGGCGAAGGCCGAAGCCTTCGTAGTTCGTCCGCACACCGATCCGGATCTGCCCGCGGCAGAGCACACGCGCAAGACTATCCTGCGTCAGCTGCTCACAGGGGCGGCCGTCCGCCAACAAGCGCGCCTCGGCCAGCAACGACGCGATCGTCTCCTCCGTCGCAGCGGCGGAGGCGGGAATGACGACAGCGAGCGAGAAGAGGGCGAGGACCAGCAGGCGGAACAGGCGTTCAGCCCTCATAAGGGCTCGCTGCGCTGACCACGAGGATGTCCGTCGCGAGGAACGTGTACTGGCCGATATGCCGCAGGCTCTCCGGGCCGGAGGATCGGAGGACATCCGGCGTCATCACGGCGCGCTTCTCCGGTGCCAGCGGCATCAGCGTTGAGGCGAGCCGCTGCGTTCGGAGCCCCTCCTCCGCCAGCAGCCGCCGCGTTGCGTCCAGGCCAAGGAAGGCGCTGTGCACCAGGACGGCATGCCCGCCATCGGCGAGGTGCTGACGGAGCCCGCGCAGCAGCGGATCCATCACATCGCGGCCATCCGGTCCGCCATGGCTCCAGCTCAGCGGCCGTCCAGGATAGCCGCGTGCGACCGTCGCGAAGTGCGGTGGGTTGGCGACAATCAGGTCAAAGCGCCGCCCTTCCAGAGGAGCCCAGAGATCGCCGGTCAGCAGTTCGGCAGAATGGCCCATAGTCCGAAGAAGCTGCCTGGTCTGCTCGACGGCGGAGGGATCGATGTCAGTGCCGACGAGGGTCTTCGCTCCGAGAGCGGCGATCGACGCCAGGACCGCGCCGGAACCGACCCCAAGTTCAAGGACAGCGCCGCGCACGAGATGGCGCGCCTCCATCTCCAGGGTCCGGATCAGGAACGCGGTGTATTCGCTGGGTCGCCACGGATCGATAGTCATCTGGACATGCCTGCGTGCAGCGCCCGCCCCGTGTGATCATGCAGCAGCGCCTGCGTCCGGCAACGCTGGACCTGCCGCGCGCAGCGCGCTGCACAGCGCGCACGAGGCTTACCGGGAGGTATCACCACCTCCTCCGCCAGATGCCAACGACAAATGCGCAATGCTTGATTGCTTTCACGGCTCGCATCGGAAGATGCTCGCAGGGCACAAGGCGCATCACAAACCGATCTCGATGGAGTCGTGTCGACAATTGTGGTTTTGCCGCATCGCCGATTGACGCGTCCGCCCACGCAGGGCGAATAGTTTTCGCTATGAAACCGTCCGCTCCCCCGCCCCAACACGCAAAGCGCGCGACCCCCTGCCCATGCTGTCGTGGCGAAGGCGCGCTCGGCCGGCGCCGAATGCTGGCTTTCGGCGGCGCTCTGCTCGGTGCTTCGGTGCTGCACCGCTCGGCGTCTGCCGCAAGCGGCGAGTACGAGGCGATGCTACTGAACTGCATCGACCCACGATTCACCGACACAAGCGCGCGCTATATGGCAGCTAACGACATGCGCGGGCGCTACAGCCACTTCGTGGTTGCCGGGGGGCCGATCGGTGCCGTGCACCCGCGCTTCGCCGCCTGGCACGCCGCCTTCTGGGAGAACCTCGACATCACCGTCCAGCTGCACCGCATCAAGCGCGTCGTCGCAATGACCCACCGCGACTGTGGTGCGGCCAAGCTGGCGTTCGGCGAGGCGGCGGTGGCGACGCGGGAGGCTGAAAATGCATCACATGGCGAGATGCTGCGGGCCTTCACCAGCGAGGTCCGACGCCGTCAGCCCGCACTTCTCGTTGTCGCCGGAATCATGGACATCGACGGTAACGTCGATGCAGTCGGCTAGCCCGTGCGATGCGCGCAGTGCGGCATCGCCCTGCGGCAGCAGATCGGGACGTAGGCGCGCGGATGGTTCGGACTGGTACTCTGTCAGGCATCGGGCGTTCAGGGCACACTGTGTCGCGCTCGGCGCCTCGCAACGTGCGCTGGCTTCCGGGAAGCGGGCGCTGAGCATGTCCCGCCATGCATCCAGAATGATGCCGGCCGCATTCGCCGATTCCGGGCGGGCCGATGTCGTAGCGACGCCGCCGAGCCGTCGCCAGGCCATTGCGCGGTTTGGACGCGTCGCCGCCGGCCCGCTCGGCGGCTTCGCGCTCGGCGTTGTTGTCGTGGCGGCATGGATGCTTTGGGCCGACCGCCCAGCCACGGGAACGGCCCTAGCCGCCGATGCGCCGGCCACCAGCGCACCGTCATCCGGCGCGGATGCGCACCTCGCCGACGCGGTGCAGCGCGCGAATGCCGCCCTCGGCGCAGCCGTCCGGATCGAGCGCAACCTGGCCGACGAACGGGCGCGTTCGACAGAGAGGTTCGCCGCGATCGAGAACGCGATCGGCCGCCTTGAAACGTCAGCGGCGCGCAGCGAGGAGATGTCGCGGCGCGCGCTGGAGACTGACGGCGGGCGTGCCATGCAGCAACAGCGCTTTATCCTTGCGATGCTGCATTTGCAGGCGGCCGTCGCCTCGGCTCGCCCCTGGCTACGCGAATACCAGGCGGCCGCCAATCTTGCCCTGGCCGACTCGCTGCCCCGCCCGCTGGCGGAGGCGCTCGCGAGCCATGCCGCCCGTGGCCTTGCGACAGAAGCCGAGCTGCGCGAACGCTTTGCTGCGCTTGCGCCCACGCTCGCAGCACGCGCACCGCAGGCGGCCGGGATGGTGGCGCGGGCCGGGACGGCGTTGCGCTCGGCCTTTGCCACGATCGGGCTCGCCGCACCGCCGGCACCGAGCGACGTGGACGCCAGCGTGCACCGCATCCAGGAGCAGCTGCGGCGCGGCAACCTGGCTGACGCGGTGGCGGACGCGGCGATGCTCGATGAACGAGTTCAGCCGCTGGTCGCAGGGTGGCTGGCGCAGGCGCGCGCCCGCCTCGCCGTTGAGCAAGCCGTGCAGGAGACGCTGCTGCGCGCCATCGCCGGCAGCAGCCACAGACCCACATGAGCCCGCCACTTGCCGACCGCCGACGCCGTTACAGCGGTTCCAGGGCAAAGTGGCCCGAACGAGTTTTGATGGAGACGCGCGTGCGCAAAACCGCGCTTGGAATTGCTGGTCTGCTTGCAACCGTGCTGGCAGCGATGCCGGCCGCGGCGCAGGGAAGCGTTACGCTGCGCGAGCAGCTTGTCATCGCGGGTTCTTCCTCCTCAGAGGCAATCGGCCGGATGCTGGCCGGCCGCTTTGCAGAACGCTTCGAGGGCGTACAGAGGCCGCAGCTTGAGGTCGCCGGCACGGCCCGGGCCTTCGAACTGTTCTGCGCCGGCGTCGGCCCGGAAACGCCCGACCTCGCGCTTGTCACCCGCCGCATGCCGCGCGCGGTCTTCGAAGCCTGTCAGACAAACGGCGTGACCGACGTCGTCGAGATTCGCCTTGGCTACGGCGCCGTCGTGCTGGCCACGCGACGTGGCGACATCATGCCGGTACTCAGTAGCCGCCATGTCTACCAGGGCCTGGCATCGGAGCGCACGGACGGCGATGGCTTTACCCCCAACCGCGCCGTAGTCTGGGCCGACGTGGACCCCTCCCTGCCGCGACGCGAGATCCGCGTCCTGGTGCCCGAGGTCGGGAGCGGCATGCGGGCGCTGATGGAGGACTTGATCCTCGAAGCCGGCTGTCGCGAAGTGCGCGCGATTAGGCTGTTGTTCGAGGCGGCATACCGCCGCTCCAAATGCATCTCGCTGCGCGCCGACGGGCGGGTGATCGCGGTGGGCGCCGACGATATCGTTGGCGCGCTGTTGGCCGCGCCGCCCGGGACGATCGCAGTAATGTCCTTCGATCAGCTGCTGCGCTCCGGCGGCAATCTGCTGCCTCTCAGCCTCGATGGGGTGCTCCCGGCTGCGGCGAGCATCATGACGCTCGACTACAACCAGGCGCAGACGATCTACCTCTACGCCAAGCGTCAGCACGGCCAGAGCCGTCATGGTGTCGGCGTGGTGCGTGGTATCCGTGAGATACTAGGCGAGGTGACCAGCGAACAGGCGGCCGGCCCGGGGGGATACTTGACCATCGCCGGTGTGCTGCCGTTGCCGCCTGCCGAGCGGGCCGAACAGCGCCGCATCGCGGATCGCATGATCACGAAGTCCCAATGAGACGCCGTCGACCCGCAACGCAATCCAGGACGACACCGCGATGAGCCATCTGATCTGCAGAGCAGCCTGCGCGATGCTTCTGCTCGGCGCGACCAGTCTGGCGCCGCCGGCCAGGGCGCAGCATTCTCCCGCATGGACCGTGTCGCAGGGCGGGACTGCCGTCACCGTACCGTTGCAGGACCTGCCGCAGTCAGAGAGCTTCGGCGAACGTGCAGAGCGGCTTTGGTCGGACGTGATCGGCCGGCTCGGCTTCGGCCCCAGTGCCACCCAGGTGATGCGCAGCGCCACCGACACCGCTCGACGGCATGCGCGCGCGCGCGACGACTTCGCGTGGCTGATGGACGTCGCCGGCTACAAGCTGAAGGAGATCGAAAGCTCGGTAAGCCTGCTTCCGAGCCTGTCGCTCACCTTCGGCCAGGCGCGCGAGCTGACCGAGGCGGACCGCGATTATGTCGAGCGCCAGTTAGAGCGCCATGCGCGTCGGAATCCGGCCCCGCTCGACGCAATGCAGCGAGCCATCGTACGCGCCGTGCTGGACGCGAATGAGATCGGTGGCTTCTCGGTGGACAAGGTGGAGATCGACCTTTTCCCGCTGCCGAAGCTGAAGCTTATCCTTGCCCCGGTCGATGCGCCGGTGAGCATCGACGCGGCACGCATCCTGCGCTCGATCGACAGGCTGAACCAACGGCTTCAGGACGGCCAGGGCTTGCAGCAGGAGATGCAGATGCCGCCGACGAGGCCGGCGCCGGTGCTCCGCCCCGCTTCGCTTCACGAACTCCGCCACTGAAGGCGATACCCTTGTTTCAAAACGACATTCTCCCGATCTCACGCTGCAACAGCCATGCTACGGCTGGGGGCCTTGGCTCTCGCCGCGCATCAGGGATGCGGGAAGGCCAGGGGCGATGACTCACGACGTCAGGCCCCGCGCCCAATTCACCGAACTGGTCAAACTGCACATGCAGGGAAGGCGCTTCCTCGACCGGGAGCAGGAGCGCAAGCTTCTCGAGGAGGGTTTGAGCCGCTACGGCCTCAGCCTCGACGAGGCATCCGGCATCGTGCGCGCCCATGCCGAGGGCGACGAGATCGCTCTGGAAGGCGAGCTCGGCCGTTCTGGAACTCAGCTGCTGCGGACCATGGCGGATGGCCGTGGACGCGTCTCCCGCGACGATTTTGGAAAGGTCGTCGCTTTCTACCGCGCCCGCTCCGGCTCCTCCCTGACCCAGACGGAGGCCGAGCGCCGCGTGAAGCGGTTGATGGAGGAGCACGACCTGCAGCCGAAGCGCAGCGGCAGGCTGCTGCGTACGCGCCGCTGGTACCGCGCGATCGAGACCTGAGTTATCCTCATGAGAGAGTACGGCATGCGCAACTTCGCGACCCTCATCCTCGCGGGCGCCCTCGTTGCGGGTCCCACCTGTGCCCAGCCGCTGGTTCTGCCCGGCCAGGCGCCGACGCAACCGGCTGCGCAGGTTCAGCCCGTCGCACAGGTGCCGGCCCGCGGTGGCTTAACGGCCGGCCATGTATTGGCGCTTGGCGCAGGCATGTTCGGCGGCGCCGTGCTCGGATCCGCCTTGATCCATGGCGGTTCCTTCGCTGCTGCGATCGGTGCGGTCTCAGGGCTCGCTACAGGCCACTGGTACTATATTCATCATCGCAACGAACTTGACTGACCGGCTTACCTGCCCATGGACACCTCGGTGACCCTTGCGCTCGCCGGCTTGCCGACGTCGCTGGCCGCCATCCTCGCCGTGGGTGTCCCGGTCCTGATCGCGATCGGGCTCGGCAGCATCGTCTTCGCCGTTTTCACGCAGCAGGACTTCACTCAGAACGCCTTCATGGCGTCGGTGAAGTTCGGCTTCGTCGTGGAGATCTACGCGGCGGTGGCAGCCCTGACGCTGGTGGGCGCCTGGAACATCTATGAGACCGCACGCGACACGCTTCAGAAAGAAGCGGGCGCGCTCTACATGCTGGCGCTCAGTGTCGATACCTACAGCACGCCGGCGCAGGCCGGGCTGCGCAGCGACATGCGGGGAGCGATCCGCAGCTACGCCGCCGATATCGTCTCTGCTGACTGGCCGTTCCTCCAGGCGGGCATTCCATCCACCGGCTCCGATATCGCCTTCCAGCACCTGGCGCGCGTGTTCCTGGATGCAGAGCCTGCAACGCAGGCGCAGGCCGCTCTGGGGCAGAACGTCGCGCAGTGGATTGCCCAGGCGGCGGAGGCGCGAATCGGCCGGCTGTCCGTCACCTCCCGCACATTGTCGGTGCTGATTTGGGCTCTCGTTATGGTCGTCTCGGTCGCCGTCATTGTCTTTCAATGGTTCTTCGGCGGTCCGAACCACGGGCTGCACTACACGATGGGGGCGGTGACCGCGGTTATTGTCGGCGGGGTGCTGCTCGTGGCCGTGAAGCTCGCACATCCCTTCGTGGGCGATCCACCGCTGCTGTCCGCCCGGCCCTTCCTTGAGTTGATGCAGGTCCAGTGATGCCGGGACGCAGCACGCCGCCGCCCATGAAGGTAACGCGCCCTTCCGGCAGGACTGGTTCAGCCGTGCGCGGCGTGACGACTCGGCCGGTAGCGCCAGCGCTGGAAGGCCAGCAGCAGCAGCAGGAAGGCCCAGAAGCCGAGTTGCATAAGACCCCAGGCCGCCAAGTGGATGGCGTAGTGAGCGATCAGCGCGGTCCAGGCCGCAAGCAGCACGAAGCTCATCACCGCCCGCCAGCGAGGCCTGCCGCGCCAGCTGCGCAGGCAGACGAGCAGCCCGGCCATGGTGGCCAGCGCGGCAAGCCAGACCGCCGCCACGGGCGCCGCGCCGCCTGCGCCAATCAGCGCCTGCCCTGCCCCGGCCAACGTGGCGAGGCCGGGCAGGGCGTGGCGAGCGAGGAACTCGCCGAGCGCGACGTTCCAACTGGAATTCTCAGCGAAGATCCGATGCAGCGAGAACTCCGCTGCATGCGGCGCGGCGAGTACGAACGCGACGGCTGCAGTAAGGCCGCTGGCGAAGGCAAGCGAGGACAGCAGCGGCACGCCTTCGGCGTCATGCGGGGCCAGCAGCGTGTATTGCAGGGTGCCAAGCCTCATCGCCGCCAGTACGATAGCCACCGCGACGCCGATCGCCGCGGCATCGAACATCCACCCCATCAGCTCGCCCACGTCCATGCCGCCTTCCTCGTATCGTCGCGTCCCGATATAGACCAGTCCCGCGCCGGCCGCGCCTCCCGGCTGCGGCGATTTCTTGCGCTGTCGACCGTCGTCACCAGCATTGCGATGTTTGGCGCCGCAGCCCTTGCCGTCGCGCTGCCCGCGGATCGCCCGGCGAGGGAGACGGTGTTCGCCGTGGTGGCTCCCGCCGGTGCGTGCGAGCTGCGCGTGGTGGAGCCAGCACGGCTCGCCCATCTTGAGGCAGTGCTGGCCGAGGAGGCTGAGAGGCTGAGCGCCATGGCGGAGCGGCTGATGGCCGATGCCGCCGCCGCGCGGTTTGCCGAGGCGCGTGAACAGGTGCCGGCCTTCGGCGCCTGGGCCTATGACTGGGTGCAATCCTACATCACCTCCTACCGCGTACTTGGCAGGCTGCTGCGCGGCCTCGCCGCCTCGGCACATGAAGGCGAGGGCGCCGCCGCGCTGTCCGAGCGCGTATTGGCAGAGATGGCCCAGCCGGTGCGCGAGGAGTTTCGTCGCCGCGTGCTGTCCCCCCAGATGGCAGACGCGCTCACGGCCGATCTCGCCCACACCGCCGCGGTTCTAGACGATGCCTGGCGCGAAGCGTTGCGGGAGGCAGCGGCCGAACTTGCGGCGACGCCGCCCGCTGCGCTGGGCACCACCACAGCGCTGCGGCTCAACCTGGTCGCTTCCGCACAGCCTCTCGGGCCGGCGCTGGCCGCGATGGCGCCGCGGGACGAACTCGCGGTGCTCGCTGGTGAGCCGGCAGACACGGCCGCGGTGTTCCTCCGCTCGATGC
Source organism: Acetobacteraceae bacterium (assembly GCA_027482245.1). Lineage (GTDB taxonomy): Bacteria > Pseudomonadota > Alphaproteobacteria > Acetobacterales > Acetobacteraceae > Falsiroseomonas. The sequence continues at coordinate 128,642 of JAIXWG010000034.1, read as the reverse complement.
GGCCGATGGCGGCGCGGGTCGGCGCAGCCGTGGTACGCATGAGCGAGGCAGGATCGATCGTCGCAACCGCCGGCGCCTTCGGCTATGCGCTCGGCGGCGTGCCCGGCGTCGCGCTCGGCGCCGCGGGCGGCGTTGGTGTCTCCTGGGCGATCGACTGGGGGCTGAACCGCGTCGATGCGGCGCTGAACCGCAACGAGTTCGAGGCACAGGCGTTGCTCGCGCTCGGCGCTGCCGAGCGCCGCATCGCCGAACGGGCTGGGGCAGCGGCTGCGGCCGCGCTCGCCCAACGCCTCGCCGCACTGCGTCCGGCCGAAGGCGGCTGCATCACGCCTGGAGCGGGACGCTGATGCGCCGCGAACTGGCCCTGGCCTCCGCCCTGCTCGCCATCCCGCTCGGCACGCGTGCCCCAGCGCAGGCCGAGTCGGCCGGCACCACGCCGCCAGCCTCGGCGCAGTCTGCGGGCCTATCCAGGGCGCTGCCGCTGCTCGGTGTGGAGATGCTGCTGCCTCATCTGGCCCGGCCGCAACCCTTCGCACGGCCTCTCGGCGTCGCACTGCGGCTTGCGGAGGGTGATGCGGAGCTCACGGCAGCGCTTGACGGCATGCGCGCCATCGCTGCACGCGGCACGCCCACACGGCCGATGCTGGCCGGAGACTTCGCTGCGGCTGCCGACCTGGCGATCATGGCAGAGGCGGGGCTGGAGGGCGGCGGGATGATCGCCCGGCTTGCCGCGACAACGATGCGCCTCGGCGCCAGCCTGGGCAGTAGCGCAACGCCTACGTTGGCCGCCACGCGGACAGCGTCGGCAAGACTGGCGGAAGGCGATCTCGCCCGCGCGGAGGCCGTAATCTCCACGCTCGATGGCGCGCCGGCGGCAGCCTTGGCGCCCTGGCGCGCCGCGGCGCAGGACCGGCTGAGCGCGGATGCCGCCGCGGCCACCCTGATGGCGCTGGTTGCTGCGCGTCTCACGGTGGCACGATGACGGCGCGCTTCGACTGGACCTCCCTGCTCGCGCGGGTGTTGTTCGGCTTCTTCATCGTCTTCGCCGCCTATAATCCGTCAGGCCACTCCTTCTGGCACTGGGCGCTGAACGGCGGCGCCGGCTTCTGGACCAAATTCTCCGTCGGAACGGCGCTGCTCGGCATCCACGGCTTCGTCATCACGAATGTCCTCGGCGTGCTGAAATGGCGGGGCATCCTGCTGATCGTCGCGCTCCTGTTCGGAAGCTGGATGGCCGTTTCGCCCAGCACTGGGCCCGGCGGCTGGAACGGCTCGGGCATCGTGATCGTACTGCTGAGCGGCCTCGCGCTGCTTTATGCGGCCGGTCTCTCCTACTCGCATATCCACCACCGCCTGGCCGGCGTCTCGCACGTCGAGAAGGTGAAATAATGCGGGATTTCCCATGACCGAGCCGCAGCGCATCGCCGACACCTTCGTGGTCTCCTGCATCGATCCGCGGCTGACCGATGACACCACCTTCTACTTTGCCGCACTCGGCCAGACCGACCGCTATAGCGAGATGCGCATCGCCGGCGCGGGCTTGGCCGCGCTCGGGGATGCGAACCCCGCCTGGACGCAGGCTTTGTTCGAGAACCTGGCCGCATCGCGCCAACTTCACGGCATCCGGAAGGTCACGTTCCTCAATCACCGCGATTGCGGGGCGGTGAACCGCTGGGCCGGTCGGCGCCTCTCGGTCGACCCGGCGGAGGAGTTGCGCGTCCATACCGAGGTGCTGAACCGCGCGGCCGAGGCTGTGCGCGCGCGCCATCCCGACTTGCTGGTCGAAATCAAGCTGATGGAGCTTGACGGCACGGTTCGCGTACTGCCCTGCGCTGCCTGCGCCCCGGGCGGCTTCCGTGCCGAGGCGGTCGTCCCAGCCGCGCGCGCGGCAGCGATGGGCTCACTCGACGTCGGGGCCTCACTGCAGCCGACAGAGCGCGGTGCCGCCCCGCGCGACCCAGCCGGCTTCACGGAACTTGCCCGGCTGCGCGCTTCCGCCGACGCCGTGGATCCCGAGGCCGACCTCGCCCTGCTGACGCGCGGCGTTACGGAATACGGGCTGACGGCAGAGCAGGCGCAGCAGATGCTGGAATCGGTGGCACGCTCCGCGGGGGGACCCACGGCGCGCAGCGCGGCGCGGGACACCGCGGCCTTCCTACGTTCCCGCCAGGATCGCCAGGGCCGCATTGCGAAACAGGACGTGCTGCAAGCGGCGCAGCTCTACCGCCGCCTCGTCGGGCAGCGCGTCACGACCGGCGAAGCCCGGCAGCGCGTCGCCCGCATCGCCGATGCCGAAGGTCTTGCCGCACGGCCCGAAGGCGTCTGGCCACTGCGCTCCACGGCTTGGCTCCGCCGCATGGCGGAACGCGCGGCGTAGTGGCATGAAGGCAAAACTGGAAGAAGCGGCAGTCTGCCTCGGGGCATTGAGTGGGCTCGGCGGGTTGCTGCTCCTCTACCCGGACCGCCTGTGCATCCTCCGCCAGGGCGTGTGGTTCACCGCCGCGAACCTCTTTTTCCATGTCGAGCGCGAGATGGAGACGGTCATCTCGCTGCGCGAGCTGGTGGGCGTTCACTTCGTGCGCTCGCTCACGCTCGTGCAGTTCGTGCGGCTGACCTATCCCGGATGCCCGGCGCCGAGCGGTCACTACCTGCGCGACGCCTTCGCAGAGAACGCCTTCATGTACAGCTTGACGGACAACCGCCCGCTGCTTGGCTTCATGCGAATGATCGCACGCGCAGCCGCGCGCGGCGGGCCGCCTACTGAATCGAAGCGCATCCAGAGCGAGGAATGGGAAGTAAGCCGATGAGTGAAACACGACAGATGAAGGCGGCTCGCCGCATCGCCGCGGCTTTGGCGCTGACGGCGCTAGTCGCGGGACCGCAAGGCGTCGCAGCGGCGCAATCGCTGGTGGCACAGTCTGGCACCGCGGCGGCCGGCCGGCCGGCGTCAGAAAGGGCCGCAGCGCCCGATGCGCTGGATGCCATCCGGGCGCGCGGCCACTTGCTGTGTGGCGTCTCTCCGGCAACGCCGGGCTTCGCGGTTCGAGAGGGACGTGGCGTGTGGCGCGGGCTGGACGTCGACTACTGCCGCGCGCTGGCCTCGGCGATTCTAGGGGATGCGGGCAAGGTCCGGTTTGTGCCGATGCCGGCCGCGGAGCGTTTCGAGCGGCTCCGGGCTGGCGATGTCGACATCCTGGCGCGCAACACCACTTGGACGCTGGAACGCGATGCCGGGGAGGGCGCGATCTTTGCCGCCGTGACCTACTATGACGGCCAGGGCTTCCTGGTCCGGCGTGACCGTGGCGTGGCCCGCGTACAGCAGCTCGACGGCGCGACGGTCTGCGTTGAGGCGGGCACCACCTCCGAGCGAAATCTGGCCGACTACGTGCGCAGCACGCGGTTGCGGATTACCGCCGTTCCGGCGGCTAGTTCCGATGCCGTGCGCGCCGCCTTCCTAGGCCAGCAATGCGATGCCATGACCAGCGACACGGCGTCGCTCGCCGGCTTCGTGGCGCAGCAAGGTTCGGGCGAGTCGCGCTATGCGGTGCTGTTCGAGGTTATCTCCAAGGAGCCGCTCGGACCGGCTGTGCGCGAGGATGCACAGCGCCTGTTCAGGGTCGCGCGGTGGACGCACTTCCTGATGCTTACCGCGGAAGAGCTCGGACTAGACAGCAGCGCCGTCGCAGAATTGCAAGGCGGTGCGGCCACCAGCCTCGCAAGCGCCAGCAGCGACGTACAGCATCTGTTCGGCCGTGTTGGTCGTTCGGGGGAACTGCTCGGCCTGGATGCGGATTGGGGAGCCCGTGTCATCCGCCAGGTCGGCAATTACCGGGAGGTCTGGGAGCGGAATATAGGCCCGCTCGGCATCCAGCGCGGGCTGAACCTGCTGTGGAACCAGGGCGGCCTGCAATACGCGCCGCCGCTACGCTGACAGCCTGGGGGGAGGCTATGGGGCTGATGGCTGCCAGGGCGACGGGGCGGGCGCGTTGGGTAGCCCGTTCGTCCGACGTCTCGAGGAGAAAGGCGCCAACGAGGCGGATCATGGTGGCTTCGCTCGCGAAGATGCCGACGGCCGCCGCGCAGCGCTCAATCTCGTCGTCAGGGCGATCGGTCGGGTTCGAGGCCTGCAGCTCGGTGTGCCTATGGAGAACGCATTAGGTGCCGAGCGACGCGGCGTGGCGCGTGCAGCGCCGGACGCTGGAGGCTTCGTCAGGATGTCGCGCTCCTGACTCGGACGATGGTTCTCAAGCCGGAGCTTCATCTTCGCCGTGGGTGCGATCTCTCGCGAGAGAGCCTGTCGCGCTCGACCTACTCTGATCAACGCCGTCATCCACCCTCGGACCTCCAGCGAATAGGGAACCCTGAATGTCGGCCCCTCGGACAAGTTCGTCATATGCCCTGCGTTCACTGCGCCAATGCCCACTCCATCACATGCGTACACCCCTCTCCCGCATGCCAGATTCGGCCGGCCATGATGAGAATGTCGGTTGATGTCGGTCATGTGCAGGCCTGACGCACGCATGAGCATCGAAGCAGGCGCGGGTTCCGCGACGATGCCGGACATGACGCGTTGGTGGTCGCAAGCGCTGGCGGATGCCGCGCGGCACTCTCCCGGCTTCCCGCTGCAGCCGGATCTCATCTTGGTCTACCCCTTCCTGGCGTGGCTTGCCGCTGCCCTGGGCACGGCAGCGCTGGACGAGGCAGGGGCGCCTGCGGTCGCCGAGGCGCTGCGCGGTGCCGGACTGCGCGAAGCGGAAGGTGCCCTTCCCTTGCGCATCCTGGGACCAGGTCTGGACCCCAGCCTCGCCTCTGCACCGGGGCTCCTGCTTGAGATGGGGCCACTTGGCCCCCTGGCACCAGCAGCAGGGCGGGATTCGCTGCTGCTTGCCTTCGGCCAGGGTATGCGCATCTCGGCCCCACGGGGGCTGGGAGCCGGTGCGCTCGCCTACCTTCTGTCGCAGGCGCGTGATCTGGCGCAAGCGGAGGCCGCCAGCGCCCTGTTCGAGGCCCTGGGCGAGCGCCTAGCCGCGCGCTTGGAGTTGGACACGCAGCGTCGCACGGCGGCGCGCGAGACGGAGCAGCTACAGCGCAGCGTGGCCCGGACGGAGGCGAGCCTTGCTGCGGAAGCCGCGCGCCGCCGCACCATTGAGGAAAGCACGGCTTGGCGCGTCAGCCGCGTCGCGTTGAACTGGATTGGCGCGCGGCCCCGCCTAGCCAGCTTCCTGCGCCGGGCCGCGCGCCTGACCTGGCACCGGGTGGTGCGTCCCTTGCTGCGCCGGCGCCGGGCCGAGCCCGTCGCGATCGGCACCACGGCGGTCGAGACTACCTTCTGCATCACCGGGGTCGGCGCCATGGTCTTCGCCACTGCGCCGAGCGCCGGCCTTGCTATCACCGGCCTCACGGTGCTGGAGGATGGCGTGCGCCATGCCAGCCTCGCGCCACCGAAGCTGGCGCCCACCACCCGCATCGGGCGGACGGGCCTGGCGGCCTTCGTACCAGGTGCGGGCGCCGCTACAGCGAGCGGCGCGCTGGAACTGCGCCTGGCCGATGGCAGCGTGATCGAGCGCCCCATGCCCGGTCGGCTTCTGCTGGAGCCCCGCGAAGCGATCAAGGCCATCCTCTCTCGCTTGGATCCAGCCGCGGATGGCGCGCCGGCACTGCTGCGCGAGCAGATCCTGCCGGCGATCGAGGCCTGCTGGGCGATGGCCAAGCAGGCTCCGGTCAACGTGAATGAGGTGGTGCTGGGCACACCGCCCGCACGGCCGGGTGTCTCGCTCGTCGTGCCACTCTACGGCCGGATGGACTGGATCCTCCTGCAATGCGCTCTCTTCTCGAACGACCCGGGGCTGCTGGCCCAGGCGGAACTGATCTACGTCCTGGACGATCCGGAGCGCGCGGCGGAGGCCATGAAGCTGGCGGAGGTCGCCTTCCGCGTCTACGGCGTGCCGCTGCGCATGCTGCGCCTGTCACGCAACCTCGGCTATTCGGGAGCCACCAATGCCGGCGCGCGCGCCGCGCGCGGCGAACGGCTGCTGCTGCTCAACTCCGATGTGCTGCCACTGGCGCCCGGTTGGCTCGACCATCTGGTCGCCAGCCACCAGGAGCTGCCGCATTGCGGCGCTCTGGGCTGCCGCCTGATCTTCGACGACGGGACCCTTCAGCATGTCGGCATGGCTTTCCAACCAGAGCCAAACCTGGAGGCATGGATCTGCGACCATCCACTCAAGGGCGAGGCCGCCGAGCGCGACCGCACCACCCTGCCGCGCCAGGTGCCAGCCGTGACCGGTGCCTGCCTGATGGTCGGCCGCGACCTTTACGCCGCACTGGGCGGTCTGTCGGAGGATTATGTGATCGGAGATTTCGAGGATGCCGATCTCTGTCACCGCCTCATCGAGGCAGGCCACCGGATCTGGTATGATCCGCGCGTCACTCTCATTCATTTCGAGCGCCAGTCCCTCGTGCGTATCGGCAGCTCGGAATGGCGCTACGCGCTGACGCTCTGCAACATGCTGCTGCATGCGCGGCGGTGGCGCAAATACCTCCAGACGTTGGTACCCCTGCGATCGGGATCCTTGACATGACCCGCAAGGTTCTTGTTGTAGCGCATGGACATCCCGACGAGAGCCCGACCGGAGCGGAACTCGCCGCCTTTGAGCTGTTTCGCGCGATGCGTGCCGCGCCCGGCTGGACAGCGCAATTCGCTGCGCCCCGCGTTCTGCCCCGCCTGATGGGTGAGCGGCTGGCTCCTTGGGGCGCGAGCGCGCATGAGTGGGAGCTTCCGACTGGAGAGATGGATGTATTCCTTCTCTCGCAACAGAACCTCGGCGCCTTGGATGCATTTGCGGAGCTGTTGCGCATCGAGCAGCCCGATGTGGTCCACATGCACCACTATATTCGTAGCGGCATCGAAGCGATGGCGCTGGTGCGTCGCATATTGCCACGCGCACGCTTGATCGTTACGCTACACGAGTTTCTTGCCATCTGCGCCAATAACGGCCAGATGGTGAAGACAGGCAGTCTGCAGCTATGCAGTAGCAGTAGTCCCGAGGCCTGCGCGGCCTGCTACCCTCAGCGCACGCCGGACGAATTCGCAGCGCGCCGCCGCTACGTCTTGGCCAATCTGTTAAAGGCCGACATGCTGGTCGCGCCCAGCGAGTTCCTGCGCCAACGCTACATCGAATGGGGCGTCCCGGCGGGCCACATCGTGATGATAGAGAACTATGTGCCGCTGCTGCAACGCGTGCCGCCACGTCCTCTGGCGGCCGGTGCGCGGCGCGCTGCCTTCGGCTTCTTCGGCAGCATCGGCGTCTTCAAGGGGGTGAGGACGCTGGTCGAGGCCTTCTCGATCCTCCGCGGCACCCTGGGCTGCGAGGATGCGACGCTCACGTTGCACGGCGTGCCCGGCTATATGCCTCGCGACTTCGAACTCTGGTTTGAGACGGCGATGCGTCAGCAAGCGCCAGCCGTGCGCTGGACCGGACGCTACGGTCGCGATGACCTGGTGCGGCTGATGAGCGATGTGGACTGGATCGTCATGCCCTCGATCTGGTGGGAGAACTCGCCGTTGGTGATACAGGAGGCCCTGACCATCGGCAGGCCGCTGATCGTCTCCGATATTGGCGGCATGGCGGAGAAGGTGCGCGGCGGTCTGGACGGCTTCACCTTCGCCGCAGGCGATCCGAGGGCCCTGGCGGAGACGATGGCCTTCGCCATTCCCCGCTTCGACGCGATGCGTCGCCGCGACATGGCAGGCGAACTCGCAGGGCGCCTGGGTGAGTTTATCGCGCTCTACGGCGGGTAAGGCGGCCCGCCCGGTTGATAGGGAATAACGCCTAGATATCTGGTCCCGGCATTTGGCAATGCGGATTTGTGGAGAACCTGTAGGGCTCTGCGGCCCAGGGCCGGCAGATGAGCCCGTAGGGGTTAACCCCTTCAGGGTTATGAGGCGCCTCGCGTAGTTGTAGGCGTCGAGGCACAGGGCGAGATGACTGCGCAACTCGTCGTGGCTGACGTAGTTGTTGCGGTGAACTGTGGCTTCCTTGAGCGTCCTGTTCATCCTCTCGACCTGGCCGTTCGTTCACGGATGGAACGGCTTGGTTAGGCAGTGCTTGATGCGGTTCTGCGCACAGGCAAGGTCGAAGGAATGGGCACGGAAAGGCTCGCCTCGGCTGATCGTCTCCCGGGTGAGGCTGGCAACTCACGCCTCATTGCCTGGCGTGGTGATGTGCAGACCGTAGTTGGGGAAGGCATTGTTCACACGGTAGGGTACAGCCTGCAGTAATGCCGGAAGGAACTCGGCGGCGATGCGCGTGGTGGCGTGCTCGTGTGATGGCGCGCTCGTGTGATGGCGCGCTCGTGCAATTGGGCGAAAGCGAACTTCGATGGGCGGTCGATGGCAATGAAGAGGTGGATTTTACCCTGCTCCGTCTGACCTCGGCGATGTCGGGTGGAAGAAGCCAATGGATAGACCTTGAAGCGCTTGTGTTAATCGGCGCGGAAACGGGGCTCTGTCGCACTTTCCGTGCTGGTTGAACGTTGATGGTGCTTCCTTTCGTGGAGGGAGCGGCATCCATGCGCCTACTGGACCTACGGCCTCTGCTGCCGCCAGGTCTCGTCGTGGATGCCATCGAGCCCGTGGCAGATCGCGTCATCATTCCCGTCCATGCGCCGGAGGCGCCGCGTCCTTGTCCGGCCTGCGGCGGGCCGACCAACCGGCTGCACAGCCGTTATGAGCGGCGGCTGCTCGACCTGCCCTCGCACGGGCGTGCCGTTGAACTGCTCCTGCAACTGCGCCGCCTTCGGTGTCTGGCGGCTGGCTGCCCGCGGCAGACCTTCGCCGAGCCGCTGCCGACCGAGGTCGCGCGGCGATCCGGACGGCGCACCGCCCGCCTGGACGGCCTCGTCGGGCATCTCGGCGTGGCACTCGGCGGCCGCCCTGCCGCAGGCCTGGCGCAGCGGCTGATGCTGCCAGTCGGCAAGGACACGCTGCTGCGCGTCGTCCGTCGTCAGGCGCCGAAAGCGGCTGGCCCCATACGTGCCCTCGGCATTGACGAATGGGCGTGGCGACGCCGCCAGCGCTACGGGACCATTCTGTGCGATCTGGAAAGGCGTCGCATCGCCGACCTGCTGCCCGACCGCGACACGAACACGGTCAAGGCCTGGCTGCGCGCGCATCCTGAGATCGGCGTTGTCGCCCGCGACCGCGCTGGCGGCTTCGCTAGCGCCGTCGGCGACGCCTCGCCGGGGGCGGTTCAGGTCGCCGACCGGTGGCATCTGATGGACAACGCCAGTGCGGCCTTCCTGGAGGCAGTGCGGAGCGCGCCGTGACCTATCAAGCGCGCCCTCAGCCGCGGGGCGCTCAAGCCGGACCTGCTCAGCGCGGCCGAGCGCCTGCAGTACGAGGGCTACCTGCGGCGCCGGGAGGCAAACGAGGCGATCCGGACCATGGCGGCTGCCGGCACGCCCCAAGGAAATCGCCCGCCGCACTGGCCGCAGCAGAAAGCTGGTACGGGCCGTGCTACGCTAACGCGAGGACGAGGTGTTCCTAAGCCGCACGAGCACTCTAGCGCCCTGGCTGCCGCGGCTCGAGGCCACGTGGGACGCCGAGTGCCACAACGCCACCGAGATCTGGCGGCGGCTGCACGGGGAGGGCTTCTGCAGCTGCCTGCGGGCCACCACTGAATGGGCAACGCGGCGCCGGCGCAGCGAGCAGACCGATGGCGGCGCCTCGGGGCGGGTGCCGGCGACCAGGACAATCGCGCGAGCGATGCTGGCCGGCCGCGACCTGCTGGCCCGCGCCGACGCTGTGATGGTCGCGGCGGTCGAGGCTTCGGTGGCCGCCCTTGTTGCGGCCCGAGACCTGGTCGAGCGCTTTCACCATTTGCCCGCGCCCGCACGCCCGAAGCGTTGCCGGCGTTGATCACTGACACAACCGGCGGCCTGCCGGCCTCCTTCGGCCGTGGCATCGCCAACGACGTGGCAGCGGTCAAAGCTGCGCTCACCGAGCCCTGGTCCAATGGCACGACCGAAGGCAGCGTCACCAGGCTCAAGCTCGTCAGGCGCCAGATGTATGCACGTGGGAAAACTGATCTGCTGCGCGCCAGGTTGATCGTCCCAGCATGAACTCCCGTCAGCACGAGAACTGCGACAGAGCCCTAGTGACATGCTGATCCACGGACTGAGCAAGACCGCCTGCCGAGCGGCTAAGTTTGGCAGGCAAAGCTGATCACGCGTGCGGCGCCGCCCAGAGAAAGATCCTGTCTTTAAGGCTTCTCGCTGGATGTGGTGGGACGGGGGCTGGACTGTCGGTGCGGCCGCCGCCATCCCTCGACTTGGCAAAGGTGCCAAGCCGATGGATGGCCGGCCTCCGCAAGCGACTGAAGTCGGAGGCGATAAGGGAGCCTCAACATGGAGCCGAGCAGGAAGTTGGGGCGTAAGGTAGATGGGCGGGAACGCAAACCACGTCCCGCCAACATCCCGCTACAAGGGCGTTCGTTCCGACTTGAACGACCAGCAGGAGCCCTCAGAGCCCTGCTCATGCTGCTGTTGTCCCTGACGACGTCGTGGCAATCGTCAGCCTCCGAAGGCAAAGATCGTACGTTCGAATCGTATCGGGTCCGCCAATTCCCCCACGCTTCCAGCTGATTGCCGCCACCGCGCCAAGGCCGGCTTGGGCGGTGTCAGCCTGACCTCGCCCGTTCAGCACGCGCCAGCAGCTCGACGAAGGCCCGGACGCGCGCGGGACGGTAGCGCTGCGCCGGGAATACCGCATGGATGCCGCCGGAAGGCAGGCTCCACTGCGGCAGGACGTGGTGCAGGCGACCTTCGGCGATCAGCGGTGCGACGAGGAAGTCCGGCAGCACGCCGAGCCCGGCGCCGGCCATGACGGCGGCAAGGACCGCGGGCGATGTGTCCGTCACGATCGTGGCGGCGAACCGGATCGCCCGGCGCTCCAGCTCGCCGCGCGTCAACTGCCAGGCCAGCGGATCGCGCAGCGCCGTGAGCGCCACGAAGGGCAGCCGCGCGACCTCCGCCGGGTCCTCCATCGCGGCAGCGTCCGCATGCGCGGCACCGGCGACCAGCAACTGGCGGAAGCCGCCGATGCGCCGGGCCTGCAGGCCGGGCTCCGTCACCCAGCCCACGCGGATGGCAAGGTCGAGCTGCCCGCCCGCGAGATCGAGGCGCCGGTCACTGAGCAGGATCTCCGCGGTGCAGCCGGGATGGCGACGGGTGAATTCGGTCACCGCCGGCACGACCATCGCCGTCCCGTAGTCGTAGGGCGCGGTCAGCCGCAGCAGGCCGGTGGGTTCCGTCGCTACCTGGCCGAGCTCGTCGAAGGCATCCTCAGCCTCCCGCAGGATCAGCGTGCAGCGCGCATGGAAGGCCCGGCCGGCCTCGGTCGGCGCCACGCGGCGCGTCGTCCGGACCAGCAGGGTGGTGCCGACTTCGCGTTCGAGCCGCGCGACCTGCTGGCTGACGACGGCCTTGGTGATGCCCAGCCGCTGCGCCGCCGCGGTGAAGGACCCCGCATCCACGACGGCGGCGAAATAGGCGAGGCGGTTGAGGTTCCGGGCATCGAGCATTGGATGCCACAGACATACAATCTGTCCTGATCGTTGGTCTACCGGTTCCGATCTCCCTGATGCATCTGTCCGCCGCCAGGAGATGCATGATGACCGATCGGATTGTCCTCACCGCCCTCGTCGATCCGCTCTGCGGATGGTGCTACGGCGCCGCGCCGGCGCTGGAGCGCCTGGCCGGCGACCCGGGTGTTGCGCTGGGCGTGATGCCCACCGGGCTCTTCGCCGGGGAAGGCGCCCGCCCGATGGATGACGCCTTCGCGGCCTATGCGTGGTCGAACGACCAGCGCATCGCACGCCTGACCGGGCAGCCCTTCACCGAGGCCTATCGGCAGGGCGTGCTGGCCACACCCGGGCGATCCTTCGACAGCGGCCCGGCGACGCTGGCCCTGGTCGCGGCCGGGCTGGAAGCGCCGGCGCGGGCGATGGCGGTGCTGCACGCCATCCAGCGCGCCCGCTTCGTCGATGGCCGCGACATCACGGATATCGGCGTGCTGGCCGGCGTGCTGGCGGAGATCGGCCTTCCCGCGGCCGCGGCGCGCATCGCGTCACCCGATGACGACCTGCTGCGCGCGCTGGAGGACCGCGTGGCCGCGGCGCAGCGCCTGATGGCCGAGAGCGGCGCGCGCGGCGTGCCGACGCTGCTGGTGGGCCCGGATCGCCGCCCCATCCCTTCCGCCGCGCTGTTCGGCGCGCCGGAAGCCCTGGCGGCGCAGATCCACGGATCCTGACCACGCCCGCTTCATCAACCCCGGCGGCGATCCTCGCCGCCGCCCCAGAAGGATCGACCCATGATCACCCGGAGACAGGCCATGCAGACCATCGCCGCGGCCGGCACGCTGGCCGCGATCACCCCCGCCGCGGCGCAGGCCGCGCCGGCCTGGCGCCACTTCCCCGCCAACGAGGCCGGCTTCCTGCGCGCGCCCGTGTTGCTGACCGGCACGACCGAGGCCGTGCTGATCGATGGCGGCTTCACGCTGTCCGATGGCCGCGCCCTGGCGGAGGCGATCCGTGCGACCGGCAAGCGGCTGACGACGGTTTATGTGAGCCAGAGCGACCCCGACTTCTACTTCGGCCTCGGCCCCGTCCGCGCGGCCTTCCCCGAGGCACGCATCATCGCGGCACCGGAGACGGTCGCGGCCATCCAGGGCAATGTCGCGAAGAAGCTCGAGGTCTGGGGACCGCAGCTCCGCGACAATGGCCCGGCGAGCCTGGCCGATGTGGTGATCCCGGCACCCTCCGAGGCGACGGCGCTGACGGTGGATGGGGCGGCGATCGAGATCGTGGCGGCGGAGGGGCTGCCCAACCGGCGCTACCTCTGGGTGCCGTCGCTGCAGGCGGTCTTCGGCGGCGTGATGGTCTTCGCGGGCCTGCATGTCTGGACCGCGGATACCGCAACACCGGCGCTGCGCGCAGCCTGGATCCGCACGCTGGACGCGATGGCAGCCCGCAGCCCGCGCATCGTCGTCGCCGGCCACATGGCGCCAGGCGCGGCGACGGATGCCGCCGCCATCGCCTTCACCCGCGACTACCTGCTGGCCTTCGAGCAGGAACTCGCGAAGGCCCCTGGCAGCGCGGCGCTGATCGCGGCGATGCAGGCGCGCTACCCGGATGCCGGCCTGCCCATCGCGCTGCAGATCGGCGCCAAGGTCGCGACCGGCGAGATGCAGTGGGGCTGACGGGGCAGGCGTGATCCACGCTTATGGATGCGCAGCGCGCCATGGCAGCGGCATCCCGAGGATGCCGCTGCCGGTCGCTGTCGTGCCAACAGCGCGATGGAACGATGGCCGGCACGGTCACCGTGCCGCCGTCGATCCCTGGTATCAGACGAACCAGCTGCCGGTGGCCTCGTAGTTCGCCGTCACCTTCGCCGCGAGCGCGTCCCAGTCGATGACGCCGTCCGCGCCGGGCTGGAAACGCGCGTCGCCCTGCCACTCACCCTCCCAGGCCGGCTGCGCCTCGGGGGCCTGGTAGGCGTGGTCGTCCCAGGCCGGCTCCGCGGCCGTCACCACGGCGGCGGCATGGGGCGCCTGTTCCACGACGGGCGCGGCCGCCTGGGCCGGCGCCGTGCCGCCCTGCGGCGTGAAGGTCACGTCACGGACCGTGAGGGAGGTATTCGGGTTGTTGTTCAGGAACCCGATGGTGTTGTTCATGCCGCCATGAGCGAAGTCGGCCGGGACGTTGTCGGTGAAGACGGCCTTCTCGACGCCGTCCACCTTGAAGGTGATGCGGTTGGCTTCCCAGACCATGGTGTAGTCGTGGAAGGTCCCGCCCTGGACGCCGTCATAGACGATGGCCTGATAGGCGTCGTGGCCGCCGTCATTCCAGTGCACCGTGCCGTATTGGCGGCCGGAGCCGTCCGGCGTGATCTCGAGAAGGTCGATCTCCTGCCCGGGCCACTGGTTGTCGCCGGGCCAGAAGATGATGCCGGGGCCGGGCTGGCTGCCCTCGGCCTTCGCATTGACGGTGTAGGTGCCGTAGCCGTGCCCGGCATCCCGCCCCGTCGCCCATTCCATCATCGCGGAGTTGCCGGAAAGCGTCACCTCGCCCCTGACCGAGGCGTCCACGTTCCATACGTTGCCGATGGAGCCGAAGCCGTCGTCGAAGGTGATGTGGAGTGCGTCGTTTGCGGCCATGGCATGAAGGTCCCTTGCATGAAATCATCGGATCGTGGCGGCGTGATCGCGCCAGCCGGGAGGCGGGCGCGCTGCAGGCGTCCCGGATCCGGGTGTCCGGAACCAGGTCGTGCCGGGAAGCGGCACCATGCGGTGATGCGCAGACCGCGGGCGGTGCCGTGCACGGCGCGACCACGGATGCGGTGCCCGGCGCGCCAGGCGCGCCGGACGTGTTCGTCACGCCCTTCATCGAGAGAGGGCGCGCGGTCCTGTGTTCAGCCGCCCATCGTCGTGGCGCGGCGACGCGGCCGGATCACCGGCCGCCTGACGGTCGTCGCAGTCGGCGAAACCGCCAACTGCCGCTTCCGTCGTCGTTCAGGGTATCTACACCGTTCCGGGGCGGTTGGCCGGGCCAAAGACACGGTTCGTTGATCAACCTGGGCGTGCTTTGCGGCAGCCTTCGGGAAAGACCGTGTGGCACGGAGGCGCGACAGCCAAGGCCGCCTGCCTCGCCTCCGCTACTCGAAGAGTCCGCGCGCCAGGAAATCGGCGCTGCGCGGGCTGAGCGCGAAAAGGATGTCCTTCATCAGCGCCACCCGGATCAGGGCCTGGAAGTCGGCCTCATGCGGGTGGGCATTCAGGGGGTCGGGGAAGAAGACCAGGACGTCGATGTTCCCCTCGACGATCCTCGCCCCGATCTGCATGTCGCCGCCCTCCGGGCCGCTCAGCAGCGCTTCCACACGGAGCGACGGGCAGGCCTTCTCCAGCAGCTGGGCGGTCGATCCGGTGCCCAGCAGCCGATGCCGCGCCAGGGCCACTTCCCACTGCCGTGCCCAGGCCACCAGGGCATCCTTCTTCTGGTCATGCGCCACGAGCGCGACGGTCATCGGTGGCATGGCGGGAACGGCCTTCGCTGTTGTCTGGAACCGCAGGCGGGGCGTGGCCGCGGGAAGGCGTGCATCGTCATCCCCGGGGGCCTGAACGCGTGGCACCCGGTCGCGTTTGGCCCTGCATCGGGACAGGAGAGAAGGCCATGCGGGTTGGACGGACCGCCGGACTGCCACCGCGCAGCCGCGCAGACCGCCTCATCGGCCGGATCGAGGCAGAGGCGCGGCTCGATGAAGCGGGGCGGGTGCTGGAAACGGCCATGGCGCGCCCGGCGCAGGTTGCGGGTGCGCCGGCCCAGGCGCTGGGGGATGCGCTGCACGGCACCGGCTTCGGCCATCCCGTCCATCCCATGGTCGTCACCGTGCCGATCGGCGCCTGGACCCTGGCTGTCGCCCTCGACCTCCTCGCACGGCTCGGCTTCGCCCGCCGGCGGCCAGCGGATCGGACATCGCGGACCGCGATCAGGCTTGGCGCGGTTGGCGCCGTCGCGGCGACGGCCACCGGGCTCGCCGACTGGCAGCACCTGAATGAGCGTGCGCGGCGTGTCGGCCTGGTCCATGCCGCCGTGAACGGCACGGCGCTGGCGCTCATGCTGCTGTCGCTCGGCCTGCGCGGGCGCGGGCGGCAGGGGGCGGGGCAACTGGCCAGTGCGGCGGGCTGGGCCAGCATGGCGGTGGGCGGGTATCTCGGCGGGCACCTCGTCTACCGGCAGCGGGTCGGCGTCGATCACGCGGATCGCAGCCCCGTGCCGCGGGACTTCACCGCGGTCGCGCGGCTGGACGATCTGCAGGAAGACCAGCCCCGCAGGGTGATGCTGCGCGATGCCGAGGCCGCGCTCGACGTGCCGGTCGTGCTGGTGCGCCATCGCGGCCAGATCCGTGCCATGGGCGCGCGCTGTTCGCATCTCGGCGGTCCGCTCGACCAGGGCTGGGTACTGCAGGGGCAACTCGTCTGCCCCTGGCATGGCTCGCGCTTCGCGCTCGACAGCGCGCAGCCGACCGCCGGCCCCGCGACCTGCGCGCAGCCGCGCTACGACGTCAGGCTGCGCGACGGCCATGTCGAGATCCGGCGTGAGCAGGAGGAAGGCGACCCCCGCGTACTGGAGGGCGGCGAGGGGCCCAGGACCAGGGCGGGCAAGGGCGGCCGCGCGGAGGAGGTCCTCACGGCGCATCACGACCTGTTCCGCGCCCTCTTCGCGCGCATCGAGGCGATGGACCGGGAAGACCCCGAGCGGCGTGACGTGCTGCGCGTGCTGGCCGCCGAACTCGACATGCATGAGCAGATCGAGGACCACCTGTTCTACCCCGCCGTCGCGGCGGTGAGCCCCGACGTGCCGATCGCCTATTCCGAGCACCGTCAGCTCACGGACCTGCTGGCGAAGACGCTGAAGCTCAACACCGCCAGCCTCGCCTTCGAGGAGCATCTGCGCGCCCTGCGGGCGGCGGTGGAGCATCACGCGGGGTCGGAGGAACGGTCCATGTTCGTGCATGCGCAGCGTCTGGGGGACAGGCGGCTGCGGCAACTCGGCAGGACGCTCCAGCGGCGGCTCGACGCGTTGCGCGCTTCGCAGGGCAGCCGGCTCTACCGCGACCTGAAGATCGGCCTGCTGGAGGGTTGGCCGACCCGGCCCTAGAGCAACATGCGTTCAAATGAACGCAGCGTGCTCTAGGGCCCCGCCCCTATCCCCGCAGCACCGTCGCCACGATCAGGCCGCGCAGCCAGGCAAGACCCTGGTCGCCATCCGCCGCGTTGAGCCACGCCATGTCGAGGCGATGCAGCCTCTCCGGCAAGGGCGAGGGCAGGACATGCAGGCGAAGCGCCTCCGCGAAGGGCGCCACGGCGCCCAGCGGCAGCGTGGTCACCAGGTCCGTCCGCGCGACGAGGTGCAGCGCCGCCATGAAATGCGGGACCGTCACGGCGATCCGCCGCGCCAGGCCCCGGGCCTCCAGCGCCTTGTCCATCCAGCTCCGCCGTTCGGGGAAGGAGGAGACGCGGACATGACGGAAGCCGATGAAGGCGTCGAGGTCGAAGGGCCGCTTCGCCCGCCAGGCCTGCCGGGCCAGCACGCAGACATGCGGATCCTCGCGCAGGTTCCGCCGCCGGCAGCGCGGCGGCAATTCGTCGATCTGGCCGAGTGCGAGGTCGATGCGTCCCTCGTCCAGCAGCCGCGGCAGCACCGGGCCATCCTGGTTCTGGCCGCGCGGCAGGTGGATCACCTCCAGCGAAGCCTGGGGCGCCTCCCCGGCCAGCGCCTGGATCAGCAGCGGCAGCAGCGTCGCCGAGACATAGTCGTTCATGCCGATCCGGAAGCTGCGCGTGCTGGATGCGGGGTGCAAGGGTTCGGCGGGCATCGCCACCCGCTCCAGCGCCGCCAGGGCCGCCACCGCGGCCAGGCAGAGTTCGGTGCCGCGCGGCGTCGGCACCAGCGCGCCCGGGCCGCGGACGAAGAGGTCGTCCGCGAAGGCCAGGCGCAGGCGCTGCAGCGCGTGGCTCATCGCGGGCTGGGACAGGCCGATCATGCGGCCCGCGGCGGTGATGCCGCGGCACTGCCACAGCGCCTGCAGCGCCTTCAGCAGGTTGAGGTCCAGCGACAGCAGCGACCTGATGGGCGCGGGGGCATTCGTCTGATGCATGTCGTGGATGCCTAGCATCGATTTGACGGATTGCCGACAACGCCGAACAGTCCGCCCCGCGCCAATGACCGCAGGAGGACCGCCCGATGAACGTTGCTGCCAGACGGAGCCTCCGCCTCCTCGGGCTCGCGGCCCTGGCGGCCGCGCCGCTGCACGCCGAGACGCTGACCATCGGCATGGCGGGCGCCGTGACCTCGGCCGACCCGCATTTCCACAACGCCTCGCCCAACAACAGCATCGCCATGCAGGTCTTCGACCGGCTGGTGGAGCGGGCGGCGGGGGGCGCGCTGGCGCCGGGCCTCGCGGAATCCTGGCGGCCGGTCTCCGACACGGCGTGGGAATTCCGCCTGCGCCCGGGCGTGACCTGGCATGACGGCACGCCGCTGACGGCCGACGACATCGCCTTCAGCCTGGCGCGGGCGCGCAGCGTGCCGAACAGCCCCGGCGGCTTCGGCGGCTTCCTCCGCGCCGTCGCGCAGGTCTCCAGCACCGATGCGACGACGCTGCGGATCGAGACGCGCGGCCCCTCCCCCGGCCTGCCAGGCGACCTCGTGAATGTCGCGATCATCTCCCGCCACGCCGGCGAAGGTGCCGCGACGGCGGACTACAATGCCGGCCGCGCCGCCATCGGCACCGGCGCCTTCCGCCTGCGCGCCTTCCGCCCCGGCGACCGCGTGGAGCTGGAGCGGAATCCCGCCTGGTGGGGCGCTGCCGTGCCCTGGGAAGCCGCGAGCTATCGCATGATGCCGAACCCCGCGGGCCGCACCGCGGCGCTGCTCTCCGGCGATGTGGACATGATCGAGATGCCGGCGGCGTCCGACCTGCCGCGCCTGCGCGGCACGGCCGGCGTTTCCGTCGTCAGCGCCCCCGGGCTGCGCGTCATCTACCTGGCGCCGGAGCATGGCGCGGCCACGCCGGCCGGCTTCGTCACCGCGGCCGATGGCAGCGCGCTGCCTGCCAACCCGCTGGCGCGGCGAGAGGTGCGGCAGGCGCTGTCGCTCGCCATCAACCGGGCCGGGCTCGCGCAGCGCGTGCTGGAAGGCACCGCGGTGGCCAGCGTGCAGATCCTGCCGCTCGGCACCTATTCCGCCGTGCCGTCGCTGACGGTCGCCGACGCCGAGCCGGACCGCGCCCGCGCCCTGCTGGCCGCGGCGGGCTATCCCAACGGCTTCCGCCTGACGCTGCACGTGCCAACGGACCGCTACCCCGGCGCGCCCGCCGTGGCGCAGGCGGTCGCGCAGATGTGGACGCGCATCGGCGTGCGCACCAGCGTCGCCTCCCTGCCCTGGAGCGCCTATGCCGCGCAGCGCGGCAGCTTCGCGATGCACATGGTCGGCCTGGGCAATGCGACCTTCGACGCGACCTCGATGCTCGTGAACGTGCTCGGCACGCCCGACCAGGCCCGCAACATCGGCGCGGCCAACACCTCCTCCTACAGCAATCCCACCCTCGATGGGCTGGTGGAACGCGCGGCCGGCACCTTCGACGATGCGGCGCGGGAGGAGATGCTGCGGGAGGCGACGCGCCTCGCGATGGAGGATGGCGCGATCATCCCCCTCTACCACCAGACCAACAGCTGGGGGCTGCGCCGCGGCCTGGCCTATGAGCCGCGCCTCGATGAACGGACGCTGGCCAAGGAAGTGGGGCGGACAGCGCCATGACGTCGATGGAACCGCAGGCGGCCTGGCAGGACGCGGACCCGCGGGAGGCCGGCTTCGACCCCGCCGCGCTCGACCGCTTCACCGAAAGGCTCCAGGCGCTGACGACGACGTCCTTCATGGTCGTCGCGCAGGGCCGGGTGATCTACCGCCATGGCGACGTGTCGGAAGCCAGCTACCTCGCCTCCACGCGGAAGAGCATTTTGGCGCTTCTCTACGGGCCGCATGTCGCCGCCGGCCGCATCGACCTGGACCTGACGCTGGAGCAGCTCGGCATCGATGACGTGCAGGGCCTGTGGCCGGCGGAGAAGCGGGCGACGATCCGTGACATCCTGACCAGCCGGTCGGGCGTCTACTACCCCGCCGGCAGCCCCGGCGGCGACGATGCCGGCACGCCGCCGCGCGGATCGCAGGCCCCCGGCACGCGCTTCCACTACAACAACTGGGATTTCAACGTCGCCGGCGCCATCTTCGAACAGCTGACCGGCATCGCCGTGCATGACGCGCTGCGCGACCAGCTGGCGGTGCCGCTGGGCTTCGAGGATTTCGACCGCAGCCGCCAGCGCATGCTCGGCTATCCCGACCGGTCCCGCTTCCTCGCCTACCACATGTTCCTCTCGGGCCGGGACATGGCGCGCGTCGGTCTGCTGGTGCTGCGCGGCGGGCGCTGGAACGGGCAGCAGGTCGTGCCGGAATCCTGGGTGCGGGACTGCGTCGCGCCGCATGTGCGCCCTTCGGCCATGCATGGCCAATTCGCGGGCCGCGGCCTCGGCTATGGCTACTACTGGTGGCTGCCGATGCACAGCGAGGCGCCGGAATGGGAAGGCGCCTTCCTCGCTTCCGGCCACTACGGACAGTTCATCCTCGGCCTGCCGAAGCTCGACCTGCTGATGGTGCACCGCCGCGCCATCAGCGACGAACGCGCCATGCGCCGCAATGCGGGCATCGACCTCGGCGACCTGCCATCGGTCTCCAGCACGCAGATGGTGGCGCTGGGCCAGGCGATCCTCGACAGCCGGGTCGGCGTCAATCCAGCGGCAGGGACGCCACCGCCGCCGCCACGGCCCTGACGAAGCGCGCCATCCAATCCTCCTGGTCGCCCGGCCGCCACGCATAGGCGCCGAAGGAGAAGTCGATCGCGGGCTCGAAGGGACGGCTCACGCCACCGGCCGCTTCATGCGCCCGCGCCGTCATCGGATCGACCACCGCGCAGCCGAAGCCCGCCTGCACCAGCTGCGCGGCGGAGAAGGCCTGCATCGTCTCGACCGCCACGCGGAAGGCGGCGCCGCGCTGGGCGAAAGCGCGCTCCGTCTCCGCCCGCACCAGGGAATTCGCGGCCAGCGCCACCATCGGCATGCCGTCCAGCGCCTCCGGCATCAGCGGCCCGGTGCCGGCGGCGAGCGGATGGCCCGCCGGCAGGATGGCTCGCCCCCGCATCGGGAAGGCCGCGACTTCCCGCCCGATCTCGGCCGCGGGCGCGATGGAGCTGAAGACAACGTCGCAGCGCCGCTGGGCCAGCATGCCCAGCGCCTGCTGCGACGGCACGATGTGCAGGCGCACCACCGGCGCCCCCGGCAGCGCCTGGAAGCCCCGCAGCACCGCCGGCAGCAGCGTGTTGCCCAGCGCCGGCATGGTGGCCACGGACAGTACGCCGGCATGGCGCGCGCGGATCTGTGCCGCCGTGTCCACCACGCGCGCCAGGCCGATGAAGGACCGCTCCACCTCCCCGTACAGCTCGACGCCATCCGTCGTGGCCGTCAGCCGCGTGCCGCGCCGGTCGAACAGCCTGAGGCCGAGCCCGGCCTCCAGATCCGCCAGCAGGCGGCTCACCGAGGGCTGGGAGATGTTCAGCATGCCCGCCGCCCGCGTGACGCTGCCGGCCTGCATCACGGCCCGGAACGCCTCCACCATGCGATGGGTGACCATGCCCGGCGCCGTCCTTCATCGTATGTGCGCATGGATACCCCAAGAAATACGATTGGACACTATGAGAGACCGCCGCCGATGATCGCCGGACGGCAGGACCGGCCGCGGCTGGAGGGGGATCGATTCCATGCGCGTCTCGAGGAGAGGGCTGCTCGCGGCAGCCGGGGCCACGCTGCCCGTCGCGGCGCTCGCGCAGGGTGGCGCGGGGCCCGTCCGCCTCGTCGTCCCCTTCGCGCCGGGCGGTTCGGTGGACGTGCTGGCCCGGCTGATGGCGCAGCCCCTGGGCGAACGCCTCCGGCAGGAAGTCGTGGTGGAGAACCGCACGGGCGCCGCCGGCCTGATCGCCGTGGAGAACATCCTGCAATCGCCCGCGAATGGCACGAGCCTGCTGGTCGCCTCCGGCGGGCAGGTGACCATCGCCGCGGCGCTGCCTCAGCCCCTCAGCTTCGATCCGATGCGGGACCTGGTGCCGGTCACGCACCTCGTCGATACGCCCTACATCTTCACCGCCGGCCCGTCGCTGCGGCAGCCCGGGCTGGCCGCGATGATCGCGGATGCGAAGGCGCGGCCCGGCAGCATCACCTATGCCTCGCCCGGCACAGGATCCGTCACGCATCTGATGATGGAGATCCTGAACCAGGAGACCGGCGCCAGCTTCCTGCACGTGCCCTATCGCGGCACCGGCCAGGCGATGGCGGATCTGATGGCGGGGCGCGTGGACATGACGCTCGGCTCCGTCGCCTCCGTGAAGCCGGCGCTCGACCGGGGCGAGCTGCGCGCGGTGGCGACGGCAGGGCATGCGCGGCTCGAACAATACCCCGCCGTGCCGACCACGACGGAACTCGGCATCCCGGGCATGGATGTCCGCGTCTGGATCGGCCTCGTCGCGCGCCTCGGCACGCCCGCCGCGACGATCGCGCGGATCGACGAAGCCGTGCGCGCGACCCTCGCCTTGCCGGAGCTTCGCACGCGGCTGGAGCCGCTGATCCTGGTCCCGGTCGCCGACGGCCCCGCGGCCTTCGGCGCGACACTGGCGGAGGACACCGCGCGGTGGAAGCGGGTCGTCACGCGCGGCAACATCACCCTGAACTGAGGCGATGCGCGGGGCCCTGGCCCCGCTGCCGCCAGGAATGCCCTGCATGGATTCGGATGCCATCATCGCCACGCTGCGGCGGCATGACACGCCCACGGTCTGGAATGCGCTGACGAAGCTGCGCGGCCCGGGCATCGAGGGCCTGACCCTCGGCGCCCCCATCGCCAGCGACCCGGCGCTCCGCATGGTCGGCTACGCGGTCACGGCGCGGATGACATCGGACCATCCCGCGCCGCTCACGCCGGCGGAGAAGGACGCCATCCGCTTCGCCTATTACCGCATGGTGGGCAGCGGCCCCGGCCCGCGCATCGTCGTGATGGAGGATGTCGGCGCGCGTCCCGGCCTCGGCTCCATCTGGGGCGAGGTCCATGCCGCGATCCATCGCGGGCTCGGCTGCGCCGGCGTGATCACCAATGGCGCGATGCGGGACCTCGATGCGCTGGATGGCTTCCCGATCCTCGCGGGCAGCATCTGCCTCGGCAATGGCTTCACGCAGATCCGGGAGATCGGCCAACCCGTGACCGTCTTCGGCCTGACGGTCCATCCCGGCGACCTGATCCATGCCGACCGGCACGGCGCCATGGTGGTGCCCGCCGAACACCTGCCTGCCCTGCCCGGCGCGATCGACGCGCTGCTGGCCGGGGAACAGGCGCTGATCGGCGCCGCCCGCGCGCCCGGCTTCGATGCCGAAGCCCTCATCTCCCTCTGGCAGAAGACGCATTGATGAAGATCCTGGTCATCGACCCGCTCTACGACACCGTCCCCGATGTGGAGGAAGCCGCCGCCGGCCCGGGCGTAGAGCTGATCTATCGCCGCTCCGTCCAGGGCACGCTGCCGGACCCGCAGGACTATGCGGGGGTGGATGCGGTGCTGAACTGCCGCAGCGCGCATCGGATGACGGCGGAGACCATCGCCAGGCTCGACCGCTGCCGCTGCATCGCGCAGGGCGGCGTCGGCTACGGCCATGTGGATTTGAAGGCGGCCGGCGAGGCCGGCATCCCCGTGATCAACACGCCGGACTACGGCACGACGGAGGTCGCGGACCACGCCGTCGCCCTCTCGCTGACGCTGCTGCGCGGCGTCCAGGCCTATGACCGCCGGCTGCGCCGGTCGAATGACAGCTGGGATGCGCGGCTGCTGAAGACGGTGAAGCGGCTGGGCGGGCTGCGCGTCGGCATCCTCGGGCTCGGCCGCATCGGCACCGCCGCCGCGCGGCGCTTCGAGGCCTTCGGCATGAAGGTCGGCTACCACGACCCGCATCTGCCGGTCGGGCACCAGCTCTCGTTCGGCTGGGAACGCTTCGACACGCTGGACGCGCTGCTGGCGCGCAGCGACCTGCTGAGCATCCACTGCCTGCTGAACGAGGAGACGCGCGGCCTGATCGATGCGCGCGCCCTGGCCCTGCTGCCGCCTGGCGCGGTGCTGGTGAACACCGCGCGCGGCGGCATCGTCGATTTCGCGGCGGTCGGCGATGCGCTGCGCAGCGGCCATCTCGGCGCGGCGGGCATCGATGTCTTCGATCCGGAGCCGCTGGACAGGACGGACCCGCTGATCCAGGCCTGGGCGGCCGGCGAGGAATGGCTGGATGAGCGGCTGGTCCTGACGCCGCATTCGGCCTTCTACAGCACGGCCAGCATCCTCGACATCAGGCGGCTGTCCATGACCTACCTGGTGGACTACCTCCGCACCGGGCGGCTGCGCACCTGCGTCAACGGGCCGTATCTGCGCCACCAGCGGTAGAGGTCTGTTTCACACGGCTTCACGGAGCGCCCCGACGGGCCCTTCGCGCGTTTACTCGCGGCATGGTTGTGCCAACCTGCCATCGGCACACCGCGCGAGGGCAGCGAGATGGGCAATCCCGTTCCGGAATGGACATCGGCCACCGGCGAGCCGCTCGGCCACGCCATCGGCCGCCTGGGGGAGCGTGAGGCCGCCTTCTTCCTGGGGCAGGAAGGCTGGGTGGTGCTCTACGGCCCCGGCGGCAGCCAGCGCTTCCCGCGCAGCGGCACGCGGCGCGTGCACCAGCCCACGACCAAGGGGCTCGACCTGATCGCCTTCAACCCGAAGGACGGATCGGTCCTGATCCTGGACAACAAGGCCGGCGGTGGCGCGCACACCGTCAACGACGTCAGCGCCTTCACCAGCGACCTCGGCAGGAAGCTGAAGAACCGCATCGCCAAGCTGGAACGCGGCCGCGCGCACCTGCCGCCCTGGGCGCTGCAGGACATGGACCGCAGCATCGCCGCGCTGAAGGAGGCGGAGCAGGCGCTGGCGGGCAAGGGGCGGTGGCCGTCCAAGGTGCGGCTCGCCGTCTCCAACGCCGCCGGCAACGCCACCGGCATCTCGAAGGAGCTGTCGAGGAAGCTGGCCGACAAGGGCATCCACTTCATCGACATGAACGCGGCGCGGAAGGTGGCCACGCCGTCCAAGGTGCGGCGCGGCATCCTGCGCGCGGCGGCGCAGCGCCTGCGCCAGAAGACCGCGAGCGCGGAGCTGAAGGCGCTGGAGAAGCTGGCCGGCCGTCGCGTGGCCGGCGCCGCCGGCCGCGCGGGGGTCGAGGCGCTGGAGAAGGCCGCCGCCAAGGCGACCGGCAAGGCGCTGCTGCGGGCCGGCGCCAAGGCGGCCGCGCGGCGCACCCTGTCGCTGCTGCCGGTGGTGGGGTGGGGCTTTTCCGCCAAGGACGCGGTGGCGGGGGTGGAGGACATCCTGCGCGGCCACACCGCGCGCGGCCTGGCCGGCATCGGCATGGCGGTGGCCGATGTCGGGTCGGACCTGCTGCATGTCGGCGATGCCGTCTCCGGCGTCGGCGGCACCGCGCTGAGCCTGAGCCTTCAGGGCGCGCTGGTCGCCGGGCAGCTCGGCGTCGAGATGGAGCGGATGAAGGAGAAGATGGAGGAACTGCAGAAGGAGATCCGCGACAAGGGCAGCCTGCCGGATGACCGCCGCCTGCGCGAGGAGTTCGGCCTGGACGAGGAAGCGATCGCCGACCTCAAGAAGGGCATCGCCGAGCAGGACAGCGCGCCGCCCACGCCGGATGACCTGCCGGAGCCGCCGGATTGGGGCCAGGAATGGGACCTGGAATGGCCGGAGGCACCAGCACCGCGCCCCCATCCCGCCATCCCGGGACGCCTGATGACACCGCCGCCACCACCGGCCCCGGCAGGACCCGCGGTGCCCTTCTGGAACCAGCCGATCGCCTGACCCGCGGGCCGCTGAAGGACCAGGCGCGGGCTCGCCCTGGCGGGCCTCAGCACGCCGGAGGACGCGCCGCCAGGTAATCCTCCAGCGACACGCGATCCGGCGGCGCCGTCCATGGCGTGGGCGTCAGCCCCGCGAAGCGCGTCGCCTCGTCGAACCAGCAGCGCGGCGGCGGATAGCCCCAATCCATCGTGTTCGCCCGCCGCGCCGCGTCCCAGCGGACCGGTTCCTGCTCCAGATCCGTCATGTGGTGCGGCGCTTCCAGCACCAGTTCCACGCGGTGGCCGTCAGGATCGCGGAAATAGACGTACTGCACATGGCCCAGCCCATGCCGGCCGGGGCCACGTTCCACGGAGGGGCCGTACTTGTGCAGGCCGGCGGCATCGCAGGCGCGGAACATGTCGATCATGCTCGGCGTGACATAGGCGAAGTGGTGCAGGCGCGGTCCTGGCCCTGCCAGGAAGACGAGGTCCCAGGGGATGTCCTTGCGATGCATGAAGGCACCGACCAGCGCATCCTGCGGCCCCACCACAATGTAGTCCGAGGTGCGGAAGCCGAGCTTCGTGTAGAAGGCGGCGGCGGCCGCGACATCCGCCATGTGGATCTGCTTGTGGTCGAAGCGCAGCGCGGCGCCGCCGGGATGGTGATCCGTCTGCAGCAGCCGCCGGTCCACCACCGCCATCCGCGCGCAGAATTCCAGCGGTGTCCCCATCGGGTCCGCGGCGTGCAGCGTCCGGCCCTGGAAGGGCACGTCGACGAAGCGCGCGGGCAGGCCCAGGCCATCGAAGAAGGCCGCCGCCTTGTCCAGCTCCTCCTCCGTCTGCACCCGCAGGCCGACCCGCTCGCAGACCGGCGCGGCATCGGATTGGCGGAGGACGAGGCTGTGATGGGCGATCTCCTCGATGCCGCGCAGCCAGGCGAACGGGCCGTCACGGCCGCTCACCACCAGGCCGATCACGCGGCTGTAGAAGGCGATGGCGGCATCGAGGTCCCGCACCGTCAGCACGACATGGCTGGCGCGGGTCGTGTTGAAGGGGGGGTAGAAGACGGGCGGCGGGATCGGCATGGGCGGGCCTCCGGGGTACTGCAGGTCAGATCTTGCTGAACCAGGCTTCGTTCTCGACCTTCAGCGGGCCGTTGATGCGCGCCACGGCATTGTACCAGGCGACCGCCATGACAAGGTCCATCGCCTCCCGCAGCGGAAAGGCCGCGAGCAGGGCCGACCAGGTCGCGTCGGCGACCTCGATGTGGCGCGTGGCTTCCTCCGCATAGCGGCAGACCGCGCGTTCCCTGTCGCTGAACAGCGGCGACGTCGCATGTTCGTCGAGTGCGAGGAGCTGTTCGCGCGTCACGCCGTGGCGGATGGCGTGGTTCCAGTGATGGTCGAATTCGTACCGCGAACCGGCGGCCCGCGCCGTCATCATGATGCCGAGTTCGCGGTGATGCTGGTCCATGACGGAGCCGTGCCGCATCTCCTTCGTGAAATCGAGCAGCGGCTCCAGCAGGTTCGGCATGTTGGCCAGGGCGAGGAAGACGTGCGGCGTGGGGTTGCCGCGCTCCCGCTGCATGCGGTCATAGGTGGCGCGGTGCTCCTCGGGGAACTCCTCGCGCGTGGGAAGCGGAACGCGTGCCATGCGGGCAGGACCTCGTGTCAGGCGCGGCGGAAGATGGAATGGCTGCGGCGCGCGGCGATGCGCCACCCCGCCGGCGTCAGCACGAAGTCGTCGTGGTATTCGACGATCGATTCCGGCCCGGCCAGCGGGGCTTCCCCACCCTGATGGCCATCGCGGCGATAGACGGTGGCGTAGGAGATGCCACGCGCCGCGGCCGGCCCCAGCACGGTGACGACGGCGTTGGTCGAGACGTGGCGGGAGAGCACGTCGCGCGGCCGCTGCGCCATGAAGGCGCGCAGCGCCTCATGCCCCTTGAGGCTCGCCTTGGGGCGGATCCACTCCCCATCCTCCGTGAAGATGCCGACGAAGGCCTCGGCATCATGGTGGTCGGCGGCGACGGCATAGAGGGCGATGAGCTTGAGGCAATCCTGCTCGATCGCCCGGCGTTCCTGGTCGGTCACCGGCGTGGTCATGTGCCGATGATGTTCCGGTCGTGGATCACCCGGCCCCACTCCTCCCACTCCCGCTCCACCTTGGCGCGCAGCGCCGGAAGCGGGAGCGGATCGGTGAGCATGGAGACTTCCGCGGCACGGGCGCGTCCCTCGGCGCCGAGCGTGATGGCGTTGATCTCCGCATGCAGCTTCTCGATGATCTCGGACGGCGTCCCGGCGGGGGCGAGCAGGCCGAGCCAGAAATCCATCGCGAGGCCGGGCGCCACCGTCTCCGACACCAGTGGCGCGTCGGGGAAGATCGGCGACCGCCTCTCGCCCACGGTGGCGAGGACGCGCCCGCGGCCGGAAGCGATCAGCGGCCGCGCCGTCAGCACATCCAGCAGCGCGACATGGACGTCGCCGGCCAGGAAGGCCGCGCCGAGCGGACCGCCGCCGTTGTAGGGAAGGTGCACCATCTCCGTGCGCGTCTGGCCCATGAACATCTCCATGGCGACGTGGCTGAAGGCGCCGACGCCGTGGCTGCCCAGATTGTACTTGCCCGGATTGGCGCGCAGCTCGGTGACGAAATCCTCGATCGTCGTGGCGGCGACGTTCTGGTTGACGACGATCACCGACGGGCCGCTCAGCGTGATCGCGATCGGGACCAGGTCGCGCGGCGTGTTGTAGGGGGCGGGCCGCCGGAGATGCGGGGAGATGAGGAAGCCGCTGTTGGAGGCGTAGAGGATCGTGTGGCCGTCGGGCGCGGCGCGGACCGTCGCCAGCGTGCCGACGATGCCGCCCGCGCCTGGCCGGTTCTCCACCACCACCGGCCGTCCCAGCCGCTGGGACAGCGGCGCGGCGAGGGTGCGGGAGAAGATGTCGGTCTGGCTGCCGGGCGCGGCCGGGGAGATGAGGCTGATGGTCCGGCTGGGATAGGCGGGTTGCGACCAGGCGGGCGCCGCCACCAGGGCCGGCCCCATGACGGTCGCGGCGCCTGCCGCGCCGACCAGCTGGCGGCGCGAGATGCCTCGCATGGTGTTCCTCCGATTTGTCTTCTTATGCGCGGACGCTTCCATGGGCGGCCTGCAGCGTCAAGCAAAAATCGATATTCGATGCCGGACGATGGACGCCGCTCAGGGGCGGGTCACGCCCCCTGCCCCCAGCGGCTGCGCGCGGTGGCGGGCGGGATCACCTCCTCGCCGATCCCGCCATTGCGGGCCGCGGCCTCGATATCCTCGGCCGTGCGGCGCAGATGCGCGGCCAGCAGCGCCACGGCATCCTCCACCGCCGCATCCTGCACCGCCTGCAGGATCTGCCCGTGCTCGGCCTGCACGTCGCGCGACAGGCCGCGCACCATGCGCGACATCCGGCGGTAGCGCTCGCTCTGCTCGTACAGCGTGGTGCGGAAGCGCATCAGCCAGTCGAGCCCGCAGGCGCCGACCAGCGCGGCGTGGAAGCGGGCATGCAGCGCGGACCAGGCCTCATGCGCCTCCGCGCTGTCCTCCGGCCGCGGATGGGGGCTGGCGCGAAGGGCGGCCCAGCTGGCCTGCACATCGCCGCGCCAGGCGGCATCGCCGCGGCCCATGGACCGGCGGAGCGCCAGGCATTCGATCTCGATCCGCGTCTCCGCCAGGTCGCGCAGGTCCGGCAGCGTCAGCGCGCTGGCGCGGAAGCCGCGCTGGTCCTCCGCCACCACCAGCCCGTCGGCGACCAGGCGGGACAGTGCCTCGCGGATGATGGCGGCGCTGACCCGGAAGCGCTGGGCCAGCAGGCTGATCAGCAGTTTCTCGCCCGGCTTGATGCGGCACGCGATCAGGTCGCCGCGCAGCCGCCCATGGACGGCCGAGGTCAGCGTCCGCGCCTCCTCCACCCCCGGCATGGCGATGGCGATGGCAACCGGGGTGGTGCGGGGGGGCGGCGTGGCCATGCCCGAGGAATGGCGAATGCCGCTTCCCCGGTCAAACAAAAAACGATATTCGACAAGCGCTGGCCTGCCGCGCGACCACGCCGCCGGCACGGCTGGCCCACCAGGAGGACCAGGCCATGAGCCGCACGCTGCCGCTGCTGCCCACCACCGTCGTTGGCAGCTACCCCCAGCCGGCCTGGCTCGTGGACCATGACAGGCTGCGCAGCCGCCTCGTGCCCCGCATCCGCACCCCCGACATCTGGCGGATCGAGGAACCGCGCCTCGAACAGGCGCAGGACGACGCGACCATCGTCGCGATGCGGGACATGGAACGCGCCGGAATCGACATCATCACCGATGGGGAGATCCGGCGGGAAAGCTATTCCAACCACTTCTCCTGCGCGCTGGAAGGCGTCGAGCACGCGGTGCCGGGCAAGATCATCGGCCGCACGGGCAAGCCCACGCTGGTGCCGCGCATCACCGGCCGCATCCGCCGCATCCGCCCGGTGGAGGTGCGCGACGTCGCCTTCGCGCGCGCCAACACGGACCGGACGGTGAAGATCACGCTGCCCGGCCCCTTCACCATGACGGCGCAGTGCAAGAACGAGTTCTATGGCGACGAGGCCGAGGTCGCGATGGATTTCGCCGCCGCGCTGAACGAGGAGATCCGGGAGCTGAAGGCCGCGGGCGCCGACGTGATCCAGCTGGACGAGCCCTGGATGCAGGCCTTCCCCGACCGCGCCCGCCGCTTCGCCATCGCCGCCATCAACCGGGCGCTGGAAGGGATCGAGGGCACGACCGCGATCCATCTGTGCTTCGGCTACGCCGCGATGGTGAGCAGCAAGCCCACGGGCTACTCCTTCCTGCCGGAGCTGTCGGCCGCCTCCGCGCAGCAGATCTCGATCGAGGCCGCGCAGCCGAAGCTCGACCTCGGCATCCTGCGCGACCTGCCGGGCAAGACGGTGATGGTCGGCGTGATCGACCTCGGCACCACGGAGGTCGAGACGGCGGAGACGGTGGCGGGGCGCATCCGCGACGCCATGACGGTGCTGCCGCCCGACCGCATCATCCCCGCGCCGGATTGCGGCATGAAGTACCTGCCGCGGGAGACGGCCTTCGCGAAGCTGAAGGCCCTGGCGGATGGCGCCGCGATCGTCCGCCGCGAGATCGCGTGAAGGTCCTGGTCTTCGGCGAGGGGGTGGACCTCTCGCTCCCGGCGCTGTCGGCCGCCGCGCCGGGCTACGACTACGTCCTGGCCGGCAGCCCCGACCACGCGGTGCGGGAAGCGGCGGAGGCCGAAATCATCATCGGCCTCGCCCACGCCATTCCCGGCCGCGTGCTGGCGGCGGCCCCGCGGCTGCGATGGATCCAGGCCCTGACGGCCGGCACGGACCAGCTGGAAGCGCTGCCCGAGCTGCGGCCGGAGGTGCTGGTCACCGCCATGCGCGGCATCCAGGGACCGCAGATGGCCGAGCTGGCCTTCATGCTCATGCTGTCGCTGTTGCGCGACCTGCGCGGCACGCTGGCGAAGCAGGAGGCCCGGATCTGGGATCGTCGCCCGCAGAAGCTGCTGCATGGGCGGACGGTGACGATCCTCGGCGTCGGCGCCATCGCGGGGCATCTGGCGGAACGCTGCCGGCTGTTCGGCATGACCGTGCTCGGCGTCAGTGCCTCCCGGCGCGAGGCCCCGCATTTCGAAGCCATCCTGCCGCGCGACCAGCTGGCCGAGGCGGCGCGGCGGGCCGACTTCCTCATCGTGCTGGCGCCCTATTCGCGGGCGACGCATCACCTGGTCGATGCCGGCGTCCTGGCGGCCATGCGGCGCGACGCCTACCTGATCAACATCGCCCGTGGCGCCGTGGTGGATGAAGGCGCGCTGGCGACCTGCCTGGCGGAAGGGCGCATCGCCGGCGCCGGGCTCGATGTCTTCGAAGCCGAGCCCCTGCCGCGGGAAAGCCCGCTCTGGGCGCTGCCGAACGTGATCATCACGCCGCATATCGGCGGCGTCAGCGACATCTACATGCAGCAGGCCCTGCCGGCGGTGGTCGAGAACCTCATCGCTTGGCAGGCGCATGGCCCTGCGGGGCTGCGCAACCTCGTCCGGCGGGGCGGCGCCGCGTAGCGCGCGGGCGGCGGCTCAGGCGGCCTCGTCCAGCATGTCCCGCAGCGCGCGCAGCGCCACGCCATAGCCGCGCGCGCCCAGCCCCGCGATCACCGCGGTCGCGACGGTCGAGACCAGCGAATGCTGGTGCAGCGCATCGCGGCGATGGATGTTGGAGATGTGCAGCTCGACGATCGGGCGCGGGAACATCCGCAGCGCATCGACCAGCGGGATGGACCGGAAGCTGAGGCCGGCGGGGTTGATGACGAGCCCCGCGGCGTCCGTGTCGATCGCCTCGTGGATCCACTCGATCAGCTGGCCTTCCCAGTTGGTCTGGCGGAAGACGATGCTGTCGTTCCCGGCCTCCGCGCGGCACAGCGCCTCGATCTCCGCCAGCGTGGTGCGGCCGTAGATCTCCGGCTCCCGCTTGCCGAGGCGATCGAGGTTGGGGCCGTTCAGGACATGGATGGTGCGGGACATTCTCTCAACCTTGGTAGCCGAGCTGCCGTGGCAGCCAGAGCACGAGTTCCGGGACGTAGGTGATCAGGAACAGGGCGGCGATCATGGCGACCAGGAAGGGCAGCGTGTCCCGCACCACCGCCATCAGCGGCTGGTTCGACAGCTTGGCGACGATGAACAGCAGCAGGCCATAGGGCGGCGTCACCAGCCCCAGCATGATGTTGACGACGACCATGACGCCGAAATGCACCATGTCCACGCCAAGCGCCTGGGCCGCCGGCACCAGCACGGGCACGACGATCAGCAGGATGGTGCTGCCTTCCATCAGGCAGCCCAGCACCAGCAGGATCACGTTCACCAGCAGCAGGAACTGCCACTGCGACAGGTCCCATCCCCCGAGGACGGCGCGCACCGTATTCGGCACGTTCTCGCTGGTGATGACGAAGTTCAGCGCCAGCGCACCGGCGATCAGCATGCCGATCGCGGCGGTGGAGCGCGCGCTTTCCACCACCGCCGTCCAGGTCTGGCGCATGGTCAGGCTGCGGTAGAAGACGGCGGCGATGAACCAGGCATAGGCGGCGGCGACGGCCGCGGCCTCGGTCGGCGTCATCACGCCGCCATAGATGCCGCCCAGCAGGATGACGGGCATCAGCAGCGCGGGCAGCGCCTCCATCGTCAGCCGCGGCACTTCGCGCAGCGGCACCGTCTCCGCGATCGGCCAGTTGTTGCGATGGGCCATCCAGCTGTTGATGCCCATCTGCGCCAGCGCCATCAGCAGCCCCGGGATCACGCCGCCCAGGAACAGGTAGCCGATGGAGGCATCGGCCACGAGCGCATAGAGCACCATGGGGATGGAGGGCGGGATGATCGGCCCGATCACGGCGGTGACGGCGGTCAGCGCGGCGGCGTAGCTGAGCGGATAGACGCCGCCCTTGGTCATCATGTCGATCTGGACCTTGCCGCTGCCGGCGGCATCGGCCACCGCTGATCCCGACATGCCCGCGAAGATCACGCTCTGCACGATGTTCACATGGCCGAGCCCGCCGCGGAAGCGCCCCACCAGCAGGTCGCAGAAGCGCAGCAGCCGGTCCGTCAGGCTGCCCGCATTCATCAGCCCTGCGGAGAAGATGAAGAGCGGCACGGCCAGCAGCACGTAGCTGCCGTTCAACCCGTTCAGCACCTGCTCCGCCGCGATCGACATGTCCTGGCCGGACGCGCCGAGATAGACGATGGAGGCCGAGATCATCGCGACGCCGATCGGCAGGCCGAGGCAGGAGAGGCCGAGCAGCGTGACCAGCATGAGCATGAGCGGCGAGAGCATCGTCACGCCCCCCGCGCCAGGCCGCGGCCGGTGACGGAGCGCCACACGATCAGCGCGTGGCGCACGATCTGCGCCACGGCGAAGACCAGGTAGACCGAATAGACGGTGTCGAAGCGCAGCCCGAGATAGGCGGTCTTCTCCACCTTCATGAAGGTGACGTAGTCCGCCATCGCGGGCAGCGACCAGCCGAAGATCACGACCACCGCGCTGCCCGTGATGGCATCCGCCACGCGCTTCACGCCGGGCGGCATGGCGCCGTAGATCACGTCGAAGCGGATCTCCTCCTCGTCCCGCAGCACCAGCCCGGCGCCCCACAGGATGCCCCAGAGCCAGCAGAGGGTGGAGAACTCGGCCGTCCAGCTCAGCGGCGCGTTGAAGACGTAGCGCGTCACGATCTGGAGGATGAAGGCGACGAACATCGCCGCCAGCAGCGCGGAGAGCACATCCTCCGCGCGGCGGCCGAGCCAGCCGATCATCGCGGCCTCAGCGGACGGCGTTGATGCGGTCGAGGATCCCGGCGGGCCAGCCCTGCGACTGGGTGGAGGCGAGGTAGCGGCGCTGCGCCTCCGCCCGGAAGGCGTCCACGTTCGGCGCATAGACCTCCAGCCCCTGGGCGCGGAAGAAGTCCAGCATCTCCTGCTCCTGCGCCAGGTGGCGGCTCGTGCTCTCCGCGATCGCCTTGTCGGCGGCCGCCTGCATGGCCGTGCGCTGCGCGGGCGTCATGCCGTCCCACACCCGGGACGAGACCGAGAGCAGGTCATAGGCGACGAGGTGGCTGGTCAGCACGAACTGCGTCGTCACCTCATGGAAGCGCATGGTGCGGCTGGTGGGCAGCGGGTTGTCCTGGCCATCCACCGTGCCGGATTGCAGCGCCGTGTAGAGCTCCGCGAAGGCGACCGGCGTCGGGTTGGCGCCCAGCGCCTCGCCCAGGAACTGCCAGGTCTCGCCCGGGGGCATGCGCAGCTTGATGCCGCGCATGTCGGCCGGAGTCGTGATTCGCGTGCGCGGCTTCAGGTTCACGTGCCGCGTGCCGAAATAGAGCGGGCCCAGCACCTGCACGTTCAGCTGTTCCCGCGCCATGCGCTTGAACTCCTCGCCGATCGGGCCGGCGAAGACCTTCGTCATGTGGTCGGCGTCGCGGAACAGGTAGGCGGACGCCATGACGGACCAGGCGGGAATCTGGCGGGAGAAGTCCTGCGGTGCCAGGTTCGCCATCTCCACGTTGTTGCGCTGGATGGCGACAAGCTCCGTCCCCTGGCGGAACAGCGTCGCGTTCAGGTGCAGCTCCACGTCGAACTCGCCAGCCAGGTCGCGCTGGAAGCCCTTCATGGCATCGGCGCGGATGTCCTGGTCCGAGAAGACGGCGGTGAAGCGGATGCGCCGGCGGGCCTGCGCCTCCGCCTTCAGGATCGGGGCGGTGGAGAGCGCGGCGGCGAGGCCGAGCAGCGGGCGACGCCCGGTGAGCAGTGACATGAGGTGTTCCCTTCCCTGAACCGTCCTTGGCCGCACGCGGCTTGGCAACGAGGCTAGTAGCGGCGATTACGGGGATCAAGCGGGATTTTCCGATCCATCGGATGTTTCTCCGTATCTCCGATATTGCCGACACGCCGGCACCGCCCGATACTGCGCCCGTCAGCCAGGGAGCGGCGCGGTGATCCGCAGCGGGGAGGCGAAGGAAGAGCGGGAGGATGGCGGCGAAGCCGCCTATCGCCGCCTGCGCGCGGATGTGCTGCTCGGCCGCCTCGCCCCCGGCCGCAAGCTCGGCCTCGACGGCCTGCGCCCTATCTACGAGGCCGGCGTCGGCACGCTGCGGGAAGCGCTGAACCGGCTCGCGACCGAGGGCCTGGTCGTCGCTGAAGGCCAGCGCGGCTTCACCGTGGCCCCTGTCTCCGCCGAGGAATTCCGGGAGATCGCGGACCTCCGCCTGCTGCTGGAACGCCACGCCATCCGCCTGTCCTTCGCGGCGGGGGACATCGACTGGGAAGGCCGCGTGGTCGGCGCGCACCACAAGCTCGCCGTGCTGGAACGCCGGCTGCTGAAGGGCGAGGCCGCCGATACCGGCCTGTGGAAGCGCTACGACCGCGAATTCCACCATGCGCTGATCGAGGCCTGCGGTTCGGGCGTGCTGCTGGAGAGCTACGCGGCGGCCTATGACCGCTACCTCCGCTACCAGATGGTCGCGGTGGTCTTCCGCGGCGCCGTCGCGGCCGAACAGCACGCCGCGCTGCTGGAATGCGCCCTGGCGCGGGACGCGGACCGGGCGGCGGCGGTGCTGGAAGCGCATATCGCGGGCTGCGTGGACCAGGTGCTGCGCAGCCGCGCCCTCGCCCCCCTCGCCACCCCGCGGGCCGGGCAGGCGCTGCGCCGGGCGGCCGCGCGGTGACCCCCGAGACGGCGGGCGAGCGCGCCTATCGCCTGATCCGGTCCGACATCCTGCGCGGCCGGCTGGGGCCGGGGCGGAAGCTCAAGCTCGACGCGCTGCGCGACGCCTATGAAGCCGGCGTCGGCACGCTGCGGGAAACGCTGTCGCGCCTCGTCGCCGAACGCCTCGTCATCGCGGAAGGCCAGCGGGGGTTCGAGGTGGCGCCCTTCTCCGCGACCGAACTCCGCGAACTCGCCGGCCTGCGGCTGCTGCTGGAGGAACACGCGCTGGAGCAGTCCTTCCGCGCCGGCGACGTGGAGTGGGAGGCGCGCGTGGTCGCGGCGCACCACAAGCTGGCGCAGATGGAGGAGAAGCTGCTGGCGGGCGATGCCGAAGCGCTGGAGGCCTGGCGCCACTTCGACGCCCAGTTCCACCAGACGCTGATCTCCGCCTGCGGGTCGCGCACGCTGATGGCGACACATGCCGCGGCCTTCGACCGCTACCAGCGCTACCAGAACCTGGCGCTGGGCTTCCGCGGCGCCATCGCGGCGGGGGAACACGCGGCGCTGCGCGACGCCGCGCTGGGGCGCGACGCGCAGGCGGCGCGCGCCGTGCTCGGCGTGCACATCCTGGGCGGCGTGGACCACGCGCTGGCCAGCGGCGCGCTGTAGGCGCGCCGCCGCCGCGCGCTTGCCGTCAGGCGTTGGCGCGGGCGCCGACCAGCGCGGCCACCGCATCGGCCGTCGCGGCGGACAGCGTCCAGCCGAGGTGGCCATGCCCGGTGTTATAGAAGACGCGCGGATTCCGCCCGCGCGCCACGCGCGGCATCATGTCCGGCATCATCGGCCGCAGCCCGGCCCAGGGCACGGCGTGGCGCGTGCTCATGCTTGGGAAATGCGCGCGGCACCAGGCGACCAGGGGCGCGATGCGCGCCGCGCGGATGTCGCGGTTGTAGCCGTTGAACTCCGCCGTCCCCGCCACGCGGAAGCGCCGCGCGCCCAGCCGGCTGGTCACGATCTTCGCCTTGTCGTCCAGCAGGCTGACCCACGGCGCCGCCTGCTGGTCCGCGGGATCATCGAGCTGCACGGTGATGGAGTAGCCCTTCACCGGATAGACGTTGATCCGGTCGCCCAGCGCCTCCCCCAGCCGGCGGGACATGACGCCGCCGCAGACCACGACCTTGTCGAAGCGCAGCACCTCCGGTTCATGTGACGCGCCGTCCGCCGCCGGCTCCGTCGAGCGGCAGGTGATGGTGACGCCATCCTCGCCCGCTTCCGTGGCCAGCACCTCGGTCGAATAGCGCAGCGTGACGCCGTGGCGCGCGCAGGCCAGTGCTAGGCCGTTGGTGAATTTGTGGATGTCGCCGGTGAAGTCGGACGGCGTGTAGAAGCCGCCGAAGACCTCGCCCTTCAGCGCGGGCTCGATGGCGCGGATCTCGGCCGGCGTAACGGCGCGGCGTTCCAGCCCGCCCCTGGCCAGCAGCGCGGTGACGCGCGCGGCGGCGTCGAAATCCTGCCGGGTTCGGTAGACATGCAGGATGCCGCGATCCTCCGCGTCGAACTCGATCCCCTCCTCCGCCGCCAGGCGGCGGAGATGCGAGCGCGCCTCGATCGCGAGGCGGGCGGTGGTGATCGTGTTCTCCTCGTAGCGCGGGATGGAGGCGACGAATTCCGCCATCCAGGACAGCTTGTGCCAGGAGGGACGCGGGTTCACGAGCAGCGGCGCGCCGGGGGAGAGCATCCACCGCATGCCCTTCAGCACGGTCGCCCAGCTGTTCCAGACCTCCGCGTTGGAGGCCGAGAGCTGGCCGCCATTGGCGAAGGACGTCTCCATCGCGGCGTAGGGGTGGCGGTCGAGGACCGTGACGCGGTGGCCGCGGCGGGCCAGGTTGTAGGCCGTGGTGATGCCGGTGATGCCGGCGCCGATCACGGCGACGGTCTCAGGGTCGGAACGGGACATGCGCATTCTCCGCCCGCGCGCCTCGCGCGGGTTCGAATGCCCCCTCTGTCATTGGCCTGAGAGCATCACCGCCGGCCCATCGCGGGCCCGGGGCTTACACCGTCGGCGGGAGCTGCCGCTCCACTTTTCAGAGTTCAAGACGGGTTGCGGTACGTGGGCCTGAGAGTTTCCGGGGCGGTTGCTCCTTCGGCGCCGCACCGGCCCTTGGGCCGGGGCAGCTCTCCCGCGCCTACGTCATGCTCCCGTGCCCGCCCCGCGGTCAAGCGGGTTGCGGGCCTGGCCTCAGCGCATTCCCGCGACCTGGGTGCGCTCCATCGACCGCATCAGGGCGGACCACCAGTTGCGGTACCACTCCCCGGTCGGGTGCACGCCGTCATGCGATTCATAGGTGCAGCGCGCCTCCCGCCCCCGGTTGATGGCGGGCAGGTGGCGCAGCGCGTCATCGGCCTGGTTCACGCGGCGGGCCAGCACGCGGTCCAGCACCGTGCTGCCCTGTTCCAGCTGCGCGTCGCGGTTGAAGCAGCCCGGCGTCGCCCAGATGATGCGGGCGGCGGGCCAGCGTTCCATCACGGCGCTGATCTGGCGGAGGTAGCTGTCCGCTTCCTCGTTCCGCATGCCGCGCAGGTCGTTGGTGCCGAAGACGAGGACGAGGCGGCGGGCGCAGCGGGGTTCCTGCTGGCGCAGCCAGGTGATGCCGGCGCCGCCGCGGGCGATCACCTCGAACCCCTGGGCCTGGGCGAAGGGGGCCATGCCGACCGCCAGGCTGTCGCCCAGCAGCACGTCCGGGCAGCGGTTCTGGGCCAGGGCGGGGGACGCCATCAGCCCGGCCAGCAGCGGCAGCAGCACCGACCAGGGGGCATGCCGGCGGACAGGGCTGGGGCGCCGGCCGGCATGGCCGGACAGGAAGCCACCAGACAGCCACGGGCCCTTGGGCATGCGCATGCTTCGCCATCACCTCCTGCGATCGCCGGCGCATGTGGCGCCGGGGTTGCTACCGTGGCGTTAACCCGTAGGGGGCCGTGCCTGTGGGGCCAGGGGCCCCGCCCGCGCGCTGGGGCGCGGAGCCCCGGCGGGCCATTCTGGCGCGCGGCTGGGGCGACCCGCCGGAAGGCGGGGGCGAGGGCATAACCCAGGCGCCGCAGCGCGCCAACCCTCGAAAGGGTTCCCGACCCGTCACGAAAAAGATGGCGCTTCCGTTGCCGTTCGCGTTATGTTCAGCGGATCACGCGCCGGAGGTCTGTCTTCGCCCCTCCCCCTCGCCGACCACCGCCGCGGCCCGGGGGCCGCGGAATCGGTGCTAAAGGTGCTAAAAAGGGTTAGTGGGCTTTAGGCTCGCGGGTGGCGCGGGCCGTATTGCGCCGGCCCCCCGGGCGCGCCCATATCCCCTGCATGGACCTCGACTTCACGGATGCGGAGCTCCGCCGCTACTCCCGGCACATCCTGCTGGAGGAAGTCGGCGCCATCGGCCAGTCGCGCCTGCGATCGGCCCGGGTGCTGCTGGTGGGCGCGGGCGGGCTCGGCTCGCCGCTGGCGCTCTACCTGGCCGCGGCGGGCGTCGGCACGATCGGCATCATCGATGACGACCGGCTGGAGCTGTCGAACCTCCAGCGCCAGGTTGCCCATGCCACGGCCCGCATCGGCCGCAACAAGGCGGACAGCGCGGCGGAGACGATCGGCGCGCTGAACCCGGAAGTGAAGGTGGAGATCCACGCAAGGCGGCTCGACGCCGCGTGGGCGTGGGAGAACATCCCCCGCTACGACCTGGTCTGCGACGGCACCGACAATTTCGCCACGCGCTTCCTGCTGGGCGATGCCTGCCACCTGCTGGGCCGGCCGCTGGTCTCGGCCGCGGTGCTGCGGTTCGAGGGGCAGCTCTCCGTCTTCAAGTCGCATCTCGGCCACCCGCATCCCTGCCACCGCTGCCTGCACCCGGAGCCGCCGCCGGAGGGGCTGGTGCCCACCTGCTCGGAAGCCGGCGTGCTCGGCGCCGTCACCGGCGTGATGGGCACGCTGCAGGCGACGGAGGCGCTCAAGCTGATCATGGGCATCGGGGAGGACCTGTCGGGCCGCCTGCTGCTGTGGGACGCGCTGGATGCGCGCTTCCGCACGGTGAAGCTGAAGCGCGACCCCGCCTGCGCGTTGTGCGGGGAGGCGGCGACCATCCACGACCTCTCGGCCCATGGAGAGGTCGCGGCGCCGGCCTGCTCGATCGCCGGGGCCCCGGCGGGCGCAGTGTGACCACGCCCCTCGGCATCCTGCTGCGGCAGGGGGATCATGAGGCCGCGCATTACGCCCTGGTGCTGGCGACGGGCGCGGCGGCGGTGGGGCGGGATGTCACCCTCTTCGCCACCAATGGCGGCTGCCGCCTGTTCCTGGCGACCGCGCCGCTGGTGGAGGATGCGCGGGAGGCGCTGCTGGAATCCCGCGGGGTCGCCGGCATCGCCCCCCTGATGGAGGCCGCCCGGGACCTCGGCATCCGCCTGATCGCCTGCGAGGCCGGGCTGAAGGCGGAGGGGCTGGCGGCCGCCTCCCTCGCGCCGGGGGTGGAGGTGGCGGGGGTGGTCACCTTCCTCGCCGCCGTCGGGCCGGGGCAGATCGTCAGCCTGTAGCCTTGACCCCTCGCGGGGCGCGGGCGAAGCCTGTGCGATCGGGAAACGGGGGGTTCGCATGGTCCGCATCGGCATCTGTGGCATCGCCGGCCGCATGGGGCGGCTGCTGGCGGAGGAAACGGTGCAGGCCGGCGCGACGCTCGCCGGCGGCATCGACCGGCCGGGCGCCGAGGCTGCCGGCCTGCCCGCCGCGCTGCTGCCCGATGCCGCGGCGCTGTTCGCCGCCAGCGACGTCGTCATCGACTTCACCCATGCCTCCGCCGCCGCCGGCCATGCCGCCGCGGCCGCCGCTTCGGGCAAGGCCTATGTCCTCGGCACCACCGGCCTGACGCTGGAGGAGGAAGCGGCCGTCGCCGCCGCCGCGAAGCAGGCGCCGATCTGCTACGCCGCCAACTACTCCACCGGCGTGAACCTGGTGCTGGCCATCGCGGAGCGCATGGGCGCCACCCTGCCGCCCGAGCAGTACGACGCCGAGATCCTGGAGATGCACCACCGCCAGAAGGTGGACGCGCCGTCGGGCACCGCCATCGCCATGGGCCGCGCCGTCGCCAAGGGGCGGGGGAAGACGCTGGAGGAGGTGGGGATCGACTCCGGCCGGGATGGCCATACCGGCGCCCGGAAGACCGGCCCGATCGGCTTCGCGGCGCTGCGCGGCGGCCAGGTGGTGGGGGAACACACGCTGCTCTTCGCCTCGGGCACGGAGCAGATCGCGCTCACCCATCGCAGCTTCGACCGGCGGTCCTACGCCACGGGCGCGATCCGCGCGGCGCTCTGGCTGCACGGCAAGCCGGCCGGTCTCTATTCCATGATGGATGTGCTCGGCATGCGATGACGGTGCGGGGCTGGGACGCGGCGGCCCTGGTCGCGCGCACGGGCGGCGTCGCCTGGCACCTGACGAGCCCGGCCGCCCTGCCCCTGATCCGCCGCCACGGCCTGCTGAGCGCCGAGGCCCTGGTCGCGCTGTTCGAGCCCCCCGAGGCCACGCGCCTGCTGGAGGAGAACCGCGCGAGCTTCACCACGCTCCGCCACCCCATCCACGGGACGGCGGAGCTGCGCCGGCAGGCGATGCCGGACGGCAAGCTGGCCGGCGCGCTGGCCGGCAGCGGCACCAGCCCGGCGGCCTGGCGCCGCCACGTCAACAGCCATGTCTTCTTCTGGCTGGACCAGCGGCGGGCGGAAGGGCTGCGCGCCGCGGACCCCGGCCGGCCGCAGGTGGCGCTGCGG
Organism: Acetobacteraceae bacterium; assembly: GCA_027482245.1. GTDB lineage: Bacteria > Pseudomonadota > Alphaproteobacteria > Acetobacterales > Acetobacteraceae > Falsiroseomonas. Next base: position 87,067 of record JAIXWG010000034.1, on the reverse strand, counting down.
ATCGACCTGGCGGGGCTCCTGGACCGCCACGGCGCGGCCGCGCGGCTGACGCCGATGAACACGGGCGCCGTCCGCCATGCCGGCCACCGCCGCAGCCTGGCCGATTGGCACGCCCTTGGCGCCTATGCCGATCCCCGGGGCCGGCCGCCGGTGGAGCTCGCCATCCCCGGCGCCGTGCCGGATCTGGAGGGGCTGCTGCTCGACCCCTGGCCACAACCCTGACGCGATCGAACCCCGCCGCGGGCGCCCAACTGCCTTGACCCCGCCATCTTGCACTGCGATACGCCCCCGTCCCGGATCCGCCGGGCCAATCTTGCCAGGCCGGGGCGATCCGGCTCTCCCGCGACAAGAGGCCGAACCAAGCCATGCGCGATAAGGGCGAATACCTTTTCACGTCTGAAAGCGTCTCCGAAGGCCACCCGGACAAGGTGGCGGACCGCATCTCGGACACCGTGCTCGACGCCTACCTCTCGGCCGACCCCTATTCCCGCGTGGCCTGCGAGACGCTGTGCACCACCAACCGGGTGGTCCTGGCGGGCGAGACGCGCGGCCCCGGCAGCGTGACGCCGGAACTGCTGATCCACCTGGCCCGCATGGCCATCCATGACATCGGCTACGAGCAGGACGGCTTCCACTGGAAGAACGCCCAGATCGAGTGCCACCTGCATGCGCAGTCCGCGCATATCGCGCAGGGCGTGGACGCCGCCGGCAACAAGGATGAAGGCGCCGGCGACCAGGGCATCATGTTCGGCTATGCCTGCCGCGAGACGCCGGAGCTGATGCCCGCGCCGCTCTACTACGCGCACCTGATCCTGCGCCGCGTGAGCGAGATGCGCCGCGCCGGCGACGTGGCGGTGAAGGGCCTGCTGCCCGACGCCAAGTCCCAGGTCACGCTGCGCTACGTCGATGGCAAGCCGGTGGGCGCCACCTCCATCGTCGTCTCGACGCAGCACGAGGAGCACCTGGACCAGGCCGAGATCAAGCGCATCCTGCGCCCGATCGTCGAGAGCAGCCTGCCCAAGGGCTGGATGTGCCCGGACAACGAGTTCTACGTGAACCCGACCGGCACCTTCGTCATCGGCGGGCCGGACGGCGACTGCGGCCTGACGGGCCGCAAGATCATCGTCGACACCTATGGCGGCGCGGCGCCGCATGGCGGCGGCGCCTTCTCGGGCAAGGACCCGACGAAGGTGGACCGCTCGGCCGCCTATGCCGCCCGCTACGTGGCGAAGAACGTCGTGGCCTCCGGCCTCGCGGATCGCTGCACCATCCAGGTCTCCTACGCCATCGGCGTGTCCAAGCCGCTCTCGGTCTATTTCGACCTGCACGGCACGGGCAAGGATGTGGACGAGGCGAAGCTGGCCAAGGTGATCGACGGCATGGTGAACCTGTCCCCGCGCGGGATCCGGGAGCACCTGCACCTGAACCGCCCGATCTACGTGCCGACCTCCGCCTATGGCCATTTCGGCCGCACGCCGGATGCGGAGAAGGGCACCTTCACCTGGGAGAAGACGGACCTCGCCGACGAGATCCGTCGCGCCTTCGGCCGCTGATTCCAGGCTTTGCGTGACTTGGGGGCGGTGGGCGCAGGCCCGCCGCCCCCTTTTTCGTTCAGGAACGACCGATGACCGCCGACCGTCCGCCGCTTGCCGAGGGCGTGCCCGACCGTCTCTATGGCCGCCGCCGCGGCCACCCGCTGCGGCCCCGCCAGCAGCGCCTGCTGGACGTGACCCTGCCGCGGCTGCGGCTGTCCGCCGACCAGGCACGGGACCCGCTTGCCGCCTTCGGCATGCCGGGCGCGAAGCTCTGGCTGGAGGTGGGCTTCGGCGGCGGCGAGCACGCGCTGGAACAGGTCGCGGCGCACCCGCAGGTCGCCTACATCGCCTCCGAGGTGTTCGAGAACGGCCTCTGCTCCCTGCTGACGCGGCTGGTCGCAGAGGGCGAGGAGGGCACGGGCGCGCTGCCCGCCAACCTCCGCCTCTGGCCGACCGATGCCCGGCACCTGGTGCAGGCGCTGCCGGAGGGCTCGCTCGACCGGCTGATGCTGATGTTCCCGGACCCCTGGCCCAAGTCGCGCCACGCCAAGCGCCGCTTCGTGCACCCGGAGCTGCTGGCCCTGGTCGCCCGCGCGCTGCGCCCCGGCGGCGAATGGCGCATCGCCAGCGACGACCCGACCTACCAGGCCTGGGTGGAGGAGGTTTTCGGGGCCACGACGCTCTTCGTGCAGGCCGAGCGCCATGCGGCGGAGCGCCCCGTGGGCTGGCCCGGCACGCGCTACGAGGCCAAGGCGCGGCGCGAAGGCCGGCAGCCCATCTGGTGGATCTTCCGCAAGGCCTGATCGCCTGTCCGTCGATCTCGATTGTGTGATTGTATAATTCACGCTATCGTGAGGTCCTCGACGTTCGGGGCCCCACGCCATGCTGCCGCTGCCCGCCAATGACCTGCGCCCGCGCCGCCTGCGCCGTCCGGAGGATTTCGCCGGCGAGCGTGGCGGCTACGCCCCCTGGTGCGGCCCGACCGCGGTCGCGACCGCCGCGGGCCTCGACTATGCCAGCGCCTGCGCGCTGCTCGCCCAGGTCTCGCCCGACCGCTACCCGCCGGGGCGGGAGGTGGTGACGGCCTGGTGGCGCGACCTGGTCGGTGCGCTCGACCTGGCCGGCGTGCCCGCCGAGCCCCGGCCGGTGGAGGGCCGCAAGACGCTGACCCGCGCGGTGCGGGACGGGCTGCCGGAGGGCTGGTGGCTGGCCCGCGTCACCGGGCATTTCTGTCTGGTGCAGGTCGCCCGCGGCGGCGCCCGCGTCTTCGACAACCGCCTGCATGGGGAGGCCCTGTCGCCCCGCGCCCATGGCCGCCGCCGCGTGACGCATCTGGCGCGGGTTCCGACGCCGCCGGGCGCGGAGTAGGGGCGCGGCGTAACGCCGTCGCGCTTGCGGGGCCCGGAATGCAGGTCTATATGGCGGGTGAGAGATCGCTTTCCGACGAGACCGGGAGGTGGCCCCGAAACGGGCCGCCTTTTTTGTTGGCCGCTTCCTGTGGCCCCGGGCGCGTCGGCCTGGAACGCGCAATGGACGAAGACCTTCCGCATCATGAGGGCCTGGAGGCCCGGATCGCCGCGGCGATCCTGCCGACGCTGGGGCAGCTCGGCTACGAACTCGTGCGGGTGCAGGTCAGCGGCAAGGAACGGCCGGTGGTCCAGATCATGGCCGACCGCGCCGACGAAGCCCCCTTCCGCGTCGAGGATTGTGAGACCATCAGCCATTCCGTCGGCGCCGTGCTGGACGTCGAGGACCCGATCAAGGGCGAATGGATGCTGGAGGTTTCCTCCGCCGGCATCGACCGCCCGCTGACCCGCGCCAAGGACTGGAACCGCTTCGCCGGCCACCTGGCGACAGTGGAGCTGGTGGTGCCACAGGACGGCCGGAAGCGCTTCCGCGGCATCGCGCTGGGCGCGGATGCGGAGACGGCGCGGCTGCGGCTGGAGGATGGGACGCAGCTCGACCTGCCCCGCGGCAATATCCGCCGCGCCAAGCTGGTGCTGACCGATGAACTGATCGCGGCCACCGCCGTGCCGGCCGATGACGCCGGCGCGGAGGAGGCCCAGGACGAGGCTGCCGGGGCGCCCCCCCGCGGCCGCAAACCCAAGAGGAACTGACGCCATGGCGATGGATGTCGCGATCGCGCGCCCGGAACTCCTGCAGGTGGCCGATGCGGTCGCGCGGGAGAAGATGATCGAGCGTGACGAGGTGCTCGAGGCGATGGAGCAGGCCATCCAGAAGGCCGGCCGCGCCAAGTACGGGCATGAGAAGGACATCCGCGCGACCATCGACCGCAAGAGCGGGGAGGTCCGCCTCTCCCGCTGGACCGAGGTGGTCGAGGCGGAGCCGGTGGAGAACGAGGCGACTCAGCTTTCCTTCCGCATCGCCCAGAAGATCAAACCCGGCATCCAGATCGGCGAATTCATCGTCGATCCGCTGCCGCCGATCGATTTTGGCCGCATCGCCGCCCAGACCGCCAAGCAGGTCATCGTGCAGCGCGTGCGGGAGGTCGAGCGCAGCAAGCAGTATCACGAGTACAAGGACCGCGTCGGCGAGATCATCAACGGCGTCGTCAAGCGGACCGAATACGGGAACCTGATGGTCGATCTCGGCCGGGCGGAAGCCTTGCTGCGCCGCGACGAGACCATTCCTCGCGAAGCCTTCCGCAACGGCGACCGCGTGCGGGCCTACATCTACGATGTCCGCGAGGAGCCTCGTGGGCCCCAGATCTTCCTCTCGCGCACCCATCCGGGCTTTCTGGCAAAACTCTTCGCGCAGGAAGTGCCGGAAATCTATGACGGCATCATCGAGATCAAGGCGGTGGCGCGCGACCCGGGCTCCCGCGCCAAGATGGCCGTGATCTCCCGCGACAGCTCCATCGACCCCGTCGGCGCCTGCGTCGGCATGCGCGGGTCCCGCGTGCAGGCGGTGGTGCAGGAACTGCAGGGCGAGAAGATCGACATCATCCCCTGGTCGCAGGATCAGGCGACCTTCATCGTCAACGCGCTCGCCCCCGCCGAGGTCACCAAGGTGGTGCTGGACGACGATGCGCGGCGCGTCGAGGTGGTGGTGCCGGATGACCAGCTCAGCCTCGCCATCGGCCGCCGCGGCCAGAACGTTCGCCTCGCCTCGCAGCTCACGCGCTACGACGTGGACATCCTGACGGAGGCCGAGGAATCCGAGCGCCGGCAGGAGGATTTCCGCAAGCGCTCCGGCCTCTTCGTCGAAGGGCTGGACGTGGACGACGTCATCGCCGGCCTGCTGGTGACCGAGGGCTTCGGCTCCATCGAGGACATCATCAACGTCGATGACGAGGAACTCGCGGAGATTGAAGGCTTCGACGAGAATGTCGCGGCCGAGTTGAAGCGTCGCGCCCAGGCCTTCCTGGACAAGCGCGACCTTGAACTGGACGAGAAGCGTCGCGAGATGGGGGTGGAGGACGCGGTCGCCGAGGTCGGCGGCTTCTCCCCCGCCATGCTGGTGGCGCTGGGCGAGAAGGGCGTGAAGTCCCTCGATGACCTGGCCGACCTGGCGGGCGACGAGCTGATCGAGATCCTGGGCACGGATGCGGTGGACGAGGACACGGCGAACGCCGTCATCCTGGCCGCGCGCCAGTCCGCCGGCTGGTTCGGCGACGAGGATGTGGTCGGCGCCATGGCCGCCCAGATGGAAGCCGAGGGGGCGGAAGCCGAAGCCGGCGAGGAAGCCGGTGAGGCAACCGACGGTGACGAGGGTGCCGGCGAGGAAGCCGCGGATGGGGAGCAGGGCGACGAGCGCAACGCCTGACACGCCGCTGCACCCCACCGAAGGCGGGGTTCCGGCACCGGTGCATGAGGCCGCGGCCCTGATGGCGGTGCCAGGCGATGACGCGCCTGGCGACGAGTTGGCGGATGACGCGGAGGAGCCGGAGAAGGGCCCGCTGCGCCGTTGCCTGGTGACGCGGGAGCGGCTGGCGAATGAAGCGATGCTGCGGTTCGTGCTCTCGCCGGACCGGATGGTGGTATGCGATCTGGCCGGGCGTCTGCCGGGCCGGGGAATGTGGTTGAGCGCGAAGGCCGATGTGATAGAACGTGCCGCGACCCGTGGGGCCTTTGCCAAGGCCGCGCGTGGCTCGGTGCACGTGCCCCCTGACCTTCGCGCGCGGATCGAGGACGGCCTTCGGGGGCGCGTCCGCGACCTCATCGGCTTCGCCCGTCGCGCCGGGCAGGCCGTCAGTGGCTGGCAGGCGGCGCGGGAATGGTTGCAGGCCGGGAATGCCGGCCTGGTGGTCCAGGCTTCCGACGGCAGCCTGGCGGAACGGGAACGGCTCGTCGGCTTGCGGCGGGTCGCCTCGGTGGCGCCGCTGACGGCGGCGGAGCTGGGGGCGCTGTTCGGACGGGACCGGGCGGTGCATGTTGTCATCGCGCCAGGAAAGCTGGCGGACGGGATCGCGGCGGAAGCCGCACGGCTCGTGGGCGTTGCCGCCGCGGGGCCAAGACAGGGGGACGCGCCGGGCGCGCCGCCCGAGGCAACACCCCCCCCGGCCACGGCCGGGGATTGATTACCGCGTCCCGGGTTGCCGGGGCGGGGACCGACTTCACCCGCGCTTGCGCGGACTGCACAGGGTGCCGCGTTCAACACGCGGCGAGACATGACGGACGAGAGATCGGGTTCGGATCGGCGGATGAGCGACCAGAACGACCAGGATGCGGCAAAGGGCCGGCTTTCCCTACGGCCCGGCGGCCGCCTGGAGCTGGGCAAGACGGTGGACGCTGGCAGCGTGCGCCAGTCCTTCAGCCATGGCCGCAGCAAGGTGGTGCAGGTGGAGGTGCTGAAGAAGCGCGCCCCCACCCCAGCCGTGGCCCCGGCCAAGCCGGGCGCTGCCCCGGCAGCGGCCGCGCCGGCCGGCGCCCAGCCCAGCGGGCCTCGCCCCGCCGTGGGCGGGCCGCCGCGCCCGGGCAACGCCGCGCCGGCGGGCAAGCCGCCCGCCGCGGCCGGCCGCCCGCTGACGCAGGCGGAAGTCGCCATGCGCCAGCGCGTGCTGGAGGAGCAGCGCCGCGTCGAGGCGCAGCGCCAGCGCGAGGAGCGGGAGCGCCAGGCGCTCCAGCTGCGCTCCGCCGCCGAGGAAGCGGCCCGCCGCGCCGAGGAGGAGCGTCGCCGCGCCGAGGATGAGGAGCGCCTGGCCGCCGAGGAGGCGCGCCGCGCCGCCGAGGAAGCGCGCCGTGCGCCCCCGCCGCCGCCCGTGGCGGAGGAAAGCGCCCCCGTGGCCGCTGCCCCGCAGGCCCCGGCGCCGCAGGTTCAGCCTGTCGCCCCGCCGCGCCCGCAGGCCCCGCCCGCGCCGATGGCGCGCCGGCCGGAACCCTCCGCGCCCCCGCCGCGCCGCGATGCGCCGCCGCCCCGCCAGGGCGATGGTCCGTCGCGCGATGGCGCGCGCCCCGGCTATGGCGCCCGTCCCGGCTATGGCGATCGTGCCGGCGGCCCGCCGCGCCCGATGGCGCCGCCGCTGCGCTCCGGCCGCCCCGGCCCGGTGCCGACCTCGATCGGTCCGCGCCGCCCGGCCGGCCCGCCCGGCGCGCCGCCCAACGTGGCCCCGAACGTGCCGCCCGCCGATGCGCCCGCCGCGAAGCTGACGCTGAAGGCCCGCGCGCCGCGGGAGGATGACGAGGACGCCCGTCCCGTCCGCCGCCCCGGCATGGTCGGCCCGCCCGGCGCCAAGAAGCCCGTGGCGCCGCCGCCCAAGAAGACGCTGACGCCGTCCGATCGCCGCCGCGAAGGCCGCATCGACGTCAATGCGGCGATCGAGGGCGAGGACGAGCGCACGCGCTCCATCGCTTCCGTCCGCCGTGCGCGTGAGCGTGAGCGGCGGCAGCAGGAGCTGGCGCGCCTGCGCTCCGGCGCCGAGCGCGTCGTCCGCGACGTGGTGGTGCCGGAGACCATCACCGTGCAGGAACTGGCGAACCGCATGGCCGCGCGTGGCGGCGAGGTGGTGAAGGCCCTGTTCCGCATGGGCGTGATGGCGACGCTGACGCAGTCCATCGACGCCGACACGGCGGAGCTGATCGTCCAGGAATTCGGCCACCGCGTGAAGCGCGTGGCGGAAGGCGATGTCGAGATCGGCATCGAGGGCGACGAGGACACGGATGTCGACCTGGAGCCCCGCGCCCCGGTCGTCACCATCATGGGCCATGTCGACCACGGCAAGACCAGCCTGCTGGACGCGCTGCGCAAGGCCGATGTGGCGGCGCACGAGGCCGGCGGCATCACCCAGCACATCGGCGCCTACCAGGTGACGATCCCGAGCGGGGAGAAGGTCACCTTCATCGACACGCCGGGCCACGCGGCCTTCACCGCCATGCGCGCCCGCGGCGCCAGCGTGACCGACATGGTCGTGCTGGTCGTGGCGGCGGATGACGGCGTGATGCCGCAGACGATCGAGGCGATCAGCCACGCCAAGGCGGCCGGCGTCCCGATCATCGTGGCCATCAACAAGATCGACAAGCCGGGCGTCCGCCCCGAGCGCGTGAAGCAGGAACTGCTGCAGCACGAGATCGTGGTGGAAAGCCTGGGCGGCGAGACGCAGGAGATCGAGGTCTCCGCCACGCAGAAGCTGAACCTCGACAAGCTGCTCGAGGCCATCACGCTGCAGGCGGAAATCCTGGACCTGCGCGCCAATCCGGACCGTGCGGCCGAAGGCACCGTGATCGAAAGCCGCCTCGACCGCGGCCGCGGCCCGGTGGCGACGGTGCTGGTCCAGAAGGGCACGCTGAAGACGGGCGACATCGTCGTGGCCGGCGCCGAATGGGGCCGGGTGCGCGCGATGCTCGACGACAAGGCGCGCCAGGTGAAGGAAGCCGGCCCGTCCCTGCCGGTCGAGATCCTGGGCCTGTCGGGCGTCCCCACCGCCGGCGAGAACTTCGTCGCGGTGAAGGACGAGACGCAGGCGCGCGAGATCTCCGAATTCCGCACGCGCAAGCTGCGGGAGAAGCAGGTGGCGGCGATCAGCGCCGGCCGCGGCAGCCTGACCGACATGCTGGCCCGCATCCAGGCGGGCGCGCAGAAGGAAGTGGCCGTCGTCTGCAAGGCCGACGTGCAGGGTAGCGCGGAAGCCATCGGCGTCACGCTCGGCAAGCTCGGCAACGACGAGGTGCGGGTCCGTGTCCTGCACAGCGCCGTCGGCCAGATCACCGAAAGCGACATCCAGCTGGCCAAGGCGTCCAACGCCGTCATCGTCGCCTTCAACGTCCGCGCCACCACCCAGGCGCGCGAACTGGCGACGCGCGACGGCGTGGAGATCCGCTACTACTCCATCATCTACGAGGTGGCGGACGACATCGAGGAACTGGTGCGCGGCAAGCTGGCGCCGGTGCAGCGGGAGAAGTTCCTGGGCTACGCCCAGATCCTGCAGGTCTTCGAGGTCAAGCGCATCGGCAACGTGGCGGGCTGCCGCATCACCGAAGGCGTGGTCAAGCGCGGCTGCGGCGTCCGCCTGCTGCGCGACGGCACGGTCATCCACCAGGGCGAGCTCAGCACGCTGCGCCGCTTCAAGGATGACGTGAAGGAAGTGACCAACGGCTACGAATGCGGCATGTCCTTCGTGAACTACAACGACATCCGCGTCGGCGACCAGATCGAGTGCTACGAGACCGAGACGGTCGCCGGCACGCTCTGACGCCACCAGGGTCCGGGCATCAGGGGGCGCGGCGGAGACGCCGCGCCCCCTTTGCTTTGCCCGGCCAGCATTGAGGGAATGACCAGCATGGCCCGCCGATCCGGGAATGCGACCACGGACAGCCGCCGCGACACAAGCGGCGCCGACCGGCGCGACAGCAAGCCACCCGTGAAGCGCGAGGGGCCCCAGGGCCCGTCCCAGCGCCAGCTGCGCGTGGCGGAGGAGGTGCGCCATGCGCTGGCCGCCGTCTTCGCGCGCGAGGAATTCCGCGACCCCGACCTGCACAACCTGCATGTGACGGTGACGGAGGTCCGCGCCTCCCCCGACCTCAAGCACATGACGGCCTTCGTCAGCGGGCTGGGGAAGGACCTGACGCCCGCGCAGTTCGCGGGCCTGCGCCGCGTGTCGCCCTACCTCCGCACGCTGGTCAGCAAGGCGGTGCGGCTGCGCTTCGCGCCGGACCTGCATTTCCAGCCGGACACCGCGCTCGACTACGCCATGCACATCAACAAGGTCATGCAGCGGCCGGAGGTGCAGCAGGATCTGCAGCCGAAGCCCGCCACCAAGGACGAAGACGAATCGTGAGCCCGCCCAACCGCCACCGCCCCAACAAGAAGCCGAAGGGCCGTGCGCTCGATGGCTGGCTGATCGTGGACAAGCCCTCCGGCATCGGGTCCACCGACGTGGTCAACAAGGTGAAGCGGGCCTTCCAGGCGCAGAAGGCGGGCCATGGCGGCACGCTCGATCCGCTGGCGACGGGGCTGCTGCCGGTCGCCTTCGGCGCCGCGACCAAGACCGTCCCCTACGTCATGGACGGGACCAAGAGCTACCATTTCACGCTGAAGTTCGGCGAGGCGCGGGACACCGACGACGCCGACGGCAAGGTGACCGCGACCAGCGATGTCCGCCCCACGGATGCGGAGATCGAGGCCGTGCTGCCCCGCTTCCGCGGGGAGATCATGCAGGTCCCGCCCGCCTATTCCGCCATCAAGATCGGCGGCGAGCGCGCCTATGACCTGGCGCGCGAAGGCCAGGCGGTGGAGATCGCGCCGCGCCCCGCGCGGATCGACCGCTTCGACCTGATCGCGCGGCCGGACATCGACACCGCCATCTTCCATGTGGAGAGCGGCAAGGGCGTCTACATGCGGTCGCTGGCGCGCGACGTCGCGAAGGCGGTCGGCTCCGTCGGCCATATCACGGCGCTCCGCCGGCTGCGGGTCGGCCCCTTCCGGCAAGAGCACGCGATTTCGCTGGACAGCCTGCTCGGAACCGGCGATACGCCGTCCCCTTCCCCGGACCTCCTTCTTCCCGTGACGACCGCGCTGGCCGACATCCCGGCACTGGCCGTCAATGGAGAGGAGGCCGCCCGCCTCATGCAGGGCCAGGCGATCAGCCTGGTGGACCTCATGGGCAGGATTCCCCGCGAAGCGGACCCCGAAGGGGGGCTGTTGCGCGCGATGGCGGGGGAGCGTCTCCTCGGCCTGTGCCGGCTGGAAGGCGGTTGGATGCAGCCCGAGCGGCTGATCCAGCTCGGCCATCCCGACGGCCCTTGGATCCAGGTCAGGGACGAGGCTTAACCCGCACCTGGAAGGAATCATGATGTCGACGATGACCGCAGAGGCCCGCGCGGCCCTGATCAAGGAATACGCCACCAAGCCGGGCGACACCGGCAGCCCGGAGGTCCAGGTCGCCCTGATCTCCGCGCGCGTCGCCATGCTGACGGAGCACCTGAAGGCCCACCCGAAGGACTTCCACAGCCGGCGCGGCCTGCTGGTGCTGGTCGGCCAGCGCCGTGGCCTGCTGGACTACGTGAAGAAGAAGGACGTGAAGCGCTACGAGAGCCTGATCGGGCGCCTCGGCCTGCGTCGCTGACTTCGACCACCGCAAGGCGGGCATGAGAAAGGCCCGGGGAGGGAACTCCCCGGGCCTTTTTCATGGACGGGAACCGGGGAAGGGGGTGCCTTCCCCGGGCCCCATCCGCCAGGGCCGAACCGGCCCTGGACCGTCATCAGTCAGACGCGGTCCTTGCCATCGACGGCGTCACGGGCGGCATCCTTGGCGCCGCCGACGGCGCTCTGGGCCTTGCCCTTCGCCTTGTCGGCCATGCCCTCGGCCTGCAGCTTCGCGTCGCCGGTCAGCTCACCGACGCCCTGCTTGATGCTGCCCTTGACCTGGTTGCCAGCGCCAGAAATCCGGTCCTTGTCCATGGTCGCGTTCTCCTCTTGCCCGACCACGATGGCCGGTTCGGGGGTGAAAACGCGCGTTCAAGCGGGGGGTTCCCCCGTTACACTTCAACCACTTGGCGGAAGTCCGGCAATGGCGGCATCCACCGCATCCCCGAAGCGCGCCACGATCGCCTCGATGTCCGACGCCGTCGCGATGTAGGGCGGCGAGAGGATCACGTGGTCGCCCCGCTTGCCATCGATGGTGCCGCCCATCGGGTAGCAGGCCAGGCCGCGCTCATAGGCCTCCCGCTTGATGCGCTCGTTCAGCTTGAGGGCAGGGTCGAAGACCGCCTTGCTGGCGCGGTCGGCGACGAACTCCGCACACCAGAACAACCCGCGCCCGCGGATGTCGCCGACATGGCGGTGGTTGCCGAGGCGCTCCGTCAGGCGCTGTTCCAGCAGCGTGCCCATGGCGCTGACATTCTCCAGCAGCCCCTCCTCCCGGATCACCTGCTGCACGGCGAGCGCCGCGGCGCTGGCAATGGGATGCGCCTGGTAGGTGTGGCCATGCATGAAGCCGCCGGAGCCATTGGCCAGCGCGTCGATGATCTTCCCGCCGATCATGATGCCGCCGATCGGCTGGTAGCCCCCGCCGAGGCCCTTGGCGACGACCTGGATGTCGGGGGGCACGCCCTCCTGCTCCCACGCATGCATGGTGCCGGTGCGGCCCATGCCGGACATGACCTCGTCCAGGATCAGCAGCGCGCCGTGGCGGTCGCAGATGGCGCGGACGGCCTGGAAGTAGCCGGGCAGCGCCGCGACGCAGCCGAGCGTCGCCCCCACCACCGGCTCCGCGATGAAGGCCGCGACGGTATCGGGGCCGAGCGCCTGGAACTGCGCTTCCAGCTCCGCCGCCAGGCGTGCGACATACTGCGCATCGCTCTCATCGTCGCGCCGGTCGCGATAGGCGTAGCAGGGCGAGACGTGGTGGAAGGCGTCGGAGAGGATCGGCTGGTAGATCGCGCGCCGCATCATGTTGCCCCCGGCCGCCAGCGCGCCGAGGGTATTGCCGTGATAGCTCTGCCGGCGCGCGATGAACTTTTGTCTGTCGGGCTGGCCGATCTCGACGAAGTACTGGCGGGCCAGCTTCAGCGCGGCCTCCACGCCCTCGGAGCCTGACGAGCAGAGATAGAGGTGCGTCAGCCCGCCCGGCTCGCCTTCCAGCACCAGGTCCGCCAGCTGCTCCGCGGGCTCGCAGGAATAGAGTGCGGTGTGCGCGTAGCTGAGGCGATCCATCTGCGCGCGCATCGCCTCCAGCACCCTGGGATGGCCATGGCCGAGGCAGGCGACGGCGGCACCGCCGGAGCCGTCGATGACGGCCTTCCCGTTGCTGTCATGGATGAACATCCCCTGCCCCGTCAGGGCCAGCGGCGGATCGACGCGCAGGTTGCGCTGGAGCAGGCGGGAACGCATGGCGGTCAGTCTCCGGCCAAGGCGATGCAGGAAAAGGCGACGCGGGCTTCGGTCGGCACGCCGAAGCGCGCCGTGTGGCGGGCCGGCAGCCCGTTCGGGAAGTGCTGCACATATTCCGCGTTGAGCGCGGCGTAGTCGGCGGGATCGGTGATCAGCATCGTCACCTGCACCGCGCGATCGAGGCTGCTGCCAGCCTCCGCCAGGATGCGCGTCACCTCCGCCAGCGCGTTCCGCACCTCCTCCGCCGGCGTCGCGCCGCGATGGATGCCGCGGGCGGGGTCGTGCGGCGCGGAATGGCCGGAGACGAAGACCAGGCCGCCGGCGCGCGTGGCGCGGCTGAAGGGACGCGGGCTGCCGGGTTCCGGCTGTTCGATGAAATCGATCATGGCGCGGCATCCTGGCGCGATCGCGCCGCCTCGTCACGCCTCGGCTCATCCAGCGCGGCGAAGAGCGCGGCCTCCGCCGCCGCGGCGTCGGGCAGGCCGCGCAGCACCAGCGTGGCCGGGTGGCCCTCCCGGTCCGACCGCCGCCCATCGCGCAGCAGCAGGGTGCCGGTGCGTCCCTTCGACCAGCGTCGATGGATGCTCTCGATCGCGGCCAGCGGCCACGCCACCTCGCCCATCCGGCGCTTCCGCCGCTGCTGGATGATGACGCGTTCCGTCGTGATGGCGAAGACGAGGCCAGTCGCGTCGCGCCAAGCCAGGACGGGCCCTGCGCCGACGAGGGCGGCGAGGATGAGCATGAAGGGATCGACAAACGACGCCGTGATGAAGGCGACGACGAATGGCGCGAGGAACAGCGACATCACAAGGGCTGGCACCAGCGCGCCCAGCGCATGCCTCGCCCTGTCCGGCTGCGCGGCCCAGAGCAACCGCTCGCCGGCCCGCAGGCTCCAGTGAAGCGACGCCGCCAGGCCCTCTGGCCGGACGACGGCGGCCGGCCAGTCGCCGATGAGGGCGTGAGGCGCCGCGACCAGCGCATTGATGGCGGCCTGCGCGCCGATGTCGTCGCGGATCGCGGCGAACTCGGCCAGCCATTCAGCCGCCCTGTCCCTGGTCTGCCTCGGCTTCGCGCGCAGGATCACCAGGCGGCCGATGGCATCTGCGCTCAGCTTGTCCGGCCGCTCGGTGCCCCAGATGCTCCGGGGCGGAAAGCTCTGCACGGCCGCCTGAAAGCCCAGGCCGGTTAGCACCAGGACGCGGCGATCGGTAACGGCGTAGGTGGTGCGAAGGCGCCGCAGCACCAGGCAGGGAAAGAACAGGGTCGTCGCTATCGCGACGGCCATGAACAGCAGCCAGATCGCCTTCCGCGTTGCCGGATCATGCACCGGCACGTCGTTCATGGTCATCGGGGCGGTGCCACCCGACCGCGCGATGAGCAGCAGCAGCAGGAGGCCAAACAGCGACACGATGATGGTCCAGCCGATCCCCTCGGTCGGATGGGGCCGGCCATGCCAGCGGATCGCCTCCCCCGGCAGCAGCGCCTGGCGGAGCGCAGCCGGCGGCTCCGTCACGGCGCCACCAGCATCCCCACCACGGCCCCCGTCATGCAACAGGCGATGAAGGCTGCCACCAGCGACGGCAGGCCGAGCCGCACGATATCAGCGCGGCGTTCCGGCACCATCGCCGTCATGCCCCCCAGCATGATGCCGACCGATCCGAAGCTGGTGAAGCCGCAGAGCGCATAGGTCAGGATCAGTCGCGACCGCCCGTCCAGCCCCTGCCCGCCACTCGTCGCGAGCTGCAGGTAGGAGACAAATTCGTTCACCACGACCTTGATGCCGAGCGACTGCGCGACGGTCGCGACGTGTTCCAGCGGCACGCCCATGGCGAAGGCGATCGGCCAGAACAGCCAGCCGGCGATGACCTGCAGGGTCAGGCCCGTGACGGGCTCCACCACCATGTTCACCAGCGCGACCAGCGCCACGAAGACGATCAGCATGGCCATGATGCCGAACAGCAGCTGCAGCCCGTCCATCGTGCCGCGGACCACCGCCTCCATCGCGCTGTCATAGAGGCGGGGCGCATCGGCGGCCTCGGCCTCGTTCGGCACCTCCCCCGGCCTCGGCGGGATCATCAGCAGCGCCGCGACAATGGAAGCGGGCGCGGCCACCAGGGACGCCACCAACAGCTGCCCCGCCGCATCCGGCACCACGGGCGCGATCATCAGCGCGTAGACCACCAGCATGTTGCCGCTGATGGTGGCGAGCCCCGCCGTCATCACCACGAACATCTCGCTGGTCGTCAGCCGCGCCAGCCAGGGGCGGATGAGGAGTGGCGCCTCCACCATGCCGACGAAGACATTGGCGGCGACGGAGAAGCCCGTGGCGCCGCCGATGCCGAGCGTCCGCGTCAGCACCCGCGCCATCCCCGCCACCACCACCGGCAGGATGCGCCAGTGGTAGAGCAGCGCGGACAGCGCGCCGACCACCAGCACCAGTGGCAGGCCCTGGAAGAACAGGATGAAGCCCGCGCCGGGAAAGGGCTCCGCGAAGGGCAGCGGGCCGCCGCCGAGATAGCCGAAGACGAGGCTCGTCCCCTGCCTGGTCGCGGCCGCCAGCGCATCGACACCGCGGCCGAGCAGGGCGAAGGCATCGCGCAGCGGCGGGATGTGCAGCAGCGCCGCCGCGAGCACGATCTGAAGTGCGAGCCCCGCCACGACGACCCGCCACGGCACGCCACGCCGGCAGCCGCCGAGCACCCAGGCGAGCAGCGCCAGCGCCAGCAACCCGATGCCTGATTGCAACTGGAGAAAGCTCATTCGGCGGCCTTCCGGGGAATCTCGTCGGGGATGTCGAGGGCACGGATCGCGTCGCCGCGGCGCGCGATCTTCTCCGCCGTCACCTCGATGTCGCGCATGTCCTGCGCCATGGCGGCGTAGTGGCCGCGCAGCGCGCCGACGCGGCGTTCGAGGCGCGACGTCTCCTCCGCCAGCGCCTCCACCTGCTGGCGGATGCGCCGCGCCTCGTCCTGCAGGCGGGCATCGCGCAGCAGCCCGCGCATGGTGTTGAGCACGGCCCAGAAGCTCGATGGGCCCACGATGTGCACGCCGCGCCGCGCGGCCTCCGCGAACAGGTCGCCATGGCTCGCCAGCAGCGCCGCATGGATCGCTTCGGACGGCAGGAACATCAGCGCGCCTTCCGCCGTCTCCCCGGGGATCAGGTACTTTTTCGAGATATCATCGACGTGGCGGCGGATGTCGCCGGCGAAGCGGCGGGCGGCCAGGTTGCGCGCGGCGGCGTCCGGCGCCTCCTGCATCGCGGCCCAGGCCTCCAGCGGGAATTTGCTGTCCACCGCGATCGGGCCCGGTGGGAAGGGCAGGCGGATCAGGCAGTCGCAGCGCGTGCCGTTGGACAGCGTGTGCTGCCAGGCGAAGCCCGAGGGCGGCAGCCGGTCCTGCACCAGGTCCCGCAGCTGCACCTCCCCCAGCGCGCCGCGTGCCTGCTTGTTGCCGAGCACGGCGGCGAGCGAGGTGACCTGCCCGCCTAGCGCCTCGATGTTCTGGCGCGCGCTGTCGATGACGGAAAGGCGCTGCTGGATGGCGCTGGCCGTGGCCTGGGTACGCTCCGCCGCCACGTCCAGCCGCTGGCCCAGCGCCCTCTCCTGCTCCCGCATCCGTTCATCGGTGCGGGCAGCGAGGCGTTCCTGCGCGGCGGTGATGGCATCGAGGGTCGCCGCGATGCGGTCCATGCGTTCGGCGGCGCGGCCGCGCAGCGCCAGCATCAGCAGCAGCACCGCGAGGCCCGCGATGCCGGCGATCAGCGCGATGGGCAGCCAGTCCGGCACCGGAATCCCCCGATTCGTCGGCGCCATCCTGCCATGGCGGTCAGGCCGGCGCGAAACGTCCTTCGCGGTTCATCAGCACCAGGCGGCCGCTGGCGACACCGAAATGCGCGCCATGCAGGGTCAGCGTGCCCGCCGCCACCGCCGCCGCCACCCAGGGGAAGGTCATGAGGTTGGCGATCGAGATGCGCACGGCCTCATGCTCGCAGGCCTCCTGCGCTTCCTCCGGCGTGTCGCAGGTGAGGCCGGCATCCAGCGCCCGGGCGGCGATGTTGATCCAGCCCGCGATGAAGTCCCCGGCCTCCGCCGGCACGCCTTCCCGCAACGCGCGGATGCCGCCGCAGAGCGCATGGCCCATCACCACCAGGTCCCGCACGCCCAGCACGCGCACGGCGAATTCCACCGCGGCGCTGGTGCCGTGGAAGGCGGCGTCCGGCATGTAGGGCGGCACGAGGTTCGCCACGTTGCGGACGATGAACAGCTCCCCCGGCGACGCCGCGAAGATCATCTGCGGATCCACGCGGCTGTCGGAGCAGGCGATGATCATGGTGCGCGGGCGCTGGCCCTGCGCGGCCAACTCCTCGAACCGCGCACGCTGCTGGGGCCAGGTATCCTCCCGGAAACGCCGATAGCCGTCGAGGAGGCGCTGCATGCCCTGGTCCCTGCTGCTGATCCCCCCGGTTGGAATCCCCGTCGCATGACGGGCTCAGCCGATCAATGCCGGAAGTGGCGCATCCCCGTGAACACCATGGCGAGCCCGGCCTTGTCGGCCGCCGCGATCACCTCGGCATCCCGCATCGACCCACCCGGCTGGATGACGGCCGTGGCACCGGCCGCCGCCGCCGTCTCCAGCCCATCGGCAAACGGGAAGAAGGCGTCGGAGGCGACGACGGAGCCCTGCGCCAGCGGCGTGTCGAGCCCCGCCGCCTTGGCCGCCGCCTCGGACTTCCACGCCGCGATGCGGGAGGATTCGACGCGGTTCATCTGCCCCGCGCCGATGCCGACCGTGGCCAGGTCCTTCGCATAGACGATGGCGTTCGACTTCACATGCTTGCAGACGCGGAAAGCGAAGAGCAGGTCGCGCATCTCCTGCGCGCTCGGCGCCCGCTGCGTCACCACGCGCAGCCCGGCTTCCGTCACGCGGCCATTGTCGCGGGACTGGGCGAGGAAGCCGCCGGCGACGGACCTGATCAGGCGCCCGGGCGCCGCCGGGTCGGGCAGCCCACCCGTCAGCAACAGGCGCAGATTCTTCTTCCGCGCGAAGACGGCCTTCGCGGCCTCATCCGCATCCGGCGCCACCACGACTTCCGTGAAGATGGCGGCGATCTTCTCGGCGGCGGCGGCATCCAGCGCGCGGTTGGCGGCGACGATGCCGCCGAAGGCGGAGACGGGGTCGCAGAGCAGCGCGCGGTCCCAGGCCTCCGCCAGCGTGGCCGCCGTGGCCACGCCGCAGGGGTTCGCGTGCTTGACGATGACGATGCTGGGCTCGTCGAATTCGGCGACGCATTCGAAGGCGGCGTCGGTGTCGTTCAGGTTGTTGTAGGACAGCTCCTTGCCCTGCACCTGGCGCGCGGTGGCCAGGCCCGGGCGGTTGGTGCCATCGGTATAGAAGGCCGCCTGCTGGTGCGGGTTCTCGCCGTAGCGGAGCCCCTGGCGAAGGATGCCGGCGACCGCGAGGCGCTGCGGGAAGACGTCCTTGTTCTCGCCGGCGAACCAGGTGCTGATCGCGGTGTCATAGGCCGCCGTGCGGGCATAGGCCGCCTGGGCGAGGCGGCGTCGCAGCGCCAGCGTGGTGCCGCCTTCCTCCAGCTCGACGCGAACCTCGGCCAACTGGTCGGGCTCCGTGATCACCACCACCGACGCGAAGTTTTTCGCGGCGCTGCGGATCATGGCCGGGCCGCCGATGTCGATGTTCTCGATGCAGTCCTCGAACGCGGCGCCCTTCGCGACCGTCGCTTCGAAGGGGTAGAGGTTCACGGCGACGAGGTCGATCGGCGCGATGCCGTGCTGTTCCATCTGCGCCAGGTGATCCGCCAGGTCCCGCCGGCCGAGCAGCCCGCCATGCACCTGCGGCACCAGCGTCTTCACGCGGCCGTCGAGGATCTCCGGGAAGCCCGTATGCTCCGACACGTCCTTCACCGGGATGCCCGCCGCGCGGATCGCGCTGGCGGTGCCGCCGGTGGAGAGGATCTCGGCGCCCTGCGCGACGAGGAAGCGGGCGAATTCCACGATGCCCGTCTTGTTGGAGACGGAGAGCAGGGCGCGGCGGACGGGGAGGGTCTGGCTCATGCGGCGCGGCATAGACCCCTCCTCCCGGGGCTTCAACCGCGTTGCGTGCCTTCCAGCAATGCAATGGTGCGGGCCACGACCTTCGCCTCGTCGAAGCGATCCAGCGCGCGGGCGCGGCCGGCCTCCCCCATCGCCTGGCGCAGCGCGGGATCGGCGGCCAGGCGCGCCAGCGCGGCGACCAGCGGTTCGACGGTGGCGGGCGGCACCAGCAGGCCGGTCTGCCCATCCACCACCTGCTCCCGCGGGCCACGGATATCGGTCGCGACGACGGGCAGGCCGGTCAGCATCGCCTCGATGATGGACATGGGCAGGCCCTCGAAATGGGAGGGCAGGCAGAAGACGTCCGCCGCCGCCATCAGCGCCGGGATGTCGTGGCGGTAGCCGAGGCGCTTCAGGCGCGGGCCGAGCACCTGCGCGGCGCGCTCGAAATGCGGCTCCAGATCCTCGCCATGGTCGGAGGGCAGCCGTTCGCCGACGATCCAGAGCGTGCAGCCCGGCGGCGCGGCGGCCAGCAACTCGGGAATTCCCTTGTGGCGGACGAGGCGGGAGACGGCGATGACGACGCAGTCATCGGGCGCGGCGCCGAGTTCCGCGCGCAACCGCGCCCGAGCCTCCGGGTCCGGCCGGAAGCGGGCGGGGTCGCGGCCGTTCAGCACGGCGGTGGCATGGGGATGGATGCGAAGGCGCCGCGCATCCTCCGCCTCCTCCGCGCTCACGGTCAGGAAGGTGTCGGTGATGCGGCCGGCGGCGCGTTCCAGGTTCAGAGCCAGGGTGCCGCGCCACCAGGGGCCGGGCTGGTTGAAGAGGAAACCGTGGCAGGTATAGGCGATGCGCGGCACGCCCGCGGCCCTCGCCGCCGCGCGGGCCAGCAGCCCGCTGATCGGCATGTGGGCATGCACGAGGTCCGGCTTCTCCGCCCGCATCAGAGCGACCAGCGCCCGCAAGGCGCGCGCCTGCGCCACCGGGTTCAGGCTGCGCGCCATGGGAACGGGGGCGATGCGGAAACCCTCCGCGCGGGGGAGGTCGAGCAGCGGGCCGTCGGCGCAGACGCCGACAACCTCATGCCCCCGGTCCCGCAGGCCGCGCATCAGCGGCAGCAGGAAGTGGCGGAGCGAGAAATCGACGTTGGTGACTTCGAGAATCTTCATCGGGATGGCGGCGCTCCCCGCCGGGACAGCCCTCTCCACCCGGAGGGGGGAGAGGGTTGGGTAAGGGGGGCGTTCGGATGGCCAGGACGGTCCGCACGACCGGAGCCCCCCTCACCCCGGCCCTCTCCCCCCTGCGGGTGGAGAGGGAGCAGGGCTCCCCGCACCCCCCTACTCCTCCTCCGCCTCTGCCCCGCCCGGCGCGCCCATGCTCACCCGCACGATCGCCCATTGCAGGCTGTTCGCGCCGGCCTCCGCATACAGCGCCACTTGCTGGCTCCGCCGCGGCTCCGCGGCCAGGTAGATGCTTTCCTCGATCGCGACGCGGGCCCCCTTCACCCGCAGCCGCCAGCCCACACCCGACGGCAGGCGCAGCAGCACGCCCTGCTCGTCCTGCTGCAGGCTCGCCACCACCGCGGGGTGCAGGTGGAAGCGCACCGCGAAGCCGGGGACGGAGACGTCGCGCTCCGCCTCCAGCACATCCTCGCCGCGAAGATCGTCGCCGGATTCCGACAGGTAGAGCCGCCGGCGATGGCGCAGGCCGAACTGGCGGACCCAGCCGTCATGGCTCGCCTCCAGCCACTGCGCGCCATTCGCCTCCTGCCGGTCGGCCTCCACCTGCTCCACGCGCCGGCCGAGGCCCTCGGGCTTCAGCTCGCTGGAATTGGTGTCGGCCAGGACCAGGGTCGAATGGGCGGCGGTGGCGCGCAGCGCGTCGCGCCACTCGCCCTCCGCCGCCGGGGCGGCGCCGCAATTGACGATGAGGCGGTCGCGGCCGACCGACATCTCGAAGGCCAGCGTGCCGGCATGGGCGTGGCGGTCGGCGCCGCGGGGCAGCCCGCCCGGCGCAGCATCCCGCCGTGCGGCCGGCGGCGCGCCGCAATCGACGATGACGAGCGTGCGGCTGGCGGTCAGGCGCTGGAAGCCGGTCTCCGGCAGGTGGGTCGGCGCGCGGCCGCGGGACTGGCCCTGGGTCAGCACCAGGTCGATGATCGCGGCCTGCTCCTCCCGCGTCCCGTTGAACAGGGACAGGCCGCCATCGGCGTGGCGCAGCAGGCGCAGCGCCGGCGCCGCGCGGTCCAGCGTGCCGGCCAGCTGGGGCGGCGCCTCGATCCCCGCGCCGTGCAGCAGGTTGCGGATCTCGATCAGGTCCTGCAGCGCCAGCAGCTGCGCGGTCGGGCTGCGCTCCACATGGCCGCCATCCGGGTTGAACTGGCGCTCCAGCTCCTGCGGCAGGAAGCGGACGCAGCGGGCGAGCCAGGTCTCCTCCTCCAGCGCCACGGCCGCCGCCATGCCGCCCTTGAGGGCGACCAGCGCGCCACGATGCGCGGCTTCGGCCGGCAGGCCGGCCACCACGCCGCGGGCATCCTGGGCGAGGCGCTGCATCAGCTGCTTGCGGAACCCGTCCTCCGCCGTCGCGGCCAGGAAGTCCCAATGGCCGAGCCAGGCGGAGATGCGGGCGCCGGCCACTTCCGGCGCCTCCGCCAGCGCCTCATGGCTCGCCAGCGCCAGCCAATCGGCCGTCAGCGCCCGGCCACGCAGCCGGGCGGCGTCGGTGCCGAGGGCGCGGAGGTCCCGCAGCCAGGCGAAGCCATGCGCCGCGGCGCGCCAGGTAGGCGAACCGCCGCCGCCGCCCCAGTCGCCGGGACCGCCCTCGGCCTCCTGCGGCCGCAGCGGGCGGACGGTGCCCATGACCTCGAACTCGCCGCGCAACAGCCGGGCGCCGCGGGCGGCATCGCCGGGCCAGAGGTCGCGGAAGGACCGCGCGGGCCCGTCCGGCACCTTGATCGGTTTCAGATTCGCCAGGATGCGGCGCGCGCCGCGAAGGACCCCCCCGATCATGGCGTCTCCCTTATCCCCGCAGGCCAGCGATGGCGGCGGCGTAGTCCGGTGCGCCGAAGACAGCGGTGCCGGCCACCAGCACGTCGGCGCCGGCCGCGATGCAGTCCTTCGCCGTCGTGGCGGTCACGCCACCATCCACCTGCAGCGCGATCTCATGGCCCGAGGCCTCGATCATGCCGCGCAGCGTCGCGATCTTGTTGAGCTGGCTGCGGATGAAGGACTGGCCGCCGAAGCCCGGGTTCACCGACATGACCAGCACCAGGTCGACCAGGTCGATCACCTCCGCCACCACCGCCACCGGGGTGGCGGGGTTCAGCACCACGCCCGCCTTCTTGCCCAGTGCGCGGATGGTCTGCAGCGAGCGATGCAGATGCGGCCCGGCTTCCGGGTGCAGGCTGATCAGGTCCGCGCCCGCATCCGCGAAGGCGGCCAGGTAGGGGTCGGCCGGCGCGATCATCAGGTGCACGTCGAAGGGCATCCGCGCATGCTTGCGCAGCGCCTTCACCACGGACGGCCCGAAGGAGATGTTGGGGACGAAATGACCGTCCATGATGTCGAGGTGGAGCCAATCGGCGCCGGCGGCCTCGATGGCGGCAACCTCCTCCCCCAGCCGCGCGAAATCGGCGGCGAGGAGGGAGGGCGCGATGCGGATGGGGTGTGAAGCGGGCATGACAGTGCCGGTTCTACCCGCCACGGCCCGGCGGGGAAACCGGGCGCGGCCCCGCAACCGCGGTCAAATCGGCAGGGCGGTCGTGCTTTTGACGCGTTCCATGGCGAAACGGCCGGTCACTTTGCGAAGCGACGGGACCGCCGCAACGAAACGGCGGTAGAACGCATCGTACCCCGCCATGTCCGGCACCACGACGCGCAGCAGGTAGTCCACGTCGCCGCCGAGGCGCCAGCACTCCACGATCTCCGGCAGGCTGTCCACGGCGGCGGCGAAGCGGGCGATCCAGTCCGCGGAATGGTCGCCCGTCTCGACCGAGACGAAGACGGAGATCGGCAGCCCGACCAGCGTCGCATCCACCAGCGCCACGCGGCCGGTGATGACGCCCGCCTCCTCCATCCGCTTGATGCGCTTCCAGCAGGGGGTGGGCGTCAGCCCGACTTCCTGCGCGATCTCCGCCAGCGAACGGGCGGCGTCCTGCATCAGCAGGCGCAGGATCTCACGATCGATGCGGTCGAGTTCGGCGGTGGCCATGCCTTGGGTGTCCCGGGTAACGCTCCCGGAACTTAGAACAAATTTTTTCCGGCCGCGCCAGGGGGAGGGTCAGCGAGAAGGATTTTCCGCCCCGAAGGCTACAGGCGCCGGAACCTTGCCGCGAAGAAGCCATCCAGCCCGCCACGGTCGGCCCAGAGGTCGGGGCGCGTCCTGAGCGTGCCGCGCGGCGTCAAGGCCTCCTCCAGCCCCGGCAGTTCGGACGGCGCGATGGGGTCCGGCACCAGGCCCAGCGCCTCCGCCCGCGGCAGATGCGCCTCCCCTTCCTCCGGCTGGAGGGAGCAGGTGGCCAGGACCAATCGTCCCCCGGGGCGGAGCAGGCGGATCGCCTGTTCCAGCAGCCGCGCCTGCGTCTCCGCGAGCGAGGTGATGTCCGCCACCCGCTTCAGGTGGGGGATGTCGGGGTGGCGGCGGATGATGCCGGTGGCGGAGCAGGGAGCGTCCAGCAGCACGGCGTCGAAGCCGGCACCATCGGGCTGCCAGGTCGCGGCATCCGTCTCCAGCACCACGGCGTCGAGCCCGAGCCGCGCCAGGTTTTCCCGCAGCCGGGCCGCGCGGCGGGGGTCGCGTTCCACCGCCGTCACGGCGGCGCCCGCCGCGGCCAGCTGCGCGGTCTTGCCGCCGGGGGCGGCGCAGAGGTCGGCGACGCGCTCCCCGGGCTTCACGGCGAGCAGCTTCGCCGGCAGGGCGGCGGCGGCGTCCTGCACCCAGAAGGCGCCCTCCGCCAGGCCGGGCAGGTCGGCGGCGCGCGTGCCGGCGGGCAGGCGCCAGCTGCCGGTGGGCAGCTCCACCGCCCCCTCCGGCGGCGTGGCGCCGGGCTTCAGGGAGATGTCGAGCGGCGCGGGAAGCTGGTGCGCGCGGGCGATGGCGCGGACCGCCGGGCCATAGGCGGCATGCCAGGCCGACCAGAGCCAGGGCGGCGTGTCCAGCCGTTCCGCATCCAGGCCGTCGAGCGACCCCTCCGCCGCCACCTTGCGCAGCACGGCGTTGACCAGGCCGGCGAAGGGCCGCGGCACCACCTCCACCGTCGCGGCGACGGCGGCATGGGCGGGGGTGCCGAGCAGCAGAAGCTCCGCCGCCCCCATGCGCAGCGCGGCGCGCACGACGGGGGGCGGCTCCCGCCGCAGGAAGGGCTCCAGCACGGCATCGAGGCTGCCGGCCCGCCGCAGCACGGCGGCGGCGATGCGGTGCGCCGCGCCACGGTCCCGCGCCTCCAGCGTGGAGGGCAGGGCATCCAGCGCTTCCTCGATCGGCCGGCGGCGTTCGAAGACGGCGGCGAGCAGCGCCAGCGCGGCGTTGCGCGTCAGCACGCCGGGCGCCTGGCGGCCGGGGTTGGCGCGTTGGGGGCTGCGTTGGGGTGCGGTCGGGGGACGGGGGGGCATGAGCGGCGCTTTATGGCCCCCCGGCCCGCGGCGTGCTAGGGCCGCGCCATGCAAGCGCTGCGCGATTTCCTCGACAGGCTGCCGGAGACGCGCCGCCCGCTTCCCTGGCTCGCGCTGCTGTGTCTGCTGCTCTGGCTGCCCGGCTTCTTCACCCTGCCCGCCGGCGACCGCGACGAAAGCCGTTTCGCCCAGGCCAGCCGCCAGATGGTGGAGAGCGGCGACTATGTCCGCATCCGCTTCGGGGAGGTGGAGCGCAACAAGAAGCCCGCCGGCATCCACTGGGCGCAGGCGACGGCGGTGCATGTGGTGGAGGGGCTTCGCCTGGGGACGAAGGCCGACATCTGGGCCTATCGCATCCCGTCGCTCCTCGGCGCGCTCGCCGCGGTGCTGGCCACCGCGCATTTCGGGCGGTCGCTGGTCGGGCGCCGCGCGGCCTTCCTCGGCGCCGCCATGCTGGCGGGATGCTTCGTGCTGGGGGTGGAGACGCATATCGCCAAGACGGATGCGGCGCTGCTCGGCACCATCGTCGTCGCCATGGGGCTGATGGGCCGCGCCTACCTGGCGCCGGGGCAGTTCACCACGAGGCAAGCGGCCGCCTTCTGGCTGGTGCTGGGCGGCGCGGTACTGCTGAAGGGGCCGATCGGCCCGGCGGTGCCGCTGCTGGCGGGCGTCACGCTGTTTGCCGCCGATCGCGGCTGGCAGGGCGGCGCGCCCTGGCTCAGGGCGCTGCGGCCGGGCTGGGGCATCCCCCTCATGGTACTGGCCGCCGCCCCCTGGTTCATCGCCGTCACCATCGCGACCGAGGGCCGCTTCCTGGCCGAGGCGCTGGGCGGCGACATGCTGTCCAAGGTCGGCGGCGCGGATGAGAACCATTGGGGCCCGCCCGGCTACTATTTTCTCAGCTTCGGCGTCGCCGCCTTCCCCGCCGCCTTCCTGGTGCTGCGCGCGGCTCCCGGCGCCTGGGCGGACCGGCTGCAGCCCGCCACGCGCTTCCTCCTCGCCTGGGCCGTGCCGGTCTGGCTGATGTTCGAGGCGGTGACGACCAAGCTGCCGCACTACGCCATGCCGGCCTATCCCGCCCTGATGCTGCTGGCCGCCGCCTGGGCGCTGGACCCGCTGCGCCGCGCGGCCCCGCGCTGGCTGTCCGTCTTCTCCCTGGTCGTGGCGATCGCTGTCGCCTTCGGGCTGGCGGCGGTGGCGGTCGCGCTGCCCGTGCTGGCGGATGGGCGCGTCTCCCTCGTCGCGCTGCTGGCCCTGCCGGCGGCGGCGCTGTTCTCCGTGGGCCTGTGGCTGATGCTGCGGGATGGCGCGCCGGCGCGGGCCGCGCTGCTGGCGGTGCTGCTGGCGATCCCCCTCCAGGCGGTGGTGCTGGGGGGCGTGCTGCCGCGGATGACGGCGCCCTGGATCTCGCCCCGTCTGGCGGCCCTGGTGAACCAGGTCGCGCCGGGCCTGCCGGATGAACGCTTCGGCATCGCCGGCTATCACGAACCCAGCCTGATGTTCGCCCTGGGCGGTGAAATCCGCCTGCTGCGGGGCGGCGAGGAGGCGGCGCGCTTCCTTGCCGGGGAACCCGGGCGCCTCGCCGCCGTATCGGACCGGGAAGAGGCTCGCTTCCGGACGGAAGCCGCCTCGCTCGGCCTCGTGCCGCGGGAACGCGGGACGGTGGCGGGCTTCAACTATTCGCGCGGCCGCCGCGTGGCGATCGTGCTGTATGGAGTGGGTGGATGATCGAGTGGGTGACGAACACGGTGGCCGCCGGCGGCTGGCCCGGCGTGCTGTTCCTGATGTTCCTGGAGAACCTGTTCCCGCCCATTCCCTCGGAAGTCATCATGCCGCTGGCAGGCTTCGCGGCCGCGCGCGGGCAGATGTCCTTCATCCTCGCGCTCATCGCCGGCATCGTCGGCACGCTGCTCGGCAACGCCTTCTGGTATGAACTGTCGCGCATGATCGGCGCGGACCGCATCCGCCCGCTGGTCGGCCGCTATGGCCGCTGGTTCGCAGTGGGGGAGGCCGACCTCAAGAAGGCCGAGGAGACGCTGGAGAAGTACGGGCCCTTCGCCCTCTCCTTCGGCCGTCTGCTACCGGGCATCCGGACCGTGATCTCCATCCCCGCCGGGCTGATCCGCATCCCGCGCTGGACCTTCTACTTCTACACGAGCATCGGCAGCTCAGTCTGGACGACGTTCCTGATCTGCGCGGGCTACTTCATGGAGGACCACTACGACCAGGTGGAGGGGTGGCTCGAGCCCTTCTCCTACATCGTCGTGGCGGGCATCGTCGGCACCTATCTCTGGCACATCTGGTCCACGCGGATCCGCAAGCAGGGCTAGGGCCTGTGGACACTTGGCTGCGGGCGCACTCGGCGGCGTCTTTCCGCGCCTGGGGCGTTGGGGTCAGGGCGACGATGGAACCCCATCGCCGCCCCGCCCCCGCCTTCCAGCCACGAAAATCCACTCGCCGATTGCATCCCGGGCCAAGTGTCCACAGGCCCTAGCGGCGGACAGGGACCGGGATCAGGGCCGGGGCACGGTTGCCGCCGCCCGGGCGGCGCGGGGGCTCCGGCCTTTCGGCCAGCAGCATGGTCGCGGCGCCGATCTGGGCGCTGCCGAAGGTGAGGCCGAGGAAGAACCACAGCACCACCACCGGCCACCAATGCCCCGCGGCGTTCAGCAGGATGCCGCCGGCGCCGCCGGGGTTCGCCAGCACGAAGGCGGTGGTCGCAATGGCCGAGATCCCGAAGCCGATCGCGGCGTGGGACAGCAGGAAGCGCACCAGGATCGGCAGGCGGTTCCAACCCTCTCGGCCCGGCATCTCCGGCGATCCTTCACGGGGATGCCGGGGCCAACGAAGGATCAGCCCCATGGGTTCCGCCGCCCGCCCCCATGGGAGCCGGGGTTGGACCAGGGGCCGGGCTGCACGCCTGGCCGGGGGCCGCCGGCCTGCGGCATCCGCCGCGGCGGCGGCGTCATGGCACCGGGCGGCGGGCCCATCCGCCCGGCCAGCGCCTGCAGCGCCGCCACCCGGTTCGCCGTGCTGGGGTGGGTGGAGAACAGCCCATCCATCCTAAGGCCCGAGAGCGGGTTGATGATGAAGACATGGGCGGAGGCCGGGTTGGCTTCCGCGGCCTCGTTCACCCGGCCTTCCTTGTAGGCTTCAAGCCGCATCAGGGCATTGGCCAGGCCCTCCGCATCGCCCGCGATCTCGGCGCCGACGCGGTCGGCCTCGTATTCCCGGGACCGGCTGATCGCCATCTGCACGACAGCGGCGGCGATGGGGGCCAGGACCACCAGCAGGATGGCGCCGATCGGGCCGAAGGGGTTCTGGCGCCCATCCTGGGTGCGGCCACCGAAGAGGAAGCCGAACTGCGCCAGCATGCCGATGGCGCCCGCGATGGTCGCCGTGATGGTCATGATCAGCGTGTCGCGGTTGCGGATATGGGCGAGTTCATGGGCGATGACGCCCGCCACCTCCCGCTCCGGCATCAGATCGAGTAGGCCGGTGTTCACGGCGACTGCCGCGCGGTCCGGGCTGCGGCCGGTGGCGAAGGCGTTGGGCTGGTCCTCATGGATCACGTAGAGCGCCGGCATGGGCAGGCCGGCGCGGGTGGCCAGCGCCTGCGTCATGGCGAAGAGCCGCGGCGCGTCCGCGGGGCCGATGGGCTGGGCGTTGTGCATGCCGAGCACGACGCGGTCGCTGTTCCACCACGCGAAGACGTTCATGCCGCAGGCCACCAGGAAGGCGATGACCATGCCCTGCTGGCCGCCGATGACGAAGCCGACACCCACGAAGATCGCCGTCATCGCCGCCAGCAGCACGGCTGTCCTGACGTATCCGCTCATGCGCCACCGATCCTTTCGTCTTTCGCCCGCGCCGCGCGTTGCAGGGGTCCGCATCAGCGCGAGGAGGTCCTACATGTGGGGCATGAGCAACGCCAATCACGGCCCGATGGCCCAGCAGCTTCCCATCCCGCCGAGCGATCCGCCCGGCCCGCCCCCCGGCCAGCCGCCCTCCCCGGAACCGCCGGTGATCCAGCCGCCGCCGGATGGCGACATGCCCCTGCCCGGGGAGACGCCGCCCAAGCCCGTCGGCGATCCGCCGAGCGGGGAGCCGATGCGCCTGGCCCTTCCGAAGGAGGTCGGCGGGCCGAAGGGGCCTGAGCCCACACGCTATGGCGACTGGGAACAGAAGGGCCGCGCGACCGACTTCTGATACCGGCGGACCGGTCGCTTGACCGGTCCGAGCGCCCGAATGGGCGCCGCCGCTTATGCGGCGAAGCCAAGGAAACCGGAGGTTTCCGCCCGGCGTCTGAGGGGCCCTGAAGCGGTCACGCGAAAGGGCCGGTCATTTGGTCGGATCCAGGGGTTCCACGACTCGGGGTGCGACTCGGGCGCGACTCGGGGAACGCGGTTGTGCCGCGAATGGGAACGCGCCCCCCAGATGTTGGGGGGTGCGAACATCCGGCCCAGGTCAGCGATTCGTTCCGCCGACTCGGGCCAGGGCGTTGATTCCAGGGGATGGTGCCTGGCCTCGCCCTGTTCCGATTCACCCTGCGTTCCATCAGCGGGGCGAATCGCGAACCTCAGGCCCGCGGCCGGGGCCCCGTCCGGGCCAGGAACAGGCCGAGGCCGGCGAGCCCCGCGGCGGCGATGAACAGCGGCGGCTCCGCCCCCAGCGCGCCCCGCCCGAGGCCCATCACGGCCGGGCCCAGCGACTGGCCCATGAAGAAGCAGAAGGCGTGCATGGCCACCGCGCTGCCGCGGGCCTGGGGTGCCACCTCCGTCACCCGGGTCTGGATCGCGCTGTGCATCATGTAGAAGCCGAGCCCGAGCACCAGGCAGCCTGCCACCAAGACCCAGGCATTCGGCGCCAGCGCCTGCGCCACCATGCCGGATGCCGCGACGAAGCCGCCGAAGCGCAGCGTCAGGCGCTGCCCGCCGATCCGCAGCATCGCCGGCGCCAGCGCGGCGAAGAGGAAGCCGCCACCGGCGAAGGCGGCGACGGCCAGCCCGGCCTCCCGCTGCCCACCCAGGCCACGCTCGATCACCAGGGGGGCGATGAAGGGGAAGATGCCGAAGACCAGCATCCCCTCCAGGAAGACGCTGCCATAGAGCACCCGCGCCGCGCGCAGCGACCAGAGCTGGCGGTAGCGGGCCAGCGCCTCCGCCAGGTTCAGCCGGCGCGGGGCCACGGGAGCCTCGCCCGCCTCCCGCCGCAGCACCAGCACCGCCCCCGCCGCGGCAACGGCGCAGACCAGGCTGACGCCCCGCCAGCCCAGATAGGGCTCCAGCGCCGCGCCCAGCAGCGCCCCGGCCGCCGAGCCCGTCAGCCCCGCGACCAGCAGGCGGGAGAGCGCCAGCTGCCGGTCCTCGATCCGGACGCGGTCGCCGATGGTGGCGATACAGAGCGGAAAGGTGCCGCCCGCGGCGCCCCCCGCGATCATCCGCAGCACGGCCAGCGTCGCCAGGTCCGTGACGAAGAGGTGCCCGACCAGCGCCAGCACCAGCACCACCAGGCAGGCACGGATGACGCGGCGCTTGCCCACCGCGTCGCCCACCGGCCCCAGCACCGGCTGCACCAGCGCATAGGGGAGCGAGAAGGCCGTCGACAGCAGCGCTACCGTCTCCGGCGGCCGGAGGAATTCCCCGGCCAGCACGCCGACCAGCGGGTCCAGCGACCGCATGGCGAGGTTCGCCGCGAAGCAGGCCAGGCCGAGGATGAGCAGTAATCGGCCGGTGCCGGCGGGGGATGCCATGGCGGGGATGTGCGGCCGGCGGCCGCGCGGCGCAACCCGGCGACATGAAGGCGGGTGCGTCGCGCTGGTGCGTACCGGCCAATTGTGGGACTGAATAATACTTGTGACGCCCCCTTCGCCCCCCTTCGTCATTGCCTTCCAGCCCATCGTGGACGTGGAAACCGGCCTGACCATCGCGCAGGAAGCGCTGGTGCGCGGCCGGGGCGGGCAATCCGCGGGCAGCGTGCTGGCGGCGATCCCGCTGCCGGACCGCTACCGGGTGGATGCGGAGATCCGCCGCGCGGCGATGGAGGAGGCGCTGCGCCTCGGCCTGCCATCCACCACGGCGGCGCTGACGCTGAACCTCTATCCCGGCTGCGTCGCCCACCCGGAATTCGGTGTGACCCGCACGGCGGATGACGCGGTGGCGCTGGGCTTCCCGCTGGACCGCCTGGTGTTCGAGATCAGCGAGATGGAGCCGGTGGACGATCCGGAGGCGCTGGCCGTCGAACTCTCCGCCCTGCAGCGCCGGGGGCTTCGCATCGCGCTCGACGATGTCGGCACGGGCCATGCGCGGATGCCGCTGCTGATGGCCTGGCGGGCGGATGGCGCCAAGATCGCGCGGGAGGTGATCATGGGCCTCGACCTCGATCCCCGCCGGCTGGAACAGGTGCGCCTGACGCTGGCCCAGCTGAACGCCTTCGGCCTGGTGCCGGTGGTGGAGGGGGTGGAGACGGTGGGCGAGATGCAGGCGCTGCGCGCCATGGGCGTGCGGGCCATGCAGGGCTACCTCTTCGCCAGGCCGGGGATCGGCGTGCTGCCGGTGCCCGTGGTGCCCTGAGCGGCCCGGCATCGGCACGGTCCACTAACCCGACTAACCCTTTTTAGCACTTTTAGCACCGATTCCTGGGGCGTTTCCCGGGGCATCGGACGTGATCATGGTGTGGCAGAACGGGAACATAACAGGATCACAAGCCCGGAGCCAGCCCTTTCGCCGGCCTACCCTTCCTTCTCCTGCCCGCCCGTCCCGCCCCGGTCGCGCCGGCGCTGGCTGTCGCGCCAGGCTTCCAGCAGCGCCTGCGCGCGCGGCTCCCCGGCCGGCTGCGCGGCCTCCGTCGGCGCGGACGTCCCGGCCGCCTCCGGCGGCAGCGGCGACAGCCAGAGCGCCAGCAACCCGGTGGCGGCGGCGCGGCGGATGGGCGGCATGGCGATCCCCTTTCCGTGGCAATGCCCGGAGCCTCCGGATGCCGCAGGGCACCGGGGAGGCATGATCGCGGCGGGAAAGGGGCGAAAGACCCGGGCCGATCATCAACCCGTGAGCGGCCCGCGGGCGAGGCCATGCGCCGCCACGCCCCAGAAGGCCCGGATCAGGCGGCAGGCCGCATCCCAGGCCGGGGCCGCCAGGCGCAGCCGGTGGTCCGCCTCCAGCGCCTTCAGCCGGATGGCGGGCGACAGGGCGTAGCGGCCGGCCGCCTCCGCCGATCCGTAGTCGTCGCGCTTGCCCTGCAGGATCAGCGTCGGCACCGCGAGCCCGGCCAGATGGGCGTGGCGTTCCGGCTCCTCCGGCCCGCCAGGCCGGCGGAAGGGATAGCCGAGGCAGATCACCGCCAGCACGGGCTGGCGGCAGGCGACCTCCGTCACCACCCGCGCGCCCGAGGACCGGCCGATCAGCACCACCCGGCGCAAGGCCGGCCCCGCCGGCAGCGCGCCTTCCAGCTGCGCCGCGCGCGTCGCGATGCAGGGGTCGATGCGGCCGCCGGCGGCCCCCGCCAGCGCCGCCTGGCCGATCCAGCCATCGAGATGGGGGGTGAGGCGCGGGGCGAGGGCGCGTTCGACGCCCACGTCATCCGGGAAGGAATCACCGGCGAGGTAGAAGGCGGGCCCGATGCGGCCGGCGGCGTCGTTCATGCGGGCGGCAGTGGCACCCCGGGACGGCGATGAAGCTCAGCCGCGCTCCGTCACCCCGGTCGCGAAGCCATCGACCAGTTCACGGATGCGGGCGGGATCGGATTGTTCCATCACGCGGCGGGCGAAGCGGGCGCAATCGCCGATGTCGAGCGAGCGCACCGCCTGCTTCACGCGCGGGATGGCGCTGGCATTCATGGACAGGCAGCGGATGCCGAGCCCCAGCAGCAGCGGCACGAGGCGCGGATTGCCGCCCATCTCCCCGCAGACGGAAACGGGCATGCGCAGCCGCAGCGCCGCCTCGGTCGCGAACTGCATCAGGCGCAGCACGGCGGGGTGCAGCGGGTCGTACAGATGCGCGACCTCCGCATCCCCCCGGTCCACGGCCAGCGTGTACATGGCCAGGTCGTTGGTGCCGATGGCGAAGAAATCGGCCTCCAGCGCGATGGCGTCGGCGGCCAGCGCCGCGCCCGGCGTCTCGATCATCGCGCCCAGCTCGGGCAGCTTCTCCGGCAGCTTCTCGCCGCGCCGGCGGAGCCGGCGGGCCACGCGCTCATAGACCTCCCGCGCCGCCTTCACCTCGGCGGGGATGGTGACCATGGGCAGCAGCACGCGCACCGCGCCTTCGGGCGCGCGGCTGGCGACGCGGAGGATGGCGGCGAACTGCGCCTCCAACAGTTCGGGCCGCTTCAGCAGCATGCGGATGCCGCGCAGCCCGAGCGCGGGGTTGGCGCTGGTCTGGGAGGGGACGCCGGCGGCCAGCGCCTCCATCTCCTTCTCCCCGCCCCAGTCGAGGACGCGGATGGTGATGGGGTCGCCGGCCATGGCCTCCACGATCGGGGCATAGGCGGCGACCTGCGCATCCTCGTCCGGCAGATCCTCCCGGTTCATGAACAGGAACTCGGTC
This sequence comes from Acetobacteraceae bacterium, assembly GCA_027482245.1. GTDB lineage: Bacteria > Pseudomonadota > Alphaproteobacteria > Acetobacterales > Acetobacteraceae > Falsiroseomonas. The sequence continues at coordinate 54,044 of JAIXWG010000034.1, read as the reverse complement.
CGCAGCAGGCCGATGCCCTGGGCGCCGGCCTGGGCGATCAACGGCAGTTCCGCCGGGATCTCCATGTTGGCCTGGAGCTCCACCGCCTCCCCATCCGTGGTGACGGAGGGCAGGCGCCGCAGCTTGGCGAGCTTGGTGCGTTCCCGCGCATAGACGCCGACCTGTTCCTTGGCCCAGGCGAGGGTAGCGGGGGTGGGGTGCAGCGCGATGGTGCCGGCGGCGCCGTCCAGCACCATCTGGTCCCCGCGCCTGGCGGCTTCCGTCAGCCCATGGGCGCCGAGCACCGCGGGGATGCCGAGGGCGCGGAGCATGATGGCGGTGTGGCCATCGGCGCCGCCTTCCTCCGTCGCCACGCCGACGATGCGGGAGGGGTCGAGGAGCGCGGCATCGGCCGGCGTCAGCTCCTCCGCCACCAGGATCGCGCCTTCCGGCACGTCCTTGAAGCTGCGGAAGGGGTTCTCCGTCAGGTTGCGGGTCAGGCGGCGGGCGATCTCCCGCACCTCCCCGGCGCGGCGGCGGAGCCCGGCCTTGTCGTCATCCTTGGCGGAGAGGATGACATCCGCGATCGCATCGGCCTCATCCGCCACCGCGGTCTCGGCGGCCAGCAGGTTGCTTTCGATGCGCTTGCGGGCGCCGCGGATCAGGCGGCTGTCGCCCAGCATCATGGCATAGGCGTCGAGGAGGGGTTCCAGCTCCTCCTGCGCTTCCTCGGGCAGCACGCCGAGGCGCATCTTGAGCTTCGCGACCTGCTTGCGGCTGGCGGCGACGGCGGCGGCCAGGCGCTGCTTCTCCGCGTCCACCGCGGTTTCCGCGATGCTCCGGCGGGGCGCCTCCGCGGGCGGTTCGGTGGTGTCGAAGACGGGGCCGATGGCGATGCCGGGGGAGACGGCGATGCCGCGGATGACGGTTTCCTTCACCCGGCGCGCGGCACGCTTGTCGGCCACCGGGCCGGGCTTCGCTTCCGTCTTCTCGGGCTTCTCCGCCTTCATCATCCGCTCTTCTTGGCGCTACTCTTCATGGAAGCCGGCCTCGATGAGGCCGGCGATGGCATCCATCGCTTCCTTGGCGTCCCAGCCCTCGGCCTCCACCACCACCTCGCTGCCCTGGCCGGCGCCGAGCATCATGAGGCCCATGATGGAGCAGGCCGGCACCGTCTGGCCGTGGCGGGAGACATTCACGCATGCGGAGAAACGTTCGGCAACCGTGACAAGCTTGGCGGCGGCCCGGGCGTGCAGGCCGCGGCTGTTGATGATCTTCAGCGTCTTGCGCATGGCGAGCCCGCCCGACGGGTCGCAGCCGCAGGGCCCATCCCCTTCGGCCAGCACGGCGCCGATCGGCGTCGCGCCGGGGGCGCTGGCCTTGGCCTCCCCGGCGTCATCGGGCCATTCGTTCATGCAGTGCCTCCGGCGTCGCGCGCATGTGTGCCGTTGGGGGTGCCGTTGGGGATCCCGTTCGGCTTCGGCCCGTCCGGCATGTCGGCCGCGCAGGCGATGTATTTGCGCCCGGCGGCGGTGGCGTGGGCCACGGCCTCCGCCAGCGGTTCGGAACCGCGGATCTTCGCCAGCTTGACCAGCAGCGGCAGGTTCACGCCCGCGATGACCTCCACCGTCCGGTGGTCGCAGAGCTGGAAGGCGAGGTTGGAGGGGGTGCCGCCCAGGATGTCCGTGAGGACGACGACGCCGTCCCCCTGGTCCACGCCGGCGATGGAGCTGCGGATATCCTCCCGCCGCGTCTCCAGCTTGTCCTCGGGATAGATGCAGACGGTCGCGACCGAGGATTGCGGGCCCACCACGTGTTCCATGGCGAGACGCAGTTCCTCGGCGAGGCGGCCGTGGGTGACGAGGACCAATCCGATCATGATGAGTGCGACAGGGCCTCCCGCCCCGCAACAGAAGATCCCCCCTGCGCCGGGCCATGGGCCGAAGGCGTCGTCGGGGGGGTGAGTTCGCGGTGGATCAGGTCCACGCGCCAGCCCAGCGCCGTCAAATGGGATGCCATGCGCTCCGCCACAAGCACGGAGCGGTGACGCCCGCCGGTGCAGCCGAAGGCGAGCGTCAGGTACTTCTTCCCCTCCGCGACGTAGCGGGGCAACAGCAGGTCCAGCAGGCCCGTCATGCGGTCCCAGAATGGGGCGAAGGCGGGATCGGCCTCGACAAATGCCGCAATAGGGGATTCACGCCCGGTCATGGGGCGCAGCGCCGGGTCGTAATGCGGGTTGCGCAGGAAGCGCATGTCCAGCACCAGGTCCGCTTCCCGGGGCAGGCCCTTGGGAAAGCCGAAGGACATCACCCCGATGCCGAGGCCCGCCGCATTGGCCGGGCGGAAGCGCCGTTCGATCTGGCGCCGCAAATCCGGCAGCGGCAGGTCGGAGGTGTCGAGCACCACATCGGCGGCATCCAGCAGGGGGGCCAGCAGCGCGGCCTCCCGCGCGATGCCCTGGTCCACCCGGCTGCCGAGCGCGCCGCCCGGGGCGAGGGGGTGGCGGCGGCGGGTTTCGGAATAGCGGCGGAGAAGGACCGGCGCCTCCGCCGTCGCGAAGACCAGGCTGACCGCGACATCGGGCCGCAGCCGCAGGCGGGCGACCACGCGCAGCACCTCCGGCGCGTCGAAGCCCCGGGTGCGGGCATCGACGCCGATGGCGAGCGGCGTCGCGCCGTCGCCTACCAGCTCCTCGATGATCGTGAGCGGCGGGTTGTCCACCGTCTCGAACCCCAGATCCTCCAGCGTGCGGAGGATCGAGGCCTTGCCGGCGCCGGAGAGGCCGGTGACGAGGACCACCGGGCGGGCGGGGGGCAGGGGCGCGTCCATCAGGCGGGAAACGCGCCAGCGGCCATGGCGGCACGGCCACACGCCGCTTTCAACGCAAACGCCACCTTGTCGGGCGCCGAGGGCTCCTTCCCCCGCAGCGCCACGAGCGGCAGCGCGATCTGGTGGGCGGTCCATTGCGCGGGTTCGGGCAGCCGCGGCGGCGGCGTGTCCCGCAGCTGGATGGCGAGGCGAAGGCGGGCGCTGTCCACCGCGGGCAGGTCGCGCATCAGGCCGAGGCCGCGGATTTCCAGCATGCCGCGCAGTGGCGGGGGGGCGGAAGCGACCAGCGCGCCCTGCCGGGCCAAGACCTCCACCTGGTCATCGGCGACCAGGCTCCAGCCGAGGCCCATCAGGCGAAGGACGAGGTCGGATTTCCCGGTGCCCGAGGGCCCCAGGATCAGGACGCCATCATCATCCAGGGCCACGCAGGACCCGTGCAGCGGCATAGCGGTCCGAAGACCCCCAACTCATGGCCGCCGGACCATGGCAGAAAGGTGGCGGGAGTCAAATGAACGCCGACCGCAGCGGGAGCGGCCGGTGCGGTTGCCTCGGCGAAGGGGGGCTGCCAGCCTGCGCGCCTGCATCGGGGAATGGCAGCGTGGCGATGATTGAGGCAGGGCATATCGAGGCCGCGGCGGCGCGGATCGCACCGTACATCAGGCGCACGCCGGTGATGCGGATGGCGGGCGGCGACCTCGGGCTCGACATGCCCCTGATCCTGAAGCTGGAACTGCTGCAGGCCACCGGCAGCTTCAAGCCGCGGGGCGCCTTCAACCGCATGCTGTCCCTGCCCGTGCCGGCGGCCGGCGTCGCCACCGCATCGGGCGGCAACCACGGCGCGGCGGTGGCCTATGCCGCCCGGGCGCTCGGCCACAAGGCGGAGGTCTTCTGCCCGGTGCCCACACCCGCCGCCAAGACGGACCGCATCCGCGCCTATGGCGCGATGCTGCACCAGGTGGGCCAGGCCTATGACGAGGCGCGGCTGGCAAGCGAGGCCCGCGCGGCGGAAACCGGCGCCATGATCGTCCACGCCTATGACCAGGCCGAGGTGCTGGCGGGCCAGGGCACGGTCGGGCTGGAATTGTGGCAGGACGCGCCGGAGGCGACGCATGTGCTGGTGGCGACCGGCGGCGGCGGGCTGATCGGCGGCATCGCCGCGTGGTATGCCGGCCGCGGCGCGGAGGTCATCAGCGTGGAGCCGGAGGGCTGCCCGACCCTTGCCACCGCGCTGCGGGAAGGCCGGCCTGTCCCCTGCCCCGTCGGCGGCATGGCGGCGGACAGCCTCGGCGCCCGGCAGGTCGGCGCGCTGATGTTCGAGGTCGCGCAGCGCCACGTGGCCCGCGCGGTGCTGGTGCGGGACGAGGCGATCCTCGATGCCCAGAAGCGGCTGTGGCAGGCGATGCGGCTGGTGGCGGAGCCGGGGGGCGCCACGGCGCTGGCGGCGCTGACCTCCGGCGTGCTGTCGCTGCCGGTGGGGGCGCGGGTCGCGGTGGTGGTGTGCGGAAGCAACACCGATCCGGCGAAGGTGGTGTAGCGCTGCCTTCTGGCCGGCGGCGCGGACCCCCACCCCGACCCTCCCCCGCAAGCGCGGGGGAGGGAGTATCAGCGCCTCCCTCCCTCGCGCTTGCGGGGAGGCCTTGGGTGGGGGTAGTCGAGAACTTGTAGTTGTGGGGGTGGCCGCCCTCAGTTGCCGAACAGGCGCTGGAAGCGGCCGAGGATTTCCGGGAGTGTCAGGCCGCTCGGCTGGGGCTGGGGGGCGGTGCCCTCCGGCACCCGGGCGCGGTAGCGGGCCAGGGCGTCGCGGGTGCGTTCCAGGCGCAGTTCCACCGGCTCCGCCTGCGGCGTGCCGGCGCCGAGGCCGGTGACGCGGACGAGCGCAGCGCCGGCGGCGGGCAGTTCCTCCGCGGCGCGGGCCAGATCCTCGGCCTTGGGGGCGCAGGCGAGGGTCCGGCCCTCCAGCGTGCAGGGCATCTCGTAGAAGCGGTTGGGCGGGAAGCGCAGCTGCGCCGTGCCGGTCACGGCCAGCAGGCCGCGGCCGGCGGCTTCCAGCGTCAGGTCGCGGGCCGTGACCACCGGCACCAGCCGGCCGCCGCGGTCCTGCACTTCCAGCACCAGGGATGAACCGCCGGGGCCCTGCGCGCGCTCCACCGGTTCCCGGTGCCGCAGCAGGCAGTCGGCGCGGTCCGTCATCCGGTCCGTGATGCAGGACAGACGCCAGCTGCCGATCTCCTCCGGCGGCACGGCGGCGGGGGTCGTCGTCGGCTGCGCCGCCGCCGGGGTGGCGGCCAGCAGGGCGAGGAACAGGGCGTGGGTTGCGGGCTTGTTCATGACGACGAAGATAGGCGGATGAAGGGTCGGGTTCCATGACGGTGGTGACATTCGCGATTGGCACGTCGGTGCCCGCCCTCGGCCAGGGCACCTGGCACATGGGGGAGAGGGGATCCGACCGGCGGGCGGAAGCGGCGGCGCTGCGGCTCGGCCTCGACCTCGGCCTCACGCTGATCGACACGGCGGAGATGTATGCGGAGGGCGGCGCGGAGGAGGTGGTGGCGGAGGCCATCGCCGGGCGGCGGGAGGAGTGCTTCCTCGTCTCCAAGGTCTATCCGCACAACGCCGGCGCCCGGAAGCTGCCGATGGCGCTGGAGGCGAGCCTGCGCCGGCTGAAGGTGGAGCGGATCGACCTCTACCTGCTGCACTGGCGGGGCGGGGTGCCGCTGGCGGAGACGGTGGCGGCGATGGAGAAGGCGATCGCGGCGGGCAAGATCGCGCGCTGGGGCGTCTCCAACCTCGACGTGGACGACCTGGAGGAGCTGGGCGCGGCGCTGCCGGATTGCGCGACGGACCAGGTGCTGTGGAACCTGGAGGCGCGCGGCGTGGAGTTCGACCTGCTGCCCTTCTGCGCGGGGCGGGGGATACCGGTGATGGCCTATTCGCCCGTCGGCCAGGGCGGCGCCCTGCTGCGGCACCCCGCGCTGCGCGCGATCGGCGCCCGGCATGGCGTGACGCCAGCGCAGGTGGCGCTGGCCTTCGTGCTGGCGCGGCCGGGCGTCATCGCCATCCCCAAGGCGGCGGACCCCGCCCATGTGCGGCAGAACGCGGCGGCGCGCGACCTGCGGCTGACGGGTGCGGACCTGGCGGAACTCGACGCGGCCTTCCCGCCGCCGAAGCGCAAGCGCGCGCTGGCGATGCTGTAGCGCCCGGGCCTATGCTGCGCCCCCGCAACGGGGGAACCGACAATGGGCCTGCCAGGCGGCTTGTTCGGCTTCGAGGAACCAGGATGGCGGCTGAACCCGCTCGGCGATTCCTGCCCGGCCGTGCTGCCGCGGCCCGGCATGGGCTGCCACCTGCCCATCAGCTGCTTCCCGCCGGAAGCGACGCTGCCGCCGGTGCAGCCGCTCGCCGACGTGCCGATCACGGAGGCGGACCTGCTGAAGCTGGTCGGCCAGGCCAAGACCCTGCCCGGCACGCAGCGCCGCGTCCTCGACGCGCTGATCGAGGCGTCGAAATCCGGCGCGCTGTGGTTCCATGAGATCAGCCGCAGCGGGCTGCGGCTGTCCCACTTCCTCGCGCAATGCTGCATCGAAAGCTCCTCCTTCCAGAAGCTGGAGGAAGGGTTCGTCTTCACGACCGTCGAGAAGCTGACCGCCATCCACGGCAAGTACCTGACGGAGGAGCAGGCCAAGTCCTTCGTCCCGCAGGACCAGAAGACCCGCCACGACGCCATCAAGGCCGAGAAGGGGGAACCCAAGACGCCGGAGGAGAAGAAGGCGCTGGAGAAGGCGCTCGCCGAGAGCGACGCGGCGGAGAAGCGCAAGCCGCAGGAGCTGGCGAACACCGTCTATGCCTACCGCATGGGCAATGGCAGCGTCACCTCCGGCGATGGCTGGACCTATCGCGGGCGCGGGCTGATCCAGCTGACGGGGCGGGAGAACTACCGGCTGGCGGGGAAGGAGCTCGACCTGCCGCTGGAGGCGCAGCCGCAGACGGTGTCGAAGGAGGCGGAGATCGCGCTGAAGACGGCCGCCTGGTACTGGACGAAGCACAAGCTGAACGACCACGCGGACCTGGATGATTCGCTGAAGGTCAGCCAGGCCATCAACCTCGGCCCCAACGCCGTGGGGGGCTCGCGGAAGCCGAACCACCTGAAGGACCGGCAGGAGAAGACGGAGGAGGCGAAGGCGATCTGGGGCGACTGGGCGCTGCGATAGGCCCTACCAGTAGCCCTGCATGATCTCCTGTGCCCAGTCCGGTTCGCGGACGGGCCCGCGCGGGTCGAAGCCCATCATGTGCGGCTTGATGTCGAGCACCGGCGTGCCGTCGATGGCATCCAGCCCCCTCACCCGCAGCACCATCCCCTGAACGCCCAGCAGCGCGCAGGTCGTCACGCCGATCCGGTTCGGCCGCGGCGATCCGCGCTGGCCGAGGATGCCGACAAGCGGCCAGTCCCGGCGCCCGCGCGGGTGGCGGGCGTTGCGCTCCACCGCCGCGGGGTCGATGCGGTCGAAGACGAAGATCACCGTGACATGGCTGAAGGCGTCGAGCCCGAGCGCGGCATCGGGGCCGAGCTGGGCGGGATCCAGCACGACCTCGGCCTCCACCCCGTCCCAGCCATCGTCGATCGGCGCCGCCCGCCCGCCGCGGACATGGGCGATGGGCGAGAGGATCATTGGAAGCCCCCTTACTGGAACACCGGTACCGCCGGCATGTCCGGCTGCGCGGGCGGCGGGGGCAGGTCGATGATCACCGTGCTCGGATCGACGCGGGGGCCGCGGTCCAGCCAGTAGGTCACGCTCTCCGGCCACAGGATGACGATCGCCACCAGGATCAGCTGCAGGCCGAGCCAGGGCACCGCCCCCCAGTAGATGTCCCGCGTCAGCACCGATTTCGGCGCGATGCCGCGCAGGTAGAACAGCGCGAAGCCGAAGGGCGGGTGCATGAAGCTGGTCTGCAGGTTGATGCAGATGAGGACGCCGAACCACACCAGGTCGATGCCGAGGTTCTTCGCGACCGGGGCCAGCAGCGGGATGACGATGAAGGCGATCTCGAAGAAGTCGAGGAAGAAGGCCAGGAAGAAGATGAAGACGTTGACGAAGACCAGGAAGCCGGTCTGGCCGCCCGGCAGCTGCGCCAGCAGGTGCTCGATCCAAATGCCGCCATCGACGCCCTGGAACACCAGCGAGAAGACCGTCGCGCCGATCAGGATGAAGATGACCATGGCGGTGATGCGCATGGTCGTGCCCATGGCTTCCCGCACCAGCGGGCGCGTCAGGCGCCGGTTGATGGCGGCCAGCGCCAGCGCGCCGACCACGCCCATCGCGCCCGCTTCCGTCGGCGTGGCGAGGCCGAGGAAGATCGTGCCGAGCACCATGAAGATCAGCACGATGGAGGGCACCATGCCCTTCAGCACGCGCCACCAGAGGCGCCAGGTCCGCGGCTCCAGCAAATCATCCGGCAGGGGCGGCACCTTGTGGGGGGCGAAGATGCTGACCAGCGCGATGAAGGCGATGAACAGCGCCAGCTGCAGGAAGGACGGGCCGATGGCGCCCGCATACATGTCGCCGACGCTCTGGCCGAGCTGGTCACCCAGCACGATCAGCACCAGCGATGGCGGGATCACCTGGGTGATGGTGCCCGACGCCGCGATGACGCCGGTCGCGATGCGCATGTCGTAGCCCGTGCGCATCATGATGGGCAGGCTGATCATGCCCATGGCGATGACGGAAGCGGCCACCGTGCCGGTGATGGCGCCGAGGATCGCGCCGACGATGATCACCGCATAGGCCAGCCCGCCCGGCACCTTGCCGAAGAGCTGCCCGGTGCCTTCCAGCAGGTCCTCCGCCAGGCCGCAGCGTTCCAGGATGGCGCCCATCAGCGTGAAGAAGGGGATCGCCAGCAGCAGGTCGTTCGACAGGATGTTGAAGATGCGGAGCGGCAGGTTGAACATCCAGGCTTCCGGGAAGAAGCCCAGCCAGACCGAGATGAAGCCGAAGAACAGCCCGACGGCGGCGAGCGAGAAGGCGGCGGGGAAGCCGATCAGCAGGAAGACGATCAGCCCCGCGAACATCAGGGGCGGCATGATGTCCGCATGCGGGATCGAGGCGATGTAAGCGATGATGTTCATCGTGCCCTCAAGTGGCGGGCGGCCGCATCCGCGGCCTTGCCTTGCGCGCCGACGCGCTGTGGCGCCGGGCCAGGGGCGAGCGCTGTGCGTGGGCCGCCCTTGGCGGCCGAAAAGAGAAGCTGGTGCTCCATCCCAGGCCTACTGGTCCGGCCGGGCGTAGCTGGCGTGGAGGCGGCCGTCCTCCAGCTTGATGCCGCGCAGCAGCGCCACGCGCTTCACCAGCTCCGACAGCCCCTGCACCGCCATCAGCGCGAAGCCCAGCGGCAGCAGCAGCTTCACCGGCCAGCGGATGAGGCCGCCGGGGGAGGAGGAGGTCTCCGCCCGCATCCAGCTCTCCACGAAGAAGGGCCAGGTCATCCAGGCCAGCAGCACCATGGCGGGCAGCAGGAACAGCGCGATGCCGACCACATCGACCCAGAGCCGCGCCCTTTCGCTGATGGAGCCGTAGATCAGGTCCACGCGGACATGCTCGTTCCGGAACAGCGTATAGGCCGCGCCCAGCATCACGACGGCGGCGAAGAAGTACCACTGCACCTCCAGCCAGGCGTTGGAGCCGGAGGAGAAGCCGTAGCGCGCGAAGGCATTGCCCGCGCTGACCAGGCAGGCGAGCAGGACCAGCCAATCGGCCAGCCGGCCGAAGGCGGTGTTCAGCGCATCGACGGCGCGACTGAAGGCGAGCAAGGGGCCCATGGAAACGGGCGCACTCCCAGTCTGTCCCTGTGGTTTGGGCGCCGGGGCGCCAAGGCGCGCCATGTAGCGCCGCATCATCCCGGAGGCCAAGGGGCCAATCGGCGGTTGGCCTGGGATGCAACCGCGGGCATGGCCGGGTCGTTGCGGCCTGTCCATGATCCAGCCTCCCCCTTCTGCCCCGCCGGCTTGCTGCGTATCGTCCGGGGCGTGACGCGCATCCCCGCCCTGCCGTGCTGACGGCGCTCTCCCTGACGCTGGCCGGGCTGGTGGTGCTGGCCGTGCTGCCGGTGCTGGCGGCCGGGCGGGCGCTGCCCCTGATGCTGCCGGGTGGGCTGCCCATCGGCATGGTCGTGCATGGCGGGTCGCTGGCCGCCGCCCTGGTCTTCGCGGCCTGCGGGCTGGCGGCGCTGCTGGGTGGCGCGCCAGCGCCGCAGCCGCTGATGCCCGGCAGCTGGGCGCCGATGCTGCTGGCGGTCGATGGGCTTTCCGCCTGGTTCCTGCTGCTGCTGGGCCTGGCGGGCGCCTGTTCGGCGCTGTTCGCGCTGGCGCACTACAGCCACGCGCCGCCCCGCGTGCTGGCGGCCTATCCGCTGTTCCTCGGCGCCATGGCGCTGACCCTGCTGGCCGCCGACGGCCTGACGCTGCTGCTGGGGTTCGAGGCCATGTCGCTCGCCAGCTGGGCGCTCGTGGCGGCAGACCATGACAGTGCGGAGAACCGGCGCGCCGCGCGGCTCTATTTGATCTTCGCCATCCTCTCCGGCCTCTGCCTGGCGCCGGCCATCGGGCTGCTGGCCGTGGGCGGCGATATCGGCTTCGCCGCCATGCGGAGCGCGCCGCCGGAGGGCTGGCGCGCCGCCGCCATCCTGGCGCTGGCCGTGGCGGGCGCGGGGGCCAAGGCGGGGCTGGTGCCACTCCATGCCTGGCTGCCGCTCGCCCATCCCGCGGCGCCGAGTCACGTCTCCGCCCTGATGTCGGGCGCCATGACCAAGGTCGCGCTCTATGTCCTGGCGCGGCTGCTGCTGGACCTCAGCGGCCCCGCGCAGCCGATCTGGTGGGGCGTGCCGCTGCTGGTGCTGGGCGCGGCATCGGCCGTGCTGGGCGCGCTGCGCGCCAACCTGGAGGAGGACAGCAAGACCCTGCTGGCCTGCTCCACCATCGAGAATGTGGGGCTGATCGCCATCGGCCTCGGCCTCGCCTGCGCCTTCCGGGCGGCGGATCTCGGCGCGCTGGCGGGGCTGGCGGCGGGGGCGGCGATGCTGCACGCGCTGAACCACGCGCTGTTCAAATCCTTGCTGTTCCTGGGGCTGGGGGAGGTGCTGCACGGCGCGGCGTCCCGGCGGCTCGATCGCCTCGGCGGGCTGATCCACGCCATGCCCTGGACCGCGGCGGCGGTGCTGGTGGGTGTCGGCGCGGCGGCGAGCCTGCCGCCGCTGTCGGGCTTCGCCGGCGAATGGCTGCTGCTGCAGGCGCTGCTGGCGGCCTGGCGGGTCGGCGACCTGGCCTTCCAGGTGCTGGCGGTGGGGGTTGTGGCGATGGCCGCGCTGGCGGCCGCGCTGGCGGCGGCGGCGATGGTGCGACTGTTCGGCATGGCCTTCCTCGGCCGGCCCCGCACGCCCCGCGCCGCGGGCGCGCAGGACGGTCCCTGGTTCGCGCGTGCCGCGCTGCTGCTGCCGGCGGGGCTGACCGTGCTGTTCGGCCTGCTGCCGGGGCCGATGCTGGCGCTGGCGGAAGGCGCGCTGCAGGTGCTGGTGCGGCAGGATGTGACGGAACGCGCGACGATCGGCGCCATCAGCGTCGGCGATGGCGCGGGGGCCTACATGCCGCTCGGCATCGCGCTGCTGCTGGCCGCGCTGGGCGCGGCGATCGTCTTCGCCGTGAAGCGCCGGGCGCCAGCAGGTGTCGCGCGGAGCCCGGCCTGGGATTGCGGCTTCATCGCGCCGCCGCAGCACCTGCCCTTCGGCGACCCGATCACCCAGCCCAGCGCGGCGGGCCTCGGCCAGCCGCTGCGGCGGATGCTGGGGAACCCGGTGCTGGCGGTGCATGAACGCGTGGCGATGCCGTCGCCCGGCGATCCCGGCCCGGCACGGATCGAGGCCGGCTTCGCCGATCCCTCCGACCGCTTCCTGCTGGCCCCCCTCGCCCGGCTGCGGGATTCGGTGGTGGCGCGGACGGAGAGGCTGCGCGACCTGACCCTCGCCCAATGCCTCATGCTGCCCTTCGGCACGCTGGTCGCGCTGCTGGCGCTGATCGCCTGGCTGGAGGCACGATGATGGCGTTCCTCTGGGGGCTGCTGACCCAGGCGATCCACCTGGCGCTGATGCTGGTGGCCGCACCGCTGGTCGTCGGCGTCATCCGATGGCTGAAGGCGCGCATGATGGGCCGGATCGGCGCCAGCCCGCTGCAGCCGCTGCGGGATTTCCGCAAGCTGCTGCTGAAGCGGCCGGTGCTGGCGGAGAATGCCAGCTGGATCAGCCGGGCGGCGCCCTATCTCGGCGCCGGGGCCGCCCTGGCCGCGGTGGCGCTGGTGCCGTCCTTCGCGCGGGGCATGGCCTTCGCGCCGCTCGCGGACCTCGTGCTGATCGCGGGGCTGCTGGCGCTGGGGCGCGTCGCGATGGCGCTGGCGGGCCTGGACGTGGGCACCGCCTTCGGCGGGCTCGGCGCGGCGCGGGAGATGAGCTTCGCCGCGCTGGCGGAACCGGCGCTGCTGCTGGCGGTGATGAGCTTCGCGATCCTGGCTGGCACCACGGGCCTCGACGCCATCGCGGGGACGTTCCAGGAGGGGGCGCTGGGGCTCCGCGTCTCGCTCGGCCTGGCGCTGGTGGCGCTGCTGGCCGTGGCGGTGGCGGAGAATGCGCGCATCCCCGTGGACAACCCGGCCACGCACCTCGAACTCACCATGGTGCATGAGGCGATGATCCTCGAGGCCTCCGGCCGCCACCTGGCGCTGTGGGAGGCTGCGGCGGCGCTGCGGCTGACCCTCTGGCTCGCGCTGCTGGCGGCGATCTTCTTTCCGTTCGGTACCGCGCCGGTGGGCTTCGCGCCGGTGGGGTGGGTGATCGGGCTGCTGGCCTTCATCGCCAAGATGGGCGTGCTGTGCCTGGCGCTGGCCGTCTTCGAAAGCGCCATCGCCAAGATGCGCGTCTTCCGGGTGCCGGAATTCCTGGGGGCGGCGCTGCTGCTGGGGTTGCTCGGCGCGCTGCTGCTGTTCGTCTCGACGAGGCTGGCATGACCTTCGGCTCGCCCGCCTATGACATCGCGCATCTGCTGGGGGGCGGGGTGCTGCTGCTGTCCTTCGTGCTGCTCTACCAGCGGCGGATCGATGCGGTGATCAACGCCTTCGCCGTGCAGGGCGCGCTGCTGGCCGCCGCCGCGGCCTGGCAGGGCTACATCCAGGGGGCGGCGGGGCTCTATGTGACCGCGGTGATCGCCGTGGTGGCGAAGGCGGTGCTGATCCCGCTGGCGCTGCGCCATGTGCTCGGCCGCTTCGGCTTGCAGCGGGCGGTGGAACCGGCGCTTGGCGTCGGGCCGTCGCTGCTGGCGGCGGTGGCGCTGGTCGGGTTGTCGGTGCTCGTGGTGCTGCCGATCACGGCGGGCCAGGCCCAGGCCCTGACGCGGGAGGATCTGGCGCTCGCGCTCTCCGTCGTGCTGCTGGGCATGCTGATGATGATCACGCGGCGGAATGCCATCAGCCAGGTGATCGGGCTGATGAGCCTGGAGAATGGGCTGATCCTGGGTGCTGTCGCCGTCACGGGCATGCCGCTGGTGGTGGAGTTGTCCACGGCGGCGCTGGTGCTGATGGTGGCGGTGGTCGGCGGCGTCGTCGTCTTCCAGATCCGCGACCGGCTGGAGACGCTGGACACCTCCTTCCTCCATCGCGCCCGCGGCGAGGAGCCGCCGGCATGACATTTCACCTGTCCTGGGCGATCGTCTTCCTCCCCTGGATCGGCGCTGGCGCGCTGGCTGCAATGGCCCCGCGCGGCCGCCTGCCGGCCTTCATCAACCTCGGCGTCTCCGCGGTAAGCCTGGTGCTGGCGCTGATCCTGCTGGCGCAGCCTTTCGGCGTGCAGGGGTGGACGCGCACCGATGCGCTGAACCTGCCCTTCGTGCTGCTGTCGGCGATCGTCGGCCTCACCACCGCCGCCTTCTCCGCCGCCACGGTCGATGCCGAGCGCTTCGACGACCTGCGCGCGCGAGCCTATCACGCCGCCTTCCAGGTCTTCATGGGCGCGCAGTTCCTGGCGCTGTTGTCGGACAATCTCGGCGTCATGTGGGTGGCGATCGAGATCGCGACGCTCGCCTCCGTGCTGATGGTTGCCGTCCATGGCACGCCATCCGCGGTGGAGGCGGCGTGGAAGTTCTTCATCCTCTGCGGCGTCGGCATCGCCCTCGCCCTGTTCGGGACGATCCTGCTGTACCTGGCGGCGCAGCCGGTGATCGGCGCGGGTGATCCGGGCCTGTCCTGGGGCGCGCTGCAGGCGGTGGCGGCGCGCTGCGATCCGGGCGTGCTGAGCCTCGCCTTCGTCTTCCTGCTGGTGGGGTATGGCACCAAGGCGGGGCTGGTGCCGCTGCATTCCTGGCTGCCGGATGCGGAAGCCGAGGGTCCGCTGCCCATCAACGCCGTGCTGTCCGGCCTGCTGCTGAACGCCGCGCTGTTCGCCGTGCTACGGGCCAAGGCGATTGTCGGCGCGCATCCCGGCGCGCTGCCGCCGGGGCATCTCATGGTGGGGTTCGGGCTGGCGTCGCTGCTGCTGGCGGGCTTCGCGCTGTGGCGGCGGCGGGATGCGCGGCGGTTGTTCGCCTGGAGCAGCATCGAGCATATGGGCCTGGCGACCTTCGCCTTCGGCATCGGCGGCGCGGCCGCGAACCTGGCGGGGCTGCTGCACATGCTGGGGCATTCGCTGGTGAAGTCGGGCGTCTTCTTCGCGGTCGGCGCGGCGGCGCAGATCAAGGGCAGCCAGAAGGTCGCCGATATCGGGGGGCTGGCCGCGAGCCATCCGGGGCTCGGCTGGGCGCTGGCCTTGGGGATCGCGGCGCTGGCGGGGCTGCCGCCCTTCACGCTCTTCGTCTCCGAATTCTCCATGGTGGCGGCGACCGCGGGGTCGCAGCCCTGGCTGCTGCTGCCGCTCGGCCTCGGCCTGCTGGTGGCCGCCGCCGCGCTGGTGACGGTGATGCAGCGGCTCTGCCTCGGGGCGCCCACGCCCGACAACCCGGCGGAGGGCGCCTTCACCCTGCCGGGCGGCGTGCTCTGGGCCAGCATCCCCACCTGGCTGCACCTGGTGCTGGCGGCGCTGCTGGCGCTGGCCGCGCCCGCCGGGCTCGCCGCGCTGCTGCGGGATGGCGCGAGGATGATCGGATGAGCGGCGCGGCCTCCGCCTGGATCCGGCGCGGCGCGCCGCAGGGCTGCGCGCCCTTCGAACGCTACCTGCTGGCCCCCGCCGCCTTCGGCGACCTGCGCGATGCGCTGGCCGCGGAGCCGACGCTGGCGCTGCTGTCCTTCTGGGCGGAGCCGGGCTTCGTCCACGCGGCCTTCCTCGATGAGGTCGAGAACACGCTGCTGCTGGCCTCCACGCCGGTGCAGGACGGGCACTACCCCGCGCTCTCCCCGGCCCGGCCCGGGGCGGTGCGGTTCGAGCGGATGATGGGCGACCTCTGGGCGCTGCGGGCCGAGGGCGGCGTCGATCTCCGCCCCTGGCTGGACCATGGGCGCTGGCCCGTGATCGGCCCGCATGCGGCAAAGCCGCTGCGGCGGACGCTGCCGGCGGAGCAGCCGGAATTCCTGCCCATCGAGGGCGAGGGCTGGCACCAGATTCCCGTCGGCCCCGTCCATGCCGGCATCATCGAGCCCGGGCATTTCCGCTTCACCGTGCAGGGGGAGATGGTGGTCCGGCTGGAACAGCGGCTGGGCTACACGCACAAGGGCACGATCGGGCTGATGGTGGGCAAGTCCCCCCGCGCCGCCGCCCGCTACGCCGCGCGGATTTCCGGCGACACCACGGTCGCGCATGCTCTGGCCTTCGCCCTGGCCGCCGAATCCGCGACCGGCACCACGCCGCCGCCCCGCGCCATCTGGCTGCGTTGCGTGATGCTGGAGCTGGAGCGGATCGCGAACCACCTGAACGACTGGGGCTTCGTCTGCAACGACGCCGCCTTCGCCTTCCCCCATGCGCGGCTCGGCGTGTTGCGGGAAAGCGTGCTGCGGGCCAACGCAGCCGCCTTCGGCCACCGCCTGATGATGGACCGCGTCATCCCCGGCGGGCTCGCGATGGAGATGCTGCCGGGCGGGACGGACGCCATCCTCGCCGCGCTGGCGGCGGTGGAGGCGGAGGTCCCCGCGCTGGTCTCGATCTATGACAGCCATGCCAGCCTGCAGGACCGCGTGGTCGGCACGGGCTTCCTGAAGCCCGCCCTGGCGGCGGCTTTCGCGGCGGGGGGTTATGTGGGCCGGGCCTCCGGCCGGGCCTTCGATGCGCGCATCGCCCTGCCCCATGCGCCCTATGAGTCGCTGGTGCCAGAGGCGGCGCTGCGGACCGAGGGCGATGTCGATGCGCGCGTCCGCGTGCGGATCGCGGAGTTGACCGATTCCATCGCGCTCGTCCGCGAAGCCCTGGCGGCGGCGCCACTGGGGGAAATCCACCAGTCGCTGCCGCAGAAGGGCGGCGAGGGGATCGCGGTGGTGGAGGGCTTCCGGGGCGAGATCGTGACCTGGATGGCGCTGGATGATGGCGGGCTGATCCGCGCCGTCTTCCCGCGCGACCCGTCCTGGCTGCAATGGCCCCTGCTGGAAGCGGCGATCGAGGGCAACATCGTCGCCGATTTCCCCCTGTGCAACAAATCCTTCAACTGCTCCTACAGCGGTGTGGACCTGTGAGGCCAACGGCCGCTTGCAGCGACTCGTTGGCATGTTTTTCGTGCCCTCAAGCGCCGGGCGCGCGCTCCGCGCGCTTGGCTGCGCGGCACTTGCCGCGGGCCGCGTTCGCGGCCTCGGCCGGCTTCGCCGGCCGCCGGACAGTCAATCGCGCCGGTGGTATGCCGTCGCGAAGGTGTCGGGTGACAGGCGCAGCGGTTTCGGCTGTGTTCGGCCGATGAGTGGTCGCGCCCACAGCAAGGCCAGCGCCGCAAAGGGCGCCACGGGCCAGTTCACCGTCACGCTGTTCAGGCCCGACCCCGGCCGCGGCGTGCTGGAGCACTGGGCCTATTCCGACCGCGCCCATGCGCTGGACGAGATCGGCTGGATCGTGGAGCGGGTGCCGCCGGGGACGGAGCTGCTGCTGCGCGACCCCGAGGGCAATGACCTGATGAGGATGGCGCGCACGGCATGAAGACCTTCGGCCGCCTGCTCTGGCCCCGCCTCGCCCAGGGGCTGGTGGGCAAACCCCTGACGGAGCCCGCGACCCCGCCGCCGCCGGAGGTGGTGGAGGCGCTGGCCGCGCGGGTGGAGGCGACGGCGCGGGCCCGGCTCGGCCGGAGCCTGGCCATCCGCCAGGTCGATGCCGGGTCCTGCAATGGCTGCGAGCTGGAGGTGAATGCGCTGAACGGCGTGCTCTACGACCTCGAGCGTTTCGGGCTGCGCTTCGTCGCCTCCCCACGGCATGCCGATGTGCTGCTGGTGACGGGGCCGGTGACGCGCAACATGCGGGAGGCGCTGGAACGCACGCGCGCCTGCACGCCGGAGCCCTGCTGGGTGGTGGCCGTCGGCGATTGCGCGGCGGATGGCGGCGTCTTCAAGGGCAGTTATGCGGTGGAGGGCGGCGTGCCCCCTGTGCTGCCCGTGGACCTGGTGATCCCGGGCTGCCCGCCCGCGCCGGCGCAGCTGCTGGAGGGGCTGCTGGCGCTGCTAGGGGCGCAGGAGGAGCCGAAGCGCGTGGTGGCCGGAGCCGCCGCAGAGCCCGCGCCATAACTGACGATGGTCCAGGGGGCTCTGTCCCCTGGCGGATGGGGCATTGGGAAGGCAGAGCCTTCCCCATCAAAGCCGCAGACACCCCTTCGGCAGCGCCGGCCACACGAACCACGCCCCATTGGCATAGAGCCGCGCCGGCAGCCCCGGCGCCTCGTCCCGCAGCAGCACGAAGCCGCGTCCCGTCTCGATCAGCGCCGCATCCGTCGCCCCCACCGCCCGGGCGAGGGAGGCGGAGGGCCCGAAGGCGATGGCGCCTGGCGGGTCCACCACCAGTGCCAGCGCCGCCATGCCGCCGAACCAGGCCAGCAGGGCCAGGGTGGCGCCGCGCAGCAGGCGGAGCGTGCCGTCAGTAGTCATAGGCGTGCTCGAAGGTCGCGCCGGCGGCTGCGGCGTCCCGCATCAGCCGGGCGAGGTCCGGCAGCGCGACATCGAGGCCGAGGCGCTGCCAGCCGGGCCGGGACTGGATGGGCAGGGCGAAGACCGGGTCGCCCGGCAGCGCCACGCCATCGCGGGCGAGGACGGTGACGAGGATGCGGGGGTTGCCCGCGATCTCCCGTACCTCCCCGCCCCGTTGCGCGATGCCGGCCAGGATTTCCGTGAATGCGCGGTAGCGGGGCGTCTCGATCAGCGCCGCGCCGTCGTCGAAGCGACGGAGGATGGTGATGCGGGGGTCGGCCTCGGGATCGCCGCCCATCACGACGCTGCGGATGCGGAGCGCGGCGGGGGCGGCGCCAGCCAGGGCGCCGATCGCCTGCGCATAGATCGCCCGGCCGCCATAGAGCGCGCTGAGCCAGGCGCGGCGTTCCGTGCTGCGGATGACGCTCACCTCGGCATGGGGCGTCTCCTCCCACAGGCGGGAGAGTTCGGTCGCGAAGGGATATTCGTACCAGGGCACCTGGCGGAGGAAGGTTGCGTAGTCCTCGGCCACGCGCAGCGCGAACTCATCCTCCGGCGTGCGGCGCGGGCCGCGGGCCCAGGCGGTCAGCGCGCCGATGGTGCGTTCATAGGCGCCGATCACCGCCATCTCCGCCGTGAAGCTGATGCCGATGACGTAGTTGGTGGTCTTCTGGTCCGCCGTGGCGGCGCCGGTGCGCGCGGCCTCCCGCGTCGCGTTGCACAGGCTGCGCCAGAAGCCGGCGATGGAAGCCAGGTAGTCGAAGGCGGATTCGGAAGCCTGGCGCGCGACGCCGGCCATGTCCTCATAGGCGTGGACGATGAACCATTCGGGATAGGTCAGGAAGCTGTCGCCGGCGGCGCGGCGCCATTCCGCGCCGCCGAGGTCGTAGCGCGGCGGCGGCGGCGCGCGGTCGGCCGCTTCCGCCACGCAGCGCTGTTCCACCACCACGACGGGCGCCGCGGCCAGCAGCAGCAGGGGGAGGACGACCATCGCGAGGCGCCGTGCCCAGCGCCTCCAGGGCCGGCGCTTCATGCGCGACGCGCGCCCAGCCATCCCGCCACGATCCCGAAGCCACCCAGCGCCAGATGAGGAATGCTGGAGAGGAAGCTGATCATCCAGGGCATGTCCCGCGCGATGCCGTGGATGAAGAGGCTGAGGTCGAGGAAGCTGGCGCCGGTCAGCACACCGCAGACGCCATCGACGAAGTAGAGCGTGCCGAAGACCTTGAGGAAGGAGATCGAGGCCGCGCGCCCCATCGCGACGGCGGCCAGCGCCCAGAGGGCGGAGGCCAGGTGCAGCGCATCCTTGTAGATGTCGAGCCGGAAGAGCCCGAAGACCCGTCCCTCCGCATCGACGAAGGCGGGCACGTAATTGGTGATGGCCGCGAAGAGCAGCGCGGCGGCGAGGAGGGAGGCGGCGATTCGGGGCGACACGTCAGGCAAGATAGCCGTCCCACAGCGCATGGCGGAACAACAGGCCGGGATCGTAGTGGCGCTTGCGCTCCGCGAAGAAGGCCGCGCGGGGATAGGCGCGCTGGAACTGGTCCCGCCGCGCATGCAGGCGATAGGGCAGGTAGTAGGCACCGCCGAGTGCGATGACGCGCTCCACCAGCGCCTCCGTCATCACCAGCATGTCGGCCTCTCCCTCCGCCGAGATGTCCTGGGAGAAGGACATCACCGCCGCGATCCGCGGGGCAGGCGCGTAGCAAAGCACGCTGGTCTCATCCGCGCCGACATAGCGGAGTGTCACGTTGATGAATTCCGCGGCGGCGGGCGGGATGACGTCGCGGCAGGCCTGGCGGAAATCGCGGAAGCGCTCCGGCGGCACGAAGTATTCGTGCAGGATGTCTGTACGGCGCCGCGCGGTGTTGGCGAGGTTGGAGACGGGCTCCACCATCAGCGTGTTGCGGGTGGCGAGGCCGGTGCCGATGGCGGGGATCAGGCGCGTCTCCGCCACCCAGCGCAGGCGCTTCGCCGTCTCGCTGCCGATCTGCTGGCGGTAGATGGTGTTGGAGATGCCGGTCATCAGGCTGTGGTTGGCGGCCGGCGGCAGGGGGGCGGGCTGCGGCGTGACGGCGCGGTAGACGGTCAGGATCGCGTCGTCGAACAGCGTCTCCCGCGCCACGGACAGACGGCCATAGGCCATGGAGACGCTGGGATCGCGCGCGACCAGGGGGATGAAGGCGTCGGCGAAATCGGCCCCGGGCAGCAGCTGGGCGTAGGGGTGGAGCATGAGGTTCGGCACGACCTCGATATCCAGGTCGAGGATGACGCCGAACAGCCCGTAGCCGCCGGCCATCAGGCCGAAGAGTTCGGCATTCCTGTCGCGGGAACACTCCAGGATCGTGCCATCCGCCAGCATGACGCGGCAGGACCGGACGGTGCTGGCGAAGGGGCCGTGCGGCACGGGCCAGCCATGGGCGTTGACGCTGAAGGTGGAGGCGACGCCGAAATCGGCGTTGGACTGCATGACCTTGGGGGACAGGCCCTGCGGGTCCAGCCAGCCGATGATTTCTGACCATGTGGCACCAGCCGAGACGCGCGCGATGCCGTTCGCACGGTCCAGCTCGAACCAGGGATTCGTGAGGGTGATGCCGGTGCCGTCGCGCGCCAGGGATTGGGCGCCCATGGAATGGCGGGCGGCGCCGACCACGACGGGGCGGCGCGCGGCGGCGGCATCGCGGAGTTCGGCGCGCAGGGCTTCGTGCCAGGCGCCGGCGCGGTCGGTCGCGGGGCGCCAGTGGCGGGCGACGGGGGTGGCGTTCAGGCGGCTGGCATCGTTCATCACCACGCGCGGCGGCATGCCCTGGCCTGTCGCGGCCGAGGCTGGCAGCAGCGCCGCGCCGGCGGCGGCAAGGGCTTTCCGTCGGGTGATCGGCACGCGCACCTCCTGCAAGGCCGCGATGTTCGCGCGGAACGGGGGCGGCGGCCAAGGTGTGGCGGTCAGGCGATGGGCAAAAGAAAGGGCCGGCCGCATCGCTGCGACCGGCCCGAAGGGGCCGACCCCGGGCGGGGGCCCTAAGGCCTGTGCCTCGGGGTCTCCACCAGATCGGCCTCGTCGGCGGTGGCCTGCCGGGAAATGGCCGCCGCCGAAACCGGGCGCCCCCGGGGGGGGGCGCGTCAGATCAGCCCTGGCCGGCCGGCGCCTGCGCGGCGGGACGGGCGCGGCGGGCGGCGGCGCGCTGGCCGTGCTGGCGATGGCGGCGCTGGGCCGCGGCCTCGCGCCGCTGGCGGCGCTGGGCGCGGGTCTGGGTCTGGCCGTCGCGCGCCGTGGCCACTTCCTCATACGGCGTGCCGTTCGGCGCGACGGGGCTGTTGGCGCTGGCGGGGACCGTCAGCAGGACGGGCGCGGTGATGGCGGCGGCGGCGAGCAGCAGGCGAAGGGACATGCGCATGGATGCGTTCCTGACTCCGGGGCGGATGGGTAGCGTCGCTGGCGCCCGGGGGGAAACGCCTTCGAGGTAGCCCCAGGGTGCGCCCCGGCCCCTCACAGGGCCATGGGGCGCAACTGAAATCCATGTAATCCAAGACGCTTGGCGGGCGTCCTTCACCCGCCATCTGTCAGATCAGGCAGAGCGCCTGCAGTTCGCGCCGGAGCGCCGGGGGCAGCGCCTCCAGCCCCGTGGCGGGGGTGCCGCCGCGGGGTGCATCCGGGGGCGCGGCGGCGTGTTCCAGGTAGCGCCAGCCCTGGAAGGGCTTCTGCGGCCGCGGTTCCACCAGCACCAGCTCCGGGTCCAGCACCAGGCCGGCGCAGGCGGAGCCGTCGTCCCACCGCTCCTCCCGGATGTCGATCAGGCGCTGGCGCACGCGGATGAAGCCGGAGACGACCCAGTAGAGCGACCCGCCATCCAGCAGTTCCGCCGCGCGCTTCGGCACCATGCGCGTCTGGTGCCGCAGCGGCGGGTCGATCGCGGCGCGGCGCGCCTGGTTGGCGGCGAGGTCCGCGACCTCCTTCGGGCCGACGCAGAGTTTCAGCAGGTGCAGCATGCAGGGGGCCATGTGGCCGCCGACCGAGTCCCTGCAAGCCCCTTGCGTGGTACGGGGTTGCCCCCGCTGATGATCCGGCTGTAATGCGACCGGGATACAAGCAATAAAACGGAGGAAGCGTCATGCGTCGCCGCCATATCCTTGCCGCCTCGGCCGCGGGCCTCGCCCTGCCCTGGGCCGCCCGTCCCGGCTTGGCGCAGCCACGCAACGCCTCCTGGCCCCGCGCCCTGACCATGGGCACGGCCGCACCCGGCGGGACCTATGCGCTGTATGGCCCGGCCTGGGGGCAGATGGCGCAGGAATCGACGGGCATCGCCATTTCCTACCGCACCACGCAGGGGCCCAACCAGAACATCATCCTGGTCAACCGGCGCGAGATCGAGCTGGGGATGGTGACCATGGGCGTGGCGCTGCAGGCCTGGAACGGCCAGGGCGACTGGACCCAGGGCAACCGCTTCCGCGACATCCGCGCGCTGTTCCCGATGTACGACACGCCCTTCCACGGCATCGCGCTGAAGCGCAGCGGGATCACGGGGCATGCGCAGCTCGGTGGGCGGTCCGTCGGCGTCGGGCCTCGCGGCGGCACGCCCGGCACCTACTACCCGCAGATCCTGAACACGCTGGGCGTGCGGCCTTCCGCGGTGCGCTACGGATCGGCCTCCGACCTGGTCGGCCAGATCCAGGACGGGCTGCTGGACTGCTTCCTCTTCGCCTCCGGCGTGCCGGTGCCGGCCTTCAGCGAGATCGAGGTGCAGGCCGAGGTGAACTACCTGGACTTCACGGCCGAGGAGGTGCGGCGGCTGACCGCGCAATACCCGGAACTGTCGCCCGGCACGCTGCCCATGGGCACCTACCGGAAGCAGGAAAAGCCGCTCAGCATCGTCGGCATGTACAATTTCGCCATCGGCCATCGCAGCCTGCCCGACGACCTGGCCTATGAGATCACCAAGTCGGTGCTGGGCCAGAACGCCCGCTTCCGCCAGGCCATCGCCGCGGCGTCGGAGACGCTGGCGGAGAACTGGACCAAGAACACCTTCCTGCCCTTCCACCCCGGCGCGGCCCGCTACCTGCGCGAAGCCGGGCATGCGGTGCCGGACAACCTGGTCCAGGCCTGAGGCAGCCGCCCCGGCGGGGGATGTCACACAACCGTGAGGTGGACGATCACAACCCGTGATCGTTCACTGTCCGGCAAGGTGGACCTGAGAGTTTTCCGGCATTCAATCCTCCGGAAGCTCAAAAAGAATGCGACTGATCCCGGACTTCACCGTGGGCCGCAAACTGGCGGCCTCGGCACTGCTGACCCTTGCCATGCTGACGGTCCTCACCGGCCTCGTCTGGCGCGCCACCACGGGCATCATCGGCCAACAGGCAGCCTCGGCGGATACCGAGGCAGCCATGGACCGGCTGGATGAGGGCGAGGGCCAGTTGCGGGAAGTCGCGGTGCTGGAGCGCGACCTGCTGCTGCTGCACCTGGAGGCGGAGCAGGCACCGGCCTGGCAGCGCATTGCCGCCTCGCTCGAACAGGGGCGGCGCGTGGTGCAGGAAGCCGGGCAGCGGCTGAACCGGCCGGAGATGACGGCGGCGATCCAGCGGCTGGACGCCGCGGCCGGCAATTACAGCCAGGCTCTGGAGCAGGTGGCGCGGCTGCGCCTGCAGATGATCCAGGCCCGTGACAACGAGCTTTTCCCGCGCAGCGGCGAATATGACAGCCTGTTCGAGGCGGTGGCCGCCGCGATCGGCTTCGACGTCCCGGCCGACCAGCAGGAGGATGCACGCCAGCGCCTGATGACGGTGCACGCGGCGGTGAACGACACGCGGCTCGGCATCCAGCGCCTGCTGGCGACGGGGGAGGAGGCGCAGGTGCGCCGCATCCGCCGCGGCATCGCGCAGGGCCGCGTGCATGGCCGGGGCCTCGCCTCCATCGAGGCTCCGCCGCGGGTGAAGGAAGACGTCAACCGCCTGATGGACCGCGCCATCGCGGTGGGCGAGGCCGCGAACAAGGTGCTGGTGGCGGGCGAGGAGATCGCGAAGCTGCGGCGCGAGCAGGTGGAGCCGGCGCGCGCGGCGATGCGGGATGCGATCGCCGCGGTCAGCACCACCGCCGCCAGCATCTCCGCCGCGCAGCGCGCCGCGGTGATGCAGGAAGCCGAGGGCGCCCGCATGGGCACGATCTGGGCGGCGATCGCCATCGCGGCGGTGCTGGTCCTCTCCGCCCTGGTGCTGTCCCGCGCCATCGGCACGCCGCTGCGTCGCCTGTCCGGCGTGATGCGCCGGATCGCCGATGGCGACGCGACCATCGCCGTGCCGCACCGCAACCGGCGCGACGAGATCGGCGCGATCGCGGAGGCGCTGGAGACGCTGCGCGTGACCACCGGCCGCGCCTTCGCCCAGCAGCAGATGATCGAGCAGCTGCCGACGGCGGTGATGTCCGCCGACCCGAACGACAATTTCCGCATGACCTACATGAACGCGGAGACGAAGGCGCTGGTGGAGCGCCTGCGCCACCTGATGCCCTGCGACGCCGATGGCATGATCGGCCAGTCCATCGACATCTTCCACCAGCAGCCCGACCACCAGCGCGCGATCCTGGCGGATCCGTCCCGCCTGCCGCACACCTCCCGCATCAAGCTGGGGGACGAGGTGATCGAGCTGCGCATCTCCGCCATCCGCGACGCCGCCGGCGCCTACAGCGCGACGATGCTCTGCTGGAACGTGGCGACGGAGAAGGTGCGCCTGGCCGACACCTTCGAGACGGAGGTGGGCAACGTGGTCGGCGCCGTGGCGGAAAGCGCGCAGCGGCTGCAGCAATCCGCGGTCGGCCTCAGCGCCTCCGCCGAGACCTCCGGCACCCAGGCGGCGGCGGTGGCCGCGGCGGGCGGCCGCGCCCAGGCCGATGTCCAGGCCGTGGCGGCGGCGGCGGAGGAGATGGCGGCCTCGGTGACCGAAATCTCCCGCCAGGTGGCGGAAGCCGCCAGCGTGGCCAGCCAGGCGGTGGCGGAAACGCGCGCCACGGACACCACCGTGCAGGGCCTGGCGGAAGCGGCCTCCCGCATCGGCGACGTGGTGCGGCTGATCGGCGACATCGCCGGCCAGACCAACCTGCTGGCCCTGAATGCGACGATCGAGGCCGCGCGCGCCGGCGATGCCGGCAAGGGCTTCGCGGTGGTGGCATCGGAGGTGAAGACCCTGGCCGGCCAGACCGCCCGCGCGACGGAGGAGATCGGCCAGCAGATCGGCCAGATGCAGCAGGCCACCAGCCAGGCCGTCGCCGCCATCCGCGGCATCGGCACCACGGTGGAACGCACCAGCGAGATCGCGACGGCGATCGCCGCGGCCGTCGAGCAGCAGGGCGCGGCGACGCAGGAGATCGCCCGCAGCGCGGCGCAGGTGGCGGAAGCGACGCAGACCGTGGCCTCGGGCATCGAGGGCATCCGCGGCGCGGCCAACACCACCGGCAGCGCGGCCAGCGCGGTGCGCGACGACAGCGGCGCCCTGGCCAGCCAGGCGGAGCTGCTGCGCACCAAGACCGACGGCTTCCTGCGGGCCGTCCGCGCCCTGTGACGGCGTGGCCCCCGGGGGGCTTGTGCTTGCCCCCTAGGGCCGGACCGCCTAAGCCGCCCCTCCCCTTCCAGGCAGGAGCGGCAGCATGGGCATGAAGGTCGCGGTCGTCGGCGCCACCGGCGCGGTGGGGCGGGAGATCCTGAAGACGCTGGCGGAACGGTCCTTCCCGGCGGATGAGGTGGTGGCGTTGTCCCCCGGCCGCGGGGCGGGCCAGGAAGTCTCCTACGGCGAGGACGCGGTGCTGAAGGTCCGCAGCCTGGACGGCCACGACTTCGGCGACACCGACATCGCCTTCTTCGCCGCCGGCAACGCCGCCAGCCAGTTGCACGCGCCTCGCGCGGCCGGCCAGGGCTGCATCGTCATCGACGACACCAGCGCCTTCCGCATGGAACCCGACGTGCCGCTGGTGGTGCCGGAGGTGAATGCCGCCGCCATCACGCGCTTCCGCAAGCGCCGCATCATCGGCAACCCCAGCCCGGCCAGCATCCAGATGGCCGTCGCGCTCAAGCCGCTGCACGACATCGGCAAGGCGAGGCGCGTGGTCGTTTCCACCTACCAATCCGTCTCCGGCGTGGGGCGGGAGGGGATGGACGAGCTCTGGACCCAGACGCGCGGCGTCTATGTGAACGAGACGCCGCCCGCGGAACAATTCCCGAAGCAGATCGCCTTCAACTGCATCCCGCATGTCGGCGACTTCATGGATGACGGCGCGACGCGGGAGGAATGGGCCCTGGCGGCGGAAGCGCGGAAGCTGCTCGACCCCGATATCGCCGTGCTGGCGACCTGCGTGCGCGTGCCGGTCTTCATCGGCAACGCCATGGCGGTGCATGTGGCCTTCGAGCGTCCGGTGACGGAAGCCGATGCAAGGAGCGCGCTGCGGGAGGCACCGGGTGTCATCGTGCTCGACCGGCGGGAGGATGGCGGCTACGCGACGGCCGCCGAGACGGCGGGCGAGGACGCCGTCTATGTCAGCCGGCTGCGCCGCGACCTGACGGTGCCGCATGGGCTGGCGTTCTGGAGCGTGACGGACAACCTGCGCAAGGGATCGGCGCTGAACGCGGTGCAGATCGCGGAGGAACTGGTGGCGCGGAAGCTGGTCGGGGAATAAGGCGCTCAGCCCCCCCGGAACATCGCCGCGACTTCCCGCGCCATCCAGGGCGCGGTGCTGAACTTGCCGCTGTCCACGGAGACGTAGCGGCCGGTGCGGCGGATGCCGAAGCGGTCGCGGCGGTGCAGGCCGGCGGAGGGGTCGTGCAGCGGGCCGCGGCCCTGGGCGACGACCCAGCTGCCCTGAAGCTCCACCTGCGCCGCGCCATCCGCGACGCGGCGGACGGCCGGCAGGTGTTCCGCCAGGCCGTCCAGGATGCGGCCCGCCAGCGCCTGGCGCGCGGCCGCGTCCAGGTCGGGCAGCGGCGGGGGCGCGGGGTCCTGCCCCTCCACCACCAACCCCGCGGGGTACCAGGAGAGGTAGAAATCCCGGTCGCCATAAGCTTTCACGTCGCCGAAGGGCCCGGTGCCGATCAGGGCGTTGTCCTGCGCCACGGGCTGGGCGGTGTGGATGAAGAGCGCGTAGCGGTAGCGATGCGTCAGCTCCGGCGCCGGGCCCAGCCCCACGCCAAGGTCGATCACGCTGCGGCCTTCCCACAGCGCGTTGACGACGATGGTGAAGGGGCCATCCGCGCCGGCCTCGGTCTCGACCCGGAAGGGGCCATCCAGCCCATCGGTGGCATCCACGGGCCGCACGGCCTGGACCCGCTGGCCCAGCCGCTGCTCGACCCGGGGCTCCGCCGCCAGCGCCGCGATGTAGCGGCGCGCGATCCAGCGGGAGGAGACGCTGCGTTCCGGCAGGCGCCAGCCGCCCAGGATGGCGTCGCCGCCATGGGCGATGGCCGCCAGCTCCGCCGCCGTCAGCGGCTGCGCGCCGCGGCGGGCGGCGTCGTCCCAGTAGCGCCCGGCATCGGGGTGGCTGCGCACCAGGTCCGACACGCGGCGGACATAGGCATCGACGGCGGGCTGCTGCACGACCGAATCGCGGTGCAGCAGGAAGATCTCGTCCCGCGGCGCCGTGGCGCCGGCGATGGAGCCGCCGAGCAGCTCCTCCACGATGTCCTTGAACAGCAGGCCGCCGGTCAGCAATTGCCGCGCGGTGCCGAGGCCCGGGTCCGCCGCGTAGAGGTAGCCCAGGTGGAGCTTGCCGTCGTTCCAGCCGCTCGATCCCTGGAAGGGCTGCGGCGCTTGGTCGAACAGCGTCACGTCATAGCCCTGCCGGGCCATGAACAGCGCGGTCGAGCAGCCCGTGATGCCCGCCCCGAGCACCGCCACCTTGCCAGTTGCACGCTTGCCGCGGCGCCGAGACATTTCCATCAACAAGACGGTAGGCGGGCCTTCCCGGATCGGCAAGGAAGCCACGCGTCGCATGGGTCCGGGAATGGTCGGCGACAAAACTCCAGACTGGCCCGGGGCGGGCGCCAGCCCGTCAGAACAGCAGCCGGAGGATGGCACCCAGCGCCGCGCCGCCGGTGAGGAGTTTATGCAGCACTTCCAGGGCCTTGCCGAGGCGCGGCGGGGGCGGGCGCGGGGCTTGCGCCTCCGGGCAGGGCGGTGCCGGGCGGCGGGGGGCGAAGCGCGGCAGCGTGCGGGGCTCGGGCTTGCGCATGGCTATAGGATATCATTCCTATATCCCTGATGCACGATTCTCCGCATGGACGCCTGTCCATGTTGCGCTGCGTTGACGCTATGGCGCGGTGCACCATAAAAGCATCCACAAGGTTGAGCGTGCGCCCTGCCTCGACGTCGGGCGCGCCATGAGGAGCGGGCGCCGCATGTCGACAATGCAGGATTCGCGGGAGGCGACCATGGTGGGTCGCCGGTCGGACGGCACGCCGGTGCGTCGCCCGCTGTCGCCGCATCTGCAGGTCTATGACATGCTGCAGATGACCAGCGCGCTGTCCATCAGCCACCGCATCACGGGCGTGATCTGGTCGGTGGGCGCGGCGGTGATGGTGTGGTGGCTGGTGGCCGCGGCATCGGGGCCTGAGGCCTTCGCGAATGTCCAGTGGTTCCTGGGCTCCTTCCTCGGCATCCTGTTCCTGATGGGGCTGACGGGCGCGGCCTGGTTCCACACGCTGGCGGGCATCCGCCACCTGCTGTGGGATGCCGGCTGGGGCTACGACATCCCGACCGTCTACAAGACGGGCCGTGCGGTGCTGGTCGGCACGGGCGTGCTGACGGTGCTGACCTGGCTTGCCCTGCTGATGTCCTGGTGAGGTAGGCACGATGTCTCATTCCACGGGCGAAGCCCCCCGCCAGGCGCAGCTCCGCACGCCGCTCGGCCGCGTGCGCGGTGCCGGTTCCGCCAAGTCCGGCGTGCAGCATTGGTGGGGCCAGCGCGTCACCTCCATCGCGCTGCTGCCGCTGACGATCTGGTTCATCGCCTCGCTCGCGACCTCGGCCGGCATGCCGCACCAGGTGGCGCTCGCCTGGATCGGGCACCCGCTGAACGCGGTGCTGCTGCTGGCGCTGATCGGCCTGACCTTCCACCACATCGCGGCCGGGCTGCAGGTGGTGATCGAGGATTACGCGAACAGCGAGGCGATGAAGATCGGCTCCATCCTGGCGGTGAAGTTCGTCTGCACGCTGCTGGCGCTGGCGGCGGCCCTCGCCGTGATTCGCATTGCGGTCTGAGACGACGCGCCTAGTTGAATGTCTGGCGGCGCGGGCTACGGGGCCCCGCCTGATGAATGGACGGCACAGCTGATGAACGCCATCTCGAAGCCCTCGATCGGCAATGGTGCGTATCGCATCGTCGATCATACCTATGACGTGGTCGTGGTCGGCGCCGGCGGCGCGGGGCTGCGCGCCACCTTCGGCATGGGGGCCTCCGGCCTCAAGACCGCCTGCATCACCAAGGTCTTCCCGACGCGCTCCCACACCGTGGCGGCGCAGGGCGGCGTGGGCGCGGCGCTCGGCAACATGGGCGAGGATGACTGGCGCTGGCACATGTACGACACCGTGAAGGGGTCGGACTGGCTGGGTGACCAGGACGCCATCGAATACATGTGCCGCGAGGCGATCCCGGCGATCATCGAGCTCGAGCATTTCGGCGTGCCCTTCAGCCGGACCGAGGACGGCAAGATCTACCAGCGGCCCTTCGGCGGCCACATGCAGAACTACGGCAAGACGCCCGCGATGCGGGCCTGCGCCGCGGCGGACCGCACGGGCCACGCCATCCTGCACACGCTCTACCAGCAGGCGCTGAAGGCGAATTGCGAGTTCTTCGTCGAATACATCGCCCTCGACCTGATCATGGACGATGAGGGCGTGTGCCGCGGCGTGACCGCCTGGTGCCTGGAGGACGGGTCGCTGCACCGCTTCCGCGCCCAGTCCGTGGTGCTGGCGACCGGCGGCTATGGCCGCGCCTATTTCTCCTGCACCTCCGCCCATACCTGCACGGGCGATGGCGGCGGCATGGTGCTGCGCGCCGGCCTGCCGCTGCAGGACAACGAGTTCGTCCAGTTCCACCCGACCGGCATCTACGGTTCCGGCTGCCTGGTGACGGAGGGTGCGCGCGGCGAGGGCGGCTACCTCACGAACTCCGAAGGCGAGCGCTTCATGGAGCGCTACGCGCCGACGGCGAAGGACCTGGCGTCCCGCGACGTCGTGTCCCGCGCCATGTCGATGGAGATCCGGGAAGGCCGCGGCGTGGGCCCGCTGAAGGACCACATCCACCTGCACCTGGAGCACCTGGGCGCCGACCTGCTGCATGAGCGGCTGCCCGGCATCTCTGAGACCGCGAAGATCTTCGCGGGCGTGGACGTGACGAAGGAGCCGATCCCGATGCTCCCGACCGTCCACTACAACATGGGCGGCATTCCGACGAACATCCACACGGAAGTCCTGAACCCGACGGCGGGCGACCAGGACCGGGTGGTGCGCGGGCTGATGGCGGTGGGCGAGGCTGCTTGCGTCTCCGTCCACGGCGCCAACCGCCTCGGTACCAACAGCCTGCTCGACCTGGTGGTGTTCGGCCGCGCCGCGGCGCACCGTGCCGCGGAGACGATCAAGCCGGGTGCGACCCAGGCGCCGTTGCCGCCGGGCGCGGGCGAGGCTTCCTTCGCCCGCTTCGACAAGGTGCGCCACACCAAGGGCGGTTCCTCCGTCGCCGATGTCCGCCTGCAGATGCAGCGGACGATGCAGGAACACGCGGCCGTCTTCCGGACCAGCGAGCTGCTGGCCGAGGGCGTGCAGAAGATGAACAAGGTGGCCGCGGGCTACGAGGATATCCGCATCGCCGACCGCAGCCTGATCTGGAACAGCGACCTGCTGGAGGCGCTGGAGCTGGACAACCTGCTCGGCAACGCGCTGACGACGATCGTGGGCGCCGATGCCCGCAAGGAAAGCCGCGGCGCGCATGCGCATGAGGACTTCCCGGATCGCGACGACCAGAACTGGATGAAGCACACCCTCGCCTGGGTCGATGACAAGCGGAACGTCAAGCTCGACTACCGCGACGTGAAGATGCGCACGCTGACCAACGAAGTGCAGGTCTTCCCGCCCAAGGCGCGCGTGTACTAGGAGCCCGACGGATCATGGCAACCTTCACGCTGCCCAAGAATTCGACGATCTCGAAGGGCAAGCACTATCCCGCGCCGCATGGCGCGAAGAAGGTGCGGAGCTTCAAGATCTACCGCTGGGATCCCGATAGCGGGGAGAACCCGCGCACGGATACCTACGACATCGACCTCGATGCCTGCGGGCCGATGGTTCTTGATGCCCTCATCAAGATCAAGAACGAGGTGGACACCACGCTGACCTTCCGGCGGTCCTGCCGGGAGGGCATCTGCGGGTCCTGCTCGATGAACATCGACGGGCTGAACACGCTGGCCTGCCTGAAGCCGATCGAGGATGTGAAGGGCGAGGTGAAGATCCACCCGCTGCCGCACATGCCGGTGGTGAAGGACCTGGTGCCGGACCTGTCCCAGATCTACGCGCAGCTCCGCAGCGTGGAGCCCTGGCTGAAGGCTGACACCCCCCCGCCGCCGGATGGGGAGCGGCTGCAGTCGAAGGAGGAACGGGCGAAGCTCGACGGCCTCTGGGAATGCATCCTCTGCTTCTGCTGCTCCACCGCCTGCCCGTCCTACTGGTGGAACGGCGACCGCTACCTCGGCCCGGCCGTGCTGCTGCAGGCCTATCGCTGGATCGCCGACAGCCGCGACGAGCATACGGGTGAGCGCCTGGATGCGCTGGAGGACCCGTTCAAGCTCTATCGCTGCCACACCATCATGAACTGCGCCCGCACCTGCCCGAAGGGCCTGAACCCGGGCCAGGCGATCGGCGAGATCAAGAAGATGCTGGCCGAGCGCCAGGTCTGATCGACCACGCCCGTGACGAACGGAAGGGCCCGCCGGCAACGGCGGGCCCTTTCGCGTTTCAGCGGAGATACGGATCGAGCAGGGGAAGGGAAAGCAGGGCGGAAGCGGCGATCATCGCGTAGCAGGCGCGGCGGAAGACGACCGGCGACATGACGGTGAAGAGCCGCGTGCCGATCCAGGTGCCGACGGCATAGAGCGGTGCGGCCACCACCAGCGGGCCCAGCAGCGCCCCGGTGAACAGCCCCGCGATGGCGAAGCCCGCCGCCGTCAGGAAGCCGCTGGCGGCCAGGAACAGGTTGAACACGGCCCGCAGCTGCGCCGGCGGCAGGTGGCGGCCGAGCAGCCAGGCCATCACCGGCGGCCCCGGCACCAGCGCGACGCCCGCCAGCACGCCCGCCACCGTGCCGACCCCGACCGAGGCGCCGCGATGCACCGTGGCCGGGAAGCGCAGGCCCGAGGCCGCCAGCACCAGCAGCGCCAGGATCACCCCCGCCACCAGCCAGCGCAGCGCCAGCGGATCGGCCATCGCCAGCAGCCCGATGCCGAAGGGCAGGCCCGCCAGCACGCCGAGGCTGAGCCAGCCGACCTCCGCCTTGTCCGCCAGGCCCCAGGCACCGCGGGCGAGCAGGATCATCGGCACGAAGTCGATCAGCAGCAGCAGCGGCGCCGCCAGCCGCGGCCCGATGGCGAGCGCCGCCAGCGGCATGAAGACCAGCGCCGCGCCGAAGCCGGAGAAGCCGCGCGCGATGCCGCTGGCCAGCGACGCCACGACCAGCGCGGCCAGCAGCGTGCCCTCCGGGATCGTCACGGCCGCCGGAACACCACGACCAGGTTGTTGGCCGGCATGGGCGTGACGGCGGGCGCGCCGAAGCCCTGCGCGGCCGCCAGCGCCGCCACATCCTCCAGCCGCCTGAGACCCCATGCGGGGTCGCGGGCGCGGAGGCTGGCGTCGAACTCCTCGTTGCTCGGCGCGGTCGGCACGCCGTCCTGGCGATAGGGGCCGTAGAGGATCAGGGGCGCGCCCGGCGGCAGCACAAGGGCGGCGCCGCGCAGCAGCCCCTCCGTCGCCGCCCAGGGGGCGATGTGGATCATGTTGATGCAGAGCACGGCATCGGCGGCGGTCACCGGCCAGGCCGCGGCGGCATCCATCGCGACCGGCGCGCGGACATTGGGCAGGTCGTCGCACCAGGCGGCGATGCTGGCGCGGTTGTCGGGGTCGAGGTCCGTGGGCTGCCAGTGCAGCGCCGGCAGCGCGGCGGCGAAATGGGCGCAGTGCTCCCCGGTGCCGCTCGCCACTTCCAGCACCAGGCCGCGCGGCGGCAGCAGGCGGCGCAGCTCCGCCAGGATGGGGTCGCGGTTGCGCAGCGTGGCGGGGGCGTATCGGCGCGGATCGTCACTCATCCCGCCGGCATCCGCCCGCGGGGGCGCCGCGTCAACCGGCAACCGCGCGGCCCGCGCCCCGTTTCATCCCGGCGCCGCGCAGGGCGGCCAGGAGGACACGCGATGACGCATCACGGCCCGCTGCACCAGGTGCAGGAACACATGAAGGTCGTCGGCAGCGACGGGGAGGAGGTCGGCACGGTCGATCACCTCGATGGCGAGCGCATCAAGCTGACGCGCGACCAGAGCGGCCAGCACCACTACCTCTCCGGCGAGAGCGTCGCCGCCGTCAGCGATGGCCAGGTGCGGCTGTCGATGCCGGCGGCGCAGGCGAAGCGGCAGTGGCAGGCCGAAGGGCTGGACCATGCGATGAATCCCGCCATGAACCCCTCCATGACCGGCGCGACCCAGGGCCAGCGCACCATGCTCGGCGCCGCGGAAGCCGGGCGCGGCGGCGGGCAGCGGATGAACCCCTCCGGGATGAGCCAAGGGGGCATGAGCCAGACCCAGGGCGACAAGCCGATGGTCGGCGGCGATGGCGGCGCCGATGACGCGACGGGCGGCACGGGCACCACGCGCGACCCGATCTGAGGCCGCGAAAAGGCAGGGAAGGCCGGGGGCAACCGATTGCATCGCCCGGCCTTCCTGGGCCATCCTTCCCATTCCCGGTGGCCATCCCAAGAGCGCACCGGAAGGGAGAGATACATGGTCCGCACCTCGCTATTGGCGGCCGGCTTCCTCGCCGCGCTGGCCACTTTTCCTGCCTTCGCGCAGGCCCCGGCCCCTGCCCCCGTGCCCGGCTGGGCGATCGGGCGGCCGGAGGGTTCCACCCTTGCCCCGCACGCGCCCCGCCTGACGGTGACGCCGCCGGACCAGTTGCCGGTGGCGCAGCTGCGCCTGCCCGCCGGCTTCTCGGCGGAAGTCTATGCGCATGGCATGCCTGGCGCGCGCATGATGACGGAAGGCCCGAACGGCACGATCTTCGCCGGCACGCGGGCCATCGGCCGCGTCTACGCCATCACGCGCAACGCCGATGGCACGACGCGCACGCGCGTCATCGCGCAGGGGCTGAACAACCCGAACGGCGTTGTGATGGTGGGCAACAGCCTCTTCGTCATCGCGCTGAACCGCGTGCTGCGCTACGACAACATCGAGGCGAACCTCGACAACGTGCCGGCGCCGGTGGAGCTGACGGAGGCCTTCGGCCTGCCCGGCGATGCGGATCACGGCGGCAACCATTTCTGGAAGTTCGCGACGCTCGGCCCGGATGGCCGGATCTATACGAATGTCGGCGCGCCCTGCAACATCTGCGAGATCGACCGCGAGAAGTTCGCGCTGCTCGTCTCCTTCAACCCCGATGGCAGCGACCGGCGGATCGAGGCGCGTGGCGTGCGCAACAGCGTCGGCATGGCGCACCACCCGATCACGCGTGAGCTCTGGGCCAGCAACAACAGCCGCGACTGGGCGGGTGACGACAGCCCCGATGACACGCTGTACCGCGTGCGCCGCACGGGCGAGGAGTTCGGCTATCCCTTCTGCGTCGGCGCCTGGCCGGACCCGCAGGAGAACAAGGGGCGCCGCTGCTCCGAATTCTCGCAGCCCGCGGCGCTGCTGGGGCCGCATGTCGCCGCGCTCGGCATGCGCTTCTACACCGGCACGATGTTCCCGGAGCAGTACCGCAACCAGATCTTCATCGCCCGCCGCGGGTCCTGGAACCGGTCGCGGCTGAGCGGCTTCGACGTCGTGGTCGCGCGACTCGATGCCCAGGGCAATGTGACGGCGGTGGAGGAGTTCATGACGGGCCTGCGGGATGACGCCAACCAGCGCTTCCTCGGCCGCCCGGTCGATGTCCATGTGATGCGGGACGGGTCGATGCTGGTGGCGGATGAGCAGATGGGTGCGATCTATCGCATCACCTATCGCCAGTGATCCTGTTCCGACTTCTGGCGGCGGCCTTCCTGGCCGCCGCCGTTTCCGGTGGCGCGCTGGCGGCGGATGCCGGCCGGGGCGCCACGCTGGCGGCGCAGAATTGCGTGAGCTGCCACGGCGCCAATGGCCGCAGCCAGGTGCCGGGCGTGCCGTCGCTTGCGGGCCAGCCCGCCGATTTCATCACCGTCCAGCTCATCCTGCTGCGGGAGGGCATCCGCCAGGCGCCGGCCATGAACCCCTTCGCGGCCAACCTGCCGGACCGGGACGTGGAGGATCTGGCGGCCCACTTCGCCAGCCTGCAGCCGGGGCCGCCGGATGACCGCGCGCCGAAGGACGAGGCGCTGTTCGCCGCCGGCCAGGCGCTGGCCGGGCCGCGCCATTGCGCGACCTGCCATGTATCGGACTATGGGGGCCGCGCCCAGATCCCCCGCGTGGCCGCGCAGCGGGAGGAATACCTGGTGCACGCGATGACGGAATATCGCGACGGCAAGCGGGCCGGCGTCGATACGCAAATGAACGGCGCCGTCGTCGGGCTCACCAACGCGCATATCGCGGCGCTGGCGCATTTCCTGGCGCATCTGGACTGAAACACCCGGGTGCCTCGCGGCACCCGGGGCCGGCACGATCAGGCGAGGCGACGGTCCATGGCGCGGACCGTGTTCCGGGTGCCGGTCCGGGCCCCCAGCACCGCCGCCACCGCCCCCAGCAGCATGGCCGCGAAGATCCAATAGGCACCGATCGCCGCGCCATTCGCCGCCGCATCGGCCGCGGCGCGGGCGCGCGTCTCGGCTTCCTGCGCCACGCGGGTCGCTTCCGCTTCCAGGCGGTCCACCCGCGTGCGGGCTTCGTCCGCCGGCACGCCGTATTCGGCGGCGACCAGCTGGGCCAGGCGGTCACGCGCGCCCGGGTCAGCATTGCCGCTGGTGACGCGGCTGCCGATGATCTGCGCCATCTCCGCCCGGCGCTGGTCCGTGTTCATCGCGGCCGGATCGCCGCCCGTCTGCAGGCCGGTCTGCAGCCGCTCCGCCAGCGCGCGCGGGTCGATGTTGCGCGCGGCCGGGGCCACGGCGGAAATCGCCTCCCCCGCCCCCTGCCCCAGCCCCTGCGCGGCGCTGCCGACCATGCGGCTGATGCCGCCCGCGGCGCCGGCCGCGGCATTGCCGAGCAGCACGGCGGAGATCAGGAAGCCGATGGCCCAGACGGACAGGCCATGCAGCACGCCATCGGTATCATCCGCCGTGCCGGACAGGCGCGCGGCGACATAGCCACCGACCGCCAGGCCGATGAGGTTCGCGACCAGCAGCCATATGCCGCCGGCGATGCCGAAGGTGCTGGCCGAAGGCGTATCGCCCACCGCCACCGGGTCGATCGTGGTGGCACCGATGGCGAGGCCCAGGATATTGAGCATGGCGCCGACCGCCACGGCGACGATGCCGCCGGCGAGCACGGCGCCCCAGGAGATGCGGCTGGGCAGGCTGGGCGCGCCTTCGGGCGCGATGCCGCCGGTCATGGCGTCCGCGGTTGCAACACGGGTCTGCATGGAAATTCCCCTCGGCTGAAATGCCACGCAGGCAACGCGGAGGCGGGCGGCAGGTTCGGGCCGCGCGTCGCCACGCCATGGTCGTTCCGCCTGGCGGGCCCGCGGGAGGCGGATTTTTTCCGGCCGGAAACTTGCGGTGCCGGCGTTCCGGGTCCAAACCGCCGCATTCCCGCCATGTCGCACGGGAAGAGTAGGTCGCGATGCAGGTCTATCTGCCGATCGCCGAGATGTCGGTGGATGCCCTGGTACTGCTGGGCATCGGCTTTGGCGTGGGCTGGCTGTCGGGCCTCTTCGGCGTCGGCGGCGGCTTCCTGCTGACCCCCATCCTGATCCTGATCGGCATCCCCGCCCCCGTCGCGGTCGGTTCGGGGGCGAACCAGACCCTCGGAGCCTCCGTCTCCGGCCTCATGGCGCAGTGGCGGCGCGGCAATGTCGATGTGCGCATGGGCAGCGTGCTGCTGGTGGGCGGCTTCGCCGGATCGTTGCTCGGCGTACAGCTCTTCGCCTGGCTCAGGCGGGCGGGGCAGGTCGACCTCGCCGTCGCCATCTTCTACGTCGTCGTGCTCGGCACCGTCGGCGGGCTGATGGTGCGGGAGAGCCTGACGGCGATCCTCCGCCGGCGCCGCGCCCGGCCGCGCCGGCTGCATGAGCATTTCTGGATGCACGGCCTGCCGCTGAAGATGCGGTTCCGGAAGTCGCGCCTCTACATCTCCGTCATCCCGCCGCTGGTGATCGGCTTCGCCATCGGCCTGCTCTCGGCCGTGATGGGCGTGGGCGGCGGCTTCATGCTGGTGCCGGCCATGATCTACCTGCTCGGCATGCCGACCGCCGTGGTCATCGGCACCTCGCTGTTCCAGGTCGTCTTCGTCACCGCCAACGTCACCTTCCTGCAGGCCGTCCAGGTCGGCAGCGTCGATATCGTGCTGACGCTGCTGCTGCTGGCCGGCGGCGTGGTGGGCGCGCAGATCGGCGCCGCCATGGGCACGAAGCTGCGGGGGGAGGAGACGCGCGCGCTGCTCGGCGCGCTCGTGCTCTCCGTCGCGCTGGCGCTGCTGTGGGACCTGCTGCGGGTGCCGGAGCAGCTGTTCGTCATCGGTCCCGCGCCGTGAAGCTGTTGCTGATGATGCTGCTGGCGCTGGCCTTCCCGGCCGCGGCGCAGGTGGCGCCCCCGCCGCCCGCCGCGCCGCCGACCCTCGTTCCCCCCTCCCTCGCAGCCCAGCTCTCCGTCTCCACCATCGAGGTGACGACCGCCTTCACGGGCGGCGAGATCCTGGTCTTCGGCGCGACGGAACGCCTGATCGGCGCCCAGGGGGATGAGGTGGTGGTGCTGGCGACGGGGCCTTCGACCTCCCTCGTCGTGCGCCAGAAGGTCGAGATGCTCGGCGCCTGGATCAACGGCCCCTCCGCCCGCTTCAACCGGGTGCCGACCTACTGGGCGCTGGCCTCCACCAGCCCCGTGGCGACGCTGCTGGACGGGGTGGAACGGCAGGACCTCCGCCTCGGGCTCGACCTGCTGCCGCTGGTGCAGCTGGGCGCGCGAGGCCCGCAGTTCCGCGCGGCGCTCGCCAGCCTGAAGCAGGATGCGGGGCTCTGGGTAGACCAGGTGAAGCCGGTGGAGGTCTCGGGCGGGCGCCTGTTCCATGCCCGGCTGCCGCTGCCCGCCACGGTGGCGACCGGGCCCTACCTGATCCAGGTGATGCTGGTGCGGGAAGGCCGCGTGGTGGCGCGGCAGGAATTGCGCATGGATGTGGTGCGCAGCGGCACGGCGGCCTGGATCGCCGACGTCGCGCGCGGGCAGCCCGTGCTGTATGGCTTGGCCTGCATCCTGCTCGCCGCCCTGGCGGGGTGGATCGGCAGCGTGCTGTTCCGGAGGGGATGATGCCGGATGAGGTGACGGACGAGACGGCCGCCGCGGCCAAGGCCCGGCGCGACCGCGTCTTCCTCGTGGTGGTGGATGACAGCCCCGAACGCGGCGTGGCGCTTCGCTACGCCGCGCTGCGCACCCGCAAATCCGGCGGCCGCGTGGCGCTGCTGCGGGTGATCGAACCGGCGGGACAGGTGGAATGGGCCGGCGTCGGCGCGCTGATGGCGGAGGAACGGCGGGAGGAGGCGGAGAAGCTGCTCTCCGCCCTGGCCGCGGAAGTGCATGACATCACCGGCGGCCTGCCCATCCTGCTGATCCGGGAAGGGGAGCCGCGGGACGAGCTGCTGGCGCTGCTGGAGGAAGATCCGCGCATCTCCATCCTGGTGCTGGCCAGTTCCACCGGGGGATCGGGGCCCGGCCCGCTGATCGCGGCGCTGACCGGCCGCTACGCCGCCAAGCTGCCGGTGCCGATGACCATCGTCCCCGGCGCGCTGAGCGATGCGGAACTGGAACGCGTGACCTGAACACCATCCGGCGGCCATGCCCCCGCCGTTGCACGGGACGGTGAAAAGGACCACATAAGTCCGGTATCGCCAGTCAGCGCGGAAGCCAGTCCTGATGTTCATCGAAACGGAAAACACGCCGAACCCGGCGACCCTGAAGTTCATCCCGGGCCGGGATGTGATGGGCGGCCGCGGCACGGCCGACTTCACGGCGGCGCCGGAAGCCGATGGCCGCTCCCCCCTCGCCGCGCGCATCTTCGCCGTCGGCGACGTCGCCCGGGTGTTCCTGGGGAACGACTTCGTCACGGTGACGAAGACCGAGGATGCGGACTGGCAGCTGCTGAAGCCCCGCGTGCTGGGCGCGGTGATGGAGCACTATCTGGCCGGCCTTCCAACCATGGAAGGCGAGGATGACGAGGCCGAGGCCGAGGATTTCGAGGCCGAGGACGGCGAGATCGTCGCCCAGATCAAGGAATTGCTGGACACCCGCGTGCGCCCGGCCGTCGCCGGCGATGGCGGCGACATCGTCTTCCGCGGCTTCCGCGAAGGCGTGGTCCGGCTGCGCATGCAGGGCGCCTGCAGCGGCTGCCCCTCCTCCCGCGCCACGCTGAAGCATGGGGTGGAGACGATGCTGCGCCACTACGTGCCGGAAGTGGTGCGGGTGGAGCAGGTGGAAGCCTGACGCCACGGGGTTGAGGGGGCGGATTGGCCGGCGCCCCGCCTCGGCCTATCTCCCTCCGGCAGAGACCTGCCGGAGCCGCCTTCCATGACCGACCAAGCCCCCGCCGCCGACGCGATCCCGCCCGTGGCTGAACCCGTGGCCGGGCCCGCGCCGCCGCGGGTGCTGGACGGCCAGGCGCTCGACATCCTGTTCCGGGAAGCGCGGACCCACTACGCCTGGCAGGACCGGCCGGTGCCGGAGGCGAAGCTGGAGGAGATGTACAACCTCCTCCGCATGGGCCCGACCTCCGCCAATTGCAGCCCGGCCCGCTTCGTCTTCGTCCGGACCTCCGAGGGCAAGGCGCGGCTGAAGCAGGTGCTGTCCCCCGGCAATGTCGAGAAGACGATGAAGGCGCCCGTGGTCTGCATCGTGGCGCATGACCAGGCCTTCTACGACAAGCTGGGCTTCCTGTTCCCGGGCGCGGAGCTGCGGGGCTGGTACGCGGACAACCCGGCGCTGTCGGACGCCACGGCGCTGCGCAACGGCACGCTGCAGGGCGCCTACCTCATCATGGCGGCACGCGCCGTCGGGCTGGATGCCGCGCCGATGAGCGGCTTCGACAACTACCAGCTGGACAATCTGTTCTTCGCGGGCACGCGCTGGAAGTCGAACTTCCTGGTGGCGCTGGGCCATGGGGACGCCAGCGCCCTGCCGCCGCGCAACCCGCGGCTCAGCTTCGACGAGGCGTGCCGGTTCGAGTGAGGTGATGTGGGGAAGGCGCTGCCTTCCCCACGCCCCATCCGCCAGGGGGCAGAGCCCCCTGGACCATCATCAGTTCGCTTCCGATGCCGAAAACCCGGCGGTCCAGGGTCCCCTCGGACCCAGGCGAGGGGGTCAAAGGGGGAGCAGCGCTCCCCCTTCCGTCCTACGCCGCCTGGGCGCGCCCCGCGGTCGGGTCGAGGCGATAGCCACCGCCTTCCGTCACCAGCAGCCGGGCGTTGGACGGATCCGGCTCGATCTTCTGGCGCAGGCGGTAGATGTGGGTCTCCAGCGTGTGGGTCGTCACCGCGCTGTTGTAGCCCCAGACCTCGTTCAGCAGGATCTGCCGGCCGACCGGCCGCCCGCCGGCGCGGTAGAGGTACTTGAGGATCGCGGCTTCCTTCTCCGTCAGCCGGATCTTCCGGTTCCGCGCCACTTCCAGCAGCAGCTTGGCGGAGGGGCGGAAGGTATAGGGCCCGACGGTGAAGACCGCGTCCTCGCTGTTGTCGAAGACGCGGAGCTGGGCGCGCAGCCGGGCCATCAGCTCGCTCACCCGGAAGGGCTTGGCGATGTAGTCGTTGGCGCCGGAATCAAGGCCCCGCACGATGTCCTGCTCGCCATCCGCGCCGGTCAGCATCAGGATCGGCATGCGCAGGCCCTGCTTGCGGAGCCGCGCGCAGAGTTCGCGCCCGTCGCCATCCGGTAGCCCGATGTCGAGGACGATGGCGTCGAAGCGCGCATCCTCCGCCGCCAGCCTGGCTGCGGCTTCCGCGGCGGTCGCGGCCTCCGAGGCCACGAATTCACCGTCATGGGCCAATTGTTCCGCCAGCGTCTGCCGGAGGGCTTCGTCGTCGTCCACGACGAGGATGGGGCGTGGACCGGCCATGGTAGCTCCCGTATCTGTGAGGCGCCTTCACAACGGGCGCGATGCGCATCGGTTTCACGCAGGCGTGCCCGAATCTCGCGAATTCGGGACGCGACGCGCGATATGCGCGTCCCAATCTTGCCTGAGGCGTCATGTGAGGGGCAAGCCTCGTGACCATTACGTCACGATCACCCTCGCTTGACGAGCAGAACGTTTTTCTTGGGGCTCAGCCCCCTCCCAAACGCCTTCCGCACGCCACATTCGGGCGCGCCAATGGGCGAGTACCGGAACGCCAGATGATGAAAACCTCTGCTCCCCTCGCATCACAGATGCGCGACCGCGGCGCCAGCCCCCTTGCCGAAGCCGGCGGTGGCGAAGCGACCGTGGCTGCGCTGCGCGCCGTGCACCGCGTGGCGAGTGAACTGCGCCGCGGCACGCCCGTGCTGATCCGGGGGCCGGAAGGCGCGACGGTGGTGGCGGCGGCGGAGACGGTGTCCGCCCGCGGCCTGACCGAACTGGCGACGGCGGCGATCGGCCCGGCCCAGCTGCTGCTGGCGCCCGTGCGCGCGGCGGCCGTGCTGCAGCGCCCGGTGCCGCAGGCGCTGGCGGCGGCCAATGCCGGATCGCCGCCGGAGATGGGCGTGGTGGCGCTGCGCCTGCCGGCCGGCCTGCTGGACCCCGCGGCGCTGAAGACCCTGGCCGACCCGACGGCGGAACGCCTGCTGCCGGCGGAGCCCGAGCGGGGCGCGGCCCCGCCCCATGCCCTGGCCGCCATCGGCCTCGCCAAGCTGGCGCGGCTGCTGCCGGCCCTCGTCGCCGCCCCGGCGGCGGAGGGGGCGGCCACCCGCCTCAACCTGCTTTCGGTCGAGGCCGCCGACATCACTTCCTACCCCACCGGCGCCGCGGCCACGCTGACGCGGGTGGCGGAGGCGCGCGTGCCGCTGGAGGATGCGCCGGAGGCCCGGATCGTCGCCTTCCGCGCCGCCGATGGCGGGATCGAGCACCTGGCCATCCTGGTCGGCCAGCCGGAAGCGGCGCTGGCCGCCGGCACCGCGCCGCTGGCCCGCATCCATTCCGAATGCTTCACGGGCGACCTGCTGGGCAGCCTGCGCTGCGATTGCGGGCCGCAGCTGCGGGGCGCCATCAAGCGGATGGCAGAAGATCCCTCCGGCGGCGTGCTGCTCTACCTCGCGCAGGAAGGGCGGGGCATCGGGCTGGTGAACAAGCTCCGCGCCTATGCGCTGCAGGACACCGGGCTCGACACGCTCGATGCCAACCGGGCGCTGGGCTACGGCGCGGATGAGCGGAACTTCTGGGTGGCGGCGGAGATGCTGCGCGCGGTCGGCATCGACCGCGTGCGCCTGCTGACCAACAACCCCGACAAGCTGGCGGGCCTCGCGGCCTGCGGGATCGGGGTGGAGGGGCGGGAGGCCCATCAGTTCGAGGCCAATGGCGTGAACGACGCCTATCTCGAGACCAAGGCCCGCCGCTTCGGGCACCTGCTGGCCTGATGGCGGCGGATGCCGGCTATGCCCGCGTCCAGCCGCAGGGCGACGGCAAGCGCGGGCTGCTGATCCTGGACGGGCTCGTGCTGCGCTGCGCGCTGGGCAAGGGGGGCGTGCTGCCGGCGACCCGGAAGCGGGAGGGCGATGGCGCGACGCCGGCGGCCAGCATGGCGCTGCGTCGCGTGCTCTACCGCGCCGATCGCGGCG
The DNA here is from genome assembly GCA_027482245.1 of Acetobacteraceae bacterium. Taxonomy (GTDB): domain Bacteria; phylum Pseudomonadota; class Alphaproteobacteria; order Acetobacterales; family Acetobacteraceae; genus Falsiroseomonas. The sequence goes on along the minus strand of JAIXWG010000034.1, from coordinate 11,000 downwards.
CACCGCCCCGCTGCGCCGTGCCGGTGGAGCCGCTGTCGCCCAGCGATGGCTGGTGCGACGACCCCGCCGACCGCGCCTACAACCGCCCCGTCCAGCTGCCCTTCGGGGGCTCGCATGAACGGCTGTGGCGGGACGATGCGGTCTATGACGTGATCGGCGTGCTCGGCTGGAACGATGAGCCGGTGGAACGCGGCCGCGGCAGCGCGATCTTCCTGCACCTGGCGCGGGACGATTTTTCTCCAACAGAGGGCTGCGTGGCGCTGGCCGCCCGCGACCTCCGCGCGGTGCTGGAGGCGGGGCTGCGGGGCGTCACGGTGCTCGAGGGCTGACGGTCACCCCGGCAGCGGCGGCGGCACAGTGGCCGCGACGGCGGGGCGCGCCATCATGCGGTCCAGATAGGCCGGCAGGTGCTGCCCGGCAGCGATGCGGGCGCCCGATTCCGGCAGGCCGCGCAGCCAGTGGAGGATCGGCACCAGGTAGGCATCGGCCAGGGTGAAGGCCGCGCCACCCAGGAACCCCTCGGCCAGCGCTCCGTCCAGCAGTGCCAGGTAGCGCTCCGTCTCCGGCAGCGCGGCCTCCACCCGCGCGCGGTCGGGGCGGCCATCGGGGGTGCCGGGGAAGAGATGGGCGAAGAAGTAGCGGCGGATCAGCGCGGGCTCCGCGGTGGTCAGGACTACCGACACCCATTGCTCCGCCAGCGCGGCGGCGCGGGCGCCGCGCGGCATCAGCGCCGGGCCGTCGAAGCCCTGGTCGATGAAACCCATGATGGCGCGGCTTTCCGCCAGCACCAGGTCGCCCTGCCGCAGCACGGGGATGCGGCCGAGCGGGTGCAGGGCCGCGACGTCCGGATGGCCGGGCGGCAGCGGCAGGTTCACATGCGGCACCCCCTTCTCGGCCGCGGCGATGCGCGCGGCCCAGACGAAGTTGCTTTGCGGAAGGCCGATGATCTCGATGGGGGGCATGGCTGTCTCCTCGGGGCAGTGGCGCCCCGGGGATGACGCGCGGGCCGGGCCCGTTTCGACAGGCTGTCAGGCTTTCCGGCGACGGAGGCTCCGCACCGCGTCCCGCAGGTCGAGCCCGCCCAGCAACTGGGCGGCGCCGAAATAGCTGACGAGCCCCGCGCCGATCAGCAGCGAGAGCCCTCCGAAGCGGGCCAGCCCATGCGCCAGCGGGAAGATCGCGGCCTGCAGCGCCAGCAGCACGGCGGCCATCACCAGCGCGGCGGCCAGCAGCCTCGGCACGGCGCGGCGCAGCCGGCGGTCCAGCACCAGCTGGCGCCGGCGCGTGAGCAGCCAGCCCAGCACCAGCACATTCGCCCAGGAGGCCAGCGAGGTCGCGAGCGCGATGCCGACATGGCTGAGGTAGCGCGTCAGCACCAGGTTCAGCGCCAGGTTCAGCGCGACGACGAAGAAGGCGACCTTCACCGGCGTCGCCGTGTCGCCGCGGGCGAAAAAACCGGGCGTCAGCGCCTTCACCAGCACGAAGGCGGGCAGCCCGGCCGCATAGGCGACCAGCGCGAGCGACGTCGCCGCCGTGGCCGTGGCGTCGAAGGCCCCGCGCTCGAACAGCGTGCCGATGATGGGCTGCGCCACGCAGGCCATGGCGAAGGCGGCGGGCAGCGCGAAGGCCAGGGTCAGCTCGATGGCCCTGTTCTGGCTGCGATGGGCCGACAGCGCCTTGCCGGTGCGGAGCTGGCGCGACAGCAGCGGCAGCAGCGCCGTGCCGACCGCCGCGCCGATGACGCCGAGCGGCAGCTGGCTGATGCGGTCGGCATAATAAAGGAAGCTGACCGCGCCGGCCGGCAGCAGCGACCCGATGATGATGCCGATGGCAAGGTTCAGCTGCGTGACGCCCGCGCCGATCAGCCCCGGCCCCATCCGGCGCAGCACGCCCCGCACCTCCGGCGTCAGCCGCGGGCGGGACAGCGGGTTGATCGCCATCCCCCCCGCCCGCGCGGCCACGATCAGCATCAGCAGCTGCACCAGGCCCGAGGCCACCACGCCCCAGGCCAGCGCATGGGCGGGCGTCGCGACGAAAGGCGTCAGCCCCAGCAGCGCCGCCATGGAGATCAGGTTGAACAGCACCGGCGCCGCCGCGGCCGCCGCGAAGCGGTCCATGCCGTTCAGCACGCCGGAGACCAGCGCCGCGAGGCAGATGAACAGCAGGTAGGGGAAGGTGATGCGCGTCAGTTCCACCGCCAGCGGGAAGCGCAGCGCCTCCCCCACGAAGCCCGGCGCCAGCACGAAGAGCAGCTGCGGCATGAAGATGATGCCGATGGCGACCAGGCCGCTGAGCGACAGCGTCATCAGCCCCGCCAGCGAATTGGCCAGGGCCCGCGCCTTGGCCGGGCCGTCCAGCGCATAGGCACCGGCGAAGGCGGGCACGAAGGCGGCGTTGAACGCCCCCTCCCCGAACAATTGCCGGAACAGGTTGGGCAGGCGGAGCGCGACGAAGAAGGCGTCCCCGATCGGCCCGGCGCCGAGCCGGGCGGCGATCAGCATGTCCCGCGCGAAGCCGAGGATGCGGCTCGCCATGGTCCAGCCGCCGACGGTGAAGATGCTGCGGAGCATGCGCGGGGTGTAGTCCGGAAGCAGGGGGCGGGGAACCGCGCGGGGCTCTGTTCAGGGGCGGTTATCGTCATGGCGGTAGTGCTGGCCCATGGCCATGCCCGCCAAGCCATCGCGCCCGCCTCATGCCGCAAGGCGCCTTGCCGGCACGGCGTGGCTGCTGCTGGGCGCGGTCGCCCTGGGGCTGCCGATGCTGCAGGCGATGCCGCGCGACGGGCTTCCGGTGCTGCTGGTGTTCCCGCCGGGTCTTGGCGCCGATCGCGCCCTGGCCGGCCTGCTCGGCGTGCAGGGGTGGGACCCGGCAATGGTCCGCAGCCTCGGCCCCTTGACCATCGCCATCGCCGCCCCCGCGCTGCCGGGCATGGAGGCGGGACGGCTCCGCCGCAACAGCGGCGCCTTCATCGTGCTTGCCGCCATCGGCCGGGCCGCCTGCGCGGCGCGGATCACCTGAATACGGGAACTGCTTCCATGACACTCGACCAGCTGCGCCGCGACACCGCGCGGATCCTCCTCTCCGGCCTCATGCTCATGGTGCCGCTGCTGGTGCTGGTGGCGTGGCTGGCCGGGGGCGGCATGGCGGAGATACTGGGCGGTGGCGTGCTCGCCGGGGCCGCGGCGGCGGCGGCGCTGCTGGCGGCGCAGGCGGGGGCGGCGCATCCGGCGGCCCGGCCCGTGATCGCGGTGGCGCTGATGGTGCAGGTCTCGGTCCTGGTCTGGGTCGCGCCGCAGGGCCTGCGGATCGACATGCACATGGCGTATTTCGCCGCGCTGGCGGTCGTGGCGGGGCTGGTCGACCGGCGCGCGATCATCTTCGCCACCCTGACCGTGGCCCTGCACCACACCGTGCTGAACGAAGTGGCGCCGATGGTCGTCTTCGGGGACGCGGGCACGCTGCTGCGCGTGGCCACCCATGCCGCCATCCTGGTGGCGGAAGCCGCGGCGCTGATCGCGCTGGTGGGCGGGTTGCAGAACGCCTTCGCCACCGCCGGCGCGGCGCTGCTGGACGCGGAAGCCGCGCGGGCGGCGGAGAAGGCGGAGGTCGCCCGGCGGCTGGAGCGCGATGCGGCCGTGGCGGCGGAGGCCAGGGCCGGCCGCCACGCCCTGGCCGAGCAGGTGGAGACCCAGGTCGGTGGTGTGGCGGGGGATGTGGTGTCCGCCGCCGCCGGTATCGGCCAGGCCGCGGCGGGGCTGAGCCACGCGGCAAGGACAGGCATGGGCAGTGCGCAGGACGCCGCCCGCGCCACCGCCGCCGCGGCAGCCGGCGTGCAGACCGTGGCCGCCGCGGCGGAAGAACTCGCCACCGCGGTGTCGGAGGTGACGCGCCAGGTGGCGGGCGCCGCGCAGGTCGCGGGCCGGGCCTCCACCCAGGCGCGGGAGACGGATGCCCTGGTGAACGGGCTGGCGGAGGGTGCGGCCCGCATCGGCCAGGTGGTGCGCCTGATCAGCGACATCGCCGGGCAGACCAACCTCCTCGCCCTGAATGCGACGATCGAGGCCGCGCGGGCGGGCGAGGCCGGCAAGGGCTTCGCCGTCGTTGCCGGTGAAGTGAAGGCGCTGGCCGCGCAGACCGCGAAGGCCACGGAGGAGATCGGCCAGCAGGTTTCCGCCATCCAGGCCTCGACGGCCGAGGCGGTGAAGGCCATCCGCGGCATCGCCGATGTGGTGGGGGACATGGACGCGGTGTCCGGCGCCATCGCCGCCGCCGTCGAACAGCAGGGCGCCGCGACGCGGGAGATCGCCGGCACCGCCACCCGTGTGGCCAGCAGCACCGAAGCCGCCGCCCAGGCGGTGAGCCAGGCGGAGCAGGCGATCGGCACCACCAGCGCGGCCGTGACGTCGCTGGAGGAGACGGCGCGGCGGCTCGACCAGGGGGCGGCGGCGCTGCGCCAGATGCTGGGCGCCACGGTCGAGGGGCTGCGGGCGGCCTGACGGCAGGACGGCCGGGGCGCTTGCCCCTGGGTGCTTGCCTGGGGGCATCGGGGCGCCTAGGTGGGGGCGGCGCGTATCACACGCCTCCCCTTCCTGATCCGCCACCCCCATGGCCAGCTGGGCCTGAGATCCCGATCACCACCGACATGAGCGACAAGCAGGATACCCCCACCCCGGCCGAGACCCCGGCCGAGGCCCCCGCGGCCGAGGGCGTGCAGCCCGCCGCCGCGGCACCGACCGAGGCTGAACGCATCGCGGCGCTGGAGGCCGAGCTCGGCCAGATGCGCGACAAGTGGCTGCGGGCCGAGGCCGACAACGCCAATCTCCGCGCCCGCGCGAAGCGGGAGGCGGAGGATGCGCGGCTCTACGCCGTGCAGAAATTCGCCCGCGACGTGGTGGAGACGGCGGAGAACCTGCGCCGCGGCCTCGACAGCCTGCCGCCGGCCGCCGAGGGCGAGCCGGAGCTGCTGGCCAAGCTGCGCGGCGGCTTCGAGGGCGTGGAACGCGCCTTCACCGCCATGCTGGAACGCCACGGCGTGCAGAAGCAGGACGCGCAGGGCAAGCCCTTCGATCCGGAGCTGCACCAGGCCATGGCCGAGCAGCCGGCGCCGGATGGCGTGGAGCCCGGCACCATCATCCAGGCCTGGACGCCGGCCTGGACCCTGCATGGCCGGCTGCTGAAGCCCGCCATGGTGGTGGTGGCGGGCAAGTAGCCTGGCTGCCACGGGGGCTGCCCCACGCGCCATCGCGCCGGCCGACCTGCCGGCGCTGAACGCGCTGAACGATGCCCATGCGGCGGCGGTGAACGCGCTGCCGCCGGCGGATTTCGCGGCCCTGGCCGGCGCCGCCTTCCACGCCCGGATGATCGCGGCGCCGGATGGCGCGCCGGCCGCCTTCCTCATCGCGCTGAGCCACGAGACACCGCCGCAGGGGCCGAACCACGCCTGGTTCCTCGGCCGCCATCCGCGCTTCGCCTATGTGGACCGCGTCGTGGTGGCAGAGGCCTGGCAGGGGCGCGGGCTGGGGCGGGTGCTGTATGACGACCTCGCCGCCGCGGCACGGGCGGCCGCGCTGCCGCTGCTGGCCTGCGAGGTGAACCTCGACCCGCCCAACCCCGTCAGCATGGCTTTTCATCAGAAGCTTGGTTTTGTCGAAGCCGGGGACGGGACGGATCCGCGCAACGGGAAGCGCGTGCGCTACCTGGTCAAGGCGCTGCGATAGCCTTCCGCCGGTTGCGGCGCATCCGCACCCAGACCAGCGCGGCCACCACCGGCACCAGCAGCGCCAGCAGCGTATCGGCCTTCCAGGCACCCAGCGGCACGGGCTTCAGCGCGTAGCCCGCCAGCGACAGCACATAGTAGGAGATGCCGGCGACGGAGAGGCCCTCCACCGTCTCCTGCAGCCTGAGCTGCGCGCGGCCCGTATCGGCCATGGCGCCCAGCAGCTGCTGGGTCTGCGCTTCCTGCGCCACGGCGACGCGGGCGCGGAGCAGGTCCACCGCCCGGCCGCAGCGGACGGAAAGGTTGGCGATGCGCGTGCCCGTCGCCTCCACGGTCGCGACGGCGGGGTCGAGGCGCCGTTCCAGGTATTCCGTCAGCGTCGGCAGCCCGTGCAGCCGCGCCTCCCGCAGCGATTGCAGGCGGCGGCCGACAAGGGCGTGGTAGGCGCGGGTGCCGCTGAAGCGGTCCGCCGTCTCCGCCGCCAGGCGCTCGATGGTGGTGGCGAGGTCGGTCAGCTCCTCCAGCGCCGCGCGTTCCTCATCCAGCTTGTCGAGGCCGGGAAGGCGGGCGGTCAGCGCGGCCAGGCCCGCGGAGGCGCGGGCGAGTTCGGGGCCGCAGGCGCGGGCCTGGGGCAGCGCCAGCAGCGCCAGCAGGCGGTAGGTCTCGACCTCCCACACCGCCTGGGCCAGGCGGCCGGCCAGCGCGGCCGTCATCCCGTGGTCCTGCAGCAGGATGCGGGTGAAGCCGTCCGCGCCCGGGCGGAAATCGGTCCAGGCCGTGGCGGCGCCGGCGGAGAGGCTGGATCCCGCCAGGTTGTCGGGCACGAAGCAGCCGGGGGGCGGCGGCTCGTCCTCCCCGGCCGTGCGGGGCACGGCGATATGGGCGGCGACCAGCACCCGGCCGGGCAGTTCGGCCAGCCAGTCGGTCGGCACGGCCTCGATCGCCGTATCCTCGAAGGGGTCGGGCGCGCCGGCATCGGGGCCGGGGCGCAGGAAGGTCCAGCCATCGAATTCGGTATGGCGTTCGTAGCGCAGCGTGAAGCGCCCGAAATCGGCCAGCACGAAATCGGCCCCGGGCGCCGGGGGCGTGACGCCGTAGCGGCGGCACAGCGTCTCCAGGTGGCGGATGGCCGCGCCCCGGTCGGACCCCGCATCCCGCAGCAGCGCCAGCCGGCTGATGGTGACGGGGGTGGCGAGCGGCAGGGCCGGGCGGGCATGAAGCTCGCCCGCCAGCAGGTCGCGGTCGGGATGCAGGGGGAGGGTCTGGATCATCTCCGGCCGCAATCTACACAAGGAAGGCCAGCGCCGGAACGAAAGAAGCGGCTTTCGCGCCACATCGCGGGATGCTTCGGAACTTCGGAGCGCGAAGGTTGAGTCAGGGCCTCAATCCCCCGCCGCCCCCCTTGCCCGGGGGCACTGCGATGAATATGTCACAGCCCATCCACCACCCCCATCCGGCAGGGGCCGGGCGCGGTGCCTTCAGGGGCCGCACCCTCGCCGCCGCAAGAGGAGCCACATCGGATGAGCAAGGTCATCGGTATCGACCTCGGTACCACGAATTCCTGCGTCGCCATCATGGAAGGCAAGGACGTCAGGGTCATCGAGAATGCGGAGGGCGCGCGTACCACCCCCTCCATGGTCGCCTTCGCCAAGAATGGCGAGCGCCTCGTCGGGCAGAGCGCCAAGCGCCAGGCGGTGACGAACCCGACCAACACCCTCTACGCCGTCAAGCGCCTGATCGGCCGCCGCTTCGACGACCCGATGGTGACGAAGGACAAGGGCCTGGTGCCCTATTCCATCGCCCGCGCGCCGAATGGCGATGCCTGGGTCGAGGTCGACGGCAAGACCTACGCGCCGCAGCAGATCAGCGCGAACATCCTGACCAAGATGAAGGAGACCGCCGAGGCCTATCTCGGCGAGAAGGTGACGCAGGCCGTCATCACGGTCCCCGCCTACTTCAACGACGCGCAGCGGCAGGCGACCAAGGAAGCCGGCTCCATCGCCGGCCTTGAAGTGCTGCGCATCATCAATGAGCCGACGGCGGCCGCGCTCGCCTACGGCATGGATCAGAAGAAGGGCGGCACCATCGCGGTCTACGACCTCGGCGGCGGCACCTTCGACGTCTCGGTCCTCGAGATCGGCGACGGCGTCTTCGAGGTGAAGTCCACCAACGGCGACACCTTCCTGGGTGGCGAGGATTTCGACGCGCGCATCATCGACTACCTGGCCGATGAGTTCCGCAAGGAGCAGGGCATCGACCTGCGCGGCGACAAGCTCGCCCTGCAGCGCCTGAAGGAAGCGGCCGAGAAGGCGAAGATCGAGCTTTCCTCCTCCAAGCAGACCGAGGTGAACCTGCCCTTCATCACCGCCGACGCCTCCGGGCCGAAGCACCTGGTGATGCAGATGACGCGGGCGAAGCTGGAAAGCCTGGTCGACGACCTGATCCAGAAGACGCTCGAGCCCTGCAAGATGGCGCTGAAGGATGCGGGCCTCTCCGCCGGGGAGATCGACGAGGTCATCCTGGTCGGCGGCATGACGCGCATGCCGAAGGTCATCGAGGTGGTGAAGCAGTTCTTCGGCAAGGAGCCCGCCCGCAACGTCAACCCGGACGAGGTCGTGGCCATCGGCGCGGCGATCCAGGGCGGCGTGCTGAAGGGCGACGTCAAGGACGTGCTGCTGCTCGACGTCACGCCGCTGTCGCTGGGCATCGAGACGCTGGGCGGCGTCTTCACCCGCCTGATCGAGCGCAACACCACCATCCCCACCAAGAAGTCGCAGGTCTTCTCGACGGCCGACGACAACCAGTCCGCGGTGACCATCAAGGTCTTCCAGGGCGAGCGGGAGATGGCGGCGGACAACAAGCTGCTCGGCCAGTTCGACCTGACCGGCATCCCCCCCGCCCCGCGCGGCGTGCCGCAGGTGGAGGTGACCTTCGACATCGACGCGAACGGCATCGTCTCCGTCAGCGCGAAGGACAAGGCGACCGGCAAGGAACAGCAGATCCGCATCCAGGCGAAGTCGGGCCTGTCCGACAACGACATCGAGCGGATGGTGCGTGAGGCGGAGGCGAATGCCGAAGCCGACAAGAAGCGTCGCGAGGCCGTGGAGGCGCGCAACGGGCTCGATGCCCTGGTGCACGCCACGGAGAAGACGCTGAAGGAAAATGGCGACAAGGTCCCGGCCGCGGAGAAGGCCGAGGTCGAGGCCGCCATCGCCACGGCGCGCACCGCCATGGAAGGCCAGGACCTGGACGCCATCAAGGCGGCCAATGACAGCCTGTCCCAGGTCGCGATGAAGATGGGCGAGTCGCTGTACAAGGCGCAGGCGGCGGCGGGCGAGCAGCCCGGCGCGGCGGGCGGCCAGCAGGGTCCCGGCGGCAACCCGAACGACAAGGTCGTCGATGCCGAGTTCGAGGAAGTCGACCCGAAGAAGAAGAAGCCCTCGTAACAGGGCGAGGTCTCCGGATCGGCCACCGTTCCCGGCGCGCCCGGCTTCCGAAAGGGGGTCGGGCGTTGCCTTGTTGAAGCTGCGTTGTTGAAACAATGTCGCTGAACACGCTACCCCGTGGGCCCAAGCCCGACCGGGGCAGCCAGCGTGAGGACTTGGGGCCCCATGGCCAAGCGCGACTACTACGAGGTCCTGGGCACGGCCCGGGACGCGAGCGAGGAAGACCTGAAGAAGGCCTACCGCAAGCTCGCCATGCAGTACCACCCTGACCGCAACCAGGGGGACAAGACGGCCGAGGGCAAGTTCAAGGAATTGAACGAAGCCTACGATGTGCTGAAGGACGCGGAGAAGCGCGCCGCCTATGACCGCTACGGCCATGCCGCCTTCGAACAGGGCGGCGGCGGGCCTGGCGGCTTCGGCGGTGGCGGCGGCGGCAACCCCTTCGGCGGCGCCTTCGAGGACATCTTCGAGGAGATGTTCGGCGGCCTGGGCGGCCGGGGCCGCGGCGGGCGCGGGCCCGTCGGCCGTGGCGCCGACCTGCGGCAGCAGGTCGAGGTGACGATGGAGGAAGCCTTCGCGGGGGCGAAGAAGACCATCCGCGTCCCCTCCTCCGTCGTGTGCGAGGCCTGCAAGGGCACCGGCAGCGAAGGCCCGGCCGCGCAGGCGGCGCAGACCTGCCCGACCTGCCAGGGCGCGGGCAAGGTGCGCGCGCAGCAGGGCTTCTTCCTGATCGAGCGCACCTGCCCGACCTGCTCCGGCTCCGGCCGCATCATCAAGAACCCCTGCAAGGTCTGCGCCGGCCAGGGCCGCACCCAGCGGGACCGCACCCTGGCCGTCACCATCCCCGCGGGGGTGGAAGATGGCACGCGCATCCGCCTGTCCGGGGAAGGCGAGGCCGGGCTGCGAGGCGCGCCGGCGGGCGACCTCTACGTCGATGTCGGCGTGAAGTCGCACCCGATCTTCCAGCGGGACGGCGCCAACATCTTTGTTCGAGTGCCGCTGCGCATGACCCAGGCGGCGCTGGGCGGGGGTGTCGAGGTCCCGGTGATCGACGGGGGCCGCGCCCGCGTGACGATCCCGGCCGGCACCCAGACGGGCGACCAGTTCCGGCTGCGCGGCAAGGGCTTCTCCGTCCTGCGCTCCGCGGCGCGGGGGGACATGTATGTCCAGGTCGCGGTGGAGACGCCGCAGAACCTCTCGAAGCGGCAGCAGGAGCTGTTGGCCGAGTTCGAGAAGGAATGCGAGAAGACCGGCCGGTCGAGCCCCGAATCCGAGGGATTCTTCGCCAAGGTGAAGGAATTCTGGGACGGGCTGAAATAGACCACCCGCTGACAGCTGCGTGACCGACGGCGCGGCGCTGCAACTTCCGCAGTGCCGCCCTGTTGAGACGACGGCCGCCGCATCCCCCCATCGGCGGTCCAGGCAGGCGGCGGCGCGGAACCAGGTCCCACCCGCGTCGCCGCCCGCCCCCCCTTTTCCCCGATCTTCCCACGACATCGCAGGAACCGCATTCAGGCGCTTGACCCGGCGCCGTGGAATGCGGAAGGGATCGGGCATGCGCTTTGCCCGTCCCGCGATGCTGTCAGTGCTGCTGGTCGCCCTGTCCGGGGGCGCCGCGCTGCCGCAATCCAGCATCGCACCGGCCCAGGGCACGCTGCCGCCGCCCCGGCCGGTGCAGGCCAATCCGCCCGCGGCCAGCCCGCCCGCCGCGACGGCGCCCGCCGCCACCCCGCCGGCCGCCCGGCCTGCCCAGCAGCCGCCACGCCCACCCCAGCAGGGGGCGACGCCGGCGCGACCGCCCCAGCAGGGCGCCACCCCGGCCCGCCCGCCCCAGCAGG
>JAIXWG010000039.1 GCA_027482245.1 Acetobacteraceae bacterium | reverse complement strand
GGCTCCGCCCCTTCCCCGATACCCCTACCCCGCCAGGGGCCAGCGGGCCCCTGGACCCCAGGCTTTTCATCGATTGAAGGGGGATCAAAGGGGCCGCTGCCCCTTTGCGGGGAGAGGTTCGGAGAGGGGCGGCGCCCCTCTCCGAGGGCCACCAGCGCTACCCCCGGTTCCGCATCAGCCGCGCCTTGTCCCGTTGCCAGTCGCGGTCGGCGATGGCGGCGCGCTTGTCGTGTTTCTTCTTGCCTTCGCCGATGCCGAGCAGGACTTTCGCCATGCCGCGTTCGTTGAAGTGGATCTGCAGCGGAACGAGGGTGATGCCGTCCCGCGCGATGGCGCTCGACAGTTCCACGACCTGCTTGCGGTGCAGCAGCAGCTTGCGGTGGCGCCGGGGTTCGAAGTTCGCGACGTAGCTGCCGGCCTGCCATTCGGGGATGTAGGCGTTGAACAGGAACATCTCCCCGTCCCGCTCCCCCGCCCAGGCTTCCGTCAGCGTGGCGCGGCCGGCGCGCAGGCTCTTCACCTCCGGCCCCACCAGCATGATGCCGGCTTCGACGGTGTCGCCGATCTTGTAGTCGTAGCGCGCCTTGCGGTTCTGCGAGGCGATGCCGTGGCTGATCAGGCCTTTCTTGCGGGGTTCCGCCATGGTGTCCGGGCGACTGGGCGCGGGGCGCTCAGTTCAGCAGCCCTGCTCCCGTCATCGCGGCGCGCACGCGCGCCTTGGTGGAATCGGAGGTCGGCGCGAGGGGCAGGCGGCAATGGTCGGTGCCGCGGCCGAGCAGGCTGGCGGCGTACTTCACCGGGCCGGGGGAGGTTTCGCAGAACATCGCGTCATGCACCGGCACCAGCCGGTCCTGGATGGCGATCGCCTCCGCCACGCGGCCGGCGGCCCAGGCGTCATGCATCTCCCGGCACAGGCGGGGGGCGATGTTGGCGGTGACGCTGATGCAGCCATGCCCGCCGGCGGCGAGGTAGGAGAGCGCCGTGTGGTCCTCACCGCTCAGCTGGCAGAAATCCGGGCCGCAGGCGGCGCGGGTGTGCAGCGGGCGGGTCAGGTTCGCCGTCGCATCCTTCACGCCGACGATGTTCGGGTGCTTCGCCAGCCGCGCCATCGTCTCGACCGTCATGTCGATCACGCTGCGGGGGGGGATGTTGTAGATGATGATGGGCAGGTCCACGGCGTCCGCGATCGCCATGAAGTGCAGGTACAGCCCTTCCTGCGTCGGCTTGTTGTAGTAGGGCGTCACCACCAGCGCGGCATCCGCGCCCGCCGCCTTGGCGTGGCGCGTCAGGTCCACCGCTTCGGCCGTGCTGTTGCTGCCCGTGCCGGCGATGACCGGGATGCGACCATTCGACGCCTTGATGGCGAGGTCGACGACCTGGTGATGCTCGGCATGGGACAGGGTCGGGCTTTCGCCGGTGGTGCCGCAGGGGATGATGCCCTGGGTGCCCTCGGCGATCTGCCATTCGACAAAATCGGAGAAGGCTTTCGCGTCCAGGGACCCGTCGGCCTGCATGGGCGTGATCAGCGCGACCAGCGAACCCCTGAACATCTTGCTTCTATCCATGCCTCGTGTGGGGCGTGGAACCTAGTGGCGCGGCAGTTCCGGGGCAAGGTCGGGCACGGAAGGCCAGGGTTGGGGATGGGGAATCCCTGCGGGATCGGGTTATGGTCCCGGCCCATGCGCCGCTTCCTGCTCCTCCTGCCGCTTCTCCTCCCCCTGCCCGCCACGGCCCAGCCCTGGGCGAGCGAGGGGGCGCGCCTCGCCGGCCGCCAGGCCCTGGCCGCCGCGCAGCAGAACCGGTTCCTGGAGGCGGAGAGCGTGGCGCTCGCCGCCGATCCGCTGGCGCGCAAGCTGGTGGCCTGGTGGCGCATCCAGGCGCGGGGCTCCGGCGCCAGCGCGCGGGAGACGGTGGCCTGGCTGGAGGAAAACCCCGCCTGGCCCTTCCCTGAGACCATCGCCCGCCGCGCCGAGGAATTGCTGGTGGGCGAAGCTGATGACGCGCTCGTGCTGCGCCACTTTGCCCGCAACCCGCCGCGCACGCTGGACGGCGCGCAGCGCTTCGCCGATGCGCTGGGGCGGTCGGGCCAGCCAGCGCAGGCCACGCCGGTGCTGCGCGCCGCCTGGCGGGACGCGGCCGGGGAGGCCGCGACCGAGGCCGCCTTCCTGGAGCGCAACAACCCGATCCTGACGGGCGACGACCATTGGCGCCGCGTGGACCGGCTGATCTGGGAGAACCAGGCAGCCGCCGCCGCGCGGACGATGCCGCGCCTGGATGCCAATCGCCGCGCCATCGCGGAGGCGCGCCTGGCCTTCCGCGGAGATCGGGAGGTCGAGGCGCGGGGCCGCGACATCGGGCTCGCGCATGACCGTGCCCGGATGCTCCGCCGCAAGGACCGGGATGCGGAGGCCGCCGCCGTCTGGATCGCGGCCGAGCCCCTGCAGCGGGACCTGCCGCCGGAGGCCGCGCGGGCCATCTGGGTGGAACGCCAGGTGCTGGCGCGCAAGCTGCTGCGCCTTGGCGATGCCACCAACGCCTATCGCGTCGCCGCCGGCCATGGCCAGGCGGAGCCTGGTGAGCCGCGGCAGGAAGGCGAGTTCCTGGCGGGCTTCATCGCGCTGCGGCGCCTGGGCGACGCCGCCGGCGCGCAGCGGCATTTCGCCCGGGTGGGCGAGGGCAGCATCTCCGTCATCACCCGCGCCCGGGCGGCCTATTGGCAGGGGCTGGCACTGGCGGCGCAGAACCGCATGGCGGAGGCGCGGGCGCTATGGACGGAAGCGGCCGCGCTGCCAACGGCCTATTACGGGCAGCTCGCCAGCCTGGCGCTGGGGGAGACGCCGGCGCAGATGAGCGCGCGGGTCACCCGCCACCCCTCCCCGGCGCCCTCCGCCCAGGTGGCGACGGATTTCGTGGGGCGGGAATTGGCGCGGGCGGTGATCACGCTGGCCGATCTCGGCCAGTCCGACCGCGCGCGGCTGTTCCTGCTGCGGATGGAGGACCTGTCGCCGGATGCGGGCGATCGCTGGCTGATCGCGCGGCTCGGCGTCGCGATCCGGCGGCCGGACCATGCCGTCTGGATCGCGCGGCGCGCCGGCGCGGATGGCGTGATCCTGCTGGAGGATGGCTGGCCCACCCCCTACCCCGCGCCCGCCGATGGCGCGGAGCCCGCGCTGGTCAATGCCATCACGCGGCAGGAGAGCAATTTCGACCTGACGGCGGTGTCGTCCGCTAATGCGCGAGGGCTGATGCAGCTGCTGCCCTCGACCGCCGCCTCCGTCGCGCGCCGGCTCGGCATTCCGCACCAGGTCGGGATGCTGACAACGGATGGGGCGCACAACATGCGGCTTGGCAGCGCCTACATCAACGACATGCTGGCGCGCTACACGGGCGCGATGCCGCTGGCGGCGGGGGCCTACAATGCCGGGCCCGGGCGCGTCGATGAATGGCTCGGCACCTATGGCGATCCGCGCGTGGCGTCGGGGCCGGATGTGCGGGACTGGATCGAGCAGATCCCCTTCACGGAGACGCGGAACTACGTGCAGCGCGTGATCGAGAACGTCGTGGTGTATCGCGCGAAGAACCCGGAGACGGCCGCCCTGCCGCACCCGCTGGCCGCGCTGCTGGAGGGCCGGCCATGAGAGTCTTCTTCACTGCGCGGGACGGGCTCCGGCTCTCGGCCCAGGATTTCGCGGGTGATCCGGCACGCACGCCGCTGCTCTGCCTGTCCGGCATCACCCGCACCAGCGACGACTTCGCCGCGCTGGCCGAGCGCCATGCCGGCACGCGCCGCGTGCTGTGCCTGGACCATGCGGGCCACGGGGAGAGTGCGCGGGCGGAGCGGCTGTCCCGCTACGCCATCGAGGAAAGCCTCCGCGACGTGCTGGACGCCATGGCGGCGCTGCACTGCCATCGCGCCGTCTTCGTCGGCACCAGCTTCGGCGGCATCCTCACCATGATCATGGCGGTGCTGCGCCCGGGCGCCATCGCGGGCGCCGTGCTGAACGATGTGGGGCCGGTGCTGGAACCCGTAGGGCTCGACCACGTGCAGAACTTCGTCGCGCGCGATCCCGCGCTGCCGACGCTGGAACGCTGCATCGAACACCTGAAGGGCGTGCTGCCGCCGCTGACCATCGACGAGGAAGGCTGGCGCCGCATGGCCGCCGGCACCTATGCGAAGGGCGAGGACGGGCGCTGGCACCCGCGCTGGGACATCCGCATCGCGCAGGCCATGCAGGGCGGCGGCGCGCTGCCGAGCCTCTGGGGGCCCTTCGGCGCGCTGGCCCATGCGCCGACGTTGCTGCTGCGCGGCGAGTTGTCCGAACTGCTGTCGCCGGAGACCGCGCAGCGGATGCGCGACGAACACCCGAGGCTGGACTTCGTGAACATCCCCGGCACCGGCCACTGCCCGACGCTGGAGGAACCGCTGGCCATCGCCGCGCTGGACCGCTTCCTGGACGCCATCGCGTGACGCCGGCGATGCTGGTGGCGACGCTGGGCGGTGCCGGCCGGCTGCGCCCGGGCCCGGGCACCTGGGGCAGCCTGGTGGTGCTGCCGCTGGCGCTGGCGGGCCCGGCCTGGTGCCTCGGCCTCGCGATCGTGATCGCCGTCGCGGGATACTGGGCGGCGACGCAGGTGCTGGATGCGAAGACGGAGGATCCCGGCTGGTTCGTGGCGGATGAGGGTGCGGGCATGCTGCTGGTGCTGGCCGCCCTGCCCGCCGCGACGCTGCCCGGCGTCTTCCTGGCCTTCGCGCTGTTCCGTGCGCTGGATATCGTGAAGCCCTGGCCCATCTCCTGGGCCGATGCCCAGCCCGGCGCCTTCGGCGTCATGCTGGACGACATCCTGGCGGGGCTGATCGGCGCCGCGGGGCTGCTGGCCTTCACGCGCTTCTACCCGGGGATCCTCGATTGATGCTGCCCGATGCCACGCTGGACGATGCCGCCGCGCTGCTGGCGGAGCTGCAGGAAGCGGGCGAGACGCTGGCCACGGCGGAGAGCTGCACCGGCGGGCTGATCGCTGCCGCGCTGACCGCCGTGCCGGGATCCTCCGCCACCGTGCTGGCGGGCTTCGTGACCTATTCGAACGAGGCGAAGGCCAGCATGCTCGGCGTGCCGCCCGCCACCATCGCGGCCGTGGGCGCGGTGAGCGAGGCCGTGGCCCATGCGATGGCGGAAGGCGCCCGCGCGCGATCGGGCGGCGCCATCGCCGTCTCCTGCACCGGGATCGCGGGGCCGGGCGGCGGATCGGCGGAGAAGCCGGTGGGGCTGGTGTTCATCGGGGCATCCAATGCGTCGCTGACGCTGGTGGAGCGCCATGTGTTTCCCGGCGACCGCACGGCGATACGCGCCGCGACGGTGGCCGCCGCCTTCGCCCTCATCCGACGACTGAAGACCGGAGTGTGAGTATGGACCTGACCGACAAGCTGCTCGCCGCCATCGACAAGGACCACGACGCCGCGGTAGGGCGCCTGGTGGAATGGCTGCGCATCCCCTCCATCAGCGCGCAGCCCGACCACGCCGCGGATTGCGTGCGCGCCGCCGAATGGGTGCGGGACCAGCTGACCGCCATCGGCTTCACCGCCTCCCTCCGCCAGACGCCGAAGCACCCCGTCGTCGTCGCGCATCATCCCGGGCCGAAGGCGGGCGCGAAGGCGCCGCACCTGCTTTACTACGGCCATTACGACGTGCAGCCGCCGGACCCGCTGGAACTGTGGAAGAGCCCGCCCTTCGAGCCCGTGGTGGTGGACGGCCCGCATGGCAAGCGCGTGGTCGCGCGCGGCGCGGTGGACGACAAGGGCCAGACGCTGATGTGGATCGAGGCGATGCGCGCCTGGCACGCCATCGCCGGCGGCCCGCCCTGCGCCATCACCGCGGTGATCGAGGGCGAGGAGGAGATCGGCTCCCCCAACCTCGCCCCCTTCATGGCGGCGAACAAGGCGGAGCTGGCGGCCGATGTCGCCATCATCAGCGACACGGGGATGTGGGACATCGACACGCCCGCGCTGTCGACGCGCCTGCGCGGCATGGTCTTCGTCCAGCTCGACATCAAGGCGGCGAACCGCGACCTGCATTCGGGCATGTATGGCGGCAGCGCGCTGAACCCGAACAACCTGATCACGAAGATCCTGGGCGATCTGCACGACAGCGAAGGCCGCGTGCAGCTGCCTGGCTTCTATGACGGCATCCCGGAGGTCTCGCCCGAGTTGCGCGCGCAGTGGCAGGCGCTCGGTTTCTCGGAACACGACTTCCTCGGCGCCATCGGGCTTTCGGTGCCGGTGGGGGAGAAGTCGCGCGGCGCGCTGGAACGGCTCTGGGCGCGTCCCACCGCCGACATCAACGGCATCTGGGGCGGCTATACGGGTCCGGGCAGCAAGACCGTGATCCCGAGCGAGGCGCATGCGAAGATCACCTTCCGCCTGGTGCCCGGCCAGCACCACGACAAGGTCTTCGACGCCTTCAAGCAGTTCGTCCACGCCCGCCTGCCCGCCGACGCCACCGCCAGCTTCCAGGGCGGCAGCGCCAGCCCGGGGATCGAGGTGCCGGCCGACAGCGCCTTCGTCCGCGCCGCGCAGGCAGCGCTCGCCGATGAATACGGCAAGCCCGCGGCCATGATCGGCTGCGGCGGATCGATCCCCGTCGTGTCCGCGATGAAGGAGGTGCTCGGCCTCGACACCGTGCTGATGGGCTTCGGGCTGGAGGACGACCAGGTGCACAGCCCGAACGAGAAGTTCGACATGCGCTGCTTCCACCAGGGCACCCGCAGCCATGCGCGGCTGCTGGCGCGGCTCGCGGGCTAAAGAGAACCGCGCGCGCGCTTCACCTGCAGCAGATGCGCCTCGATCCCCTGGCGCAGCGTGTCGGGGGATCCGGGGTTCGCGATCTGGTCCTGGATGAACTGGCGCAGCGCCCGGTGCTGCGCCACCACGGCGGCGAGGTCGTCGTCCCGGTAGTCAGGGCGGCTGAAGATGATCAGCGCGTGACGCGCGATCGCCTCCCACAGCGTCAGCGTGATGCCGTCGCCCGCGGCCTCCCCGATCGCGCGGTGGAAGGCCAGGTCGGCGCGGAGTGATCCGAGCTTCTCGCCGCGCCGCGCCGCGGCTTCCAGCGCGGCGATCGCATCGTCCAGCGCCGACACATCAGCCCTGCCGTCGCGCCAGTTGGTGATGGCGTCGCGCAGCAGCAGCGATTCCAGCATCACGCGCAGTTCCAGGATGCGCGCGATCATCGGCGCGTCGAAGGCCGCGACCCGGAAGCCGCGGCGCCCGCCGGTCAGGATTCCCTGGGTGTGCAGGACCTTCAGCGCTTCCCGCGTCGGCACGCGGCTGACGCCGAGTTCGGTGGCGATGGTGGTTTCCACCACGCGGTCATCAGGCTGAAGCCGCCCCATCGCGATCGCCTCCGCCACCGCATCGGCAATCATTGCCGGCAGCGGCGTCGCCGCCCCGCGCCGCGCCGGCCTGCCGCGCCGGAAGGTCGCCATCCCCCGCACTCCCCGCATCCCGGCGCAGCATTTCATGTAACAGGTACGGATGCAAAAACCGCTTGCGGGGCCGACAGGTGGCCGGCATTGTCTAACAACAGAGGACGCGTCCGCACGGCTTGGGAAACTTCCCGCAGGCCAGAAGCCATGGATGGTGCGCGACCGATGCTGATCAGGGGCGGATGGGTCCTCACGGACCCGGTGACGGGGGCGGTACGGCGGGATGCCGCGCTGCGCCTGGAGGGCGGCCAGGTGGCCGAGATCGGCGACGCCGCCGCCCTGATCGCCGCCCATCCCGACCTGCCGGTGATCGGCCATGCCGATGCGGTGGTGATGCCGGGGCTGATCGACGCGCATTCGCATGGCCGCGGGCTGTCGCCCATCCAGAAGGGCGTGCTCTACGACTATCTGGAGAATGCGTTCCTCGACTGGTCGTCGATGGTCTACCTGCCGAACGACCTCTGCGCCGCGCTGTCGGCCGTGCGGCACCTGCGCATGGGCGCCACCGCCATCCACCACACCGGCTGGAACGACGAGGGGCCGAACGCGCTGCGGGATGCGCAGGCCGCGATCGGCGCTTATCGCCGCTCCGGCATCCGCCTCGCCTATTCCCCGGCGATGCGGGACCGCAACCGCTTCTGCGTGGATGAGCAGGCCTTCCTCGAAACCCTGCCCCCCGCGCAGCGCGCCTTCGTGGAGCCGCTGACGCGCTACGACCCCGTCGCGATCCAGGACCAGTACATGGCGCTGTTCGATGCGCTGCACGCCGCGCATGACGGGCCCATGTCCCGCATCTTCCACGGCCCCTCCTGGGCGCATGGCACAACGGATGCCTTCTTCGCCCGCATCCGCGACAGCGCCGCGAAGCATGGCGGGCTGCCCATCCACATCCACACGCAGCAGACGCCGCACCAGCGCGCCTGGTCCATCAGGACCTATGGCCATTCGCTTATCACCCATCTGGACCGCCAGGGCATGCTGGGCCCGCACACCACGCTCGGCCACGCCGTCTGGCTGTCGGAAGCCGATATCGAACTGATGGCGGAACGCGGCGTCTCCACCACGCACCACGCCTCCTGCAACCTGCATGTGCGCAACGGCATCTCCCCCGTCTGGCACATGATACGCGCCGGCGTGAACGTCGCGATGGGGATCGACGACAAGTCGCTGAACGATGACGACGACCCCTTCATGGAACTCCGCATGGCGGCGATGCTGTCGCGTGTGCCGGGCTTCGACCTGGGCGCCACGCCCCGGCTTACGGCACCGCAGGTGCTGGCCATGGGCACGGTGAATGCCGCGCGCACGCTGGGCTTCGCGCCGGACCACGGCAGGCTGGTGCCGGGCGCGCCGGCGGATGTCGTCGTGCTGGATACCGCGTCGCTGCTGCGCGATCCCTGGACATCCGACCGCCTGTCCATCCCCGACCTGGTGCTGTGGCGCGCCAAGGGGCAGGACGTCACGGACGTGATCGTGGACGGGAAGGTCGTGATGCGCGACCGCACCATCACGACGATGGATGTGGAAGCGCTGTACCGGGAAGTGCGCGACTACGTGACGAAGCACGAAGCCGCGCCGGCGCCCCAGGCGCGCATCGACGGCATCGATGCCGTGCGGCCCTATTTCCATGAATGGCACCGCCGGATGCTCGCGCATCTCGATGTCTGCGAGCCCTTTTACCCCATGAATGGCAGGGCCTGAGCCGATGGTGGATTGGGGCTTCGTCGCGACCTACGGACCGCATCTGGTCGAGGCCTGCTGGATCACGCTCGCCATCAGCGCGGCGTCGCTGGTGCTGTCCTCCATCGCGGGGCTCGGCATCGCGCTGGTGCGCATCGGGCCGGGCCGCGTGCTGCCGGGCCTGGCCTGGACCTATGTGTGGATCGTGCGCGGCACGCCGCTGCTGCTGCAGCTCTTCGCCATCTACTACGCGCTGCCCGCCGCCGGCATCCGCGTCGGCCCGTGGGAGGGTGGGATCATCGCCCTCTCGCTCAATTCCTCCGCCTATTTCGCGGAGATCTTCCGCGGCGCCATCCGCGCCGTGCCGGCCGGGCAGCGGGAAGCGGCGCTGGCGGTCGGCATGATGCCCGCCCAGGCCATGGTCCGCATCGTGCTGCCCCAGGCCGCGCGCCCCGCCCTGCCGCCCTATATCGGCCAGGCGACGACGCTGCTGAAGAACTCCTCCCTCGTCTCCGTCATCGCCGTGCCGGACCTGATGCTGACGGCGCAGAGCATCTACTCCTCCACCTACAGGGTGGTGGAGGTCATGGTGATGACCGGGCTGCTCTATTTGCTGATGACGAGCCTGTTGCAGATCGCCCAGACGGTGCTCGAACGCCGGCTCGGCTACTACACGGTGAGATAGATGGCCGTCGTCTCCTTCGAAGGCGTCCGCAAGCGCTTCGGCACGGCGGAGGTCCTGCGCGACATCACGCTGGAGATCGAAGAAGGCGAGGTCGTCGCCATCATCGGCCCCTCCGGCGCCGGCAAATCCACCCTGCTGCGCTGCGTGAACCAGTTGGAACAGCATGATGGCGGCCGCATCCTGATCGATGGCGAACCCATCGGCGGCGGGCAGCGGGTGCGCGACCTGGCCCGACTGCGGACCCGCGTCGGCATGGTGTTCCAGTCGTTCAACCTCTGGCCGCATCTCTCGGCGCTGGGCAACGTGATGGAGGGCCCGCGCCAAGTGCTGAAGCTGTCGCGGGCGGAGGCCGAGGCGCGGGCGCTCTCGCTGCTCGACCGCGTCGGCCTTTCGGCGCATGCGGCGAAGTATCCCGCGCAGCTTTCCGGCGGGCAGCAGCAGCGCGTCGCCATCGCCCGCGCCCTCGCGATGCAGCCACGCGTGATGCTGTTCGACGAGGCGACGAGCGCGCTCGACCCCGAACTGGTGGGGGAGGTGCTGTCGGTGATGGCGCAGCTGGCCGCCGAGGGCATGACGATGATCGTCGTCACGCATGAGATGGGCTTCGCCCGCGAAGTGGCGCATCGCGTGGTGCTGATGGCGGAAGGCGCGATCGTGGAGCAGGGCCACCCCGCCAGCTTCTTCGATGCGCCGAAGGAAGCCCGCAGCCGCGCCTTCCTCGGCAAGGTGCTGAAGGCATGAGCCGCATCACGGCGGTGGAGGGCCACCCGCTGCGCCTGCCCGCCGAGACCCCGGGCGGGCGGCGGGAGGAATGCTTTCTCCTGCGCCTTGTCACGGAGGATGGGCGCGAGGGCTGGGGGGAGGCGCATGGCAGCCCCTGGCTCTGCCACGCCGTCATCGAGGCGCCCGTCACGCATGTCACCGCCCAGGGGCTGCGCCATATCCTGCTCGGCCAGCCCGCGGATGACGTCGCGGCGCTGCGGCGCCGGATGGAGAAAGGCACGCAGTGGATCGGGCGGGATGGCGTGGTGATGCAGGCCATCGCGGCCGCGGAACTCGCGTTGTGGGACCTGGCGGGGCAGCGCGCGGGGCTGCCGGTGGCGCGGCTGCTCTCCGCCACGCCGCGCCACGCCCTGCCCTGCTACGCCAGCGGCAAGGTCGCCGCGACGCCGCAAGCCACGGCCGCGCGCATCGCGGCCGAACGCGCTTCCGGCTTCACCGCGCACAAGATCGGCTGGCCGCCCTTCGGCGCCTCCCTCGACACCGACATCGCCTTCCTGGAGGCGGCGCGCGATGCCGCGGCACCAGGCGCCACGCTGATGGTGGATGCCGCCCAGGCCTTCGACGAGGCGACTGCCCTGTCCCGCACCCAGGCCTTCGCGCGCTTCGGCCTGGCCTGGCTGGAGGAACCGCTGGACCGCGACGATCTGCCCGGCCAGGCGAGGCTGCGCGCCGCCAGCCCCGTGCCCATCGCGGCGGGCGAAGGCGAATGCGGGCTGCCGGGCCTGGCGCGCATCGCGGGCGTGGTCGATGTGCTGCAGCCCGATGTCACACGCTGCGGCATCCTGGCCGCGATGGCGGCGGCAGGGCTGGCGCCGCGCGTGTGCAGCCATTCCTTCACCACGCTGCTGAACGTGGTGGCCCATGCCCATGCGCTGGCCGCCATGCCGAATGGCTGGATGCTGGAATGGCCGGTGCGCAGCCTGGCGCTGTGGGACAGCCTCTTCCCCGGCGCCGCCGTGACGCGGGACGGCGCCTTCGCCGTGCCGGACGCGCCGGGCTGGGGCATCCGCCCCGATCCCGCCGCCCTTCTCCTCCATCGCATGCAGGACCTGCCGTGACCCGCCGCATGACCCTCGGCCTTTTCGTCGAACCCTATGGCCGCCACGTCGCGTCCTGGCGGCATCCCGGCGCCACGCGGATGGCCGGGATGGATTTCGGCTACTACCGGGACCTCGCGCGGCTCGCGGAATCCGCCTGCCTGCACTTCATGTTCATCGCCGACACCAACAATGTCTGGGCGGACATGGACTTCTTCAGCCGCAGCGACCGGGGCGCAATCCTGGACCCGATGCAGCTGCTGCCCGCGCTGTCGCAGGTGACGAGCCATATCGGGCTGATCGCCACCACCTCCACCACCTACACCCAGCCCTATCACGTCGCGCGCAGCTTCGCCTCGCTCGACCAGCTGAGCGGCGGGCGCGCCGGCTGGAACCTGGTGACGTCGATGTTCGCGGCGGAGGCGCAGAACTTCTCCACCCCCGTGCAGATGGCGCATGGCGACCGCTATGCGCGGGCGGAGGAGTATGTGGATGTCGTCCGCGGCCTCTGGTCCAGCTGGGACGACGATGCCTTCCTGCATGACCAGGAGAGCGGCCAGTTCTTCGACCCCGCCCGCCTGCACATCCTGCACCACAAGGGCCCGCATTTTGCCGTGCGCGGCCCGCTGAACGTTCCGCCCTCTCCGCAGGGGCATCCGGTGATCGTGCAGGCCGGCTCCTCCGGCCCCGGGCGGGACCTAGCGGCGCGGACGGCGGAGGTGGTCTTCACCATCCAGCAGACCCTGCCCGCCGCGCAGGCCTTCTACAGCGACCTCAAGGCGCGCATGGAGGCCTTCGGCCGCCGCCCCGACCAGCTGCACATCATGCCGGGCTGCTTCGTCATGGTGGGCCGCACGGAGGCCGAGGCGCGGGAGAAGTACGAGGAACTCCAGGCGCTGGTGCATCCGAAGGTCGGGCTCTCGCTCCTCTCCACGCTGATCGGCGGCGTGGACCTCTCCGCCTATCCGCTGGATGGCCCGGTGCCGGAGCTGCCGCAGACCAATGCCGGCCAGGGCCACCAGGCGACGCTGCTGGACCGCGCGCGCCGCGACGGACTGACGATCCGGCAGCTCTATCTGGCGACCGTCGGCGGGCGCGGGCATTGGGAGCTGGTCGGCACCGCCGCGCAGATCGTGGACCAGATGGAGGAACGCTTCCGCGCCGGCGCGGCGGATGGCTTCACCCTCATGCCACCCTTCCCCGGCGCGCTGCAGGACATCGTGGACCTCGTCATCCCGGAGCTTCGCCGCCGCGGGCTGTTTCACGAGAGCTACGCGGGCACCACGCTCCGCGCCAATCTCGGGCTCGACCGGCCCGCCCCCTTCCGACCCACGGAGACCTGACCATGCGCCTCACCAAGCGTTCCGGCCTGCTCGCCCTGGCGGGGCTGGTCGCCGCCCCCCGCCTGGCGCGGGCGGATTTGCGATCCGTGCGCCGCGCCGGCGTGATGAAGATCGCCACCACCGGCACGCGCGTGCCCTGGACCTACACGGACCAGAACAACCGCCTGGCGGGCTACGATATCGCCTGGGGCGACTTGATCTGCGCGGACCTCGGCGTGCGGGCGGAATGGTCGAAGCTGGATTTCCGCGGCATGCTGCCGGGGCTGCTGGCAGGGCAGTACGATGCCGTCATGTCCGGCGTCACCATCACCGAACAGCGCCAGCAGACCTTCGCCTTCTCCGAGCCCTATGCCTATGACGACACCGTCGCGGTGGTGCGCGCGGACAACACCAGGGTGCGGGAGATGGCGGACCTCCGCGGACTGGTCGTCGGTGCCGGCACGGGGTCGCAGCAGGAGACGATCGCGAAATCCATCGCGGGGGTGCGGGAAGTGCGGAGCCTGCCGGGCTTCACCGACCTCATCCTCAACATCCGCACCAACCGCATCGACGCCATGGTGACCAGCGGCTTGGCCGCTTCCCACTACCTCGCCACCACCCCCAATTCAGGGCTGCGCATCGCGGGCGCGGGCGTGGAGCCCGCCTTCCAGGGCGTGGTGCTGCGCAAGGGGGAGCCGGAGATGGAGGAGGCGATCAGCGCCATCATCCGCGCCCGCAAGGCGGATGGCACCTATCGCCGCCTGTTCCAGGAGCATTTCGGGATAGAGCCCGCGCGGTAGCGCGGGCCCCGTCCCGGCTTCTCAGATCAGGCGGAAATCCTCCGACGTCGGCAGCATGCCGCCGGTGAAGACGGCCAGCAGGGACAGCGTGTCACCGGCATCGATCAGCGCGTTGTCGTTGCCGTCCCTGAACCAGTAGAGCGCGGCGCTGTCGCCATCGGCGCCGCGCGCCAGGATGAAGGCGCTTTCCCCGGTGCGGCCATTCGCACGCTGCTGCCCGCCGAAGCCGGCATTCAGCGCGGTCAGGCTGCGGAAGTCGCTGATGGTGGCGAAGGCATCCACCAGCAGCGTGGCATCGCCGAGTGGCAGACTCGTCCCCGGCACGATGTTGACGGCGCCGCCGGTGCCGAGCCCCGCGAAGCCGCCGCGCTGGAGGACGATCTCGTCATCCACGCCGAAGCCGATGATGCTGTCGCCGGCGGCGATCGTCTTGCCGCCGGCCATCTGGCCCCCCTCCGCCGGCG
Source organism: Acetobacteraceae bacterium (assembly GCA_027482245.1). GTDB lineage: Bacteria > Pseudomonadota > Alphaproteobacteria > Acetobacterales > Acetobacteraceae > Falsiroseomonas. The sequence continues at coordinate 251,396 of JAIXWG010000039.1, read as the reverse complement.
CGCCGTAGCGCAGCGTGTCGGCGCCGCCGGCGCGGAGGTCGATCACATCCGCCCCGCGCCCGCCGGCAAGGGTATCGGCCCCGGCCCCGCCATTGATCGTGTCGGCACCGGTGCCGCCGAGCAGGCTGTCGGCTCCGTCGCCGCCCAGCAGCGTGACGCGGCCGAGCGCGGCGGCGTTGACCGACCCGCCGCTGCCGAGCACCCGCACCTCCAGCCCCTCGCTCCCCGTCAGCATGCCGGCCGGCAGCGTCACGCGGCCACCCTGCATGGAGAGTTCCAGCACCTCGATCCCCTGCACGCCGGAGAGCATGCCCGCGGCGACGCGCCGGCCGCGGATGTCGAGGGCGAGGGTGTCGATCCCGATGCCGCCATCGACCACATCCCCGCCGGTGAAATCGCCCAGCAACAGGCGGTCCGCACCCTTCCCGCCCAGCAGCATGTCGCTGCCCGTGCCGCCATCCAGCGTATCCGCGCCATCGCTGCCGACGAGGATGTCGTCGCCGATCGCCCCCATCAGGTGGATCGCGCCGTTGCGGGCGGAGGCGTCGATGAAGTCGCCCTCCGTGCCGCCCTGGATGCGGATCGTGCCGGTGGGCTTCAGGAGATCCGTGGCACCCAGCACGAGCTGGTTCGACTCATTGGCGAGTTCGACACGCTCGATGCCCTCCACCTTGGCGAGGCTTCCCGCATCGAGCCCGATCCCCAAGGCTCCAGTGAAGCGGAGCGTGTCGATGCCGGCGTCACCGGCGATGAGGTCGGCGCCGGTGAAGTCACCATCCGAGGCCAGGATCACGTCGTCGCCGGCGCCGCCCCAGACGGTATCCGCCCCGGCGCCGAGCACGATCTGGTCAGCCCCGTCGCGACCCTCGATGCGGCTGCCCGCGCTGCCGGCGGCCAGGCTGTCCGCGCCGCCACCGCCGAGCAGGGTGCTCTGGCCCGCGCCGGAGGCGATGAAGCCCGTCTCGCTGACATCGCTGCCATCCACATGCAGCAGCGTACCCGACAGTTCGACGCTGAGCGGGCCGACGATGCTGTCCACCATGGCATCGCCGACGGTGACGAAGACCGCGCCTTCCCCGCCCGTGCGCTGCACGACAAGGCGTTCGAAGCCGGTCAGCCTGTCCGCGGCCACCGGGGCCAGAATGTCGCCCCCCAGCGCGGTCAGGGACAGCAGGTCCACCCCGTCCCCGCCCGCGATCAGGTCCGCGCCGGTGATGGCGGAGAGCGCGGCGAGGACCGTGTCGGCGCCCGCCCCGCCCAGTGCGGTGTCGTTGCCGGTGCCGAGCCGCAGCAGGTCCCAGGCGCCGCCACCGGCCAGGCGGTCGTCGCCCGCGCCATCATCGAGCGTGTCATTGCCGTTGCCGCCATCCAGGCTGTCGGCACCCTCACCGCCGTCGAGGGAGTCCGCGCCATTGAGGCCGGCCAGACTGTCATTGAGAGTGCCCCCGGAGAGGGTATCATTCGCCAGGCCGCCGGTCAGCGAGTCATTCCCGGCGCGCCCTTCCAGGAGCATGGCATTGGCCTGGCGCCGCGCGTCGATGCGGTCGGCTCCAGACGAACCGAACATGGTCCTGAAATCGGTTTCCACCAGGGTGATGGTGAAGTCGCCTACACCCGCGGCCTCCAGCACCTCGAAGCCCGAAGCGGCGATGCCGGTCTTCCCCCAGACCGAAGCGCCACCTCCCGTCACCACCAACCGGTCGGCGCCGGCGCCGCCTTCCAGGGTATCGGCCATCGCGGTGCGGACGACCACCGCGACGAGATCGTCGCCATCCCCGCCCAGGAAGCTGTCCGCGCCCTCGCCGGGGCGGAACTCGTCATTGCCGGTGCCGCCATCGAAGGTATCGTTCCCGGCGTCGCCTTCCATCGAGTCGTTGCCGGCACCGCCATCCATGCTGTCGTCGCCGCCTGGTGCGAAGAAAAAGCTTGTCCCACCCGTGTGGGACGGGAAGACCAGGGCATCGCCGGAGACGTCGGGGCTGGGCACGTTCGACAGCGTGATGACGATTCTGGAGCCCATGAGATCATTGCCCGCTCCCGCGAGCATCGTGTCGTTGCCCTCTCCGTCGAACATCCAATCGTCGCCTTCTCCAGCGTCGAAGATGTCGTGGCTGCTTGCCGAGGGGATCGCAGGCGCAGAACCGCGGTCGCCGTAGAAGTCATTGCCGGCGCCGCCCTGCATGCTGTCGGCGCCCACGCTGAACATCGTGTCGTGTCCATCACCGGCCAGCACGACCATCCGGTCGCGGTACGCGATCAGGAAGTCGTTGCCACTGCCGGCATCCCAGGAACCGCTGGCGCCACCATACAGGAACCAGAAATCATCGCCCGCGCCGGCATCCTCGAAGACATCCGCCCCCACGCCGTCAGACAGGGCCATGTCATTGCCCGTACCGCCGCGCAGCGTGTTGTTGCCAGCGCCGCTGGATATGACACCACCGCCATTGCCGAGTTCGAGGAGGTCGTCGCCCGCGCCGCCATAGGCGGCATCGGGGCCATCGCCCTGTCCGCGGAAGGTGTCGTTCCCTTCTCCGCCGACGAAGGTGTCGGCGCCGTCGCCACCCACCATCGAATCATCGCCGCCGGCGCCGTTCAGCGAGTCACCGCCCTCCCGCCCCACCAACCCGTCATTCCCGGCACCGCCCACCAGCGTGTCGTTGCCCGTGCCGCCATCCATGACGGCGCCGCCCGCACCGGCATCGCCGTAATCGTTGCCGGCATGGCCGACGAGCAGGTCGGCATCGTCGCCACCGAACAGCGTGTCGGCGAAGCCGGTGCCATAGAGGCTGTCCGCCCCCCCATTGCCCTCGATCCACAGGCCGAAGGGGCTGGCCAGCGGCGCGACCTGGTTCGGCACCATGGCGACGATGTCGCCGCCGGCACCCCCGTTGATGCGCAGGAAGGTCGCGTTGGTCAGGGTGCTGCCGGTGCCGAAATACAGCGCGACGGCCCCGCCCGTGATGTCGATGCGCTCGATCCCCACCAGCATGGCGGAGGCGTTCGCCTGGTTGAAGGCGTAGGTGCCGCCGAAGGAGATGGTCAGGACATCGACGACGCTGCCCGTGCCGCCGCTGATCGTGTCCAGCGCCTGCAATTCGAAGGCGGCATCGATAATGAACTGGTCGGCGACATTATTCGCGCCGCGCAGCCGGTCGACACCGGTCGTCAGGTTGAAAACCGCCATGACTCCACGCCCCTGGATTGCAGGGACGCAGAGTCATGGCGACATCGGACCGATCTCAACAGTTAAGTAACGAACCTCACGATTTCGTTACTGCTTCGCCAGCGCGCCCCGGATCACCGCCAGCGCGTCGTCGATCATCGGCGCCGTGACATCGAGGTGGGTGCAGGCGCGCAGCCGCCCGCCGAGCAGCGAGACGGCGACACCCTCCATCCGCAGTCGGCGCTGCAACGCCTCCGCCGCCACGCCGGTGCCATCGACGGTGAAGAAGACCAGGTTCGTGTCGGGGTCCTGGACCTTCACTCCCTCCATCTGCGCGAGCCCGCGCGCGAGCGCCTTGGCGTTCGCATGGTCATCCGCCAGACGGTCGATGTTGTGGTCGAGCGCGTAGAGGCAGCCCGCCGCGCAGACGCCGGCCTGCCGCATCGCGCCGCCGAGCCGCTGCTTCCAGCGCCAGGCCTCGTCGATGAAGTCCTGGCTGCCGCACAGCACGGCGCCGAGCGGCGCGCCGAGGCCCTTGGTGAAGTCGAGCCAGACGCTGTCGAAGCCCGCCGTCATCTCGGCCGCCGGGATGCCGGCCGCGACGCAGGCGTTCATCAGACGGGCGCCGTCCATGTGGGTGCTGAGGCCCGCGCCATGGGCGATCTCCGCGATCTCCGCCAGCACGGCACGGTCCCAGACGGCGCCGCCGCCGGTATTCGCGGTCTGCTCCACCTCCACCAGGCGCTGCGTCGGCGTGTGGCGCGACTTGCCGCGCAGCGCAGCCCGCAGCGCCTCCGGCGAATACATGCCGCGATCGCCCTTCAGCGGGTAGATCTGCACGCTGCCGAGCGCGGCATGGGCGCCGCCCTCGCTGGTCAGGATATGCGCCGTCTCATGCGCGATGATCTCCTCGCCCGGGCGGCAATGCACCAGCGTGGAGGCCACGTTGCACATGGTGCCGGACGGCATGAAGACCGCGGCTTCCCTGCCCATCAGCGCCGCCATGCGGTCGCACAGCGCATGCACGGTCGGGTCGTCGCCATGCTGCTCGTCGCCGACCTCGGCCCGCATCATCGCGTCCAGCATGGCGGCGGAGGGCTTGGTCTGGGTGTCGGAGTAGAGGTTGATCCGGACGGGCGGCGCGCCGGCGGGGGGGCGTTCGGGGGCGTGGACCATGGGCGTTCCGTGCGTGGCTCTGGTTGCCGCGCAGGGTGGCAGGGAATGGGGGGCGGGTGAAGCGGCAGAGGCCGCTAAAACCCCCACCCCGCCAGCCTGCGGCGTCGCGGCAGCGCCGCGACCCCCCGCAAGCGCGGGGGAGGGAGTTTTCAGTCAGGAGACGATCGTCTCCAGCCCCGGATTCCGAATGACGTAGCCATAGGCGAGGTTGCTGCGCTCCCCGCCCCGCGCGGCGTATTCGGCCTTCGCCTTGGCGACGTTGTCGTGCCGGAGGTCGGCGCGGCGCTGGTAGTTGTACATGCGCGCGCTCGTTTCCCCGAAGATCATGCGCTTCACCGGTCCATCCGCCTCGCCGAGCGGCGCGAAGCCGTGCTGGCGCTGCATCGCTTCCGGGATCTCGAGCCGCCGCAGCGCCTCGATTTGCCATTGCGGCGACCCCGTCCAGACCGCGTCCGTGCCCCACACCACGTGATCGGCGCCGAGGCCGCGGATCAGCGTGCCCATCAGCGCGGCGCAGAGCCCGGGCTCGATCACCGTCGTCTGGGCGAAGATCTGGCCGAGGTCGCCATAGACGTTGGTGACGCCGTATTTCGAGGGGATCTCCGCCAGATCCGTCGTCCAGTCCACGCGGCCGGTGCGCGCGAATTGCTCGACGCCCGTCCCCGCGCCGCCGCCGCCGGTCCAGCGATAGGCGGAGTGGTAGATGACGAACTTGATCTGCGGCCAGTCCTTCGCCGCCTTGCCCACGTCATCGACACCGGCGAAGGGCGTGAGGTGCGGGAAGCGGTCCGTGACCTGCTGCGGATAGAGCCCCTTGTGGACGCAGACGATGCCTTTCCCCGCCCGCAGGATGCGTTCGTAGAAGGGGTACATCAGGCGTTCGTCATCCATCCGCCAGGGATGCTGCGCCAGATGCTTGTTGGTGTTGTCGCCGACCGTGTAGCCCTTGAAGCTGTCTACGTTCAGCTCCGTGATGCAGCGCTCCACCTCCTCCATCCAGCCGGGCTGGCCGGGGGTGAAGATGCCGTGGGACAGGACGCGCCGCGTGCCGCCCGCCGCGTCATTCACGCGCTTGCGGGCATCGAACTTCATGTCGTTGGTCAGGAACCAGTCGCGCGGATCCTCCGACGGCGCACCGCTGATCAGCGCGACCTTGGTGTCGCTGTCGAGGAACATCTCCTTGAACCAGTTCGCCTCCATGAGGCTCTCGATCGTCTGTTCCTCGACGCGGATCTGCGGGTTCCACCCCGCGCGGCCGACGTTCCGCCGCGCCTCCACGAAGGTCATCAGCCGCGTGTCGGGGCGGAGGAAATGCGTGTGGACGTCCATGATGAACTGGTCGGCCAGCGTCGCCGCGCGCGCCTCCGCCGCCCCCGGCGTCTGCGCCTCCGCGCGGGAGACGCCGTAGAGCGGCCCGTATTCCTCGTTCATCGCCAGGAAGGCGGCGGCCATGCCGGCGGCGGTCTGCAGGTAGCGGCGGCGGGTCATGCCCTGCCTGGGCGCGATCTCATCCGCCATGGCCTTGATCCGCGCCTCGACGCGCTTCTGCCGGTCGTTCTGCGGCATGGGCCAGAATTCATCGGAGGCGATGACCTGGGTCGGGATCGGCGAGGGGAACATCGCCTCATCGGCCGGTTGCAGCGCCGCGAGGTCATCCTCGGTGAGAAATCCCGTCATCACCCGTCCTTCCCTGTCGCTTCCCCACGGGGAGCGTGACGCAGGACGGCCTACGGCTTCAAGAAAATCCCGCCATCCGGTGCCTGGCCCAGACCGGTGCGATGGCCGGCCGCGCCGCCACCGCCTCCGCCAGGCGCTGGATGCGCGGAAGGTTGGCTGGCACCCACTCCCGCCCCTTCATCCAGCGCGACAGGACGGCGAGGTAGAGATCGGCCACCGAGAAGCGCGCGCCGAGCACGAAGGGCGAAAGACCCGCATGTTCCTCGATGATCCGCAGCACGTCGCGGCCCATGGCGAGGGCGTTGTCACGCGCGGCCTCCACCTGGCCGGGCGCTGTAGCCGAAGCGGGCGGGATAGTCCCAGCGCGTGACCTGCGGGTAGAACTCGCCCGCCAGCAGCGCCATCCAGCGCAGCGCCGTGGCGCGGCCGGGATCGCCGGGCGGGGGCAGCAGCCCGGCCTCGGGGTGGCGATCCGCCAGCGTCACCAGGATCGCCAGGCTTTCCGTCATCACCGTGCCATCACCCCCTTGGGCGGGCAGCACCAGCGTCGGCAGCCGGCCCATCGGGTTAATGGCGCGGTACTCCGCCCGCAGCTGGTGGTCACCCTCCAGTTTCACGTCGCGAAGCTCGACGGGCGCGCCGATCTCCGCCAGTGCCATCTCGACAGGCGCGGAGCCGGAGCCGAGGTCGCCGTAGAGGATGTAGGTCATGCGCCAAGCCTCGCGCGCCCGCCCGCGGCGATGCCAGTGCATTTCCTTGATGGGCGCCAGAAGCGGGATTGATACCGGGCGCGAACCCTTCAGGATCGGGACCGGAACCGACGGAGGACCCGATGCCCCCCATCCGCAAACTCGTGACCTGGCGGGAGACCGTCTTCGGGGAGATGGGCCACCAGGCCCCCCGCCCCATCATCCGCGCCGTCGCCATGGCCGTCATCGTCAACCCCTTCGCCGGCCAGGCGGGGGTGGAGGACCTGACCACGCTGTGGGAGGCCGGCGCGACGCTCGGCGACCGCCTGATGCCGGAACTGGCGGCGATGCTCGGCGGGCCGGCCGTGTCCTACGGCAAGGCCGCGATCGTCGGCGTGATGGGGGAGGTCGAGCATGGCGGCGCCGTCGTCCATCCGCGCCTCGGCAAGCCCATGCGCAGCGCGATCGGCGGCGGCGCGGCGCCCGTGCCCTCCGCCGTCAAGGTCGCGCCGCCCGGCACGCCGATCGACATCCCGCTCGGCCACAAGGATGATGCCTGGAGCTTCGCGCATTTCGACACGATCACGGTCAGCATGGCGGACGGCCCGCGCCCCGGGGAGATCCTGGTCGCCATGGCGCTGGCCGATGGCGGGCGGGTCTGGAACCGCTGCGGCGGCGCGCCGGCACGCTGAAACGCGGCGAAACCAAGCGCATCTGGCAAGCGCCGCCGCGGCGTGGAACCTTCCGCGCCCTGACGGAGGTGCGGCATGAGCGGGCTCGCGGCCAGTATCGGCGACCACCTGGCCTTCCAGCGGGAACAGGCCGCCGCCCGCTTCGGCGCGACGGCCGAGGATATCCGCATTAGCCGCCTGACGGGCTTCGACCCGCAGGACATCATGACCATCCGCACCCTCTGCGTCGCACGCGCCGTGCTGCTGGTCTTCCGCTGCCCGAACCTCGCCGCGCGATCCCTGCACGGGCTGCTGCCGGCGAAGACGGCCGTGACCTCCGCCAAGAGCGGGTCCTCCGGCGCGGTGATTGGCGCCAACGGGCTGCTGATGGTCTCCGACTACGACATCATGGGCTGCTGGCGGCAGGAGGGTTCGGGTTTTCGGCGCATCCCCATCACCGCCGTCGCGCCCGGCGCGAAATACGGCGCCTGGTCGGCGGAGGCGCGGGAGATCGTGCAGGCGCTGAACCGCAACCTGCTGACCCGCATCCAGCATGGCGCGCAGGATGACTGGCTGGATGCGGAGAAGAACCGCGGCGTGAAGCCGGATGACGGTTTTCTCGCCTTCCGGCTCGGCGTGCCGGAACCGGTGGAGGGCGCCGCGGCGCTGGAGCAGTTCTACCGCCTCAACGGGCTGGACTGGCCCTACCTGCCGAACGGCCGCCACCGCGGCCGGTGATCAGGCGCTGGGCGCAGGCGTCGCCGGCGCGGCGGCAGGCGGCGAGCGGCGATACAGCGCCATGGCGCGGCGTTCGAAGGCGCGGACCATCAGGCGCACCGCCTCGTTGAACACGGTGCCGATGACGGCCTGCAACAGGCGCGACTTGAATTCGAAGTCGACGAAGAAATCGACCTCCGTCCCCCCCGGCACCGGCCGGAAGCGCCAGTGGTTGTTGAGGTAGCGGAAGGGGCCCGTGAGGTAGCGGACATGGACGTGGTGCGGCCGTTCCAGCAGCACCTGGCTGCGGAACGTCTCCCGGAACATCTTGAAGCCGATGGTGAGGTCGGCGGTCAGTTCCTTGTCGGTCCGCGTCAGGATGCGCGCGCCCACGCACCACGGCAGGAACTCCGGATAGCGGCGGACATCGGCCACCATGTCGAAGAGCTGTTCCTCCGAATAGGGGAGGATTCGCTTTTCCGCATGCGTCGGCATGGCGCGCTCAGCCCGCCCGCAGCTTCGCCGCGCGGGCGTCGCGCAGCGCCGCGAAGTCGCGGTCCGCGTGGTAGCTCGACCGCGTCAGCGGCGTGGAGGAGACGAGCAGGAAGCCCTTGCCGCGAGCCGCCTTGGCGTAGTCCTCGAACTCGTCAGGGGTGACGAAGCGGTCCACCGCCGCGTGCTTCACGGTGGGCTGCAGGTACTGGCCGATGGTCAGGAAATCGACCTCCGCGCTGCGCAGGTCGTCCATGACCTGCAGCACCTCGATCCGCTTTTCGCCGAGGCCGACCATGATGCCGGACTTGGTGAAGATGGAGGGATCGAGCTGCTTCACGCGGTCCAGCAGGCGGAGCGAATGGTAGTAGCGCGCGCCGGGGCGGATGGTCGGGTAGAGGGCGGGCACAGTCTCCAGATTGTGGTTGAAGACGTCGGGCCGCGCCTCCACCACCACCTCCAGCGCGCCATCCTTGCGGAGGAAGTCGGGCGTCAGGATCTCGACGGTGGTGTCCGGCGCCGCGAGCCGCAGCGCGCGGATCGTCTGGGCAAAATGCTCGGCGCCGCCGTCCTTCAGGTCGTCACGATCGACCGAGGTGATGACGACGTGCCGCAGGCCGAGCTTGGCGACGGCGTCGGCGACGCGGTTCGGCTCATCGCCGTCCAGCGGCTTCGGCATGCCCGTCGCGACGTTGCAGAAGGAACAGGCGCGCGTGCAGGTGTCGCCCATGATCATCATGGTGGCGTGGCGCTGGGACCAGCATTCGCCGATATTCGGGCAGGCCGCTTCCTCGCAGACCGTGACCAGCTTGTTGTCCCGCATCAGCGCCTGGGTTTCCCGGTAGATCGGGCTGGTCGGCGCCTTCACCCGGATCCAGGCGGGTTTCCGCTGGATGGGGTTGTCCGGACGGTGCGCCTTCTCCGGATGCCGGTCGGCACCGATGCGGGCGGCGGTCTGGCGATGATCGATCTCGACGCGCGTGGTCATGGCGGAGATATAGCGATGGTCCGGCGCGGCGACGAGGGGATCAATTCTTCACCGCGACAAGGCTGAGCCCGAGCGGCAGCCAGGGCTTGCCGGGCCAAGTGAAAAGCCCGTCCGTATCCCGCACCAGCCCGGCGAAGGGCGCCCAGGTGAGGCGCGGGTGTTCATGCAGCCAGTCCAGCCGCAGCCCCGCCCGTCGCAGCGCGCCGAGGATGTCCGCGATCGGGTGGAGATGGACGATGGTGGCGCTGTTGGCGAGCGGCCGGGAGGGATCGGCGTAGTCGATCGCATCCTCGAACGGGATGGGCTCCCGGCCGAAATAGGGGGCGAACCAGCCAGGCAGGCCCGGCGCCGCCCCCTGCCCCGCATCGTCGAAGACCAGGCAGGCGGGATGCGCATCGGCGAAATAGAGGCGGCCGCCCGGCCGCAGCGCGAAGGCGATGGCAGCGGCCCAGCGGTCCAGGTCCGGCAGCCAGCCGATGGTGCCCCAGCTCGTGAAGACCAGGTCGAAGCGGCCCGCCTCCTCCGGGATCGCGGCCGGCGTCTCCAGCACGTCCGATTCCACGAAGCGGAGGTTCGACAACCCGCAGCGGGCGGCGAGGTCCCAGGCGGCGGCGATGGCGGCGGGGCTGAAATCCACGCCGACGACCCGCGCGGCGCCGCGCTGCGCCAGCGCCACGCTGTCATCGCCGATATGGCATTGCAGATGGAGGATGGACAGGCCGGTGACGTCACCGATCTCGGCATCGACGATCGCGTCCAGTTGGCCGCGCCCCGCCAGATGCGGGGTGACGTCATAGCCGCGCGGGCCGAGATGGAGCGCGGTGCGCTCCTCCCAGTTCGCGCGGTTCAGCCTGCGCCAGTCCGGGTCAGATGTGGATGACCCGGCCATAGGCGTCGAGGACGCTTTCATGCATCGTCTCGCTGACGGTCGGATGCGGGAAGACGGTGTGCATCAGCTCGGCCTCGGTGGATTCGAGGGTGCGGGCGATGCCGTAGCCCTGGATCATCTCCGTCACCTCCGGCCCCACCATATGGGCGCCCAGCAGCTCCCCCGTCTTGGCATCGAAGACGGTCTTCACCAGCCCCTCGGGCTCGCCCATGGCGATGGCCTTGCCGTTGCCGATGAAGGGGAAGCGGCCGACCTTGACCTCATGCCCCAACTCCTTCGCGCGGGCTTCCGTGAGACCGACGGAGGCGACCTGCGGGCGGCAATAGGTGCAGCCCGGGATGTTCAGCACATCCATGGCATGCGGGTGCTTCCCCGCGATCGCCTCGATGCAGATGATCGCCTCGTGGCTGGCCTTGTGCGCGAGCCAGGGCGGGCCGGTCAGGTCGCCGATGGCGTAGACGCCCGGCTCACCCGTATTGCCGAAGGCGTCGGTGACGATGTGGGTCTTCTCCACCTTGATCTTCGTGCCCTCGAGGCCGAGGTCCTCGACATTGCCGACGATGCCGACGGCGGAGATCAGCACATCCGCGACCAGGTCCTGCACCTTGCCGCCGGCCTCGACCACCGCGGTGATGCTGTCGGCGCCCTTGCGGATGCCCTGCACCCGCGCGCCGGTCAGGATCTTCATGCCCTGCTTGGTGAAGGCCTTGTGGACGAAGGCGCTGATCTCCGCGTCCTCCACCGGCAGGATGCGGTCCATCACCTCGATGAGGGTCACCTCAGCGCCCATGTTGAGGTAGAAGCTCGCGAATTCCGATCCGATGGCGCCGGAGCCCATGACGAGGATCTTCTTCGGCAGCGCCGACGGCGTCATCGCTTCCCGGTAGGACCAGATCAGCTTGCCGTCCGGCTCCATTCCGGGCAGGACGCGCGCCCGCGCGCCGGTCGCCAGCACGATGTGCTTGGCCGCGATCTCCGCCACCGGCTTGCCGTCCTTCGTCACGGACAGCTTGCCGGGACCGGCCAGCTTCCCGTGCCCGTCATAGACGGTCACCTTGTTCTTCTTCATCAGGTGCTTCACGCCGGCGGAAAGCTGGCCCGCCACGCCGCGCGAGCGCTTGATGACCTTGGCGAAATCGAAGCGAATATTGTCGGCGGCGAAGCCATAGGCATCAAGCGAATGCAGCAGGTGGTTGATCTCGCTCGCGCGCAGCAGCGCCTTGGTCGGGATGCAGCCCCAGTTGAGGCAGATACCGCCGAGATTCTCGCGCTCCACCAGCGCCGTCTTCATGCCGAGCTGGCTGGCACGGATCGCGGCGACGTAGCCACCGGGGCCACCGCCCACCACCACGATGTCGAAGCTGTCGGCCATGCCCGTCATCCCCTTGTTGCGGCGAGCGCTTCCAGCGCCTCGCCGGTCACGCGTTGCACGCGCCATTCATCCATGCCGCGCGCGCCGATCTTCCGGTAGAAGCGGATCGCGGGCTCGTTCCAGTCCAGCACCTGCCATTCCATCCGCTTCCAGCCGCGGGCGACGCAGATGCCCGCGCAGTGGCGGAAGAAGGCCTCCCCGATGCCGAGGCCGCGGTACTCCGGCTCCACGAAGGCATCCTCCACATAGAGGCCGTGGCGGCCCGTGAAGGTGCTGAAGATCGGGAACCAGATGCACTGCCCGACCGCCCTGCCCTCGACCTCGGCCAGGATGCAGAACACGGTCGGGTTGGGGCCGAAGAGGGCCTGGCGGAAATCATCCTCCGTGCCCACGGCCTCATGCAGCAGCTTCTCATACTCCGCGAGCGCACGGACCAGCCGGTTGATCTCCGGCAGGTCCGCCTCGGTCGCGTCGCGGAGCGAGAAGCCCTTGCTCACAGCATCAGGCTCAGCGGTTCCTCGACGATCTTCTTGAAGGCCTGGATCCACTCGGCCGCCAGCGCGCCATCGACGACGCGGTGATCGACGGAGAGCGTGCAGGTCATCACCGTGGCGATGGCCAGCGCGCCGTTCTTCACCACAGGCCGCTGCTCACCGGCCGAGACCGCGAGGATGCCGGCCTGGGGCGGGTTGATGATGGCCGCGAAGTCGCGAACCCCATACATGCCCATGTTGGAGATGGAGAAGCCGCCGCCCTGGAACTCCTCGGGCTTCAGCTTGCCGGACTTGGCGCGCGCGGCCAGGTCCTTCATCTCGTTGCTGATCGCCGCCAGGCCCTTCTGGTCCGCCTTGCGCACGATCGGCGTGATCAGGCCATCCGGGATGCTGACGGCGACGGAGATGTCGACGTCGTGGTACTGGATGATCGCGTCGTCGGTCCAGGTGGCGTTGACGTTGGGGAAGCGCCGCAGCGTCACCGCCGCCGCCTTGATCACCAGATCGTTGACCGAGAGCTTGAAGGCGCCCGGGCCATCCTTCGGCGAGGTCGCGTTCAGCTGCGACCGCAGCTTCAGCAGCGCATCGATCTCGATATCCATCGAGACGTAGAAATGCGGCACCGTCTGCTTCGATTCCGACAGCCGCCGCGCGATGACCTTGCGCATGGTGCTGTTCGGCACGGCGGTATGCGGCGTCGTGATGGCGGGCGCCGCGGGCTTCGGCGCGGGCGCTGCGGCCGGGGCAGCAGCGGGTGCCGGTGCGGGTGCTGCGGCAGCCGGCGCGGGCTTGGCGGCCGGGCCCTTGGCCAGCGCGGCGTCCACATCCGCCTTCACGATGCGGCCATTCGGGCCGCTGCCCGCGATGCCCGCCAGGTCCAGCCCCGCCTGTTCCGCCATGCGGCGGGCGAGCGGGGAAGCGATGACGCGGCTGCCCGACGCCGCCGGGGCCGCAGCCGGGGCGGCCGCGGGCGCCGGTGCCGGGGTGGCAGGCGGCGCTTCCGTCTTCGGCGTCGCCGCGGCCGGCGCAGGCTTCGCGGCAGGCGCCGCATCCGCGCTTTCGCCGGCTTCCACCAGCACCGCGATCACGTCGTTCACCTTCACGCCGGCCGTGCCGCCGGCGACGACGATCTTGCCGAGGATGCCCTCATCCACGGCTTCCACTTCCATCGTCGCCTTGTCGGTCTCGATCTCGGCGATGATGTCGCCGGCCTTGACCTGCTCGCCTTCCTTCTTGAGCCAGCGCGCGAGCGTCCCCTCCGTCATGGTCGGGGACAGCGCCGGCATCAGGATGTTCGTCGCCATCGTCCTGTTCCCTCCCCGCCTACTTGTAGGTCACGCGCTTGACGGCATCGACCACCTGTTCGAGCCGCGGCAGGGCCAGCTTCTCGAGGTTGGCGGCGTAGGGCATGGGAATGTCGAGCCCCGCGACGCGCACCGGCGGCGCATCCAGGTCGTCGAAGCAGTTCTCCATGATCTGCATCGCGACCTCGCTGCCGATGCCGGCATAGGGCCAGCCCTCTTCCAGCGTCACGATGCGGTTGGTCTTCTTCACCGACCGCACGATCGTCTCGGTATCCAGCGGGCGGAGGCTGCGGAGGTTGATGACCTCCGCGCTGATCCCCTGCGCGGCCAGCGCATCCGCCGCCTGCATGGCCAGGCCCACCATGATGGAGAAGGCGACGATGGTGACGTCCGTGCCCTCACGCTCCACCTTCGCCTTGCCGATCGGCAGGACGAAGTCATCCGCCGTCGGCATCTCGAAGCTCTGGCCGTAGAGGATCTCGTTCTCCAGCACGATCACCGGGTTCGGGTCCCGGATCGCGGCGCGGAGCAGGCCCTTGGCATCCGCCGCCGACCAGGGCGCCACGACCTTCAGGCCCGGGCAATGCGCGTACCAGCTGGCGTAGCACTGGCTGTGCTGGGCCGCGACGCGGCTCGCCGCGCCGTTCGCGCCGCGGAACACGATCGGGCAGCCGAGCTGGCCGCCCGACATGTAGAGCGTCTTCGCCGCCGAATTGATGATCTGGTCGATCGCCTGCATGGAGAAGTTGAAGGTCATGAACTCGACGATCGGGCGCAGGCCCGTCATCGCCGCGCCGACCGCCATGCCGGTGAAGCCATGTTCGGTGATCGGCATGTCGATCACGCGCTTCGGGCCGAACTCGTCCAGCAGGCCCTGGCTGATCTTGTAGGCGCCCTGGTACTGGCCGACTTCCTCGCCGATCAGGAAGACATCCTTGCTGGCGCGCATCTCGACCGCCATCGCGTCGCGCAGCGCTTCGCGCACCGTGATGGATTTGGTCGGGCCCCAATCCTTCTCGGCCGCCGGCGCCTTGGCCTGGGCGGGGACGGTGATGGGGCTCGCGGCCGTCGCCTTGGCGGCGACCTCCGCATGATCCTCGGCCTTCGGCGCCGGGGCAGCGACTTCGCGCTGCGGCGCCGCCTTGGCGGCACCCGCGCCGCCATTCAGCTCCGCGATCGGGGTATTCACGGCGACGCCTTCCGTGCCTTCCGGCACCAGGATGGCGGTCAGCGTGCCCTCATCCACCGCTTCCACTTCCATCGTGGCCTTGTCGGTCTCGATCTCGGCGATCACGTCGCCGGCCTTGATCGTCTCGCCTTCCTTCTTCAGCCAGCGGGCGAGCTTGCCCTCCGTCATCGTCGGGCTCAGCGCGGGCATCAGGATCTGGGTCATCTCAGCGGCCCCCTGCCACCACGGACGCATCGTCGATCAGGATATCGGTCCAGAGCTCGCTCTCATCCGGCTCCGGGCTGGTCTGGGCGAAATCGGCGCTGTCCTGCACGATCGCCTTCACCTCGTCGTCGATCACCTTCAGCTCGGCCTCCGTCGCGCCGAAGCTTTCCAGCAGCAGGCGGCGCGCAGTCTCGATGCAGTCGTTCTGCTCCCGCATCTTCTGCACCTCCTCCCGCGTCCGGTACTTGGCCGGGTCGGACATGGAGTGGCCGCGGTAGCGGTAGGTCTTCATCTCCAGCAGATAGGGGCCGAGGCCCGCGCGGCAGTGGGCGACGGCGCGCTCCCCGGCCTCCCGCACCGCGATCACGTCCATGCCGTTCACCTGCTCGCCCGGGATGCCCCAGGGGCTGCCATTCTTCGACAGGTCCTTGGACGCGCTGGCGCGGTCCACGCTGGTGCCCATGCCGTACTTGTTGTTCTCGATGACGAAGATGCAGGGCAGCTTGAACAGGGCGGCCAGGTTCAGG
The DNA here is from genome assembly GCA_027482245.1 of Acetobacteraceae bacterium. Classification (GTDB taxonomy): domain Bacteria; phylum Pseudomonadota; class Alphaproteobacteria; order Acetobacterales; family Acetobacteraceae; genus Falsiroseomonas. Next base: position 235,844 of record JAIXWG010000039.1, on the reverse strand, counting down.
CTCTCATAGACCTGCCCCTGGTTGGACGCGCCCTCCCCGAAATAGGTCACGGCGACGGCGCCGTCTTCCCTGTACCAGTTGGCGAAGGCCAGCCCGGCGCCGAGCGACACCTGCGCGCCCACGATGCCGTGGCCGCCATAGAAGCCCTTCTCGCGGGAGAACATGTGCATGCTCCCGCCCTTGCCCTTGGAATAGCCGCCGATGCGGCCCGTGAGTTCCGCCATCACGCCGCGCGCTTCCATGCCGGTGGCCAGCATGTGCCCGTGGTCGCGGTAGGAGGTGATGACCTGGTCGCCCGGCTTCAGGCAGAGCTGCATGCCGACCACGACCGCTTCCTGGCCGATATAGAGGTGGCAGAAGCCGCCGATGAGGCCCATGCCGTAGAGCTGGCCCGCCTTCTCCTCGAAGCGCCGGATCAGCAGCATGTCGCGATAGGCGCGAGTCAGCTCCGGCTTGCTGATGGCGGGCTCATTGCCCTTGGGTGCCCCCTTGCCCCGCGGCTTGCGGGTGGCGGTCTCGGCCATGCGGTATCCTCCTCAGGGCTTGCCTTCTTTTTCGCATCTACGCGGCCCCGCAGGCCTGCGCAAGGATGGCGGTCGCGCGAAAAGCGTTGATGCTGCAACGCAATACAAGAATTAACCGAGTTGCGGTTAATCGTCATTCCGGCCGCGGAGACACCGTCCTGCAACCTTGTCGCGGCCCCGCCGACGCCATCGGCACGGCCACGCGCCCGCCCTGTCACCGATGATGCGCGGTCCCCCGTCCCGGCTTCACGATTGTTGCCCACGCGCCCTCAGCGCCGCCAATCCGAACGGGGTGCGGGCTGCACCAGCTGCTGCGCCGCCTGGTCCATCATGCCGCGGAAGCCCTGGATGCGCGCGGCGATGCCCTGGCTGACCGGGACCGCGAAGCCGATGCCGACCGTGATGCCGATGGCCAGCACCGCCAGCAGGGTGACGGCATGCAGGACGAGTCCGCTGCGGGTGGCGATCATCGGGGGCTCCCTCGGGGGCGTTTCGATGACCGCAGGATGAGGGGCAAATCTTGGCGCCCCCTGTTCCCGGCGGAACAGGGCGGAGGTCAGTCCGCCGTGCCTTCCAAGGCCGGGGCGGGCGTGCCGGCGCGGGGCAGCGCCCAGGCGATGATGGAATCCACCCAGGCCACCGGGTCGCGCCTTGGATCGTAGGTGTGGCGCTGCGCGTGCAGCAGCAGCAGCGTGGCCTCCGCCGCGGGCTCCGCCGGCCGACCCTCGGCAGCCGCCGCCGCGGCCGCCCGCGCCGCGACGAAGGCCAGGGCCTGGCGATAGGGCGCCTCCGCCCCCGCCTGCGCCGCACGCAGCTGGTCCCGCAGCGCGCCGGCCGCCGCCGGACTGACGCCATCCCGACCCATCGCGGCCACTCCCCTGCTGCCAGGCTGCAGCATGGCGGAGGATGTGGCGCGCGATCTTGCACGGGGCTGCGCTGCGCTTGTGCGCCGTTGCGGCCACGCCCCCCATCCGAATGCCAGCCTGGCAATGTCGTTGACGCCGGCCGCGGCGCCTCGTCATGCTGCAATGCGAAAGGCGCCCCGCGGGGCGGTGCAGGGAGGCCCTCGGTGCAGCGAGGCGAAGCGGGGCTGCCGAGCCTCGCGCAGTTCTACAGCAGCGGCGGCTATGCGCCCTTCCTGCGGGCGCTGCACCTGGCGGGCTCCGCCGGCGTGCCGCTGGTGCGCTTCGCGCAGCCCGGTGGCGAATTCCCGGACCCGCCGACGGCGGACTACACGCTGGCGATCAATGAGACGGGGCGCGGCCGGCTGCGCTTCGACATCGGGCTCGGCCGGCGGGACGCGCCCTTCCGCCGCGGCGACCTGGTGCTGAAGCCGCCGGGGGTCGCGACCTTCTTCGCCAATGGGGAGCCCCACGCCAAGAGCTTCATCAGCCTGGACCCTGCCATGGTCGCGACCCTGGCGCAGGAGGCGACGGGGCGGGAGGCGCCGGATTTCGGCCGGCTGCACGAGGCCGCCTTCCAGTCCGCCGTCATCGCCGGACTGCTCGACATGCTGTGGTCCGAAGCCGCGCATCAGGGCCCGGCGGCGCGGCTGTTCACCGATGGCGCGGTCATCGCGCTGGTGGCGACCCTGCTGCGCCTGGCAATGCCGGAGGCGCCGCCCGCCCCCCTGCCCCAGGGCCTGTCCCCGGCCCGCCTGGCGCGGGTGCGGGACTGGGTGGCGGCCCATCTGGCCGAGCCCTTCGGCCTGGCGGCCATAGCGGCCAGCGCCGGCCTTTCCGCCTTCCATTTCAGCCGCGCCTTCAAGCTCTCCACCGGGCAGACGCCGCGCGCCTATGTGCTGGCGCGGCGGCTGGACCATGCGCGGGAGTTGCTGGCCGATCCCGCCCTGCCGCTGGCGGAGGTCGCGCAGCGCTGCGGCTTCGCCGACCAGGCGCATTTCACGACGCAGTTCCGCCGCAGCCTCGGCGTCACCCCCGGCGTGTGGCGCCGCGGCCGGCGCTGATCCATGCCTCAAGCGCCGGCGCCCGCTCCGCGGGCTTGGCTACGTCGTGCCGAAGGCACGCCTTCGGCGTGACGCAGGGGCCGCGGGCCGCATTCGCGGCCTCGGCCGACTTCGTCGGCCGCAGGTCGATCCATCGATGCGCGCGGTCTATTCCATGCACCAGCCATGGGAGACGATGAGGGACTGGCCCGTCATCGCATTGCTGCCCGCAGCCGCGAAGAACAGCACGGCCTCCGCCACGTCCTCCACCGTCGTAAATTCGCCATCCACCGTCTCCTTCAGCATGACGTCGCGGATGACCGCTTCCTCGCTGATGCCGAGGACCCTGGCCTGCTCGGGGATCTGCTTCTCCACCAGCGGCGTGCGGACGAAGCCGGGGCAGACGGTGTTGGCGCGCACGCCATGCGCCGCGCCTTCCTTCGCCACCACCTTGGCCAGGCCGATCAGCCCGTGCTTGGCGGTGACGTAGGCGGCCTTGAGCTTCGACGCCTCCTTCGAATGGACGGAGCCGATATAGACGATGCTGCCACGCCCGGCGGCGTACATCGGCTTCAAGCAGGCCCGCGTGGTGAGGAAGGCGCCGTCGAGGTGGATCGCCAGCATGCGCCGCCAATCCGCCAGCGGGAAATCCTCGATCGGATGCACGATCTGGATGCCGGCATTGCTGACCAGCACATCGATCCGCCCGAGCTTCGCCAGCACCGCGGCGACGCCCGCTCCCACCTGCGCCTCGTCGCTCACATCCATGGCGATGGCGGTCGCGGCCAGGCCCTCGGCGGCGAATTCCGCCACCGTCTTCTCGGCGGCCGCCAAGGCGAGGTCGGCGATGACGACATGCGCACCCTCCCGCGCCAGGCGATGGGCGATGGCGCGGCCGATGCCGCTGGCGGCGCCGGTGACGATGGCGACCTGGTCCTGCATGCTCATGGCGTGTCCCTCGCGGCGATGTAGTCATGCACGACCTCGCCCAGATCGAGCGTGAGGTCGGCGATGAGATGGGTGGCGGCGACGACCTCCCGCACCGGCAGATCGGCCACCGGCGCCAGCGCATGCGGCGCCAGTTCCAGCGCCGCGGGGCCCGTCCAGCCGCCCTGCAGCACGATGTCGGAGAGGCGGTAGCGCACCAGCTCGCAGATGCGCGGGCGGCCATCGACATGCGGGATAATCTTCAGCAGGAAGCCGGGCTCCGCCAGCGCGGCGCGCAGCGCGGTCTCCGGCAACGCACGATGCTTGTAGCCCATGCTGCCGGTCGCGACGCGCACCGGGCCGTAGTCCAGCGTGCCGAGCAGCGTGTCGCGCTCCACCCGCAGCGAGGGCTGCGCCAGCTTCTTCGGGAAGCCCCAGAGTTCGCGCCCGCCCGCGATGGGCGGGTCGTCGTCCAGGAACATGGCATGGACATAGCCTCCATGCTGGTCGCCGAGCCGCACGGGGATGACCTGGCCGCTTTCGGTGTAGTCGCCGAAGCCGGTGCTGTCCGGCATGCGGATGAATTCGTACTTCACCAGCGGCTCATCGAAGTCGAGTGGCTTCGGCACAACGCGGCGCAGCGCCTCCGCATCCGTGCGGTAGGTGATGATGAGGTACTCGCGGTTCACGAAGCGATACGGCCCCATCGGATAGGAGGGGCTGGTGAGCGGCATCGCGAAGGCGCGCGCCCGGATCTGATCGGGCGTCATGCCGCGGTTGCCTCAGCCAGGTAGTCGTGCAGGACGGTGCCGGGTTCGAGCGTTGCATCGACCACCGCATGGGTGGCGCGCAGCACCTGCCGCACCGGCAGTTCCGCGAGTGGCGCCAGCGCGTGGGAGGCCAGCGTCAGCGCCGCCGGCCCCGTCCAGGCGCCGCGCAGCACGACCTCGCCCAGCTGCCAGCGCACGAGTTCGCAGATGCGCGGGCGCCCATCGACATGCGGGATGATCTTCAGGGTGACGCCGGGGCCCGCGACCTCCCGCATCGCGGCCTCGGCCGGCAGCGCCTGGTGCTTGAAGCCCATGCTGCCGCGCGCGACCGCCAAGGGGCCGATGTCGAGCGCCCCCAGCAGCGTGTCCCGCTGCACCGTCAGCGAGGGCTTCGCCAGCTTCTGCGGGAATCCCCACAGCTCACGCCCGCCGGAATTGGCGGTGTGGCTGTCCACCAGCATGGCGTGGACGTAGCCGGCCTCCGTCCCATCCGGCAGCCGCACGGGGATCACCTGCGCGGCCAGCGCATAATCGCCGAGGCCCGTGCTGTCCGGCATGCGCATGAACTGGAAGCGCGCCTCCTCCCCCGCCGGCACCAGCGGTTCCGGCACCAGGCGGCGCAGCGCCTCGGCGTCGGTGCGGTAGGCGATCACCAGGTACTCGCGCCCGATGAAGCGATAGGGCCCGCGCGGGTAGGACGGGCTGACCCGCGGCATGGCGAAGGCGCCGGCCAGGACGTCCGCGGCCTCCATCACGCGGCGCCCTTGCGGCGCGGCGCCTCGGCCGCGGCGTGGTGGCGGTGCGGGCCGAGCACGTCGAAGGTGCGCGCGCCCACCTCCTTCGGCATCGGCTCCAGCCAGGGGGAGGCCATGAGCGTCGCGGTGGCGTCCGACAGGCCCTGCGCCCAGCGTTCGCGCATGGTGCCGCGGCTGAACTCGTAATCCTTGCTCTGCCCCTGCGGCTCCGCGGGCCGATAGATGATCTGCGCGATGTCCATCGTCGTCACGCAGCCGAAATCGTAGAGGAAGCGTCCCTCCGGCGTATCGCGCAGCTCCGGCGGCAGCTTCTCCCACAGCGTGTTGATGTTGTGCCGCACGTCATGCATGGCGCGCACGGTGTCGGAGGCTGCGCGGGTGCGGCTGCTGTAGCGGATGTCCTTCTCCCGCTCCGCCACTTCCTCGAGGGTCGTGGGCAGCTTGCCGCGGGCGGGGAAGACATCGACCTGGAAGGTCAGGCGGGACCGGCGGGGGATCTTCTCCAGCACGTATTGCAGCGGCGTGTTGGAGACGAGGCCACCATCCCAGTAGTGCTCGCCATCGATCTCGACGGCGGCGAAGCCCGGCGGCAGCGCGCCGCTGGCCATGACGTGCTCCGCGCGGATGGTGGTGTGGGCGGTGTCGAAATAGGCGAAGTTGCCGGTGCGGACATTCACGGCGCCGACGGAAAGCCGCATCGGGCCGTGGTTGATGCGGTCGAAATCGACCAGCGATTCCAGCGTGCCCTTCAGCGCCGCGGTGTCGTAGTAGCTGACAGGCGGCGTCGCGCCGAACCAGGCCGTCGCCGCCTGCGGCGCGAAGAAGCCGGGCTGGCCGAAGAGCAGGGCCTGCGCCGCCGCCACGCTCCGCCGCTGGCCGGGCGGCGGCACCAGCCCCTCCAGCCAGCCGGCCCAGAAGCCGCGGGGTTCCGTCACCGTCTCCCAGAACAGGCGCAGCCGCTCCACGCGGCGTTCCGGGGCATTGCCGGCGATGATCGCGGCGTTGATGGCGCCGATGGAGATGCCGGCGATCCAGTCGGGCTCGTAGTCGGACTGGGCCAGCGCCTCATAGACCCCGGCCTGGTAGCTGCCGAGCGCACCGCCGCCCTGCAGCACCAGCGCGACCTTCTTGTCGTAGCCCGGCGGTCGGGGCGGGAAGCTGGCCATGCGGGGGTCTCCTTCGGGATCGGCGACGTTGGGAATTTCGCGATGGCGACGCGCCCGGTTACGCCCGGTTTCGCGTGGCTGGAACGGCATCGCGCGGCAGGCTAGTTAACGCGGCCATGGCCCGTTCCCTCGCGATGTTCCGCTGGCTGCTGCTGCCCTGGCACGCACTCCGCGTTGCATCGAGCGAGAAGGCCTTCCGCGACAATCCCGTCATCGGCAGCCCGCGCCTCAATCGCCTGGGCCTGCACATCGCGCGCAAGCGGCTGGCGCATCGGATGGCCGCGCGCCGGCGGGCCGCCATGGCGGCGCTGCTGCCGGATGCGCAGCGGGAAGCCTTCCTGCGCGACGGCTACCTGGTGATCCCGGACTTCCTGCCGCCCGAGAGGTTCGAGGCGATGCGCGCGGAGGTGATGGCGCGCCAGGCGCGGGCGCGCGAATCACTCGACGGCTACACCATGACGCGGCTGATCCCGCTGGATGCCTTCGCGCTGCGGGAGATGCCGGCCACGCGGCAGGCGCTGCTGACGCCGCGCTACCTCGGCCTGCACCATTACATCGGCAGCTTCCGCCGCCTGCCGCGGCTCTATGTGCAGACGATCTTCTCCGGCGTGCGGCAGGGCCCGCCGGATGTGCAGAGCTTCTACCACACCGACACCTTCTTCCCGACGGTGAAGTCCTGGCTGCTGCTGACGCCGGTGAACCAGGCGGAGGCCGGCTTCACCTACATCCCCGGCAGCCACCTGCCGAACCGCCGGCACCTGGCCTGGGAACGCCGCGTGTCGCTGACCGCGCATCTGGCGGGGGACCGGCTGACGGGGGAAGGGTCGCTCCGCATCGGGGAGGAGCAGCTGGCGCGGCTTCGCTACGCGGCCCCGCGCAAGCTGGAAGCGCAGCCGAACACGCTGATCATCGCCGATACCAGCGGCTTCCACCGCCGCGGCCTCAGCGAGGGTTTCGCCTGCCGCATCTCCATCTGGGCGCAGAGCCGCGGCACGCCCTTCCTGCCCTGGCCGGGGGGCGACCTGACCATTCCGCCGCTGCGCGGCGCGGCCACGCGCGCCTTCGGCTGGCTGGACTACGCGGTGAAGCGGCTGCGCGGGCGCGACAATGGCTGGCGTTTCGCCGGCACGCGCCGGCCGGCCGACCCGCCCGCGGCGTGAGGGCCTGTCAGAACAGGCGGCGTTCCGGCCCGTAGGGCACCACCAGCTCGTCCTTGCCGACGAAGTTCAGCAGCTGGCGCGCCCGTTCATCCAGCTGGTCGCGATCCAGGCGATCGCCCCGCATGCCCTGCACGCGGCGTTCCCAGGATTCCAGCTCCGCCCGGCTGCGTTCCAGCTCCTGCCGCGCATCCGCCAGCAGCTGCAGGCGCTGCTCGCTGGCGATCAGGCCGCGTTCGCCATGCACGGCATGCCAAATGAAATAGCCGCAGGCCGCCAGGAACAGCACCGGCAGCACAGCCCCCCGCAGACCCCGCCCAATGGCCGCGAGGATCCCCTCGCGGCGCTCCGGCGCCCCGTACTCGTCACTCACGTCCTCGAGCCCCCCGCCCGCCTCCGTGTCACCACAAAGACAGGAGATTGCATCCTTGTCCAGCGAAAGACGGTTAACCGGCGCCCCCCGCGCCGGTGCTCCCTCAGCGGCGGAGGACGGACCGTCCGGCGTAGCGCGCGGCGCTGCCCAGTTCCTGCTCGATGCGGATCAGCTGGTTGTACTTCGCCATGCGGTCGGACCGGCTGAGCGAGCCCGTCTTGATCTGCCCGCAATTGGTCGCGACGGCGAGATCGGCGATGGTGCTGTCCTCCGTCTCGCCGGAGCGGTGGCTCATCACCGCCTTGTAGGCGGCGCGATGCGCGGTCTCCACCGCCTCCAGCGTCTCCGTCAGGCTGCCGATCTGGTTGACCTTCACCAGGATGGCGTTGCCCGTCGCGCTCTCGATCCCCCGGCGCAGGCGCTCCGTGTTCGTCACGAACAGGTCGTCGCCCACCAGGTTCACGGTCTTGCCGAGCTTGTCGGTCAGCAGCTTCCAGCCCGCCCAGTCATCCTCGGACATGCCGTCCTCGATGGAGACGATGGGGAACTTGGCGCAGAGGCCGGCGAGGTAGTCGACCATGCCGGCGCTGTCGAGCTTCTTGCCCTCGCCTTCCATGTCGTAGACGCCGTCCTTGTAGAACTCGGTCGCCGCGCAATCGAGGGCGAGCATGATGTCCTCCCCCAGGCGATGGCCGGCCTTCTCGCAGGCCTTGGCGATGAAGCCCAGCGCCTCGTCCGCGCTGCCGATGTTGGGGGCGAAGCCGCCCTCGTCGCCGACATTGGTGGAGAGGCCGGCATCGTGCAGCGCCTTCTTCAGCTGCATGAAGACCTCGGACCCGATGCGCACCGCGTCGGCCACCGTGCCGGCGGCCACCGGCATGATCATGAATTCCTGGATGTCGATCGGGTTGTCCGCGTGCTGGCCGCCATTGATGATGTTCATCATCGGCACCGGCAGGGTGCGGGCGAAGACGCCGCCGACATGGCGATACAGCGGAATGTCGAGGTCCACCGCCGCGGCCTTCGCCACCGCCAGCGACACGGCAAGGATGGCATTCGCGCCGAGGCGGGACTTGTTCGGCGTCCCGTCCAGCTCGATCATCGTCTCGTCGATCTTGACCTGGTCATAGGCGTCCATGCCGCCGATGGCGTCGAAGATCTCGCCCTCGACATTGCCGCAGGCCTTGCGGACGCCCTTGCCGCCGAAGCGGGTCTTGTCGCCGTCGCGCAGCTCCACCGCCTCATGCGCGCCGGTCGAGGCGCCGGAGGGAACGATGGCGCGGCCGCGCGCGCCGCTGTCCAGCACCACCTCCGCTTCCACCGTCGGGTTGCCGCGGCTGTCGAGGACCTCGCGGGCGATGATGTCGGCGATGGCGGCCATGGGGCACTCCGGGGCGGGGGGTGGGATGGCGCGCGATTAACCTTGTGCGGGGCGCGCGGCAAGACGGCGCGCGGTGACGCCCGCGCTATTCGCCGTCCCCGCCCCCGTCGCCACCCCCATCCGCGCCCCCATCGGACTCGCCGTCCGGCGCGTCGCCGCCCTCCCCGCTGCCCGAATCCTCGGTGGCCGTGCCGCCCTGCGTCGCCTGGACCAGCGCCAGCAGGCTGCCGACCCAGCCGAGGCCCACGGCGCCGAGCACCAGGCCCGGCAGTTCGTTCACCGTCGCCGCGATCATCGCGACCGTCATGCCGCCGAACAGCAGGATGCGCGGGAACACCCTGCCCGCCGTCCCGGATCGCACCGCCATCGCCCACCCCCGGCCCATCGCCGCCGCGGATGATGGCACCCGACGGGGCGGCCGGACTATGCCTCCCCGGTGCCCCAAACCCGGCGGCGGGGTGTTTCCTGCGGGGGGCGGCCGAAGGCGTCGCAACGTTCGACGATGCTGAGCGGGATGGAGGTGGCGCGGGGCTGCGGCGTGGTGCGCGGGCGGCAATAGCCGGCCAGCATCAGGTCCAGCGTCGCGTTGCGGTTCACGCGCGTCACCTGGCCCCAGTCGCCGGCGCGGGTGGTCACGAAATCCCCCGGTTCGTCCCGCCGCAGGCGCACGAAGTCGCCGATGGCGATGGGGGGGCTGGACGGGGCGTCTCGGGGATCGGGCTTCTGCATGGGGGCAGCACACCCGACAGTCTTTGACGGAATGTTGCCCAGGCCCGCCGGCGGGCGCCCGTGCCGCCTCAGCGCGGCACGCGCGTGTCCCATACCGCGGAGAAGCCGCGCCGCAGCGGCAGGCCGTGGCGGTCACAGGGCTCCACATGGCCGCGGGGAATCGCCATGGCGCGGGCCATGGAGGCGTCCTTCGGCCGGGAATAGCCGGCCAGCTTCAGGTCGAGCGCGCCGCAGGGATGCACCCGCATCACAACGCCCCAGTCGCCCGGCCGGGCGCTGGCCATGGGCCCCGTCTCCGCCCGCAACAGGCGCACGAGGTCGCCTGGCTCGAACAGGTAGGTCTCGATGTCGCCATGGCCCTTGAGGGTTCGCATGGCCCCATCATGGCGGGCAGTGGTTAGCGCGCCCTTGCGGCGGGCTACTTCTTGGCCAGCCCGCCGCCCAGCAGCAGCGTCGCCCCCAGCCCCACCGCCAGCGCCAGCGGCACGGCGATGGAGCCGAAGACGGCGGCGGCGACGATGGTCAGCACCAGGGTGGCCGCCGCCCCGATGCCCATCCGCTTCAGCCGGGTCTTCTCATCCATCGCCGGGCGCCTTCCTCAGACCAGCCGGGCTTGCTTGACCGCGGCACCGATGAAGCCGCGGAACAGCGGGTGCGGCGCGAAGGGCTTGGACTTCAGTTCCGGGTGGAACTGCACGCCGATGAACCAGGGGTGGTCCGGCACCTCCACGATCTCCGGCAGGCTGCCATCGGGCGACATGCCGCAGAACTTCAGGCCGACGCCTTCCAGCTTCTCCCGGTAGGCCACGTTCACCTCGAAGCGGTGGCGGTGGCGTTCCTGGATCTCGGCCGCGCCGTCATAGACCTCCCGCACCAGGGAGCCTTCCGCGAGATGCGCGGTGTAGGAGCCGAGCCGCATGGTGCCGCCGAGGTCGCCGCCGGCGGAGCGCGTCTCCACCCGGTTGCCCCTGGTCCATTCCGTCAGCAGCCCCACCACCGGTTCCGCGCAGGTGCCGAATTCGGTGGAGGAGGCCCCCTTGAGGCCGACCAGGTTCCGCGCGGCCTCGATCACCGCCATCTGCATGCCGAAGCAGATGCCGAAGAAGGGCACCTTGCGTTCGCGGGCGAAGCGCACCGCCTCGATCTTGCCGCCGGTGCCGCGTTCGCCGAAGCCGCCGGGCACCAGGATGCCGTGCACGCCCTCCAGGCGCTTCAGCGTCTCCTCGTCGCCTTCCTCGAAGACCTGGCTGTCCACCCAGTCCAGCTTGACCTTCACGTTGTGGGCGATGCCGCCATGGGTCAGCGCCTCGGCCAGCGATTTGTAGCTGTCGAGCAGGTTCGTGTACTTGCCGACGACGGCGATGGTGACCTCGCCCTCCGGCGCGCGGATGGACTGGACGATCTTCTCCCAGCGCCGCATGTCGGGCTCGCCGTAGAAGGACAGGTTGAAGTGCCGCAGCACTTCGCGGTCCAGGCCTTCGGCGTGGTAGCTGATGGGCACGGAATAGATGCTGTCGGCGTCATAGGCCGGGATGACCGATTCGGGCCGCACGTTGCAGAACAGCGCGATCTTGCGGCGCTCATTCTCCGGGATCGGGCGGTCGCAGCGGCAGAGCAGGATCTGCGGCTGGATGCCGACGCCCAGCAGTTCCTTGACGCTGTGCTGCGTCGGCTTGGTCTTCAACTCGCCGGCCGAGGGGATGTAGGGCACCAGCGTCAGGTGGACGAAGAGGCTCCGCGTGGGCCCGACCTCGTTCGCCAGCTGGCGGATCGCTTCCAGGAAGGGCAGCGACTCGATGTCGCCGACGGTACCGCCGACCTCGACCAGGACGAAGTCGTAGCCATCCGTCTCCGCCTGGATCACGTCCTTGATCTTGTCCGTGATGTGCGGAATGACCTGGACGGTCCCGCCGAGGTAGTCGCCGCGGCGCTCCTTCGCGATCACGTCGGAATAGATCCGGCCGGTGGTCCAGTTGTCCGCCTTGGAGGCATGGACACCGGTGAAACGCTCGTAGTGGCCGAGGTCGAGGTCGGTTTCCGCCCCGTCATCGGTCACGAAGACCTCGCCATGCTGATACGGGGACATCGTCCCCGGATCGACGTTGAGGTAGGGGTCGAGCTTGCGAAGGCGCACCTTGTAGCCGCGCGCCTGCAACAGGGCACCGAGCGACGCCGCAGCGATGCCCTTGCCGAGGGAGGAGACCACGCCGCCGGTGACGAATACGAACCGCGTCATGGACGCCCCTCATAGCGAAGCCGCGCGGGCAAGCAAACCCACCCGCGCGTCGTGGAACCGCGATACAGCCATGTAGCCCGCGCGGGGCGCGGGCGGGACGGTATCAGTTGTTGGGAACGGACGGCGCGGCCGGGGCCGCGGGGGCCGCCGGCGCGGTGGCCGCGGGCGGCGCCGCATCCAGGATGGACCCGCGCGGCGCCTGGCCCTTGCCGAGCATCGCCAGCACCAGCGCCAGCGCCATGAAGGCGGTGCCGAGGATGGCGGTGGTGCGCGTCAGCAGGTTGGCGGTGCCGCGCCCCGTCATGAAGCTGCCCATGCCCTGGGAGGACCCGATGCCGAGCCCACCCCCCTCGCTCCGCTGCACGAGGATGACCCCGATCAGCGCCAAGGTGACGAGCAGGAAGAGGACGAGGAGGACAGTGGTCATGGCGGCCCGTTTCTAGCCTGCCGCGCGCGGGAAGGCCAGCGGTGGGTCAACCGTGACGGCGCTGGAAGCGTCGCCCCGGATTGTGTACGCATTGCGTGGCAACAGGAGGTCACCATGCCTGCTCCGGACATGCCCCGGCGCGTCGGCGTCCGGGAGTTGCGCGACAACCTGACGGGCTTCCTGCGTGAGGCGCGGCGGGGGCAGGTGATCCTGGTCACCTCGCATGACCAGGTGGTGGCCGAACTCCGCCCGCCGCCGCAGGACGCGGCCACGCGCCGGCAGCCCGGCACCCTCACCGGCCGCATCCGCATCGCGCCCGATTTCGACGAGACCCCGGCGGAGATCCTGGACGCCATGGAAGCGCCCCTGGGGTGAGGCTGCTCCTCGACACCCATGCGCTGCTCTGGTGGCTGTCCGGCGACCCGCGGCTCGGCCCCGCTGCCGCCGCGCTGGTCGCAGACCCGCTGAACGAGGTGCTGGTCAGCGCCGCCTCGCTCTGGGAGATCACCGTGAAGGCGCGGATCGGCAAGCTGGACGCCGATGTGACGGAGATCGCCACGGCGACGCGCGACCAGGGTTTCCGGCTGCTGGACATCGCCATCCCGCATTTGGCGGCGCTGCAGGCCCTTCCCAGCCACCACCGCGACCCCTTCGACCACCTGCTGATCGCGACGGCCCTGGCGGAGGGGGCGGCCTTCCTGACCGCCGATGGCCAGGCGGCCGCCTACCCGGTGCGCGTCATCGCGGCGGACGGCTGAGGCTCACCCCGCGGCCCGAGCAATGGCGAGGAAATCCGCCGCCACCAGGCTTGCGCCGCCGACCAGCCCGCCATCGACATGCGGCAGCGCCAGGATGCCCTTGGCATTCCCCGGCTTCATCGACCCGCCATAGAGGATGCGCGTCTTCGCCCCCGCCTCGCCGAACCGCGCCGCCAGCGCCGCGCGGATGGTGCCGTGGATGGCGGCGATGTCGGCCTCGGTCGGGGTGCGGCCGGTGCCGATCGCCCAGACGGGCTCATAGGCGACGATGCCGGCAAAACCATCCGGCAGGCTCTCCGCCAGCTGGCGGGAGACGACGGCCTCCGCCTGGCCAGCCAGGCGCTCCGCCTCCGTCTCTCCCACGCAGACCACGGGCACCAGGCCGGCGGCGAGCGCGGCGACGGTCTTGGCGCGCACCACCGCATCCGTCTCCCCATGGTCGGCGCGGCGCTCGGAATGGCCGAGGATCACATGGGTGGCGCCAACGTCGCGCAGCATGGGCGCGGCGATGTCGCCGGTATGCGCGCCCTTGGCGGCGGCGTGGCAATCCTGCGCACCGACCGCGACCGGCTGGCCCAGCATGGCCGCGGCCAGGATCTGCACATGCAGGAAGGGCGGGCAGACCAGCAGGTCGGCCGGCAGGGCCTCCGCCACCGCACCGGCACGCACCGCCTCGGCCAGGGCGGCGGCTTCCCGCAGCGTGCCATGCATCTTCCAATTGCCCGCGATCAGCGGCCGGACGCCCGGGGTCATGCCCATCTCCCTTTCCCAACTGACGCCGGCCCTACAGGCGCGGGGCCGGGCTGGCAACGTGCGGATTTCTCGGCTACCCCGGCGCGCATGATCACCTGGTTCCGCAAGCTCACACAGACCTGGGTCGCCAAGGTCCTGTTCCTCCTCCTGGTGCTGTCCTTCGGCATCTGGGGGATCGAGGACACGGTCCGCAACCTGTGGCGGGAAACCGCCGTCGTCCGCATGGAGGGCGCGAGCATCGAGGTGCCGGAGGCGCAGACCGCCGCCCGCCGCGAGCTCCAGCGGGTGACGCGCCAGCTCGGCCCGAGCTTCGAGCCGGAGGAGCCGCTGCGCCGCGCCGTCGCCATGCAGGCGGTGGAGAACCTGATCAGCGAACGTGCGCAGCGCCTGGAAGCTGGGCGGCTCGGCATCTCCACCCCCGACGCGGCGGTGCAGGAATACGTCTTCTCCATCCCGAACTTCCAGTCGGGCGGGCGCTTCAACCGGCTGATCCTCGACCAGTGGCTGCGCCAGAACGACATGAACGAGGCGATGTTCCTCCAGCTGGTGCGCGACGACCTGCAGCGCATCCAGCTGATCGGCGCGGTCCGCACGGGCGCGATGGCGCCCGCCTCCCTCACCAACGCCATGGTGCGGTTCGAGCGCGAGCAGCGCGTCGCCCAGGTGGCCGAATTCCCGCTGCTGGAGGCGCCGGAGCCGGAGCCGCCGACGGAAGCCGCCCTCGCCCGCTTCCACGCCAACAACCCCGACCGCTTCTCCACCCCCGCGCTGCGGGAGGCGACGGTCGCGGTGCTGACGGCGGAGACGCTGGCCGACCAGGTCGAGGTCTCCGACGCCGACCTGACCGCGGCCTATGAGGCCCGCCATTCCCAGTTCGAGACGCCGGAGCGCCGCGACCTGCAGCAGGCGCTGGTACCGACCGAGGATGCCGCGAAGGCCATCGCCGCGAGCTGGGCCGCCAACCCCGACTTCGCCGCGATCGAGCAGGCGGCGACGGCGGCGGGCGGCGGCGCGCTGGCACTCGGCGACCTGACCCGCGCCGATCTGCCGATCGAGGCGCTGGCCGCGGCGGTCTTCGCCGCCCCCGCCGGCGGCATCACCACCCCCGTGCAGTCCCCCTTCGGCTGGCACGTCATGCGCGTCGCCCGCATCACCCCCGGCACCACCACGCCGCTGGCGGAGGTCGCGGACCGGCTGCGGCGCGAAGTCGCCCTCGAACGGGCGGGCGACCTGGCCTTCGAGCGTGCCAACCGGGTGGAGGACGCCATCGCCGGCGGCGCGACGCTGGAGGAGGCGGCCCGCCGCTATGCCATGACCGTCGCCACCGTGACGCTGGACGCCGAGGGCCGCGACGCGGAGGGCCTGCCGGTGGGGCTGCCCGTCCCCGCCGCCGCGCGGCAGGAAGCGCTGCGCACCATCTTCACGGCGGAGATGGGCCGCGCCCCGCGCCTCGCGGAGCTGCGCCAGGCCGAGGGCTTCATGGCCGTGGAGCTGAAGGCCATCACGCCGCCCGCGCTGAAGCCGCTGGAGAGCATCGCGGATGAGGTGCGCCTCGCCTTCATCGTCGATGCCCGCCGCCGCTTCCAGGAGGAGAAGGCCGCCGCCCTGCTCGGCGCCAGCCGCGGCGGCGCGTCGCTGGCCGATGCCGCGACGGCGCAGGGCGCGCAGAGCGAGCGGATGGGCCCCTTCGGCCGCCAGCCCGCCCAGGGCGGCACCCCCGGCCTGACCGTGCCGCCCGAGCTGCTGCCCGCCATCTTCGGCCTGCGGGTGGGCGAGGCGACGATGGTGCCGACGCGCAACGGATTCGCGGTGGCGCAGCTGCTGGAGATCGTGGCCGCCGACCCCGCCGCCGATCCCGCCGCGCTGGCCAATGCCCGCACCACGCTGATGAACCAGTCGGCGGATGAGCTGGAGGCCGCCTACCTCGCCGCGCTGCGCAGCCGCGCGGCGCCGCGGATCAACCAGGGCCTGATGCAGCAGGTGGTGCCGTGAGCGCGGCCCCCTCCTTCGCCGCCTTCCGGGAGGCCATCGCTGCCGGCCGCGGCCAGGTGCTGTTCCGGGAACGGGTCGCGGACCTTGACACGCCGGTCGGCGCCTTCCTGCGCCTGGTGCAGGGCCGGCCCAACGCCTTCCTGCTGGAATCGGTGGAGGGCGGCGCGGCGCGCGGCCGCTTCTCCGCGCTCGGCATGGAGCCGGATCTGGTCTGGCGCTGCCGGGGCGGCCAGGCGGAGATCAACCGCCACGCCCTGTCCGCTCCCCATGCCTTCGCGCCGGACCCGGCGCCGCCGCTCGACAGCCTGCGGACGCTCGTGCAGGCGACGCGCATGCCCATGCCGGCGGGGCTGCCCAGCATCGCGGCGGGGCTGTTCGGCTACCTCGGCTACGACATGGTGCGCCAGATGGAGCGCCTGCCGGCCACGAACCCGGATGTGCTGGGCGTGCCGGAAGCCGTGATGATCCGCCCGACGCTGGTCGCCGTCTTCGACCATGTGCGGGACACGCTGACGCTGGTGACGCCGGTCTGGCCGGAGCCGGGGATGGACCCGCAGGCCGCCTGGGATCTGGCGAATGCAAGGCTGGATGAGGCCGAGGCGGCGCTCGATCGCCCCCTGCCCCGCCCGGCGCCGCCCGCCGCGCTGCCGCCGCCGCCCGCGCCGACCTCCAACTTCACGAAGGAGGCCTTCAAGGAAGCGGTGCTGAAGGCGAAGGACTACATCAATGCCGGCGACGCCTTCCAGGTCGTGCCGTCGCAGCGCTTCTCCGCGCCCTTCGGCCTGCCCCCCTTCGCGCTCTACCGCGCACTGCGCCGCCTGAACCCGGCGCCCTACCTGTTCTACTGCGATTTTTCCGGTTTTTCCCTGGTCGGGGCATCGCCGGAAATCCTCGTCAGCGTGAAGCATGGCGAGGTGAAGCTGCGGCCCCTGGCCGGCACGCGCCCCCGCGGCGCGACGCCGGAGGAGGACAAGCGGCTCGAGGTCGAGCTGCTGGCCGACCCCAAGGAACTCGCGGAGCACCTGATGCTCATCGACCTCGGCCGCAACGACATCGGCCGGGTGGCGGAGATCGGCAGCGTGCGCGTGACGCAGAAATTCCAGGTCGAGCGCTACAGCCAGGTCATGCACATCATGTCGGAGGTGGTGGGCCGGCTGCGCCCCGGCCTCGATGCGCTGGACGCGCTGGCGGCGGGCTTCCCGGCCGGCACGCTCTCCGGCGCGCCCAAGGTGCGCGCGATGCAGATCATCGAGGAACTGGAGCCATCCCGCCGCGGCATCTATGCCGGCGGCGTCGGCTATTTCGGCGCTGATGGCGACATGGACACCTGCATCGCGCTGCGCACGGCGCTGGTGAAGGACGGCGTCATGCACGTCCAGGCCGGGGCCGGCGTGGTGGCGGATAGCGACCCGGAGGCCGAGTACCAGGAGACGCACCAGAAGGCGCGCGCCCTGTTCCGCGCCGCCGAGGAAGCCGTGCGCTTCGCGGCGCAGCGGCGATAACCAGCAACGCCGCCCAGCGGCGATAACGAGCAACGCCGCCCAGCGGCGATAACGAGCAACGCCGCCCAGCGGCGATAGAACCAGGCCGGTTCCGATGCGTTCCGGGGGTGCAGCCCCGGAGCGTGTCCCGTGTCCCGCATCGAATCGTCCCCAGGCCGCCCGCGCCATGGCATAGGCGCGCGCATGGTCGCCCTGAGCCGCCGCGCCGCCCTCTTCGCCCTGCCCACCCTCGCCGCCTGCGGCGCGGGGCCGCGGCCGGGCGTGACCGGCGGCATCCCGGCCGGCGAGATGGCGGTGCCACGCCTCCAGTCGCTCTCGGCGCATGGCACTTTGCCCGGGGAGCCCGATGCGGCGATGCGCTGGACGGCCATCCCCGCCGGCGCCACGCAGCTGCGCATCGTCGTCCATCTGCACGGCTTCAGCGCGCCGAACGAGCCGCTGCGCCTGGTTCAGGGGCGCCTGCCCGGCAGCGGCCTGGTCCTGCCCGCCTTCCCCCCCACCATCGCCATCCTGCCGCGTGGCCGCCCCGTGCCCGGCCGGCCCGGCGCCTTCGATTGGCCGGCCATGGGCGTGCCAGGCGGGTTGCAGGCGGTGGTGGAGGAAGCGCTGGCGGGCTTCGGCCCCCGCCTGCCGGCGCCGACCCAGCTGGTACTGACCGCCCATTCCGGCGGCGGTTCCGGCCTGGCCCGCATCCTGGAGACCAGCCTGCGCGGCGCGCTGCGGGTGGATGAGGCGCATCTCTTCGACGCGCTCTATGGCGACCATGGCCCGGTGCTGCGCTGGGCGCGGGCGCGGGCGCAGGACATCCGGCCGGGCGTACCGCTGCCGGCGCTGGCCGTCATCGCCCGCCCCGGCACGGCGACCGAAGCGCCGTCCCGCCGCCTAGCGGCGGGGCTGGGTCAGGCCGGGCTCGGCGCGCCGCGCTTCCGCGTGCTGCTGACCAGCGCGCCGCACAACGACATCCCGCGCCTGTTCGGTCCGACGCTGCTGGCCGATGCCAGCGCCTCGCTGCCCGCGACGTCCCTGGCTTGACGGTGCGGCGGTGGCGCGGGCTTGACGATCAGGCCGCCAGCCGGTCTCGCCGCAGCCGCAGCGTCACGATCAGCCCTTCCGGCGACCATTCATGGTCGATTCCGCCGCCGAGGTGCCGCCCCACGCTGCGGCGGACGAGGTCGCTGCCATAGCCAGAGGCCGTGGCAGGCTGCTTGACCGCGGGGCCGCCGCGTTCGGTCCAGACCAGCACCACCTCCTCATCCGGCGCCGAGCAGCGGAGTTCGAGCGTACCGGCGATGGCCGACAGCGCGCCGTACTTCAGCGAATTGGTCGCGAGTTCGTGGACGACGAGCGCGAGGGTCGTGGCCGCCCCCTCCCCGATGTTCATCCGCGGCACCGCGATGCGGATGCGCCCGGAATGACCATCGCTGTCGTCATAGGCCTGCAGCAGCACCGCCAGCAGATCGGCCAGCAGCGCCGACTTCACCGGCTTGCCACCTGCCGGGCGGACCAGTTCATGCGCGCGGCCCAGCGCCGTCAGCCGCTTGGCCAGATCGCTCGCCATCTCCGCCGTCGTGGTGGCGGAGCGGGAGGTGATCTGCGCGAGCTGGGACGCGACGAGCAGCAGGTTCTTCACCCGGTGGCTCATCTCCCCAGCCAGCAGCTCATTCGCCTCCTCGGCCTGCTTGCGCCCGGTGACGTCGAGGAAGATGCCGCGCATCACATGGTTCTCGATATCCGCGTCACTTCCCTGCCCGCGCGTGGAGACCCAGCGGATCTCATCGACGGACAGGATGCGGAAATCGATCTCATAGGAGCCGGGTGTTCCCCGCGTGGCAGCGAAGGCGGCGCGCACGCGGTCGAGGTCCCGGGGATGGATCTTCGCCGACATGGCCGCAAAGCTGGTGGTGCTGCCCGGGGCCAGGTCCCACAGATCATGCGCCCGGCCGTCCATGACGATCTCGTCGGTCTCGACGTTCCACCACCACAGGCCCACCCCCGCGGCGGCGAGCGCCGCCTGAAGGTGACCGGGATCCCAGTCCAGCAGCGGCAGCGCGTTGGCGGTAGAAATTGCCGTGTTTCCGTGCCGGTGATGAAGGCCGACCGACACGGCCATCCGTAGGCCAAGGCGCCATTGGCATCAACGAAAAATGATCGTTTCAGATTCTTCGGTGATCTCGGTCGCTTTTTTCAACCGACGACTGGCCCTAGACCTATATCCAACGCCGCCTGATCGCTCAGTCCAGCAACCCCCGCCCGGTCGCGTCCAGGCGGTCCACCCCGGCCAGGCGCATCGCCGTCGAAAGCTCGGCCGCCAGCCGCGCCAGCAGGCCCCGGACCCCCTCGGCGCCGCCCGAGGCCAGCGCCCAGGCGGCCGGGCGGCCGACCAGCACCGCGTCGGCCCCGGCGGCGAGCGCCTTCACCACATCCTCCCCGCGCCGGATGCCGCCATCCATCAGCACCGGCGCGCGGCCCCGCACCGCGTCCACGACCCGCGGCAGGGCGGTGAAGCTGGCGGGGTTGCTTTCCATCTGGCGGCCGCCGTGGTTGGAGACGATGACGCCGCAACCCATCGCCGCCGCGCGCGCCGCGTCCTCCGCGTGCAGGATGCCCTTCAGCACGAGGGGCATGCCCTCGGCCTGCAGCGCCTCGATGTCTTGCCAGCTGGGGGACGGGTCCGTGCCGCCCTGGAGCGGACGCGCATAGGCGGGACGGTCATTGCCGTTGCCGCGGGCGGGGTCGGGGGCGAAGCCGTTGGCGATGTCCCTCTCCCGCCAGGCCGCGACGGGGGCGGAGAGCGTGACCACCAGCGCGCCATAGCCCGCCGCCCGGGCCCGCGCCGCCAGGTCCCGCGTCGCGCCGCGATCGGCCTGCAGATAGACCTGCATCCAGCGCGGCGAGCCCGGCGCCGCGGCGGCGACCGCCTCCAGGGACAGGGTCGCCACCATCGGCACGATGAACAGCGCGCCCCCCGCCCCGCGCGCCGTCGCGGCCTCGGCATCCCGATGCATCAGCCCATGCAGGCCGAAGGGGGCGATCCCGATGGGGTGGGGCAGGTCGAGCCCCGCGACCCGGCGTCGCAGATCGGCCGGCCCCGCGCCGGTCAGGACCCGGGGCGTGAGCGTCGCGGCTTCCAGCGCCGCGCGGTTGCGGCGGAGCGCCGCCTCCCCGCCCGCGCCGCCGGCGATCCAGTCGGCCACGCCGTGGGGCAGCCGCCGGGTGGCCTCCGCCTCCAGCCGCTCGGACGCCAGGATCGGCGTCGTCGCCAGCAGGACGCGGCGGGGGAGCAGCATCAGCCGCCCTCCTCCGGCCAGCAGCGGGCCACCGTTTCCGGGTCCACCTGGCGTTCGGCGGGCTCCGCCAGCAGCCGGGCCAGGGCGCGGTCCGGCCAGGGGATGACGTAGTGGGACCAGTCCGTGTCGGTGAAGACGGATTGTGCCGCGGCTTCCGGCAGGGTGCAGCCGCGGCTCGGCGGCCAGGGCTCGTTGAACAGGATGGAGGCCTCCATCGCCTGCCCCGCCGCGCCCAGCAGCAGCAGCGCCGCCACCAGGCTGCGCCGCCAGCCCGGCAGGGCGTGCAGCACCGCCAGCGCGGCGGCCACCGCCAGGAAGGCCAGCGCCGCGATGCCGCCGCGCATCGTCATCTCGTTGCCCGGGCCGAAGACGTAGAGCGGCAGGATCGCCAGCAGCCCGACCGCGACCGCCAGCAGCCGCGACCCCACCAGCAGGCGCAGCGCGATCGCCAGGGCCCCGACCTCCACCAGCAGGAACAGCAGCAGCCTCGGCAGCGCCTCCCACCCATGCAGGCTGAACAGGAAGCCGTGCGGGATGGAGGAGGAGCCTGCCATCAGGAACAGCCCCGCCGGCACCACCAGCGCCACGGACAGCCAGTTGGCGGGCCCCGACAGGGCGGCGCGGATGGCGGGCCAGCCGGCCAGCAGGAAGGCCGCCGCCGTCAGCACCCCCGCGCCCAGCGCCGAGAGCGGCGCCCAGATGGCCGCCGCCGCCAGCGGCAGACCCGCCGTCGCGGCAAAGCGGGGCTGGCGCGCATGGCGGAGCAGCAGCAGCGCGGGCAGCCAGGCCGGCAGCGCGTGGTTCGGCACCCAGAGCAGCAGCGTCGCATGGCCGGAGAACTGGAACTCCCGCGCCCACCATTCGCCGCCGCGGCCCCAGTAGCTCGCGATCCCATCGCCTTCCGTCGCGTCCAGCCAGAGGTTGGGCAGCAGGTCGAGCCCGCCGAAGGTGACGAAGACCAGCGCGAGGACCAGCGCCGCGTGGCGCCGCCCCGGCAGCACGTCCCGCGCCAGCGCCGCCAGCAGCGCCAGCACCAGGAACAGGCCGAGCGCGGTCCAGAGGAACAGCGCCGCCTGCGCCGCCGTCACGCCGCCCAGCCGACCGATCGCCGCCGCCGGCATGTAGTAGCCGAGCGGCGCGCGCAGCAGCCAGGCGAAGTCGCCGATGGCGTACAGCACCGGCCAGGGGCCCGTCGCCAGGTCATGCAGCACGGCGTCCCGGATCTGCCAGTCCACCGCGGCATACAGCAGATGATGCGTGCCGCTGGACCCGAAGCCCCAAGCCAGCGCGCCGGCGGCGCAGGCCAGCGTCGCGCGGCGGGACAGCGGCCAGCCATGCCGCCAGCCCGGCAGCAGCGCGAAGGCCCCGATCCCCGCCAGCAGGCAGGTCGCCGCCCAGGGAAGCGCCAGGAAGCCGCCCGCGAAGATCAGCGCGGGCAGCAGCAGATAGGCGGTCGCCGCGACAAACAGCGCATCCGGCGCCGCGAGGCCCAGCGTGGCATCGAGGTCGAGGCGCCGCGCCGGGATCACGGGCGGCGGGGCGGCATCCTCCGCCGCCCGCCAGCCCTTGAAGCTGCCTAGGCCCTGGTTTCGCGAATCGTCGCGCGCCTGCGCGTGTCCGGCTGCAGCGCCGTCCCCAGCCCCGGGCCTTGCATCGGCAGGCAGTAGCCGCGTTCCACCCGCGGCAGCACCGTCACCAGGTCCCGGTACCAGGTCGCGAGCGTCGCCCGCACCACTTCCTGGAAGATCGCCGTCGCCGCGTGCAGCGCGAAATGGAGCGACGCCACCAGCGTCACCGGCCCCGTGCAGTCGTGCGGCGCGACCGGACGCGCCCAGGCTTCCGCCATGGCCGCGATCTTCCGTGCCTCGGTCAGTCCACCGCACCAGGTCAGGTCCACCATGACGATATCGGTGGCGCCGGCCACCAGGAGGTCACGGAACGCCACCTTGCCGCCGAGGGTTTCACTGGCGCAGATCGGCACGCCCGGCGCCATGCGCCGCAATTCCGCCAGCGCCGCCGTGTCATCCATCTTGAGGATCGGGTCCTCCACCCAGAAGGGCCGGATGGGGGCGAGCGCGTTGCAGATGCGGGATGCCGCGGGCAGCGACCACATCGAATGCAGCTCCGCCATCACCTCCATCCGGTCGCCGACGGCGGCCCTGATCCTCTCGAAGGGCTCCATGCCCTTGTTGAGGTCGGCGAGGTTGATGAGCTGCCCGCCCGATTCCGCCGCATGGATGTCGAAGGGCCAGATCTTCATGGCGGTGAAGCCTTCCTCGAGCAGCGAATGCGCCAGCTCCTCGGGGGCATTCATGAAGGCCACCTGGTCGTCATAGGGGCCGGCGCGATCCTCCGCCCCCTGCACTTCCCGCCGGTTGGGGCGGGAATTGTAGTCGTAGCCCGCGCAGGTGTTGTAGGCGCGGATGCGGTCGCGGGAGAGGCCGCCCAGCGCCTCGTGCACCGGCACGCCGAGCCGCTGCCCCGCCAAATCCCACAGTGCGATATCGACGGCCGAGGCCGCGCGCATCTCGGCGCTCGACGCGCCGAAGCCGACATAGGGCGTCATCAGGAATCGGTGGTGCCGCTCGATGTCCCTTGCATCCTTGCCGAGGAGGTAGGGCGCGACGAGGTCGTGCATCTGCCCCTCGACCGCCGCGGCGCCGCGGAAGGCCTCGCCGAGGCCGGTGAGCCCCTCCGCCGTCTCGATCTCCACCCAGCAGAGATTGGCGCGTTCCGGCACCCGCAGGGTGCGGACGCAGGTGATCCTCGACGAAGCGCTCATTCCGCGCGAATCCCCTGCTTGGCGACCACTTCCGCCCATCGCGCGACTTCGCCGCGCATGTAGGTGTCCATCTGCTGCGGCGTGCCGCCCAGCACGACGACGCCGAGATCGGCCATGCGGCGGCGCACCGCCTCATTCTCCAGCGCGCGGCCGAAGGCGCTGTTGAGCGCGGCGATGGCGGGCTGGGGCGTGCGCATGGGGGCGAGGAAGCCGAACCAGCTGTCGATCGCCATGCCCTCCACCCCCTGTTCCGCGAAGGTGGGCAGATCAGGCAGTTCCGGCAGCCGCGCGGCGCTGACCGCCGCCATGGGGCGCACAGCGCCCGCGCGGATATGCGGCAGGATGGAGGGGAGGTTGTCGAAGAAGATGTCTATCCGGCCGGCGATCAGGTCCGTCGTCGCCGGGCCCGATCCGCGATAGGGCACGTGCTGCATCTCGATGCCCGTGATCGATCGCAGCAGTTCCGGCCCGATATGGTTGGAGGCGCCGACGCCTGAGGAGCCATAGGTCAGCGCGCCGGGCCGCGCGCGGGCGAGGGCCAGCAGTTCCTGCACGTTCTGCGCCGGCAGGTCGCGCCGCACGCTCATCACGTTGCGCACCGCGCCGGTCAGGATGACGGGCGCCAGATCGCGCAGCAGGTCATAGCCGGGATTGGCGTAGAGGGCGGGGTTCGCGCCGCAGGGGCCGAAGCTGCATTGCAGGATGGTGGTGCCATCCGCGATGGCGCGCGCGACCTCGGCGGCCGCGATGTTGCCGCCGGCGCCGCCCCGGTTCTCCACCACCGCGCCGCGCGGCAGGAAGGGGCCGGCGGCTTCCGCCAGCACGCGGGCCATGATGTCGCTGGTGCCGCCCGGGGGCGCTGGCACGATGATGCGGATGGGGCGGTCCGGCAGGTCCGCCGCCATCGCCGGCAGGCAGAACAGCAGCGCGGACAGCGCCCCCAGCAGGCGTCGCTTCATGGTTCGCTTCCTTCCCCTTGTCGCGGCGGCTTCAGCCGCCGTTCTTGTCCCAACCCGCCAGCACGCCACGCAGCGCTTCCGTCGCCGCCGGCGCCAGCGGCCAGGCGGCGGGCGGGCGGGCGGCGCCCACATCCTCGCCCCGCAGGGCGAGTGCCGCCTTCACGACGGAGACGTTGGCCCCGTTGCCTTCCTGCGCCCGCAGTTTCTCGAAGTTCTCGATCGCCAGGACAGCGCGATCCGCTGCCTCGAAATCCCCCGCCGCCAGCGCGTTCAGCACCGCCATCGACAGATGCGGGGCCACGTTGATGACGCCGGAGGTGAAGCCCCGCGCCCCCATCGCCGTCATCGGCGGCGCCCAGGGCTCCGCGAGCCCGCAGATCCAGGCGAGGTGCGGCGCCGCCCGCCTGGCCGCCGCCAGGGTCAGCAGGTTGGGCGTCGCCCATTTCACGCCCGCCACCCCCGGCACGGCGCCGAGCTTCGCGATGGCATCAAGGCCCCCGCTGTCGTCACGGAGGTACAGCAGCACCGGCAGCCCATCCGCCGCCTCCGCCACCCGCTCCACATAGGCCGCGACGCCGCGCGGCGCGCGGAAGGGATCGGGCGGCTGGTGGATCATGATGGCGTCGCAGCCATCGGCCTTCGCCGCCTTGGCGAGCGACGCAGCCTCCTTCACGCTGCGGCCGACGCCGGCCACGACGATGGCGCGGCCGCCGACCAGCCCCGGCACCGCGGCCTGCATGCGCCGCGCTTCCTCCAGCGTCAGGCCATAGAACTCGCTGGTATTGCCGTTGACCGTCAGCGCGCCGATGCCCGCGCCGACCGCGCGATCGATGATCGGCGCCAGCTTCCCCGGCACGGGCTGGTCATCCCCGTCGAAGGGCGTGACCAGGATGCCGGAGACGCCGCGCAGCGCCGTCGCCACGCGTTCGGAGACTGCCATCAACTCACTCCACACGAAGATTGGCGCGCCGCGCCACATCGCCCCAGCGCCGCGTCTCCGCCGCGATGAAGGCCTTGAACTCATCCGGGCTGCTGCCGACCAGCGTGAAGCCCAGCTCCTGCAGCCGCGCCGCCAGCGCGGGCTCCCGCAGCGCCGCCACGGCTTCCGCGTGCAGGCGCGTCACGATGGCGGGCGGCGTGTTGGCCGGCGCGAACAGCCCGTGCCAGGACAGGCTCTCGAAGCCCGGCAGCGCCTCCGCGATCGCGGGCACGTCCGGCGCCGCGGCGATGCGTTCCGTGCTGCCCACGCCGATCAGCCGGATGCGCCCCTCGCGCGCCAGCGGCAGGACCGATGACAGATTGTCGAAGGACATCGGCGTCTCGCCGGACATGACGGAGGTCATGACGCCGCCGCTGCCGCGATAGGGCACGTGCACGATCTCCGCGCCGACCAGCTGCGCGAAGGATTCGCCCGCGAGATGCGCCGAGGTCCCGACGCCGGAGGTCGCGTAGCTGTAGAAGCCCGGCCGTGCCTTCACCAGCGCGATGAACTCGGCCAGCGTGCGCGCCGGCACATCGTTGTTGATGACCAGCGCATTGGGCTGGTGCGACAGCTGCGTGATCGGCGCGAAGTCGCGGATGTTGTCGTAGGGCATCCGCGTCATGATGGCGGGGTTGATCGCGTGGCTGCTGATCGTGCCCATACAGATGGTGTTGCCATCCGCGGGCGCCCGCGCGCAGGCCTCCGCGCCGATGTTGCCGCCGGCGCCCGGCCGGTTCTCCGCCACGAAGGTCTGGCCGAGCCGGCGGCCCATCTCCAGCGTCACCAGCCGGCCGAGCGTGTCGGTCACCCCGGCGGCGAAGGGGATGATCACGCGGATCGGCTGGGACGGCCAGGGGCGCGGCTGCGCGAAGGCCGGGATCGGCAGGGTGGTGGCGGCGGCAAGCGCCCCCAGCAGCGTGCGACGGTTCATTGTTGTTTCCTCCCTCAACGCGTTGGTGCCGCCCTCAGGGCAGGGCGACGGATAGTGATCGCAAGGCATGGGCCTTCATGGCCGCTTCCGCGCCGCGGGCATCGCCATCGATGATCGCCTGCACGATCGCCTGGTGTTCCGCCTGGGCGGTGGCGCGTTCCTCGGGGGTCGAGAGGATGCGTTCGCGCGTCAGGTGGTCATAGGCGCGGAGCCCCTCCAGCAGCCTCGTCACGTCCCGGCTGGCGGCGGCGGCGTGGATGGCATCGTGCAGCGCCTCGTTCGCCAGCGTCACCGCGGCCGCATCCTCGCTCCGCATCGCGCCCGCGATGGCGTCGAGCCTGGCGCGCAGCGCGGCGTGGTCGGCCGGCGTCGCGCGTTCGGCCGCCAGCCTGGCCGCCACCGCTTCCAGCGTCGCGCGGATCAGCCCGATCTCGAACAGCCGGTCCCGGCCGAGATCGGCCACATAGGTCCCGCTGCGGGGGCGCGTCTCCACCATCCCCTCGACCTCGAGGCGCCGCAGCGCCTCCCGCACCGGCTGGGCGGAGATGTCGAGGGCGGCGGCCAGGCCGCGTTCGGAAATGCGCTGGCCCGGCGCCAGGCTGCCGGCCACGATCGCCTCCCGGATTCGCGCATAGGCGCGGGCGGCGAGCGATTGCAGGTCGGTCTCGGTGAAGGGGCGGAGGACGGACAGGGGGACGTTTCCCGTATGATTGCATCTACCATGGCAGATGGCAGGGCGGCGTCAATCCACGGCGTTGGAACCACGCGAGGCCTAATCGTGTTGACCGCGCATGATCCTCCCCGCCCTGCTTCCCTCCGCGCTGATCGGTGCCGTCGCGAGCGCGCGGTCCATGACGCCCATGGCCACCATCGCGACGGCGCGCCTGGCGGGCAGCCGGATGCCCGGGCGCCTCTTCCTGCTGGACCACCCGCTGTTCAAGGTCGGAGCGCTGGTCATGGCGGTGGGGGAGTTCCTGGGTGACAAGCTGAAATCCGCCCCCGACCGCACGGTCGCCCTCGGCCTGGCGTCGCGCGTCGCGAGCGCCGGCATCGCCGGTGCCGCCCTGGCACCGAGGGGGCGGGAGCGTGACGGCGCGGCCATCGCCGTCGCGGCCGCCATCCCGCTGGCCTACCTGACGCTGGATGGCCGCAAGCGCGCCATGGCCCGCATCGGCCAGACCCGCAGCGGGGTGATCGAGGATGCGCTGGTCATCGCCGCGGGGGCGCTGACCGTGGCCCTGGCCATCCGGCAGCGCCGCTGACGCAGCCCCGCCCCGCTTCCGCCACACTTGATTAACCGCGGTTGCGGGGCGACCATCGCACCGTATGATCCTGCTGATCGACAATTACGACAGCTTTACGTGGAATCTCTATCACTTCCTGGGCGACCTTGGAGCGGTGGTTGAGGTTCGGCGGAATGATTCCCTGTCGGCCGACGAAGCCCTGGCCCTGAAGCCGGACGCCATCGTCCTCTCCCCCGGCCCCTGCACGCCGAACGAGGCGGGCATCTGCCTGGACGTCATCGCCGCGGCGGCGGCCGAACGCCTGCCGCTGCTCGGCGTCTGCCTCGGCCACCAGGCCATCGGCCAGGCCTTCGGCGGCAAGGTGGTGCGGGCGCCGGAGCCCGTGCATGGCAAGGTCTGGGACGTGAACCACGGGGGCACGGACATCTTCGCCGGCCTCCCCTCCCCCTTCCGCGCCACCCGCTACCATTCGCTGGTGGTGGAAGACCTGCCGGAGACGCTGGTGCCGACGGCCCGGACCGCCGACGGGCTGGTCATGGGCCTGGCACACCGGGACCTGCCGATCTGGGGCGTGCAGTTCCACCCCGAGAGCATCGCCAGCGAGCACGGCCACGACATGCTGCGCAACTTCCTGGCGCTGGCCGCCCAGCGCAACGCCTTCGCCCCGGCATGAAACGGATATTGGCGCGGCTCGCGGCCGGCGAACGCCTGGCGGAGAGCGAGGCCGAGGCCGCCTTCGGCATGATCATGGCCGGCGAGGCCACCCCGGCCCAGATCGCCGGCCTGCTGATGGCCATGCGCGTGCGGGGCGAGACGGTGGCGGAGATGACCGGCGCGGTCCGCGCCATGCGCGCCCGCATGATCGCCGTGGAAGCGCCGCCGGACGCCATGGACATCGTCGGCACAGGCGGCGATGCGGCGGGCACGCTGAACATCTCCACCGCCTCCGCCCTCGTCGTGGCCGGCGCGGGCGTGAAGGTGGCGAAGCACGGCAACCGCGCGCTGTCGTCCCGCTCCGGCGCCGCGGATGCGCTTTCGGCGCTCGGCATCCCCGTCATGGAAACGCCGCTGGACCGGCTGCCGGCGGTGCTGGCGGAAGCCGGCATGGTCTTCCTGATGGCGCCCCGCCACCACGCCGCGCTCCGCCACGCCGCCGGCCCACGGGTCGAGCTCGGCACGCGCACCATCTTCAACCTGCTAGGCCCGCTCGCGAACCCCGCCCGGGTGAGGCGGCAGATGACGGGCGCCTTCGCCCCGGAATGGCTGCGCCCGATGGCGGAGACGCTGGCGCGGCTCGGCACCGAACGCGCCTGGCTGGTGCATGGCATGGGGCTCGATGAGCTGACGCTGGCCGGCCCCTCCCAGGTGGTGGAGTTGAAGGACGGGCTGATTCGGGAGTTCGAGGTCTCGCCCGAGGATGCCGGCCTGCCCCGCGCCCCGGCGGAATCGCTGAAGGGTGGCGACCCGGCGGAGAACGCGGCCGCCCTGCTGGCGTTGCTGGAGGGGGCGCCCGGTCCCTACCGCGATGTCGTGCTGCTGAACGCCGCCGCCGGCCTGGTGGTGGCCGGCGTCGCGGCCACGTTGCGGGATGCCGTGCCCCTCGCCGCGCGCTCCATCGATGGCGGCGCGGCGCTCGACGTGCTCAACCGGCTGCGCGCCGCCGCGGCGCCGCCGGCCTCCCCTGAACCGACTGCCTGAGTCCCCCCGATGAACGCGACTACCCCCGCCATGTCCGACACCCTGGCCCGTATCCTCGCCGACAAATACGAGGAGGTGCGCGAACGCTCCGCCTCCGTCAGCCTGCATGAGATGGAGAAGCGCGCCGCGAGCGCCGATGCGCCGCGCGACTTCACCCGCGCGCTCTGCGACGCGGTCGGCGAAGGCCGCGTCGGGCTGATCGCGGAGATCAAGCGCGCCTCCCCCTCCGGCGGCCTGATCCGCGACCCCTTCGAGCCCGCGACCATCGCCGCGGCCTATGAGAAGGCGGGCGCCGCCTGCCTTTCCGTCCTGACGGACGGCCCCTGGTTCCAGGGCGACCTCGGCCACATGGTCCAGGCCCGCGCCGCCTGTTCCCTGCCCGTGCTGCGGAAGGACTTCATGGTCCACCCCTGGCAGGTGTTCGAGGCCCGCGCGATGGGCGCCGACGCCATCCTGCTGATCCTGGCGGCGCTGTCCGACGACCAGGCGCAGGAGCTGGAGGATGTCGCCCGGTCGCTCGACATGGCCGTGCTGGCGGAGGTGCATGACCGGCGGGAGCTGGATCGCGCGTTGGGGCTGGAGACGCGGCTGATTGGCGTGAACAACCGCAATCTCAAGACCTTGGTCACCGATCTTGCGACGTCGGATGAGCTGATCCCGCTGATCCCGGCGGACCGCATCCCGGTCGGCGAAAGCGGCATCCGCACCCCCGACGACGTGCGCCGGATGTGCCGCGCCGGCGCCCGCTGCCTGCTGGTCGGCGAACACCTGCTGCGCCAGCCCGATGTGGAGGCGGCGGCCCGGGAACTGATCACCGCCCTCGACTGAGGCTGCCCGTGACCAAGCTCACCCATTTCGACGAGGCCGGCCGCGCCGCCATGGTCGATGTCTCCGCCAAGGCGGAGACCAGCCGCACCGCGACCGCCCGCGGCCGCGTGGTGATGGCGCCGGCAACGCTGGCGCTGATCCAGGCCGGGCAGGTCGGCAAGGGCGATGTGCTGGGGGTCGCGCGGCTCGCGGGCATCATGGCCGCCAAGAAGACCAGCGACCTCATCCCCCTCTGCCACCCGCTGCTGATCTCCAAGGTCACGGTGGACCTGACCCCGGTGGCCCCCGACTCGGTGGAGATCGAAGCGACGGTGAAGTTGACCGGCCAGACCGGCGTGGAGATGGAGGCGCTGACCGCCGTCACCGTCGCGGCGCTGACGGTCTATGACATGGTCAAGGCCGCCGACCGCGCCATGCGGATCGAGGATGTCCGCCTGGTCCATAAATCCGGCGGAAAATCCGGCACTTACGAGGCGATTTGATGCTTTCGGTCGAGGAAGCCCGGGCCCGCATCCTGGGCGGCCTCGCCGCCACGCCGGCCGAGGCGGTGGCGCTGCCGGAGGGCTGGGGCCGCGTCCTGGCCCGCCCCGTCCTCGCCCGCCTGACGCAGCCGCCCGCCGATGTCTCCGCCATGGATGGCTACGCCGTGCGCGCCGCCGACGCGCGGCTCGGCGCGCGCTTGGCCGTGGTGGGATCGGCACCGGCCGGCCACCCCTATGCCGGCCGCGTCGGCCCCGGCCAGGCCGTCCGCATCTTCACGGGCGCCTTCATCCCCGACGGCGCGGACGGGATCCTGCTGCAGGAGGATGCGGTCGCCGCTGATGGCGTGGTGGAGGTGCGGGAAGCCGTGAAGCCCGGCCGCTGGGTCCGGCGGCGGGGCCTCGACTTCACGGAGGGCGAGGCGCTGATCGCCCCCGGCCGTCGCCTGACGGCGCGTGATGTCGGCCTGGCGGCGGCGGCCAACCATCCCTGGCTGATGGTCCATCGCCGCCCGCGCATCGGCATCCTGGCCACGGGCGACGAGATCGCCCTGCCCGGCGACCCGATCCCGCCCGGCGGCATCGTCAGCAGCAACGCCCACGCCATCGCCGCCATGGTGCGCGCCGGCGGCGGCGATCCCCTGGTCCTGCCCATCGCGCCCGACGACCGGGAGGCGATCGCCGCCACCGCCGCCGCGGCGCGGGCCTGCGACCTGCTGGTGACCACGGGCGGCGCCAGCGTCGGCGACCATGACCTGATCCAGACCGCGCTCGGCCAGGACGGCTTCGCGCTGGATTTCTGGAAGATCGCCATGCGGCCGGGCAAGCCGCTGATCTGGGGGCGGCTCGGCACCACCCCCGTGCTCGGCCTGCCGGGCAATCCGGTCTCCGCCATGGTCTGCGCCGTGCAGTTCCTGATGCCGGCGCTGGCGGCGCTGTCGGGCGCGCCCGCGGGCCCGCCCCCCACCATCCAGGCCCATGCCGGCAGCCCGCTGGCCGAGAACGACAAGCGCTTCGACCACCTGCGCGCGACGCTCTCCACCGACCGCGACGGCCGCCTGGTGGCGACGCCCTTCCCGCAGCAGGACAGTTCCATGCTGAAGACGCTCGCGCGGGCGGAAGCGCTGATCCTGCGCCCGCCCCATGCCCCGGCGCTGCCGGAGGGCGCGGCGGTGGAGGCGATTCCGCTGGACCGCCTCGGGCTCTGATTCGCGCGTCCTGGCGCGGGGGCGAATCCCGATTCACCCCAGGTTTTGCCTGGGTCTGTGGAAAACATTTGACGACACGGCAGGAACCTACATAGAACATCCACGTCGGTTGCTTGTTTGTTCGGGGCGAAGGCGCCCCCACCCCTCGGACACCACCAAGGGGAACCGGCAGTGGAGAAACCCATGCTCACGCGCAAGCAGCACGAATTGCTGATGTTCATCGACCGGCACCTGCGCGCCACCGGCTTCTCCCCGTCCTTCGAGGAGATGAAGGAGGCGCTGCGCCTCAAGTCGAAGTCGGGGATCCACCGCCTGATCACGGCGCTGGAGGAACGGGGCTTCCTGAAGCGCCGCGCGCACCGCGCCCGGGCGCTGGAAGTGCTGCGCCTGCCGGAGAACGTGTCGCCCCGCCGCGCCGACCCCGCGCCCGTCGCCGCCCCGGCGGCGCCCGCCCCGGCAGCCGCGCCCGCCTTCACGCCCAATGTCATCCGCGGCAACTTCGCGCCCGGCCTGGCCGGCGTGCAGAAGACGGCGAATGACAGCGCTGCGGTCCAGCTGCCCCTCTACGGCCGCATCGCCGCGGGCATGCCGATCGAGGCACTGCGCGACACCACGGCGATGGTGGAAGTCCCGGCCGCCCTGCTGGCCGGTGGCGAACACTACGCGCTGGAAGTCGCCGGTGATTCGATGATGGAAGCCGGCATCCTGGACGGCGACACGGTCATCATCCGCCGCGGTGACACGGCGGAGAACGGGTCGATCGTCGTGGCGCTGGTGGATGAGGCGGAGGTGACGCTGAAGCGCCTGCGCCGCCGCGGGAATTCCGTGGCGCTGGAACCCGCCAACCGCGCTTATGAGACGCGGATCTTCGGACCCGACCGGGTCCGGGTGCAGGGCCGCCTGATCGGCCTGCTGCGCAAGTACTGACGCCGGAAGGCCCGGCCGCGATGGCCGGGCCCTTCAGTGTTGTTGACCCTCAGTCGCCGGGCGCCGGCTCCGCCGGCTTTGCTTCGCGTCACTTGCCGCGGCGCCCATTCGGGCGCTCGGACCGGTCAAACGGCCGGTCCGCTGAGATCAGTAGGGGTCCCATTCGGACAGGCGCTGCTCGCGCCAGGCATGCAGCCGCTGCCAAGCCACCAGCGCGCCGGCGCCCAGCACCAGCCCGACAGCGACCAGGCCGAGGTCCATGAGCGCCGGATGGGCCGTGATGGTCGCGATCATGTCCTTCATTCCCCTGTTTCCGTCCCACGACTGTGCGTCGCCGGGGGATAAGAAAGGGTAACCGCCGCCGTTCCGGCCGTTGTCGTTCTGTTGATGACAGCGCCGCGTCCGGCCCGTGACGCTTCAGTTGCCGCCGGGGTCCACCGGGGCCAGCGGCAGCGCCTCCGCCCGTCCCGGCAGCGGCACGGGCGGCACCCAGGGGCGGTTGCCGCGCCAGGCGCGGTCGGACACCACCCGCGCCCCTTCCGGCGCCAGCCACGCCGCCTGCGCGCCATCCCGCCACATGGCGAAGCGGTCGATCGTCTCCCCCTGGCGGCAGCGCGGCCGCACCGGCTCCAGCGCCAGGATCAGCGCCGCCCGGCCGCAGGCCTCCGCCAGCGCGTTAGCGTCGGGCGGATCGGCACGGCGGCCGCGGGCCGGCGGCGGGCTGCGCAGCAGCACGGCCTCCGCGACCTCGGGGCGCGGCCGGAACCGGCAGGCCGAGGGCGTGCAGGCGATGGCGCCGCCCGCTGCCTCCCCGTTCTCCGGCAATGGCCGGGCCTCCGTCACGCCAAAGGCCCGCAGCATGGCGTCCCGCGTGAAGTTGGTGGCGCCGGGGACGCGATGCAGGAACACGCCCTCCGCCGTCCGCAGCGCCACGATGCGCGCATCCGGGGAGACCAGGATATCGGCCGGCGGCGTCACCTGCCCCGCCGCCAGCCCCGCCGCCACGACGGGCACGCCCAGCAGCCGCGGCCAGCCCCGCCACAGGCAGAGCCAGCAGAAGCCGAAGGCGGCCAGCCCCAGCCCCCAGCCCGGCAGCGGCACCATCACCGGCGCCGCGTCCGGCCAGGCGGCGACCTGGCGCGCCACCCACAGCACGCCCTCCGTCCCCCAGCCCATCACCGCCAGCGGCCAAGCCTCCAGCCCCAGCGGCATGGCCAGCATCGCCGCCAGCCCCGCCGGCATCACCAGGAAGGAGGTCAGCGGCACCGCCACCGCATTGGCCGCGATGCCATAGACCTGCAGCCGCCCGAAATGGTGCAACCCGAAGGGCGCCGTGGCCGCCCCCGCCAACAGCGATGTCGCGACCAGGCCCAGCACCACCAGCGCCACCCGCCGCCAGGCCCGCGGCCCCGTCACGCCACCGGCCTTGAAGGACGCGATCGGGCCACGCAGCGCCTCATGCCCCGCCACCAGCGCCAGCACGGCCGCGAAGGACATCTGGAAGGACGGTCCCGCCACCTCGGCCGGGGCCACCAGGATCACGGCCGCGGCCGCCAGCGCCAGCACGCGCAGCGACAGCACGCGCCGCCCCGCCAGCATCGCCACCGTCATCAGCACCGCCATGCCGAGGCATCGCTGCATCGGCACCTGCGACCCCGTCAGCACCATGTAGAAGGCGCCCGCCGCCAACGCCACGAGCGCCGCCACCGGCTTGGCCGGCACCCGCAGCGCCAGCCAGGGCACCAGCGCGATCCCGCCCCGCAGCAGCCCGAAGACCAGGCCGATGACGATCGCCATGTGAAGGCCGGAGACGGAGAGCAGATGCGCCAAGCCCGAATCCCGCATGGCCTGCATGGCGGGCTCCGGGATCGCGCTCTGCGTGCCCGTCAGCAGCGCCGCGGCCACCGGACCGGCCGGCCCGGGAATGGCCTCTGCCACGCGCCGGTCGAGCCAGGCGCGCAGCCCCGCCAGCAGCGGCGCATCGGCACCCTGCTCCACCTGCACGGGCCCCAGCGCGAAGCCCGATCCGCCCAGCCCGTTGAAGAAGGCCGCGCGCTGGAAGTCCCACCCGCCCGGCACCGCCGGCGACCCCGGGGCGCGGATCAGCGCCCGCAGGCTGACGACGTCACCCGGCAGCGGCCGCGCCGGATCCTCCGCCCGCAGGCGGACGCGGATGCTGCGGGGCAAGATTTCGCCATCCCCGATCCGGGCCTGGTCCAGCACCAGGCGCCGCCCTTCGGGCAGGGGCTGCACCTCCGCCACCACGCCGGAGAGCTGTACCGCCCCGAAGGGCAGAGTCAGCGGCGGCGGCATGCGCGCGGCATGCCACCCGGCCGCGCCCAGGCCCAGCAGGAAGGCCGCGGCCAGCCCCACCAGCCAGCCCGCCAGCAGCCAGCGCCGCGCCAGCCAGAAACCCAGGACCGCCAGCGGCGGCACCAGCCACAACGGCTGCCAGTCCGGCTCCTGGTCCAGCGCCAGGTAGCGCAGCACCCCCGCTCCCAGCGCCACCGCCAGCCAGGGCGCGAAGCGGCCATGCTGCCGCGCGAGCAGAGCCTCCACCCCAGCCCTGAGACGAGCGGGGGCGGCAGGCCGCTCGGCAGGCAGCAGGGCCAGGGACATGGGGCGGGATCGTCGTCATTTCCCGCCCCATATTCAACCTGAAGCTGAGACTACTCGTCCCGCCCCGCATTGGCCTGGCGGCCGACCGGGCGGACCTCCACCGGCGCCGTCCCGCTCTCCCGCATCCCGAGCTCGTCCGCCGTGCGCGGGGAGACATCGATGATCCGGCCGCGCACATAGGGCCCGCGATCCTCGATCACGACCGTGCGGCTTTCGCCGTTCCGGAGGTTGGTCACCTCCGCCACCGTGCCGAGCGGCAGGGTCCGGTGCGCGGCGGAGTTGGAGCGCGGGTCGAAGGGCTCGCCATTCGCCATCGGCCGGCCGGTGAAGTGATGGGGGTGGTAGAAGGAGGCTTGGCCGCGCTGCGCCTCGCTACGCGACTCCGTCGCCACCGCTTCGTCACCCCCCGGGCCCAGGGACGGCGCCGCACAGGCCACCAGCCCCAGCGCCATCAGACCCACCATCTTCCGCATCTGCATCGCGCTTCTCCCTCTGCTGACAGCGCCCCCGACGCCCGATCGCCGTTCCCTCGGCAGGCGGGGGACGTCGCGGGGGAGTCAGGGTTGCGGCGACCTCACGGGATGGTGGGCGGAAAGGCGGGCCGAGGGTGCGATCCGCTCGGATTCCGCCAGCGCCGCCGCGATGGATAGGAAGAAAACCTCCCTGCCGGCCACGCCCCGCGCCAAGCCATCCAGGTCCATGCCGGTCAGCGCCGCGAGCACCGTGGCCCCGCCCTGCCCTGGCAGCGCCGTCACCAGGCCGCGAAGATGCCCGTCCTCATCCAGCGCCGGGCCGCCCGAATAGCCCATCAGCGCCGCGATCCGGGCCGTGAAGCCCTCCCCCCGCCCGGCCATCACCGCCGCCGGGCGCGTCACCACCCCCACCGCCATGGCCGGCCCCGCCGACGGCGCACCCAGCGCCCAGAGGCGCTGGCCCAGCGCCGGCGCCTCCCGCACCACCGGCACGGGCTCGAAGACGCCAGGGGGCACCGCCAGCACCGCCAGATCCATCGCCACGCTGCGCGCCAGCACCCGCGCCTCCGCCCGGCCCTGGCCATCGCCACGCCGCGCCTCCACCACCGCCACACCCTCCGGCAGCAGATGTGCGCTGGTCAGCAGCCGCCCCGGCGCCACCGCGACCGCGGAACCCAGCGGCGCGCCATGGCTGGACAGGGCCGCGAAGCCCCAGGCCGCGACCGCCGCCGCCGGCGTCGCCCGCGCCTCCTCCGCCGGCAGGCGCGCACAGGCGCCGAGCGAGAACAGGCCCAGCAGCAGCCAGGCCCAGCGCGGCAAAGGGGCGACTCGCATCCTCGGGATCCCGCTGCGGAGAACCCGGGTTGTGCGGCAGCAAGGTTAAAGAGCCGTTGGGTTGAGCGGCACCACCCGCGCCATCCTCCGACCACGCTTGATGATCGCGAAGCAAGGCCCTGCCTTCAAACGAAAATGCACGATCGTATCGCTGCCGTCTTCCCAAACCGCTTGACCGCGACCACCTCGGGATCGGAACATAGCAAGAACAGCCATGGCCCCCGATATCCCTCCCCCCCTCGCCGCGAATACCCCGCCGGACGCCACGCCGATGGACCGGCCCGCGCTGATGGCCGCGCTCCGCGCCCGCATCGGCCGGCTGGAACGCGGCGGCGCCGCGGCCGCCCTCGCCCGCGCCGAAGCCGGCACCGTGCCGCTCGCCGAGGCCATCGACGCCACCCTGCCCGATGGCGGCCTGGCCCGCGCCGGGCTGCACGAGGTCCTGGCCGCCGAAACCGGCGCCGCCACGGGCTTCGCCGCCCTCATCCTGGGCCGCGCCAACGGACCGGTGCTCTGGATCGGGCCGGATCCCGATGCCTGGCCCTCCGGCCTCGCCCGCTACGGCCTCTCCCCCACCGACCTCGTCATGGTCCGCGCCCCCCGGCCCGCCGATGCCCTCTGGGCCATGGAGGAAGCCCTGCGCTGCCCCGCCGTGGCCGGCGCGCTGCTGACCCTGACCGACATCGACCTCACCGCCGCCCGCCGCCTCCAACTCGCCGCCGAAGCCGGCGGCGCCCTCGGCCTGCTGCTCCGCCCGGATACCGAGGAACCCGGCCCCTCCGCCGCCCTCACCCGCTGGCGCGTCAACGCCCTGCCCAGCCTCGGCGGCAACCAACACACCCTGGGCGACCCCCGCTGGTCCCTCGACCTGCTGCGCTGCCGCGGCGGCCAACCCCGCACCTGGACCGCCACCTGGCGCACCACCCTCGACCGACTGGACACCGAAGCGGACACAACCCCGGTGCCGGCGACAAGGCGACGGCGGGCGTAGCGGGGCGGGGCGGGTGTTGCGCGGGTTGATTCCAAGAGGGGCGTTGCCCCTCCCGGACCCTCCCTACCAGGGTCCAACGGGACCCTGGACCGCGAGCAATGGGGTGGGGAAAGAGGGGGCTGGGGTGACCGTGATACGGGTGCGCCGGCCCCCTCTTTCCCCACCCCATCCCCTGGTTTCCAAAGGCCCGCTGGCCTTTGGTGGGGGAGCGCGAGGGGGCAACGCCCCCTCGTGAATCACCAGCGCATCCCGCCGCGCTACTCCACCGTCACGCTTTTCGCCAGGTTCCGGGGCTGGTCCACGTCGGTGCCTTTCAGGGCGGCGACGTGGTAGGCGAGGAGTTGCACGGGGATGCTGTGCAGGATGGGGGCGGCGAAGGGGTCGATGCTGGGCAGGGTGATGACCTGTTCGGCGAAGCGGCCGAGGGCGGTGGCCCCGGCGGCGTCGGTGAAGGCCATGATGCGTCCGCCGCGGGCCGCGGCTTCCTGCAGGTTGGAGGCCGTCTTCTCGAAGAGGGGGCCGGAGGGGCAGAGGGCGATCACGGGCACGGCCGGGTCGATCAGGGCGATGGGGCCGTGCTTCATCTCACCTGCCGCATAACCTTCGGCGTGGATATAGCTGATTTCCTTGAGTTTTAGCGCCCCTTCCATGGCGATGGGGAACATGGAGCCGCGGCCCAGGAACAGCACGTCCCGCGCGCCCATGATTTCACCGGCCAGGGTCTTGATGCGGTCATCCTGTTCCAGCACGGCGGCGGCGTGGCCGGGGATGGAGAGCAGGGCCTGGGTCAGGCGTTCCTCCTCGGCGGCGTCCAGCGTGCCCCGGGCGCGAGCGAAGCCGAGGGCCAGGCAGGCGAGGACGCTGAGCTGGGCGGTGAAGGCCTTGGTGGAGGCGACGCCGATCTCGGGCCCCGCGACCGTCAGCAGCGCGGCGTCGGACAGGCGGGCCATGGTGCTTTCGGGCACGTTGACGATGGAGAGCACGCGCTGCCCGCCATCCTTCAGCAGGCGGAGCGCCGCCATGGTGTCCGCCGTCTCCCCGGACTGGGAGACGAGGATGGCGCCGCCGCCGGGGGCCAGGGGCGGGTCGCGGTAGCGGAGTTCGCTGGCGACGTCGGCGTCGCAGGGGATGCGGGCGAGCTGCTCGATCCAGTAGCGCCCGACATGGGCGGCGAGGAAGGCGCTGCCGCAGGCGGAGAGTGTCAGGCGCGGCACCGCCGCGGGGTCGAAGGGTAGCCGCGGCAGGCGCACCGCGTGGGTGCCGGGGTCGAGGTACTGGCGCAGCGTGTCGCCGATGACGGCGGGGTGCTCGTGCAGTTCCTTTTCCATGAAGTGGCGGTAGTTGCCCTTGCCGACGGCGGCGCCGGAGACGGCGGTGACGACGACGGCGCGGTCCACCGGCTGGTCGGCGGCATCGTGGAAGCGCGCGCCGGCTTCCGTCACCTCCACCCAGTCCCCTTCCTCGAGGTAGGCGATGCGGCGGGTGAGCGGCGCCAGGGCCAGGGCGTCGGAGCCGAGGAACATCTCCCCCTCCCCGAAGCCGACGGCGAGTGGCGCGCCCTGCCGGGCGCCGAGCAGCAGCTTCGGGTGGCCGGCGAAGATGGCGGCCAGCGCGAAGGCGCCGTGCACGCGCTTCAGCGCGGCGGCGAAGGCGGCGGTGGGGGCGAGGCCGCCGGCCAGCAGGTGGTCCAGCAGGCGGACGAAGGTCTCGGTATCCGTCTCCGTCTCGAAGGTCGCGCCTTCGGCTTCCAGCTCGGCGCGGAGTTCGGCGTGATTCTCGATGATGCCGTTATGGACCACGGCGACGCGGCTGGTGGCGTGCGGGTGGGCGTTGCGTTCGGTGGGTGCGCCATGCGTCGCCCAGCGGGTGTGGCCGACGCCGGTGGTGCCGGGCAGCGGGTCCTGCGCCAGCACGGCGGCGAGGTTGCCGAGCTTGCCCTCCGCCCGGCGGCGGTCGATGTGGCCATTCACCAGGGTGGCGATGCCGGCGCTGTCATAGCCGCGGTATTCCAGGCGGCGCAGTGCCTCCAGCAGCAGCGGCCCCGCATCGGCCCGGCCGATCACCCCCACGATCCCGCACATGAAGCCGGCAGTCCCCCTGTACCCTTGTCCGGCCGGACATTAGGCGATGCCCCCGCGCCGGCGGAATGCTGCGCCGCCGCATGGGGGCGCCGGCACTGATCATAAGATGTGACACGAGGTTGCGGGGCCGGAGCCTGTCAGGCGCAGACAGAAGCGACTGACAGGCTCCAGCCTCTTGTTTTTGTCATGCGATTCACGCCTTTCGGCGATCCCGCCTCAGGCGATCGCACTCTAGGCCCCCGCCAGCCACTCCAGCACCGGCGCCGCCATCACGCCCGCGTTGAAGCGCGCGGCCTGCGGCATCGCCTGCGCCGCCAGCTCCGCCTGCAGGCTGGGGTTCGACATCTCCTCCAGCGCGGCCACGAAGCCATCGACGCTGAAGGGGTCGAAGAACAGCCCGGCCGGGCCGATCACCTCCGGGAAGCTGGAGCTGAGGGAGGCCAGCACCGGCTTGCCGAGGCTCATCGCCTCCACCGCCGGGATGCCGAAGCCCTCATAGACCGAGGGATAGACCAGGAATTCCGCGTGCCGCAGCAGCCGGTACTTCGCGAATTCGGAGATGAAGCCGGTGAAGCTGATGCGCGCCTGGGCTTCCGGCGACAGCTGCGCCAGCGCCTGGTCCGCCATCCAGCCCCGCGCGCCGATGACGATGAAGTTCAGGTCGCTGGCCGCGACGGCGGGCTGTTCCAGCGCGCGCAGCAGCAGCCGCAGGTTCTTCCGCGGCTCCACCGTGCCGATCACCACGGCGTAGCGGCCGAGCTTGATCGCGGGCTGGTTGCGATCCATCGCCTCGAACTCGGCGGGCCAGTCCACGTACTGGTACATCACCCGCGTCTTCGCCCGCGCCCAGGGGACGTAGGTGCACAGCGCCTCCTGCGTCGCTTCCGAACAGCAGAACACCACCTCGTCGGAGGCCAGCTGGTCCCGCAGCGGGTCCAAGTGGAAGGCCACGTTCTCCGGCATGTGGGTGTCCGGCATCACCAGCGTGCTGATGTCGTGGATCGTGCTCGCCTCCCGCGCCGCGGCGCCGGGGCTCGGCTTGACGGAGGGGTAGAGCAGCGGGATGGCGGGGTCGATCGAGGGGCGGGCCGCCTCCTTCTCCACCGTCTCCACCTCCGTGTGGACGACGTCGCGCAGATAGGTCCCGGTGCTGATGCGGATCGCCTGGCGCACCGCATCCCCGGGCACCAGGTTCGGCCCCAGGCAGAACTGCAGGCGCAGATGCGGATCGAGCGCCTGCACCAGCCGCCGGGTGAAGACGGGGATGCCCGTCCACTGGCTTTCCATCAGCGGCGTGATGTCGAGTGTCAGCGCGGGCTTCATGGCACCTGCCCCGTCGTCACCGGCATCAGGCCGAGCTGCGGCCGGATGCGCCGCACCGGCACCTGCCGCCCGAGCCAGGTGGACAGCAGGGAGGCAGGGCCGGAGAGCGAGCCGCTGCCCGTCAGCACCAGCTCCACCGCATCCAGCACGTCGCGCCCGAAATGCCAGAAGGGCACGTTGGCGTGCAGCGTCAGCCGCGCGCCGGCCAGCGCCGCCGGGTCCGGCATCCCCGCCACGAAGCGCACGGACCAGGAGGACCGGCGCGGCAGCGCGATGCCGGTGCGGCTGAAGGCTTCCAGCACCGCCTCCACCTGGTCCTTGGTGGCGGCATCGTCGCGGTCCAGCGCCGGCAGGCCGATCAGCAGCGGGCCCTTCGCGGGGTCCAGCACCACCTCCCTCACCTGCTTCGCCAGGTCCACCACGAAGGGATGGTCGCTGAGGGCGGCGAGCGTGAGGGGCACGAAATGCGGCGGCTTCGGCAGGGGCACGCCTTCCATCGCCTCCTTCGCGCTCAGCACGCCGGCATAGCCGTGGTTGCCGGGCAGCCAGACGAAGGGGGTGTATTGCGCGGGCTCTCCCACCGGCGTCACGGCGAAGCCCAGCGGCAGCAGCGGCGGCCGGATCCAGCGTGATCCCAGCCGGAAGGTCAGCGTGCCGTTCACCTGGGACGCCAGGCTGGCGAAGGCTTCCGGCACCAGCCGCACCAGCCGGTGCAGCGCGCCTTCCCGCGAATTCATGCCGCGGGGGAAGAAGAACATGTGGTTCCTGAGGCCCGGGATCAGCCGCAGCGTGTTGCCATCCGTCAGCGCCAGGTGGTCCTCCGCGCCGCCGGTCTCCGCGTTCAGCCAGTCCCGGGCGGCGCCATGGGTGAAGATCTCCGGCCGCGCAACGAAGCGGATGCCGGTCTGCTGCGCCTCCGCCGCCTGCATCACCAGCAGCAGCGCCAGGCGGAGGTCCGGCGGCAGCACCGCATCCCGCAGGCACCGCCAGGGGAAGAGGGAGCCGGGCAGCTCGATGCCCGACAGATGCACGGCGGGCACGGAGACCAGCAGGACGGGGCTCGTGCTCATCAGGCCGCGGTTGCCCCGGACAGGGTCGCCGCCGGGGCGTCCGGCGCGGTCGCGAAGACGAAGGCGGGCTGTACGGGCGATGGCAGCAGCCGCGGGCGCGACCGGAACTCCCCGCTATCCGCCAGGATGGACAGCAGGCCGAAGGGGGTCAGCGCGCCGCGGCGCATCAGCTTCTCGTAGCTCGCGAAGCCGACGGGATCGGCGGGCCGGCCCAGCACGTAGCCATAGGCCGCGCGGATGAAGGCGGGCAGCCCTTCGCGGGCGATGAAGGTCGCGAACAGCTCCCCGCACCCCGCCAGCTGGTCGATGGAGCGCAGCATGGTCGGGTCTTCCTCCACCACCGCCGCCACCGTCTCGCAGTCCCGGTGCTCGACGTAGCGGAACGGCAGGTGGGGCTGCACATGCAGCACGGCGCCGGTCGCCGTCTCCACCAGCCGCAGCGGCTGCGCGGCCAGCGCGTCCGGCACCAGCGCCGACCACAGGCGGAAGGCGCACCAGCCGTAGCGCAGCTGCGCCTCCATCAGGTCGCTGCGGAACAGCTCCGCCCGCCCGGCGGCCACTTCCGTCCCATCTTCCAGCAGCACGGCCAGGGCGAGGGTGGTGCCAGGCTGGTCCGGGTCGCAGGCCCAGCCCTCGATCACCCCCGCCTGCGTCACCGCATCGAGATGCCCGAGCCTCATGCGCCCCTGCTAGTCAAGCCGCACGCGGCGGGCGATGAACTGGGTGGAGATGCGGTCGAAGCCCGCCAGGCTGTGGTCGCGCGCGACATGCAGGGGCTGGAAGCCCAGCTCCTTCAGGATGCCGAAGACGATGTCCTGGCGCAGCACATGCGTCTCCGGCTCCTCCGCCGGCTTGGCCGCCAGCCATTCCCGCGTGTCGTAGCGATAGCCCTCGAGGTGCGTCAGCAGCTGGAAGACGGCGATGCCGCCGACCCGCATCCGACCCAGGCAGCGCCGCAGGATCTGCGCCTGCAGGGGCGGCGGGTTCCGGTGCAGCACCATGCGCGAATAGAAGAAGTCGTGCTGCGGCACATCGAGGGTGCGGATGTCCTTCACCGCCGCCAGCGTGATGTTGCGCTGCCCTGCGCCGCGCGCCGCCTGCTGCGCCAGGTCGAGATGCGGCTGGGAGATGTCGAAGCCCATCACCTTCCGGAACAGGACGGAGAGCGGCAGCGTCACGCGCCCCACGCCGCAGCCGTATTCGACGGCATCCGGATGGTCCGCCGGATCGATCTCCAGCGAGGAGAGGCGGCGCTTCAGCACCTCGATCTCGTCGCGCCCGGTCTTCTGGAAGGCCTCCGTGTTGCGCTCCGCCTGGTCGGGGGCGAAGCGGCGCTCACCCAGCACCGAGAAGAAGGGCCGTTCCTGGCCGAGCTTCGTCCAGATCCGGCGGGCCTGCGCCAGCATCCGCTCCGTATCGCTCGCGGAGACCTCGATCTCCATCGGCACGGGGTCGTAGCCGGCGGCGCGCCGGATGGACGGCGTCGCGATCGCGCCATAGGCCACGCGCTGGAATTCCGCCGATGCCATGATCCGGTCGCGCAGCGCGCCGATCTGCGGCGCCGCGGCGATGTGGCCGGCCACCACCTCCTCCGA
This sequence comes from Acetobacteraceae bacterium, assembly GCA_027482245.1. Taxonomy (GTDB): domain Bacteria; phylum Pseudomonadota; class Alphaproteobacteria; order Acetobacterales; family Acetobacteraceae; genus Falsiroseomonas. The sequence continues at coordinate 192,138 of JAIXWG010000039.1, read as the reverse complement.
TTCGGGCACGCGGCCCAGCAGCAGCCGGTAGGCCGCCACCACATCCTCCGCCGTCGTGGCCCGGTCGATGGGCTTGGGCGCCGGCTTGCGGGCGGGGGGCGGCTTCGCGCCCGCCGCGCGCCTGGGGTCCGCTTCGAGGGTCTTTGCGTCGCTCACGACCGTCCCGTTCTCCGTCTCAAGCCTGTCCGTCACGCCGGCGGCATCTCCCGCGCCACTGGCCCCGCCCTGCCGGCCGCCACCGCGCCGCCGGCCGGATTCCGAACGCCGAGCGCCGTCAGCCATCGCACACCCCAGGCATCATCCGTCCTGCCCGGCCCGCGTGGCCGCACGTCCTCGGCACCACCTCCCATGACGATTGTTGCAGGCCCTCACCGGCGACCGGCCCGCGGGAGGCTTCCCTCCCGGCGCCAGGCAGCGACGGCCCGATCGAACCAGACGGCAATTTTGCCATCACCAGCACTACCGGCGCGCGAACCATACAGGCATCGGCGGGACGCGCCAGCGCCAGGAATGAAGGATTAATGATTCAGTCCTCCTCAGATCGGCTCGAACACATGGCCGAGCAGGGCCGACAGCAGCCGTTCCGGAGAGACGCGCTGGCGCGGCGTCAGCACGCACAGGCCGCCCGCCTGTTCCTCGAGGTGGAAGAAGTCGAAGACGCGGCGGTAGTCGGGCCGGCGGTCGGTGACGTCATGGATCATCACCAGCGGCGCCGGCCCATGCGCGGCCCGCGCCGCCGCCAGCAGCGCGACGGAAACGCAGCAGGCCACGCGGAAGCGCCCATCGACGAAGACCAGGTCGGGGAAGCTGCCCCGCCGGTCCCATTCCTCCCACATCGCGGCGATGTAGCGCGGCCAGGGCTTCACGTGCTGGCGGTCCACCGGCGTGCCCCAGGCGCCCACCTTGCCGATATCCGCATGCAGCAGGCTGCAGCGCCCGGCGGCCACGGCCGGCGCCACGTCCTCATGCTGCCGCACGGCGGCGGCCCAGCCCTGGTCGGATTCGACGCCCACGATCGCGTCGAACCCCTGCCGCACGGCCAGCAGCGTGGAACCGCCGATGCCGAATTCCGCGTAGCGCCGCCGGCCGCTGGCCAGCACGCTCTCGAACAGCGCGAGTTCGACCGGCAGCATGCGCGGCGCGCCGAGCTTGATGGGCGGTGCCGCGCCTTCCCCGGCCGCGGGTCCGGCCTCCGGCGGCGCCACCGTGGCCAGGGCGGGCGCGGCGCGGGTGATGGCGGCGGGCGCATCCGCCAGGGCAGCCGCCGGCTTGGGGGCTACCGGCATGGGGGCTGCCGGCACGGGGGCTGCCGGCACGGGGGCTGCCGGCTTGGGGGCTGCCGGCATCGAAGCCGCCGGGGGCGATGCCGCCGGCGGGGCGGCCTGGGTGGCCAGGCGCGCGGCCTTCGCGGCTTCCTTGGCCGCGGCCGCGGCCGCCTCCTTCTCGATCGAGCGGGCCCGTGCCGTCGCCTCCTCCTGCCGCAGCGCCTCGATCCGCGCGGCGTCGGGGAAGTCGAACTCGGCATCGGCCAGGCCGAGCAGCACGGTGCGGGCGAAGCCGGCGGCCTCGAACTTCTTCGGGTTCATGTGCAGGCCCTCGGCGCCGATGTAGCGGGCGTTGACGAGGTTGGTGTTCAGCGCGACGCGGCCGAGGAAGTACGTCACCGACTTCTTCACATCGTCCTGGGAGGAGACGCCGACATCGATGCCCCGCGCCCGGTAGTGCCGCAGGATCTCCTCCCGCGGCCGGCTCCCGTAGTCCCGCCCCAGCACCATGGCGTAGTAATCCGCCATCACCGGCTGCATCTCCTCCCAGTGCTGCCGGAACAGGCCGAAGCCCCAGAGATGGGCGAGCCGCCGCAGCGCCCGCGCATTCTTGCGCTGGTCGGCCTCCGTCGCCTGCAGGTTGCCGTAGCAGGCGAAGTAGCCCACCTGGCCGGACGCCGCGCAGGCATCGCGCAGGCGATCGAGCGTGCGGAGGTAGTGCGGCTCCAGCACCAGGTCGTCCTCGAAGAAATAGGCGCAGTCGGCGCCGATCTCCCGGAACATGTGGGTCTCGGCGCGGAAGAAGTTCTCCGCCACCCCGATGTTGTGCGGCGTGGCCATCACCCGGCCGGCCGGGCAGATCTCCCGGAACACGGCGATGCAGGCCTCGATGTCGGAGGCCTCGGCGCAGATGCGCCCGCTCTGCGCGTTGCGCCAGTTGTCCTGGAACAGGAAGACCTCCCGTTCCTCGATCGCCGCCCCTTCCTGGGCGGCCAGGCTCGACAGCACCGCCCGCAGGTAGTCGGGGCGGTTGAACGACATCACGGCGATGGGCGGGTGGCGCATCGATCTGGTCTTCCCATCCGTCACGGCACCAGCCGTGCCCCTGTTGTCCGCGGCCGCAGCCGCGCCATCATGCCGCCCCACGACGGGGCGGCCAGGATCTCAGCCGAGGTAGAACCCCTTGCCCTGCGCTTCCCGGCTTCGCAGCAGGGAACGGCGCACCTGGCGCAGGGTGCGGACGCCGACATTCTTCTCGTAGTATTCCTCGTCCGTCGGCAGCCGGTCCATCAGCAGCCGCCACAGCGCTTCCAGCTCCTCCCGCGTCACCGGCCGGTCGGGGTTGAAGAAGCTGCGGCGCATCACCGCCAGCTCGCGCTCATAGGCATCGCGGCGATGCGCGGCACAGGCCTCGAACTTCTCGGCCGCGATGCGGTCCAGCAGCTCGGCCGACCCGTCGGGCAGCGCCTGCGGCAGCGCCTCCACCACCGGCGCCTCGGCGAAGCCGTGGCTGGCGAAGCGATCCTCCCGGAAGCTCTCCCCCACCGCGCCGATGTAGCGGGCGAAGCCGACATCCGTATTGATGCGCGCGAAGCCGAGATCGGCGCAGGCCATGGTCTTCGCCACGTCCTGCGACGACGCCATGGAGGAGACGCGGCATCCCTCGAACAGCTCGACGATCCGCAGATGCGGCCGCGCCTGGTAGTCCACCTGCTGGTAGACCTGGTGGAACGGCTTCAGCCAGGGCTGCATCGCCTGCCAGCAATGCCGCGTCAGGCCGAAGCCCCAATGGTGTTCCAGCGGCACGATCTGCGGCGCCGCCGGATCGCCCTGGCGCCGGTGGTCGCCATAGGCGGCGAAGTAGCCGAGCTGCCGGTGACGCCCGAAGCGCGATGCCAGCACCTCCATCATCGCGAGGTAGGCGGGGCCGAGCTCCAGGTCCTCCTCGAAGAAATAGGCGATGTCGGCGCGCAGCGTCTGGAAGGCGAAGCGCTCCCCGCGCAGGATGTTCATCGCGACGCCGAGGTTCTCCGGCGCCGCATGGACCTGCCCGCGCGGGAACACCTCCTGGAAGGCGGCGATGCTGGCCTCGATCAGCGCGGGATCGCCATAGGTGACGCCGGACCGGCGGGACTTCGCGCCATCCTGCATCAGGTGGACCGAGGCCTCGTCCAGCAGCACCCCCTGCTGCGCCTTCAGCGACCGGCAGAGCCGCCGCAGGTAGTCGGGGCGCGCGAAGGCGAAGATGATGATCGGCGCCTGCACGATGGGAAGTTCGCTGGACATGGCCCGGGCCGCGCCGTGGTTCAGCCGAAATGGCCACGCCACCAGCCGACGAAGCGCGTCAGGCCGGTGCGGAGGTCGGTGGTGGGCTGCCAGCCGAAGTCGCGCTTCATGGCGGAAACGTCGGCGAAGGTCGCGGGCACGTCGCCGGGCTGCATCGGCAGCAATTCCTTCACCGCGGTCACGCCCAGCAGGTCCTCGAGCATGCCGACCATGTCGAGCAGCTCCTCCGGATTGCTGTTGCCGATGTTGTAGAGGCGATGCGCCGGCGCCGCCGGCGGGTGGTCCAGCGCCGCGATGATGCCGGCCACGATGTCGTCCACGAAGGTGAAGTCGCGGCGCATCCGCCCCTCGTTGAACAGGCGGATCGGGCGGCCCTTCAGCATGGCGTCGGTGAACAGCCAGTAGGCCATGTCCGGCCGGCCCCAGGGGCCATAGACCGTGAAGAAGCGCAGCCCCGTCAGCTTCAGCTTGTAGAGGTCCACATAGACCTTCGACATCAGCTCCCCCGCCGCCTTGGTGGCGGCGTAGAGGCTGGCCGGGCTGTCCACACGGTCCCCCTCCCGGAACGCGCCGTCGGTGCGGGACCCGTAGACGGAGCTGGTGGAGGCATAGACGGTGTGGCCGATCCGCCCCTCGCTCCGCCGCACCGCCTCCAGGATCGCCAGGTGGCCGGTGACGTTGGCGGCGGTGTAGGCGAAGGGCGCTTCCAGCGACCAGCGCACCCCGGCCTGCGCGCCCAGGTGAACGACGCGGTCGATGGCGGGATCGGCCTTGAACAGCGCCAGCACCGCGTCCTGGTCCGACAGGTCGATGGCATGGAAGGCGAAGGCCCCGCCCTCATGCCCGCCGGTCAGCGCCGCCAGCCGCGCCCGCTTCAGCGCGGGGTCGTAGTAGGGGTTGAGGTTGTCGATGCCGACCACCGCCTCCCCCCGCGCCAGCAGGGACTGGCAGACATGCGCGCCGATGAAGCCCGCGGCACCCGTGACGACGACCTTGCCCACGCCTCAGCCCGCCGTGGCCGTGGGGGCGTTGGATGGGAGGCGGGATGACAGGCACATCGGCGACTTCCTTCGGATCCGCGATCCGCCGGGCGAGGACGACGCTGCGTGGCCCGGTTGGACGGTATCGGCGTGGGTGGCGTCGGCGTGGGTGGGCACGCCTCGGCCAGAGCTATACCGGCCACGGCGCCTCCCCGCCAGATGCGCGGCCGGAGGAGGCGGTGCCACGGCCGTCCCGGGCGGCACGCCCGCGACCCGTGCAAGGTGCTGGGGCGGGTTGCATGAAAAATAGCCATATGCAACCAGAAGAACTCGTGGCGGTTGCATTAAGAGTGTCTGGCGGGGCTGGAATGCCGCGTGAGGTACGGGCTAGATACGCCGCACGTTGAGAGGGTACTCGTGTTTCGTGACCTCAGGACAGGCGGTACCGGGGCCTCCGCGCGGCCCGGCAGCCGCATCGCGGCACACGCGACCCGGACCGTGACCCGGCATCGGCCGGCCTGCCGGTCCACCGCCATCCGCCTCCTCCCGGCCAGCCCGGGCAACCTCCGCCTTCGCGATATCTTGGGACGAACCGACGCATGACAACGGTGAATATCGTTACGTCCGACCGCGGCTGGATCCTTGAAAAGCTGGCATCCGAAGTTGCCGACCGCCTGCCCTACGTGACCTTCGGCGACGGCCGCGACCCCAAGGCCGCCATCCAGTACTACGTCACCTATTCCTGCCGCGGCCCGCGCCTGTCGCCCATCGAGGTCGCCTATTTCGCGCATCTGGAGCCCGAGGGCCCCGCCTACGAGCAGTTCTTCCAGGTGGCGCGGGAGGTGGAGCACTGCGTCTGCCATGCGCGCCTCTACGAAGGCGTGCTGCGCGACGCCGGCATCGAGCACGTCACCACCATCTCCCCCGGCGTGGACACGGAAACGTTCAAGCCGAAGCTGCGCATCGGCGTCGTCGGCCGCACCTACCACACCGGCCGGAAGGGGGAGCACCTGGTCGCCGCGGTGCAGGACATCCCGGAGATCGAATGGTCCTTCACCGGCACCGGCTGGCCCGGCCCGGCGCTGGAACTGCCCGGCGCCGACCTGCCGGACTACTACCGCAGCCTGGACTACGTGCTGGTCCCGGCGCTGTACGAAGGCGGCCCGATGTGTGTGGTGGAAGCCCTGGCCGCGGGGACGGAGATCATCGCCCCCGCCATCGGCTGGGTGCCGGAATTCCCGCATGTCGAATACCAGGTCGGTGACGTCGCGGACCTGCGCCGCGTGCTGCTGGAACTGGTGGAGAAGAAGCGGGCACTCCGCGCCTCCGTCATGGACCGCACCTGGGACGCCTGGGCGGAAGGGCATGACCGCGTCTTCCAGGGCCTGGCGAAGCAGCACGGCATCACGCTGAGCGCGCCGGAGACGAAGGTCCGGCGTGCCGACCGCCCGCGCAAGGTCGGCCTTTTCCTTCATGGGAATGAGAACAAGTCGCAAGGCGGCCCCACCGTCCGCGTGCCGCGCCTGGCGCGGGAACTGACGCTGGCCGGGATCGAGACGGAACTCCGCATCCACCCCTCCGCCAAGGGCTTCGGCGACCTCGACCTGGTGCATGGCTTCAACACCTGGTCCCCCTGGTCGTCGCTCGACCTGCTGCGCCGCGCCCGCCAGGCCGGCCGGCCGCTGGTCTTCTCCCCCATCTTCCTCGACCTGACGCGCCGCGACCTGTGGCAGGAGAAGCTGCCGAAGCTGCTGGCGGAAGCCGAGCCCGGCGCCGCCACCGACGCCGCCCTCGCCCCCTTCATGGCCGAACTCCGCGCCCGGCGGATGAGCGACGAGCCCGGGTCGGAAGCCGTGCCCGGCTTCCACGCCGCGGTGCGGGAAATGGCGACGCTGGCCGACCACATGGTGTTCCTGAGCGAGCGGGAACGCGCCCGCCTGGCCCGCATCGGCGCGCCGGTGGAACACGGCACGGTGGTGCAGAACCCCGTCGATGCGAAGCTCTTCGCGGATGCCGATCCCACGCTGTTCGAGCAGGAATACGGCATCAAGGACTTCGTGCTCTGCGTCGCGCGGATCGAGGCGCGGAAGAACCAGGTCATGCTGGTCCATGCGCTGCGGGACACGGAACTGCCGATCGTGCTGATCGGCCACACCGCCAACCAGCCCTATCGCGACATCCTGGAGAAGCACCGCACCCCCAACGTGACGGTGATCGATCGCCTGCCGCCCAACTCCCCCCTCCTCGCCTCCGCCTTCGCCGCGGCGCGCGTCGCCGTGCTGGCCAGCTGGGCGGAAGGCGCGCCGCTCGCGGCCCTCGAAGCCGCCGCCTCCGGCGCCAACCTGGTGCTGAGCGACGAGAGCGGGGAGAGCGAGTATTTCGGCGACCGCGCCCGCTACTGCGACCCGGGCGACCCCGCCTCCATCCGCCGCGCCATCCTGGAAGCCTATGAGGCGCCGCGCGACGCCGCGCAGATCCAGGCGCAGAAGGACTTCATCGCGGAAACCTACAGCTGGGACCGCCACCGCGAAGGCACGGAAGCGGTCTATGCCAAGGCGATCACCAGCGCCCGGGCCCGCGCTTCCGTCACGCCGGAGCGGGCGCCCATCCTGCCCCGCGCGCTGGCGGCATCCGGCAGCCAGGACGTCGCCTCCTCCGGCGACTACAAGCCCGTCACCATCGTCTATGACGTCACCACCAGCGCCAACCACAGCGGCCGCTGGACCGGCATCGCGCGGGTCGAGGCGGCGCTGGCGCTGGCGCTGCGCGCCGATCCCCGCGCCGACATCCGCTTCATCGCCTGGAACAACAAGGCGCGACAATTCGTGGAGATGCCGTTCGAGGGCATCCGCGCCGGCAAGCTGTCCCGCCTGCTGACGCATTACGACGACAACCCCCCGCCGCTGCTGTCGCTTCCCGCCGGCGCGCACTACATCGTGCCGGGCAGCGGCTGGATGCAGAACGCGCTCTATGCCGAGAATGTCGTGGCGCTCGCGCGGCTGCACAAGCTGCGGCTGACGCCGATCATCCACGACATCATCCCGACCAAGTTCCCCTTCTGGTTCAACGAAGGCTATGCGCCGGTCTTCGAACAGAACCTGACCATGCTGCTGGACGGCGCGGACCAGGTCGTCGCCATCTCCCAGGCCACGCGCCGGGACGTGGAGGAATACGGCGCGCGCATCCAGGGCCTCTTCATCCCCGAGGTGATGGTCCTGCGCGAAGGCGACGAGATCCAGCAGATCCTCCACGCCGAGGATCCGAAGGCCACCGCGGCGATCGAGAAGCAGTTCGGCAGGAAGCCCTTCGTGCTGACCGTCGGCGCCATCCACCAGCGCAAGAACCACAAGCTGCTCTACGACGTCTGGCTGAAGCTGGCGGAGCGCATGGGATCGCGCTGCCCGCACCTCGTCATCGTGGGCGGCGTCGCCTGGAACGGCCATGACGTGGCCCGCGCGCTGCGCGGCGACGCGCGGCTGCGCGACCATGTCACCATCCTCGACGGCGTCGATGACCTGGTGCTGGACTGGCTCTACGAGAACTGCCTGATGACGGTCTATCCCTCGCTGTACGAGGGCTGGGGCCTGCCGGTGGGGGAGAGCCTGCGCCACGGCAAGCTTTGCATCGCCGCCGACACCTCCTCGGTGCCCGAGATCGCGCCGGGGCTGGTGGAGCTGCTGGACCCGCTGGATGTCGCGGCCTGGGCGACCAAGCTGCAGTTCTACGCCGGCAGCCGCACCGCCCGCGCGGCGGCGGAGGCGAAGATCCGCGACGGCTACCGGCCCTTCGGCTGGAACGAATCGGCCGAGCACCTGCTGGACCTGCTGGCGGACAGCCAGGACCGCAGCCGCCCGCCGCGGCCCTACACGCTCGGCGCCATCGTCAACTTCGCCGACCGCGTCGCGGCATCGCGCATCCGCGGCGGCGGCTGGCACCCGCTGGAACGCTGGGGCTGCTGGGCCAACCACGTGCGGAGCGAACTCCTCTTCGAACCCGGCGTGCCCCCCGCCGAACCGCTGGTGCTGATCGCCGAGGCACGGGCCCTGTCCTTCCCGAACACGCCGTTCGAGGTCCGGGTCCTGGCCAATGGCACGCCGGTGGCGCGCTGGAAGCTGCGCGGCGGCGACCTGCAGGTCCTGCACGCCGTGATCCCCGCCGCACTCGCGGCGCGCGGCAAGCTGGTGCGGATCGAGTTCGAGAGCGGCAGCCTGACGCCGGTGCGCCAGGTCAGCAAATCCGACGACGCGCGCCTGGTCGGCCTCGGCATCGCCAAGGTCGCGCTCGCGCAGCTGTCGGGCGTGAAGGATGCCAGCCTCTATTTCGGCACCACCCCCCGCGTGCCGCACCGCGCCAGCCTGGGCCAGGTCTATGGCATCGGCGGCGAGACCCCGGTGCAGCCCTTCCTGGCCGGCGCCTGGGGCACGCGGTCGGGCTGGGGCATGGTCAGCACCGACCTCCGCCCGCGGCTCGAGCTGTCGATCACCGAGATGCCGGGCCGCGACCTCGACATCGACCTCCGGCTCCGCCCGGTGGCGACGGCGGCGGCGCCGCTGCTGGTGCTGGCGCTCGCGAATGGGGAGGAGGTCGGCGCCTGGACCTTCACCAGCGACGTCCCCACCACCGTCACGCTGCGTCTGCCCGCCGCGCTGCGCGCGCGGTCGGAGCCCATGACCATCGACCTGGTCGCGGCGGATGCCCGTGCGCCCAAGGCGCTGGAACTCGGCGCGGCGGAGGAAGCCTATGGCTTCGGCCTGATCGGCTTCGAGGCCCGTCTGGCCGGCACCGCGCCGCGCCGCGGCCGCCTGGCGCTGGCCACCGGCGGCACGCTCACCATCGCCTCCAGCCAGCAGGCGACGGAAATGGCAACGCTGCGCGCCGCGCTCGGCCTTGACTGGCACGCGCCGGAACGCGCCGCGACCTGGAGCTTCGGCCCCACCGCCACCCTGCCCCTGATGCTGGGGGAGGAAGCGGCCCGCGACGGCGCCCTGCTGACTCTGGATGTCGAGGGCTTCCTGCCCGCCCCGGGGGCGGAGGCGGTGAATGTCGTGGCCTCCGCCGGGGGCCGCGTCCTGGGCCGCTACGCCGTGGAAGCCGGGCGGATGGGCGCCATCGACGTGCCGCTGCCGCCGCACGCGCTCGAAGCGGATGGCACGGTGGACCTGGTGCTGGCGGTCGATGCCGCGCTGTCGCCCTTCGTCGCCAAGGGTTCCACCGATGAACGCCCGCTCGGCATCCGGCTGGCCCGCATCAGCCGCCGCGCGCTGCCCATCCTGCGCAGCAACCGCATCCTGAAGTTCGGCGCCGACCCCGCCACCAAGGCGCAGGAGGAGGAAGCCGCGATCACCCTGCGCGGCAACTGGTACCCGGCCGAGGGATCGGGCTGCTGGAGCCGCGGCGATGGCGGCGGCCTGGCGATCGCCCCGGTGGTGGGGGATGACCAGAACTGGCGCCTGTTCGTGCTGTGCCGCACCATCGCCGGCAGCCCCGCCGCCCCGGCGGTGGTGGAGGTGGAGCTGAACGGCACGCTGCTGGACCGCTGGGAATTCACCGGCGACCGCACCGTGCTGGCGGAGGTCCGTGGCCTGGCGGAACGGCTGGGCGACACCCCGGTCGCCACCCTGTACTTCCGCCGCCTCGGCGCCGTCTCGCCCAAGGATGCCGGCATCAACAGCGACGGCCGCCTGCTCGGCATGCAGCTGACCGCGGCGCTGCTGGTCGGCCCGGGCACCAATGAACGCAAGGTGCGCGACCGCCTGGCCTCCGCGGGCCTCGGCCGCCACCGGCTGCTGCAGGAAGTGGAGCGTCCGCCGGAGCCCGAGCCCCCGCCGCCGCCGCCCCCGCCGCCCCCGGCACCCGAACCCGCGCCGGAACCGGTGCCGGAGGCCACGCCCTCCGTCGCCGAGCAGGCGGCCGCGGAAGCCGGGGAGACCGCGCCCCCGCCGGTGGTGCCGAAGCTCAGCAGCATGCTGGACTTCTCGGTCGACGGGCAGATGGAGGGCGTGACCCTCAGCGGCTGGTTCGACGCGGAGCCCGATGGCCGCTGGTCCCACGCCGAATCCGCGGAAATCCGGCTGCCCCGGCCGCCGGAAGCCGGCCAGACGCTCAGCATGGAGCTGTTCGGCCGCGTCTTCGGCACGCAGGTCAGCGGCCCGGCGATGGTGGAGGTCCGCGTCGATGGCGTGCTGGCCACCAGCCTGCGGTTCGAGAATGACGACTTCGCCCACCAGAAGATCGAGATCGACTGCGCCCGCCTCAGCCGCGGCGGCACGGAGGTCCCGGTCAGCCTGCGCCGCGCCGGCGCCGTCTCCCCGGCCGAGGCCGGGGAGGGCAGCGACGAACGCAAGCTCGGCGTCCTGGTGCACACCCTCGGCGTGGTGTGGCAATAGGCACCGGGTTCGGCGTTAACCGCGCCATGCCATGATGCCGGGGGGCATCCGACAGGGTGCTCCCCCCTCCCCCGCCAGACAGCGGGCGTGCCTGCCTTGAATGATGGAGTAGTCCCATGCGCGTGACGATGATCGGTTCGGGCTACGTCGGCCTGGTCTCCGGGGCCTGCTTCGCGGATTTCGGGCATGAGGTCATCTGCGTGGACGTGAACCAGCAGAAGGTCGATGACCTGAAGCAGGGCCGCATCCCGATCTACGAGCCGGGCCTCGATGCCCTGGTGGCCAGCAACGCCGCCGCGGGGCGCATCGCCTTCACCACCGACCTGGCCAGCGCGGTGGCGGAAGCCGATGCCGTCTTCATCGCCGTCGGCACGCCGTCCCGCCGCGGCGATGGCCACGCCGACCTCAGCTATGTCCGCGCCGCGGCGAAGGAGATCGCGCAGGCCATCAGCGGCTACACGGTGGTGGTGACGAAATCGACCGTCCCCGTCGGCACCGGCGACGTGGTGGAGCGCATCATCCGGGAGACGCGGCCCGATGCCGAGTTCTCCGTCGTCTCCAACCCCGAATTCCTGCGCGAAGGCGCGGCGATCGAGGATTTCAAGCGCCCGGACCGCGTGGTGATCGGCGCCAATGACGAACGCGCCAAGGGCGTGATGGCGGAGCTGTATCGCCCGCTGTCGCTGAACGCCGCGCCCATCCTGTTCACGGACCGCCGCACGGCGGAGCTGACCAAGTACGCCGCCAACGCCTTCCTCGCGACCAAGATCACCTTCATCAACGAGATCGCGGACCTCTGCGAGGAAGTCGGCGCCGACGTGCAGCTGGTGGCGCGCGGCATCGGCATGGACAAGCGGATCGGCTCCAAGTTCCTGAACGCCGGCCCGGGCTATGGCGGGTCCTGCTTCCCGAAGGACACGCTGGCGCTGATCCGCAGCGCGCAGGACTACGGCGTCTCGCTCCGCGTCGTCGAAAGCGTCGTGGCGGTGAACGATGCGCGCAAGACGGCGATGGCGCGCAAGGTGGTGCGGGCCTGCGGCGGTTCCGTGCAGGGCAAGACGGTCGCCATCCTCGGCCTGACCTTCAAGCCCAACACCGACGACATGCGCGATGCGCCCGCCATCAACATCATCGATGCGCTGCAGCGCGCGGGGGCGAAGATCCGCGCGCATGACCCGGTGGGGATGGAGCAGGCGAAGGCCGTGCTGCACAACGTCACCTACACCGACAGCGCCTATGACTGCGCCACCGGCGCCGACGTGCTGGTGCTGGTCACGGAATGGGACGCCTATCGCGCGCTGGACCTGAAGCGCTTGCGGCAGCTGATGAAGGGCGCCGTCATCGTCGACCTCCGCAACGTGTACCGGGAGGAGGAGGTCGATCGCGCCGGCTTCGAATACATCCGGGTCGGCGCCATGCCGAAGCTCGGCCAGGTGAACGCGCCGTCGGCCTGACCGCGGCGGGACGAGGCCCGGGCGCGCCGCGTCACCGCGGCGCCACCTCCGCGATCCGGGCGGCGATGCGCGCCGCATCCGGCAGCGACGGACGGCTCCAGGTCACGCCTGCCCGCAGCATGCGCGCCGGCACGCCCACGGCCAGCGCGTAGTCCGGCACATCCGCCGTCACCACGCTGCGCGCGCCGATCACCGACCCGCGCCCGATGGTGACGCCCTTCATCACCAGCACCTCCCGCCCCAGCCAGACATGCGGGCCCACCACCACATCCTCCGGCAGGTTCACCTGGCACCCGCCCGCGATGTCGAGGATGGCGTGGCTGTCGGAGGTGCGCACCTCCACGCCCGTGGAGATCATGCAGCCCGCCCCGATCAGCAGCCGCCTTCCATCGCCCTCCAGCTTGCAGCTCAGCGCATTGGCGGAACCCTCCGCCCCCTGGACGAACAGCGTCCGCTCCCCGGCCATGGCCAGCGTCAGCGTCACGGTGCCCGTCGTGCCGCCCAGCACCACGATGCCCCGATGCGCGCCGGTCGCGATCCGGGCGCGGCTGCGCGGGTTCCGCGGGCCGATGATGATGGTGTTGTAGTCCCCGCCCCGCGTGACGGTCAGAGCCAGCGTTCCCACGCTGCCCTCCCGCGGCAGCCAGACGCGGTTGCCCTCCCCCGGCGTCCCCGCCACCGTCACGCCGCGCTGGCCAAGCGCCGCGATGCCGGCGGGCGAGAGGTCGAACGCCTCCATCCCCGCGGTCGATGGCAGTCCGGCGCGATCCTCCCCAATCAACCCGTCCGCCTGCAGTGCATCCGGGCCGCCCGCCATGTCGTGCATGGCGCGACCCTAGAGCCATATGCGTTCAGATGGAATCATCCGAACGCATTTCCTGCTCTGGATTCAAATACTTCTACAGCACGAGCTGCGTTCAGGTGAACGCGGCGTGCTCCAGCAGGCGGCGGCGCAGCCCGGGCGGGGCGCGCACGTCTTGGTGGGGGCCTCTCAGCCGCCCGCCAGCAGCTCCGCCAGATGCGCCCTGATGCGCGCCCCCACCTGCCGGTCCCAGAGCGGCACCGGCAGGGCGCGCGGCCAGGCGCCGGCCAGCACCTCCGCCACCGCCGGTACCAGCGTGGCGGGGGAGACGAGGCGGCCGCTGGAGAGGGTGAGCGGCCGTTCCGTGCTGTCGCGCAGCGTCAGGCAGGGGGTGTCGAGCAGCATCGCCTCCTCCTGCACCCCGCCGCTGTCGCTGGCGGCGAAGGCGGCGGCGTCCAGCAGGGCGACGAAATCCAGGTAGCCGAGTGGCGACAGCACGCGGATGCCGGGCGGTGGCTTCAGCCCGAAGGATTGCATCCGCAGCCGCGCGCGGGGGTGCATCGGCCAGGCCAGCGGCAGGTGGCCCGCCACCTCCCCGATCGCATCCAGCCAGTCGCCGAGCCGCGCCGCGCTGTCCACATTCTCCGCCCGGTGCAGCGTCACCACCCCGTAGCCGCCGCGCAGCAGCCCCGCCGGCAGGGCGCGCGCGCGGGCGCGGTCCAGGCTGTGGAGCAGCGTGTCCGCCATGGTGTTGCCCACCGCCCTCACCCGCAGCGGATGGTGCCCCGCCGCCACCAGCGCGGCGGCATCGGCCTCGTTCGTCGTCCACAGGATGTCGCTGATGGCATCGACGGCGCGGCGGTTGATCTCCTCCGCCATGTTCCAGTCGCCGCCGCGCAGCCCGGCTTCCAGATGGGCCACGGGGATGCCCATCTTCCGCGCCGCCAGCGCCGCCGCCAGCGTGCCGTCCACATCGCCGACCACGATGACCAGCGCCGGCCGTTCCGCCCGCCAGGCGGCCTCGCAGGCCATCATGGTGCGGCCCGTCAGCTCCGCATGGCTGCCGCCGGCCACGCCGAGTGCCAGGTGCGGCGCCGGCAGGCCGAGGTCGTCCAGGTGCTGGCCGAACAGCGCGTCGTCATGGTGCTGCCCGGTATGCAGGATGCGCGGCGTGCAGAACCCGCCCGGCCCCGCCAGCGCACGCCACAGCGCCGCGATCTTCGGCAGGTTCGGCCGCGCCGCCGCGACCAGGTGGAGGAGCGTCACGCCTTGACGATGTGCGGGCCGTGCACGCCGGCCCGCGCGCAGGCGTTGCGCGTATCCACGACCAGCCGCGCCGCGCGCGCGATGGCGGCGTGGTCCACCGCGTCATGGTCCGTCGCCACCAGCACCGCGTCGTAGCGTGCGACGCGGGCCGCATCCGCCGGCACCGAACGCCGCCCCGCGAGTTCCGGGTGTTCGCGCGTGCGCGGCACTTCCGGCACATGCGGGTCGTGGTAGTCCACCACCGCGCCGCGGGCTTCCAGCAGCCGCGTCAGCACCAGCGACGGGCTTTCGCGCAGGTCATCGACGTTGCGCTTGTAGGCCATGCCCAGCAGCAGGATGCGCGCGCCGTTCAGCCCCCTGCCCGCCTGCCGGTCCAGCGCCTGGGCCAGCTTCTCCACCACCAGGCGCGGCATCAGCGTGTTCACCTCCCCCGCCAGTTCGATGAAGCGGGTGTTGATGCCGTATTCCCGCGCCTTCCAGGTCAGGTAGAAGGGATCGATCGGGATGCAGTGGCCGCCCAGCCCCGGGCCCGGCTGGAAGGGCATGTAGCCGAAGGGCTTGGTGGAGGCCGCCTCGATCACCTCCCACACATCGATGCCCATCGCGTCGTAGATGGTCTTCAGCTCGTTCACGAGGGCGATGTTCACGGCGCGGAAGATGTTCTCCGTCAGCTTCACCGCCTCCGCCGTCGCGGCGGAGGAGACGGGCACGACGCGGGCCACGACGCCGGCGTAGAAGCGGCAGGCCAGGTCGAGCGCCGCGCGCCCCTCCGCCCCCACCACTTTCGGGATCGCCGCGGTGGTGAAGACCGCGTTGCCCGGGTCCTCCCGCTCCGGCGAATAGGCCAGGAAGAAGTCGCGGCCGCTGGCCAGGCCCGTCTCCTCCAGGATCGGCTTCACCAGTTCCAGCGTGGTGCCCGGCCAGGTGGTCGATTCCAGCACCACCAGCTGCCCCCGCCGCAGCCGCCGCGCGATCGCCCGCGTCGTCGCCTCGACGAAGGAGAGGTCGGGCTCCCGGTGCCGGTCGAGCGGCGTCGGCACGCAGATGATGAGGAGGTCGGGCTCCGCCAGCCGGTCGAAATCGGCCGTCGCCGCGAAGGCCCCGCCCCCGACCGCCTCCCCCACCGCCGCATCGCCGATGTGGCGCAGCGGCGACCGCCCCTGGTTCAGCGCGGCGACCTTCGGCGCATCGATGTCGAAGCCGATCACCCGATGGCCCGCCCGCGCCACCGCGAGCGCCAGCGGCAGGCCCACATAGCCGAGGCCGATCACCCCCGCGATGGCATCCCGCGCTTCGATCCGGGCCAGGAGGTCGGCCGCGGCCAGCGGGATCGGTCCTGGCGCCGCATTGGTATCGGGCATCCTGCCTCGTCTTCGCCGGGCCCGGTGGCCGCCCGGTCACATCACGCATCCGTGATGATGAAGGAGGCCGGCAGGAATATGCAACCCTGGGGTGATTATCCCCTCTTCTTTCCTCCTTCAAGGGGAGGCGTTTGTGCTTGATCGGCACCGCCTTGATGAGTACAAAACATGAACTGATACCCATCGACCATCGCGGCAGCCGAGAATGACAGCGCCATGAACGCCGGAAGCAGCACCGCGGCGCCCGACTCGTCCCTCGAACCCTCCCCTGGCATCGCACGCCGCCACCTGGCGCTGCTGCTGCCCCACCTGCCGGTGGACCGGCTGCGTCGCCTGGGGCTGGAGGGCCCCGTGCTGCTCTGGCAGGGCATCGGGCCCCGCCGCGCGGTGGTGGCCTGCGACGGCGTGGCCGGCATCCGCCCCGGCCAGGCGCTGGGCGATGCCCGCGCCGTGGCGCCCGAAGCCCAGGCGCTGGAAGCCGATCCCGCCGCCGATGCGCTGTTCCTGCGCGACCTCGGCCTGTGGTGCCTGCGCTTCACGCCGCTGGTGGCGACCAGGGGCGCGGATGCGCTGCTGCTCGACATCGCCGGCGCCGCCCATCTGGTGGGGGGAGAGGCCGCGCTGCTGGACCGCGCCGTCGGCGGCCTCGCCCGCCTCGGCCTGCGCGCCACCGGCGTGATCGCGGACCATGCCGCGGCGGCGCTGGCCCTGGCGCGGGGCGGCCGCGGCGGGCTGGTGGTGCCGCCGGGGGGCGACCGGGACGCGGTGGCGGCCCTGCCCCTCTCCGCCCTGCCGATCGATCCCGATGTCGTCGCCACCCTCTCCCGCCTCGGCCTGCGGCGGGTCGCGGACTTGCACCGCCAGCCCCGCGGCCCGCTCTCCCGCCGCTTCGGGGGGGCGCTGCTGCGCGCGCTGGACGAGGCCTCCGGCCTGCTCGCCACTCCCATCACGCCGCTCCGCCCGCCCCCGGTCTTCGAGGTGTCGCGCGAGTTCCTGGAACCCGTCGCGACGCGCACCGGCATCGATGCGGTGATGCCGCTACTGCTGGACTCGCTCTGCGCCCACCTGACCATGCAGTCCCAGGGCGCGCGCCGCCTGGTGCTGCGGGCCCATCGCGTCGATGGCGGGGTGCAGGAGATCGCCATCGGCACCAGCCTGCCCAGCCGGGACGCCGGCCACTTCGCCCGCCTGTTCCGCGACCGGCTGGATGCGCTGGAACCCGGCCACGGCTTCGAACGCATGGCCCTGGCGGCGACGGAGACGGAGCCCCTCATCGGCCTGCAATCCGGCTTCGCCGGCGCCGGCGACGCGGCGCGGGAGGAGGAGATGGGCCGCCTCTTCGACCGCCTGTCCGGCCGCGCCCAGGTCTGGCGCCTCGCCCCCCAGCCCTCCCACTGGCCGGAGCGGGAGGTGATGCGCGTCCCGCCCACCACTGTCGTGGAGGTGCCGGAGGACTGGCCGCTCGCGCTGCGCCCCGTCCGCCTGCTGCGCCGGCCGCGGGAAATCACCGCCATGGCCCTGCTGCCGGATGCGCCGCCCTCCCTGCTCCGCATCGGCAACCAGGCGCTGCGCGTCGTGGCGGCGGAGGGGCCGGAACGGCTGGAGCCGGAATGGTGGCGCGACCCGCCCGACCGCCAGCCGCGGGACTACTATCGGCTGGAACTGGTCACCGGCGCGCGCCTCTGGGTCTGCCGCATCGGCTTCGGGGCGGAAGCGCGGTGGTTCATCCATGGGCATCTGTGACGGCGCCCGATGTTCGCCGAGCTCGCCGCCCTCTCGAACTTCACCTTCCTCGAGGGCGCCTCCCACCCCCGCGAACTCGTCGCCGCCGCCAAGGTGCTCGGCATGCCCGCCATCGGCATCGCGGACCGCAACTCGGTCGCCGGGCTGGTGCGTGGCATGGTGGCGGCGGAGCAGGTCGGCATCCGCTACGTCCCGGGCATCCGGCTATGCCTCGATGACGGCGCCGAATACCTGGCCTGGCCATCCGACCGCCCCGCCTGGGGCCGCCTCTGCCGCCTGCTCTCCGAAGCGCGCATGGAGGGCGAGACGCGGCTGACGCGGGACGCCCTGGCCGCGGCGGCGGAGGGCCAGGTCCTGGCCCGCATCCCGAAGAACGCCGACCCCGGCCTCGGGGCCCGCCTCCGCGCCGATGCCAACGCCTTCGGGAAACGCCTGGCGCTGCCCCTCATGCTGGCCGTCGATCATCGCTGCCGCGGCGACGACCAGGCGCGGCTCGATCGCCTGGCGGAAGCCGCGGGCAGCGCGGGGCTCGGCCTGATCGCGGCCGGCGGCGTGCGCTACCACGCGGCGGAGCGGCGGCGCGTGGCGGATGTGCTGACCGCCATCCGCCTCGGCGTCACGGTGGAGCAGCTGGGCTTCGCCGCCGAGGCCAACGCGGAAGCGCAGCTGCTGGCGCCCACGGAAGTCGCCCGCCGCCTGCCCCGGCATCCGGAGGCGCTGGAGGCGACGCTCCGCGTCATCCGCGCCTGCCGCTTCTCGCTCCGCGACCTCTCCTACGAATACCCGGAGGAGATCCTGGACCCCGGCCTGACCGCGCAGCAGACGCTGGCGCAGCGCGTGGAGGCCGCCTGCCTGGAACACTACCCCCTCGGCACGCCGCCCAAGGTGGCGCGCCAGATCGCGCATGAACTCGCGCTGATCGCGCAGCTCGACTACGCCGCCTATTTCCTGACGGTGCATGAGATCGTGCGCTTCGCGCGATCGAAGGAGATCCTCTGCCAGGGGCGCGGATCGGCCGCCAATTCCGCCATCTGCTACGTCCTCGGCATCACCGCCGTGCCGCCCGACAAGCACGACATGCTGTTCGAGCGCTTCATCAGCGCTGCCCGCGACGAGCCGCCCGACATCGACGTCGATTTCGAGCATGAGCGGCGCGAGGAGGTCATCCAGCACATCTTCGCCCGATACGGCCGCGATCGTGCCGCGCTGACCGCGACGCTGATCCGCTACCGCGAGCGCAGCGCGATCCGCGAAGTGGGCAAGGCGATGGGACTGACGGAGGACGTGACCGCGCGCCTCGCGAAATCCGTCTGGGGGTCCGGCGACAAGTCGCTGAACGAGTTGGCGGAGGACAATGGCTATGCGCCCGAAGGCGATCCGAAGCTGCGCCTGGCGATGGAGATCGCGGAGGAGGTGCAGGACTTCCCCCGCCACCTCGCGACCCATGTCGGCGGCTTCGTCATCACCAAGGGTCCGCTGATCGAACACACCGTCGTCGTGAAGGCCGCGATGGAAGGCCGCACCACCATCGAATGGGACAAGGACGACATCGAGGCGCTGCGCATCCTGAAGGTCGATGTGCTCGGCCTCGGCATGCTCACCTGCATCCGCCGCGCCTTCGACCTGATCGAGGGCGCCACCGGCAGGAAGTGGACGCTGGCCTCCGTCCCGCAGGATGACCGCGAGACCTACCGCATGCTGCAGCGCGCGGATTCCGTCGGCGTCTTCCAGGTGGAAAGCCGCGCACAGATGAACATGCTGCCGCGGCTGCGCCCCGCGAAATTCTACGACCTGGTCGTGCAGGTCGCGATCGTGCGGCCGGGGCCGATCCAGGGCGACATGGTGCATCCCTATCTCCGCCGCCGGAACAACGAGGAGAAGGCGACCTACCCGTCGGAGGAGCTGCGCGGCGTGCTGGAGAAGACGCTCGGCGTGCCGCTGTTCCAGGAACAGGCGATGCAGATCGCGATCGTCGGCGCGGGCTTCTCCCCCTCCCGCGCCGACCAGCTGCGCCGCGCCATGGCGACCTTCCGCAACACCGGCGAGATCTGGAAATTCCGCCAGGATTTCATCGGGGGCATGGTCGCGCGCGGCTATGCGGAGGAATTCGCCGAGCGCTGCTTCAAGCAGATCGAGGGCTTCGGCACCTATGGCTTTCCCGAAAGCCACGCGGCCAGCTTCGCGCAGCTCGTCTACATCTCCGCCTGGATCAAGCGCCACCACCCCGCCGCCTTCGCCGCCGCCCTGCTGAACAGCCAGCCCATGGGCTTCTACGCGCCGGCGCAGATCGTGCGGGATGCGCGGGAGCACCATGTCGAGGTGCTGCCCGCGGATGTGACGCGGTCGGATTGGGACTGCACGCTGGAGATACCCCCACCCCAACCAGCCCTTGGCGTCGCGGCAATGCCGCAACCCCCCGCAAGCGCGGGGGAGGGAGTCCGGGAGCGCCTCTGCCCCCTCCCCCGCGCTTGCGGGGGAGGGTCGGGGTGGGGGTCGGCGCCACACACCCGCCTCCGCCTCGGCCTCCGCCTCATCGCCGGCCTGCACCAGCATCACGCGGACTCGCTCATGGCTGCGCGAAAGGAAGCCCCCTTCGCCGACATCCCCGACCTTGCCCGCCGCGCGCGGCTCGATCGTGGCGCCATGCAGGCCCTCGCCCGCGCCGATGCCTTCGGGCCGCTGTCGCAGGGCCGCCGCGGCGCGCTGTGGGAAGCGGCGGGGATCGAGGCGCCCCTCCCCCTCTCCCACGCCCGCGACGCACAACTGCCGCTGCTGCCGCCGGAGACGGCGGGTGAGGAAACCGTGCTGGACTACGCCGCGACGGGCCTCTCGCTCCGCCGCCATCCCATGGCGCTGCTGCGCGCCGCCATCCGGGACCGTGGCGCCGTCGATACGCGCGCCCTCACCGCCGCGCGGCAATCACGCTGGCTGAAGCTCGCCGGCCTGGTGCTGGTGCGGCAGCGCCCCGGCAGCGCCAAGGGCGTGGTGTTCTTCACGGTGGAGGATGAGTTCGGCACCGCGAACCTCGTCCTCTACCCCGATGTCGTCACGCGCGACCGCGCCGCGGTCGTCGGCGCGCGCCTGGTCATGGCGGAAGGCCGCGTGGAGCGGCATGAGCAATCCGCCGTGCCCATCATCCATTTGCTGGTGAAGCGGCTGCATGACTGGTCGGCGATGCTGGACGGGCTGCATCGGCTGGAGGATGACGACCCCAGCTGGAAGCGAACCCTGGCCCGCGCCGATGAGGTGGAGCGCCCGAACCTGCACGACCCGCGCGACCCCGCCATCCGCGACGCGAAACGGAACGCCAGCGCCATGCCGCCATCGCGCGATTTCCGATAGCGCAACAAGCACTCCCCCATCGCGGACTGCCATCTGCACCTGCCACGCGGAACATCCATGGGCCGTTGCGGCAACGCCGCGTTGACGCCTCCGAAGACCACAACGGAGACGTCCCCGATGTTCATGCGCATGGACAAGCTGCTGATCGACCTGCCGGAGCCGAAGCGCGCCGACCCCAATGCCGCCTCCGCCCTCCAGGAACTGCTCGGCGGCAAGTTTGGGGAGATGTCGACCCTCAACAACTACATGTTCCAGTCCTTCAACTTCCGCTCGAAGTCGAAGCTGCGGCCCTTCTACGACCTCGTCGCCTCCATCACCGCGGAGGAACTCGGCCATGTGGAACTCGTGACCAATGGCTGCGCGCTGCTCGCCAATGGCCCGCCCGGCGACGCGCCCAAGGGCGAGCCTGGCGATACGCCCTTCGGCATGATGAAGGATGTGCGCGACCCCGGCGGCTTCTTCACCGGCGGCGGCGCGGGCCTGCCCTTCGACAGCAGCGGCCGCCCCTGGAACGGCACCTTCGTCTTCCACACCGGCAATCTGGTGCTGGACCTGCTGCACAACTTCTTCCTCGAATGCGGCGCGCGCATGCACAAGCTGCGGGTCTATGAGAGCGTGTCGGACGAGACGGCGCGGGAGGTCTGCGGCTACCTGCTGGTGCGCGGCAGCGTGCATGCCCAGGCCTATGCGCTGGCGCTGAAGAAGATCACCGGCGTGTCGATCGAGAAGATGCTGCCCGTGCCCAACATCCCGCTCGCCAACATCAAGGAATCCGCAAAGTACGAGGCGGAGGGCATCCACCGGCGCCTCTATACGAACAGCCCGGAGGACTACAAGGCGATCGCCGGCATCTGGTCGGAGGACGAGACCACCTATGACGGCACCGGCCCGCTGGTCGTGATGAACGGCCCGCCGGAATCCGGCAAGATCCCCGACCTCGCCGGCGCCTCCTCCGCCTTCACGCCGGACTACGCGCCGGAGGAAATCTTCGAGATCGCCCAGAAGCTCTGGAAGTCTTCGTAACAAGCCCTTGCCCCACGTCTCCCTCTCCCCCGACGGGGGGAGAGGGTCGGGGTGAGGGGGGGCGCGCGAAGCGCCGGAGACGCGATAGGCTGGACGCATGCCCCTCGATCCCACCCGCTTCCTCGCCGCGCAGGACCCGGTCTTCTTCCAGGTGCGCTCCGAACTCACCGCCGGGCGCAAGCGCACGCACTGGATGTGGTTCGTCTTCCCCCAGTTGGATGGCCTGGCCCGCAGCGAGACGGCGCGCTTCTACGCGCTGCATTCGCTGCAGGATGCGCGGGACTGGCTCGCCCATCCCGTGCTCGGCCCCCGGCTGCGGGACTGCACCGCCCTCGTCAACGCCGCCGCACCGAAGCCCCTGCACGACATCCTGGGCGACATCGACGCGCTGAAATTCCGATCCTGCATGACCCTCTTCGCCGCCGCCGATCCGGGCGAGGCCATCTTCGCCGAGGCCCTGGCGCTGCATTGCGCCGGCCAGCCGGACCCCCAGACCCTCGCTCTGCTCGCCGCCCCGTGACGGGTGGTAGCCCGGCCGTAATTGCGAACGCTTCTCAATTGCGATAAGCCTGGGACCCGACAGGCACGAGGAGCGATTCCCCATGGCGACAACCGGCCTCCCCCACTGGCCCTGGACCAATGCCGAGGCCGAGGCGCTGCCGGCGCCCGAGCGCCTGGCCATCGATGCCGCCCGCGCCTGGGCCCGCGCCGCCCGCACCGGGGAGCCCGCCTTGCCCGCCCTTCGCCGCCTGCTGGCGACCGAGGATGCGGGAGAGGCGGCGGAACCGCTGGACCGCCTGCTCCGCGCCCTCGCCCAATCCCCCCTGACCGTCGGGTGCCCCCTCTGCCCCCGCCTGGTCGGCGAGGAACCGGCCCTGCTCCTGGCGCTGGCCTGCGCCCAGCGCGGGCCGAGGCGCGAGGCGCTCGCCTGCCTGCTCCGCCGCCTGCCGCCCTGGGACGCCTATGCCGCCACCGCCGCCGCCATCGAGATGGGCTGCGCCTTCCGCCGCGCGGGGCTGCGCTTCGCCGATCCGTGGGATGCCACGCCGTGACGAAAGCATAATGTGACGCGGCGCTACCCCTGGTGCATATGCACCATGTGACGCCCGAGCCCGCCCTCCACGCCTGTTTCGGCTTCCGCACCCGCCGCGCCATGCGGGCCCTGACGCGGCATTACGAACGCCACCTGGCCCCTGCGGGCCTCAAGCCCACGCAGTTCAGCGTGCTGGCCGCGCTGCGGATGGGGCGGCACCGGGACCTCACGCATCTGGCCGAACTGCTCGGGCTGGAACGCACCAGCCTGCTCCGCGCGCTTGCCACGCTGGAGGCCGCCGGGCTGCTCGATGCCGGCCAGGCGCTGACGCCGGCCGGCCAGACCCGCTTCGCCGCGGCCCTGCCGCTGTGGCAGGCGGCGCAGGATGTCGTCGCGGCCGAACTCGGGGCCCAGCAAGGCGCCATCACCATCCTCGAACAGCTGGGCGAACGGCTCGGCCGTCCCGCACGGGCGTAAGGACCATCATGGATCGCCGCATCTGGCTGCTCACCGCGGCGCAATTCGCCTCCGCCACCGGGGCCTATGCCTTCACCGGGTTGCTGGCGCGGCTGGCCGAGGATCTCGGCGTCTCGCTCGCCACCGCCGGGCAGCTGGCGGCGGCCTATGCGCTGACCTACGCGATTGCGGGGGCGCCCGTCGCGGCGCTGACCGCGCGGCTGGATCGCCGCGCCATGCTGGTCTGGGGCCTCGGCCTGGTCGCGGCGCTCAACATCGCGACGGCCTTCGCGACGGATTTCACCACCGCGCTGCTGCTGCGCGTCGCGGCGGGGCTGGCGGTGACGCTGGTGATGCCGGGGGTCGCGGCGTCGATGCTCGTGCCGCCCGAGCAGCGCGGCCGCGCCATCGCCATCGTGCTGTCGGGGCTGACGCTGGCCTTCTCGCTCGGCATCCCGCTCGGCACCGCGATCGGCGGCGTGGTGGGGTGGCGGGGCTGCTTCATCTTCTCGGGCACGCTCTCGGCCATCGCGGCGCTCGGCGTGCAGTTCGGCCTGCCGCGCCTGCCGAGCACGGATCGCGGCGGCGCGGCCTCGCTCGGCATCATCCTCAAGCCCGCCATCGCCAGCATGCTCGGCACCACGCTGCTGGCCTTCGCGGGGCTGTTCTGCATCGCCGCCTATCTTGGCCCGATCGTGACGGCGACCACCGGCATCACGGGCAGCGGCATCGGCGCCATCCAGGTCTTCATCGGCATCGGCAGCCTGGGCGGCATCGCGCTCGGCAGCCGCGTCGCGGGCCTGCCCGGGGCGAGGGTCCCGGTGATGCTCTTCCTGCTGCTGGCCGCGGCGCTGGTCGGCTACACGGCGCTGATGCTGACGCCGCAGGCCTTCTGGCACGCGGCACCGCTGGCGCTCTGCGTCTTCGCGGGCTCGCTCGCGCTCTTCGCGCTGGCGCCGCTGGTGCAGACGCGGCTGATGCACCTGGCGCCGCAGGACCGCGCCGTCGCCATCGCGCTGAACGGCGCCACGACCTTCGCGGGCCAGGGTGCCGGCGCGGCGTATGGCGGCATCGTCATCGGCGCCGCCGGCCTGCCCTGGACGGGCGCGGCCGGCGCCATGCTGGCCGTGGCCGGCGCGGTGCTCGGCCTGCGCGCCTTCAGGCGGTAGGGCTCACCAGCGCCGGACCGGCCCGCAATCCAGGTGGACAAAGCCGTCCCGCGTGTAGAGCCCGACGCCGCCGAGCTGCAGTTCCGACGCCACCCGCGCCAGGCCGAGCCCCTGCCGCCCGGGCAGCCGGCAATCCGCCGCCATGCCCGACATGTGCAGCGACACGGTGGAGACGCGCCGGCTGCGCCCGGCATTGCGCGCATTCGTCTCCGGCGTGCGGTAGCCGCTGACGACCTCATAGGTCTCGTCGCTGTCGAGCGTGCGGGCCACCGTGGACATCACGTCGAACAGCCGAGGGTCCATCGGCGTGAGCTCCGCGGCGGAGAGGTCGCGGAACACCGTGTCCAGCTGCCGCAGCGCGTCGCGGTCATAGCGCCCGTCGCGCCAATAGACGCCGGAGAAGCTGTCCCCCACCACCTGCCGCCTGACGCGCAGCACGCGGGGCTCCCCATTCTGCGCCAGCGCCGGAGGGGCGACCACCGCCGCCGCCACGCCCACCGCCGCGGCAAGGAAGCCACGCCGCGAGACGCCCTGCCCCTCGCAGCAGGGGCAGCCGCCACCGAACAGGCGGGTCACCGTGCCGCGACCTGCAGGGGCCGAGCGGCCGCCATGGCGCGGGCATAGGCCGCGTCGAGTTCGTAGATATCCGGCCTGATCCGCACGCGACCCCCTGCTTCCACCATGACGGTGTCATAGCGCAGCAGGACCGGAAGTTGCCGGCGCAGCTGCACGCCGCTGGTGGTCCGCGCCTCGATCGCCCGCAGCGCCCGCGGCAGGTCCCAGCCCGGCATGCCGTCCAGCAGCAGCGCCATCAAATCGTTCGGCCGTTCCAGCCGGATGCAGCCGGAGGAGAAGGCGCGGTCCGGCCGGCGGAACAAATGCCGGTCCGGCGTGTCGTGCAGGTAGATGTCGTCGTTGTTCGGCATGATGAACTTGATGCGCCCGAGCGCCGAGAAATCGCCCGCATCCTGCCGGATGAAGTAGGGGATGCGCTGAGGGTTCACGGCGCTCCAGTCGATGGTGCGGGGATCGATCTCCTGCCGCACCCCATCCACCATGCCAAAGACGCGAAAACCCTTGTCGATCATCGCCTGCGGGTCGCGGCGGAAGCGCGGCAGCAAATCCTCCCGCGCATTGCGTTCGGGCACGCCCCAGGGCGGGTTGAACTGCAGCGAGGTCATGCGCACGCGCAGCATCGGCGTGGCGCGGTCGCGCCTGCCGACGATCACGGCCATGCCGAGCAGTTCCCGCCCATCTTCCAGCACCTGCAGGCTGTAGTCCGGCACGTTCACGTCGATGCGCCGCTCCGCGCCTTCCGGCATCCGGGCGCGGGCCATGTCCATCGCCACCCGCACCTGGTCCACCCGGGCCGAGAGCGGCCGGTTCAGCAGCGCGATGGAGATGCGGCCGACGCGGCCATCCACATCCAGCCCCTGATGCGCCTGCCAGCGGCGCACGGCGGCTTCCAGCACGCTGTCGTAGCGCGCGCCGGCATCGGGTGCCGCCGCCAGCACCGGGTCCTCCACCGAAAGGCGCGCCCGCAGCGCGGGGATGCGCGCCGCGTCCACGCTGCCGGGCTCGATCGTCGCATCGCCCGGGATGGTCGCGCCCTGGCCGCGCCGCGCGATCTGCTTCTGCGCCAGCAGCTCCGCCTTCAGCGCCGCGGCGTGAGGCGGCAGCAGCGCGGCGCGGTCGATCACGCCGGCGGGGTCGGGGCTCGCGGCCAGTCCGGCCAGCCAGCGATCCATGCCGACCGCCGCCACGTCCCGCCGCAGATCCGGCCGGTTCGGCAATTCCCGCACCCGCCCGCCCAGCAGGTCCATCAGCGCCAGCGAGGCCGATCGGTGCAGCGCCAGGCGCCAGGCCGCCGCATCCGCCGCGGCCAGGGCAGTGTCGGGGATGGCGTAGTGGCGGGGGTCGAGCCCGTCCTCGTCCAGCCGCAGCAGCCGTTCCACCAGGCGCAGCGTGGCGCCGGTGCCATCGGCGGCCAGCGGCTGCGCCCCGGCGCCGCGCGGCGCGAACGGCGCCCCGGCCAGGGACAGGGCGGCGGCAAGCAGGGGACGACGGGCCGTGTTCATGCGGCAGAAATACCGAAGCACCGAAGCCGTTGCAAACCTTACGATTGGTTAGCGTCCGCCACCCACCGGCAGCACCGCCCCCGTGACGTAGCCCGCGGCCGGGGAGAGCAGGAACAGCAGCGCCTCCGCCACCTCCTCCGCCGTGCCCAGGCGCCGCATCGGCACCCCCGGCAGGATGCGGTCCACCCGGCCCGGGATCTCCGCATGGATGTCGGTGTCGATCATCCCGGGGGCCACCGCGTTCACGCGCACCCCCTCCCCGGCCAGTTCCCGCGCCAGGCCCAGCACCAGCGTGTCCACCGCGCCCTTGCTGGCGGCGTAGTGCACCCATTCGAAGGCGGACCCGATGGCCGCGGCGCGGGAGGAGACGATGGCGATGCCCCCGCCCCGCCCGCCGCGCGACGTCGCCATGCGCATCGCCGCCTGCCGGCAGGCACTCGCCAGGCCCAGCACGTTCACGCGAAACACCGCCTCCCAGGTCTCGTCGGAGGAGGTCAGGAAGTCGGAGGCCGCGCCGGTGATCCCCGCATTGCCGACGAAGGCGTCGAGCCGCCCGAAGCGCGCATCGCAGGCGGCGAAGGCGCGGGCCGTGTCGGCCGCGCTGCCGGCATCCGCCACCACCGCCTCCACCGCCGCGCCCGCTTCCTCGCAGGCGGCGATGGTGGCGGCCATTGCGGTGCCGCCGCCGCGCCAGGTCAGCACCAGGTCATGGCCGCGCGCCGCCGCCAGGCGGGCCACGGCGGCGCCGATGCCCCGGCTGGCGCCGGTCACCAGCATCACGGGCCGGCTCATGCTCAGGCCAGCAGGCTGTAGAGCAGCCAGGCCACCACGGCGGCGCCCAGGATGAACAGCAGCGCGCCCTTGGCCGCGGTCCAGCCATCGCCGCCCGTGCCGCTTTCCTCGGGGTGGGAATTGGGCCGCATGGTCTTGTGGTCCCCCTGCACCGCGAAGGGGTCGGGGCGGGGCTCCGTGGCGTGGGGAAGCACGTGGTGGTCCGGCCCGTGTTCGGGCCGCGGCGCATGCGGGGGCGGGCTGTCGCTCGGCATGGCGTCGGTTCTCCTCCGGCAGGAACCGGGGAGATTACGCCCTCAGGCCGATCGCGCCAGCAGCCATCCCATCACCAGGATCACCCCGGCGGCAATCAGCAGGGCCTTGGCCACGCTCCACAGCTCGGACCGGTTGCCCCCGCCCTCATCCTCCTCCGGCAGGTAGTTCGGCCGCATGGGCAGCGCGCCATGCGCGAAGGGGTCGGCACGCCCACGGCGCTGCGTGGCGAGCGCGGCGGGCGCCTCGGTCGTCGGCGGCAATTCGGTGCGCTGGTCAGCCATGGGTGGGGGGACCTGTCCAGATCGGCGTCCAATACTTATCCGCGCACTCACATCGATGCAATCGTATCGTTTTAAAGACAAGTCGATCCGGCTTCCGCACCCCCGCCGCGCCACCCGTTGACGCGCCGCCCGGGCCGGTCCACCCCTTTCGCCCCCGGCGGAGGAACGCGGCCATGCGCGCAACGGCAGACAGCGTGAGGAGGCAGATCCTCGTCATCCTGGGCGCCTGGGGCATGCCGCGCGACCTGGCGGAGGAAACGGCCACGGTCATGCTGGACACGGACCTGATGGGCGTGGACAGCCACGGCATCGGCATGCTCGCGGCCTATGAACGCATGCGCCATGGCGGCCAGGTGCAGCTGGATGCCCGCCCCCGCGTGCTGCGGGACAATGGCCCGACCGCGCTGGTCGATGGCGGCGCCGGCCTCGGCCACCCCGTCGCCGCCTTCGCCATGCGCCTGGCCGTGAAGAAGGCCAAGGAATGCGGCGTCGGCGCCGTCGCCGTCGTCAACTCCCACCATTTCGGCGCGGCCGGCTGGTATGTCCGCCTGGCGGCGGCGGAGGGCTGCGTGGCGCTGGTCACCAGCGGCACCAAGACGCTCGCCATGGTGCCGACGCGGGGCGCGGTGCCGGTGCTCGGCACCAACCCCATCGCCTTCGCCGCCCCCGGCCGCCGCCAGCCCCCGGTGGTGCTCGACATGGCGACCACCACGGCGGCCGCCAACAAGGTCCGCGCCAAGGCGCTCCGCGGCAAGCCGATCCCCGAGGGCTGGGTGATGGATGGCGAGGGCAGGCCCGTCACCGACGGCGAGGCCGCCGTCGCGCAGGTGTTCCACAAGCCCGAAGGCGGCCTCTCCCCCATCGGCGGCACGCCGGAGATGGCGAGCCACAAGGGCTACGGCCTCGGCATGATGGCGCATATCCTGGGCGCGACGCTGTCCGGCGCCTCCTTCTCCCCCATCCGCAACCGCACCCAGCGGCCGGAGGATCCGGACAATATCGGCCACTTCATGCTGGCGATGGACCCCACGGCCTTCCGCCCGGACGGCGCCTTCGAACACGATCTGGACGAGATGGTGGAGGTGCTGCGCGCCACCCCGCCCGCCGACCCCGCTCTGCCCGTGCTGATCCCCGGCGATCCCGAAAGCGCGGAGCGGGAGGCGCGGCTGGCCGATGGCATCCCGATCCCGCCCGCGCTCGATCGCCAGATCCGCGACATCGCGCTGCGCGCCAATGTCGGCTACCTGCTCGAACACGCCTGAAGGAGAGTCTCCCATGCCCCATCCCAGCCTGCGCCAGGCCCTGAAGAACGACGAGTTCATCCTCGCCCCCGGCGTCTTCGACATGATCTCCGCCAAGGTCGCGGACGGCATGGGGTTCAAGGCGCTCTACGCCACAGGCTTCGGCGTCACGGCCTCCCATCTCGGCCTCGCGGATGCGGGCATCGCGACCTACACCGACATGGTCAGCCGCATGGGCACCATCGCCAAGGGCTGCAAGACCCCCGTCATCTCCGACGCCGATACCGGCTATGGCGGCCTGCTGAACGTGCGCCACACCGTCCGCGGCTATGAGGATGCGGGCGTCACCGCCATCCAGCTGGAGGACCAGGAAGTCCCCAAGAAGTGCGGCCACACGCCGGGCCGCAAGGTGATCCCGGCCGAGGAGATGGCGCTCAAGATCCGCGTCGCCGCGGAAGCGCGCCAGAGCGAGGATTTCCTGATCATCGCCCGCACCGATGCCCGCACCGCGCATGGGCTGGACGAGGCGATCCGCCGCGGCCTGATGTATGCGGAAGCCGGCGCCGACGTGATCTTCATCGAGAGCCCGGAAAGCGAGGCCGAGATGGCGGAGGTCGGCCGCCACATCAAGAAGCCGCTCTTCGCCAACATGGTGGAAGGCGGCCGCACGCCGATCGTGCCGGCGGAGAAGCTGCACGCCATGGGCTACCGCATCGCGATCTATCCCGCGGTCGGCTTCCTGACCGTCGCCGGCGCGCTGGAGCGTGCCTATGGCAAGCTCAAGGCCGATGGCCACTCCAACAACATGACGGTCAATGCCGACTACAGCTTCGCCAGGATGTGCGAGCTGATGGGCTTCCCGGATGTGTGGGAGTTCGACCGGAAGTGGGCCGAAGCCGCCGGCAACCTGCCCCCGGCCAAGGCGGCGGAATGACCATGGACGTCCGCGCGCTGGTCTTCGACGTCTTCGGCACCGTCGTCGATTGGCGGAGCGGCGTCGCGCGGGAAGCCGCGCCCTTCCTCGCCAGGCACGGAATCGCGGTGGATCCCGCCGCCTTCGCCGATGCCTGGCGCCGGCGCTACCAGCCCGCGATGGAGGCGGTGCGCAGCGGCGCCCGCCCCTTCACGCGGCTCGACGTGCTGCACCGGGAGAATCTGGACATCGTGCTGCGCGACCACGGCCTCGACCCGGCCTCGGTCCCGGAAGACGAACTGGACCACCTGAATCGCGCGTGGCACCGCCTGGACCCCTGGCCGGACAGCGTCGCGGGGCTCGCGCGCCTCAAGACCCGCTACATCATCGCGCCGCTGTCCAACGGCAATGTCGCGCTGCTGCTGAACATGGCGAAGCGCGCCGGCCTGCCCTGGGACGCGATCCTGGGGGCGGAGGTCGCGCAGGCCTACAAGCCCTCCCCCGCCGCCTACCTCAACACCGCCGCGGTGCTGGGCCTGAGGCCGGAGCAGGTGATGCTCTGCGCCGCGCATAACGGGGATCTGGCGGCGGCGCGCGCCACCGGCTTCCGCACGGGCTTCATCCCCCGGCCGATGGAACACGGGCCCGGCCAGACGAAGGATCTGGCGCCGGCGCAGGACTGGGACGTGGTGGCCGCCGATTTCGGCGCGCTGGCCAGCGCCATGGGGTGCCCGTGAGCCTGATCCCCGGCTCCCTGCGCCGGAAGTTCGGTGCCGGGCGCGCCGCGCCGGAACCCGCGCCCGCGCCGCCGCCCGCCGCCCCGCCGCCCCCGGCCGCGCCCACGGTCGAGGCGGCCCCGCCCGCGCCGGCCACCTCCTTCCCCCATGACGACCGGATCTGGGCCGCGACGGCGGAGTTCCTCCGCACCCGCCTGGCCCCGCCCGACCGCGTGCTGGCACCCGACGCCTTCCGCTTCGTCATCCCCCGCGCCGAGCGCTTCGGCGATGCGGAGGGGCTGGGCCCCGCTTCCTTCGCCTGGATCGTCGTCCACAAGGGCCAGTTGGCGGAGGTGCCGCGCGCCCTGCTGATGGCGCTCTCCGCCGCCGCGCGGCCGGTCTTCGCCAATGAGGTCTTCGTCGTCTTCGCCACGGCGCCGCAGCAGCAGGACCAGGACCTCGGCGAGACGCCCCATGTCCGCGCCTTCGAGGTCAACCGAGACCAGCTGCCGCCGGAAGCGCCGAAGCCCGCCGCCGCCCCGCCAGCCGCACCGCGCGCAACGCCCGCGCTGCCGCCGCTCCGTCCCGCGCGCGGCCTGGCGCGGCCGGACGCCCCGCCCCGCCCCTGGCTCGCCCCCGGCGGCGTGCCGGGCGTGGCGCGGGAACGCGCCTTCCAGGATGAGCTGGACCGGCTGATCGCGGACTACCTGGCCCCTGCCACCGGCCTCGCACGGCTCGACATCGGCTGCGGCGCCGGGCGGCTCCGCGGGCTGCTGCCGGATGCCGCGCTGGTCGCGGGCATCGACATCGCGGAAGCGGCGATCGGCCGCGCCCTGGCCCAGGGTGGCCCCGCCCCCTTCGCCTTCGCCCGCATGGATGCCGCGGCGCTCGGCTTCGCGGAGGCCAGCTTCGACGCCGCCCTGATGATCGACACGATCGAGGCCCTGGCCGACCCCGAAGCCGCGCTGGCGGAGGCCGCGCGGGTGCTGGCCCGCGGCGGGCGGCTGATGGTGACCGCCATGAACCGGGACAGCCTGCCGCTGCGCGCACTCCGCCGGCTGGACCTGCCCGTGCCCGGGCGCAGCTTCTCCGTCCATGACGTCACCGGGATGCTGCGCGCCGTGGGGCTGACGGTGACGCGAAGCGACGGGCTGTTCCTCTCCCCGGGCTGGGCGCTGCCCGGCGCCTCCGCCGCGCTGGCGCCGCTGGAGGAGGATCCGGAATTCGTGGAGGCCGCCCGCATCCTCGGCCGCCGCGCCGGGCCGGACTATGCGCTGGCCTTCGCGCTGCTGGCGCGGAAGGGCTGAGGGGCGCGCGAAAGCGCTAGTACCGCCGTTGCGTTCCGGCTATGTTCATGGTCGCCACCGCCCATCCCGCGTCTGGAAGTCGCCATCCGGCCCGCGAGAATGGTGCTAAAGGCGCTAAACCGGGTTAGTCGGGTTAGGGCGTCCAGCGACTTCAGAGTCACACCTCCTCCCCGAAGGTGATCCGGTTGCCGTCGGGGTCGCGCAGCGAGAATTCGCGCAGGCCGTAGTCGAAATCGGTCGGCGGCACCTCGATCGCCACGCCGCGCCCCGCGATCTCCGCATGCAGCGCATCGACGCCCGTGACCAACACGTGCAGATGCGCCTGGCCGAGCGAGGCGGGCGAGCGCGACGCCGGCATCAGGTTCAGCACCAGCGCGCCACGCTCCACCGCCGCGTAGCTCGGCGGATCGCCGACGCGGAAGCATTCGATGCAGCCGAGGTGCTGCACGTAGAAGTCGATCGCCCGCGCGACGTCGGTGACCACCAGCACGGCGGTCAGGCGGCGAAGCGCGGGCGGGGTGCTCATTCCACCCGGATCCCGCCTTCCCGGATCACCGGCGTCCAGCGCGTGACCTCGCGCCGGATGTGGTTGGCGAAATCCTCCGGCGTGCCGCCGACGACGGCGCCCGCCTGGCCGTCGAAGATGCGCTGCTTCACGTCCTCCATCGCGGCGATGCGGCCGAAGACCTCGTTGATCCTCATCGCGAGGCCCGGGTCCATGCCGGGCGGCGCCACGATGCCGTGCCAGACCGCGACCTCGAAGCCCGGCAGCACGGTGGAGACGGCAGGGATGCCCGGCAGCAGCGGCGTGCCGGACGCATTGCCCACCGCGATCGCCTTCGCATTGCCCTGCCGGATCTGCCCGATGCCGGAGGAGACGGTCGGGAAGCCGAACTGCGCGTCGCCGCGGATCAGCGCCGTCACCATCTCCGCGCCCGAGCGGTAGGGGACGTGCACCATCTTGATGCCGGCCTCCTTCAGGAACAGCGCCATGAAGAGGTGGCTGCCATTGCCGTTGCCGGCGGAGGAATAGGTGAAGCCGTCCGGCCGCGCCTTCGCCTGGTCGATCACCTGCTGGACGGTGGTGGCGGTGACGGAGGTATGCGCCATCAGCACCGCGGGCAGGTTCACCAGGTGGATGATGGGGGTGAAGGCCGTGGGCGGGTCGTAGCTCAGCGTCGGGATCAGCTCCTTGCCGATCGCGTTGGCGCCGATATCGGCCATCATCAGCGTCAGGCCGTCCGGCCGTTCGCGGGTGACGGCGGCGCCGGCGATGGTGCCGCCGGCGCCCGGGCGGTTCTCCACCACCAGCGTCTGGCCGCCGGTCACTTCCGGGAACTTGGCCGCGACGGTGCGGGACAGCGTGTCGATCGCGCCGCCGGCGCCGAAGGGCACGATCAGCCGGATCGGCCGGTCGGGCCAGTTGCCCTGCCCGAAGGCCATGCGGGGCATCAGCGCTGGCGCGGCAAGGACTGGCAGGGCCGCAAGAATGCTGCGGCGCGATGTCGGCTGGCGCATGGACGATGTCCTCCCGTGAGTGAACTTCGCCGCAAAATGGCGGGAGACCCCCTGGCGCGCAACGGCACTTCGGCCTGTAGTCGGGGCCTTCTTCTAGAGTCGGAACCTCGCCATGACCTGGTCGGTCGTCGCCCATGATCCGGAGACAGGCGCCTTCGCCGTCGCCGTCACCACCTGCGCCTTCGCCGTCGGTGCCTCCTGCCCCTTCGTCCGGTCGGGCGTGGGCGCCGTTTCCACCCAGTCCATGACCAACCGCTACCTGGGCCCCGCCGTGCTGGACGGCATGGCGCGCGGCCTGTCCCCCGCCGCCGCGATCGAGAGCGCGCTGGCCGCCGATGAGGGCCGGGGCCTGCGGCAGATCCATGCCGTGGACCGGCACGGCCGCAGCGCGGCCTATACGGGCAAGAACTGCGTGGAGTGGTGCGGGGACGTGACCTCCGCCCATGTCTCCTTCGCCGGCAACATGCTGGCCGGCCCCGCCGTGCTGGCCGACACCTACGCGGCCTTCGCCGCCAACCATGACCTGAAGCTGGCGGAACGCCTGCTGGCGGCGCTCGATGCCGGGGAAGCCGCGGGGGGCGACCGGCGCGGCCGGCAATCCGCCGCGCTGGTGCTGACGACGACGGAGGATTTCCCGGACCTCAACATCCGCGTCGACGACCACCCGCTGCCGCTGGTGGAGTTGCGGCGGCTCTACGACATCTGGAAGCGCGACCGCGCGCCCTACCTCCGCGAACAGCCCTCCAAGGCCAGGCCATCGGGCATCACGGACCTCGACATGATCGAGGGCCGCTGGATCCGCCAGGGCCTGGACATCCGGCTCCGCCGCTGAATGAAACCCCCCCGGTGAGACCCTGGGTCGCGGCGCTGTCGGCCACGCTGCTGATGCAGACGGTCGGCAGCTTCCTGAACCAGGTCATCCCCGTGGTCGCGCCCCTGATGATGAGCGACCTCGGCCTGCCGCCGCAGACCGTGGGCAACTTCTCCTCGCTCAATACGCTGGGCGCCATCGCCTTCCTGCTGTTCGGCACGCCGCTGGTGGCACGGCACGGGCCGCTGCGCATGATCCAGGCGGGGGCCGCGATCGGCAGCCTGGCGCTGGTGATCGCCTCCCTCGGCAATGCCTGGCTGATGGTGCTGGCGGCGCTGATGATGGGCATCGGCTACGGGCCGACGGGCCCCGCCGGCAGCCGCATCCTGCAGCAGCACGCGCCGAAGCGGCACCGGGTGCTGATCTTCTCCATCAAGCAGGCGGGCGCCCCCGCGGGTGGCGCGCTGGCGGGCTTCCTGGCCGCGCCCATCGCCGCCGCCTTCGGCTGGCAGAACGCCATGCTGGTCGCCATCGCCATCGCGCTCACCTGCGCCTGCCTGATCCAGCCGCTGCGCCCGGCGCTCGATGCCGAACGAGACGAGACGCGGAGCTGGCGGGAAAGCCTGACGCTCCGCCGCCTGCTGGTGCCCATCGTGGCGCTGCGCATGCATCCCGTGCTGCCGCCTTTGACGCTGCAGGCCTTCGCCTTCGCGGGGCTGCAGGGCAGCCTGTTCAGCTTCACCGTCACCTGGCTGGTGGAGGAGCACGGCCTGGGCCTGGCCGCTGCCGGCAGCATCTTCGCCGCCATGCAGTTGGCCGGCGTGACGGGCCGCCTGGTGCTGGGCTGGGCGGCGGACCGTCTCGGCGATGCCACGCGCAGCCTGGCGCTGCACGGGCTGCTGGCGGCGGGTCTCTCCGCGCTCTGGATCACGGTCGGCGCGGGCAGCCACGCCCTGGTGGCCTTCCCGCTCGCGATCCTGTCGGGCTTCACGGCGGCGAGCTGGAACGGGATCTTCCTGGCGGAGGTCGCGAGGGTGTCCCCGCCCGACCGGGTGGCGGAGGCATCATCAGGCGCCATCCTGCTGTGCTTCCTCGGCTACCTCACGGCCCCCACCGCCTTCGCCTGGGCGGTCGGCGCGACGGGCAGCTGGCGGCTTCCCTTCCTCACGGCCTGTGCCGTGCTGGCCGTGGTTTCCTGCATCGTCTTCACGCTGCGGGCTGGACGCGACGCGCCCACACGTTAAAGCCATGGGAGGGTTTGTTCGGGAGAGCGCAGTGGCAGTCACGCTCGGCATCGTCGGCTTCGGCATCATGGGGGAACGCCTGCTGCGCGCGGCGCTCGAGCATGACGAGGTCCGCCCCGTCGCCGCCTGGGACCCCTCCCCCAGCGCCGCCACGCGGCTGGCGGAGGTCGCGCCGGGGCTGCCGATGCTGGACAGCGCCAGCGCCGTGATCGCGGCCTGCGACGCGCTCTACGTCGCCTCCCCGCCCTCCTCCCACATCGCGCATGCGGAAGCCGCCTTCGCGGCCGGCCGCGCGGTCTTCCTGGAGAAGCCGCTGGCGAGCGACCTGGCCGATGCCCGCCGCTTCGTCGCCGCGGCCGAGGCCGCCGGCGCGCGCGCCGCGGTCAACTACCCCATGGCCAGTTCCCCGGCCGTGGCGCAGCTGTCGGCCTGGCGCGGCGCGATCGGCAACCCGCGCACCCTGTCGATCAGCGCCGACTTCGCGCATTGGCCGCGCGCCTGGCAGATGGGCGCGGCCTCCTGGCTCGCGAAACGCGCGGATGGCGGCTTCACGCGGGAAGTGCTGTCCCACTTCCTGTTCCTGACGCGCCGGCAGCTCGGCCCGCTCAGCCTGCTCGACTGCGACGCCACCTTCGCCGAGGGCGATGGCGCGGAGACGGCGGTGCGGGCCACCCTGATGGCCGGGGAGACCCCGGTCGCGGTGCGCGGCGGGGTCGGCACCATCTCGGCGGACGAGGCGAATGAATGGCGCCTGTCCTGCGAGGGCGGCAGCATCCGCCTGCGCGACTGGTCCTTCGCCGAGAAGCGGGAGGGCGACGGCACCTTCCGCCCGGCGCCGGACGCGATCCCCAATGCCGAGATGCGCCCCATGGTCCTGCGCGGCCAGCTCTCCAAGCTCGCGCGGCTGACGCAAGGCGAGCGCGTAGACCTGGCGACGCTGCGGGAGGCGCTGGAGGTGCAGGAGATCGTCGAGGCGATCCTTGCGGCCTAGCCGTCGCGCCTTCCTGGCCCTGCTGGCGGCATCGCCGGCCGCGGCCCAGCCCCGCCTGGTGCCGACCACGGCGGAGACGCCGGAGGGCGCCGCCCTGGTCGCGCGACTGCGCTTGGGCGGCCTGGTGCTGTTCTTCCGCCACGCCGATACGCGCGGCGAGAATTGCGACCGCAGCTTCCGCATCGGCGACCGCGCCGGCCAGCGCAACATTTCCGCCAGTGGCCGCGCGCAATCCGTGCGGATCGGGGAGAGGCTGCGGGAGCTGGGCATCCCTCTCGCGCGCCCCATCCTGGCCGGCCCCGTCTACCGCGCGCGGGACACGGCGGAGCACGCCTTCGGCACCGTGGAGGTCACGGACAGCCTGCTGGCCGACGATTACGCCGGGGACCGCCTGGCCTGGGTCGTGGCGGAGCACCGGCGGCTGTTCGGGGAGGCTCCGCCCCCCGGCACCAACCGCGTCCTGGTCGCCCACCGCACGCCCGCCATCATGGTCCTGGGCGACCCCGTCGCCGGCCGCGCCTTCCCGGAGGGTTCCGCGCTGGTCATCGATCCCCGCGCCAGCGACCCGCGCGTGCTCGGCATCCTGGAACTGGCGCCCCTGCCCGGCGGCGGTTTTCATCAGTGCAGCGGCGGCTGACGCCGGCGTGAACGAAACAGCGAAACACGGTACGACATCAAGGAAGTTGCGAAGGGGCCTATAGCGGCGCCTGTCCTTCACGACGGAAAGACCATGCGCCCCGCCCTTATAGCCCTGCTTGCCCTCACCCTCGCCCCCGCCGCGGAGGCGCAGCAATACTGGCTGCCGAACGGCCCGGGCGGCACGACCTGGAACAACCCGCAGGGATCGCTGACGGGCACGATCAACGAACACATGCTCCAGCGCCACATGCAGCAGCGGCAATGGGAACGGCAGCGCGCGGCCGGCGGCAGCTACGTGCCGCCCGTCTCCGCCATGGGCGACCCCAGCTTCCGCCTCGGCAATGCCGCCGGGATCACGATGCGGGAGGTCTATGTCTCCTCGGCCAACGACCAGGGCTGGGGCCCGGACCGCCTCGGCAGCCAGGTGCTCCAGCCGGGCCAGCGCCTGGTGGTGCGGCTGCCGGCCGGGCAATGCGTGAACGATGTCCGCGTCGTCTTCGCCAATGGCCAGGCGATCGAGCGCCGGCGCGTGGACACCTGCGCGCTGAGCGACCTCAGCCTGCCGTAGGGCGCTTCCGCAGCAGGTAGCGGTGCCGCCCCTCCAGCACCTGCAGGCCGCGCTGGTTGTGCACGGTGCTGCGCAGGCCCACGACGCCGGTGGTGCGGTTGGGCGACAGTTCATCCACCTCCAGGCAGGGGTAGAGGGTATCGCCCTCGAAGACCGGGGCCAGGAAGCGGCTGGACTGTTCCAGGAAGGCCTTCAGCGACTCCTCGACCAGGTGCGGGAAGAGCCCCGCCCCCGCCGCGGTCTGGATCGCCACCTGGTAGCCATGCGCCAGCATCCCCGGCAGGCCGCGCGCCTGGCAGTAGTCCCTGTCGTAATGGATCGGGTGGTTGTCGCCGCTCGCGGCCTGGAAGGCGGCGAACAGCCCGCTGGTCATGGTGCGGCTGGGCAGCGGGAAGCGCTCACCCAGCGTGAAATCCTCGAACCACCGCTGCGCCGCCACCATGCGGTGCGCGCGCGGGTCGAACCCGGTCATGCTCACACCTCGTAGGGCAGGCCGACATAGTTCTCCGCCAGCGTGGTCATCGCGGCCTTGCTGGTGGAGACGTACTCCAGCTCCGCCACCTGCACGCGGTGCTCGAAGGGGTCGTTGCCGTCGAAGCGATGCAGCATCGACGTCATCCACCAGGAGAAGCGCTGCCCCTTCCATATCCGGCGCAGGCAGATGTCCGAGTAGCGGTCGAGAAGGTCCGTCTCCCCCTTCGCGAAGAACCGCTCCAGCCCGCGCGCCAGCACGCGGATGTCGGCGATGGCCAGGTTCATGCCCTTGGCGCCGGTCGGCGGCACGATGTGGGCGCTGTCGCCGGCCAGGAAGAGGCGGCCATGGCGCATCGTCTCGCAGACGAAGCTGCGCATCGGCGTCACGCCCTTCTGGAAGATCTCGCCCTCCTCCAGCTCGGAGCCCACGCCGAGCCGCTGGTGCAGTTCCTCCCAGATCCGCGCATCGGGCCACTCGTTGATGTCCTCATCCGGCGTGCATTGCAGGTAGAGGCGGGAGACGGCGTTGGACCGCATGGTGGCCAGCGCGAAGCCGTCCTGGTGTCGGGCGTAGATCAGCTCCTCCGACACCGGCCGCGACCGCGACAGGATGCCGAGCCAGGCGAAGGGGTAGACGCGCTCGAAGATCTTCAGGTCGGGAATGGCCGGGCGGCAGATGCCGTGGAAGCCGTCGCAGCCGCCGATGAAGGCGCAGTCCAGCACATGGTCCTGGCCGTTGTGCCGGAAGGTGATGCGGGGATTGTCGGAGGTGACGTCATGCACCGCCGCCTCCTCCACCTCGAAGAGGATCGCCGGATTGCCGGAATGGGTGCCGGCCGCGAGCCGCGCGGCGATGAGGTCCTTCACCACCTCCTGCTGCCCATAGATCGTCACGACCCGGCCCGTGAGGTCCGTCAACGGGATGCGGTGGCCGATGCCGTCATAGCGCAGCTCGATCCCGTGGTGGGCCAGGCCCTCCCGGTGCAGCCGATCGGCGACGCCGGCCTCGGTCAGCGTGTCGACGCTGCCCTGCTCCAGCAGGCCCGCGCGGACGCGTTCCTCGACATAGGAACGGCTCCGTGCCTCCAGCACGACGCTGTCGATGCCCTGGAGGTGCAGCAGATGGGAAAGCAGCAGCCCCGCGGGACCTGCGCCGATGATGCCGACCTGGGTGCGCATGACGGGCTCCCTGAATGTCCTGATGGGACTGTTATGATGAATAACGATTAGCGGCATGATGCCCCATCCGGCGCGCCGCGTCATGCCCCCTTCCGCGCCCCGCTGTTACGGCGGAAGCTGCGTGCGGGACACGGCTTCGCAAGGGGGGACTGGCATGGCGGATCGCAAGGTGGCGGTGGTGACGGGTGGCGCGCGCGGGATCGGCCGCGGCTGCGCCCATGCGCTGGCGGAGCGGGGCTTCGACCTGGTGCTGGTCGATCTGCTGGCGCCGGAGATGGCGCGCACCAAGGGCGAGCTGGAAGGCATGGGCCGCGCCTGCCTGACCTTCGAGGCCGATGTCGCCGACCATGCCCGCGCGAAGGAGATCGCCGCGGCGGTGGAGGCCGAATGGGGTCATTGCGACGTGCTGGTGAACAACGCCGGCAAGTCCAACCCGCGCACCATCATGGAATGCCCGGAGGAGGAGTTCGACCGCACCATCGCGATCAACCTGAAATCCTGCTTCAACTACATCCAGGCCTTCGTGCCACTGATGCGGAAGGTGGGCGGCGGGCGCATCGTCTCCATGTCCAGCCTCAACGCCCATACCGGCGGCGTCACCAGCGCCGTCAGCAAGTTCGCCTATGCCAGCGCCAAGGCCGGCATCCTCGGCATGACGCGGGCGCTGGCCAAGGAACTCGGCCCCGAGATCGCGGTGAACGCCGTCTGCCCCGGCGTGATCGAGACCGAGATCGGCAACACCCTCACGCGGTCCCGCGGCGCGGAGCTGGCAAAGAAGATCGCGCTGGGGCGCGTCGGCAAGCCGCAGGACGTGGCGCGCGTCGTCGCCTTCCTGGCGGCGGAGCAGCCCAACTTCATCACCGGCCAGCACATCGTCATCGATGGGTTCCAGTGGGAGATCTGACCATGCGGCGTGCCTTGCCGTGCCTGCTGCTGCTGGCCATGTCGGCCTGCGCCGGGCCGCCGCCGCCATTGCCGGAGGGGGCGCGGCCGGGCCTCGCTTCGGAATGGGTGACGCCGCAAGGCTATCGCTGGCCGCCCGACAACGGCTTCGGCGAACGTGCCACCTACCTGGTGCTGCCGCCCGGGATGCTGCTGGACCGCTTCGGCGAGGATAATGGCCGCTTCTTCAGCCCGAGGGGCGCCGCCTTCGGCGCCCGCGCCCTGCCGAGCGACTGCGCCACCCTGCCCTACAACGTCTATCGCGTGCAGGCGCCGCTGCTGGCCCGGGTCGGCTACGCCCTGCCCTGGTTCGGGGAGCCAGGCGGCGCGACCCAATTGCTGACCGATGCCTCCGCCGCGCAGCTGGTCGCGGATGGCACGCTGGTCGCGGTGCCGGCGAGGGATGCCCCATGTCCGCGATGACCGCACCCCTCGCCTGGCGGCAGCCCGCCGGCCGCTACGTCGCCTTGTTCCTGGTGGGGCTGTTCCTGCTGCCGCTGCTGATGCTCGGCGCCTCCGGCGTCGTCATGATCGGCGCCTCGGCGGTGATGACGGCCTGCGCCGCCGCCGCGCTGTGGCATGCCAGTCGCGGCCCGCCGGTCACCAGGCTCGGCCTGCTGAAGCGCTTCCTGGTGGCCGGGATCATCCCCGGCGTCTTCGGCATCGTCATCGCCTTCGCCGCCGGGGGATGGCAGGAAGCGGGGCCGGGGGGCGCGGTGCTGGCGCTGTACTACGCTGCCTTCATCGTCCCCTACGCGGCGCTCTACGCCGCGGTGACCGCCAGCCTGGCCTGGCTGGCGGCCGCCTTCATCCTGTTCCGGCGGAACGCGTAGGGGGCGCGGCGCCTCAGGCGCTCGCCCGCCGCCCCGCCTGCGCGGCCGGGCCGGGCAGGTCGATCTCGATCGCGAGCGTGGACATGTCCCCGCCCCGGTCGAGGGAGACGTTCACCCGCCCCGGGTCGATCGAGACGTAGCGCGCCACCACCGCCACGATTTCCTGCTGCAGCTTCGGCAGGAAATCCTCCCGCGTGCGGCCGATGCGCTCATGCGCCAGGACGATCTGCAGCCGCTCCTTCGCCTGGTTCGCCGTCGCCGGCTCCGGCTTGCGGCTGCGGAAGATATCCGCGAGCCAGCTCATGCCGCCCTCCCCCCGAACAGGCGCGAGAAGATGCCCTTCTTCGCGGGTTCCAGGAACCGGTGCTCCACCTTCTCGCCCAGGAAGCGGCTGACCGCGTCCTTGTAGGCCTGACCGGCGACGCTTTCCTGGTCCATGATCACGGGGTTGCCCGTGTTGGACGCCTTCAGCACGCTCTCGCTTTCCGGGATCACGCCGAGCAGCGGGATCGCCAGGATCTCCCGGATGTCGTCGAGCTTCAGCATCTCCCCCTTCTCGACGCGCGCGGGGTCGTAGCGCGTGACAAGGAGGTGTTCCTTCACCGGGTCGCGCTTCTCCTCCGCCCGGCGGGACTTGGACTGCAGCACGCCGAGGATGCGGTCGCTGTCGCGGACGGAGGAAACCTCCGGGTTCGTCACCACCACCGCCTGGTCCGCGAAGTAGAGCGCCATCAGCGCGCCCTTCTCGATGCCGGCGGGGCTGTCGCAGAGGATGTAGTCGTTGTCCTTCGACAGTTCCTCGATGATCTTGCCCACACCTTCCTTGGTCAGCGCGTCCTTGTCCCGGGTCTGGGAGGCCGGGAGGATCTGCAGGCAGTCCACGCGCTTGTCGCGGATCAGCGCCTGGTTCAGCCGCGCCTCCCCGCTGATGACGTTGACGATGTCGAACACCACGCGGCGCTCGACCCCCATGATGAGGTCGAGGTTGCGCAGACCCACGTCGAAGTCGATGACCACCGTCCGCTTGCCCCGCTGCGCGAGGCCCGTGGCGAAGGCGGCGGATGACGTGGTCTTGCCCACCCCCCCCTTGCCCGACGTGACGACGATGACTTCCGCCATGCTGACCCCCTGCCCTTCTCGCCCCGGCGCGCCGTCAGGCGCTGCCCTATTGAAGAAAACCCGCTCAGCCGAGCGGGTCGAACCGCATGTGTTCGCCGACCAGCCGGGCCATGACGGCCTTGCCGATCGGTGCCTCCCCGAGGCCTTCCCGCACCGCGTAGTAGCCGGCGATGGAGACGAGCTCGGGGTCGAAATTCATCGCGAAGACGCGCGCATCGGCATTGTCCTGCCCGCCGGCGATGGCACGGCCCAGCAGGCGGCCATAGACGTGGATGTTGCCATCCGCGATCACTTCCGCGCCGCGGTTGACGGTGCCGACGATGATCAGGTCCGTGCCCTGCGCCCAGATGCGCTGGCCGGCGCGGACGGGCTGGTCGATCACCATGGCGGCCTGGGCGATGCCCTGGGGCTGCGGTTCGGGTGCCGGCGCGGGCGGGGGCGCCTGGTAGACGGGCGGGGGCGCGGCGGAAGGCGGCGGCAGCGGCACCTCCTCCTCCCGCCCACCCGCCATGCGCAGCGGCGGCAGGCCGGCGCCCTGGGCGGCGACGCGCATTTCCGGCGTGCCGCCGACGGTGCCGATGGGCACGATCTCGATCGCGCGCAGCTGCTGGACCAGGCCCGCGAAATCGACCTCGTGCGGCCGCGCCTGGATGTCGTCCAGCCCGACCACGATGGGCGCGAAGCGCAGGAAGCCGGGCGCGCGGCGGAAC
The DNA here is from genome assembly GCA_027482245.1 of Acetobacteraceae bacterium. Taxonomy (GTDB): domain Bacteria; phylum Pseudomonadota; class Alphaproteobacteria; order Acetobacterales; family Acetobacteraceae; genus Falsiroseomonas. Next base: position 148,961 of record JAIXWG010000039.1, on the reverse strand, counting down.
TGGTCGCCAAGCGCCGGCACCACCGCCTCCACGCGATGGTCGAGCAGCCGCATCACCAGCAGGTTGAAGTTGGCCCCGCGCAGCCGGAAGGGCTCGAGGCGCGGTGCGGAAGGGCTGGGCGCGAAGGACATCGCGGCGGGGGGTTCCTCGGGTGATCCGTCAGGCAGATTGGGCCGCGCGGCAGGGGGGTGCCGCGCGGCCATCCCCACCCTATAGCCGCGCCGCCCTGCGGAGCGAAGCCTTGTCGCGAAGCCATGACGGAATAGAGACGGCTGGCCGCCGGAATTGCGATCCCGCTTGAAGCGCGAATCGGGCCTCAGCCGCCCCGGATGCCGAGTTCCCGCACCAGCTCGCCCCATTTCGCGACCTCGATCGCCAGATGCGCCCGCGCCGCCTCCGGCGAGGGATCGGCATAGGCGTCCAGCCCCGCCGCGCTGAGCTTCGCCATCACGCCGGGGTCGCGCAGCGCGCGGGCAGCGGCATCGGCGATGGGGCGCAGCACCGCATCGGGCGTGTTGGCCGGCGCGTAGATCGCCTGCCAGGCGGAGGCGTCGTAGCCAGCCACCCCGGCCTCCGCCAGCGTCGGCAGTTGCGGCAGAAGGGTCGAACGCTCCGCGCTGGTCACCGCCAGGCCGCGCACCCGCCCATCCGCCATCAGCGGGCCGAGCAGCGTCTGGCTGTCGATCATGAAGTCCACGCGCCCGGCCGTCAGGTCCGCCACCGCTTGCGGCGTGCCGCGATAGGGCACCACGGTGAAGTTCGCCCCCGTCAGCTTGCGCAGCAGCTCCGCCGCGAGGTGGGAGGAGGCGCCGATGCCGGCCGTGCCGAAGTTCGCCTCCCCGTTGCGGGACCGGAGCCAGGCGAGGAAGGAGGGCACGTCCTGCGCCGGCACGCCCGGATGCACCGCGACCACGAAGGGCTGGCGCGTCACCAGCGCGACGGGGGCGAAGCTCGCGATGGGGTCGAAGGGGAAGTTGGCGTAGAGCGCCGCCATCGCGGCATGCCCGACGCTGCCGAACAGGATGGTGTTCCCGTCCGGCGCGGCGCGCGCCACGGTGGTGGCGCCGATGGTGCTGCCCGCGCCGCCCTGGTTGTCGATCACCAGCGGCCGGCCGAGCGTGATCGTCATGTGCTCCGCCAGGATGCGCGCGACGACATCGGTCAGGCCGCCGACCGCGAAGGCGACGACGACGCGCAGCGGCCGCGGCGCCTGCGCCGACGCCGCGCGGCCGAACATCGGCATCGCCAGTGATCCCAGAACCAGTCGGCGCGACAACGTCATCAGGGGGCCCCTCTTCTCCGGCAGTCCGCAATGATGTCACATCGCGCGACACCTTACAGCCGGAGCCGGGCCCATGAACGCCATCACGCTGCAGGAGCCCTTCCGCGCCCTGTTCTACACGCCCTTCTACGCCGCGATCGCGCGGGGCGACTTCGCGGCGGCGGGTGTGGACGTCACGCTCATCACGGTGGGGGAGCCCGATCGCGCCGTGGCGAACCTGCTGTCGGGCGCGGCGCACATGGCCTGGTCGGGCCCGATGCGCGTCATCCGCGACCATGCGGCGCGGAACGACAGCCCGCTGGTCAGCTTCGGCGCGGTGGTGATGAAGGACCCCTTCCTCCTGGTCGGCCGGGGCGCGAAGCCGGGCTTCACGCTGCGCGACCTCCGGGCCCATTCGCTGGGCGTGGTGAGCGAGGTGCCCACCCCCTGGTGGTGCCTGCAGCGGGACCTGCTGGAGGCCGGCATCGATCCCGCGGGGCTGGAGACGGTACAGGGCCGGACGATGGCGGAGAACATGGAGGCGGTGGCCGCCGGCACGCTCGGCGTCGCGCAGGTCTTCGAGCCCTTCGCGACGATGGCGGAGGCGAAGGGCTGCACCGCCTGGCACGCGCAGGCCAGCCGGGGCCCGACCAGCTACACCGCCTTCTACGCGACCCGCGCCATCCTGGCCGAACGCCGCCCGGCGATCCTCGGCATGATCCGGGGCCTGGCCTCCATGCAGCGCTGGCTGCACGGCAGCGACGCCGCCACCATCGCCGCGACCGTCGCGCCCTTTTTCGCGGGCATGGACCGCGCCACGCTGGAAGGCGGCATCGCGCGCTACCGCAAGCTCGGCCTCTGGGCGCCGACGCCCTTCTTCCCGCGCGATGCGTATGAATCGCTCGAAGCCTCCATGCTCCGGGCCGGCGCGATCCCTGTGGCGCCGGGCTATGAAGCCTGCATCGACAACACCGTGGTGCAGGAGGCGCTGGGATGACCAGGGCGCTGCCGGGCCGCGCGGATTACCGCTTCTTCCTGCCCATCCCGACGCGCTGGATGGACAACGACATCTACGGCCACGTCAACAACGTCACCTACTACAGCTACTTCGACACGGTGGTGGCGCGCTTCCTGCTGGGCGAGGGCGCCATCAACCTGGTGGACAGCCCCGTCATCGGCGTGGTGGTGGAAACGCAATGCCGCTTCCACGCCCCGATCGCCTTCCCGGAGGAGGTGACGGCCGGGCTGCGCGTGGAGCGCGTGGGCAACACCTCCATCCGCTACGGCATCGGCATCTTCAGGGGCGCGGAGGAGACGGTGAGCGCGGAGGGCCATTTCGTGCACGTCTATGTGGACCGCGCCACGCAGCGCCGGCCGACGCCGCTGCCGGACCGGCTGCGTCAGGCAGCGTCGGGAATTCTCGTTACTGGGACAGTTGATACCAACCGATAGTTGCAGCACCCCCGCCACCTCGCCTAGGCTCGCGCCGAGGCGAGGAGAGCGCGTCGTGGCACGACGACCGGCATGAGCATCATCGGGACGCAATCGCCCTGGCGCCTGGGCAGCGGCACGGCCATGCCGCCGGGCGAGCCCATCCTCGGCATCCGCGCCCTGCCCTACCGGGCTGAAGGCCAGCCCGGCGCCCTGCCGCCGGTGGCGGGGCTGGTGATGAAGGCGATCGGCATTATCGGCGCCCGCCCGGCCTGGGACGCGGCCTCCGGCCAGATGCGCTTTGCCGACCTGCCGCCCGGCCCGCGCCGCATCATCGTCACCGATCCCGAACGCCGCTTCCTGCCCGCCGCCGTGATGGTGGAGGTGCCGGACCGCTACCCGACGCGCCCCACCGCGGGCGGTCCCGCCATCCCCGTGCCGTCCCACCCCGTGCGCCGCACCGTGCTGCTGCGCCCGGCGCCCGGCCGCGCCATTCCCGCGGGGGTGACGGCGGTGATCGGCACGCTGCGGGACGGCGATGGGCGCGGCATCGCGCTCGGCCGGCTGGCCGCCACCAGCGATGCCGGGTTGATGCGCGTCGTCACCTGGACGGACGAGGCCGGCGGCTTCGCCCTGCTGCTGCCGGACAGCGATGCCGGCACGCCCCCCGCCACCTGCACCCTGGCGGTCCATACCCCCGCCCCGCGCCTGGCCGCCGCCCTGGCGGTGGACTGGCTCGGCGCCCTGCCGGCGGACCTGGACCAGCTGGACCCGGACAGCCCGCACAGCGCCTTCGACCGTCGCGGCGTCGTCGCCCTGTCGCCCGATGGCGTGCCCGCCGCGGCGCCGCCCGGCGCACTTCCGCTGCGGCCGGGCCGCACTGTGCGATGGGACCTCGTTCTGCGCTGAGGGGCTGGACTCCACCCGCCGCAGGCGTCACGCAAGACGGATGGATGAGGACGCGAAACAGCGCCTGCTGATTGCCGCCGGCACCGGGCTGGCCCTCGGCCTCACCTTGCGGCTCGCCGGCCTTCCCACCCTGTCCTCCCTGGCGCTCGGCGCCGGCACGGCCATCATCCTCGGCGCGCTGCTGGTGCAGATCGCGCGCAGCTTGGCGCGGCGGGACTTCGCGCTGGACATCGTGGCGGCGCTGGCCATGGGGGGCGCGCTGGCGCTCGGCGAATGGCTGGCCGGCGCCGTCGTGGCGCTGATGTTCGCCGGCGGCCAGGTGCTGGAAGCCCGCGCCTCCGCCCGCGCGCGGCGGGAGATGACGGCCCTCCTCGCCCGCCAGCCCCGCACGGCGATGCGGCAGCAGGGCGGCGCGCTGCAGGAGGTGCCGATCGAGGCCATCCGCCCCGGCGACCGCCTGCTGATCCGCAAGGGAGAGGTCCTGCCGGTGGATGGCGCGCTGGAGGGCCCGGCCCTGCTGGACGAGGCCGCGCTGACCGGGGAGCCCCTGCCCGTCGCGCACCAGGCCGGCGACGCCGCCCGCAGCGGCGCGACCAATGCGGGGGAAAGCCTGGTCCTGTTGGCCACCCGCCCGGCCGCCGAGAGCACCTACGCCGCCATCGTCCGGATGGTGGAGGGCGCGGCCGCCGCCAAGCCGCCGATGGCAAGGCTGGCGGAGCGCTGGTCTGTCGGCTTCCTCGCCCTGACCCTGGCCCTGGCCGGCGGCGCCTGGCTGCTGACGGGCGATCCCGCCCGGGCGCTGGCCGTGCTGGTGGTGGCCACCCCTTGCCCGCTGCTGCTGGCCGTCCCGGTCGCGCTGGTGGCCGGCATGAACCGCGCGGCGCGGGCGGGCGTGCTGGTGAAGTCCGGCGCGGCGCTGGAACGGCTGGCCGGCATCTCCACCCTGGTGCTGGACAAGACCGGCACGCTGACCGAGGGCCGGCCCCGGCTGGTGGCCATCGAGCCCGCGCCAGGGGTCGAGGCCGCGGAGCTGCTGCGCCTGGCCGCCGCACTCGACCAGGCCAGCGGCCATGCGCTGGCGGAGGCGCTCGTCGCCGCCGCGCGGGAGGCGGGCCATGTGCTGCCGATGCCGGAAGCGGTGCGGGAAGCCCCCGGCGCCGGGCTTGCCGGCGTGGTGGCGGGCCAGGCGGTGGCGATCGGCACGCGCGGCTTCGTGGCGGATCACGCGCCCCTGCCGGATGCGCCGGCGCATGAGCCCGGCAGCGCCGCCGTCACCGTCGCCATCGCCGGGCGCCACGCCGGCCGGCTGCTGTTCCAGGACCGGCTGCGCCCCGACGCCCCCGCCATGATCGCCGCGGCCCGGCGCGCCGGCATTTCCCGGGTCGTCCTGCTCTCCGGCGATGCCGAGGCGCCAGCGCGACTGGTGGGCCATCAGGTCGGCGCGGATGCCGTCTTCGCGGATCACGATCCCGCCCGGAAACTCGCCGTCATCGAATCGGAACGCCGGTCGGGCCGCGTGCTGATGGTGGGCGATGGCGTGAACGATGCGCCCGCCCTCGCCATGGCCGATGTCGGCATCGCCATGGCGGCGCGCGGCCAGGCGGCATCCGGGGAAGCCGCCGATGCGGTGGTGCTGGTGGATCGACTGGATCGCGTCGCCACCGCGCTGTTCGCCGCGCGCCGGGCGCGGCGCATCGCGGCGCAATCCGTCGCGGTCGGCATCGGGCTGTCCGTCCTCGGCATGCTGGCCGCCGCGGCCGGCACCCTCACCCCCGTGCAGGGTGCCCTGATCCAGGAGGCCATTGACGTTGCCGTCGTCCTCAACGCATTGCGGGCATTGACACCAGGACGGGAAGAAACGGCATGACCGCGCTGACGAAGATCGCGATCCTCGACGACTACCAGGGCGTCGCCCTGTCCATGGGGCCCTGGGACCGGCTGCCTTCGGGCCTTCAGGTGACGGTCTTCCGCGACACGCTGAAGGACCAAGACGCGCTGGTCGCGCGCCTCGCGCCCTTCGACGGCATCCTCGCGATGCGCGAACGCACGCCCTTCCCCGCCGCGCTGATAAAGCGCCTGCCGAACCTCAAGCTGCTGATGACGACCGGGGAGCGCAACCGCGCCATCGATGTCGCCGCCGCCGAGGCGCAGGGCGTCACGGTCTGCGGCACGTCGAGCAGCGGCGCGCCGACGGTGGACATCACCTGGGGCCTGATCCTGAACCTGATGCGCCAGCTGCCGCAGGAAGCCGCCAGCCTGCGCGCCGGCACCTGGCAGCAGGGCGTCGGCACGGCGGTGGAGGGCCAGACGCTCGGCATCCTCGGCCTCGGCAAGCTCGGCACCCGCGTGGCGCGCGTGGGCCAGGCCTTCGGCATGAAGGTGATCGCCTGGTCCACCAACCTGACCAGCGAGGCTGCCGCCGCGGTCGGCGTGACGCGCGTGGAGAAGCAGGCGCTCTTCGCGCAGTCGGACGTCGTGTCGCTGCACATGATCCTGTCGGACCGCAGCCGCGGCATCGTCGGCGCCGCGGAGCTCGCCGCCATGAAGCGCAGCGCCTATATCGTGAACACCAGCCGCGGCCCGCTGATCGACCAGGACGCGCTGATCGCGGCGCTGAAGGAAGGCCGCATCGCGGGCGCGGGGCTCGACGTCTTCGACCAGGAACCGATCCCGGCCACGCATCCGCTGCTCTCGGCGCCGAACGCGCTGCTGCTGCCGCATCTCGGCTACGTCAGCCAGCAGAACTACGGCGCCTACTTCAAGGGCGCGGTGGAGGTGATCGAGGCCTTCCTGGCCGGCAGCCCGATCCGGAAGCTGGCGCCATGAAGGCCCTGCCGGATTTCTGGGCCGGCGCCAGCCAGGCCGAGCGCGATGCCGCCTACAACAACGCCGAGGCGGTGGCGGACAGCCCCGCTTTGATCGCGGTGCGGGACGAGGCGGCGGCCGCCTTCCGCGCGGCCCATCCCGGCCACCTCGACCTGCCCTTTGGGACGCGGGAGCGGGAGGCCTGGGACCTCTTCCCCGGTCGCGACCCGGGCGCGCCCTGCCTGGTCTTCATCCATGGCGGCTACTGGCAGCGCAACCGCCGCCAGGATTTCTGCCACCTGGCGGAGGGCGTGCTGGCGATGGGCTGGTCCGCCGCCTTCTGCGGCTACACCCTGGCGCCGGAGGCCAGCCTGACCACCATCTGCTGGCAGGTGAATGCGGCGCTGGACTGGCTTTCCGCCCATGGCGCGGAACACGGCATCGCGGGGCCGATCATCGCCTCCGGCTGGTCGGCGGGCGGGCACCTGACGGCGATGGCGCTGGAGCATCCGGCGGTCAGCGCGGGACTCGCCATCTCCGGCGTCTTCGACCTGGAGGCGATCCGGCACACCTACCTCGATGCCGCGCTGAAGCTCTCTGACGACGAGGTGCAGAACCTCTCGCCCGCGCGGCGGCCCGTGGTGATGAAGCCGCTCGCCATCGCCTATGGCGCGAAGGAGCTGCCGGAGCTGGTGCGCCACAGCCGCGATTTTCACGCGATGCGCAGCGAGGCGCAGGCACCCGGCCCGCTCGTGCCGATCCCGGGCGCGGACCATTTCCGGGTGCTGGAGGCGCTGCGCGTGCCGGGCGGCAGCCTGGTGCGGATTGCCGCCGCCCTGCTGGACTGAACGGGGCGTGCGGGGGCGCGTTGGTCCGCGATGGACCCCGCCCCCCGCCGCCTGATGCTGCCCGCCTGGCTCGCCGGCTTCGCGCTCGGCGGCTTTCTCGACGGCATCCTGCTGCACCAGATCCTGCAGTGGCACCATCTGCTGAGCGGCGTGACCGATCCCGCCGATCTTCGCTTCCAGATGCTCTGGGATGGCGCCTTCCACGCGCTGCACTACGCGCTGGCGGTGGCCGCGCTGGTGCTGTTCGGGCTGCGGCGCGGCGCCGCGCCGGGGGCGGGCCGGGTGATGCTGGGCGCGGCGCTGCTGGGCTTCGGCGCCTGGCACCTGCTGGACGCGGTGGTGAACCACTGGGCCATCGGCCTGCATCGCATCCGCCAGGATTCGACCGATCCGCTGGTGTGGGACCTCGTCTTCTTCGCCCTCGGCGCCGTCACCGCCGCGGCCGGCGCCTGGCTGCTGCGCCGGCCCGGCGGCGGCCATGGGCGGGCGGTGGCGCCCGCGCTCGCCGCGGCGCTGGTCGTGGCCGCCCCCATCGCCGCCAGCGGCACGCCGGACCCGGCCGTGGTCGCGCTGCTCGGCGGCGGCGTGCTGCCCGGATCCTGCGCGACCTGGGCCGTGATCGCGCCTACGGCAACGTCGCCATGAAGCGGCGCAGATCCTCCGCCCAGAAGCGGGCATTGCCCGTGGTGCCATGGCCGAAGGTCTCCGCACTCGCGGAAATCAGCAGCAGTTGCCCGTTCGCCACGCGGCGCATCGCGGCCTGCATCAGCCCCGTCTCGGGCGGGTTGCGTTCGTCATCCGCCGCATTGATCGCCAGCACCCGCGCCCTGATGCGGTCGAGCTTCGGCGCCGGGTTGTAGTCCCGCGACGAATCCCATTGCCAGACGAAGTCGTTGGCATCCGCCGGCGCTGGCGCGGCCAGGCGCTGGTCTATGATGCGGTCCGCGGCTTCCCGCGTCGGCGCGATCGACGCCAGGTTCAGCGTGCCGCCATTGGTCGCCGTGGCGTAGACGACATTGGCCAGGCCGAGGCTGGCGGGCTGCTGCGTGTAGAAGCCGTTGGCATAGCCGGGGTCGCGCCGCACCGTCTCCACCAGCAGGCGGCGCATCATCCAGTTGCGGGCGGACATTTCCGTGGGTTGCGACGCCATGGGGACGATCGCGTCCATCGCATCCGGGAAATTGGTGCCCCAGACCCAGGCATGCATGCCGCCCATGGAATTGCCGATGACGAGGCGCAGGCGCCGGATGCCGAGGCCCTCCGTCACCAGCCGATGCTGCGCCAGCACCATGTCGTCGTAGTTGTAGCGCGGGAAATTGCCACGCAGCCCGTCGCTCGGCTTGGTGGTGCGGCCGGTGCCGATGGCGTCGGGAATGATGATGAAGTGCCGCCGGGCATCCAGCGGCTGGCCCTCCCCGAACAATTCCCCCGCGAAGGCCGGCGTCAGCATGCTGCGCGCGGACCCCGCGGTGCCGTGCAGCACCAACACGGGAATGCCGGAGGGATCGCCCACGGTGGTGTAGCCGATGCGGAGTTCCGGCAGCACCTCCCCGGTGTGGAAGCGGAAGTCGCGCGCAACCCAACTGCCATCGCGAGGCGCCGGATACTCCGCGGCCAGGGTCGGGGCCGCCGCCATCGCCAATCCGATCATGAGTGCGGCACGCCGCGCGAAACGCAGGCTTTCCATGGGTCGTTCCTCCGGAAGGCTTCTTGTGCCGGAAGCCTAACGGAGATTCACGGCGCCCGGATATAGGCGAGGAACACGAGAAAACTCGCCGCGCCGACCGCGACATGCAGGCCGAGCACCGCCCCGCCGCCCCGCCGCAGCCAGCGGAAGGCGCCATAGCCACCCGCCAGCGCGAGGGCGACCATCAGCGGGGGCACCACCGCCGGTATCGTCCCCGGCGGCCCCGCGACGACACGCGCGGCGACCACCGCCAGCGCCGCGATCGCCGCTACCAGATGCGCCGTCACCACCCAGCGCTTGCGCGTCCGCGTCAGGTAGTGAAACCCGGCCACGGCGCCGAGTGCGAGCGTCGCCAGCAGCGCGACGATGCCGAGAGCATTCATGGGCCCATCCCCTCCGTTCCGGGTTCAGATAGGCCCACGCCGTCAGCCTGCCAGGTAGCGCGCCGCGCCTTCCGCCAGGACCTCGACGCAGAGCACCAGGTCCTCCTCCTTCGTATCCTCGCTCCAGTGGTGGCTGATGCCGCCGATGGAGGGGCTGAAGAGCATCGCGGCCGGCATGCGCTTCGCCAGGTACTGCGCGTCATGCCCGGCGCCGGAAGGCATGTGCCGCCAGGCGCCCGGTGCCAGCGCCTCCGCCGCGCCGGCCAGCGCCGCCTGCATCGCGGGGTCGCAGAGGGCTGGCTTGGAGAGGCTCACCGCCTCCAGCACCGCATGGCAGCGTTCGCGCCGGTTGCTTTCCTGCACGCAGGATTCGAGGACCTGCGCCATCCGCGCCAGCACCGCCTCCTCCACGTCCCGGAACTGGAACAGCACTTCGGCCTTGCCGGGGATGATGGAGGCCGCGCCGGGATCGAGCGCGATGCGACCGCAGGTCCAGGTGCTGCGCGGGCCGCAGGCCATGGGCATGCGCTCATCCAGCATCGCCAGCAGCCGCACGGCGGTCAGGCCGGCATCCTTCCGCTCCGCCATGGTGGTGCCGCCTGCATGGTCCTGCATGCCGGTGATGGTGATGCGGTACTGCCAGATGGCGACGATGCCGGTGACGACGCCGACGCGCTGGCCCGCACCCTCCAGCTGCGTCCCCTGCTCGATGTGCAGTTCGAGGAAACCCTTGTGCCGTCCGGGCTCCATCGCGATGCGCGGCAGTCCCGCCAGCCCCGCTTCCTGCAGGGCCTGGCGCAGCGGCTTGCCATGGTAGCGGTTGGCGAGGCGGTCGATCTCCTCCTCCGGCAGTTCGCCGATGAAGGACCGGCTGCCGATGAAGCTGCCGTAGTGGCCTTCCTCGTCAGCCCAGGCCGCGACATCGACGGGCAGCCCCGCCCGCGCCAGCGCGACGCCCGCCACGACGCCAAGCGCGCCGTCCAGCCAGCCCGCCTGGTTCTGGCTCTCGATATGGCTGCCGACCAGAAGATGCGGCCCCGGGCCCTGGTGGCGGCCGATGACGTTGCCGATGCCGTCCATGGTCGGCTCCAGGCCGCATTCGCGCATCCGGTCCATCAGCCAGCGGCGGCTTTCCATGTCCTCCGGCGAGAAGGTCGGCCGGTGCACGCCGGTCTTGTAGGCGCCGATCTTCCGCAACTCGTTCAGGTCGGCGAGGAAGCGGGCGGTATCGACCTTCGGCATGGCGTGCGGGAACCCGTGGCTGTTGCGCGCGCATGGTGGAACCGGCATCCATGCTTCCGCAAGAGAAGGGGGAACGCCCGATGCCGGAAATCACGCGCTTCATGCCGCCGCAGGGTGGCCGGAAATACCCGCCCTTCGCCCAGTCGGTGCGGCACGGCCCGACGCTCTACGTCTCCGGCATCGGTCCCATCGGCCCCGATGGCGTGCCGGAGGGGTTCGAGGCGCAGTTCGCCCTGGTGATCCAGCACCTGAAGCGCGCACTGAAGGAGGCCGGCAGCGACATGCAGAACATCCTGAAGGCCACCGTCCTGCTGACGCGGGCGGAGGATGTGGCGGTGATGAACCGCCTCTATGCTGAGGCCTTCCCGGCGGAGCACCTGCCCGCGCGCACCACCTGCGTGGTGGCGGCGCTGCCGGTGCCGGAATTCCTGCTGGAGATCGAGTGCATCGCCGCGGTCTACTGAACCTCCCGCCGCAGCAGCCGCCCCGCCGGCGTGTCGCTGGCGCCGGCGGCATGGGTATAGACGGATTGCCCGTTCACCCAGGTCTCGATGATGCCATCGGCGACCTGGCGCGGCTCCACGAAGGTCGCGCGGTCCAGCACCGTCTCCGCGTCGAACAGCACCAGATCGGCGAAGGAACCCTTCCGCAGCGTGCCGCGATCGGGGATGCCGAAGATCGCGGCCGTGCGGCCCGTCATCTTGTGGACCGCCGTCTCCAGGTCGAAGAGGCCGAGTTCGCGGCAGTAGCGGCCGAGCACGCGCGGGAAGGTGCCCCACAACCGGGGATGCGGGTGCTTCGCCAGTGGCCCGCCATCGCTGCCGATCATGGACAGGCGATGCGCCATGATCCGCCGCACATCCTCCTCCGCCATGTTGTGGAAGACGCCGCCGCCCGGTGTCAGGCGCTTCGCCGCCTCCTCCAGCGACACGCCCCATTCCGCCGCGATGTCGGACAGTGCGCGGCCGGCCATCTCGGGATGCGGCAGTGACGTCGTGACCTGCACGGGCACGTCGGGCCGCGGCTTGCGCGCGCTGAGCGAGGTGGAGGAGGCGGTGTAGGGATAAACGTCGAAGGCCACGGGGTAGTCTGCCGCATGGCGCTCGATCAGCGGCAGGGTCTGGACGGAGCGGCCATGATTCTCGGGCTGCGCGCATTTGTGGTGGCTGATGATGATGGGCGCGCCGACCGCCTTGCCGATGCGCAGCGTCTCCTCGATGCTGTCCAGCACGCCATCGGCCTCGTCCCGCATGTGGGTGACGTAGAGGCCGCGATGCTCGCGCAGCGCCTCCGCCACCGCGATCACCTCCTCCGTCGGCGCATGCTTGCTGGGCGGGTAGAAGAGGCCGGTCGAGAAGCCGGCCGCACCCTCCGCCAGCGATTGCGCCAGCTTGCGGCGCATGCGCTCCGCTTCCCTGTCGGTCGCCGCGCGGGTGGTGTCGCCGCCCATCGCCGCGACGCGCAGCGACATGTGCCCGATCAGCGCCAGCGTGTTCACCGATGAAGGCTTGCGCTCCAGATGCTCCGCATAGGCGCCGAAACTGTCGAAGATCCACCATTCCGGCGCGCAGACGCCGTCCAGCGGCGCGGGCGGCCTTTCCTTCATCGGCTCCGGCGCCAGGCTGATGCCGCAATTGCCGACGACCACGGTGGTGACGCCCTGCGAGACGCGGCAGAGCATGCAGGCCGGGCCGCACAACACCGCCTGGTCGTCATGCGTGTGCGCGTCGATGAAGCCCGGGGCGAGGATGCGCCCTTCCGCCATCACCTCCCGATCCGCGGCCATGGCGCCGAGGTCGCCGACGCCCACGATCCGGTCGCCCTTCACGCCGACATCGCCGCGCCGGCGAGGCCCGCCCGTGCCATCGACCAGCGTGGCATCGCGGATGATCAGGTCGCAGCGCAGCGTCATGGCATCGCCCTCCGTCGCGCCAGCATGGAACGCGGGGCGCGTCGCGCCAAGTCGTGACGAAACACCGTTCCCCGACCCGTATCCCTGTTGCATCGTGGTGCCGTCGCATCCGGATGGAGGTCAGACCATGCCCACCCGACGCCAGATCCTCGGCACCGCCGGCGCCATGGTGACGGCGCCCCGCATCGTCGGCGCGCAGGGCGCGGCATCCCGGACGCTGCGCTTCGTGCCGCAGGCGGACCTCGCCGTGGTGGACCCGGTCTTCAACACCGCGACCGTGACGCTGACCCACGGCTTCATGGTCTTCGACACGCTCTACGGGCTGGACGCCGACTACAACCTGCATCCCCAGATGGTCGAAGGCCACGTCACGGAAGACGAGGGCCGAATCTGGACGCTGACGCTGCGGGAGGGCCTGCGCTTCCATGATGGTGAACCGGTGCGCGGCCGCGACGTGGTGGCCAGCATCCGCCGCTGGGCGGCGCGGGACATGTTCGGCACGGAGCTGATCGCGGCCACCGATGAACTCACGGCGCCGACCGACCGCACCATCCGCTTCCGCCTCAAGCGCCCCTTCCCGCTGCTGCCGCGCGCACTCGGCAAGGTGACGGCGGCGATGCCGGCCATCATGCCGGAACGCCTGGCGAGCACCGATCCCTCCCGCCCCGTCGCGGAGATGATCGGCAGCGGGCCGTTCAGGTTCGAGGCGCGGGAACGCGTCTCCGGCGCCCGCGTCGTCTATTCGCGGTTCGACGGATACGTTCCGCGCGCCTCCGGCACCGCCAGCCGTTCCGCCGGCCCCAAGATCGCCCATATGGACCGCATCGAGTGGCACATCCTGCCGGACCCCGCGACGGCCGCGGCGGCGCTGCAGCAGGGTGAGGTGGACTGGCTGGAATACGCGCCGAACGACCTGCTGCCGGTGCTGCGCCGCAGCCGCAACGCGGTGGTGAAGATCACGGAGGACAGCAGCATCAGCGTGCTGCGCTTCAACCACCTGCATCCGCCCTTCGACAATCCCGCCATCCGCCGCGCCATGCTCGGCGCGCTGGACCAGTCTGCCTACATGACCGCGGCCTTCAGCGACGATCGCAGCCTGTGGCGCACCGATGTCGGCGTGTTCCTGCCCAACACGCCGATGGCGAATGAGGAAGGGATCGGCCTGCTGCGCGGCCCGCGCGACATGGAGAAGGTGAAGCGAGACCTGACCGCCGCAGGCTATCGCGGGGAGAAGGTCATCGTGCTGCAGCCCATGGACTTCGCCTTCCTCAAGGCGATGGGCGAGGTCGCCGTGGACATGTTCCGCCGCGCGGGGATGAATGCGGAAGCCTATGCGGCGGACTGGGGCAGCATCGTGCAGCGGCGCGGGTCGAAGGAACCGCCGGAACGCGGGGGCTGGAACGTCTTCATCTCCGGCTTCAGCGCGGCCGGGCTGCTCGACCCCGTCGCCAATCTCGGGCTGCGCGCCAATGGCGCGGGCGCCTGGTTCGGCTGGCCGGACAGCCCCGCGCTGGAACGGCTGCGGCAGGAATGGATGGCGGCGCCCGACACCACCGCGCAGCAGGCCAAGGCGCGGGAGATCCAGGCGCAGTTCTGGCGGGACGTCCCCTACCTCCCGCTCGGCGAGTATTTCCGCGTCATCGCGCATCAGCGCAACCTGGTGGATATCCCGGTCGGTCTTTCCACCTTCACCGGCGTCAGGCGCGTTTGACGCCTTGTCGCAGCGGTGACTAGCATCGGTGGCGGGAATGCGGGTGTTGCCGTGCTGGCATGGATGGAATGCGGATGATGGATGGCATGGACGATCGCGGCTCCCTCTCGGTCGCGGTCGATGCGGGCGGCACCTTCACCGACATCGTGCTGGTCGATCGCGCCAGCGGGCAGCGCTGGCAGGCCAAGGTTTCCTCCACGCCCGATGACCGCTCCCGCGCCTTCGCGGAGGGCATCGCGCAGGTGCTGTCCATCGCCGGGCGCAAGCCCGCTGAGGTGACGCATGTGCTGCACGGCACGACGGTCGCGACGAATGCGATCCTGGAGCAGAAGGGCGCCAAGGCCGGGCTGCTGACGACGGCCGGGCTGCGCCATGTGCTGGAGATCGGCCGCCACGACATCCCGCGCCACGCGAACCTCTATGCCTGGCAGAAGCCCCGCCGCCCCATCCCGCCGGAACATGTGCGGGAGGCCCGCGAACGCCTCGCCGCCGGCGGTGCCGTGGTGGAGCCGCTGGTGGAGCAGGATGTGCGCGATGCCGCGGCGGAGTTCCGGCGCCTCGGCGTGGAGGTCGTCGCCGTCTGCTTCCTGCACGCCTATGCCGACCCCACGCATGAACGGCGCGCCGGTGCGATCCTGGCGGAGGAACTCCCTGGCATCCCCATCACGCTGTCCTCCGAGGTGCTGCCCGTCTTCCGCGAATACGAGCGCAGCATGGCGACGGCGCTCAACGCCTATGTCATGCCTGCGGTGGCCACCTATGTCCGCCGGATCGAGGATCGCCTGAAGCAGGGCGGCATCGCCGCGCCGCTGCTGCTGATGAAATCCTCGGGCGGCGTGATCCGCGGCGAGGGTGCGGCGCGGCAGCCCGTGCAGACCGCGCTGTCCGGCCCCGCGGCCGGCGTCGTCGGCGCCCGCGCGCTCGGCCTGCGCGCGGGGCATCCGAAGCTCATCACCCTCGATGTCGGCGGCACCTCCGCCGATATCAGCCTGATCGATGGCGATCCGCGCCTGACCAGCGAGGGCAAGGTCGGCGACTGGCCGCTCAGCCTGCCGATGATCGACATCCACACCATCGGTGCCGGCGGCGGATCGATCGCCCGCGTCTCGCCGGAAGGCGCGCTGCTGGTCGGCCCCGCCAGCGCCGGCGCCATGCCCGGCCCCGTCGCCTATGGCCGCGGCGGCGTGGAGCCGACGCTGACGGATGCGAACCTGGTGCTGGGCCGCCTGCCGCCCTCCCTGCTCGATGGCGCCATCACGCTGGATGTGGACGCCGCCGCGCGCGCGATCGAGACGCGGATCGCGAAGCCGCTGGGCATGGACCTCCACGCCGCCGCGCGCGGCATCATCGCCGTGGCGGACAACGCCATGGCGGGCGCGATCCGCGTGGTGTCGGTGCAGCGCGGGCATGATCCCGTCGATTTCGCGCTGCTCCCCTTCGGCGGCGCGGGGCCGCTGCAGGCCGGCGCCATCGCGCGGCTGCTCGGCATGCGGCGCATCCTGGTGCCCTCCAGCCCCGGCGTGCTCTCCGCCGAGGGGCTTCTCGCCGCGCCGCTCCGCAACGAATTCTCCCGCACCGTGATGATGCGGGCGCCCATCGCGGATCCGGCGCCACTCGCCGCGGCCTTCGGTGCGCTGGATGCGGAAGCGGTCGCCTGGCTGGAATCGGAAGCCGTGCCGGCCGCCGCACGGGAAATCCGCTGGCGCGCGGGCATGCGCTACATGCACCAGGGCTTCGAACTCTACGTCGACTGGCCCGGCCGTGCCGCCGACCATGCGGGCCTGAACGAGGCGATCGCGCGCTTCCATGCGGAGCATGAGCGCCTCTACACCTTCGCGCAGCCCGACACGCCGGTGGAGATCGTGACGCTGGAGGTGGCAGCGCTCGGCACCCTGCCCGGCCCGGCGCCCGAAACGGCGCCCGGCGCGGGCCCAGGCGCGCCCTACACGCATCTGCCGGTGCATCTGGAAACGGGCCTCGCCCGCGTGCCGGTCTGGCGGCGTGATGCGCTGGGCGCCGGCGCGACCGTGCTGGGCCCCGCGATCATCGTGCAGATGGATGCGACGACCTACCTGCATCCGGGCGACAGCGCGGTGATGGACCCGTTCGGGAATTTAGTGGTGGAGGTGCCGGGGGCCTGAAGTAGCCCTGGACCCCTCCCCCGCAAGCGCGGGGGAGGGAGAAGCGATTCAGCTCGCCATCGCGTCCCACCAGGCCCCGGCGTCGCGGTATTCGCCGTGGCGGTGGAACATCCCCTCGGCGGCGGGGCGATCGGCGCGGAGCGCGGCGGTCGCTGCCTCATCCACCTCGCGGTCGGGCGTCTCCGCCAGCACCACGCCGTAATCGGCGCGCGCGGCCTCCGCCGTCACGAAGCCGCCGAGCACGTCCTGCCGCACGCGCCAGGCCTCCCGGTCGAAGGGATGGCCCCAGCCGCCGCCGCCCGTGCTTTCCATGCGGACCACATCGCCGCGCTTCACCGGAATCCCCTGTGCCAGCCTCGCGACTTCGCGTTCATCGGCGCGGCCGGGATTGATGATGAAGCGGCCGGGCCGCCCGCTCTGGCCGCCCTTCACGCCCCAGGGCGGGTTCTCGACATTGTCCATGCGCGTGTTGAGCGTCGCGCCATCGACCAGGATCTCCATCTCCCGGATCATGCCGCAGCCGCCGCGCCAGCGCCCGGGCCCGCCGCTATCGGGACGGATGGCGTAGGTGCGGATGCGCACCGGCATGTCGGTCTCGAGGAACTCGATCGGGTAGTTCTGCTGCGCGACGTAGTAGATGACGTCGAGCCCATCCGCGAAGGGCCGCGCCCCCTGCCCCGTGCCGTGGCCGCCGGACTTGTAGAACAGCGACCCGTCGGAGGGCTGGCGCCCCGTCAGCGTGTAGATGGTGTAGATCGAGCTGGCGGCGGGGCTGTTGCCCTCTGTCGCCTGCGCCAGCAGGCCGAGGCAGCCCGATATCACGCGCGCCAGCGTGTTGGATCGCTGGCCGAGCGGCGCCGGGAAGGCGGGCTGGATGATGGTGCCGGACTTCACCAGCACCTCGTCGATCGTGCGCAGCAGCCCATCATTCATCATGACGTCGGGCTCATTGGCCAGCAGGTACAGCCCGAAGACCGTGTTCGGCACGGTCGGGTTCATGAGGAAGTTGATCGGCCCCTTCGCCTGGCCATCGGACTCGCGCGTATCCAGCGTGAAGCCATCCTCCCGCGCCGTGAGTTCGAAGCGCACCGTGAAGGGCCCGCCGCCCTTGCCGTCGCCATCGACGCGGTCGGCAAATTTCCAGCTGCCGCCGGCGGGGAAGACCTCTGCCAGGCGGCGGCGGAACAGCCACGCCGACTGCTCCCGCATCGCCGCGATGGCGCCGAGCAGCACCTTGGTGCCGAAGCGGTTGAACAGCTCCGCCAGCCGCTTCTCGCCGAGGCGCACGGCGGCGGTCAGCGCGCGCGTGTCGCCCCGCGCGTGCTGCGGGAAGCGGGAGTTGCGGACGAAGACCTCGAAGAGGTCGGTGTTCAGCACGCCCTCGCGGTACAGGCGCACCGGCGGCACCATGATGCCTTCCTGGAAGACGCTTTCCGTACCCGGCGTGTTCGATCCCGGCCAGGCGCCACCGATGTCGCGGAAATGCGCCCAGCTCTGCGCGAAGGCCACCAGCTCGCCCCCCACGAAGACGGGCGTCGCGAAGACCTGGTCCGAGGTGTGGGAGACGCCGCCCTTCGAGATGTAGCAGTCATTGTACCAGAAGATGTCGCCGGGCCTGATGTCGTCCGCCGGGAAGCGATCGAGGATCGGGCGCATCACATCGCCGAACAGCGGCAGCTTCGTGCCCGTCACCAGCCTGCCATCGGCGGCGTAGAAGCCGATGAAGTAGTCCTGCTTCTCCCGGATCACCGGGGACATGGCGGTGCGTTCGAGCAGCGCCTCGCATTCCGCCTGGGCGGACCGGAGCGCGCCCTTAATGATCTCCACCGTGACCGCATCCGGTGCCGTCAGCCCGACCGACCCGTCCATCACCGTCTCCGCCTGCGTCAGGAGGACGCTAGCGGTGGCCTAGAGGGAGCGCAACGCGAGCCTCGGCATCAGAGTGATCGTCCTTTGCACCTCAAACGCCGGTGCGCTTCGCCGGACGGCCGGCGGGCCGCAGTCGCGGCCTCGGCCGCTTGCAGCGGCCGCCCTGGCGCGTCCTAGTCCCGCCGCGCGTAGCCGCGGGGCGGCGGCGGGCGCTTCGGGCCCATCACCGCGTCGATCTCCGCCTTGGCGCGGTTCAGCATCTCGCCCAGCGTCTCCCCGGGATGTTCGCGCACCATCTCCCGCGTCTGGCCGCGATTCGCCGGCGGGTGGATCAGCACGGTGAAGCCGGCCTTGCCGCGGTCGAACACCTCCATTCGATGGAGGCGGTATTCACGGGTCTGGACGACGAGGAGATCGGGCATCGAGGGTACCTATGGTCTTGGGCCAGAGGTATGACCCATTGCTGCTGCGCCGCAACACAAGAATTGCAACGCGCGGTTGCTCCACTTCGGGTTGTACCGCCACAACCCGCGGGTGCCTGCCGCGCCGCGCATTTTGTTGTAGCTTCGGGGCGAAGCGAGGAACGCCCGCATGATCCCTGCCCCTATCACCGTACCGGCCCAGCCGTGAGCCTCGACCCCCGCGCCCAGCTTCCCGCCGGCCCCCGCCATGCCGGCATCGGCGCCGGCTTCGTGCGCGACTGCGCGCTGGCTGGCGGCGCGGAGGAACGCCTCGCCAACCGCCTGGCCCTGATCGCGGAGGAGGTGCTGGGCGCCGCCCCCGCCAATGCGGGGCTGGTCGGCCTGACGCTGTCCGATCGCCGCCACGCCATGCGGCTTTCCGTCGATTTCACCGCCGCCGATCTGGACCTCGCAGGCCTCGACCAGTCCCGGCGGGGTAATGCGGAGGATGCGGAGGAAATCGGGCTGTACCTGGCCGCGCGACTCGCCGACCGGCTGATGACGGAGCCGCTGGACCGCGGGGGGCTCCGCCTCGGCTTCGATGTCGGCCGCGCCTATCCCGCCCAGGCGCCGGCATCGGCGCCGGAAGGGCTCGGCCCGATCAGCGGCACGGCGGTGGACCCGGATGACGCGACGCTGGCGCTGCTGGTGCAGTGGGCGGAGGCGGCGGGGCTCGGCGGTTCCGCCTTCCGCCTCGCGCCCCGCGTGCTGGACCAGCGGGCGCAGGGCGACCTCTTCGCCCGTGTGGCGCTGGATGCGCGGAAGCGCCCCGTGGGCGGGCTGTTCTGGCAGCCCTTCGGCCGGCGCCTGATGGAACTCGCCGGCCCCGCGCTTCTGCTGCCGGAGGGTGCTGACCGCGCCGCGGTGGCGGAGGCGCTGCTGGAGGCGGCGCTGGCCGGCCTGGTGCGGAAGAAGATCCAGGGCCTGGTGGTGCTGGAACCCGCCCCCGATATGCCGCGCCATGGCTTCGAGACGGTGGGCCACCTGCCCGGCGCCGATGGCACCACCTGGCCCGTGCTGTTCCGCGCGCTGGAGGAAGACCCGGGTGGCATCAGCTGGGTACCGCCGGTGCTGGCGGAGTGGGTCACGGCGGCGACGCGGCGTCTGGCGCTCGGCCGGGACATCGAGGACCCGGCCCGCCCGAAGCGCACCACCGGCGCCGCCATGGCCGCCGAGACCGATCGCGCCCGCGGCCGCGTGACGCTGCGCAGCCTGATCGCGGCCGGCGATGCCGCCGCCGTCGCCGCCGGCAATGTCGCGCTGTTCCGCGACCAGGGATTCGCCGAAATCCGCGCGATCCTCGATCTCGGCAAGCCGGACCAGGCGGCCTTCGCGGAGGGGTTGGTGAAGGCTGGCCTCGCTCCCGCCGCGCTGATCCCCGACGCCGCCGGCGACCTGTTGATGCTGGCTGCGGCCGAATGACGGACTTCGCGCTGGATCGGCTGGTCCCGGCGCATGTCCGGGCCTTCGAGGCCTATGTGCCGAGCCCGCCGGACGACGTGCTCTGCCGGCGCTTCGGCGTGCCCCACCTCCATCGCCTCAACAACAACGAGAACCCGATCGGCCCGCCGGAAGCGGCCCGCGCCCTGATGGCCGCGTGGAAGCCGGAATACGCCGCGCTCTACCCGCAGGGGGATGGCTGGCATCTCCGCCGCGCGCTCGCGCGGACCTTCGACATCGACCCGGAGCAGGTGATCCTCGGCAATGGCGCGAACGAGGTCATCGCCTTCGTCATCAAGGCCTTCTGCGAGCCGGGCGACAACATCGTCACCGCCGACCGCACCTTCGCCGTCTATGAATGGCTGGCCAGCTTCTCCGGCGTGGAGCCGCGGCTGATCCCGCTGCGGGACTATGCCTTCGACGCGCAGGCGATGCTGGACGCGATCGATGACCGCACCCGCGTCATCTTCGTCTGCAACCCGAACAACCCGACCGGCACCTGGTGGACGCATGAGGAGCTGGACCGCTTCATGGACGCGGTCGATGGCCGCGCCATCGTCGTGGCGGACGAGGCCTATGCGGAGTTCGCCGAGGACCCGGCCTTCCCCGACAGCTTCGCGCTGATGCAGCGCCACCCCAACCTCATCGTCTTCCGCACCTTCTCCAAGATGTGGGGCCTGGCCGGCTTGCGCATCGGCTGGATGGCGGCGAGCCCGGACGTCGCCGCGACGGTCAAGAAGACCTCCATCAGCTACAGCGTGAACATCCTGGCGATGGAAGCCGCGCGCGCGACGGTGTGGGACGAGGCGCATGTGGCGGCGACGCGCGCCCATATGCGGGATGCCCGGGCGGGCGTGGCCGCGCTGGCGCGGCGGCTTGGCCTCACCATGATCGGCGATGTCGGCAATTTCGTCATGCTCAGGCTGCCGATGAGCGACACGGTCGCGCATCGGCGCCTGATGGGGCGCGGCGTCATGGCGCGGGCCATGACGAGCTTCCGCTACCCCGGCTGGCTCCGCGTGAGCCTCGGCCCCGCCCCCGCCATGGCCGCGTTCGCGGAGGCGCTGGAGGCGGTGCTGGCGGAGGGCTGATACCAACGGCCGCTTGCAGCGACTCGTTGGTATTCTTTTTCAGGCCTCAGTCGCCGGCGCCCGCTCCGCGGGCTTGGCTACGCCGCATTAGCGGCGGGCCGCATTCGCGGCCTCGGCCGGCTTCGCCGGCCGCAGGTCGGTCCATGGTGCCGCTGGTATGACCGCTCAGCCGCGCCGCTGGAACAGCGCAGAGGCGGCGATCACCAGCGCGACCTTCGTCGCCTCGCCCAGCAGGAAGGGCAGCACGCCGATGGCCAGCAGCCGGTCCGCCGGCACGAAGCCCGCAAGCCAGGCAATGCCGCAGCCATAGATCGCGACGACGCCCGCCAGCAGCGCCAGGCTGCGGCCGAGCAGCCCGCGCCCGGCCGCCAGCGTTCCCGTGAGCCAGGAGGCGACCAGGAAGCCCGCGAGGTAGCCGCCCGTCGGCCCGGCCATGTAGGCGAGGCCGAGGCCGCGCTCCGGCGACCCGGCGAAGACCGGCAGGCCCGTGGCGCCGGCCATCAGGTAGGCGGCTATGATGGCGGTCGCCATGCGCGGCCCCGCCAGTACGGCGAAGCCCAGCACCGCCATGGTCTGCAGCGTCATCGGCACGGGCCAGAAGGGAATCTGCGTCTTGGCCGCAAGCGTCATCAGCGCGACGCCGAGCAGGACGACGGCGCCCTGGTGCAGCAGGCGCTGCGGCACCGACGCGGCGGCGGCGGGGTGGAGGATGGACATGGCGATTTCCCGTTTCTTCACTGGCAGGCACGTCGCCCCTGATTGGCCGATCGCGGGCGGCCTGCGCAAGCGCTACCGCGGCAGCCGCAGCAGCATCGGCGCGGCCGGCGCCAGCAGCACCGCCGCCAGCACGAAGGCCGCGGGATAGCCCGCCCAGTTCACCACCAGCCCGCCCAGCAGCGGCCCGAACAGGTAACCCACCTGCAAGGTCAGCATCATCAGGTTGATGTTGGCGCCCCGCTGCGCCGGCGGCGAATGGTGGTGCATCAGCGCGTTCAGCAGCGGCAGCATGGCGCCGAAGCCGATGCCGAGTAGCAGGGCCACGGGGACCAGCACCCAGGCGCCCATCGCCGTGCCGCCGATCGGCAGCGCCAGCAGCACCAGCGCCAGCGTCACCACCGCGGCCCCGAAGGCCGAGACGCGCCGCTGGTCCAGCCGGTCGAACAGCTTCCCCGCCGACAGGCGCAGCAGCATGATCGTGCCGGTCTGCAGCGCGAAGAACAGGCCGACCACCGCCTCCCCCTGCAGTTCCAGCGCGCGGCCCTTGGCCATGCTGAACAGCACGGCATGCGCCACGAAGGCGGCGGTGTTGATCAGCAGCAGCGCCCAGACCGGCCCGCTCCGCGGCCCCGCCTTGGCCCCCGGCCCGCCGCCGACATCGGAGGGCGCGGGCAGGCTGCCGCGGGCCAGCACCACGGCCAGCAGCAGCGCCGGCGCCTGCAGCAGCGCCATGGCGGCATACTGGTTGGCCGCATTGCCGCCGAAGGCCGGCAGCGTCAGCTCCATCAGCGGCGGCAGCAGCGCGAAGGGCAGCAGGTCCGCGACCGAGAAGAGGCTGTAGGCCTCCCCGGCGCGCTGGGGCGGCACCAGCGCCACGAAGCGCGTCGTGATGCCGACCAGCGTCAGGACGAAGCCGAGCCCGTGCAGCAGCCGCAGCGCCACGAAGCCCGCGAAGCCATCGACCACCAGGTAGAGCGGCAGCACCGCCAGCGTGACCGCGAAGCCGGCCACGGTGCACCACCCCGCGCTGGCCACGGAAACCCGCGCCGCGACCGGCGCCATCAGCACCAGCGCCACCAGCGTGAAGGCCGCGATGGTGAAGCCGGCCTGCGCGGCATCCAGCCCCCGGCCCCGCAGCCAGGGCTCCAGCCCGTAGAAGGCGGCGAGGTTGGCGAAGCCCAGCAGGGCAAGCCCCAGCACCCCCGCGAAGTCGCCCCGCCAGAGCCGCGGCAGCGGCTCCGCCGCTGACTTCGTCGTGGTTGAGCCTTCCATGCCGCCGGCGCCCCCCTGCGCGACAGGACGCTATCAGCAACAACCCTGGCGCGACAGCCTCACCCCCGCACCAGCACCGAGCCCTCGAACAGGCGTCGCTGGGTGCGGAACAGGGTCGCGTGGCCGCAATGGAAGCCGCCCTTCGCCGCCGCGTCGGCCTGCACGGCCGCATCCACCACCGCGATGCCGGAGGCATGGCCGAGCCGGATCGGCGCGCCCGGGTCCGCTGCCCCCAGCAGCCGCGCCGGCAGGCTGCCCGGGATGCGGCCGGCGACGGCCAAGCAGAGCGCGCCCGTCGCCGTCACCGCGCGATGCGGCTGGCCCATGGAGATGATGCGGATGTGGAGATCGACCTCCGTGGCGGCCAGCGCGCGCCCATTGGCCAGCCGCGCCTCGCAGGGCGCCCAAAGCATCGCCACGCGCGGCAGGCTCGGCCGGGCGCGGGCGGCTTCCGCATCGCGCGCGACGCCCATGGCGACGGCGGCCTGGCGGCGGATGGCGTCGAGCCGCTCCAGCAGCGCGCCCTCCCCATCCAGCGCCTGGGCGGTGTCCACGGCGCCGCGGCCCATCGCCTCCGCGGAGACGAAGACGCAGGGGCTCGCGGCATCGACCAGCGTCGCCTCCACCGGGCCCACGCCAGGCACTTCCAAGGTGTCCAGCACGCGGCCGGTCGGCAGCAACGCGCCGGTCCGCGCGCCGCCGGGGTCCAGGAAATCGAGCCGCACGGGCGCGCCGCTGCCGGCGACGCCGTCCAGCACGAAGTCGCCATCGACCACCGCCTCGCCGTCCCGCGCCTCGAACCGCGCACGGATGATGCGGCCGGCATTGGTGTCGTGGATGCGGACCTCGACGGGGCCGTTGCGGGGCGCGTCGGGCAGCATGCCCTCATCCAGCGCGAAGGGACCGATGGCGGAGGACATGTTGCCGCAGCTGCCGCCGTAATCGACCAGCGCTTCCTTCACCGCGACCTGGCCGAAGGTGTAGTCGATATCGGCATCCGGGCGCGTCGGCGGCCCCACGATGCAGACTTTGCTGAGCGACGACACGCCGCCACCCATGCCATCCAGCTGCCGCGCCTCCGGATCGGGCGATCCGATGGCGGCGAGGAAGATTGCGTCCCATTCGGCGCGATCCACGGGCAGGTCCTGGCGCCGGAAGACGATGGCGCGGGAGGTCCCACCCCGCATGAACACCGCCCTGAACCGCCGCTGTGGCATGACCCGCCCCTCCCCGATCGAGGCGCGGTTCTAGGGCCGCGGGGCGGTGCCCGTCACGCCTCCCCGGCGCGGAGGCCCACCGCGCCCGCCACGGCGGCGAAGCGCGCGGCGGTGTCGTGCAGCACCGCGCCGAAGCGGTCCGGCCCATGGCCGGGCGTGTCGAAGCCGCGGCCCGCGAGCCGCTGCGCCACGCCAGGATCGCGCAGCGCCGCCAGGCTGGCGGCGTGCAGGGCCGCGATCACCGGCGCGGGCGTGGCGCGCGGCGCCAGCACGCCCATCCAGGTCTCGGCCTCGAAGCCCGGCGCCACGGCCTCCGCGAAGGTTGGCACCTGGGGCAGCGCCGGACCGCGGCTTGGACCACTCACGCCCAGCGCCACCAGCCTTCCGTCCCGCACCTGGTCGATCGCCGCACCCAGCGTCACCACCCCGCCATCGATGGTGCCCGCCAGCAGGTCGATCAGCAGCGGCCCGCCGCCGCGGTAGGAGACATGCTCCGGCCGCCCGCCCAGCGCCTGCGCCAGCAATTCGCTGGCGAAATGCTGGGAGGAACCGAGCCCCGGCACGCCCACATGCGTCGGCCGCCCCGCCCGCAGCCGCGCCGCATAGGCGCCCGCATCGGCGATGCCGGACCGGGGATGCGTCACCAGGGCCTGGGGCGCGGAGGCGCCCAGCAGCACGGGGGCCAGGCCCGGGATGAAGGGTCCGCTGCCCGCCACGGGCAGCGCCTCGATCGCCGCCAGCGTGTCGTTGGTGACCAGCAGCGTCTGCCCATCCGGCGCCGCCCGCACCACCGCCGCGGTGCCGAGGCGGGAGGACGCGCCGCCGATATTCTCGATGACGACGGGCTGCCCAATGGCGGCGGAGAAGGCGGGCACGAAGATGCGCGCGAAGGCATCGACGCCGCCGCCCGGCGGGAAGGGCACGATGGCGCGGATCGCGCGGGCGCCGGGCTGGGCGAGCGCCGGCAGCGGCAGGAGGGCCGCGGCCAGCAGGGTGCGACGGTTCAGCATGGCAGGTCCTTCCGGGTCAGACGGTTTCGGCGCGGATGCCGGCAGCCTCGATGGCGGCGGCGAAGCGGCGCTCGCTATCCGTGATGGAGGCGAGGAATTCGGCGGGGGTGGAGGCGGTGACGATGAAGCCGAGCTCGCTGAGCCGGCGATGCACCGCGGGCTCGAACAGCGCGGCACGCCAGGCCTGGTGCCAGGCCTCGATGATCGGCTGGGGCGTGGCGGCGGGCAGCAGGATGCCCTGGGTGCTCGGCACGTCGAAGCCGGGCGCCACCGCCTCCGCCAGCGTGGGCACATCGGGCAGCGCCGGGTCGCGCGCCAGGGTGGAGACGGCGAGCGGCACCAGCCGCCCCGCCCGGACATGCGCCGTCACCGCGGGCAGGGTGATGATCATGGCGTCGAGCTGGCCGGCCATCAGGTCCAGCGTGGCCGGGCCGCCGCCACGATAGGGGACGTGCACAACCTCCACCCCGCCGAGCTGGCGGTTCAGCATCTCGCTGATCACATGGGCGATGCCGCCATGGCCGGGCACGCCGAGCGTCAGCGCGCCGCGCCGGCGCCGTGCCTCCGCGACATAGTCCTCCACGCTGCGGATACCGCTGCCGGGATGCGTGACCAGCAGCTGCGAGGCGCCGATGGTCAGCGTCACCGGCGCCAGGCGCGGCCGCAGCAGCCCCTGCTGGCGCCCGAAGAGGATGTCACTCAGCACCAGCCCATCGCCGGAGGCGACGAGCAGCGTATGCCCGTCCGGCGCCGCCCGCGCGACGATGGCGCCGGCGCCGCGGCCGCTGGCCGTGCCGTTGTTCTCCACCACCACCGCCTGGCCGAGCAGGTCCGACAGCACCGGCGCGGCGGCACGGGCGTGGATGTCCTGCGTGCCGCCCGGCGCGGCGGAGACGACGAGCTTCACGGCCTGGGTCGGCCGCCACGCCGGCGTCGCCAGGGCCGGCCGCGCCAGCAGGGCCGCGCAGCAGCCGAGCATCGCGGCGCGGCGGGTCAGGGCCAGTCGATGCATCGGGAACCTCCTCATGATCCACGCGGCGACGCCGCTGGATCAAGAAATTCACGACACACCGCGATGAATCAATACCAATTCCGTAGGAAATAAGGAGATTCCACGCTTGCCCTGCGCCGCGATGGCGCGATGCTCGGGCCGCGCCTTCCGGCAGCGCCGTCTTTCCCCGCTTGCGGTCCCGCCGCCGGCGCGCAACATGCCGGTACTTTCTTCGAACGGAGAACCCGATGGACGCGCCCGCCCCCTTCCCCCTCTACGAGCTGTCGGGCGGTCCGGAGGCCCGGGGCGAATCCTATGGCCGCCAGGCCGCGATCCGCGTCCGTCGCAGCATCGGCCACTACCACGCGCAGCTGACGGGCGGCGGGCTGGACGCGGCGCGCATCCACCGCCTCGCGCGCGCCTTCGTGGCGCGGGTCGAGGCCTTCGACCCCGCCTATGTCGCGGAGATGCGCGGCATCGCCCGCGGCGCCGACGTCGCCTTCGAGGATGTCATGCTGCTGAACTGCCGGACGGAGATCCTGCAACTGGCGAAGCGCGGCCTGCCCGAGGGCGATCCCGATGGCTGCACCGGCGCCATCGTGACGCCGGCAGCCAGCGCGGATGGCACGCTGCTGCACGGCCAGAACTGGGACTGGAAGAGCGAATGTGCGGAGACCGGCGTCGTCCTCCGCATCCGGCGGGAGGATGGCCCGGACATCCTGACCTTCGTCGAGGCCGGCGGCCTGGCGCGCGCCGGGCTGAACGCGGCCGGCATCGCCATCACCGCCAACTACCTGGAATCGGACCGCGACTACCGGAGTGAGGGCGTGCCCCTGTCCCTGCTGCGCCGCAAGGTGCTGGAGCAGGAGCAGGTGGCGCTGGCCATCCGCGCCGTCTACGCCACGCCCAAATCGGCGTCGAACAACGTCATGCTGTCGCACGCCTCGGGCTTCGCGATCGACATCGAATGCGCGCCCGATGAGAGTTTCCTGCTGCACCCCGTCGATGGGCTGCTGGTCCATGCGAACCACTGGCAATCGCCCGTGGCGCTGGCGAAGCTGAAGGACACCGGCATCCAGACCACGCCCGACAGCGTCTATCGCGACCAGCGCGTGATGGCGGCGCTGCGCGCCAGGGCGGGCGCGATCACGCTGGAGCACCTACGCGCCGCCTTCTTCGACGATTGGCAATCGCCCTGGGCTGTCTGCCGCCCGCCGCGGATGAGCCTCGGCGGCAACCTCTCCGCCACCGTCGCCATGATCCTGATGAAGCCCGCCGAGGGCCACATGGAGATCGCGCCCCTGCCCGCGCTGAACCGCGTCTTCACGACCTACACGCTGAAGCCCGAGGGCCTGGCGAAGGCGGCGGAGTAGTCCGGGCTACGCGATGGCGCGCAAGGCCCGCGCCATCGCCTCCACCGTCTGCGCCACCTGCACCTCCGTCACCACCAGCGGCGGTGACAGCACCATCGTGTCCCCCGCCGCGCGCACCAGCACGCCATCGCCGAAGCAGGCATCGGCGACCGCGGCACCGCGCGCACCGGGCGCGCCCGCGCGCGGCTCCAGCTCCACCGCCGCCAGCAGTCCGCAATGGCGCACATCGATGACATGCGGCGCACCCTGCAGCCCCAGCAGCGCCTGGGCGAAGGGCTGCGCGATGCGCGCCGAGGCCTCGAACATCCCCTCCTGCTGGTAGGCATCCAGCGCCGCCATTCCCGCCGCGCAGGCCAGCGGATGGGCGGAGTAGGTGTAGCCGTGCATGAGTTCGGGCGCGCCGGCCGGGCCCTGCATGTAGGCGTCGAAGACACGGCTGTTCACCAGCGTCGCCCCCATCGGCACGGCACCGTTGGTCAGGCCCTTGGCCAGGGTCATGATGTCCGGCCAGACGCCCAGCGCCTCCGCCGCCGTGCAGGCGCCGAGGCGCCCAAAACCCGTGATGACCTCATCGAAGATCAGCAGGATGCCGTGGCGGTCGCAGCGCGCGCGCAGCGCCTCCAGGTAGCCGATCGGCGGCGGATAGACGCCGCCCGATCCCGTCACCGGCTCCACGATGATCGCGGCGACCGTGGAGGGGTCCTGCACCGCGAGGATTTCGTCCAGCCCCGCCAGCCAGTGATCGCCCGCCGCAGGCCGCTCGCGCAGGAAGCGCTGCGCCGGGTCATGCGGCAGGGGCATGTGGAAGACATCGGCCAGCAGCGGCCCGAAATCCCGCTTGTGCCGCGCAATGCCGCCGACGCTGAGGCCGCCGAAGCCGACACCGTGATAGCTCTTCGCCCGCCCGATGAACTTGGTGCGGGCCGCATCGCCACGGGCGCGGTGGTAGCCGCGCGCGATCTTCAGCGCGGTATCCACCGCCTCCGATCCCGAATTGCTGAAGAAGGCCCGCGCCATGCCCGGCACCGCATCCAGCAGACGCCTTCCAAACGCGAAGGCGCCGGGATGCGACATGCGGAAGGAGGAGACGAAATCGAGCTTCCCTGCGGCCTCCCGGATCGCCTCCGTGATGCGTGGATGCGCGTGGCCCGCATTCACGCACCAGAGCCCCGCCATTATGTCGAGCACACGATGGCCCTCGGGCGTGATGTAGTGCATGCCCTCCGCGCGCTCGAAGATCATCGGCGCAGCGAGAAAGCCGCGCATCGCGGTGAAGGGCAGCCAGACGCCGTCTTCCAGCGCGGGCGTGTTGGGCAGGTGGTTCATGCGATCCTCGCGCGATCCAGCGCATCCCGCGCCCGGAAATACAGCGATCCGGCGGCGGCATAGACGCTGCGGAAAGGGTGCAGCGGAATGGGACGGAGCGGCGTGACCGGCGGCAGCGCGAGTTCCTCGGCGGGCGCGCCCGTCAGCAGGTCGGCCAGCGCGGGCCCGGCGGCGGTGCACCAGGCGACGCCCTTGCCGTTGTCCTGCATCACGGCGAAGACGCCCGCCGCCAGGCGGAACAGCCGCGGCAGGCGGTCCGGCGTGATGCCGACGCGCCCGCCCCAGTAGTAGTCCGGCGCCGCGTCGGGCAGCGCGGGATACAGCCGCGCCCGCATGCGTTCCGGCACGCTGAAGGATCGCGGCCCGCGCGGCGCGCGCAGCGTGCCCTTGCCGCCGACGACGAGCCGCCCCGCCGCATCCCGCCGCCAGTAGCGCAGCACGCGCCGGGTATCCGACACCACCTGCCCGCCCGGCAGCACGCCCGCGCCGGGCCGCGTCGCGGTCTGGAAGGACCACACCGCCATGATGGTGTGCGCCAGCCCGGGCCAGAGGCGGCCCGGCGTCGCATTCGTCGCCAGCAGCACGCGCCGCGCCCGCAGCGCGCCCTGCGCCGTTTCCAACCGCCAGCCTGCCCCATCCGGGCGGATCGCCGTCACGCGCGCCGGCGCATGAATGCGCGCCCCCGCCACCAGCGCCGCCCGCGCCAGCCCGCGCGCCAGCGACAGCGGCTGCACGCTGCCGCCACGTTCGTCGATCCAGCCGCCGAGGTAGCCGCTGGCGCCCGTGATGGCGCGCACCTCCTCCGCCCCCAGCATCCGCACCGGCGCGCCCCATTCCGCCCAGGCGCGGCAGCGATCCCGGCATTCCTCCAGCGCCACCGGGTTGTCCGCCACCTGCAGCCAGCCCGCGCGCGTGGCCTCGCACTCGATCCCGAGCCGCGCGATCAGTGCGAAGAGCGCATCCGTATCCACGGCCCCCGCCTGGTGCAGCCGGCGGCCGAGCGCATCGCCGAAATCCTTCACGAGGTCCGGCACGAAATGCTTGAGGCCCGGGATCACCTGCCCGCCATTGGCGCCCGAGGCGCCGGCACCCGGTGCCTCCGCCTCCAGCACCGTCACCGCCACGCCGCGCTCCGCCAGCGCCAGCGCGGTGGACAGGCCGGTGAAGCCCGCGCCGATGATCGCGACCTCGGCCTCCGCCACGCCCTCCAGCGGCAGCAGGGCCACGGGTGGCGTCGCGGTCTCCTGCCAGAGGGAGCGCTGCCTCATGGGCCCGCGCAGCGCAGATGGTCTTCCAGCAGAGTCGCGGCCCGGTCGTTGTCGCCACCCTCCAGCGCATCCAGCACCGCCAGGTGTTCGCGGCAGCTGTCATGCGCGCGGTTGTCGCCGAAGCGCCAATCCGCGTTCACCAGGGCGCGCAGCCGGTTCTGCGCCTCCACCGCATCGATGAAGAAGCGGTTGCCGCTGCCCTGCGCCAAGCCGAGGTGGAAGGCCGCGTTCATCTCGAACAGCCGCACCGCTTCCACATCCCGCCAGGGACGCGCCAGCACCGCCTCATGCGCTTCCCGCATCGCCCGCGCGAAGGCCGGGTCCAGCGCATAGCCGGGCTGGCGCAGCGCGGCCGGTTCCAGCACCAGGCGGAAGCGCATGGCCTGCAGGCGCTCCTCCTCCCCGGCCAGGGTCGCGGCGAAATGCCAGCCTTGCGCGGGGTTGCGCGCCACCACCCCCAGCGTCGCCAGCCGCGCCAAAGCGCGGGAGACGAGGCCGCGGGGCTGGCCGAATTCCCGCATCAGGTCGGCTTCCCGCACCACCTCCGCCAGGCGCCCCTCCGCCCGCGCCCGGGCGATGGCGCTGACCAGCGCATCGATGGGGTCGCGCGCCTCCACCGGCGGCAATTCCCGCGCGGGGTCGGCCACCACCATCAGCCGCCCGCGGCGCTGGGTGATCCCCGCCTCTTCCAGCAGCCGCAGCGCCGCCCGCACGGGGGTGCGGGACACGGCGAGGCGGCCCGCCAGCACGGCCTCCACCACCGGGCTGCCGGGCGGCGTGCCCTCGGCCAGCCAGAGTTGCCGCGCCGCGCGGGCGAGATCGTGATGGAGGGGGGAGATCGGGGCTGTCATCGTCACGCTTGAACCTAACGCCGTTTTGGTATTTCGTGCAAATGAAGAACCGAAACCGGCTGGGAGAGGGGTTGCCCGATGAAGTTTCGCACCGCCCTGGCGGCGCTGGCCACTGCCTGCGCCCTGTCCTCCCCGCTGGCCGCGCAGGACCTGCTGCGCATCCGCCTCAACGCCGACATCCGATCCACCGAGCCCGGCGTGAACCGGGACGCCAATACCGACGGCATCGCCTGGCACGTCGTGGAGGGCCTGGTCGCGCTGCGCGGCGATGCGACGGTGGCGCCAATGCTGGCGGAGCGGGTGGAGGTCTCGGCTGACGGCCTCGCCTATACCTTCACGCTGCGCGCGGGGCTGCGCTTCCACAACGGCCAGCCCGTCACCTCCGCCGACGTCGCCTTCGCCATGCAGCGCTACATGCGGCGTGAGACGAACTGGCGCTGCCGCCCCGATCTCGATTCGGCCGTCACGCGGCTGACGGCCGTGGAAACGCCGGATGAGCGCACGGTGGTCATGCGACTCGAGAAACCCTCGGCGCTGTTCCTCACGATCCTGGCGCGGCCGGATTGCGGCCAGGCCGGCATCTGGCACCGGGACAGCCTGAATGCCGACGGGACCTGGCGCGCGCCGATCGGCACCGGCCCCTTCCGCCTCGGCGAATGGCGCCGCGGGCAGTTCGTGGAGCTGACGCGCTTCGCCGACTACGCGGCCCTGCCTGGGGAAGCCACGGGCCTGGCTGGCAACAAGACGCCCATGGTGGAGCGCGTGCGCTTCACCGTCATCCCGGACGAGGCCGCGGCCCGCGCCGCGCTGCTGGCCGGCAACATCGACATCCTGCCCGATGCGCGGTCGCGGGACCTGCCGGAGCTGCGCGCCCGCCCCGGCTTCACGGTGGATTCCGCGCCATCGATGGACCTCCAGACCGTGCTGATGCAGACGCGCGATCCGCTGCTGCAGGATGTGCGCATGCGCCGCGCCATCGCACTCGCGATCGACGTGCCGGAACTGGTCCGCGCCGTGAGCGAAGGGGCGTCGCGGCCCAGCCGTTCCCCGATCCCGCCGGGCTCCGCCTTCAACACGCCCGCGATGCTGGAAGTGCCGCCGCGTGACCTGGCGCAGGCGCGGCGCCTGGCGCAGGAAGCCGGCTATCGCGGCCAGAAGCTCCGCATCATTACCACGCGCCGCTACGAGGCCTTCTACGAGATCGCCGTCGTGGTGCAGGACATGCTGAAGGAGGCCGGGATCGAGAGCGAGCTGGAAGTGCTGGAATGGGCGACGCAGCTCGACCGCTACAGCCGCGGCGACTACCAGCTGATGGCCTTCGGCTTCTCCGCCCGCCTCGACCCGTCCCTGTCCTTCGAGATGTTCACCGGCCCCAAGGCGACGCAGCCCCGCAAGGCCTGGGACGACCCCGCCGTGCAGGCGATGCTCGACCAGAGCATGGCGGAGAGCGATCCCGCACGCCGGCGTTCGCTGTTCGAGGCGATGCAGGCGCGGCTGATGGAGGAGGTGCCGATCATCGCCCTCTATTCCTCCACCACCCACGGCGTCACGCCGCGCCATGTCCAGGGCTACCGCACCTCGGTCCTCGATGCGCCACGGGCCTGGGGCGTGAGGATCGTTCGCTGAGGTGGCGCTCTACGTCCTGAAGCGCCTGCTGGCGGCGCTGCCGACCCTGCTGCTGGTCGCCGCCAGCGTCTTCTTCCTGATGCGCCTCATCCCCGGCGATCCCGCGCTGCTGGTGCTGGGCGACGCCGCGACGCCGGAGGCCATCGCGGAGCTCCGCGCCGCCATGGGCCTCGACCGCAGCCTGCCCGTCCAGTTCGGCCTCTGGCTGTCGCAACTGCTGGGCGGCGATCTCGGCCTGTCCATCACGAGTGGCGAGGCCGTGGGCCCGCTGATCCTGGACCGCTTCGGCGTCACCGCCGCCATCGTGCTGGCCGCCGTCGCCATCGCGGCGCTGGTCGCCGTGCCGGCGGGCATGCTGGCGGCGTGGCGGCAGGGAAGCTGGGGCGACATCGCGGCGGTGTCGCTGGCGACGCTGCTGCTTTCCATCCCCTCCTTCTGGCTTGGGCTGATCCTGCTGCTGGTCTTCGGCCTCAAGCTCGGCTGGGTGCCGGTCGTCGGCTACGTCACCTTCGCGGAGGACCCCTGGGCGGCGCTGCGCTACATCATCTTGCCCATCGCGACGCTGGCGCTGATCGAGACCGGCGTGCTGATCCGCATGGCCCGCGCCTCCACGATCGAGGTCCTGCGCCTCGACTACATCGCCCATGCCCGCGCCAAGGGCGTGCCCGAGTCCCGCGTGCTGTGGCGCCACGCCTTCCCCAACGCCTTCGCGCCGACGCTGACGCTGGTGGGGCTGGTGCTCGGCAACCTGCTCGGCGGCATTGCCGTCATCGAGACGGTCTTCACCCTGCCCGGCCTCGGCCGGCTGCTGGTTGATGCGATCTTCGCGCGCGACTATCCCGTCATCCAGGGCGTCATGCTGTTCATCGCGCTGGTCTATGTCAGCGTGAACCTGCTGGTGGACCTGCTCTACCCCGTCTTCGATCCGCGCGTGGCGGCCGGGTGATGCGGCTGCGGCTGAACCTGGTGATCGGCGGCACGCTGATGGGCGCGGTGCTGGCGCTCGCCGTCGTGGCGCTGGCCTGGACGCCCTATGACCCGACGCGGACGAACCTCCGCCGCCGCCTCCGCCCGCCCTCCGCCGATTACTGGCTCGGCACCGATGAATTCGGGCGCGACGTCGCATCGCGGCTGATGGCCGGCGCCGTCACCAGCCTCGGCGTCGCGGCGGCGACGGTGCTGGTGGCGCTGGCGCTGGGCCTCGCGATCGGGCTGGCCAGCGGCTTCCTGCGCGGCTGGGTCGATCGCGTGCTGGGCGCCGTCACCGACACGCTGCTGGCCTTCCCGGGCATCCTGCTGGCGCTCGGGCTGCTCGCCGTCATCGGGCCCTCGCGCAGCGGAATCGTGCTGGCGCTCGGCCTCGCCTATGCGCCGACCGTGGCCCGCGTGGTGCGCGGCAGCGTGCTCTCGATCCGGGAGCGGGAGTTCGTCGAGGCGTCCCGCGCGCTGGGCAATTCCGAAACCTACACGCTGCTCCGCCACGTGCTGCCGCATACGGCCGCACCCGTGACGGTGCTGGCGACCTCGCTCTTCGGCTGGGTGATCCTGTCGGAAAGCGCGCTGTCCTTCCTCGGGCTCGGCGTGCCGCCGCCCGCCGCCACCTGGGGCAACATGCTGGCCTCCGCCCGCCCCTTCATGCAGGAGGCGCCGCTGCTCTCCATCGCGCCGGGCGCGCTGATCGCCCTCTGCCTGCTCGGCGCCAACCTGCTGGGCGACGCGCTGCGCGACCTGCTGGACCCGAGGGACGGCGCATGAGCGTCCTGGAGGTCGCCGGCCTTCGCATCGCCGCCGGCGCGCGCGACATCGTGCGCGACCTGTCCTTCACCGTGGCGGAGGGCGAGACGCTGGCGCTGGTCGGCGAAAGCGGATCGGGCAAGAGCGCGACCGCGCGCGCCGTCATCGGCCTGCTGCCGCCGGGGCTGCGGCAGGCCGGCGGGCGCATCGTCCTCGCCGGGCAGGACCTGTCCGCGCTGCCGCCCGCGAAGCTGCGCGCGCTGCGCGGCCCCGGCATGGGCATGGTGTTCCAGGAACCCATGACGTCGCTGAACCCCGCCCAGCGCATCGGCGCGCAGATGGCGGAGGGCCTGGCGCTGCACACGGGGCTGTCGGCGCCGGAGCGAAAGCGCGCCTGCATCGCGATGCTGGAGCGTGTCGGCATCGCCGATCCCGAGCGCCGACTTCAGGCCTTCCCGCATGAATTCTCCGGCGGCATGCGCCAGCGCATCATGCTCGCCTCCGTCATGCTGCTGCGCCCGCGCCTGCTGATCGCGGATGAGCCGACGACGGCGCTCGACACGCTGACCCAGGCGGAGGTGCTGTCGCTGATGAAGGAGCTGGCGCGGGAACAGGGCAGCGCCGTGCTCCTCATCACGCATGACCTTGGCCTGGTCGCGCGCCATGCCGACCGCGCGCTGGTGATGCAGAAGGGCGAGGCGGTGGAGGAAGGCGCCGCCGCGCCGCTGCTGGCCGACCCGCGCCAGCCCTACACGAAGGCGCTGGTGGCCGCCCTGCCCCGCCGCGGCCCCGCGCGCGCCCTGGCGCCGGCCGCGCCGCTGATCGAGGCGCGCGACCTTGCCATCGCCTATCCCGGCCGCGGCGGCTGGTTCCGCCGTGCGGCACCGATGCAGGCCGTGCAGGGGGTGTCGCTGAGCATCCATCCCGGGGAGGTGGTGGCGCTGGTCGGCGGCTCAGGCTCCGGCAAGACCACACTCGGCCGCGCCCTGCTGCGCCTGCTGCCATCCAGCGGCGGCTCGCTTCTGTTCCGCGGCCAGGACGTCACGCAGACGACGGGCCCCGCGCTGCTCGACTTCCGCCTGGCCTGCCAGATCGTCTTCCAGGACCCCTATTCCTCGCTCGATCCGCGCATGCGCGTGCGCGACATCGTGGCGGAGCCTCTGCGCCTGCCGGCCGGCATGCCGCCGGCGGAGCGCCTGCGCCGGGCCGAGGCGATGCTGGCGGAGGTCGGCCTGGCGGGCCTCGGCGACCGCTTCCCGCACGCGCTGTCGGGCGGCCAGCGCCAGCGCGTCGCCATCGCCCGCGCGCTCGTCCGCAACCCCGCCTTCGTGGTGGCGGACGAGGCCGTCAGCGCGCTGGACGCGACGGTGCGGCAGCAGGTCATCGCGCTGCTGCGCGAACAGCAGCGCCGGCGCGGCTTCGCCTGCCTCTTCGTCACGCACGACCTTGGCGTGGTGGAGGAGATCGCGGACCGCGTCGTCGTCATGCAGTCCGGCCGCATCGTGGAGGAAGGGCCGCGCGACCAGGTGCTGGATCGGCCCGCGCATGACTACACGCGGGCGCTGCTGGACGCGTCGCTGCGCCTGCCCGCTACGGCTTGATACCGCTCCCTCCCCCGCGCTTGCGGGGGGTTGCGGCACCGCCGCGACGCCAAGGGCTGGTCGGGGTGGGGGTATTCGCCGGCTACGGCTTGACCAGCACGACGCCCTCGGGGTCCAGCGCCAGCATCACGGCGTCGCCCGGCGCGCGCCTCTTAAGCCGGTCCGCACCCACGGCGAACAACTCGCCCGCCGCCGTCGCGAAGTGATACTCCGTGTGCGACCCCATATAGGTCGCGCGCGCAACCGTCGCCGGCAGGCCGACCGGGGAGTTGCTGATGCGGATCGCCTCCGGCCGGATCACGATGTCGACCGGCCC
Organism: Acetobacteraceae bacterium; assembly: GCA_027482245.1. Lineage (GTDB taxonomy): Bacteria > Pseudomonadota > Alphaproteobacteria > Acetobacterales > Acetobacteraceae > Falsiroseomonas. The sequence goes on along the minus strand of JAIXWG010000039.1, from coordinate 112,468 downwards.
GGGCGTCGTGCCGCGATGCGGCAGGGTCAGCGTCGCCTCGTCCAGCCGCACCGTCGCCAGCGCGCCGTCGATGCTCTCCACCACGCCACGCACATGGTTCGCCTCCCCCATGAAGGTGGCAACGAAGACGTTGCCGGGCTGGGTGTAGAGTTCCTCCGGCGTGCCGGCCTGCGCGATCTCTGCATTGCGCATGACGACGATCTTGTCGGAGACGGCCAGCGCCTCCGCCTGGTCATGCGTCACGTAGACGACGGTGAGGCCGAGGCGCTGCTGCAGCGCGCGGATCTCCTCCCGCATCGACCGCCGCAGCCGCGCATCGAGGTTCGACAGCGGCTCGTCGAACAGCAGCACCTCCGGCTCCAGCACCAGGGCGCGGGCCACCGCCACGCGCTGCTGCTGACCGCCCGACATCTCGCTCGGCAGGCGCGTGCCGAAGCCCTTGAGGCCCACTGTCTCCAGCGCCGCTTCCGCCTTCAGATGCGCGTCGCGCTTCTTGAAGCCGGAGGAGACGAGGCCATAGGCGACGTTGTCCAGCACCGACATGTGCGGGAACAGCGCGTAGGACTGGAAGACCATGGAGACGTTGCGCTCACCGGCCGGCAGCAGCGTCACGTCCTTGCCGCCGATGAACAGCCGCCCGTCGGTCGCCTGTTCCAGCCCCGCGATCATCCGCAGCAGCGTCGTCTTGCCGCAGCCGGAGGGGCCGAGCAGCGTCACCAGCGTGCCGCCCTCGATCACCAGGTCCAGCGGCTTCACCGCCGTCACCTGCCCGTAGCGCTTGCCGATGCCGGCGAGGCGCACCTCCGCGCCGCTGAGCTTCAGGGGCAGGATCATGCGGCAACTCCGGCAGGCTGGGCGCTTCGGCGGCCGAGGCGTCGCCGCCCGACCGCCAGGTTGATCAGGCCGATCGCGGTCATCATCAGCACGATCAGCACGGCGCAATAGGCGATGGCGAGGCCGTAATCGCCATTGATGACGCGGTTGATGATGAAGACCGTCGCCATCTCGTATTCCGCGGACACCAGGAAGATGACGGCGGAGACGGTCGTCATCGCGCGGACGAACGAATAGACCAGCGCGGTGACGATGGCGGGCTTGAGCAGCGGCAGCACCACCGTCGTCAGCGCCCGGAAGGTCGAGGCACGCAGCGTGATCGCGGCCTCGTCCAGCGACTTGTCGAGCTGGCTCATCGCCGCGACGCCGGACCGCACGCCGACCGGCAGGTTCCGGAAGACGAAGCAGGCGACCAGGATGAAGGCCGTGCCCGTGATCTCGAGCGGCGGGATGTTGTAGGTCAGGATATAGGCGACGCCGATCACGGTGCCGGGCACCGCGAAGGTCAGCATCAGCGCGAATTCCAGCGCCGTGCGGCCCGCGAAGCGCTGCCGGGTCAGCACCCAGGCCGCCAGCAGCCCGATGCCCGCCGTGATGGGCGCGGCCACGGCCGCCAGCTGGATCGTCGTCACCAGCGAATGCCAGGCACCGCCGCTGAACAGCATCCGCCCATCGGCAGCCCATTCAATGGCGAAAGCGCGCTGGAAATGGCTGAGCGTGAAGGTCCAGTCGCGACCCCAGACGCGGACAAACGCCCCGGCCATGGCCATGGTGTAGACAGTGATGGTCAGGATGGCCCAGGGGATCGCGATGGCGAAGGCCGCGATCTTCACCGGCCGCGGCAGCACCTGCTGCAGCCCGCCATCGCCCTTGCCGGTGACGGAGACATAGGACCGCCGCCCGACCACCGCGCGCTGCAGCATGAAGGCGAGCAGCCCCACCACCAGCATGATGGCCGCCAGCACCGCCGCGCGCCCGAAATCCTGCTGCGCGCCGACGACGGCGAAGAAGATCTCGGTGGACAGCACGCCGAAGGATCCGCCGAGCACGATCGGGTTGCCGAAATCGGCCAGGCTTTCGACGAAGACCACCAGCCAGGCATTGGCCAGCCCAGGCACCATCAGCGGCAAGGTCACCGCGCGGAAGGTGCGCATCTTCGATGCGCGCAGCGTCTGCGACGCCTCCTCCATGGTCGGCGAGATGCCCTCCACCACGCCGATCAGCACCAGGAAGGCGGTGGGGGTGAAGGAGAAGACCTGGGCCAGGAAGACACCGTCGAAGCCGTAGATCCAGCGGCCGAGTTCGATGCCGAAGACCGACTGCACGATCTGGTTCACCACGCCCGACCGCCCGAAGATCAGGATCAGGCCGAGGCCGATGACGAAGGGCGGCGTGATGATCGGCAGCACCGTCAGCAGCCGCATGGCGCGCTTGGCCGGGAAGGCCGTGCGCGTGACGATCAGCGCGAAGCACAGGCCGAGGATCGTCGCCGCCGTTGCCGTGCTGGTCGCCAGCACCAGCGTGTTCCAGAACACGCCGCAATTGACCCAGCCTGCGACGCAGCCGAGGCCCCAGATCTTGTTGTCGAACAGCCGGTCGGCCATGGAGGCCGCAATGGTCATGTCGCCGCGCGGCGCGAACATCTGGCTCATCATCGTCAGCACCGGCCAGGCGGTGAAGATGATGATGGAGGCGACGAGCAGCCCGACGGCGCCGGAGACGAAGCGATCCCCCTTGAACAGCCCGCGCAGCGCGAGGCCATCCGTCAGCATCACCAGGCAGCCGATGAAGGCCATGCAGGCGCCAAGCCCGAAGCCGAACTGTCGGTCTCCCAACTCCCCGAACCGCGCTTCCAGCCAGGGGAAGGACCAGCCCTGCACGCCGATGGCGAGCCCCTGCGCCACGATGGCCGCGAGGCCGAGCCCGCCGCCCCAGAGCAGGAAGGTGGACCGCGTCCGCGCGCTGCCCGCCGGCAGCGCCCCCGGCAGCGCCACCGCCAGCAGCGCGACCACCGGCCAGAACCACCAGCGCCCATGCGCCATGGCCTGCCACAGCGCGGAGGATGCCTCCGCATCCTCCTGCCCCAGCGCCATCAGCCCGGGCACGGTCAGCCCATCCTGCTGCATGTGCCAGGGCAGGATGGCCGTACCGATGGCGGCGATCAGCCAGAAGAAGAGCGAGGAGCCGGTGAACCTCATCGCGGCAGCGCGCCCACTTCGCGGTCCCAGCGCGCCAGCAGGCGGCGGCGCTCGGCACTCGCGCCGAAGCGGGCATTGTCGTAGTCGATGATCCGCGCCGTCGCCATGTTGGGCGCGCCATCGGTCAGCGGCACGTTGCGGTTGGCCATGGTCTGCAGCTTCTTCGCCTCCGCGCTCGCCGCGATCTGCGCCTCCGCGCCCAGGGCCCAGTGGTAGAAGCGCTGGGCATTGGCCAAATTGCGGGCACCGCGGATGATGGACATGGAGCCGATCTCATAGCCCGTGCCCTCGCAGGGCACGGCATGGCCCACGGGGAAGCCCGCCGCCGCTTCCTCCGCCGCGTTGTGGACGAAGGAGATGGACAGCGCCGTCTCCCCCCGCGCCACCGCCGTGATCGGCGCGGTGCCGCTGCGGGGATAGGCGTTGATGCTGCCATGCAGGCGCTTGAGATAGTCGAAGGCCGGCTCCTCCCCCATCATCTGCACCAGCGTCGCGATGACGATGTAGGCGGTGCCGGAGGAGTTGGGATTGGCCATCTGGATCTCGCCGCGATAGGCGGGGTTCAGCAGGTCCGACCAGCAGCGCGGCGCGGGCAGGTTGCGGCGCGCGATGAGTTCCGTATTGAAGCCGAAGCCGAGCACGCTGGCATAGACGCCGACGGTGCGGCCCTCGGTCTGCCGCCACTGCGCCTGCGCCCAGTCATGCAGCTCCGCGATGCGCGGGCTCTCGTAAGCGACGGTCAGGCCTTCCTCGCCCGCCGCGACATGCGGATCGCCCGTGCCGCCCCACCAGACATCGCCGCGCGGGTTGCGCGCTTCCGCGCGCAGCTGCGCCAGCATTTCGCCGGTCGATTTCTGGTTGAGCGTGACGCGCACGCCCGTCTCGCGCTCGAAGCCGCGCGCGATCGGCGTGCACCATTCGATGGTGGCGGCGCAGTAGAGGTTGAGCGAGCCCTGCGCCGAAGCCGGCAGCGCGGGCAGCAGGAGAAGCGCAGTGCAGCCGAGTGCGGCCCTCATCGCGGCAGGGACCCGATCTCGCGGTCCCAGCGCGCCAGGATGCGGCGGCGCATGTCCCCCTGCCCATAGGCGGCGAAATCGTAGTTGATGAGGTTCACGCGCGACAGGTCGGCAATGCGCGCATCCGGCGCGGCGTCCCGATGCGCGGGGGTGTGGAACTGGTTCACCGTCGTCGCGATGTTCTGCGCGGTCGGCGTCAGGTACCAGTCATAGAAGCGCCGAGCCTGCGCCAGGTTGCGGCTGCCCCGGATGATGGACATGCAGGCCACCTCGTAGCTCGTGCCCTCCGTCGGGAAGACCAGCTCGATCGGGAAGCCCGCCTGCTGCATGGAGGTGACCTCCATGTTGAAGCTGACGGCCAGCGCCGTCTCGCCCCGCGACACCGCCTGCATCGGCGCGGCGCCGGAACGCGTGTAGGCGTTCACGTTGACATGCAGGCGCTTGAGGTAGTCGAAGGCCCGGTCCTCGTCCCACAGCTGCACGAGGCCCGCGATGATGGTGTAGGCGGTGCCGGAGGAGTTGGGATTGGGCAGCTGGATCTCGCCACGATAGGCGGGGTTCAGCAGGTCCGCCCAGCTCGCCGGCAGCGGCAGGTTCTTCCGCGCCATCAGCTCCCGGTTCCAGGCCAGGCCGATGGCACCGGAGGACACGCCGACGCAGCGCTCACCCGACATCGCATGCACGCGCTGCGCCCAGGGATGCAGCCCCGCCATGTTGGGGGAGGTGTAGGGCTGCAGCAGGTTCGCCTCGGCCGCCGAGATATGCGTCTCCGCCGAGGCGCCGAACCAGATGTCGGTGCGCGGGTTCTGCGCCTCCGCCCGGATCTGCGCCAGGATCTCGCCCGCCGACTTCCGCGCCATGGCGACGCGGATGCCCGTGTCCCGCTGGAAGCCCGCGGCGATCGCCTCGCACCAATCGGCGGCCGGCGCGCAGAGCATGTTGAGGCTGCCCTGCGCCATGGCGGGCGTGGACAGCGCAAGCACGGCGCCGGTGGCGGCGATCAGGCGAAGGGACATGGGCGGGGTTCCGTCGGGCTCGGGGATGCGATGGGATCAGCGCGGCAGGGAGCCGACCTCGCGGTCCCAGCGCTCGATCAGGCGCCGGCGCTCCGCGGCGCGGCCATACTTCGCGAAATCATATTCGATGAGCCGGATCTGCCCGAGGTCCGGCGCATTGGGCGGCAGCGGCGCCGTGCGGTTGGAGGGCTGCTGCAGCTGGCCGCCGGCCTCGAAGCCCAGCCGCTGCGCGGGCTCCGTCAGCGCCCAGTCGTAGAAGCGCCGCGCCTGCGTCAGGTTGCGGGCGCCGCGGATGATGGACATGGAACCGATCTCGTAGCCCGTGCCCTCGCAGGGCGTGTTGTAGGCGACGGGGAAGCCGGCATTCCGCTCCGTCACCGCGTCATGCACGAAGGACAGCGACACGCCCGTCTCGCCGCGTGCCACGGCCTTGATGGGGCCGGTGCCGCTGCGGGCGTAGCTGTTCACGTTCGGGTGCAGGCGGCGCATGTACTCGAAGGCCTGGTCCTCCCCCATCAGCTGCACCAACGTCGCGATGATGACATAGGCGGTGCCGGAGGAGTTGGGATTCGCCACCTGGATCTCGCCGCGGAAGCGCGGATCCGCCAGGTCCGCCCAGCAGGTCGGCGGCGCGATGTTCTTCCGGGCGAGGAGTTCACTGTTGTAGCCGAAGCCGACCGCGCCGGCGTAGACGCCGATGGCGCGGCGGCCGGACTGGTTCCACTGCGTCAGCGCCCAGGGATGCAGCGCGGCGTTGTTCGGGCTTTCATAGGCTTGGCTGAGATTCTCCTCCGCCGCCGCCAGATGCGGGTCGCCCGTGCCGCCGAACCAGACATCGCCGCGGGGGTTCTGCGCTTCCGCGCGGATGGCGGCCAGGCTCTCGCCCGACCCGCGCTGCGTCATGTTCACGCGGATGCCGGTGTCACGGGTGAAGTTCGTCGCGATGGCCTGGCACCACTCGATCTGGACGGAGCAGTAGAGGTTCAGCGAGCCCTGCGCGGCGGCGGGCGCGGCGAAGCCCAGCGGCGCGGCGATCGCGATGGCCGGGATCAGCAGGCGGCGTTGCATGGTTCTTGTTCCTTGTCCCTGTGGCTCGGTCCCGTGTGATGCCGCGGGCGTGGCACAAGCTTCCCCCCTCGCCCCGCGATCCTGCCATCCCATTGCAACAAAACTGTCATACGCGCAAGTTTGCTGCGCGCATGGAAAACCCGCCGCCCCTTTCGGAACGGCGGGTTGTGGCAGGCCCTGGTTCTTCAATCCGCCTGGATGTTGTTCCGGCGGATCACCTCGCCCCATTTCGCATTCTCGCGCTGGATGAAGGCGCCGAACTCCTCCGGGCTGTTGCCGCCGGGGATGGCGCCCTGCGCGTCCAGCAGGCGGATCACTTCCGCATCCTGCAGGGCGGCGATGGCGGCCCGGCGCAGCGCGGCCAGCGGCCCGGCGGGGGTGCGGGCGGAGGCGACCAGGCCGTGCCAGTTGCTGGCATCGACGGCCGGCAGCCCGACCTCCGTCATCGTCGGCACATCCGGCAGCCAGGACAGGCGCTGCGCCGTGCCCACGGCCAGCGCGCGGAGAGACCCCGCCTGGATCTGCGGCAGCAGCACCGGCAGGTCGGCGAAGCCCAGCTGCACCTCGTTCCGCAGGATCGCCGTCGCCAGCTGCCCGCCGCTGTTGTAGCTGATGTGGACGATGTCGATGCCCGCCGCGGCGCGCAGCTGTTCCGCCGCCAGATGCGGCATGCTGCCATTGCCGGTGGAGCCGAAGTTCAGCGACCCCGGCCGCGCCTTTGCCCCCGCCACCAACTCCTGCAGCGTGCGGAAGGGGGAGGCCGCCGGCACCACCACGGGTTCCGGCACCAGCACGCCGAGCGTGATCGGCACCAGGTCCCGCACCGGGTCATAGGGCGTGCCACGGCCGAGATTGGGCGAGATGGCGAGCGCGCCCGCGCTGCCGATGGCGAAGGTGTAGCCATCCGGCGCCGCCTTGGCGGCCACGTCCACGCCGGTGACGCCGCCCGCGCCCACGCGGTTCTCCACCACCACGGGTTGGCCAAGCGTTGCCGCCATGCGCGGCGCCATGATGCGGGCCACGATGTCGGAAGGGCCGCCGGCGGCGAAGGGCACGATGTAGCGGATGGCGCGGTTCGGATAGGTCTCCTGCGCCGCGGCGGGCAGGGCCAGCGTGGCGCCCAGCAGGGCACCCAGCAGCATGCGCCTGGTCATCGACGTCCTCCTTGATGTTGCCGCGCTTGTCGCGCCCCCGCGCGCCCCTGTCCAGGCCGCCCCTATTCCGGGCGGATGCCAGCCTTTTCCGCCGCCACGCGGGACCGTTGCAGATCCTCCGCGATCAGCGCCGCGAAGCCCGCCGGCGTGGCGAGCGCGTCCGACGCCACCTCGCCCCCCATCGCCACCATGCGGCCGCGGAAATCCTCCTCCCGCACGATGGCGGCCATGGCGCCGGCCAGCGCCTGCATGGCCTCTGCCGGAATGCCGGAGGGCGCGAGGAGCCCGACATAGGACCCCGCGAGGAAGCCCGGCGTCCCCTCCTCGATCATGGTCGGCACCTCCGGCAGCGCAGGCAGGCGCGTGGCGGAGGCGATGGCCAGGATGCGCCCCTGCCCCGCACGGTGCAGCGGCAATGCGGTGGAGAATTCCGTGAAGAGGAGCGGGATGTTGCCCGCGATGAAGTCCGGCACCGCGGCGCCGCCGCCGCGATAGGGCACGTGCAGCAGCCTGGCGCCACTCGCCGCCGCGAAGGCTTCCATGGACAGATGCGTGGCGCTGGCCACCCCCGCCGTGCCGATGCCGAGGCCATCGGCGCGCGCGCGTGATGCGGCCACCAGTTCCGCCAGTCGCCGCTGCGGGGCGGAGGCCTGCACCACCAGGCAATGCGGCACCTGCATCGCCATGCTGATCGGCGCGAAGTCGCGCACCGCGTCATAGGGCAGCCGCGCCTGCACCACCGGGTTCACGCTGAGCGGCCCGTTGGAGCCGATCAGCAGCGTGTAGCCATCGGGCGCCGATCGCGCGACGGCCTGCGCGCCGAGGCTGCCGCCCGCGCCGGGCCGGTTCTCCACCACCACCGGCTGGCCCAGCCGTTCCTGCAGCCGCGGCTGCAGCAGCCGCGCGACCACGTCGGCATTGCCACCCGGCGCGAAGGGCACGACCACGCGGATCGGCCGGTCCGGGAAGGCGGCCAGGGCGGGCTTCGCCGCCATCAGCGCGGCGGCGGCCAGCAGGGTGCGGCGGCTGGTCATGGGTTTCCTCCGGGATGTCGTTGCGCCCAGCATGGCAGCGGGGTTCACGCCTGCAAAGCCGCCGGTTACGCTCTGGCCCGGCAGGGCAGAAGGGTTCCTCATGCGCATCGCGGTGATCGGCAACGGCATCGTCGGCAGTTGCTGCGCCGCCTGGCTCCAGCGCGATGGTCATGAGGTGACGTTCATCGACCCGCTCGGCCCCGCGGAGGCGACGAGCTTCGGCAATGCGGGCTCGCTCTCCCCCTCCGCCTGCCTGCCCGTCGGCATGCCGGGCATGTGGAAGAAGGTGCCGCGCTGGCTGCTGGACCCGCTCGGCCCGCTGACGGTGCGGTGGTGGTACGCGCCGGTCGTCGCGCCCTGGATCGCGCGCTTCCTGCAGGCCTCCTCGCCCGCGGAGGTGACGCGCATCGCGACCGCCATGCGCGGCCTGCTGGCGCCGATCTTCGAATGCTACGAGCCGATCCTGCAACGCGCCAACGCCACCGGCCTGATGCGCCGCAGCGGCTGCCTCTATGTCTATTCCGGCGAGGCCGTGGCGCGGCAATGGGCCTGGGGCATGAAGCTCCGCCGCAGCCTCGGTGTCGAGATGCGTGACGTGCAGGAAGACGAACTCGTCACGCTGGAGCCCGACCTGAAGGGCCGCTTCCGCTTCGGCATCCTGGCGCCGGAGAACGGATCGACCCTCGACCCCGCCGCGCTGACGCGCGCGATCTTCGACCAATGCGTCGCCGATGGCGCGAAGGTGGTGCGCGCGCGGGTCAGCGCGCTCACGGTGAAGGGCGGCTCCGTAACCGGCGTCATGCTGGACAGTGGCGAGACACGGGCGACGGAAGGCGTGGTCCTCGCCGGCGGCGCCTGGTCCGCGAATCTCGCGGCACAGCTCGGCCCCGCCATCCCGCTCGAGACACAGCGCGGCTACCATGTGACGGTGGAGAGCAACAACCTCGCACTCCGCCACACCGTCATGGCAGTCGAGCACAACATGATGGTGAACCCGATGCGCATGGGGCTGCGCCTCGCGGGTTCCGTCGAATTCGCGGGGCTGAAGGCACCGCCCGACATGCGACGCGCCGCCGCCCTGCTGGAGCGGGGGCGGGAGATGTTCCCGCATCTCGACACGTCGCGCACCAGCGAATGGATGGGCCACCGCCCCTGCCTGCCGGATTCCATGCCGGTGATCGGGCAGGCGCCGCGCGTGGACAATGCCTGGTTCGCCTTCGGGCATGGCCATGTCGGCATGTGCGGCGCGGCGACGACGGGGCGGGAGGTCGCGCATCTCGTCGCGGGCCGCGACCCGGAGGTCGACCTCGCCCCCTTCTCGCCCACGCGCTTCCGGCGCGCGGCGTGAGGCCGCTTCACGCCCTGGCGCTGGACCAGGGCGGCAGTTTTCTCGACATCATCGCGGCGCCAGAGGGTGACGGCCCTGCCCGCATCGCCAAGCTGCCGCGGGCGGAGGCCACCGACCTTGCCGCCGCCATCATCGATTTCTGCACCGCCGAGGCCATCACGCCCGCCAGCATCACCATCGCGACGACGCTGCCCGCCAATGCGATCCTCACCGGCACGGCCTCCCCGGTCGTGCTGCTGACGACGCAGGGTTTCGAGGACCTGCCCGATCTCGGCCGCCAGTCGCGCCGCGACCCGGATGCGCTGGACCCGCCGCCACCGACACCCGCCTGGCTCTCGCCCCCGCATTGCCGCTTCGGCCTGCCCGGGCGCATCGATGCGCACGGCGCGGAGGTCTTGCCGCTCGACCTCACCACCCTGCCCGCGCTGCCGGACCTGCCCGTCGCCGCCTGCCTGCTCTTCGCCCATCGCAACCCCGCGCATGAACAGGCCATCGCGGCGGCGTTGCCGGCGGGCACGGCGCTGTCGCTGTCCCACCGCGTCGATCCGGAGACGCGGGAGTTCGAGCGGATGCTGGCGACGATGCTCGACGCCTCGCTGAAGCCGCTGGTGGCGAGGACATTGGCGCCGGTCGCCAAGGCGCTGGTCGCGGCCGGCCTGCCCGCGCCGTGCTTCGCCCTGGCCGATGGCCGCACCGCAACGGCCGAGGCCGCGCTGGCCGCGCCCTTGCCGCTGGTGCTGTCGGGCCCCGCGGCCGGCGCGCGGGCCGTGGCGCGCTGGGCCGCCGATGTGCCGAGTGCCATCGGCCTCGACATGGGCGGCACCACGGCGGAGGTCAGCCTGGTGCGGGACGGCGTGGCGCTGGAGACGCGGGCCGTCACCCTCGGCCCGCTCGCCTTCCGGCTGACGGCGCTGGATGTCGAAAGCCTGGCCTTCGGCGGCGATGCGCTGACCGGCGCGGCCCGCGCCGCGGGGTGGCTGCCGGGCGGCGGCGACGGTAGCGCCGACGCGCTGTCCATCGCGGAGGCGCAACTGGCCGAGGCGACGCGCCGCATCGCGCTCCGCCGCAACATCCATCCCGACCTGTCGCTGCTGGTGGTGGGCGGCGGCTTCGGGCCGCTGATGGGCGCCACCATCGCCGCCATCATCGGCTGCCCCCGCGTGCTGGTCCCGCCCTGCCCCGGCGTGATGGCGGCGAGCGGGCTGCTGGACGCGGCCCCTGCCCTTCCCGCCGCCTGGCGCCGCCGCGACGGCGCGCTCTTCGCCGGCACGGCGCCCGGCCCGCTGCTGCTGGATGACGCCACCGCCACCGCCCGCATCCCCGCGGGCTGGCACGCCACGCTGCGCGCGGACGGCGCGCTGCTGCTGGAGCGCGCCGCATGAGCGAAAGCACGATCCTTCGCATCGCGCTGGAAGGCCTGGCCGACCGCATGCAGGACATGCTGCTGGCAAAGGCGAAGTCGCCCGTGGCGCGGGAGGGCATGGATTGCGCCGCCGCGCTCTTCCTGCCCGATGGCCGCGTGCTGGCGCAGGCGCGGTCCCTGCCGCTGCTGCTCGGCGGCATGATCCCCGCCATCGCCGGCATGCTGCGCGCCTTCCCGGCGGCCTCCATGACGGAGGGCGATGGCTTCCTGACCAACGATCCCTGGTCCGGCGGCACCCACCTGCCGGACCTGATCGTGCTGCGCCCCATCCTGGCGGAGGGCACGGTCGTCGCGCTGGCCGGCACCATCCTGCACCACCAGGATGTCGGCGGCCTCGCGCCTGGCTCCATCCCGCCCGATGCCCGCGACATCTTCCAGGAGGGGCTGCGCCTGCCGCCGGTGCAGTGGCGCCGCGACGGTGCCGAGGATGCGGGCATCGCCGCCATCCTGCTCGCCAATACCCGCACCCCCGCGATGCTGCGCGCCGACCTCGACGCGCAATGGGCCGCCGTGTCGCAGGCCGCGTCGGAGGTGTCGGCCCTGGCGACGCGCATCGGCCCGTCCGTCTTCGCCAGCCGCGCGCAGGCCTTGCTGGCGGAGGCGCGGGACGCGCTCGCCACGGCGCTCGCCGCCATCCCCGAAGCCGAAGCGAGCGCCGAGGTCGCGCTGGAGGGCGATGGCATCACGCCCGACGCCGTGCCGATCCGCGCCACGCTCCGCCGCCTGCCAGGCCCGCGGCTTGGCGTCGATTTCGCGGGATCGGCGCCGCAGACGGCGGGGCCGGTGAATGCCGCGCCCTCCGGCCTGCTCGCCGCCTGCTTCGCCCTGCTGCGGCGCATCGCGCCGGATGCCGCGGCCAATCACGGGCTGCTCGGCCTGCTGGACCTGTCATTGCCCGAGGGCAGCGTGGTGAACCCGCGCTTTCCCGCCCCGGTGAACGCCCGCACGGCGACGGTGAAACTCGCGACCAACGCCCTTTTCGCCGCCCATGCGCGGCTCGCGCCCCGCCGCGCCCGCGCCTCCAATGCCGGCGTCGCCGTCGTGCTCTCCGCGTCCGGTGCCGACCAGGATGGCAGGCGCTGGATGTTCACCGAGATCCTGGCCGGCGGCGAAGGCGGCGGGCCGGATCGCCCGGGCCTGCACGCCCTTTCCGCCGATGTCTCCAACGCCCGCAACCTGCCGGCCGAGGTGCTGGAGGAGATCGCGCCCATCCGCGTCGAGGCCTTCGCCCGCCATCGCGGCTCCGGCGGGACCGGCGCGATGCCGGGTGGCGATGGCGTGCGTCGCGCCTACCGCCTGCTGTCGGGCAGCGCGGAGGTGTCCTATCGCGGCGAGCGGCACCTGGCCGGCGCGCCGGGCGCGCTGGGGGGCGGCGCGGGGGGCGTGGCGCGGCTGCGCGTGAGGGCCGCGGATGGCACCAAACGTGCCTTCCCGTCCAAGGCGCGCTTCGCCTGGCTGGAAGGAGAAGTGCTGATCATCGAGACTGCCGGCGGCGGGGGCTGGGGCCCGCCATCCAACGGGGAGACCTGACGATGACGAGACTGACGCGCCGCACGCTCGGCGGCATCGCACTGACCGCGCTCGCCACACCGGCGCTGGCACAGGCCTGGCCCACGCGCCCCATCCGCATCGTCGTCCCCTTCCCGCCTGGCGGCAGCACGGATCTTCTGGCGCGGCGGCTCGCGGAGCGCATGACGGTGAGCCTCGGCCAGACCGTGCTGGTCGAGAACCGCCCCGGCGCCGGTGGCACGACGGGCGCCGACATGGTCGCGAAATCGGCGCCGGACGGCCACACGCTGCTGATGGGCGTCACCGGCAGCAACGCCATCGCCGCCAGCCTCTTCCCCAACCTGCCCTACGACCCCGTGCGCGACTTCGCGCCGGTCTCCCGGATGGTCTCCGCGCCGCTGGTGCTGGTGGTGAACCCATCGAGCCCCGCGCGCGACGTGGCCGGCTACATCGCCGCCGCCCGCGCCGCGTCAGCCGCGCCGCTGACCTATGCGACGCCGGGCAACGGGACCTCGATGCACCTGACGGGGGAGATGTTCTCGCAGGCCGCGCGCGTGCCGCTGACCCATGTTCCCTATCGCGGCTCCGCCCAGGCGACGACGGACCTCATCGCGGGCTTGGTCTATTCCTCCTTCGCCGATGTCCTGGTCACGCTGCCGCACATTCAGTCCGGCGCCGTGCGCGCGCTGGCCGTGACCTCGGCCCAGCGCCATCCGCTGCTGCCGACCGTCCCCACCATGGCGGAGGGCGGGCTGCCGGGCTTCGAGGCGACGTCCTGGCAGGGCCTCCTCGCCCCCGCCAATACCCCCGCGCCGGTGCTGGCCCGGTTGCACACGGAAGTCGCCGCCGCCCTCGCCCAGCCCGAGATCCGCGACCCCTTCGCCGCCCAGGGCTTCATCGTCGCCGCCTCCACCCCCGCCGAATTCGCGACGCTGGTGCGGGATGAGGTCGCGAAGTGGCGGGAGGTGGTGCGGGCAGGGAACGTGACGCTGAACTGAGAACCTCCACTCCCTCCCCCGGGCTTCCGGGGGAGGGTCGGGGTGGGGGTCCGCGCCGTCCTCAATCCGTCACGGTCAGCCCGAGCCGCGTGATGACGGCGCCCCACCGCGTCGTCTCCCGCTGCTGCAGCGCCGCGAGTTCCGCGGGCGGGGAGCCGACGATCTCCGCCCCCGTCTCCTCCATGCCGCCCCGCGCGGCGGGGTCCTTCGCCATCGCCTCGCGCGTCAGCGTCGCCAGGCGCTCCGCGATGGCGGGCGGGAAATTGGCGGGCGCGATGATGCCGGTCCAGCCGAAGAAGGCGCTGTCCGGCAGCCCGGCCTCGGCCAGCGTCGGCACGTCCGGCATCTGGGACACGCGGCGGTCGCCGGTCTGCACCAGCGCCGTCAGCGCGCCGGCGCGGATGTGCTGCAGCGCGCTGAAGGGGGAGTGGAACATCACCTCCACCCGCCCGGCCAGCAGGTCGAGCGTCGCGGGCGCGAAGCCGCGATAGGGCACGTGCTCGATATCGAGGCCGAGGCGCTGCTTCGTCTCCTCCATGGCCAGGTGCGTCGTCGTCCCCGGCCCGATCGAGGCGTAGCGGTACTTGCCGGGATTGGCGCGCAGCACGGCGACGAACTCGGCCCAGGTCTTGGCCGGGAAGCCCGGATGCACCGTCAGCACGAAGGGCGATCGCGTCAGCAGCGTGACGGAGGAGAAGGCCGTGGCGGGGTCATAGGGCAGGCCCGGGTTGAGCAGCCGCGCCGTCGTCGTCGGCCCGCCGAAGACAAGGCCGATGGTGTGCCCATCCGTCGCCGTCGCCACAGCCTGCGCGGTGATGGCGCCGCCCGCGCCGGGCCGGTTCTCCACCACCACAGGCTGGCCGAGGATCGTCTGGTAATGCCCCGCCAGCGCCCGCGCCATCTGGTCGCTCCCCGGCCCGGGCGGCGTCATCACCACGAAACGGATCGGGCGGCTCGGCCAGGCAGGCTGTGCCGCGGCGCCACGCAGCGCGAGCGCACTGAGGCCAGCGCCGAGCAGCGCGCGGCGGGTGACGGGGGCGGGCATGGTCGGCATGGGCATCGTGACTCCGGGCAGCACCGGCACGGTCCCACAGCCCGGCGCGGCTTGTCCAACGCGCTTGCGCGCGGCACACCGCTTCGATAACCCCGGGCGCATGACCGTCACGCGCCTCTGGCAGGACCTCCCCTGGCCCGCCTTCCGGGACCTGCCGCGCCACACCATCGCGCTGCTGCCGGTCGCCAGCACCGAACAGCACGGGCCGCATCTGCCGCTCTCGGTCGACACCGTGATCGGGGAAGGCGTGGTGGAGGCCACGCTCGCGCGCCTGCCGGCCGAGGTGCCGCTGCTGGTGCTGCCGACCATCAAGGTCGCGCTCGCCGCCGAGCATCTCGGCTACCCCGGATCGCTGACGCTCTCCGCGGAGACGCTGCTGGCCCTCGTCAGCGATATCGGGGCGAGCGTCGCGCGGGCGGGCTTCGATCGCCTGGTCATCATCAACAGCCATGGCGGCAACATCCCGGTGCTGGAGACGGCGGCCTTCCGGCTGCGCCTCGACCACCGGATGCTGGTCCTTAACACCGCCTGGCCGCGCCATGGCCGCCCCGCCGCGCTGCATGATCCGGTGGAGGCCGCCTTCGGCATCCATGCCGGCCGGGACGAGACGGCGCTGATGCTGGCCCTCGCCCCGGCCTCCGTCCGGATGGAATCGGCGCGCGACTTCACCAGCCGCCTCATGGCGCTGCCACCCGCGCTGCGCGCCATGCCGCCGGGCTGGCAGGCGCAGGACCTCCATCCCGCCGGCGCCGTCGGCAACGCGGCAGCCGCGACATCGGCGTTGGGGGCCGCGCTGCTCGACCACGCGGCGACGCGGCTGGCGGCACTGTTCACGCAACTCGCCGCCTTCGATGTCGCGGCCTGGATCAGGGAAGACGAGGCATGACCGGCACTGTGACGGCGGTGATGAACGCGCTGCCGGGCCTCGACTGGTCCACGGACCCGGCGCTGGTCCGCCAGAAGTCGCGCGACTTCTTCTGGTACTCGCCCGTGCTGAAGCGCCAGCTGAACCGCGTCACCGGCGAAGCGGTCGTCGCGCCGCGGGACGAGGCGCAGCTTCGCGCCCTCCTCGCCGCCGCCTATGCGCATGACGTGCCCGTGACGCCGCGCGGCGGTGGCACCGGGAACTACGGCCAGGCCATGCCGCTGCGCGGCGGCATCGTGCTCGACCTGCTGCGCCTCAACCGCGTGCTCCACGCGGAGCCCGGCATGGTCCGCGCCGAGGCCGGCATCCGGCTGATCGACCTCGATGCGCAGACACGGCGGGAGGTCGGCGGCGAACTCCGCATCCATCCCTCCACGCTCC
Organism: Acetobacteraceae bacterium; assembly: GCA_027482245.1. Lineage (GTDB taxonomy): Bacteria > Pseudomonadota > Alphaproteobacteria > Acetobacterales > Acetobacteraceae > Falsiroseomonas. Next base: position 96,510 of record JAIXWG010000039.1, on the reverse strand, counting down.
GCACCGCGACGCTGGGCGGCTTCATCGCGGGGGGCTCAGGCGGTGTCGGCAGCATCACCTGGGGCGGGCTGCGCGCCCCGGGCAACATCCTCGGCCTGCGGGTGATGACGATGGAGGCCGAGCCCCGCGTGCTGGAACTTCGTGGGCCCGACATCCAGCAGGCCAACCACGCCTATGGCACCAACGGCATCATCACCGCGCTGGAGATGCCCCTCGCCCCCGCGCATGAATGGATCGACGTCGTCGTGGCCTTCCCAACGCTCTCCGCCGCCTGCCGCTTCGGCGACGCGCTGGCGCGGCGGGACGACATCACGAAGAAGCTGGCCTGCATCGTCCCCGCGCCGCTGCCGCAGGACCGCTTTCGTCAGTGGGGCGCGAAGGTCCCGGCGGGCATGGCCGTCGCCTGCCTGATGGTCGCCGCCCCGGACCTCGCGCTGCTCGACGCGCTGGTCGCCGAACACGCCGGGCAGGAGATCCACCGGGAGCGCACGGAAGACGCCGCCGTGCCCTGCTACGAACACTCCTGGAACCACACCACGCTGCAGGTGCTGAAGACCGACAAATCCATCACCTACCTGCAATCCCTCTTCCCCGCCCCCGACCACCTCGCCCTGATCGAGCAGTTGGAGAAGCGCTTCGGCGACGAGGTGCTCTTCCATGTCGAGATCGTCCGCTTCGCTGGCCAGGTCTGCGCCATCGGCCTGCAGATCGTCCGATTCACGACGGAGGAGCGGCTCGACGAGATCATGCGCATCCATGAGCAAGCCGGCAGCCCCATCTTCAACCCGCACACCTTCCTCCTGGAGGAAGGCGGCATGAAGCTGGTCGATCAGGCGCAGCTCGACTTCAAGCGCCAGGCGGACCCGAAGGGCCTGCTCAACCCCGGCAAGATGGCCGCCTGGGACGACCCGGACTGGAAGCCCGGCGCCGTGCCGCCGATCGAGCTCTACGAGACCGACCAGGACGCGCCGCCCGAATTGCTGGACTGACCCCGGCCGCTGGGTCACGAAATCCCGGAGTTTGGGACTACCGCCCGCCCGCCGCTTCCTGTTGAATGACCCGAAGCCAGGGCCGCCAGAGCCCTGGCAGGGGAAGGAAGCGGCCATATGGGCCAGGTCATGCGCGGGGCTTCGCGTCGATGAAGCTCTGGTATCAATCCATGTCGCGCAGCGCGGCCTGGGGGCACTACCACCCCGTGCTCCGCCGCATCATCGACGGCGTGAAGGACCCGGAGACCGAGGTCACCGTCCACGGCATCACCCAGATCGGCGGCGTCGCCGACCAGTACCGCTACCTCGAATACCTCGAGAGCGGGGAGGTGATGCGGAACGTCGTCACCGCCATGGAGCAGGGCTACGACGCCTTCCTGATCGGCAACATCGCCGATCCGGGGCTCCGCGAATGTCGGGAGATCGCCAGCATCCCTGTGCTCGGCCTCTGCGAGACGGCGCTGCACCTCGCCAGCATCATGGGCGCCAGCTTCTCCCTGGTGACGCTCAACGAGAAGTTCACCGCCCGCATCCTGGAGAATGTGGACCGCGCCGGGCTGCGCGGGCGGCTCTCCGGCACCGCGCGCATGCAGATGGAGCGCATCCTCGACCTGAAGGAGGGCTTCACCGATCCCGCCGCCCGCACCCGCATCCTGGCGCAATTCAAGCAGGCGGCGGCGGAGACGGTGGAGCGCGGCGCGGAGGTCGTGATCCCTGCCGGCGGCGTCGCCATGGCGCTGCTGGCCGATGCCGGGATCCATGACGCCGGGCGCGGCGCGCCGGTGCTGAACGGCATCACCAGCCTGATCAAGATGGGGGAGATGGCGGTGCGGATGAACCGCCTGATGGGCGGCCGCTTCACCTCCAAGCGCCTGGCCTACGCGCCCCCTGGCGAGGACCAGATCGCGGAAATCCGGAAGCATTACGGCGCGGTCTATCCGACCGTGCCCGGCCTGACAGGAGGAAGCACGCCATGACGCTGGCCCGCCGCACCATCCTTGCCACGCTGCTCGCCACCCCGGCCCTGGCGCAGGAAAGCTGGCCCAGCCGGCCGCTCCGCGTCATCGTCCCCTTCACCCCCGGCGGCGGCACGGATGTGATGATGCGCCTGGTCGCGCAGGGCCTGTCCAACCGCTTCGGGCAACAGGTCGTGGTGGACAATGTCGCCGGCGCGGGCGGCACCATCGGCGCCATGCAGGTGGTGAACGCGCAGCCCGATGGCCACACGCTGCTCTGCGGCACGCCCGGCTCCATCGCGGTGAACCCCGTCATGCAGGCGGGCATCCGCTACCACCCGCTGCGCGACCTGGCGCCGGTGGCGCAGCTGACGGACAGCCCCATCGTCCTCGTCGCCAACAAGGAATTTCCCCCGAACTCCGTGGCGGAGCTGCTGGCGGCCGCGAAGGCGCAGCCCGGTGTCATCAATTTCGGCTCGGCCGGCCCCGGCTCCGTCGCGCATCTCTCCGGCGAGATGTTCTGCGCCCTCGCCGGCGTGCAGATCACCCACGTTCCCTATCGCGGCACCTCGCAATCCCTGCTCGACCTCCGCGCCGGCCGCATCCAGCTGCTGTTCGAGAACCTGCCCCCGGTGATGGAGGCGATCGCGCTCGGCCATGTGAAGGCGCTGGCCGTCGGCACGCCGCAGCGATCCGACCTGCTGCCGCAGCTGCCGACCATCGCGGAGGCCGGCGTGCCCGGCTACGTCTCCTCCAGCTACATGGGCCTGCTCGCCCCGGCCCGCACGCCGCCGGAGATCGTGCGGCGGCTCGCGGAAGCCTGCGCCGCGGTGGTGCAGGATGCCGACCTCGCGGCGCGGCTCCGCGGCCTCGGTGCCACGCCGACCCCGACCACACCGGACGCCTTCCGCGGCTTCATCGGCGACCGCATCGCCGATGTCACGAAGCTCGTCGAGGCCACCGGCCTATCCTTCAACTGAGGCGCCATCATGAAGATCTGGTACCAGCTGATCTCCTCCGAGACGGCGATGTCGAATTTCCTCTCGACGACGAAGACGCTCTGCGATGCCGTCGCGGCGCCCGGCACCACGGTGGAGGTCCACGGCACGCCGCATGGCGCGCTCGGCGACCAGTACCGCTCCATCTGGCACTACGACGTGCGGGAATTCGTGGAGACGGCGCTGAAGCTCCGCCGCGACGGCGGCTACGACGCCTTCGTCATCGCCAATTCGCTGGATACCGGCCTGGTGGAGCTGCGGGAGCTGCTCGACATCCCCGTCATCTCCTTCATGGAGGTGCTGTGCTTCACCGCCTGCACCATGGGGGAGCGCTTCGGCATGCTGGTGCAGCATCCCAAGATGGTGTCCCGCTACCGGGAGATCGTGACGGGCTACGGCCTGGCCAGCCGCCTCGCCTCCATCGAGAACACCGGCCATTCCCCCGGCAACAACGCGATGTTCACGCGGGAGGATGAGGCGCTGGCCTATGTCGCCGCCGTGGAAGCAGCCGGCGAACGCGCGGTGGAAGCGGGGGCGGAGGTGCTGTTCCTGACGGGCTCCACCGCCGCCCTGCTGGCCGCGCGCGGCGTCTATACCATCGCCGGCGTGCCGCTGCTGCACAGCTACGGGCTGCTGGTGAAGGCAGCGGAATCCGCCATCGCCATGCACCGCATCACCGGCCATGCCGTCAGCCGCCGCAACTACTACCAGGGGCCGCCGACGGCCATGATGAACCGCGTGGCGGACGTCCGAGGCCTGCCCATGTTCCGGACGCCCTGAATATTTATGAAGCATAACGTTGACGGCTGACCCCGCGCCGGGCCACGCTGCCCCGCGCCCCTGACCCGGGCGCGGGGAAACGAGAGCATGAACCACGAGACCGTCCCGGATCGCTTCGATCCCTGGCCCGCCGGCATCCAGCCGGACGTCCCCATCGCGGGCTATCCCAACACCTGGACGCACACCCCGTCCCAGCCCCTGATCCGGCGCCCCGCCACGCGCACCGAAGCGACGGGCCCGCTGCGGCTCGACCGCAAGCTGCCCTGCGGGGAAGCGAACCTGGCCGAGCCCATCCCGGGCCGCCCCGCCATCGGGCAGCTCATGCACCTCGCCGGCCGCGTGCTGGACGAGGATGGGCGCCCGGTCCGCGGCGCGGTGGTGGAGCTGTGGCAGGCCAATGCCTCCGGCCGCTACTTCAACCCGATCGACCAGCGCGCCGCGCCGCTCGACCCCAACTTCGTCGGCAATGGCCGCGTGCGCACCGATGAGGAGGGCCGCTACGCCTTCTTCACCATCAAGCCCGGCGCGTATCCGGTGCCGGTGAAGGAGACCTGGTGGCGCCCGCCACATGTCCATTTCTCCGTGCTCGGCCCCTCCTCCCTCTCCCGCCTCGTCACGCAGATGTATTTCGCGGGCGACCCGCTGAACGCGCTCGACCGCATCCTGCAATCCGTGCCGGATGAGGCCGCGCGCCAGCGCCTGATCGCGAAGGATTTGCCGCCGGCCGAGGTCGGTGACCTCTACCTCGGCTTCACCTTCGACATCGTGCTGCGCGGCCGCCACGCCACGCCGGAGGCCCCGTGATGTCCCTCCCCTCCTCCGAACACACCATCGGCCCCTTCTTCCCGCGTACCCTGTTCCGCGCGCAGGACAACGATTTGACGGTGGTCGAGGAAGGCGCCGCCGCCACCGCGAAGGGGGAGGTCATCATCCTCCGCGGCCAGGTGAGGCGGGAAGAAGCGGTGCCCTGCCTCAACATGATCCTGGAGGCCTGGCAGGCCGATGCCGGCGGGCATTTCGACCATCCGCTCGACCCGGGCCGCGACCAGGCTGACCCGAACTTCCTTGGCTGGGGCCGCGCCTGGACGGATGCGGAAGGGCGCTACGAATTCCGCACCGTGATGCCGGGCGGCTATGCCGATGCCGCCGGCCCGCGGGCGCCGCACATCAACATCGCGATCATGGGCGCGGGGCTGATGCGCCGGGCGCAGACCACCGTCTTCTTCCCCGACCACGCGGCCGCCCACGCCGCCGACCCGGTCATGGCGCTGGTGCCGCCCGCGCTGCGGCCGAAGCTGGTCGCCGTGCCGGACGGCACGGAGAACGGCCTTCGCGTCTTCCGCTTCGACATCCGCCTGCGCGGCCCGGCGGCGGACGAAACCCCCTTCTTCGAGGATTGACGCCGCCGCCGCCCCCCATGCGACACTCCCCCCCGCAAAGACGGCCGCGTGACGGCCATGGGAGGAAGCCTTGGGGATCACCCGCCGCGGTATCACGGGGGCCGCGCTCGCGCTGCCCTTCATCGGCAGCAGCGCCTTCGCGCAGGCCTTCCCGAACCGCCCCCTGACCATCGCCATCCCCTTCGCCGCCGGCGGGCCGACCGACATGATCGGGCGCCTGCTGGCGGAGGGCATGTCCCGCGAACTCGGCCAGCCCGTGGCGGCGGAGAACCTGACCGGCGCCGGCGGCACCATCGCTGCCGCCCGCGTGGCGCAGTCGCGCCCCGATGGCCACACGCTGATGATCCACCACATCGGCCTGGCCGCCGCGGCGACTCTGTACCGGCAGCTGCCCTTCAGCATCGAACGCGGCTTCGCGCCGCTCGGCGTCGTCTCCCACACCGGCATGGCCATCGTCTCCCGCCCCGATTTCCCGGCGCGCGACCTCGCCAGCTACCTCGCCGTGCTGCGGGAACAGGGGGACCGGCTGAACCTCGGCCATTCCGGCCTCGGCGGATCGAACCAGCTCTGCGGCATGCTGATGCAGCACGCGGCCGGGCGCAGCGCCACCAGCATCGTCTTCCGCGGCAGTGCGCCGGCGATGACGGAGATGATGGCCGGGCGGCTCGACATCTCCTGCGAACAGGCGACGGTCGTCGCGCCCTTCGCGCGGGATGGCCGCATCAAGGCCTATGCCGTGACGCTGCCCAGCCGCATCCCGGGCTTCGACGTGCCGACGGCGCGGGAGCAGGGCGTCGATCTCATCATGTCCGCCTGGCACGGCCTCTACGCCGCCGCCGGCACGCCGCCCGAGATCCAGGCCCGCCTCGCCCAGGCGATCCGCGCCGCGCTGCGCGACGAACGCTTGCGCCAGCGCTTCGCGGAGACGCTGACGACGGTGGCGGCGGATGAGGAAGTGACACCCGCCTACCACGCCCAGTTCCTGGCCAGCGAGATCGCGCGCCTGCGGCCGCTGATCGTCGAAGCGGGGCAGTACGCCGACTGATTCAGCGCTTGCGCCGGAGCGCCTGCCAGAGGCGTTCCGGCGTCGCGGGCATCGCCACATCCGGCACCGCGCCTGCGCGCCACAGCGCATCCGCCAGCGCATTCGCGATGGCGGCGACGGAGCCCGTGACGCCCGATTCGCCCGCGCCCTTCACGCCCAGCGGGTTGCTGCGCGCTGGCACCTCATGCAGGCCAATCGCCATGGCCGGCACATCCGCCGCGCGCGGCAGCGCGTAGTCCATCAGCGACCCCGACAGCAGTTGGCCGTCCGCGTCATAGACGATCGCCTCCGCCAGCACCTGGCCCAGCCCCTGCGCGATGCCGCCCTGCACCTGGCCGTGCACGATCACGGGGTTCAGCACCACGCCGACATCATCGATGGCGGCGTAGCGATCAACGCGCGCCTCCCCCGTCTCCGGGTCGATCTCGACCTCCGCGATGTGGCAACCATTCGGGAAGTTCAGCTCCTCCGCATCGAAGTCGCCGGTGGAATCGAGGCTGCGGGGCAGCCCCTCCGGCAGCGCGGGACCCGTCGCAAGCCAGCGCGCCACCTCCAGCAGCCCGATCGCGCGGTCCGTGCCGGCGATGCGGAAGGCGCCATCCTCGAACACCAGGTCAGCCGCATCCACCTCCAGCCGATGGGCCGCGACGTCCCGCGCCTTGCCCAGCACCAGGTCGCAGGAGATCGCCAGCGCCGACCCCGCCATGATCAGGGAGCGGGAGGCGATGGAGGCGAGGCCCCGCGGCACGTCGCGGCTGTCTCCCTGGCGCAAACGGATGCTCTCCGCCGGCACGCCGAGGCGTTGCGCGACCAGCGCCGGGAAGGCGGTCTCATGCCCCTGGCCGCTGGATTGCGTCGCCACCACCAGGTCGATGCCGCCTTCCGCGGGGAAGCGGATATCGGCGCTTTCGTAGAGCAGCCCGCCCACGCATTCCAGGAAGCAGCACAGCCCGCGCCCCCGCAGCCGCCCCGCGGCGCGCGACGCGGCCTCCCGCTCCGCGAAGCCGTCCCACGCCAGCGCCAGCGCCTTGTCCAGCACCGCGGCGAAATCGCCGCTGTCATACAGGCGGCCGGAGGGCGACCGGTAGGGCATGGCTTCGGGCGGGATCAGGTTCCGCCGCCGCAGCGCCACCGGGTCCCGCCCCGTCTCCCGTGCCGCGGCATCCACCAGGCGCTCCATCACCAGCGCCGCCGCTTCGCGTCCCGCGCCGCGATAGGGCCCGGTGGAGGCGGTGTTGGACAGCACCAGGCGCACCGTCACGTCGATCGCCGGCGTGCGATAGACCAGCGGCAGGCCGTTGGTGGTGTTGCGGATGGTCACGTAGGGGCCGTGGACGGAGTAGTAGGCCCCCATCGCGTCCAGCACGGACAGCCGCACCGCGAGGAAGCCACCCTCGGCATCCAGCGCCAGTTCCGCATCCATCACCGCATCGCGGCCATGGTTGTCGGAGAGCAGGTGTTCCGCCCGCGTGCCGCGCCACTTCACGGGCCGGCCCAGCGCGCGGGCGGCGTGCAGGATGGCGACATCCTCGGGGTAGGGCTGTTCCTTCACGCCGAAGGCGCCGCCCACGTCATACGTGAAGACCAGCATCCGTTCGCGCGGCACGCCGAAGGTATGCTGGCACAGCACGCGCAGCATGTACTGCACGCCCTGGCTGGCGCAGACGAGGCTCCAGGCGCCCTCCCCCGCCGCGCCATCGGGATCGTAGCTGGCGATGGCGGTGCGGGGTTCGATCGGGTTGGCGATGACGCGGTTGTTGACGATGCGCAGCCGCGTGACATGGGCGGCAGCCGCGAAGGCGGCCTCCGTCGCCGCGCGGTCGCCAGCCCGCCAGGTCAGACCGGTATTGGCCGCGGCCCCGTCCCAGACCAGCGGCGCGCCCGGCTCGACCGCGGCGGCGGTGTCCGTCACGGCGGGCAGCGGCTCGATCTCCGCCAGCACCAGCTCCGCCGCATCCTCCGCCTGGTGGCGCGTTTCCGCGACCACCACCGCGATCGGCTCCCCCACATGCCGCACGCGATCGGCGGCCAGCGCCGGGCGCGGCGCCTCCGCCGGCGGGGGCATCGGGAAGCCGGGCATAGGGAGGTAGGGGATGGGCCCGATCCCGGCCGCCGCCAAATCCGCCGCGGTGAAGACCGCGACGACGCCCGGCGCCGCGAGGGCCGCCGCCGTGTCGATGCCGCGCAGGATGCCATGCGCGACCGGCGACCGGACAAAGACGGCATGCGCCTGGCCCGGCAGGTCGATGTCATCGGCATAGGTGCCGCGGCCGGTCAGCAGGCGGGCATCCTCCCGCCGCCGGGGCGGGCGGGACAGGCTCATGAGAGAGCCCTGCTGCGGCTGCGCGGCATGCGGCGTTTCCCCTGGCGCCGGGTCGGCCCCGGCGCGCGTTGATTAACTGATTAATCAAGCCTAGGCTGCCGCCGCCGGCATGGTCAAGCAGGACGCGGGTTGGGCTTGCGCCGGATCGGCGCTGCGGGAATACGATCATCCATGGATGCCGAAACGACGAAGCGCCGCCGACCGGGCCAGGCCACCCGCCCGCCGGGCGAAAGCCAGCGCCGCATCCTGGCCGCCGCCCGCCAGGAATTCGCCGCCAAGGGCTTCGCCGGCGCCCGCACCGACAGCATCGTCCGTGCCGCCGGCGTCAATCCCAACCTGCTCTATCACTATTTCGGGTCCAAGGAGCGGCTCTTCGTCGCGGTGATGGAGGATGTCTACGCCGATGTCCGCGCCCATCACGGCGACCTGGAGTTGGAGGCCCTGGCGCCGGAAGACGCGATCCGCCGCCTGACGGAAGCGACCTTCGACCTATTCGTTGCCTCCGACGACGTGATCCGCCTGCTGTCCACGGAAAACATCCACCACGCCGAGCACATCCGCGATTCCGAACGCATCGCGCATTTCTATGACCCGCTGCTGGCCATCATCGAACGCCAGGTGGAACGCGGCCGGGCGCTGGGCGTCTTCCGGGCGGAGGTCGATGCCCAGGAGCTGTTCATCACCATCACCGGCCTGTCCTACTTCTACCTCTCCAACCGCCACACCCTCGGCGTCATCCTGCGCAGCGACCTGAATGCGCGCGCGCGGCGCGAAAGGCGGCGCCGGCACATCGTGGATGTCGTCCTCAGCTACCTCCGCCATGGCGCGGATGGGACCCAGCGCCTGCCGCCGCCACAAAACCCGGCTTGACCCGGGCCGCTGCCGCTGCATAGGATTGATTAACTACTTAATCTGAACCAGGCGGCAACAACCGCCAAGCGGAGGGACGGCCATGGGACGGTGGTTTGCGGCGGCGCTGGCCGCGTTGGGTCTCGCCATGCCCGCGGCGGCGCAGGAACGCGTCACGCTGGTGCTGAACTGGATCCCGTCGGGCGACCACGCGCCGATCTATTACGCCATCCAGCAGGGCTGGTACCGGGAAGCCGGCGCCGATGTGCGGCTCGAGATCGGCCGCGGCTCCGGCGCCTCCGCCGCCCGCGTCGGCGCTGGGGCGGAAATGGGCATCTCCGACCTCGGCTCCGTCATGGTCGCCCGCGGCGCGGGGGCCGACCTGACGGCCGTGATGAACATCTTCGCCAACTCGCCGCAGGGCTTCTACTGGCTGCGCTCCTCCGGCATCACCTCGGTGCGGGATTTCGCGGGCCGCCGCCTCGGCAATCCGCCCGGCGACGCCGCGCGCGTCATGTGGCCGGCCATCGCGCGGCGCATGGGCATGGATGCGAATTCGGTCACCTGGGTGAACATCAACCCGGCCGCCAAGCCCGCCGCGCTGATCTCACGCCAGGTCGATGGCACGACCTTCTTCTACAACTACCACTACATCATGGAACGCGAGATCGGCGCGCAGCTCGGCTTCGCCTCCTGGCGCTCACTCGGCCTGAACCTCTACGGCAACAGCCTGATCGCCAATGGCCGCTTCCTGCGGGAGAAGCCGGACACCGCCCGCGCCGTCACCCGCATCACGCAGCGCGCCTATCTCCGCTGCATCGAGACGCCGGCCCCCTGCATCGCCGCCATGACCGCCGCCGTTTCCGGCATGAAGGCGGAGGAGGAGATGCAGAACTGGAACCTCACCGTCACCGCCCTGTTCGACGATGATGATTTCCGCAACCGCGCCTTCGGCTGGATGACGCCGGAACGCGTCCGCGCCGACCTGGCCGTGGTGCGGGAGACCTTCGAACTCGCCCAGCCCTTCGAGGCCGAGGCCGTCGCCACCAACGCGCTGCTCGACACGACGCTGCGCCTGCCCGCGTCCCGCTGAGATGGATGCGGCACGCCGCCGGCGCTGGCGCGTGGCGGGCATCGCGGTGCTCGCCCACGCGCTCGCCATCCTCGCCTGGCAGCTCATCGTCGATCTCGGCAAGGTGCCGCCCTTCATCCTGCCCTCGCCGCTCGCAACGCTCGCGACGCTCGGCCGCCCCAACTACGACTGGTGGACGAACACGGCGGTGACGGCGGTGGAGATCATCGGCGGCTTCACGCTGGCGACGATCCTCGGCGTGTTGCTCGCCATGCTCTTCACCTGGAGCCGCCTCGGCCTCGCGCTGCTGATGCCGCTGCTGATCACCTTCAACATGATCCCGAAGGTGGCGCTCGGCCCGCTCGTCATCGTGTGGATGAGCTATGGCATCGTCACCAACATCGTCATCGCCTTCGCCATCGCCTTCTTCCCCATCCTGCTGACCACGCTGCGCGGGCTGCGGGAGACGGAGCCGGAACTGCTGGAACTCGTGGCCGCGCTGCGCGCCACGCGCTGGCAGATCTTCACGCGTATCCAGCTGCCGGGGTCGCTGCCCTACCTCTTCTCCGGCATGAAGGTCGGCGCCGTCCTTGCCGTCGCTGGCGCGATCGTCGGCGAGTTCATCGGGTCGGAGGCCGGGCTCGGCTACCTCATGCTCCAGGTACAGGTGCGCCTCGATACCGCGGGGATGATGATGGCCGTGCTGCTCATCAGCGCCATCGGCATCCTTCTCTACGGCCTCGTTGCGGCGCTCGAGGCGCTGGTGGTGGTGCGCGATGCCCGTCTCGGCTGAGAATCCCTTCATCCACCTCCGCAACGTCGCCAAGACCTTCCGGCGCGACGGCACCGACTTCAAGGCGCTGACGGATGCCAGCTTCGATGTTCGCGCCGGCGAATTCGTCTGCCTGGTCGGGCCCTCCGGCTGCGGGAAATCGACGCTGCTGCGCATCCTGGCCGGGCTGCTGGACGCCGATACCGGCTCCACCGTCGCCATCGGCGGCGGCAACCGCTTCGAACCCGGCCGCGATGTCGGCATCGCCTTCCAGCAGCCACTGCTGCTGAAGTGGCGCCGGGTGCTGGAGAATGTGCTGCTGCCCGCCGAGATCCTGGGCCTGCCGATGAAGGAGAGCCGGGAGCGCGCGCGGGACCTGCTGAACCTGGTCGGCCTGTCCAACGCCGAGCGGAAGTATCCCTACGAACTCTCCGGCGGCATGCAGCAACGCGTCGCCATCGCGCGGTCACTCGTACATGACCCGAAGCTGGTGCTGATGGATGAGCCCTTCGGTGCGCTCGACGCGCTGACGCGGGAGCGCATGAATGTCGAGCTGCTCCGCATCTGGGAGCAGAGCGGCAAGACCATCGTCCTGGTGACGCATGGCATCGGGGAAGCGGTGTTCCTCGGCCAGCGCGTCGTCGTCCTCACCGCCGGGCCCGCGCGCATGGCGGCCGACATCCCGATCGACCTGCCAGCCCAGCGCACGCTGGAGCTCAAGACCAGCGAGGCCTTCGGCGCCTATTCCCGGCGCATCTACGGGCTGCTCGGCATGGCGTGACGCTCGCGGCCCGTCACAGCGCGGGCCGCCGCCTCTCCCCCGCCGTCGCGCGTTCGAAGGCATGGCCGGCGCGGAGCGCCAGCGCATCCTCGAAGGGCCGGCCGACGATCTGCGCGCCGACGGGCAGCCCGCCCTCCCCATAGCCCGTGCAGACCGAGACGACGGGCTGGCCCGTGACGTTGAAGGGCGCGGTGAAGTTCGGCCCCTGCAGCGTCGCCCAGGTGCCGAGGTTGCGGAGCGGCGGCGCCTCCCCGGGCTGCCCCGCCGTGACCAGCAGGTCGCAATCCGCCATCGCCGCCGCGACGGCATCGCAGAGTTCGCGCCGGCGGCGCTGCGCCTGGACATAGTCGGCGCCGGTGATGAGCGCCGCGATGGAGAGGCGTTCGCGCAGGTTCCGGCCATACTCGTGGAAGCGGGTCTGCAGCCAGGGCTGGTGGATCGCCAGCGCCTCCGCCATCAGCACCACCCAGCAGACCGCGTGGAAGTCCCGCAGCGGCGGTAGCGCGATGTCGCGGACCTCCGCGCCTTCCGCGCGCAGCACCGCGACCAGCCGCTCGATCCCCGCCAGCACGCCAGGCTTCGCCGGCAGGTCCGTCTCGTGGAAATGGCGCACCACGCCGATGCGCAGTCCGCGCACGCCCTGCCCGATGCCCGACAGAAGGTCGGGCGCCGGCCGGTCGGCGGAGGACGGGTCCTCCGGGTCATGCCCCACCAGGGCCTGCAGCAGGATGGCGCAATCCTCCACCGTCCAGGCCATGGGTCCGACCGTGTCGAGGCTGTGCGACAGCGGAAGCACGCCGCGGCGGCTGCACAGGCCGAAGGTCGGCTTCACCCCCGCGATCCCGCACCAGGCGGCCGGCAGGCGGATGGAGCCGCCGGTATCGGACCCCGTGCCGCCCAGGATGATCCCGGCCGCGACGGCAGCGCCGGTGCCGGAGGAGGAACCGCCCGTCGCGCGCTCCGTGTCCCAGGGATTGCGCGGCGGCGGCCAGGGCAGGTCGAAGGAGGGACCGCCGCTGGCGAATTCATGCGTCGCGAGCTTGCCGAGCATCACCGCCCCGCCCGCCGCCCAGGCCGCGACCGGCGCCGAATCCCGCGCCGGCACATGGCCGAGCAGGATGCGCGAATGCGCCGTCGTCTCCACCCCGGCGGTCTCGTAGAGGTCCTTGTGCGCGACGGGAATGCCATCCAGCGGCCCGCGCAGCGCGCCCGCCATCTGCCGCGCCTCGGCCTCCCTCGCCTGGCGCCGCGTCAGGTCGGCGGTGACGCGGATGAAGGCGTGCAGCCGCGGGTTCAACGCCTCCGCCCGCGCCAGCGCGGCCTCCGTGAGTTCGACGGGGGACAGCGCCCTCGCCGCGATCAGCCGCGCGGCCTCCGCCAGCGTGCCGGGCGGCGCGGTCATCGGCGGGGCGCGAAGACGGAGGCGGGCTCGACCTCGACCGGCCGCGGCGCGTGAAGCCGCTCGATCAGCGCCATGAAGAGGGGGGTGGCGCCGAGCACGCTCTCCCGCCCCTCCGGATCCAGCGCAATGCCGGCGCGGGCCATCAGCGCATCGAAGACGGCCTCGGGCATGGGGTCGGCCATGGGGTATCGCCTTTCAGTCGAGCCGCGCAAGCCAGCCCTCGGTCCCCGGCGCGGAGGCCGGATGCGCCTCCGTCACCCAGGGGTCGTGGCCGGGGATGACAAGGTCCGGCGAGTCGGCCAGCGAGAGCACCGTCTCGAAGCCATCGAGCGCGTCGCCGACATGGAAGATCGCGGGAAAGGGGATGCGACGTTCGAGGTTGGCGCGATGCGCGACGGCGTCGGTGGCCAGGCACATCCAGCCCCGCCGCGTCCGCACTCGCACCACCTGCAGCCCATCGGTATGGCCGCCGACATGGTGCAGCGTCAGCCCCTCCGCCAGGCGCACCTCGCCCTTGTGCAGAACGAGGCGACCGGCATGGAGCAGGTCGATCGCGGCGTTGATGTCCGCCGTCTCGTAGCCCGCGCGCAGCACGGCGTGGCGCATGGCGGGGCCGGTGACGTGGGCCATCTCCCGCGCCTGGAGGTGGAAGGTCGCCGCCGGGAACAGGCCGGGCTGCCCGGCATGGTCCCAGTGGAGATGCGTCTGGATGACCGTGCGCACCTCGGCCGGCGCGGTGCGGAGGGCGGCCAGCGCACCCTCCAGCGACCGGAAATCCGCCTTGCCGTAGCGGGCGCAGCGCGCGGCATCGGCGGCCGTGTCCATCGCGATGACGCCACCGGGCCCGCGCAGCAGGAAGGCGTGGTAGGCGATGGGCATCGGCGCGTCGCCACCCGAGCCCCCCAGAAACCACTGGTTCGCCCGCCGCGCGCCATCGGCGGCGTAGCGCAGCGCGTGGACTTCCCAATTCATGCGCGCAGCCCCATCAGCGACAGCCCGCCATCCACCGTCAGCGTCGTGCCCGTCACATAGGAAGCGAGGTCGCTGCACAGGAACAGGATCGCGCCCGCGACATCCTCCGGCATGCCGGTCCGCCCCGCCGGGATCAGCGCCAGCTTGCGCTCCCGCCAGGCCGGATCCTCCCGCGCCGATCGGTTGAACTCGGTCTCGATGGTGCCGGGGGCGACGGCGTTCACGGTGATGCCGGAAGGCGCCAGTTCCAGCGCCATCTGCCGCGTGAGGCCACCGATGCCGGCCTTGGAGGAGCCATAGGCCACCAGCCCCGTATTCGGCATCCACTGGTTGACGGAGGAGGTGAAGACGATCCTCCCGCCTTCCCTCATCAGCGAAGCCGCCTCCCGCCCCAGCGCGAAGGCGGCGCCGAGGTTGATGGCGTGCACGCGGGCGAACTCCGCATCGCTCGTCTCCGCGACCGGCTTGCGCAGCAGCACGCCCGCATTGCTGACCAGGATGTCGAGCCCGCCCAGCGCCGCCGCCGCGCGCCCCGGCAGCGCGGCCGCCGCGGCGGTGTCCGCAAGGTCCGCCTGCAAGGCGACGCCGCCCGCCTCCGCCGCCAGCGCCTCCGCCGCGGCATCCTCCGCCAGGTGATGCACCGCGACGCGGGCGCCGGCCCGCGCCAGCATCCGCGCCGCGGCGCGGCCGATGCCCTCCGTCCCCGCGCCCGTCACCAGGGCGCGGCGGCCCGCCAGGTCGATCGCCATCACGGCGTCGCCGGCTGCACCTCGATCGCCAGCGTCTCCTCGTCACCCCGCGGCGTGAAGCGGACGCGGTCGGCGCGGCCGGCCCAGATCGCCTCGAAGGTCAGGATGGGGATGACTAGGTTCTGCGCGATGGTGCGCTCCATCGCGGCCTCCAGCACCCGGCGGCGCTCGCCATCATCCAGGATCTGGCGCCCGCGCTGGATCAGCGTATCGGCCTCCGCATCGGAGATGCCGGAGTAGTTGATGGCGCCGAGGCCGAGGTCGCGGTTCGGCGTGTGGATCTGGCTGGTGAGGAAGTAGCTGCTCTCCCCCGTCAGGCTGCCCCAGCCCGCGGCGTGCAGCGGCCATTCGCGCCGCGCGCGCTGCGGGAAGAAGGTGGCCCGCGGCTGGGCGGAGAGGTCCACGCGGATGCCGACACGCTGCAGCTGCTGGGCCACGGCCTCGCAGATCTTGCTGTCGTTCACGAAGCGGTCGTTCGGGCAGGCCAAGCCTGTCTGGAAGCCGTTCGCATAACCCGCTTCGCGCAGCAGGGCGCGGGCGCGGTCGGCATCGAAGCGCGCGGGCGGGATGCGGTCCGAATGGCCGAAGAAGCCGGCGGGCACCGCCTGGTTCGCCACGCGCGCGCGGCCTTCCATCAGGCGCTCCACGATGGCGTCACGGTTGATCGCGAGCGACATCGCCTCCCGCACCCGCGGGTCGAGCCAGGGGTTGCGCGGCAGCGCGTTGCCCTGGGCATCCCGCACGCCCGGCAGCGTATCCTTCCCGATCTCCGGGAACAGCATGTAGACATAGGCGGAGGCACCGCCGAAGACGCGCGTGCGGCCCTGCGACAGCCGCGCCACGTCCTGCAGCGGCACGCCGTTGATGAAGTCCACATCGCCCGAGAGCAGCGCCGCGACGCGGGCACCGTCATTGGTGATCGGGCGGAAGGTCACGCGCTGCCAATGCGCGGGGCCCGCGAAGTACTCCGCATTGCGATCCAGCACGAAGGGCTGGCCCGGCTGCCAGGCCGAAAGGCGATATGGGCCCGTGCCAACCGCCGCCTGTCCCGTGTTGAACTCCGCCGTCGTCCGCACGCCCTTGGCGCCGGAGATGATGAAGACGTTGGAGATGTTGGTGGGCAGCAGCGGCACCGGCCCTTCGGTGATGAAGCGGACCGTCAGCGGGTCCACCACCTGCACCTCCCGGATGCCCTGGATGTAGGTGGCGTAGGAATTGGGGTTGTTCGCGACGCGCGTGATGCGCTCGATCGTGAACTTCACGTCCTCGGCCGTCAGCGGGCTGCCATCATGGAAGCGCACGCCGGCGCGCAGCTTGAACTCCCACGTCGTCTCGTCCACCGCGCGCCAGGATTCGGCCAGCGAGGCGCGGACCTGCAGGTTCTGGTCGCGCGACAGCAGCGTGTCATAGACGTTGCGGAGCGCGGAGGTGTTGGAGCCCAGCAGGTTGAATTGCGGGTCGAGCGTCCCGGGCTCCGTCTGCATCCCGACCGTGAGGTTCTGCGCGAGGGCCGGCGTCGTCAGGGCGCAGGCGAGAAGGGCGGCAGCAAGGCGCATCATGGTCTCTCCCGGGGGGCGTGCCGCATTGAGGCGCGCCCCCGGGATGGTGTCAACGCGCGGGCGCCGTGATCCGCGACGCGATCGCCGCCCAGTTCGCGCGCGTGCGTTCCACGTTGCGCGCCTTCACCGGGCCGAAGCCCTTGATGCCCGACGCCGCCTCCGCCCAGTCGCAGATCGCGCCGTGGGTGGAGGGGGAAAGCTGCGGCAGGAAGTCCTCGATCGCCGTGCGGTATTCGTCCACCAGCGCACGTTCCATGCGCCGCTCCTCCGTATGGCCGAAGGGGTCGAGCGGCGTGAAGCGCAGCCGCTTGCCATGCCGCAGCCAGCCCATGGCACGCAGCATCCAGGGGCCGAAGGCGCGCTTGGCGGGCAGGCCGGTATTCGGGTCCGGCTTCGCCAGCAGCGGGGGCGAGAGGTGCATCTCCACCCGCTGCGTGCCGGTGAACTGCGTGGCCAGCTGCGCCTGCCAATCCGCCAGGCTGTGCAGCCGCGCGACCTCGTATTCGTCCTTGAACGCCATCAGCCGATAGAGCTGCGTGGCCACGGCGCGCGCCAGGCGTTCCTCCCCCGGCAACGCGGCCTGCTCGGCAGCGCGGACCTTCGCGACGAAGCCGGCATAACGCTTGGCGTAGCGCGCATCCTGGTAGTCGGTCAGGTCGGCGATGCGGCGGGCGACCAGCGCGTCCAGCGTCTCCGGCCCGCGCGGGCGCGCGTCACGCCCCTCCAGCCCCGCCTGGCGGCCCAGCGCGAAGGCGGCCAGGTTGCGTTCCACCTGCGCGCCGTTCAGCCGGATCGCCTGCTCGATCGCCGCCCCCGAGACCGGCACCAGCCCGCGCTGGAAGGCCAGGCCGAGCAGCCAGATGTTGAGGTAGATGGCATCGCCGAAGGATTCCGTGACCTCCGTCGCCGCGTTCACCGCGTGCAACTCGCGCGTCACCGCCGCCAGGCTCGCCATCATGCCCGCATCGTCGTAGCGCGTGCTGGTGTCGCGCACGAATTGCGCGGTGGGGGCCAGGTCCGCATTCACCACGGCCACGGTACGCGTCGCGCCCAGCAGCGGCCGCGCGTTGCGCCCATGCGCCACCACCATGTCGGAGGCGATCAGCAGATCCGCCTGGCCGGCGCCGATGCGCGGCGCGGGGATCGTCGCCTCATCCGTGCCGGGCTGGCCGATGCGCAGCTGCACATAGACCCCGCCGCCCTTCTGCGCGAAGCCGAGCGTATCGACGCTGCGGGACGGCCGCCCATCGATATGCGCTGCCATGCCGAGGATGGCGCCGAGCGCCGTCACGCCCTGCCCGCCCACGCCGGCGACCATCACGTTCCAGGCGCGCCCATCGACGGGCTGCGGCAGCACGGGGTCCGGCAGCACGCCGCCCGGCAGGGCCGGCGATGCAGGCCGCGCGGGCTCCGCGCCTACCAGCGTGACGAAGGACGGGCAGAAGCCCTGCACGCAAGACAGGTCCTGGTTGCAGGCGGATTGTTCGATCTTGCGCTTGCGGCCCCAGGGCGTCTCCAGCGGCTCCACCGCGATGCAGTTGGAGACGCGGGAGCATTCGCCGCAATCCTCGCAGACGCGCGGGTTGATCACCGCGCGGCGCTCCGCCACCGCCGCCGTCCCGCGCTTGCGCTTGCGGCGGCGCTCCGTCGCGCATTCCTGGTCGTAGATCAGCGCCGTCACGCCCGGGATCGCGCGCAGCTCCCGCTGCACGGCATCGAGGGCGCTGCGGTGGTGGTAGGTGATGCCCGACGGCATCTCCGGATCGTCCTTGTGGCGGTCGGGATCGTCGGCGACGACGGCGATGCGCTGCACGCCTTCCGCCCGCACCTGGGCCGCGATCCGCGGCACGCCGGGCGCACCCTCCACCGCCTGGCCGCCGGTCATGGCGACGGCGGAATTGACCAGGACCTTGTAGGTGATGTTGGCCTTTGCCGCGACGGCGGCGCGCAGCGCCAGGCTGCCGGAATGGCTGAAGGTGCCGTCGCCGATATTGGCGAAGACATGCGCCTCCTCCGTGAAGGGCGCGATGCCGAGCCAGGTGACGCCCTCGCCGCCCATATGGGTGAAGGGCTGGCTGTTGCGCTCCGGCATCTTGGTCGTCAGCCAGTGGCAGCCGATGCCCGCCATGGCGCGCGACCCCTCCGGCAGGCGGGTGGAGGTGTTGTGCGGGCAGCCCGGGCAGAAGGTGGGCTCCCGTATCACTAGCGGCTCCGCCGCCGCGCGGGCCAGCGCATCCAGCTCCGCGATGCGCGCGGCCAGCGCTTCCGTCCGCAGCCCCTCCGGCAGGCGCGCGGCGAGTGCGCGCAGGATCTGCGCCGTATCGAGTTCCGCGAGTTCGGACAGCAGCGGCGCGCCGCGTTCATCCTGCTTGCCGACGACGCGCGGGCGGCGCTCCATCGCGTAGAAGGCGTTCTTCAGCTGCGGCTCCATGAAGGCGCGGCGGTCCTCCACCACCAGCACCTCCTCCAGCCCCTCCGCGAAGGCGCGCGCGCCTTCAGCATCCAGCGGCCAGGCCAGCCCCACCTTCCACAGCCGCAGCCCGCCGCGGCGCGCCACCTCCGGCGTGATGCCCGCATCGGCCAGCGCCTGGCGCAGCGCGGCGAAGGCCTTGCCGCGCACGACGATGCCGAAGCGCGCGGCGGGCGGGTCGATCACCATGCGGTCGAAGCCATTCGCCCGCGCGAAGGCCACCGCCGCCGGCAGCTTGAAGTGCCTGAGGCGGCTTTCCTGGTCGAGCGCGGAGGCATCGGGGATGCGCAGATGCAGCCCGCCCGGCGGCAGCATCACCCCATTCGGCGCATGGGTCGCATAGGCGCCGGGATCGACGCGCAGCGTCGCCGCCGCGTCCATCGTCTCCGCGATGCATTTCAGCCCGACCCACGTGCCGGCAAAGCGCGACAGGGCGATGCCCTTCACGCCGAACTCCAGCACCTCCGCCACCTCCGCGGGATCGAGCATGGGGATCTCGAGGTCCTGGAAGGTGAACTCGCAGCCGGAGGTCACAGTGGAGGATTTGGCGGAGGGATCGTCGCCCGACAGCGCCAGCACGCCGCCCTTCGGCGACGTCCCGGCGGAATTGGCGTGACGCAGCGCGTCGCCGCTGCGATCCAGCCCCGGCCCCTTGCCGTACCAGATGCCGAAGACGCCTTCATGCCGCGCGCCCTTGGACAGCGGCACCTGCTGCGTGCCCCAGACCGCGGTCGCGGCCAGATCCTCGTTCAGGCCGGGGTTGAAGACGATGTCGGCCGCCGCCAGCCGCGCGGCCTGCTTCTCCAGTTCCTTATCGTAGCCGCCGATGGGCGAACCGCGGTAGCCGCTGATGTAGCCGGCCGTGTTCCACCCAAGCGCCCGGTCCAGTTCCCGCCGCAGCAGCGGCAGGCGGACCAGCGCCTGGATGCCGTTGAGCACCACCGGCTCCCCGGCCATGTCCCATTTGTCGTCGAGGCTCGCTTCGGGGCGCTGAAGGATGCCCATGCGACGTCTCCCGTGTCTTATCACCTAGCATAGGAAGGGTGCCCCGGTTGCGCGAGGGAGTCCTTCCGTATTCTGTTGTGCAGCGCCGAAAAATCGGGAGGATCTGCCGCATGGACCCGATCGACCGGAAGATCCTTCGTGCCTTGGCGCAGCGGGGTCGCCTGACCAATGCCGAGCTGGCGGAGGAGGTGGGCCTCTCCCCCTCCCCCTGCTGGACGCGGGTGAAGCGGCTGGAACAGTCCGGCGTCATCCGCGGCTACGCCGCCCTGCTGGACCGCGCCGCGCTCGGCCTGCCCGACACCGTCTTCATCGAGGTGATGATGGAGCGGCATGACGAGGAAAGCCTGCGCCGGTTCGAGGCCTCCGTGAACGCGATCCCGGAGGTGCTGGAATGCCACCTCATCACCGGCGAATACGACTACATGATCAAGGCCGCCGTCAGCGGCACCCAGGGGTACGAGACGCTGCTGCGGGAGCGCCTGTACCGCCTGCCCGGCATCCGCCACACCCGCACCAGCTTCGCGCTGAAATGCCTGAAGCATGAGATGGTGCCGGTGCCCTGAAGCGTCGCCCGACTACCGCCGCAGCGCGTGCAGCGACGACCCCACCAGCACCACCGCCGCGCCGACATAGAGCACCACCGCCGGCACCAGCGGCAGCAGCACGCCGGCCGCCAACGGGCCGACCCCCGCGCCGATGTCCCGCCAGGTCGCCATCCGCGCCAGCGCCGCCACCCGTTCCTCCGGCGGCGCGCGGCTGGCGGCCACCGGCGCGGGCAAGGGCTGCAGCAGCCCGCGCAGCCCCACCACCATCAGGCTGCCGATCCAGAGCGCGCCAAGGCCGATCACCGCCAGCCCCGCGGCCGAGGCCAGCGTGACCACCAGCAGGACCTGCGCGGCGCCGAAACGCTCCGCCAGCCGCCCCGCGGGCGGGCCCAGCAGCACCTCCGCCAAGTAGCGCGCGGCCAGCGCGCCGCCCGCCGCCAGCGCCGCCCCCTGCGGCATCGCCTGCGCCGCCAGGAAGGCGAGGCCCAGCACGAACAGCCCGTCCAGCGCGAAGCCCTGCACGAAGGACCAGACATCCAGCGATTGCGGCAGCGCGAAGCGCGGCCCGCCGGCGCGGAGCTTCACCGCCTCCCCATCCGGCAGGCGCCAGGCGAAGACCAGGCCCAGCAACGACACGGCGCCAAGGCAGAGGAACACCACCCGCGGCCCCGCCAGCTCCGCCATCACGGCGCCGGCCAGCAGCCCGATCATCGGCCCCGCCGCGATGATGCCGCGCGACGCGCCGGACCGGCGGGATGCGCCCGTGGGCTCCGCGGTGGCCAGCGCCTGGGTCGCGATGTTCATGGCCGCGAAGGCGAGGCCCCAGAGCAGCCGGGCCGGCAGCAGCCACCAGACGCCGGGCAGCAGCGCATAGCCCGTGGTGGCGCAGGCCGCGGCCAGCACGGCCACCAGGCAAGCGCGGCGCGGCCCGAACACCTCATACCCCCGCGCCACCCAGCCATAGCCGAGGATGCGGACCAGGCGATTCGCGGCCAGCAGCAGCCCGGCCTCCGCGAGCGACACGCCGAAGGCCGCGGCGTGCAGCGGCAGCAGCAGGTACAGCACCGTGTCGCCGGGCAGCGTCATCGCCAGCACCAGCGAGGCATCGCGCGACGCGCGGTCGGCCTGTTCCCGGTTCATGGCGCGGACCCCGCGCCCTGCCCGAGCGGTCGCGTCATCAGCACGCTGTCCACCCAGCGCCCGTGCTTCCAGCCGATGGCCGGCAGAAGCCCGGCATGGGCGAAGCCCGCGCGGGCATGCAGGCCGATCGAGGCCGCGTTGCCGCTATCCCCGATCACCGCCACCATCAGCCGGAAGCCGCGCCCCGTGCAGGCCGCGATCAGCGCGCCCAGCAGCGCGGACCCGATACCGGCTCGCCCCGCATCCGGCGCGACATAGATGCTGTCCTCCACCGCGAAGCGATAGGCGGGGCGGGTGCGGTAGGCGCTGGCATAGGCGTAGCCCAGCACGCGGCCGCCCTCACCCTCCGCCACCAGATAGGGGTAGCCGCCCTCCAGCACCGCCTGGCGGCGCCGCGCCATCTCCGCGGGATCGGGGGGATCGAGTTCGAAGCTGGCCAGGCCATGCGTGACCCAATGGCCATAGATCGCGGCGATGGCGGGGATGTCGTCGGCCAGGCAGTCACGGATCGTCACCATGACCGTACGATGTCAGACAAGTTCTGGCCTGACTACCGGATGTCTAGATGAATTACATGTAGCCTTGCCAGGCCGTGCCGGCCCCTGCCAGGGGAGGCGTAGCCTCGCCCCATGGTGCCGCCATTGCCGGGGCAGGCGTAGACTCGCCCCATGGTGCCTGCCCCTGCCGGGGCAGGCGTAGACTCGCCCCATGGTGCCTGCCCCTGCCGGGGCAGGCACCGGCCGGCCACTCACCCCGCGAAGGGGTCGCGCAGCATGATCGTGTCGTCGCGGTCCGGGCTGGTGGAGAGCAGCACCACCGGCGCCTCCACCAGTTCCTCGATCCGGCGGACATACTTCACCGCCTCTGCCGGCAGCTCGGCATAGCTGCGGGCGCCGGCGGTGGAGCCCGACCAACCGGCCATCACCTCCCACACCGGCTCCGCCCGCTCCTGCGCGGCGATGGAGGCCGGCAGGCGCTTCACCACCTCCCCGTCGATCCGGTAGCCCGTGCAGATCCGCAGTTCCGGCAGCCCGTCCAGCACGTCGAGCTTGGTGAGCACCAGGCCCTCCACCCCGCCGACCTTCACGGCCTGGCGGACCATGCAGGCATCGAACCAGCCGCAGCGGCGCGGGCGGCCCGTGACGGTGCCGAATTCGCGCCCACGCTCGCCGAGCAGCTTGCCGGTCGCGTCATGCAGCTCCGTCGGGAAGGGCCCGGCGCCGACGCGCGTCGTGTAGGCCTTGGCGATGCCGAGCACGTAGCCGATCTGCTTCGGCCCGATCCCCGCCCCCGCCGCCGCATTGCCGGCCACGGTGTTGGAGGAGGTGACGAAGGGATAGGTGCCGTGGTCCACGTCCAGCATCACGGCCTGCGCGCCCTCGAACAGCACGCGCTTGCCCTGGTGGTGGGCGTCTTCCAGCAGCGACCAGACGGGCTCCGCGTAAGGAAGGAGTTGGGGCGCCAGTTCCAGCAGCCGGTCGAGCAGCGCCTGCTTCTCGAAGGTCTCGGCGCCCAGGCCGCGCAGCAGCGTGTTGTGGTGCAGCAGCAGCTCATCCAGCTTGTGCGACAGCACGGCGGGCTCCGCCAGGTCGCTCAGGCGGATCGCGCGGCGCGCCACCTTGTCCTCATAGGCCGGGCCGATGCCGCGGCCCGTGGTGCCAATGGCATTCGCCCCGCGCGCCACTTCCCGCGCCTTGTCGATGGCGGGGTGCAGCGGCAGGATCAGGGGCACGTTCTCCGCGATGCGGAGGTTGTGCGGCCCGACATCGAGGCCCTGCGCATTGACCTTCGCCACCTCCATCAGCAGGTGCTCCGGGTCCAGCACCACGCCATTGCCGATGACGCCGAGCTTGCCGCGCACCACGCCCGACGGCAGCAGCGACAGCTTGTAGACGTTGCCGCCGACGACGAGCGTATGGCCCGCATTGTGGCCGCCCTGGAACCGCACGACGATGTCGGCCCGGCTTGCCAGCCAGTCCACCACCTTGCCCTTGCCCTCGTCGCCCCACTGGGCGCCGATCACGGCAACATTCGCCATCGCGCTGTCTCCCTGGCCGGCCCGCTGGCCGGTGCGTGGTGAGAAGAAACCGTCAGGCGGGGACCGCGTCGCCCGCTTCGTTCATCCAATGCGTGCAGCGCAGGCTGGCCGGCGTGTCGCCGGAAGACAGCTGCGCCACCGTGGCATAGCCCCTGCCCCGCAGCGCCGCCGCCGCCGCGCGGTCCGCCCCCGCCGGGATGAAGACGCGCCGCCGAGGCTCCGCAGGCGCCACCGCGCGCAGCATCGCGTCGGGATACAGCGTCATGCCCGTGGCCGGCTCCTCACCCGACAGGTAGCGGCCGCCGCGCGCCAGCTCCCCGGTCAGGCCCTCGCCGAAGATCGTGAAGGCGACGCCGGTGTGGTAGCGGAAGCCGCGGAACTCCACCGGGTCGAGCGTGATGCGCAGCCCCGGCGCGCGGGCGCGCAGCGCCACCACGATGGCCGCGGCATTGTCGGCGATGGCTCGCGCGGCCGGCGGCAGATCGGCCGCCGCCAGCGCGGCCAGCGCGCCATCCACGGGGCCCGCGGCCGCCATCAGCGCCGGCAGCAGCAGCGCCGCGCCGCCGCCCGCCTCCGCCCGAGCCGTCACGGCGGCCATGTCCTTGCGGTCCAGCGCCCGCGCCAGGCGGCGCCGGTCCTCGCCCTCCACCCCGGCGTCGTCCAGCAGCGCGGGGGCCAGGCGGGGCAGCGTGATGTCGAGGGAGGGGCTCGTGATGCCGACCGCCGCCAGCGCCTCCGCCGCCACCGCCGCCACTTCCGCATCGGCCTCGGCGCTGTCGGCGCCGATCAGCTCGATGCCGGATTGCGGCAGCTGCCGCGCGGGGGCGAGCTGCGTGCCGTGCACGCGAAGCACCTGGCCGGCATAGGACAGCCGCAGGGGCCGGGCCACGCGGGCCAGCCGCGTCGCCGCGATGCGCGCCACCTGTGGCGTCGTATCCGCCCGCAGCCCCATCATCCGGTGGCTGACCGGGTCCATCAGCCGGAAAGTCTGGTCCGCCACCGCGGCGCCGGAGCCCGCGAGCAGGCTGTCCTCGAATTCCAGCAGCGGCGGCTTCACCCGCTCATAGCCGTGCCGCGCGAAGACCTCCGCCAGCACCTCGACGAGCATCGCCTCGCGCTCCGCCTCGGGCGGCAGCACGTCGGACAGGCCGGCGGGCAGAAGGGCGGGGTTGGGCGGGTCGTCGGTCATTGCTGCGGGCGTAAGCCGGGGGGTGTGAACAGGCGGCGCGTGTGTGGCAGGGGGGGCGCCCCGCCGCAACCCCTGCCCCACGCATGACCGGCCCCCGGGGGGCAGGGGCGCCTAGGCGAGCACGATGTCGAAGGCCGCCCGCAGCCCGCCATCGGCCGGCGAGACCCGCGCCACCAGCATCGCCCGCTGCGCCGGCGCCAGGCGCCGCAGCAGCATGTCGGCCTCGTTCCGCGGCTCATCCGGGAAATAGACCTGCGTGGTCAGCTCGCCACCGGGATGGGCGGCGCGCAGGTGGATGTGGCGCGTGCGGCCGGGGTAGAGGCCCGGGCGGATGGTGCGGAAGGCGTAGCGCCCGGCGCCATCGGCCATGGCGCGGCCATAGCCCTGGAAGCCGGCATCACGCTCCGCCAGGCGCGGGTCGCGGGGATGCAGGTAGATGCCCTGGTCGTCGGCCTGCCAGATCTCCACCCGCGCGCCTGGCAGCGCGGCGCCGTCCGGGCCGCGGACGAAACCCTCCAGCAGCATCGGGGTGCCCCGCGCCGGCGCCGCCTGCCCCGCCACGCGCAGCAGATCGGCATCGGCATCGGCGGGGATGGTGCGGGGGTAGTAGGGCCCCTCCATCTGGGCGGGCGTCGCGGGCGCCTGCGCCGCGGCCGGCAGGGCCAGCAGGGCGGGGGCGGCCAGCAGGGCGCGGCGAGGCATGATCAGGCGCATGGCGGCATCGTTCCCGGTTGTTGGCCGGAGGCTTACGGCCGCCCGCCGCGCGCAGGCCAGTGACGAAGCGTGACCCGATTCCGCCTTGGCGGCAGCCCGCCGCCCCGCCACTCTCCCAGGGCCAGACGGAGACCGCGCCATGCGAAGCCTGAAGAGCCTGCCGCTGCTCGCCCTGCTCGCCCTCGGCGCCTGCGCCGATCCGGCGGCGCAGCATCTCGGCGGCTTCGGGGACCCGGTGCGCGGCGCGGCACTGCACGCGCCCTTCATGCTGGGTGACACGGCCCTGCTCGCCGGCCAGCCCGCCCGCGCCGCCCGCGCCGCGGTGCAGATGGAGATCCTGGCGCAGGGCTTCAGCCAGGACCCGATCTACAGCCATGAGGCCTCCGGCAGCGTGCAGCACGCCACCGCGCTCGGCCGGGCGGAGATGCGTCGCGCGATCGGCATCGCACCGGATGCGTCGCCCGCCCTGGTGATCGACACGCTGCGCGACGCCGCCGCGGCGCTGGATGCCGGCAGCCCGGCCCGGGCGGAGGCCGCGCTCTCCGGCCCCGCCTACCCCGCCGGCGCGGCCGCGACGCTCGCCCGGCTGAACCGCCTGCCCTATCTGCCCCGCGTGGCGGAAGCCGCCGGCGCGGCGTGGCAGGAGGTGCGGCGGCGCGACGGATCCGGCCGGCGGGGCTGAGGCCGGACCGCAACAGGATTCCGCAACCCCCGCGACGCCGAAATTTCACGTCGAAACCGGGCCGGGCGATGGGCGCTTTCCCGCCAGCGACACAGCAAGCGTCGCGAGGGGAGCAGAGAGATCATGCCGCAATTCGCCGCCACCGTCCGCCACATCACCGAGGGCGTGAAGGGCTTCACCATCGGCGCCGCCGTGAAGAACATCGAGGGCTGGGAGGAAACGCTCGGCAAGGTCGAGACGCCCGGCGCCAAGGGCATCGTGCGTGACCTGGAACGCCTGAAGAAGCTCATCACCTCCGACGACATCGATGGTGATGCCGTCAAGAAACTCATCGCCAAGCTGGGCGAGGAGACGGTGTCGATGGCCGGCAAGGCCGACGAGCCCAAGGGCGGCCGCATCAAGGAACTGGGCGAGGCCCTGACCGCCGCCGCGAAGTAGAGGTCGTCGCCAGCCGCCCCCACCGGGGGCGGCTGGCGCAACACTCAGAAGGCCAGCGGCACCGCGCGCACCACCAGCGGCAGGCCGCGCACCGTGGCCAGCACGGAATCCGGCAGCGCCGCATCCAGCCCGACCAGGCAGATCGCATCCCCGCCGGGCTTGTCACGGCCGAGGTGGAAGGTCGCGATGTTGATACCCGCCGTCGCCAGCGTCGTGCCGAAATGGCCGATGAAGCCGGGGCGGTCCTGGTTGGTGACGTAGAGCATGTGGGGCGCAAAATCGGCTTCCACGGGGATGCCCTTCACCTCCACCAGGCGCGGCTTGCCGGTGCCGACCAGCGTGCCAGCGACACTCCGGGTCCACTCATCCGTCACCAGCGTGACGCGCAGCAGCGTCGCATAGTCGCCGCTGCGTTCCAGCACCGTCTCCGCGACCTCGATCCCGCGCTCCTTCGCCAGCGCGGGCGCGTTCACCATGTTCACCGCGCCCATCATCGGCGCGAGGACACCGGCGAGTGCGGCGGCCGTCAGCGGCTTCTGGTTCAGCTCCGCCGCCGCACCTTCGTATTCCACGCGGATGGCCTTCACCTCATCGCCCACATTGGCGGTGAGCTGCCCGGCCAGCGCGCCGAGCTGCCGCGCCAGTTCCATGTAGGGACGCAGCCGCGGCGCTTCCTCCGCCGTCACGCTCGGCATGTTGATCGCATTCGACACGGCGCCGGAGAGGAGGAAATCCGACATCTGCTCGGCGACCTGCAGCGCCACATTCTCCTGCGCCTCCGCCGTCGCGGCGCCGAGATGCGGCGTGCAGACGACGTTCTCCAGCGTGAAGAGCGGGCTGTCCGTCGCCGGCTCCGTCTCGAACACGTCGAGCGCGGCACCGGCCAGGTGGCCTTCCTTCAGCGCGTCATACAGCGCCGCCTCATCCAGCAGCCCGCCGCGGGCGCAGTTGATGACCCGCGCGCCTTTCTTGAGCGCAAACAGGCGCTCGCGCGACAGGATGTTCCTGGTCTGCTCGGTATAGGGCGCGTGGATGGTGACGATGTCCGCGCGCGCGATCAGCGCATCGAGGTCCACCTTCTCCACCCCGATCTCCAGCGCCCGCTTCTCCGACAGGAAGGGGTCGAAGGCGATGACCTTCATCTGCAGGCCGTTGGCGCGGCTGGCGACGATGGAGCCGATATTGCCCGCGCCGATCAGGCCGAGCGTCTTGCCCGTCAGCTCCACGCCCATGAAGCGGTTCTTCTCCCACTTCCCCGCCTTGGTGGAAGCCGAGGCCTCCGGCAATTGGCGGGCAAGGGCGAACATCATCGCGATGGCGTGCTCCGCCGTGGTGATGGCGTTGCCATGCGGCGTGTTCATCACGACGACGCCGCGCGCGGTCGCGCTCGACACATCGACATTGTCCACGCCGATGCCGGCGCGGCCCACGACCTTCAGGCGCGGCGCGGCGTCCAGCACCTCCCGCGTCACCTTGGTCGCGCTGCGCACCGCGAGCCCGTCATACTGGCCGATGATCTCCCGCAGTTCCGCGGGCTTCAGGCCGGGCTTGAAATCGACCTCGATGCCCCGCGCCTTGAAGATGGCGATGGAGGCGGGCGAGAGCTTGTCGCTGATCAGGACCTTCGGCGCGGCCATCACGCGGCCGCCTTCTTGTGCTCGGCTTCGACCTGCGCAAAGGCCCAGTCGAGCCAGGGCAGCAGCGCGGTGATGTCGGCGGTCTCGACCGTCGCACCCCCCCAGATGCGCAGCCCGGGCGGGGCGTCGCGGTAGTTGGCGGCGTCGAGGGCCACGCCCTCCTTCTCCAGGATCGAGGACAGCTTCTTCGCCGCCGCCGCCTGCCCTTCCGCGTCGAGCGCCGTGAACCACGGCGCCACGATCTTCAGGCAGATGGAGGTGCAGGACCGCGTCGCGGGCTCATCGGCCAGGAAGGCCGCCCAGCTGCTGTTGGCGACCCAGCCCGCGATGGCGGCCAGGTTCGCCTCCGACCGCGCGACCAGGCCCTTCAGAGAGCCCACCGACTGCGCCCAGCGCAGCCCGTCGATCGCATCCTCGACGCAGAGCATGGAGGGCGTGTTGATCGTCTCGCCCTTGAAGATGCCCTCGTTGAGCTTCCCGTCCTTGGTCATGCGGAAGATCTTCGGCATCGGCCAGGCGGGCTTGTAGGATTCAAGGCGCGCCACGGCGCGGGGCGACAGCGCCAGCATGCCGTGCGCGGCCTCGCCACCCAGCACCTTCTGCCAGGACCAGGTCACCACATCGAGCTTCGACCAGGGCAGGTCCATGGCGAAGGCGGCGCTGGTGGCGTCGCAGATCGCCAGGCCCTCGCGGTCATCGGCGATGAAATCGGCATTCGGCAGCCGCACCCCGCTGGTCGTGCCGTTCCACACGAAGACCAGGTCCCGCGCCTTGTCCACCTGCGCCAGGTCCGGCAGCTGGCCATAGCCCGCGGAGATGACGCGCACATCCTGCAGCTTCAGCTGCTTCGTGACGTCCGTCGCCCAGTCCTTGGAGAAGCTCTCCCAGGCCAGGATATCGACGCCCTTCGGGCCGAGCAGCGACCACAGCGCCATCTCGACCGCGCCGGTGTCGGAGGCCGGCACGATGCCGAGCCGCCAGTCCTTCGGCATGCCGAGCACGTGCTTGGAGAGTTCGATGGTCTCCGCCAGCTTCGCCTTGGGGTCCTTGGCGCGATGGCTGCGGCCGAGCAGCGCGCCATCGAGCGCGGCGAGCGACCAGCCGGGTCGCTTGGCGCAGGGGCCGGAGGAGAAACGGGGGTTCGACGGACGCAGGTCCGGCTTTGCGGTCATGAGGCACCCTTCCAGATGCTGATGCGCCCCGGTGGGGGGGCGTGGCCCGCCGTGAGAATTAGTCCCGCTCGCGCGGCCCTGCAAGCCGGGTCTGGTTGCCCGCTTCTTGCATGCTAGGGTCCCGACGCTGACACGGAGCCTCGCCCATGCCTCGCCTTTCCCGCCGCGCCGCCCTGGCGCTGCCCGCGATCCTCGCAGCCCCGCTCACCGCGCGGGCACAGTCCCGCGCCATCACGCTGATCTGCCCCTTCGGTCCCGGCACCAATGTGGACCAGATCGCGCGCCTCATCGCGCCGGAACTCGGCCAGCGGCTGGACCGCCAGGTGGTGGTGGAGAACGTGACGGGCGCCGGCGGCACCATCGCGACGGAACGCGCCGCGCGCGCCACGCCGGATGGCACCACGCTGCTGATCGGCGTGGAGAGCACGATCAACGTCGCGCAGCTCGTGACGCCCTCCACCACCCGCTATGACGGGCTGCGCGACTTCGCGCCGATCCACATGATCGCGACGCTGCCGCTGCTGCTGATCGGCCGCCCGAACCTGCCGGCCAGCTTCGCGCAGCTGATCGCCGACAGCGCGTCGCGCCCCGCGCCCT
The DNA here is from genome assembly GCA_027482245.1 of Acetobacteraceae bacterium. GTDB lineage: Bacteria > Pseudomonadota > Alphaproteobacteria > Acetobacterales > Acetobacteraceae > Falsiroseomonas. The sequence goes on along the minus strand of JAIXWG010000039.1, from coordinate 66,236 downwards.
TCAGCTTCGGCAGCTCCGGCACCGGCACCTCGCTCCATCTGTTCGGCGAACTGCTCGTGCAGCGCGCGGGCCTCAAGATGGAGCATGTGCCCTACCGCATGGGCGCGCAGATGCTGACGGATGTGATGAGCGGCCAGCTGGACCTGGCCATCAGCACGCTGACCAGCAGCGCGCCGATGGTGCGGGACGACAAGGTGCGCGCCTGGGGCGTCTCCTCCCCCGCGCGGCACCCCTTCCTGCCCGACATGCCGACCTTCGCGGAGCAACCTCAGACGGCTGGGATGTCGATGGAGGTGTGGCAGGCGCTTTTCGCGCCGGCGCGGACCGATCCGGCGATGGTCGCGCGCGTGGCCGCCGCGACGGCCGCCGCCATGGCGACGCCTGACCTGCAGCGCCGCATCCGCGACATCGGCCAGACGCCGAGCCTGCTGACCGGCGACGCCTTCGCCACCTTCCTGCGGGAGGAAAGCGCCCGCTACGAGTCGCTGGTCAAGGCCGCGAACATCCAGCCGCAGTGATCCCTTCTCCCTCTCCCCCCCTGGGGGGAGAGGGTCGGGGTGAGGGGGGCTCGGCACGACCGAAGCCCCCCGCCGCCTTTTACCGCGGCGCGCTGCCCAGCGCCGCGCTGCCACCGGGCAGCGGCAGCGTCTGCCCCACCGCCGCCAGCGCGCCATCCTCCGCCACGCTGAAGACGTTCAAGCTCTGCTCCACCATGTTGCCGACCAGCATGGCGTTGCCCGCGCGGTTGAACACCGCGCCCTGGGACCAGGTGCCAACCCGCCCCTCACCCGCCGGCACGAAGCGCATATTCTCCACGCGATAGGTCCGCACTAGGCCGTTGCCGCGGAAGGGCGAGTTCTCCGGCTTGTTCGACCCGTTCATCACCGTCACCGCCACGATCTTCCCATCCGGGCTGACGGTGATCCCCTCCGGCGTCTGCCCCACGGTCAGCGTGTGCACCACGCGCCAGGTGGCGGGGTCGCCGCGCAGGCTGATCAGGCTGATCGTGTCCTCATCGCCCCCGCCGCGGCCGATGTTGGCGACCGCCGCCCAGCTCCCGTCCGGCGCGATGCCGATGCCATAGGGCCGCAGCCCGGCGGAGATGGTGCGGTTCGTCCGCGTCACATTCTCCCCGTTAATGGCCAGCACATGGATGAAGAAGTCGCCGTCCCGCGTCACCAGCGCATGCCGCCCATCCGGCGTAATCGCCACGGCGGAAACGCCCGTCGCCGCCGGCCCGATCTCCACCGTGCCCACGGCCTCCAGCCGCGCATCCCTGATGCGGAAGACGGAAACGCTGCCCGCTTCCCGGTTCGCCACCAGCGCCAGGGTCCCCGCCCGGTTCACCGCGATGCCGGCCGGGCCGCGCCCCGTCTCCAGCGTCTGCACCACCGCGGGCGGCGTCGCGCGCAGGTCGATCACGGACAGCACGTTGTGCGGCACCGTCTTGCTGTCATCCGCCGGGTCGATCCGCTGGTTCGCCGTCACCAGCACCAGCCGCTCATCGGGCGTGAAGGTGATGGAGGAAGGCGGGCCGACGACGGAGACCGGCGCCTCCACCTCCGCCACTTGGCGGGGCGGTGTCGTCGCGAAGTCGAAGATCGTCACGGTATCCGCCGGCGGCTGTGCCGCGATCACCGTCATGCCGTTGATCAGCCGCGCCTTGGCATCATTGGCCGAGGCGACGAGCTGCGCCTGCGCAGGCACCGCCGCCAGCGCAAGCAGCGCCGCGCCCGCGAGAAGGGTCTGTTTCAAGGTTTGTTCCTCCCAAGCCGGAATCATGGCTCCGGTGGCGTGATCCTCCGCCCTCACCGCCGCGCGATGCAAGGCCCGATGGTCTTGCAAGCCGGGCGGGGCCGGGCCAATCGACGGAGGGACGGAAACGGGGAGGCCGCATGATCGGCGTGGACTGGGGCACCAGCAGCCTGCGGGCCTATCGCATCGGGCCAGGCGGCGCGGTCACGGACCGGCTGGACCGGCCGGGCGGCATCCTGACCGTCGAAGGCGGCCGCTTCGCGGAAGCGCTGCGCGACGCCATCGGCCCCTGGATCGCCGCCGGGGAGAGCCGCGTGCTCCTCTGCGGCATGATCGGCAGCCGCCAGGGCTGGGTGGAGGCCCCCTACCTCCCCTGTCCCGCCGGCCCCGCGGAGATCGCCGGCGCCACCATCCCCGTGCCCTTCGGGGATGCGGAGACGCGCCTGGTTCCCGGCCTGACCAGCGCGGATGAGGCCGGCGTGCCCGACGTGATGCGGGGCGAGGAGACGAAGCTGGTGGCCCTCGCCCGGCTGCTGGGCGATGCGCCCGCGCTGGCCTGCCTGCCCGGCACCCATTCCAAATGGGCGCGGCTGGAGGGCGGGCGCGTCACCGGCTTCACGACGCAGATGACGGGGGAGGCCTTCGCCGCGCTCTCCCAGCACACCATCCTGGCCCGCACGGCGGAGGAGGGACCGGACCAGCCCGCGGCCTTCGCCCGCGGCCTGGCCCGTGCCCGCCAGCCCGGCGGGCTGCTGCACCACCTCTTCGGCACGCGCACGCTCCACCTGATGGACCGCCTGGCCGCCGCGGAGACGCGGTCCTACCTCTCCGGCCTGCTGATCGGGCATGAGGTTGCGGCCGCGGCCAAGGGCGCCACGCAGGTGCAGCTGGTCGGCGCCGCCGGCCTCGCCGCGCTCTACGGCACCGCGCTGCGCGACGCGGGGATCGGCGTGACCACCCATGACCCGGACCTCGTCGCGGCCGGGCTGCACCATATCGGCGGGAGCCTCGGATGGGCCTGAACCTGAAGGACTGGCTGGCGCGCTGCCCGCTGGTGGCGATCCTCCGCGGCGTGAAGCCGGAGGAGGTGGAGGCGATCGGCGATGCGCTGATCGCCGCCGACATCCCCGTGCTGGAGGTGCCGCTCAACTCCCCCGACCCGATCGAGAGCATCCGCCGCCTGGCGAGGCGCTACGGGGACCGGGCGCTGGTCGGCGCGGGCACCGTCATCAACCCCGGCGACTGCGCCCGCATCGCCGCGGCCGGCGGGCGGCTCGTGGTGACACCGCATGCCGACCCCGCCGTGGTGCGCGCCGCCAAGGCGCAGCAGATGATCTGCCTGCCCGGCTTCATGACACCCGGGGAGGCCTTCGCCCTGCTGGCCGCGGGCGCCGATGGCCTGAAGCTGTTCCCGGCGGAGGCTGCCTCCCCCGCCGTCCTCAAGGCGATGCTGGCGGTGCTGCCGAAGGGAACCTCGGTGCTGCCGGTGGGCGGCATGGACGCCAGCACCATCCCCGCCTGGCGCGCGGCCGGCGCGGCGGGCTTCGGGATCGGCAGCGCCATCTACAAGCCGGGCGACGACGCCGCGGCCGTGGCGGCGAAGGCGGCCGCGCTCCGCGCCGCCTGACCGTTATGGATGATACAAATCCCCTTCTTGCCGGGACGGGCGGGCGCGGGCATTGATTGCGCGGGCGGCTGGTTCGGCTGCCGCGACGCAAGAACGAAGAATCGAAGGGGAGCTTCCAGGATGCTGATCCAACGCCGCCACCTCGCGGCCCTCGGCGCTGCCGCGCTGGCTTCGCCGGCGCTGGTGCGCCCCGCCGCCGCGCAGGAACTGACGCTGCGGCTGCACCACTTCCTGCCGGCCGTGTCCAATGTGCACCGCCACTTCCTGATGCCCTGGTCGCAGAAGATCCAGCAGGAAAGCCAGGGCCGGCTCCGCATCCAGATCTTCCCCTCCATGCAGCTCGGCGGCGCGCCGCCCCAGCTCTTCGACCAGGCGCGCGACGGCGTCGTGGACATCGTCTGGACGCTGCCCGGCAACACGCCCGGCCGCTTCCCGCGGATCGAGGTCTTCGAACTCCCCTTCGTCGGCAGCCCCAAGGCCGGGCCGAACGCCAAGGCGACCTGGGAATTCTACACGACGCATCTCCGCGACGAGTTCCGCGAGGTGCATCCCATCACCGTCTGGACGCATGATGGCGGCGTCATCCACGCCAACAAGCCGGTCAACCGGCTGGAGGACATGCGCGGCCTGAAGCTGCGCTTCCCGACGCGCCAGGCCGGCGAGGCGCTGCGCGCCCTCGGCGCCGCGCCGATCGGCATGCCCGTGCCGCAGGTGCCGGAAGCCGTCAGCCAGGGCGTCATCGACGGCGCCGTGGTGCCGTGGGAGGTCGTCCCCTCCATCCGCCTGCAGGAACTGGTCCGCAACCACACGGAGATCGTGGGCGCGCCGACGCTCTACGCTGCCTCCTTCATCCTCGCCATGAACAAGGCGAAGTATGAGGCGATGCCGGCGGAGCTCCGCACGGTGCTGGACGCCAATTCCGGCATGGTCGCCGCCGAGATGGCCGCCAAGGTGTGGGACGAGCAGGGCCCGATCGTCCGCGAACAGGTCTCCCGCCGCCGGGACAACCGCATCGTCCAGCTCTCCGCGGCGGAGAAGGAGCGCTGGATGGTCGCCTGCCGCCCGGTGATCGACAATTGGCTCACGGCGTCGCGCGAACGCGGCTTCGACGGCGCCGGCCTGCTGGCCGATGCACGCGGGCTGATCGCCAAGCACGGCGGCTGATCCGCATCTGGCCAAGGCCGGCCCCCCACACGCAGAGGAGCCGGCCTTGTCCGAGCCTGATGCCCCCCCCGCGCCGCCTGGCGGTGCGATCGCGACCCTCGCCCGGCTGCTGGCCTTCGCGGGCGGCATCTCCCTGCTGGTCGGCGCCTGCATCACGACCGCCAGCGTGCTGATGCGCTGGACGACGAGCCAACCCATCCGTGGCGACTTCGAGATGGTGCCGATCGCCACCGGCATCGGCGTCTTCGGCTTCCTCGCCTATGGCACGCTGATGCGCGCCAACATCCTGGTGGACACCTTCACCACCTGGCTGCCGAAGCGCGTGACCGATGTGGTGGACGGCTTCTGGACGCTGGTCTGGGCCGCCATCACGCTGTGGCTGGCCGAACGCATGATCATCGGATCGCTGGATACACTCGCCTCCGGCACCCGTACCATCGGGCTGCTGGCCCTGCCCTATTGGTGGGCCATCGGCATCGGCGCGCTCTGCTTCGCGGCCACGGGGATCGCCGCGCTGTCGTGGGTGCCCCGGCACCTGAGGGGGCAGGGCTGATGGCACCCGAATTCGTCCTGGCGGCAACGGGCTTCGCCGTCCTGCTCGGCCTGATCGCGATCCGCGCGCCGGTCGGCCTCTCGATGCTCATCGTCGGCATCGGCGGCTACGTCCACATCCTCGACTGGACCGCGCTCGGCAACTACCTCAAGACCACGCCGTACCACCTGTTCGCGAACTACACGCTGTCCGTCATCCCGCTCTTCATCCTGATGGGCGCGCTGGCGGAGCGTGGCGGGCTGGCCCGGGACCTCTTCGCCGCCGCCAATGCGCTGATCGGCCGCAAGCCCGGCGGCATGGCCATGGCCGTGATCGGCGCCTGCGCCTGCTTCGGCGCGGTCTGCGGCAGCAGCGTGGCCACCACCGCCACCTTCGGCCGCGCGGCGCTGCCCGAACTCCGTCGCTTCGGCTACCCCGCGGGCTTCTCCGCCGGCACGGTCGCGGTCGGCGGCACGCTCGGCATCCTCATCCCGCCCAGCGTCATCCTGGTGGTCTATGCCATCAGCACGGAACAGAACATCGCCAAGCTCTTCATGGCGGCGCTGATCCCGGGGCTGCTGGCGACGCTGCTCTACCTCATCGCCATCGCCATCGTCGTGAAGCTGAAGCCCGAGCTCGGCCCGCCCGGTGAGGCGCCGAGCCCGGCGGAGCGGCGGGAGGCCTTCCTCAACGTCATCCCCGTGCTGCTCATCGCCCTCGTCGTCGTCGGCGGCATCTATGGCGGCGTCTTCACGCCTACGGAAAGTGCGGCCGTCGGCTGCATCGCGACGCTGGCCGTCGGCGTGCTGCGCGGCACGCTGAAGCCCCGGCAGGTGAAGGAAAGCCTCTTCGCCACCGCCGAGACCACGGCGATGATCTTCGCCATCCTGCTGGGGGCGGAGGTCTTCAACACCTTCCTCGCTTTGTCCCAGGCGCCGGACCTGCTGGCGATGTGGATCACGGAGCAGGACTTCCCGCCCTATGGCGTGCTGGTGATCCTGCTGGTGGCCTACATCATCCTCGGCGCGGTGATGGATGAGCTGGCGATGATCCTGCTGACCCTGCCGGTCTTCTTCCCCGTGGTCACGGCGCTGGATTTCGGGCTGACGACGGAGGAGACGGCGATCTGGTTCGGCATCCTGGTGCTGGTCGTGGTCGGCATAGGCCTGACCGCGCCGCCCATCGGGCTGAACGTCTTCGTTGTCTCCGGCCTGGCGAAGGACGTGCCGATCGCGCAGATCTACAAGGGCGTCATGCCCTACCTGGCGATGGACGTGCTGCGCCTGGTGCTCTGCGTGGTCTTCCCGGGGCTCAGCCTGTGGCTGGTGAACCTTCTGACCGGATAATCACCGCGGCGGCGGCATCTCCGTCTCGCCGCCCGCCTGCTTCCAGGCGGTGATGCCCCCGCCGAGATGCGCCGCGCGCTCCAGCCCCATCTCCTGCGCCGTCTTGGCCGCCAGCGCCGATCGCCAGCCGCTGGCGCAGTAGAAGACGAAGCGCTTCGGCTCCTGGAACACCGGCTTGGCGTAGGGGCTGTCCGGGTCGATCCAGAATTCCAGCATTCCGCGTGGGCAGTGGAAGGCGCCGGGGATCCGGCCCTCCCGCTGGATCTCGCGGGGGTCGCGGAGGTCGACGAAGACCACGCCGGGGTCGGCGCGCAGCGCCAGCGCATCCGCCGCCGGCACCGTCTCGATCACCGCCTCGGCCTCGGCCAGCAATTCCTTGTAGCCCTTGCGCATCGCCCCATCCCCTTCGTCGCGGGCAGGATAGGGCGCGCGCGGCGGGGCGGGCTAGGTCCGCTCCGGGTGCACCGCCGGGCCAGGGGGCGCGGCGCCGGGGTCGGTCGGGCCCTCCACCGGGCGCTGCGGCGGCTCATGCACCGCGGGCCCGACCGGGGCCGGGCCCGGGTCGGGCTTCCGTTCGGGATCGACGCTGGTATTGGACCCGCCGCCGCGCTCCGTCGAACCGCTCATCCGCCGCTTCCTTCCGTTCGCATCGCGTCCCGAACGCGCGGCAACCGCCCGGGTTCGCCCGGGGATCGGTTGACGGCGCGCCCCCGCGGCGGCACCAACGCGCGACATACGGAGGGACCCCCACATGGCCGACGCCTTCATCTGCGACGCCGCCCGCACCGCCATCGCCCGCTATGCCGGCTCCCTGAAGGACGTCCGCCCGGACGACCTCGGCGCCGTGCCGATCAAGGCGCTGATGGCCCGCAACGGCGGCGTGGACTGGGCCGCGGTGGATGACGTGATCTTCGGCTGCGCCAACCAGGCGGGCGAGGACAACCGCAACGTCGCGCGCATGTCCTCCCTCCTCGCCGGCCTGCCGGACAGCATCCCGGGTGCCACCGTCAACCGCCTCTGCGGCTCCGGCATGGATGCCGTCGGCATCGCGGCGCGCGCCATCAAGGCGGGCGAGGCCGAGCTGATGCTCGCCGGCGGCGTGGAGAGCATGACGCGCGCGCCCTTCGTCATGGGCAAGTCCACCGAGGCCTTCGGCCGCAGCGCGGAGATCTTCGACACCACCATCGGCTGGCGCTTCATCAACGCGAAGATGCGCGCGGCGCACGGCGTCGATTCCATGCCGGAGACGGCGGAGAACGTCGCGCAGGATTTCCACGTGAACCGTGCCGACCAGGACGCCTTCGCGCTGCGCTCCCAGCAGCGGGCCGGCGCCGCCATGGCGCGCGGCCGCTTCGCAGAGGAGATCGTCCCCGTCTCCATCGCCCAGCGGAAGGGCAACCCCATCATCGTGGACAAGGACGAGCATCCCCGCCCCGACACGACGATGGAAGCGCTGGCCAAGCTCGGCACGCCCTTCCGCAAGGAAGGCGGCAGCGTCACCGCGGGCAATGCGTCGGGCGTCAATGACGGTGCCTGCGCCATCATCCTCGCCAGCGAATCGATGGCGGCGAAGTCCGGCCTGACGCCGCGCGCGCGCGTCGTCGCGACGGCCACCGCCGGCGTCGCGCCGCGCATCATGGGCTTCGGCCCCGCGCCCGCGACGCGGAAGGTGCTGGCCAAGGCGGGGCTCTCTCTTTCAGACATCGCCGTGATCGAATTGAACGAAGCCTTTGCCGCGCAGGCGCTCGCCGTCACGCGCGACCTCGGCCTGCCCGATGATGCCGAATTCGTGAACCCGAATGGTGGTGCGATCGCACTCGGCCACCCGCTGGGGATGAGCGGTGCGCGCCTCGTGCAGACGGCGGTTGCGGAGCTGCATCATCGCAAGGCGCGTTATGCCCTCGTGACGATGTGCATCGGCGTCGGACAGGGCATCGCGATGATCATCGAGCGGGTCTGACAACCAGACGACATCAGAACGCGTCTGTAATCACTTCCCCGATCCCTCCCACCATCGCCCTTGAAGTGATACGCACGCCCTGGGGTAGTGCGGGGGATCCGGGATGTTCGTGCAACTGGGCGACATCGTCGTTCACGCGGTGGTGGAAGGGCCGGCGGAAGCGCCGCCCCTTCTGATGCTGCATTCCATCGGCACGTCGCTGCACGTCTTCGATCCGCAGGCCGCCGCGCTCTCCCGCCACTACCGGGTCATCCGCATGGACATGCGCGGGCATGGCATGTCCGGCGTGACGGATGGCGACTACTCCATGGCGCTGCATGCGCGCGATGCCGTTGCCCTGCTCGATGCGCTCGGCATCCGGCAGGCGCATGTGCTGGGCCTGTCCATCGGCGGGCGCATCGCGATGGAACTCGCGGTGCTGGCGCCGGATCGCGTCGCCTCCCTCATCCTGATGGACACGGCGCTGGAATTCCCGCCGCCCCAGGCCTGGCAGGATCGCATCGACGCCGTGCTGAAGATCGGCACCCAGGCACTGGTGGAAGTCGTGATGCCGCGCTGGGTGGTCGATCCCTCCCTCGCCTCCTCCCAGGGCCTGCGCCAGATGCTGCTGCGCACGGACCGCCGAGGCTATGCGGGCTCCGCCGCCGCGCTGCGCGATGCGCGCGCCGTCGATGTGGCCGGGAAGATCACCTGCCCCACGACGGTCGCCGTCGGCACGCGGGACATCGCGACGCCGCCCGAGATGTCGCGTGCCATCCAGGCCGTCATCCCCGGCAGCCGCTATGTCGAGATTGCCGAAGGCGGGCACCTGCCGACCTTCGAGCGCGCCGCCGACACCAATGCCGCGATCCTCGGCCACTTCGCCGCCTTCGCCCCCGCGCCGGGCTACGATGCCGGCCTCGCCATCCGCAAATCCGTGCTGGGGGAGGCGCATGTCGCCCGCGCCTCCGCGAATGTCACGCCGCTCGACGCCGCCTTCCAGGAATGGATCACGGCCAATGTCTGGGGCGGCGTCTGGACGCGCCCCGGCCTGCCCCGCCACACGCGCAGCCTGCTCTGCCTCGGCATGATGGCGGCGCTGGGCCGGCATGAGGAGTTCGAACTGCACGTCCGCGCCACCCGCAACACCGGCGTGACGCCGGAGGAGATCGGGGAAGTGCTGCTCCAGGTCGGCGCCTATGCCGGGGTGCCAACGGCCAATTCCGCGCTTAAGATCGCGAAGAACGTCCTCAAGGAAGGGTAATCGCGATGAGCGACCCGGTCCCCTACCGCCGGCCCGATCCGGCGACCCAGCCGCCCTATGACGCGCCGTCCTATGGCAGCACCCACAAGCGCCATCCGAAGCAGGCGATGCTGCGCGTCCCGCACACGCTGACGGAGACCAGCGCGCCGCGCTTCGACCAGCGCTTCTACGCGACCCAGGCGGATATGAGCCAGGTCGGCGGGAAGGGCGCGCTCGGCGAGCGCATCATCGTCGCCGGCCGCGTGACGGATGAGGATGGCCGCCCCTGCGCCAATACGATGGTGGAGGTCTGGCAGGCCAATGCGTCGGGCCGCTATCACCACCCCCGGGACCAGCACGACGCGCCGCTCGACCCCAACTTCGAAGGCCGCGCCCGCATCTTCACGGATAGCGAGGGCCGCTATTCCTTCACCAGCATCAAGCCCGGCGCCTATCCCTGGCGGAACCACTGGAACGCCTGGCGGCCCATCCACATCCATTTCGGCCTGCATGGCGCGGGCTGGGCGCAGCGGATGATCACCCAGATGTACTTCCCGGGCGACCCGCTGCTGGCGCTGGACCCCATCTTCAACACGACGGCGGACGAGGCCGCGCGCAACCGCCTCGTCTCCACCTTCGACCTCGAGGTCACGAAGCCCGAATGGGCGCTCGGCTACCGCTTCGACATCGTGCTGCGGGGGCGTGACGCGACGCCCTTCGAGAACGCGTAGGGGAAACGCGCCATCATGACACCCGCGACCGCGCACCAGACCGCCGGCCCCTACTGGCACATGATCGATTTTCCCGAGTGGGCCGACCTGCTCCGCGCCGATGGCCCGAATGCGGGCGTTGAGGGTGAACGCATCACCCTGACCGGCCGCATCACCGACGGCGACGGCGCGCCCGTCGTCGATGGCCTGGTGGAGATCTGGCAGGCCGGCCCGGACGGCGCCTACGAAGCCGGCTTCCACGGCTTCGGCCGCTGCGCCACGGACAACGACGGCCGCTACCGCTTCACGACGCTCAAGCCCGGCGCCGTCCCGGGCCTCGGCAATGCGACGCAGGCGCCGCACATCACGGTCACGCTCTTCGCCCGCGGCCTCATGCGCCACGTCGTGACGCGCGCCTATTTCGAGGGTGAGGCCCTGAACGCGACCGACCCCGTGCTGGCGATGGTCGAAGACCCCGCCCGCCGCGCGACGCTGGTCGCGAAGCCCGCCGGCGCGGGGGTCTGGACCCTCGACATCGTCCTGCAGGGCGCGGGCGAGACGGTCTTCCTGGACGTCTGAGGGTCGGGAGAACCCCCACCCAACCCACCCCCGCAAGCGCGGGGGAGGGCTCGCAAGGCTCCCTCCCCCGCGCTTGCGGGGGAGGGTCGGGGTGGGGGTCACACGCTCCGCCCCCAACCGGAGCACCCCCATGACCGTCTCCCCCGCCGATGGCCCCGTCTTCGGCGCCGTCTACGGCACCGATGCGATGCGGAGCGCGATGGGGGAGCGTGCCTTCCTCCAGCGCATGCTGGACACGGAAGCCGCCCTGGCCCGCGCCCAGGCGCGCCTCGGCATGATTCCCGCGGAAGCCGCCGCCGCCATCACCGCGGCCGCCCGGGCCGAGACGCTCGACATCCCGGCCCTGGCCGCCGCCACGCGCAACACCGGCTTCCCCGTGGTCGGCCTGGTGAAGCAGCTCAGCGCCGCCGCCGGCCCCGATGCCGGCCGCTGGACGCATTGGGGCACCACGACGCAGGACGTCGTGGACACCGCGCTGGTGCTGCAGATGCGCGACGCCTTCGCGCTGATCGCGGCCGACCTCGACCGCCTCATCGCCGCCTTCGCGACGCTGGCGCGCACGCACCGCCACACCGTCATGGCCGGCCGCACCCATGCGCAGCAGGCCCTGCCCATCACCTTCGGCTACAAGGCCGCGCTGTGGCTGGACCCGCTGGTTTCCATGCGCGAACGGCTGCACCAGGCACTGCCCCGCATCCTCAAGCTGCAATTCGGCGGCGCCGTCGGCACCCTCGCCTCGCTCGGCGACAAGGGCCAGGCCTGCGCGGCGGAACTCGCCCGCGAACTGGACCTCACGCTGCCCGCCATCCCCTGGCACGTGGCGCGGGACGGCACGGCGGAGGCCGCCTGCTGGCTCGGCATGCTCTGCGGCGTCCTCGCCAAGCCCGCCACGGACGTGATGCTGCTGATGCAGTCGGAGGTGTCGGAGGCCAGCGAGCCCGCCGCCCCGGGCCGCGGCGGCTCCTCCACCATGCCGCAGAAGCGCAACCCCATCGCCTGCGAATACGTCATCGCCCAGGCCCGCGCGGCCCAGGCGCTGGTGCCGCAGGTCCTCGGCGCCATGGCGCATGACCATGAACGCGGCGCCGGCCCGATGCAGATCGAGCAGCTCGCCCTCGCCCCCATCTTCCTCTACGCCCATGGCGCCATGGCCCAGGCGCTGCTGATCGCGGAGGGGCTGGTGGTGGATGCCGCGCGGATGCGCCGCAACCTCGATGCCTCCGGCGGGCTGATCGTGGCGGAGGCCGTGATGATGGGGCTCGCCCCCCTGCTCGGCCGCGGCGTGGCGCATGACGTGGTCCACCACGCCTGCGACGTGGCGCTGGCGGAGGGCGTGACGCTGGATGCGGCGCTGGCCCGCGACTCGCGCGTGACGGAGCATCTGGACGCCGCCGGCATCGCCCGGCTGACCGACCCCGCCGGCTACCTTGGTGCCACGCAGGGCTTCATCGATGCGGTGCTCGCCCGGGCAGCCTAGCCGTCCGCCCGCATCGCCCCCGCGATGGTGGCCGCGGCGCAGGCCACGCTGAAGGGCTTGGCGAGGAAGGGCGCGTCCGGCAGGCCGCGTCCCGGCTCCGCCTGGCGGAAACGGCCACTCGCGTAGATCACCGGCAGGTCCGGCCGGATCACCCGCGCCGCCCGAGCCAGGGCGAAGCCATCGGCGCCGGGCAGGTTGATGTCCGTCAGCAGCAGCTCGATCTCGGGATGATGCGCGAGCACGCACAGCGCCGTTTCCGCGTCCTCGGCCTCCAGAACGTCGAAGCCCGAATCCGCGAGCCCCTCCACCAGGGTCATGCGGACCAGCGGGTCATCCTCGACAAGCAGAACGTGGCGGGCCGATCCCATGGCGTCCCTCTCTCTGCAGATACCCTAGCCCCCTCGACCCACCGCGGCATGGCCGCCCCATGGCACGACTGCGTGAGGGCCCGCGCCACCAGCGCCCTGTGACGGAAAAGCCGCGCGGCCTGCCCGCCCCGGTCGCAGCGGTTAACAGTTGGTCAACAACCCTGCCGCAACGAGTCGCCCGCGACCGACGCCATGATGGCGGCCAGCCCCCAGGCGGACCGCCAGGGGCTGGCGCCCCATGACCGGGGCCGCGGGCGCCAGGCCGGCCCCGAAGCCGCCCCTTGCCTCCGGCTCCGGCCGCGCCATACACGCAGGCATGGTCCCTCAGAACATCGCGATCGTGGGCGCCGGCCTTGCCGGGATGGCCTGCGCCAAGACCCTCGAAGCCCATGGCGCCACGGTTCGCCTCTTCGAGAAGAGCCGCCGCCCCGGCGGGCGCCTCGCGACCCGGCGGGTGGAGGTGGAGGGCGTGAACCACGCCTTCGACCACGGCGCGCAGTACCTGACCGCCCGCGGCGCGCATTTCGCGGCCGTGCTGGAAGCCGCGCGCGCCGCCACCTGGCCGGACGAGAACCGCAAGGTCGGCCGACCCAACATGGCGACCATCGGCCGCGGCCTGGCCGATGGGCTCGACATCGCCGTGAACCGGAATGTGGTGGAGATCGTGGGCCAGCCCGGCGCCTGGATCCTCCGCCACCACGATGCCGGCCTCATCACGCCCGGCGGCCCCGCGCCCGATTCGGCGCCGGCGGAGGACGGGCCCTTCGACGCCGTGGCGCTGACGGTGCCCGCGCCGCAGGCCATCCCGCTGCTGGCCGGCCCGGCGCCGCACCTGGCGCATGTGCTGGAAGGCGTCGTCATGGCGCCCTGCTGGACGGCGATGATCGCCTTCCCCACCCGCATCCCCCTGCCCGACACGCTCCGCCTGGCGGGCGGGCCGATCGGCTGGGCGGCGCGGGACAGTTCCAAGCCCGGGCGCGTGGCGGAGCAGGAGAACTGGGTGGTGCAGGCCAGCCCCGACTGGTCGCGCGAACACCTGGAGCGCCGCCCCGCCGATGTCGCCCTGATGCTGCGCGACGCGCTGGAGAAGCTGGCCGGCCAGACGCTGCCGCCGACCATCATCTGCCTGGCCCATCGCTGGCGCTACGCGCTGGTCGAGACGCCGCTCGGCGCGCCCTGCCTCTGGGACCCGGCGCTCGGGCTCGGTGCCGGTGGGGACTGGGCGATCGCCGCGCGCGCGGAAGCGGCGGTGGACAGCGCCGCGGCCCTGGCCGCCGCGATCCGGAGAGCATGAACCGCGAGGCCGGCCCCGCGACCCTGCCGGACACGCTGGCCTGGGCGCTGGCGCTGGTCGCGCGCGGAGTCGCGGATCGCCGCCACGCCTTCCACACACCCGTGCTGGCGACGGTCGGGCTGGATGGCGCGCCGCAGGCCCGCACGGTGGTGCTACGGGGCCTCGACCCCACGACGCGCCAGCTTCGCCTGCACACCGATGCACGCGCCGGCAAGGTGGCGGAGCTGGACGCATCGCCCCGCGCCTCCCTGCTGTTCTACGACGCCGGCGCGCAGCTGCAACTCCGCCTGGGCGGCACCGCCACGCTGCACCGGGACGATGCCGTGGCTGATGCCGCCTGGGCCGCCAGCCGGGATTTCAGCCGCATGTGCTACGCGATCCAGCCCGCGCCGGGCCAGCCCGTGGCCCTGCCCCCCGCCGCGCCGCTGGACAGCGAGGCAGGGCGGCCGCATTTCTGCGCGGTGATCCTGCACCTCTCCCGCCTGGAATCCCTCCACCTCGCCGCCAGCGGGCATCGCCGCGCGCGCTTCGACTGGGACGCGACAGGCACCCTCTCCGCCACCTGGCTCGTGCCATGACGAGCACGGAAGCGCTGGAGGCCGAGATCCTCCGCCAGACCACCGAACGGGGCGCCGACAAGAGCATCTGCCCGAGCGAGGTCGCCCGGGCGCTGGCGCCGGAGGAGGATGCCTGGCGCCGCCTGATGGGCCCCGTCCGCGCCGCCGCCATCCGCCTGGCCAAGGCCGGGCAGGTGGAGGTGCTGCGCAAGGGCAAGCCGGTCGATCCCGAAGCCGAGATCCGCGGCGTCATCCGCCTTCGAAAGACCGTCCCCGGGGGGACCGACTCATGAGCACGCTCACCCTGCTGATGGGCCGCGGCACCGCGGGGCTGCCGCCGGCCGAGCCCATCGACTTCAACGGCTTGGTCCTGCCCCCCTCCCCCAACGCGCATCTCGCGGCGCCCGCCGGCGCCACGGCGGAGCGGCATGAGATGACGCCGCTGCTCCCCGTCTCCCCGGAAGCGGCCTGGGCGGCGCTCAGGATGCTGGGGGAAGGCGAGCCCCGCACCTGGAAGCTGGCGGAATGGCCGGACCGGCGGCAGGTGCAATGGGTGGTGCGCACGCGCTTCGCCAATTTCCCGGACATCGTCGTCGGCCAGATCGTGCCCCTGCCCGGGGGGTCGGGCCTCTTCCTCTATTCCCGCAGCCTGGTCGGCTATTCGGATTTCGGGGTGAACAAGCGCCGCATCGCCGAATGGCGCGCGCGGATGGACGGGGCGCTGCGCGCCCCCTGATAATGGCGGGGCGACACCAGGACATGCCCCCATGCGACGCCTCGGTTCCTTCCTGCACGATGCCTGGACGCTGACGCGCCCCTACTGGGTCAGCGAGGAACGCGGGCGCGGCCTGCTGCTGCTCATCGCCGTCATCGTGCTGAACCTGTCGCTGGTCGGCATGACGGTGGTGCTGACCTACTGGCAGCGCGCCTTCTACAACACGCTGGAGCAGAAGGACGCCGCCACCTTCTGGTCGCTGCTGTTCCTGGGCGGGGAGGCCGACGGCACCTGGTTTCCCGGCTTCACCGTCGTCGCCATCGCCTACATCCTGATCGCGGTCTACCAGCTCTACCTGCGCCAGGCGCTGCAGATCCGCTGGCGCCGCTGGCTGACGCGGGACTACCTGGATCGCTGGCTGGCCGACCGTGCCTATTACCGCATCGCGCTGACGGACCCGCAGACGGACAACCCCGACCAGCGCCTGGCCGATGACCTCCGGCTGTTCGTGGATGACACGCTGACGCTCGGGCTCGGGCTGATGAACAGCGTCGTCACGCTCTTCTCTTTCATCCTAGTGCTCTGGTCGCTGTCGGGACCGCTTGAGGTCTTCGGCATCACCATCCCCGGCTACATGGTCTGGGTCGCGATCCTCTATTCCGTGCTCGGCACCTGGATCGCGCATCTGATCGGCCGGCCGCTGATCCGGCTGAACTTCCTGCAGCAGCGGGTCGAGGCCGATTTCCGCTACGCGCTGGTGCGGCTGCGGGACAATGTGGAAGGCGTCGCGCTGCACCAGGGTGAGGCTGATGAGAAGCGCGGCCTGCTCGCCCGCTTCGGCGCGCTGACGGAGAACTGGTGGGCGATCATGACCGCCACCAAGCGCCTGACCTTCTTCACCGCGGGCTTCACGCAGGTCGCCAGCATCTTCCCGATCGTCGTTGCCGCGCCCGCCTATTTCGCGGGCCGCATCCCCCTCGGCGGCCTGATCCAGACCAGCAGCGCCTTCGGCCAGGTGCAGGGCGCGCTGTCCTGGTTCGTGGACAACTACGCCAGGCTCACGGAATGGCGCGCGACGGTGGAGCGCCTGACCGGCTTCCGCCGCGCGATCGAGGCCGCACGCGCCGCGACCGATGGCGTGCGCGTGGCCCCCGGCGCCGATCCCGCGGTGGTACTGAAGGACGTCACCATCAGCCTGCCCGGCGGCCGCGTGCTGCTGCGCGATGCGTCGCTGCGGCTGGAGAAGGGGGAGGCCGTGCTGATCACCGGCGCCTCGGGCAGCGGCAAGTCCACGCTGTTCCGCGCGCTGGCCGGCATCTGGCCCTTCGGACAGGGCACCACCCACATCCCCGACGGCGCCCGCGCGCTGTTCCTGCCGCAACGGCCCTACCTGCCGCTGGGCTCGCTCCGCCGCGCCGTCTGCTACCCCCTCGATGCCACGTCGGTGCCCGACGACGCCGTCCGCGACGCCCTCTCCGCCGCCGGCCTGCCCCACCTGCTGGATCGCTTGGACGAGGAGGATGCCTGGGACCGGCGCCTGTCAGGCGGCGAGCAGCAGCGCCTGGCCATCGCCCGCGCCCTGCTGGTGAAGCCGGACTTCCTGTTCCTGGACGAGGCGACGGCGAGCCTCGACCCGGCGGGGGAGGAAGCGCTGTATCGCCTGGTGGCGGAGCGGCTTCCCGGCACGGCGGTGCTCTCCATCGCCCACCGCCCGGCGGTGGCGCAGTTTCATGGGCGCCGGCTGGTGGTGGCGGAGGGGGCGCTCGGCGCGGGTTAGCCCGGCAGCACCGGCGCATCCCGCGGCGTCAGCGCCCGCCCCGGGCCCAGCGCCCATTCCGCGATCTCGTCCCGCCGCGCGAACCAGACGCCGGGGTGCTTCCCCGCCCATTCCAGGAAGCGCTGGACGGAAGGGATCACCGCCGGCCGCCCTGCGACGAAGTCGTGCAGCGGCACGCTCATCATGCGGCGGCGGGTTGCGCCTTCCTCGTAGAGCACCTCGAATTCCTGCCGCAGCATCTGCTCGTAATCGTCGAGGCTGCGCTGCTGGTTCTGGAAGAAGTTCAGATCGTTGACGTGGCCCATATAGGGCACCAGGCACAGCTCCTTGTCGCCATTGACCGTCTGGATCCAGGGCTCGTCGCGGGACCGGTCGTCGATGGAGTAGATCAGGCCAAGTTCCTGCAGCAGGTCGTTGGTGTTCACGCTGCCCTGCAGCCCCTGCGCGTTGAAGCCCTTGGGCCAGAGGCCGGTCGCCGTCCGCAGCGCCTCGAACCCCTCCCGGAGGAAGTCGCGCTCCTGGTCCTTCGGCAGATGGTATTGCGGCGCATGGCGGATGGCGCGGCCGCCGGCCTCATGCCCGCGCTCCACGATCTCCTTCGCCAGTTCCGGGTAGCGGCGGATCGTCTCCCCGATCATGAAGGAGGAGACGCGGATGCCGACGCGGTCGAACAGGTCGAGCAGCCGCGGCACGCCTTCCTTCGCGCCATAGGTGCGGCCCTGGATCATGGGCAGGTTCGGGAAGCGCTGCCCCGCCTGGGGCGTGCCGGGCGGGCCGTTCTGCCACATGGCGGGCTGGCCGCCATCGGCCTCGAACATCATGCAGACGCCGATGGCGAGCCTGGCGCCGCCCGGCCAGAAGGGCCCGCGCGGCCGCCGTGCCGGCTGCGCCAGGACCGGCGAGGCCAGCAGCCCCGCCGCCGCGCCCATCACCCCGCGCCTTCCGATCGCCATCCCGTCTCTCCCGTCGTTGCGTGGGCGGCAGATCGGGGGCGGCGCTGGGTGGATCAAGCCTCCAGCCCGCGGGCGACCCCCACCAGCTGGTCGACCGCGGCGCCCCAGCCATGCTCGAAGCCCATCGCCGCGTGGCGCGCCCGGTCCGCATCGTCCTTGTGCAGGACGCGGGCGGTGTAGCGGGTGCCTTCCGCCACTTCCTCGAAGGTCAGGATGGCGGTGACGAAGGGGTTGGGGCGCGGCCGGTAGCCCGGCAGCAGCGCATCGGTCCAGACCAGGCGGGAATGGGGCACCACCTCCAGCCAGCAGCCCGGCGGTTCGTCCATCACCTTCCCCTCGGGGCTCTCCATCACCGTGTGGAAGATCCCGCCGGGGCGGAGGTCCACCTCCGCATGGATCGTCTTCCAGGGATGCGGCGTGAACCAGCGCACCAGCAGCGCGGGCTCCGTCCAGCAGCGCCACACCAGGCGCGGCGGCACCGCCACCACGCGCGTGAAGACCAGGTCGAGGTCATGCGCAGCATCAGCCATGGTCGTTCTCCTCCTTGTGCAGTTGCAGGGCGAGCGCATCCAGCCGGTCGAGCCTCCCCTCCCAGGCCGCGCGCTGCCGCGCCAGCCACTGCTCGGTCTCGGCCAGCGCCTCCCGCTTCAGCGTGCAGGTCCGCACGCGCCCCGCCTTGGCGGTGCCGATCAGCCCGCTGTCCTCCAGCACCCGCAGGTGCTGCAGCAGCGTCGGCAGGGCGAAGCGGAAGGGCGCGGCGAGGTCGGAGACGGAGGCCGGCCCCTCCGCCAGCCGCGCCAGGATGGCGCGCCGCGTCGGGTCCGACAGGGCATGGAAGGCACGGTCGAGCGAGGCCTGATGGTTAGTCACATGACTAACTAATATCGCCCTCATGCCGCCGTCCAGTCACGGAACCGGCAAGGCGCGCTTGCGACACCGCCCGGAACTGTTATGTTATACTGTACCGATCCTGGACGCCGCCCATGTCGCTGGACCACCGCCAGGAGGAGACCGCCCTCCCCGCCCTCGCCACGCTCGGCCCCGTGCTGCGGGAGGGGGTGAACATCGCCACCTGGCGCCGTGCCCTGCCCCTGAGCCTGCTGGCCGGCCTCGCCCCCCTGCTGGCCGGCGGCCCCTTCGTCGCGGTGGCGGAGGATGCGCCACCCGCCGCGCTGCGGCGCCTCGCCGCGCAATGCCCGGCCGCCCTGCCCGCCGCGCTCCGCGCCGACCTCATGGCCCTCACCGTCATCTTTGCCACGCTGGCGGGGCAGGACGCCGTCCGCATCCGGCTGGAGGCGCTGCAAGGCCGCGGCTGCCATCGCTGGCACGCCGACGCCGTCGGGCTCCGCCTGCTCTGCACCTATGCCGGGCCGGGCACGGAATGGCTGGACCTCACGGGCGGTGCCGCGCTGGCCCGGCGGCTCGACCCCGCGCACCTGCTGATGGCGCCGGAGCGCCTCGGCACCGGCGACGTCGCGGTCCTCAAGGGTGAGGCCTGGCCCGGGAATGCGGGGAATGGCTGCATCCACAGGTCGCCGCCCAACCCGGAGGACGCGCCGCTGCGCCTGGTGCTGTGCCTGGACGAACCCGGCCGCTTCCCGCCGCCCTGAGCCCTAGCCGAGCCACCACCAGGCCGCCGCGCCCAGCACCGCCGCCCACAGAACCACCACCGCCAGGGCACCGGCCCGGCTGACCGGCCGCGCGGCCAGCGTCGTGGCCCGCTCCCCCAGCTCCGCCTTCAGCCCGGGCGGGATCATCCGCAGCACCAGCCAGACCAGCCCCGGCAGCAGGATCAGCTCATCCAGCAGCCCGAGCACCGGGATCACGTCCGGGATCAGGTCGATGGGGGAGAAGGCATAGGCCGCGATCGCCGCCGCCAGCAGCCGCGCTGCCCAGGGCACGCGCGGGTCCCGCGCCGCCAGCCACAGCAGGATCGCCTGCCGCTTCAGCGCCCGCGCCCATCCCTTCAGCCGCTCCATCCACCCTCCCCGCATTGAGCCTCGCCCACCCTGCCGATAGCATCGGCGGAACGATGGGGGAAAACGCCATGCATCACCTGACCCGCCGCGGCCTCGGCGCCGCGACGCTCGCCCTGCTCCCCGCCGGCGCCCGCGCGCAGCCCGCCTATCCGGGCACGCGCCCCGTCTCCATCGTCGTGGCCTTCGCGCCGGGCGGGTCCACCGACACCGTCGCCCGCCTGGTCGCGCAGCAACTCCAGCGCCTCCTCGGCGGCAGCTTCGTGGTGGAGAACCGGCCCGGCGCCAGCGGCACCATCGGCTCGGCCTACGTCGCCCGGTCCCGGCCGGATGGCTACACGCTGCTCTTCGCGGGCAGCGGCACCTATTCGATGTCGGGGCACCTCTACCCCCAGCGCGGCTATGACGAGGAGGCGAACTTCACGCCCCTCGGCTCCATCAGCACCTCCTCCCTCTTCCTCTGCCTGAGCCCGAAGCACGGCATGCGCGACACCGCCGCGCTGATCGCCCGCGCCAAGGCGGCGCCCGGCCGGCTCAGCTACGCCTCCTCCGGCGCCGGCGGCTCCGCCCACATCATCACGGAGCTCTTCCTGGAAGGTGCGGGCATCCAGGTGGAGAGCGTCACCTATCGCGGCGGCGCCCCCGCCGTGCAGGCCGTCATCACCGGGGAGGTGGAGATGGCCTTCGTGGAGGCCGTGACGGCGCTGCCCCTGATCCGCAACGGCGACGTCATCGGCGCCGCCGTCACCAGCGCCGAGCGCAGCCCGCTGGCCCCGGAGATCCCGACCATCGCGGAAGCCGCGATCCCGGGCTTCGAGGGCACGACCCTGCTCGCCATGTTCGCCCCCGCCGGCACGCCGGAGGAGATCGTCCAGCGCCTGCACCAGGGCATCGCGGAGGCGATGCGCCAGCCCGACCTGATCGCCCAGCTTCGCGCCGGCGCGGTCTTCCCGAAGGTGATGACGCCCGAGGAGTTTCGTCCGTTTCTCGCCAGCGAGCGGCGCCGCTGGCTGGCCGTCATCCGCAGCCGCGGGATCAAGGCGGAGTAGTCATACCTGCGGCATCATTGAGTGACCTGCGGCCGGCGAAGCCGGCCGAGGCCGCGAATGCGGCCCGCGGCGTATGCCGCGAAGCCAAGCCCGCGGAGCGGGCGCCGGCGATTGAGGCACGAAAGGGAACACCAACGAGCCGCTGAAAGCGGCCGGTGGTATCAGTCGCAGCCCCGCAGCACGCGCAGCACCTCATCCCCGTAGCGGTCGAGCTTGGTCCGCCCAACGCCCGGGATGGCGCCCAGCTGGCCCAGGCTGCGGGGCTTGGCGGATGCGATCTCGGCCAGCGTCCGGTCCTGGAAGATGACATAGGCCGGCACCTGCTGGGCCTGCGCCTCCCCCCGGCGCCAGTCGCGCAGCGCCTCGAACACCCGGTCGCCGACCGGGGCGGCGCCGCCGCCGCGCACGCCGCGGCCACTGCCGGCGGGGGCCGTGCCGGCGCGCAGCACATCCTCCCGCAGCAGCACCTTCTCCTCCCCCTTCAGGATCGGGCGCGCCGCATCGGTCGGCACCAGCTCCCCATGGTTCTCGATCGCCACGTCCAGCGCGCCGCGGGCCACCAGCTGCCGGGCGACGCCGCGCCAGGCGAATTCCGACAGGTCTTTGCCCACGCCGAAGGTCGGCAGCTGGTCATGGGAGAACTGGGCCACCTTCTCCGTCATCTTGCCGCGCAGCACGTCGACCACGTGGGCCACGCCGAAGCGCCGCCCGGTGCGCAGCACGGCGGAGAGCATCTTCTGCGCGGCCACGGTGCCGTCGAACAGCTTGGGCGGCGTCAGGCAGACGTCGCAATTGCCGCAGGGGGGGATGTCATCCTCCCCGAAGCAGCGCAGCAGGATCTGGCGGCGGCAGGTCGCGGCCTCCGCGATCGCGACCATGGCGTCCAGGCGCTGGCGCTCGATCCGCTTCTGCTCCGGCGCCGCCGGGCTTTCCTCGATCCGGTGCCGGGCCAGCGCGATGTCGCCGGCGCCGTACAGCAGCAGGGCGCGGGCGGGCAGGCCATCGCGGCCGCCGCGGCCGATCTCCTGGTACCAGGACTCCGGCGATTTCGGCAGGTCCAGGTGGACCACCCAGCGCACATCCGGCCGGTCGATCCCCATGCCGAAGGCGATGGTCGCGCACATCACCACGCTGTCGCCGCGGGCGAAGCGGCGATGCGCGTCGCGCTTCGCCTCGCTGTCCATCCCCGCATGGAAGGCCAGCGCGTCCACCCCGTCGCCGCGCAGCCATTCCGCCGTCTGCTCGGTCTTGTTCCGCGTGCCGCAATAGACGATGCCGGCCCCGCCCTTGGCGGATTCCTCCCGCAGCAGGGCGCGCAGCTGCGCGCGTTCCTGCTCCCGCGGCACCGCCTCGATCCGGATGTTCGGGCGGTCGAAGCCGCCCCTGAACACCGGGTCGTCCTGCAGGCCGAGCTGCCGGCGGATATCCTCCACCGTCCGCTGGTCCGCCGTGGCGGTCAGGGCGATGCGGGGCGTGCGCGGGAAGCGTTCCGACAGCACGCCGAGCCCACGATACTCCGGCCGAAAGTGATGCCCCCACTGGCTGACGCAATGCGCCTCATCCACCGCGAAGAGCGCGATGGGCAGCTCCTCCAGCCGGTTGAGCATCCCCTCCAGCGTCAGCCGTTCCGGCGACACATAGAGAAGCTTGAGGTCGCCGGCGTGCAGGTCCCGCAGCACATTCCGCGCCTCGCCCTCCGGCAGGTCCGAATGCAGCGCGGCCGCGGCGACGCCCTGCTGGCGCAGCGCCGCCACCTGGTCCTCCATCAGGGCAATGAGGGGGGAGACGACCACCCCCACCCCTTCCCGGCACAGCGCCGGCACCTGGAAGCACAGCGACTTGCCGCCGCCCGTCGGCATGAGGACGAGGCCGGAGCCGCCACCGGCGACATGGCGCACCACCTCCTCCTGCCGCCCGCGGAAGCCGGGGTGGCCGAAGACGCGGGACAGGACCTCCACAGGGTCCACGAAGCTGTCCACCGCGGCGCTGGTTACGGGGGGGAATCGGCCGTCATCGGGCATGGCATCCTCTGCCACGCCCCGGGGTCCGCGTCAGCCACCGATGCGCAGGCGCATCGGCGGCGTGACGCGCACCGATCAGCGACATGGGGGAAGACCCGCGGCCGCCATCGGCGGCCGAGGCGCCGAATGGCGCCCGCCGGCAGTCCGGCGAGCCAAGCCGGCGGAGCCGGCGCCCGGCGACTGAGGGCATGAAGAATAATGCCAGCGAGCCGCTGCAAGCGGCCGCTGGCTTCAGTTCCCGCCGATATGGATCTCCACGCGGCGGCTCTGCACCGGGGCGGCATCGAAGGCCACGGCGCCGCGGCCCTGCTGGGTGATCTGCGCGCGCGGCACGCCGGCGGCCACCAGCTCATTCACCACCCGCTCCGCCCGGGCGCGGGACAGGGCGACGGTCGGCGCCAGGCCGGGCTCGGGCGCGGAGAAGCCGAGCACCCGCACCGGCGTGCCGGGGTAGCGCTTCGCCACCTCCGCCGCGTCGCGGATCACGGCCTTGGCCTCGTCGCTGGTGGCGATGCTGTCATCCTCGAAGAACACGACGCGGACGGGCTGGGCGGCCAGCTGGGCGCCCATCGGGTCGGTCGGCGCGCAGGCCGCCACCAGCGGCAGAGTGAGAAGGGCGGCAAGGCCGAAGGCGCGGCGATTCATCAGGCGGGCTCCCAGGAAGGTTGTCGCATTCGTCGCCCGCGGCCCTGCCCCCGTCAATCGCGCCGCACCCCGGTGGTGCATTTTGGCATCACTCGCATTTGGGTTGTGCGGCCACCTCCCGTTAACCAGTCGTCCCGCATCTTGCGACCGTGCCCGATCAAGTCCTGCCCGCCCCGGCCGACGCCGCCACCCCGCTGCCGCGGGCGGGCCTGCCCGATCCGCGCCGCTTCGACCCCGTCGCCTTCCCGGGCGCCGAGGCCGGGGAGGTCTGGCCCCCCACCCATTTCAACTTCCATGCCCCCTGGATGCACGAGGCAGGCCTCGGCTTCGAGCGCGACGCCAGCGGCGGCATCGCCGTGGTGCGGTCCTTCGCCCATCTCCGCCTGCTGGTGGATATCGAGACCGCGCACCAGCTCTTCGACCTCGCCCCCGGCAGCCGGGACTTCCGCCTGCTGCGCCTGATCCCGGCGGCGCTGCGCTGCGTGGAACGCATCCTGCCCGGGGACCCCCTGCCCGGCCCCCTGCTGGACGAGGAGGAGGAGGTGCCGGAGGAGCACCACCTCTACGCCGCCACCACCGCCATGGTCGAACGCCTGGCGAGCCAGGCCGGGGAGGAAGGGCAGGCGCTGGCGGAGGCGATGCGCCGCGTCCCCCCGGGCCCCGGGATGTTCGAGGCCGCGGTCGCCCGCTGCATCACCCGCTTCGGCTTCCCCATGGCGACCGTCGCGCCGCTGGCCCGCCGCCTGCAGCGCCTGGCCAACGCCCATGCCCGCGTGCTGGCCACCGCCGCCGCGCAGCCCGACTACCAGTCGATGGAGAAGGTGGTGCTGCGCTGCCGCCAGACGCTCGGCGCCGATCGCGGCTGGGTCGGCGGCGGGCTGCTGACCCGCGCCATGGACGGGCTGCTGCCGCAGATCAGCCGCCCCCGCCGGGCGAGCGCCGCCATCCTGGCCGCCGCGGAGGAGGCGATGCGCCGGCCCCTGCCGCTGGAGGCACCGACGCGGCTGATCCTGGAACAGGATGGCTACCGCGACCGGCTGCTCGACATCTCCGTCTTCTGGCGACGCCTGTCGGCGGCGTGGATGACGGTGGACCCCGACACGACCGACCGGCGGGAGATCGAGGCCCTGGCCCGCAATACCCTGCGGCGGCTGGCGCTGACCTCCCTCTACCGCGCGCCGGACGAGCCGTGAGGATTACCCCTCCACATCCAGCGCATAGCCCGCCGAACGGACGGTGCGGATGATGTCGAGCTCCCCCTCCCCGTTCACGGCCTTGCGCAGGCGCCGGATATGCACGTCCACCGTGCGCGGCTCCACATGGATGTCGCGGCCCCAGACGGCGTCCAGCAACTGCTCGCGCGTGAAGACGCGGCCGGGATGGGTCAGGAAGAACTCCAGCAGCCGGTATTCCGTCGGGCCCAGGTGCAGCGACCGGTTGCCCCGCGTCACGCGATGCGCGTCCTGGTCCATGACCAGGTCCGCATAGGTCAGCCGCCCCTTCACCGGCACCGCGCCCGACCGCCGCAGCAGCGCGCGGATGCGCGCCAGCAGCGCGTCCATGACGTAGGGCTTGGCGATGTAGTCATCGGCCCCCGTATCCAGCGCGCGCACCGCGTCCTGGTCCTCGGTCCGCGCCGTGACCATGATGATCGGCAGGTCGCGGGTGTTGGGGCGGCGGCGGATCTGGCGGCAGACCTCCAGCCCCGAGAGCTGCGGCAGCATCCAGTCCAGCAGGATCAGGTCCGGCCGGCCCTCGGCGACGCGCAGCAGCGCCTCCTGCCCGTCGGTCGCTTCCTCGACGCGGAAGCCCTGCTTTTCCAGGTTGTAGCGCAGCAGCGTCAGCAGCGGCGCCTCGTCCTCCACCACCAGGATGGTAGGTTTGGCCAGGCTTCCCGTGGCTTCGGGCATGGCGGGCTCCTTACTCAGGCGGCCGGACGACGGCATAGGCGGAGGCATCGGCCTTGGGCCTATCATCCGGCAGGCTGTCGCCGCGCACGGCGTAGTGCACCGTCTCCGCGATGTTGGTCGCGTGGTCGCCGATGCGTTCCAGGTTCTTGGCGATGAACAGCAGATGCGTGGCCGCGGTGATGTTCCGCGGATCCTCCATCATGAAGGTCAGCATCTCCCGGAAGATGCCGTTGTAGACGTCGTCCACCGGCTCATCCGCCGCCCAGACGCGCTGCGCCGCCTCGGCATCGTCATTCACCAGCGCATCGATGGCGAGCTTCAGGTTCTCCTGCACCAGGCGGGCCATGCGGCTGAAGCCGTTGAGGCTGCCGATGGCGGGCTGCTGCGCGATGACGATGCTGCGCTTGGCGGCGTTGCGGGCGTAGTCCCCGATCCGCTCCAGGTTGTGGCTGACCTTCATGGCCGCCACGATGAAGCGCAGATCCATCGCCATGGGCTGGCGGGTCGCGAGGATGCGGATGCAGAAGCTCTCGATCTCCCGCTCCAGCTGGTCGATCGCGGCGTCGCGGCCGATCACCTCCGCCGCCAGCGTCGCATCGCGCCGCACCAGCGCGACGGTCGCGTCATTCACCTGGCGCTCCGCGAGCCCCCCCATGCGCGCCACCATGTCGCGCACGCGGCGAAGCTGTTCGTCATAGCTGCGGACGATGTGGTCGCCCTGTTCCATCGGCATGTGTCCAGCCCTCCCGATCAGCCGAACCGGCCCGTGATGTATTCCTGCGTGCGGCGTTCGCGCGGCGCGGTGAAGAGCTGCGCGGCCGGTGCGACCTCCACCAACTCGCCGAGGTAGAAGAACGCCACCTGGTCGGCGCAGCGCGCGGCCTGCTGCATGTTGTGCGTGACGATGCAGATGGTGAAGTCGCGCTTCAGCTCGTCGATCAGCTCCTCGATCTTCAGCGTGCTGATCGGATCGAGCGCGCTGGTCGGCTCGTCGAACAGGATGACCTCGGGCCGCACCGCGATGGTGCGCGCGATGCAGAGCCGCTGCTGCTGCCCGCCCGACAGGCCCATGGCGCTGGCCTGCAGCCGGTCCTTCACCTCGCCCCAGATCGCGGCGCGGGACAGCGCCCATTCGATGCGGTCGTCCATCTGGGACTTCGACAGCTTCTCATGCAGCCGGATGCCGAAGGCGATGTTCTCGTAGATCGTCATCGGGAAGGGCGTGGGCTTCTGGAACACCATGCCGACCTTGGAGCGCAGCTCGTTCAGGTCCACATCGGGCGCGATCATGTTGCGCCCTTCCATCAGCACCTCGCCCTCCGCCCGCTGGCCGGGATAGAGGCTGTACATCCGGTTCAGCACGCGCAGCAGCGTGGACTTGCCGCAGCCCGAGGGGCCGATCATGCCCGTCACCTGCCGGTCCGGCAGTTCCAGGTTCACGCCCTTCAGCGCCTTGTTCGTCCCGTAGAAGAAATCGAGGTTGCGGACGGAGATGCGCGAGGCCTGGTTGATGGCGGCCGAGGATCGCGCCTGCATGCCGCCGAAGGATGAAGCGGCCGGCGCTTCGGTCGTGCTCATGGGTTTCGGTCCCGTCATGTGCGGCGGCGCAGCACGCTGCGCGCCAGGATGTTCAAGGCCAGCACCGCCAGCGTGATCAGCAGCGCGCCGGCCCAGGCCAGCTCGATCCAGTCCTGGAAGGGCGATCCGGCATAGGAGTAGATGGTGATGGGCAGGCTCGGCATCGGGCCCGTCAGGTCCGTGGACCAGGCATTGTTGCCGAGGCTGGTGAAGAGCAGCGGCGCCGTCTCACCCGCGATGCGCGCGATGCCGAGCAGCACGCCCGTGATGATGCCGGAGATGGCGGACCGCCAGCACACCAGCACGATCATCTTCCACTTCGGCGCGCCGAGCCCGATCACCGCTTCCCGCAGCGTGTTCGGGATCAGCGCCAGCATGTCCTCTGTCGTGCGCACGACGATCGGGATGATGATGATGGACAGTGCCGCCACACCCGCCCAGCCGGAGAAGCCGCCGAAGGGCAGCACCAGCAGCTGGTAGACGAAGAGGCCGATGAGGATGGAGGGCGCGGAGAGCAGGATGTCGCTGACGAAGCGCACCGCATTGCCGAAGGCCGACCCCCGCGCATATTCCGCGAGGTAGGTGCCCACCAGCATGCCGATCGGCGTGCCGATTACGGTCGCCAGGCCCACCTGCATCAGGCTGCCGACGATCGCGTTCAGCAGCCCGCCCTGCGATCCCGGAGGGCGCGTCACCTCGGTGAACACCGACAGGTTCATCGCCCCGAAGCCCTTGTAGAAGAGCGTCGCGAGGATGGAGGCCAGGAACACCAGGCCGATCGCGGTCGCCGCGTAGGACAGGGTCCGTGCGATGAGGTCCGCCCGCTTGCGCCGGCGCCCCAGCGCCGCCGCCACGCTGCGGTCCTTGGCGGGGCCGGAGGTCATGGTCACGCTCATCGGCCCTACCCCTTGATCCGCGACCGCAGCAGCCAGCGGGACGCCGCCAGCACCACGAAGGACAGCACGAAGAGGATGAAGCCCAGCGCCAGCAGCGCCGACAGCTTCAGGCTGCCCGTCTCGCTCTCCCCGAATTCCAGCGCGACGACGGAGGCGATGGTGTTGCCCGGCCCGAACAGCGATCCGGAGATGCGGTTGGCGTTGCCGATGACGAAGGTCACCGCCATCGTCTCACCGAGCGCGCGGCCGAGCCCCAGCATGATGCCGCCGGCGACCGAGATGCGCGTGTAGGGCAACACCACGCCCTTCATCACCTCCCAGGTCGTGCAGCCCAGGCCGTACGCGCTTTCCTTGTAGACGGCGGGCACCTGCTCGAAGACGTCGCGCATGGTGGCGGCGATGAAGGGCAGGATCATGATCGCCAGGATCAGCGCCGCGGTGAAGATGCCGGTGCCGAAGGGCGGGCCCTGGAACAGCTCTCCGATCAGGGGCAACTCGCCGATCGTGTCGATGACATAGGGCTGCACATGCTGCGCCATCAGCGGCGCGATCAGGAAGAAGCCCCACATGCCGTAGATGATGCTCGGCACCGCCGCCAGCAGTTCCACCGCCGTGCCGACCGGCCGCCGCAGCCAGGGCGGCGCGAGCTCCGTCAGGTAGAAGGCGACGCCGAAGGCGACCGGCACGGCCAGCAGGATGGCCAGCACCGCGGTCACCACCGTGCCGTAGATGGAGACGCCGGCGCCGAACACCTCCTGCACCGGGTCCCATTCGGTGGACCAGATGAAGGGCAGGCCGAAGGCGCGGAAGGCGGGCAGGCCGCCGATGAACAGCTCGATGATGATGCCGCCGAGCAGCAGCAGCACGAGCGCGCCCGCCACATGGCAGGCGGCGGCGAAGATGGTGTCGCCCAGGTTGGACGAACGCCGCGCCGGTTTCGGCACGGCGTCCGGGGACAGGGTCACGGCCTGCTGCAAGCGGAAGCTCCTCATGCCGGCGCGGCGGGGGTGGATCCCCGCCGCGCCGTATCCAATCCGGGGATCAGGCGGTCCAGACGGCCTGGCCGTTCGCCTTCACCTGGTCCCGCCAGGCGCCGCGGATCGCGTCATGCACCGGGGCGGGCAGCGGGATGTACTCCAGCTCCTGCGCCAGCGCCGCGCCGTTGCGGAAGGCCCAGTCGAAGAAGCGCATCACGTTCCGGCTGCGATCGGCGTCCTGCGGATTGGTCGGCAGCAGGATGAAGGTGGGGGAGACGATGGGCCAGGTGCCCGCGCCGGCCTGGTCGATCAGGCTGGGCGCGAAGCCCGGCACGTTCCAGTCCGCACTCGCCGCCGCGGCGATGAAGGCCTCGTGCGTCGGCTTCACGAAGTTGCCGTCCTTGTTGCGCAGCTGCGTCGTCACCAGGCGGTTGGTGATGGCGTAGGCGTTCTCGACATAGCCAATGGCGCCGCGGATGTTCCGCACCGTGCCGGCCACGCCCTCATTGCCGCGCGCGCCCGTGCCGGCCGGCCAGCGAACGGAGGTGCCGACGCCGACGCGGTTCTTGAACTCCTCCGACACGGCGGCAAGGTAGCTGACCCACACGAAGGTCGTGCCCGACCCGTCCGCGCGATAGGCCGGCGCGATCGCCAGGTTCGGCAGCGTCAGCCCGGCATTGATCTCCGTGATCCGCCGGTCGTTCCAGCGCGTGATCTTGCCGAGGTAGATGTCCGCGATGATCTCGCCCGTCAGCTTCAGCTGCTCGTTCTCGATCCCCGGGATGTTCACGATGGCGACGAGGCTGCCCATCACCGACGGGAACTGCAGCAGGTTGCCCTCCGTCAGCTGCTGCGCCGTCAGTGGCGCGTCGGTGGCGCCGAAATCGACCGTGCGGTTGCGGATCTGGTTGATGCCGGCGCCGGAGCCCACGGACTGGTAGTTCACCGCGATGCCGGTCGCCGAGCGGGCCGCCTCGGCCCACTTCTGGTAGACCGGGTTCGGGAAGGTCGCGCCCGCGCCGGTGATGGCCGCCTGCTGCGCCAGGGCCGGCCGGCCGGAAGCCAGGGCCGCGCCGATCGCCGCGCCGGTGCCGAGCAGGAAATGCCGCCTGTCCACGTGTCTCTCTCCGCAATCTGTGCGCCGGGGCGTCGGAAGCCTGCCCCGGTGGCGCGGCTTCTAGGCTGCGGAGACGACCGGCCTATTGCAGTTCGATGAAGCTTCGATGACAGCCGCCTCGACAAGCCCGAACATTGTCGCCGCGTCATCCCGGGGAAAGGGTTACCGTGGTGCGGTTCCAGCCCTCGGCCGCCGCGCCATAGGCCAGCCCCGCCGCCATTGTCCGCACCAGCGCCAAGCCCATGCCGCCGACCCGGTCATCATCCAGCGTGGGCACCGGGGCCGCCGGTGCTTCCCGCGGGTCGAAGGGCTCGGCCGCATCCTCCAGCACCAGCCGGGCGCCGTCCGTCGTGCGGTCCAGCGCCAGGCGGGCGGGCGGGGCCTCGCCCGCGAATCGGCCATGCATGACCAGGTTCGCCAGCAGCTCCTCCGCCACCAGCGATGCGCGGTAGCCGATCGCGGGCGGCAGCCCTTCCGCCTCCACCCAGGCCTCGATGGCGGATTGCGCCTCCGCGATCGCGTCCAGCCGGATGGGGACGGCAAGGCGCAGCGTCACGCCGACAGCCTCGCCAGCGCCTCCTCCTCCGTCGCCACCAGCGGCAGCACCTGGTCCAGCGCCATCGCCATCAGCACCTCCGCCACCATGGGCTGGGCGCCGAACAGCACCACGCGCCCGCCGCGGCGGGACACCACCCGCGCCGCTGACAGCAGCAGCCGGATGCCGAGGGAGGAGAGGAACTCCAGCCCCGTCAGGTCCAGCACCGCGCTGCGGCCGGATGCCGCGACCGTCGCGGTGAAGGGCGTTTCCACCGCGCCGACGGTCCCCGAATCCAGCCGCCCCGCCAGCACGATCCTGTTGGCGTGATCGTTGATTTCCACCACGTCGAACTTCACAGCGTCACTCCCCGATCGAAACGCTGGTCATCTAGACCATCGGAGCACGGCAGGCGCGTGACACTTCCACGACACCAGCCCCGCTGCCAGCATGGCGGCCGGAGGAAAACGACCATGCTCGACCCGGAAGCCGAGGGGCCCGTCCCCTCCCCCGCCGCCCGCCTGCGTGCGGTGCTGGAGGCGCCGCGCATCGCGGTCGTGCCCGGCTGCCATGATGCGATGGGCGCGCGCCTGATCGCCCGCGCCGGCCTGCCCGCCGCCTTCCTCTCCGGCTACGCCGTCTCCGCCGCGCGGCTTGGCCTGCCCGATGCGGGGCTGATCTCCTACCGGGAGATGCTGGATGCGGGGCGGGAGGTCTGCGCGGCCAGCCCCATCCCCGTGATAGGCGATGCCGATACCGGCTTCGGCAACCCCGTGAATGTCCGCCGCACCATCGCGGGCTACCACCAGGCCGGCTTCGCCTGCGTGATGATCGAGGACCAGGTCTTCCCCAAGCGCTGCGGCTTCGCCCAGGGGCTGGAGGTGGCGCCGCGCGAGGATGCGATCATGCGGCTCCGCGCCGCGCTCGATGCGCGCGATGCCATCCGCCGCGCGGGCGGCGACCTGCTGGTGATCGGCCGCACCGACAGCCGCGCGGCCGTCGGGCTCGACGAAGCCCTCTGGCGCGCCCAGGCCTTCGCCGAACTCGGCGCCGACATCGTCTATTTCGAGGCGCCGCAATCGACGTCCGAAATGGAGGCGCTGCACCGCGTGACCGGCGCCACGCCGACCATGCTGGCGCAGGTCGAGAAGCCCGGCCGCCCCTTCCTGACACCAGCCCAGGCGGAGGCGATCGGCTACAAGATCCTGCTGCTCGGAGTCACGCTGCTCAACGTCGTCATCCGCGCGCAGCAGGATGCGCTGGCGCTGATGGCGCAAGGGCAGCATCCCGGCCCGGACCGGCTGCTGCCCTTCGATGAACTCTATGACCGCGTCGGCTTCAACGCCTACTACGCCATGGAGAAGCGCTACGCGCGGTGATCACCACACCCAGCGCAGGCCGATCGTCAGCAGGTGGTCGGTCCCGCGCTCCGTCCGCGCCGCGTCGTAATCCGCCAGCACCGCGAAGCGGTCGCCGCGATAGGCGGTGATGCCGACGCCGCCATGCAGCCCGTCCCGCCCGGTGCGGGCCGATTCGACGCCGAAGGGGGCGCCGCCCAGCCGGTGCGTGGACCGGCCGAGCCCGTCCTGCATCTCCCGCGCATAACCGATGCGTGCCTCCGGCCGCAGCTGCAGCCCGCCGCCCAGGTCGAAGCTGCGGCCCGCCGAGACGCCGATCCCGGCGCGCAGCGCATCCGCGGTGCGGCCATCGACGGTCAGGTCCAGTGACCCCGCCCCCGTCTCCGTGAAGCCCCGCCGCGCGATGCGGTCCCAGCGCAGATGCAGCCGCGGCTCCACATCGATGCCCTCGATCCGGGTGGAGACGCCGATCCCGGCCTCCGCCGTCCAGTCCGTGCCCTGGCTGTCCGCGGTCGCGCGGCGGGACAGGCCGCCGAAGGCGATGCCGCGCCGCGCGTCGTAGCGGCTGAGCCCGGTGCCGATCGTGGCATCGAGGAAGGGCTTCGCCGCAGCCTCGGTCGGCGGCATGTAGAGGCCGTAGAGGCTGGCCTGGTAGCTCTCGATCCGCACCTCCCCGGTCGAACCGCTGCCATCCACCTGGCCGCGCAGGAAGCCCAGCGCGATGCCGCCCGTCAGCCCCGGCGCGAAGACGCGGTCCGCGCCCACCAGCGCGCCGCCGGATTGCCGGCTGTAGCCCGGCGCGATGCCGTCGCTGCCGGTGCTGCCCCAGCCCCCCAGCGCCCGGCCCCAGATGGACCAGCCCGGCAGGCCGAAGCCTTCCCCATCCCCGCCATCGCCGCGCGGCTCATCCATCTCCCCGCCGCCACCGACGCCGCCGCCCGGCATGGCGGACATGCGGGAGATGCGCGCGCTGTCCAGCGCCACGCGCGGCGCCAGCGCGCCCTGCGCGCCGACCAGCCCGGCATCGCCTGTGCGGATCGCGGCCATGCGGCTTGCGGTCGCGACGCCGAAGATCCGGCGATGCGCCAGCGCCGCCGCCAGCGCATCCGCGTGCACCACGCCCGACACCTGGTCGAGCGCGGCAGGGATCGCATTCGCCGGCAGCGCGTAGAGCGCGCCGAAGACGTTGGCGGCATCGCCCGTCATGCGCGGGCCGGCCGCGGGGCGGATGGCGTCGATCGCCCCGCCCGCCGCCAGCTGGTTCACCCGCTGCCCGACGCCGAAGGCCGAGAGGTCCGCATAGCGCGCCGGCGTCAGCACCAGGTCCAGCGTGCCGGGGCCGTAGATCGCATCGAAGCGCGACCCCGCCGGCAGGCCCGCCGCCGGCTGCGTCAGCCCGGCGAAACTGCCGGCCAGCCCGCCCTGCGCCTGGATGACGCGGAAGGACTGGCCGATGACGGGGTTGAAGCTGTTGGTCGCGTCGCCGCTGATGCCGCGCAGCACCGGCTGGATGGTGCCGCCCGCGGTCAGCGTGTTGCCCGCGCCCGTCACCAGCACCTGGTCATGGGACCCGGCGCCGGTGGCGGTGCCGGGGCCATCGATCTCCAGCCGCGTCGTGGACCCCGCGCCCAGCGTCACCGGCGCGGTGAAGGTCATGATCCCCGGCGAATTGCCGGGGTTCAGCGTGCCGTCGATGGTCGTCGGGCCGGCGATGGTGCCGCCGCCCGTCAGCGTGGCGCCGCCCTGCACCACCACCGGCCCGGCCAGCTGGCCCTGCACCACCAGCGTGCCCTGCTGCACCAGCGCGCCGCCGGCATTGCTCGCCTGGCCCTGCAGCGTCAGCCGCCCCTGGCCGATCACGCGCAGCTGCCCGTCGCCGGTGATGGCGCCGAGCAGCACCACCGGCCCCTCGCTGGTGTCGATGACGCCGTTCGTCGCCTCCACGACCACGGGCTGGGTCAGCGCCACGCTCGCGGTCGGG
This sequence comes from Acetobacteraceae bacterium, assembly GCA_027482245.1. Lineage (GTDB taxonomy): Bacteria > Pseudomonadota > Alphaproteobacteria > Acetobacterales > Acetobacteraceae > Falsiroseomonas. The sequence continues at coordinate 32,157 of JAIXWG010000039.1, read as the reverse complement.
CGGAAGGTGCCGCCGCGGAAGGTCACGGTGGTGCCCTGCGCCGCGCTGTCCGACTGGTTGAAGGACCCGCGGCTGCTGTCGATGACGCCACCGCCGCCGGACAACCCGCCGATCGGCACCACGGCGTAGCGGATGGTGCCGCCGCCGAACATCGTGTCGCCGCTCGCCTCCCCGTAGAAGGCGACGGTGGTGAAGGTGCCGCTGTCGCTGATCGCGGCGACGATGTTCATCACCTGGCCGTAGCGCGCGTCGCCCGGGTTGTCGGACCGCGCATTGGCGCTGCCGATCAGGATCGGCGTGCCGCCATCGAAGGCGATGTAGAGCGCGCTCGGGTAGCAGCAGGTGGCCCAGCCCTCCAGCTCCACCGCGAAGGCGTTGATGGGGCTGGCGAAGGTGAAGACCAGGCCGCTGCCGGGCGGGTTCACGGAAGCGGCCTCCATCCGGATGGCCTCGCCGCTGTTGAAGGTGCCGCTCGGCCCCTGGATGTTGAGCAGGCTGGTCGTGCGCGTGGCCCGGGTGCTGCCGTCGCCGGAGGTGATGGTGAAGGCGCTGCGGGCCCAGCTGGTCTGGTTGGTGGTCAGGCTGGTCAGCAGGTCGGTGTTGACCGTGCCGCCCGCCGAGGTCACCCGGTTGTCGAAATCGGCCCGGCCTTCGGCGATGCTGTCGAAGAACACCGCGGTGGCCGCCCGCCCGTCCTGCGGCTGCCCGGCCAGCAGCGCGAAGACGGAGGCGGACAGCAGCAGGCGCGCCGCGCGGCTGGGGCGGCGTGGACGGGTCGGACGCATGGGTGGCCTTTCTGGCGCATGACGCGTCAGGCCTTACCGAGGCATCCCTTAAAAATCGGTGAAGGCGCCCCCCGCGCCCTTCATTCCGCCGTCGCGCCGGAAGCGCGGACGACGGCCGCCCATTTCGTCACCTCCTGCCCCAGGTAGCTCGCGAACTCCGCGCGGCTGCGCGCATCCGGCACGAAGCCCATGGCATCCAGCCGCCCGCGGGTCTCGGCGGCCGTCAGCACCTTGTTGATCTCGGCATTCATGCGGTCGGTGATGGCCGCGGGCGTGCCATGCGGGGCCATGAGGCCGAACCAGGTCAGCGCCTCGAACCCCGGGAAGCCCTGCTCCGCGACGGTCGGCACATCGGGCAGCGCGGGGTCGCGCCGGAGGCTGGTGACGGCGATGCCGCGCAGCCTGCCGTCGCGCACCATCGGCAGGGCGGGCGGCAGGCTGGTGCTGCCGATCGGCACTTGGCCGCCCACCACCGCCGTCACCGCCTGGGCGGGGCCGAAGGGCACGTGCTGCACCTCCACCCGCGCCAGGCCGCGGAACAGCATCTCCATGCCGAGATGCGTCGTCGTGCCGATGCCGGAGGAACCGTAGTCCAGCGGCCGCGTCCGCGCCGCGGCGATCAGCTCACCGAGGTTGGCGACCTGCAGCTTCTCCGTGTTCACCGTGATGATGTTGGGGGTGGAGGCCAGCATGGCCACCGGCTCCAGATCCGCCACCGCGTCATAGCCCGCGTTGCGGAACAGGCTGGGGTTCACGGCATAGGCGACGGAATGGGCCAGGAAGACGCTGCCATCCGGCGGGCCGCGGCGCACGGCGACGGTGGCGATGTTGCCGCCCGCGCCGGGCCGGTTCTCCACCACCACGGCCTGGCCAAGCGCTTGTGTCAGCGCATTGGCCAGCGCCCGGGCCAGCACATCCGTGCTCGCGCCAGGCGGGAAGGCGACCAGGATGCGCACGGGCTTGTCCGGCCAGGGCGCCTGCGCGAAGGCCGGCGCCGCCAGCAGCCCCGCCGTTGCGCCGAACACGGCGCGACGGCCCATGATGATGCGCCCCATGTCCCGCTTCCCCCATCGTCGTTTTCGTTGACGGGGCGAAGCATATCCCCAGCCCGCGCGGCCGGGGAAGGGACTGGCGAGGTCAGGCGAAGGCGGGGTCGTCCGCGATGGTGTTGCGGAGCACGCCGATGCCCTCGACCTCGATCTCCACCACCTTGCCCGGCGCCAGGAACAGCGGCGGCTTGCGCGCATAGCCGACGCCGGACGGCGTGCCGGTCGCGATCACGTCGCCGGGCTCCAGCGTCATGACCTCGGAGATGATCTCGATCGCGCGGGCGACGGTGAAGATCATGTCGCCCGTCGTGCTGTCCTGCACCGTCTGCCCATCGACGCGCGCGCAGATGCGCAGCGGCGCCGCGCCCGGCGGCAGCTCATCCGCCGTCACGATCTCCGGCCCGAAGGCGCCCGTGGCGTCGAAATTCTTGCCCATCGTCCACTGCGTGGACTTGCGCTGGTAGTCGCGCACCGACCCGTCGTTGAACAGCGAATAGCCGGCGACGTAATCCAGCGCATCCGCCTGCTTCACGCAGCGCGCGCGCTTGCCGATGACGATGGCGAGCTCCGCCTCATAGTCCAGCTTGTCGGAGACGCCGGGCCGCAGCATCGGCTGGTTCGGCCCGACCAGGCTGGTCTGCACGCGCAGGAACATCGCGGGGTAGTCGGGGATGGGGTTGCCACCCTCCTTCGCATGCAGCGCGTAGTTCAGGCCGATGCAGGCCACCTTGCCCGGGCGGGGGATCGGCATGCCGAGCGTGAGGTCCGAGAGCTTCCGGCGCGCGGAGGCCGGCGCCGCCGCGGCGGCCGCGGCCAGCTTGGCCAGGCCCTCGGCGCCCAGGCCCACGATCTCCAGCATGTCGGTCGGGAAGCCGGCCAGGTCGCCCACCGGCACGACCTCCTCCCCCATCCGCACACCCGGCGCGCTGCGCCCATTCTCGATGAAGCTGAGCAGACGCATGCGACAATCCCCCTGACCGGTTGGGCGACAAAACGCCCCTGGCCTAAAAAATATCGACAAAACCCCCATGCCGCAAGCGGCCCCCCGCCGCGGCAAATCAGGCGATGCCGCCGCTTCGCCGATACCGCGCTGCCACGACGCGCGATAATCTCCGTCCCGTAACGGCCAGGGTGACCCCGATGCAGACCATCACAGGCCGCCGCGCCCTGGCCGCCGCCGCCCTGCTGCTCGGCGCCGCCGGCCCCGCGCCGCGACGGATCGGGGAGGCAGTGGAGGTCGCCGGCACCGCCCGCGCCGAACGCCCCGGCGCCAGCCGAACCCTCGCCCCCGCCGCGCCGCTGGGAGAGGGCGACACGCTGGTCACCGGCGCCGAGTCCCGGCTGCTCGCGCGCCTCGCCGGCGATATCGAGTTGCGCCTCGGCGCCCTCTCCCGCCTGCTGCTGGACAGCGTGCCGGCCACCCCGACCGATGGCGCCGGGACCGTGCTGCGCCGCGCCGCCGGGTCTCTCTGGTTCAGCCGGCCCGAGACGGCGCCCCGCGCCCCCGTCGCCATCATCTCCCCGGCCGCGCTGATCGGCGTCCGCGGCACCGCCTTCTGGGCCGGGGAGATGGAGGGCATCTTCGCCGTCTTCGTCGCGCGGGGTGAGGCCGCGGTCTCCGCCGGCGGGCGCCTGGTCACGCTGCCCGCCGGGCTCGGCACCGATATCCGCGGCGGCGTACCGGAAGCGCCGGTAGCCTGGTCCCCCGCCCGCATCGCCCGCGCCCTGGCGCAGGTGGGCCTTTCCCCCTGACGGCGTTCCGCTGGGGCGCCGCCGCGGCGGGGCTGCTCCTCGCGTTCCGGCTGCTGCTGCCCGCGCCCTTCGGCGCCGCCCGGGACCTGGCGCTGGACGCGCTGCTGGCCGCCTGGCCCCGCCCCGGCCCCCCGCCCCCCGTGCTGGTCGTGGCGATCGACCGCGAGAGCCTGGCCACGATCGGCCCCTGGCCCTGGCCACGGGACCGGATCGCGGCGCTGCTGGACCGGCTGGGGGGCGCCGCCGCCATCGCCACCGACATCCTGTTCGAGGGCCCGGACCGCGCTGCCCCCGCGGTTCTCGCCCGCCGCCTGGCCGACGCCCTGCCCGACGCCGAGGCCGCGGCACTCCGCCAGCGCGCCGCCGGCCTGCCCGACCACGACCAGGCCCTGGCCGCGGCGATCGCCGCCCGCCCGGTCACGCTCGGCTTCCTGCTGGCGCCCGAGGCCACCGCCCCACCCGCCGCCCCCGGCGGCTTCGCCCTGCTGGGCGAGGCGGAGGGGCTGGCGCCGCTCTCCGCCCCCGGCGCCGTCACCGCCCTGCCCGCGCTGGTCGCCGCCGCACCCGGCCATGGCGCGGCGTCGCTGGAGGGCGGGCGGGTGCGCGCCGTGCCGCTGGTGGTGCGCGCCGGCGGCGAATGGCGCCCGGGCCTGGTGCTGGAGGCGCTGCGCCTGGCGCTCGGCGGATCGACTCCGCTGCTGGATGGCACCGCGCCGGCGCTTCGCCTCGGCCCCGCCGTGCTGCCGCTGGACGGGACGCTGGCCGTGCGCCTGCATCCCGGCCCGCCCCTGCCCAGCGTCTCCGCGGCCGCTCTGCTGGCCGGGCGCGTGCCGCCCGCCGCGATCGAACGCCACATCGTGCTGCTGGGCGGCACCGCCCCCGAACTCGGCGCGCTGCGGGAGACCGGCTTCGCCCCCCTCCTCCCCGGCATCTGCATCCAGGCGGAGGCGCTGGCCCAGGCCCTGACGCTCTGGCTGCCCCGCCGCCCCGCCTGGCTGCCGGGGGTGGAGGTCGCGGTGGCCGCGCTGGCGGGCCTGGCCGGCGCCGCGGCGGGGGCGGCGCTGCCGCCGCTGGCGCTGGCGGGGCTCGGCCTCGTCGCGCTGGTCGCGGTGCCGGCGGGCGTGCTCGCGCTGCTGTCGGCGACGATGCTGCTGGCGGACCCGCTGCTGCCGCTGGCGGCGCTGCTGGCCGGCGCCGGGGCCTCGGCGCTAGCCGCCTTCGTCGCGACCCGCGCCAGCCGCGCACGCCTGGTCGCACGCTTCGCCCAGTCCCTGCCGCCCGACCTCGTCGCCCGCATCGCCCGCGAACCGGGCCTGGTCCGCATCGGTGGCGAGGCGCGGCGGATGAGCTTCGTCTTCACCGACATCGCGGGCTTCACCGGCCTGGTGGAGCGCAGCGGCCCGGCCGCGCTGATCGCGCTGCTCGACGCCTATATCGCCGGTGCGGCGGAGATCATCGCCCGGCATGGCGGGACGCTCGACAAGGTGGTGGGGGATGCGCTGCACGTCATGTTCGGCGCGCCGCTGGACCAGCCGGGGCATGAACGCCACGCGGTCGCCTGCGGGATCGCGCTGGCCAAGTACGGCGAGGATTTCGCGCGCCGCCACGCGGCGGACGGCTTCGGCATCACGCGGGTCGGCATCGCGACGGGCGTCGCGATCGTCGGCGATGTCGGCGGCGGCCGCGTGCTGGACTACACCGCGCATGGCGATGCGGTGAACCTGGCCGCGCGCCTCGAACAGGCCAACAAGATCTTCGGCACGACGGTGCTGCTGGACGCGGAGACGGCCGCCGCGCAGCCCGGCCAGGGTTTCCGGCAGCTTGGCCGCCTCGCCGCCCGCGGCCGCGCCGCTGCCGTCGATGTCTACGCGCCCTGGGACCCGCCGCCCGAGGCCCGCGCCGCCTGGGACGAAGGCCTCGCCGCGCTCGAGGCCGGCGACGCCCCCGCCGCCCGCGCCGCCTTCACCCGCGTCGTCGCCCTGCTGCCCGAAGACGCGCCGACCCGCTTCCAACTGGACCGCCTGGATCGCGGATTTTCGTCGATTTCAGTGGACCAGCGCGGCGCCGAATAGCCCTCTCCCCCCAACGGGGGGAGAGGGTTGGGTGAGGGGGGCCTTCCACCCGCCCCTCAATCCAGCGGAATATTGAACCCCCGGATCACCCCTCGATACTGCGCCACCGTCTCCTCCATCAGCCGCCCAAGCGCCTCCGGCGAGGACGACACCGCCCCCGCCCCGGTCCCCTCCACCGCCGCCCGGTATTCCGGGCTCGCCACCGCCTCCACCACCAGCCGGTTCACGGTGGCCACGACGGGCGCCGGGATGCCGCTGGCGCCGCAGATGCCGAGCCAGCCCTGCGCCACCAGATCGATGCCCTGCTCCCGCAGCGTCGGCACCTCAGGCGCCACCGCCAGCCTTTCCGGACTGGTCATCCCGATCGCCCGCACCTGCCCCGCCTGCGCCAGCGGCATGGTGTTGACCAGCGGGCCGACGAACAGCTGCAACCGCCCCGCGATGAGGTCCTGCAGCACGGGCGGCGTGCCGCGATACGGAACCTCCACCATCCGCGCGCCCACCAGCCCCTCGAAGATCCGCGCCACCAGGTTCGGCATAGAGGCGCCGCCGACATGCCCGAAGGCGACCGATTCCGGCCGCGACGCCGCCAGCACCGCGAATTCCCGCGCATCCCGTGCCGGCAGGGAATTCGGCACGACCAGCGCGTAATAGGCGCGCGTGATCTGGGAGATCGGCGCGAGGTCCGACAGCGGATAAGGCCGCGCGGTGCCGAGCGTGTTCAGCGCATCGATATAGGTGCAGACGAGCAGCGTGTGCCCGTCCCTCGGCTGGGACATGACATGGTCCAGCGCGATGCGGCCGCCGGCGCCGGTTCGGTTCTCGATCACCACAGGCTGCGGCAGGCGGGCGCGGAGCTGGTCGGCGATGATGCGCGCGGGGATGTCGGTGGGCCCGCCGGCGGGGAAGCCGACGAGGAGGCGGACGGGGCGGGTGGGCCATTCCTGGGCGGCGGCGGGCAGGGCGGCCAGCAGAGACGCACCCAACGCCGCGGCGATCTTCTTCAGCATGTCACGCTTCCCCCAGAACTCGTTGGGGGAAGCATGCAGCCGGATCGCGCCTTGCGCGATCCCCCCGCGGGCTACTCCGCCGCCAGCGGCATCACCTGGCCCGGCAGGCGCCAGCCATACTGCGCATCGAGCCCGAGCGCCTGCACGATCGCCACGCCCCGCGCCAGGTGGTCCGGCTTCAGCCCCGTCAGCGGCCGCCGCAGGTCACCGGCCGGCAGGCCGACCGCCTTCATCAGGGACTTCACGGCGACGGGGTTGATGGCGCTGTAGGTGAAGTGCAGCAGCGGCAGCAGGCGCAGATACGTCTCCCGGAACACGACGGACTGCTCCGGCGTCGTCCAGGGCGTGGAAAGCCGCGCCATGCCCGCTGGATCGATGTTGCCCGTCATGTTCGCCGTGCCATGCCCGCCGAGCGACATGGTCGGCACCACCAGGCCGAGGTTCGGGCTGTCGCAGCACATGATCGTCGCATCGGGGCTGGCCGCGCAGACCTGCGCCACCTGGCCGACCCGCGTCGTGCTTTCCTTCAGCACCACGATGTTCGGGTGCTTCATCAGGCGCAGCAGGTGGTCCCAATGCAGGTCGGACTTCACGCGCGGCGGGTTGTTGTAGATGCCGATGGGCAGTGCCACCGCGTCGGCGCATTCCGCGAAGAAGGCCTCGATGTCGTCCTCCGGCGCGCAGATATAGGCGGGCGCCGCCAGGATCGCGCCATCGGCGCCGGCGGCCTTGGCGTGCTTCAGATAGGCAATGGTGGCGGCCGTGCTGGTGCCCGTGCAGCCATAGAACATCTTCATCCCGCCCACCTTCATGGCGGCGGTCTTCTCCACGATCTCCCGCCGCTCATCGGGCGTCAGCATGGAGACCTCACCCGTCGAGCCCATGATGAGCACGGCGGAGGTGCCGGACTTCGCGTGCCAGTCGATCAGCGTGCGGAAGCCGCCGAAATCGACGCTGCCATCGGCGTTGAAGGGGGTGATGAGGGCGACGAAGGAACCCTCGATCCGCATCTTGGCCATGGGCGCACCTGTGACGTTGGGGCTGCAACGCTAGCAACTCCGCCCCGGCCTGGGTAGGCGGGGCGGAAAAGGCTGGTGGAGGGTACGATGTTCCGGGTATGTTTCCACCCATCACCGGCCCCGCCGCGCCCGGATGCACCCGCTGAATCGGTGCTAAAGGTGCTAAAGAGGGATAATCCTCCTAAAATTTTAGTGGCCGGAATGTCACACCCGGAACGCTCCGGGGTTGGGCGGGGCTTCCCCTGCCCGCGAGTCCGCCGCAATTCTTCCGGGATAGAAGGAGGAATTCCATGCTCTCCCGCCGCTCCCTGCTGCTCGCCGCCCCCGCCCTGGCGACGATCCCGATCGGCGACCGGGCGCTGGCGCAATCCTGGCCGAACCGTCCCATCTCGATCGTCGTGCCCTTCCCGCCGGGCGGCTCGAACGACCTGCTGGCCCGGCCGCTGGCTGCCAAGCTGCAGCAGGCGCTGGGCGGCAACCCCGTGGTGGTGGAGAACCGCGGCGGCGCGGGCGGCACGGTCGGTGCCTCCCAGGTCGCGCGCAGCGCGCCGGATGGCTACACCCTGATGTGGGGCCATGTCGGCACGCTGGCCGTGAACCCCTTCATCTACCCCAACATCCCCTACGACGTGCTGCGGGATTTCGCGCCCGTGGCCCTGGTGGCGACGCTGCCCGGCGTGCTGGCGATCCACCCTTCCGTCCCCGCGCGGACGACGGCGGAGTTCATCGCGCTGGCCAAGGCGCGGCCGGGCACGCTGGAATACGGCAGCGCCGGCAACGGCAGCGCGTCCCACATCACCATGGCGAGCTTCTGCGACGCCGCCGGCATCGACTTGGTCCATGTCCCCTATCGCGGCAACGGCCCGATGCTGGCCGACCTGCTGGCCGGCCGCTTGAAGGTCGCCTTCGCCGGCGCGCCCGTGGTGCTGCCCGCGACGCGGGAACGCAACCTGATCGCACTGGGCATGAGCGCCGCGCGCCCCTCCCCATCCATCCCCGGCGTGGTGCCGGTGGCCGAAGCCCTGCCGGGCTATGAGATGGTGCAGTGGCACGGCCTGGTCGCGCCCGCCGCGACGCCACCCGCCATCATCGCCCGCATCAACGAAGCGGTGAACGGCCAGCTCAACGACCCCGACCTGCAGCAGCGCCTGGTGATGGAAGGCGCCGATGCCGCGCCTCGCACGCCCGACGCCTTCCGCCAGCTGATCGCCGGCGAGCTGGAGCGTTTCCGCGGCCTGATCACCCGCGCCGGCATCCGCGCGGATTGAGGACATCGCCATGACGATGATCGGACGCAGGCCCCTCCTGCTGGGCTCCGCGATGCTGGCCGGCGGCGCACAGGCGCAGGAGGCGCGCGGCCCCGTCCGCGTGGTCGTGCCCTCCCCGCCCGGCGGGCCGCCGGACCTCGTCGCGCGCGCCATCGTGCCGAAGATGGCGGCGACGCTCGGGCAGACGCTCATCATCGACAACCGCGCGGGCGGCGGCGGGCTGGTCGGCACCGCCTATGTCGCGCGCGCGGCGGCGGATGGGCTGACCTGGATGTTCACCACGGCGTCCCACGTGAACATCCCGCCCTTCAATGAGAACGTGACCTACGACCCGGTGCGCGACTTCACCCATGTGACGCTGGCCGCGCAGAATTTCGGCCAGGCGCTGGTGGTGCATCCCTCCGTCCCCGCCACCAACCTGGCGGAGCTGGTGGCGCTGGCCAAGGCGCGGCCCGGCGCGCTGACCTATGCCAACGCCGGCAACGGCACCGCCAGCCACCTCCCGGCGGAGCTGATGAAGACCATGACGGGCACGGACATCCTCTCCGTGCCGTACCGCGGCGTGGCGGAGGCGACGACGGACCTGCTCGCCGGCCGCATCGACATGTTCTTCGTTGGCACGCAGATCGCCCTCCAGCACGTCCAGGCCGGGCGGCTGCGCGCCATCGCGCTGACTGGCGCGCGGCGCTGGAAGGGCATGCCCGATGTGCCGACGCTGCAGGAACAGGGCCTGGCGGGGTTCGAAGTGGTGAACTGGTTCGGCCTATGGCTGCCGCCCAACGCCGCGCCCGCCCTGGTCAACCGCCTGCACGCCGCCGTCGCCACCGCGATCGCGGATCCGGAGGTGATGCAGCAGTTCGACACGCTCGGCCTGGAAGGCGTGGCCATGCCGCCCGCGCAATTCGCCCCCTATGTGGCGGACCAGGCCCGCATCGCGCAGGAGATCGGCCGCCGGGTGTCGCGACCCGGTTGATGCTGACCCTCACCGTCGCCTGCGCCCCCTATGACCGCGTCCGCGCCCTGTTCGACGGGCGCGTGACGCTGCCCGGCATCCGCCTGGTGCCGGTGCCGATCCATTCGGAACAAAGCTTCCCCCGCGCCTTCTCCCGCGCCGAGTTCGACGTGACGGAGCTCTCGCTCTCCTCCCACCTTATCCAGGTCTCGCGCGGGGAGGCCGCCTATGACGCGATCCCCGCCTTCGTCTCCCGCGCCTTCCGCCACGGCTGCATCTACCTGCGCGCCGATGCCGGGATCAGCGATGCCAAGGGGCTGGAGGGAAGGCGTGTCGGCATCCCCGAGTACCAGATGACGCTGGGCCTCTGGCTGCGCGGCATCCTCGCCGATGACCATGGCGTGGACGTCAACGGCATCGCCTGGCGCACGGCGGGCACCAACCAGGCCGGGCGCCGCGAACGCCTGCCGCTGGAACTGCCGCCGGGGATGGATGTCCGCCCGCTGCCCGACGGCGCGACGCTGAACCAGGCGCTGCTGGATGGCGAGATCGACGCCATCCTCTCCCCCACCGAGCCGCTGGCCTTCGCGCAGGGCGATCCGCGCGTGGTGCGCCTGTTCCCGGACCCCCGCGCCGCCGCCATCGCCTGGCACCGCCGCACCGGCTTCCACCCGATCATGCATGTGATGGGGCTGCGCCGGGACATCGCGGCGAGGAATCCCGGCCTCGCCGGCCGGCTCTACGCCGCCTTCGAGGAAGCGCGCCGCCTCGGCCTCGCGGAGATGGAGGCCGATCTGCGCCATTCCTCGCTCAGCCTGATGCTGCCCTTCCTGGCGGAGGAATGGGCGGCGACCAAGGCGCTGCTCGGCGCCGATCCCTGGACCTATGGGATCAGCGCCAACCGCGCGGAGCTGGAGGCGATCGCCCGCTGGTCCGACGCGCAGCACCTGTCGCGCCGAAGGCTCCAGGTGGAGGAGATGTTCCACCCGGAGACCGCCAGCAGCTAGGCCGCGCGCTTCGCGCCCCGCAGCCGGTCCAGCAGCGGCTCCGCCGCCGCGCTCGGCGCGCTGCGGAACACCACGGCCGTCACGCCGCCTTCCGCGCGGACGATGCGCGCCGGCTCCGGCTGCTGCCCGGGGGTGAGCGTCACCGACACTTCCGTCCCCGCCGGCAGCACGGCCCCGCAGCGCATCGCTGCACCGCCCGCCGAGACGTCCACCAGTTCCACCGACTGCTCCGCCAGGCCGGGCAGCCGCAGCGCCACCCTGCTGCCGCGGGCGGGCAGGCGCTCGAACCGCCGGCGCTCGCCGCTGTCGCTGCGGATGGCGGCGAGGAAGCCGTCCACCTCCCGCCGCAGCGTCGCCGCCTGCGCCACCAGCCCCTCCGCCGCGCCCAGCACGGCGCGGCTGTCGGCGCCGGAATTCCGCGCGATGGAGGTCAGCTCCTCCATCGCGCCGGTCACCACGCGGGTGTTGCCGGACACCGCCTGGACGCGCTGGTTGATCTCCTGCGTCGCGACGCCCTGCTCCTCCACCGCCGCGGCGATGGTGGCGGCGACTTCGTCCATCCGGCGGATGGAGGCGACGACGCCCTGCATCGCATCCGCCGCGCCGCGCGTCGCGCTTTCCATGGCGGTGATCTGCGCCGCGATCTCCTCCGTCGCCTTGGCGGTCTGGGTCGCCAGCGCCTTCACCTCGCCCGCCACCACGGCGAAGCCCTTCCCGGCCTCCCCCGCGCGCGCGGCCTCGATCGTCGCGTTCAGGGCCAGCAGGTTGGTGCGGCCGGCAACGTCGGAGATCAGGCGCACGATGCCGCCGATGCGGTCCGCCGTCTGGGTCAGCGCCTGCATCCGCTCATCCGTTGCGGTCGCCTGGTCCACCGTCTCCCGCGCCACGGTCGCGGCGGTCGCCACCTGGCGGCTGATCTCGGAGACGGAGGAGGCGAGTTCCTCCGCCGCCGCCGCGACGGTGCCGAGGTCCCCGGCCGCGCTGTCCGCGGCCTGGGCGGTGCGCGCGGCCTCCGCCTCCGTCTGCTGCGCGCTGGCGGCCATGCCGCCCGCGGTTTCCCGCATCGCGGTTGCTGCTTCGCCCAGCGACCCCAGCACGCCGCCGACGGACCGGCCGAAATCGGTGGTGTGGCGTTCCACCGCGGCGGCGCGGCGCAGCTGGGTCGCCCGCTCCTCCGCCGCCGCGGCCTCCAGCCGCCGCTTCTCGGCCGCCGCATCGGCCAGCTTGGTGAGAGCCCCGGCCATGCGGCCGATCTCGTCGGTACGGCCCGCGCCGGGGATGGCGACGTTGTCGCGTTCCTGCGCGATCTCCCCCATCGCGACGGCCATGCCGACCATCGGCCGCGCGGTCCGCGCCGCGATCAGCAGGCCGGCCAGCGCCGTCAGCGCCACCAGCACGGCGGCCACCGCCAGCATGCGCAGGACAGCGGCGGTGCGCGCCATGGCCCAGGGCAGGTCGGCCACGGCCAGCACCGCGGCGCCGACGGCATGCCCCTGGAAATCCTTCACCCCCACCACCAGCGCCGTGTGGACCCCGCGGTCACCGAGCGAGACGGTCAGCGGCACCGCGGACCCGCCCGCGCGCGCCGCCGCCAGCAACTCCGCCGGCAAGGACTGAGTCGTGAGGCCCGGCACCGTCGAGCCCAGCAGCACGCCGTTGACGAACAGCAGCGCCTCCCCGCCCGCCAGCTCACCCAGCATGGTGGCCGTATTCGCGTTGAGCCGCGTGCCCGCCTTCACCGTGCCGACGACGCGGCCGTCCTGCATCACAGGCAGCGCCGCGCCGATGGCGAGTTCGTTGGTCGAGGGCGACATGACGTTGCCGAGGCCGGGGCGGCCGGACAACGCCGCCGCCACATCCGGGGCCGCGGATTTGTCGTCGCCGGCGCGGCCGGGCTGGTGCCCGCGCGCCAGCACGCGCCCGCGCGCATCCGTCACCTCGATCACCTCCAGCGTCGGGTCGGCCCGGCGGATCGCGGCATAGGTATCCGCCATCAGCCGCTGCGCCGCCGGGGCATCCCCATTCGCCAGGGCCTGGATGACGTTGGGTCGCGGCGCCAGGCTGCTGGCATAGCCATGCATCTGCCGGCCGATGTCATCCAGCGCCGTCGACAGCCGCTGGCTGGCGGCGGCGAGCTCGGCGCGCTGCCGGTCCTGCTGCACGGCGAGCAGGGCGGAATAGCCGCTCGCGGCCGTCAGCAGGACCGCGAGCAGCGCGGGAAGAACAGCGAGTGCCGTCAGCCTTCCGCGCAGGCCGGTAAAGCGGGACGGGATGGTCATGGCAGGCACCTCCAGGCGATCACCGAGGTAACTAATCAAGTAACGTGAACGGATTCCGAACCGCGGCAACCGATTGCGCAGCCCTGCCGCGGGGCCGAACCGGCACGGTGGCATCGAACCTCTGAACGGTTCGCGGGGTTCACCTGCAAACCCCGCCGGAGCAGCCACCCATGTCCCGCCTGATCACGCTTGCCGCCGCCGCGGGCGGCTTCGCCCTTGCCACCTGGCAGGCCGCGCGCGGCGCCGAACGCGCCCGCGCCGCCCCGGGCCGCTTCATCGAGGTGGATGGCGTCCGGCTGCACATCCTGGACCGCGGTGGCGCCGTGGCGGATGGCCCGCCCGTGGTGCTGCTGCACGGCAATGGCAGCATGGTGGAGGATTTCGACAGCAGCGGCCTGATCGACCTGCTGGCACGCCACCGCCGCGTGGTCGCGATCGACCGTCCCGGCTTCGGCCGCAGCGACCGCCCGCGCGACCGCGACTGGACGCCGGAGGCGCAGGCCGCCCTGGTCGCCACGGCCATCGACCGGCTGGGCCTGGTCCGCCCCATCGTGCTCGGCCACAGCTTCGGCGCGATGGTCGCGATGGCGCTGGCGCTGGACCATGCCAGCAAGGTAGGCGGGCTGGTGCTGGCGGGGGGCTACTACTTCCCCAGCCTGCGGGCCGATGCGGTGCTCTTCTCCCCCCCCGCCATCCCCGTGGTCGGCGATGTCATCCGCTACACCTATGGCCCGCCGCTCGGCCGCGCCATGGCGAAGCCGATGATCCGCCGGATGTTCGCGCCCCTGCCCGTGCCGCGCCGCTTCAAGCGTGAATTCCCGCTGCCGCTGACGGTCCGCCCCTGGCAGATCCGCGCGGTGGCGGAGGACAGCGCGGCGATGGTCCCGGCGGCGCGGCGCCTGTCCCAGCGCATCGGCCAGCTGCACCTTCCCGTCGCCATCCTGGCCGGGGAGGAAGACCGGATCGTCAGCCCGAAGCGCCAGGCCCAGCGCCTGCACGCCATGATCCCGGGCAGCCGCCTGGTGCTGCTGCCAGGCGCCGGCCACATGATCCACCACGCCTCCCCCGCCGTGGTGGAGGAAGCGGTGCTGACCCTCAGCCCGGCGTGAGGCCGGCGGCGCGCACGATGGGCGCGAAGGTCGCCAGCTCCGCCTGGACGAAGCGGGTGAAGCTGTCGGGCGTGCTCTCCGGCGGCGGCGCGCCCAGCAGGTCCTCGAACCGCGCGATGGTGCCGGGGTCCGCCAGCGCCACGCGCACCGCCTCCGCCAGCCGCGCCACGATGGCGGGCGGCAGGCCGGCGGGGCCGGACAGGCCGAACCAGGCGGCGCTGACGACATCGGCGCCACCCTCCCGCAGCGTCGGCAGGTCCGGGAAGCGGGCGGACCGCGCGGCGCTGCTGACGGCCATGCCGCGCAGCGCCCCGCTGCGGATATGCGGCCCGGCGCTCGGCAGGCTGTCCAGCATGGCCGGCACCACGCCCGCGATGGTGTCCGTCAGCGCCGGCCCCGCGCCGCGATAGGGCACGGCGTTCACCTTCACCCCCAGCGCCGTGCCCAGCCGGATGCCGGCCAGGTGGCTGGAGGTGCCGATGCCCGCCACGGCGAAGTCGATCTCACCGGCCTCCCGCGCCATGGCGATGAACTGCGCCAGGTCCCGCGCCCGGTGCCCCGGGTTCACCACCAGGACCGAGGGGCTGGTCGCGACCAGCGCCACATGGGTGAAGTCCCGCATCGCGTCATAGGGGATGGTCGGGTAGAGCGCCGGGGAGACGCCGTGGGAGGTGCTGTTCGACATCAGCAGCACCTGCCCGTCCGGCGCTGCCTGCGCGGCCGCGGCGGCGCCGATGGTGGCGCCCGCGCCGGCGCGGTTCTCCACCACCACGGGCTGGCCGAGTTGCGCGCCGATGCGCTCCGCCACCAGCCGCGCCATCACATCCGTGGTGCCGCCCGGCGCAAAGGGGACGATGAGGCGGATGGGCCGCGTCGGCCAGGTCTGCGCCCGCGCGGCAGGGGCGGCGAACAGCAGCGGCGCGGCCAGCGCCGCGCGGCGGGTCAGGGCAGGCATGGCATTTCCTCCGGCGTTGGGCGGAGTGTCGCGCCCCCTGGCGCGCGCCTCAAGCCGTCCGGACGAGCGACTGCCGCGCCTGGCCGGCGGCGTCGAAATTGGCGGGGTCGAGCCAGGCCTGGATGGCGGCGCGGCGCGGCGGCCATTCCTCCGCCAGCAGGCCGTACCAATCCGTGTCCCGCCGGCGCCCGCGCGCGATCATGTGGGCGCGGAGCCGGCCCTCATGCCGGAAGCCGAGCCGTTCCGCCGCGCGGGCGGAGCCTGCATGCAGCGCGTTGCACTTCCACCCCATGCGGAGGTAGCGCAGATCGCCCAGCACATGGTCCAGCAGCAGGAAGCAGGCCTCCGTCGCCGAGCGCGTGCGTGCGAGGCCGGGCGGGAACCAGAGGTTGCCGAGTTCCGCCGTGGCGTGGGCCGGGCGGATGTCGAGGAGCCCGATCCAGCCCGCGGCCGGCCCGGGCGTGCCATCCGCCGCCAGCGGGCGCACGGCCCAGAGCAGTTCGTCCCGGCTTGCCGCCGCCAGGCGGAGATAGCCGCGGAAGGCGGCCTCGCTGCCGAAGGGGCCGAAGGGCAGGAAGGTGAAGCTGTCCGGCGCCGCCGCGGCATGGGGCCAGAGTTGGGCGGCATGGTCGCCCGACAGCGGTTCCAGCAGCGTCCAGCGCCCCCGCAGCGGCACCGCACCGGGCCGGTCGCGCGGCGCGGCATCGACAGGCTCGCCCGGCCAGTCGGTCATGCCAGGCGCCGCCCGCCGGCCAGCAGCCCGTAGAGGGCGGGCGACAGCCGGAACAGCACCACGCCCGCCGCGGCGACGATCGCGATGGTAAGCGCGACGGAGGCGCCGTAATGCGCCAGCAGCCAGAACTCCCCGGAAGCGGGCATCACGCGGGACAGGACCTCCTTCACCAGGGCGATGACGGGGTAGTGGGCGGCGTGCAGGAAGAAGGCGAAGCCGCCCCAGCGCGCCAGCGCCCCGCCCCAGCCGGTGGCGGCGAGGTGCAGGCACACCCCCCAGCACGCCACGACGCCGAGCGGACGGACGAGGCGCGTGACCACATCGAGCCAGGCGATGGTTTCGGGATCCGCCATGTCCACCACCAGCGGCGCCAGGGTGCGCATGGCGGTCAGCGCGGCATAGGCCACCAGCAGGGACAGCGTGGCGCCCGCGCTGATCCGCAGGTCCCAGTCCCGCCGACGCGCCAGGGCGCCAAGATAGAAGAAGAACAGCACGTCGGTCCGGATGAAGATGCCGAGCGTGAAGCCCGCCGCCCAGACCGCCGCCAGCAGCAGCGCCCCCGCCACCGGCGCATGGCGCAGCGCCAGCCAGATCAGCGGCGTGCAGAGCACCGTGACAAACAGGTCGCGCACGAACCAGAACTGGAAGGCGATCGGCACCTCGGTCACGCCGAGCACGGCGTTCACATAGTCCCAGGCATCGGCCGTCGCGGCCTGCAGGTTGAACTGCTGCGCGAAGCCGATGGTGGGCGCCACGCGCTGCACCAGGATGGCCAGCGCCAGCGTCGCCAGGTTCCAGATGAGCAGGGGCAGCAGCAGGGACCGCACCCGGCCGCGGATCTTCCGCCCCGTCCCCTGCCCGGCCCGGTCGCCGCCGCCGAAGAACAGCCAGCCCGAAACGGCGCTCAGCAGGGGCACGGCGCTGAAGAAGAAGAAGGTCAGGAAGCCGTTGATGAAGGTGGCCAGGCGCGGCCCATCCGGGTCGATCCCCTGGAAGGGCGGGCGGTGGTCGCCCGGCAGGTTGAAGTAGTGCAGGAAGACCAGCCCGATCACCAGCGCGACGCGGGCGAATTCGATCGTCCGCGTCAGGGCGGCGGGGCTGTCCACGGGCCGCGCGAGGGCCTGCGGTGCGGTCAGCACGGCGCTCATCTCGTCTCTCTCCTCCGGGGCGGTCAGCGCGCGGGCAGCGCCAGTTCCGGCAGGCCGCCCTCGGCCGGCCGGTCGCGGCGCGGCGTATTGGCGCCGATGGCGGCCGCCGCATCGTCCAGGCGCAGCGCCGCCTCCTCGATCAGCGCCGCGGCCTCCGCCTGCATGGCCAGCGGCGCCAGCGCGTGTTCGGTGCCGTCCAGCACCCGGCAGCGCACCAGCGGGAAGGTGGCCAGGCGGCGGCCACGGCGGCCGAAATGGGCGCGCAGCTCCCGCAGCCCCCGGTCGCCCCGGCTGTAGCCCAGCAGCAGGTGCACGCGCCGCGCCGCCAGCCGCCGCATCCAGGCGGATGGCGCGTCCAGCCCGACCTCGATCCCGACCGAAGCCAGGCGCCGGTCGGCCTCCGCCTTCAGGCGCCGCCACAGCATGCGCGGCCGGCGCAGCCAGCGCGTCTCCCCGGGCGGGGGGCCGCCATCCAGCGCCGGCGCGCCGCCCTGGCTGCGGTCGAAGGCCGGCAGGTTGAAGAGCGCCAGCCCGTCGATCCGCGGGTCGAGCAGCGCCAGGCGCAGCGCCACATGCGCGCCGGAGCAGAGCCCGATGACAAGGCAGCGTGAGGCCCCCTCCGCCGCCAGCGCATCCCGCCCCGCCCGCGCTGCCGGCACCAGCCCATCGCCGAAGGGATCGGGCGCCATGGCGGGGTCGGCCCCTTCCGCGGCTTCGCTGTCGCCAAGCCCCGGCAGGTCCATGCGCAGGGAGGCGATGCCGAGTGCCGCAAGGCGCCGCGCCATCCGCACGCCGAAGCGCCCGACGCCGACGCGGCCATTGGCGCCGGTGTTCAGCAGCAGCGCCGCGGTGCGCCGCGCCAGAGCGGGCGCGGGGCTGCAGAGCACGCCCACCAGGCTGCCGCCGGGGCCGAAGCGCAGCACGCGTTCCGTGGCGCCGCCGCCGACCTGCCGGGGAGCGGCTTCCTCGGTGAACACGACGGATTCGGCAGGCTCCGCGCCCTCCGCCAGCCAGGCGGCGGCACGATCGAAGGCCTCGACCGGCACGCGCGCCTCATGCGCCGGCGCCAGGAAGCGATCGAGGCCACTGAATTCCTCGAAGGCGACGGAGGGGGCGACGCGGCGCGCGGCGCCGGCTTCCCGGTCCATCACCATCACGCGCGGCACCGCGGCGCGGCAGAGCGCGGCGGCGAGGTCGGCGCCGGCGAGGTCGTCCAGTTCCTCCGCCGCCCAGTGGTGGCCAGCGACCTCGATGCCGTCCGCGCGGTCATCCCGCCCGCCGCCGACCTGGGCGGCCAGCAGCATCTGGCGGCGATGGCTGCGGCCGAGCGCGACGGGCGCCAGCAGCAGCAGCGCCGCCACGTCCTGCGGCCGGCGGGCCGCGGCCTGCGCGGCCAGCAGCGCGCCGAGGCGCAGCCCGGCCAGCGCCACCTCCGCGCAGCCGGCCTCCGCCCGCATCCAGTCCACCGCCTCCATGATCGCGGCCCGTGCCGCTTCCAGGCGGAAGCGGTCGCCGGGGCTGTCGCCGGTGCCGGGATGGTCGAAGCGCAGCGTGGGCAGCCCCAGCGCGGCACATCGCATCGCCAGGTCCCGCAGGCCACGCTGGGCCAGCAGCGCCTCATGCCCCTCCGGCGCCACCAGCACGATGCCGCGGCCGAGCGGCGATCCCGCCGCCGGATGGAACCAGCCATGGCAGCCCGCGACGGTGACCGGCACCGCGCGAGGGGGTGCCGGCGCCCTCATGACCGTGGCCAGAGCGCGGCGCGCACGGAGCCGGGCCAGGTGGCGGGGTCCATGCCGTGGTGGCGCAGCAGCGCGAGCACGATGCGTTCCAGGCCGAAGCCCGCGCAGCCCGTATGCGCCATCTCCCCATCCGCGGCGCGGATGCCGTAGGCCTCTGCGAAATGCGTGACGTGGTAGTTGAAGGACCCGCAGGCATTCGGGCGATCGGGATCGCTGATCGGCACCAGGATCTCGAACTTCAGGCGCTGGCTGCGCTGGCCGTCGCGCATCAGGGGCGCGGCGCGGCCGAAGAAGGGATCGTTGGCGATGTCGGTCGCCGCCGGCAGGCCGAGTGAGGCGAACATCGCCATGGCGCGGTCCATCCAGCGCGCCTGGAAGGCGCGGATGCGGTCGGGCGTGCCGAAGCAGACCTGTTCGCGCTGGCGGAACATCTGCATGCGCACCGGATCGACCGACGGCTCCCGCCGGAAGCAGTAGGAGGAGCTGTCCACCAGCCACCCTTCCGCCGGCAGCGGGCCGCGTGCGGCGACGATCGGATAGACCGGGTAGCAGGAAGCGGGCGTCAGCATGACATCCGCCGGCTGCATGTGGCTGGCGAAGCCGCCTTCCTCCGGCGTGCAGGCCAGCGCGCGGCGATGCGCCGCATCGTCCCCGCAGAAGCAGGAGACGCCCGCGGTCAGCTGGGGGAAATTGCGGAAGTAGCCGCTGGCCTCGAAGCCCGCGCGGGACATGGCGGGGGGGAAGCGCAGCACCTCCACCCGATCGCCATCGGCCAGGCGGCCGACCATGGCGTCCACGGCCGCGACCACACCCTCGAAGGCCTCGCCCCGGCCGTACAGGCCATCGACACCGGTGGGGAGGAGGTGGCCGTGGCGGATGAGGTCTTCGCGGAAGAGATCGGCCGGCGTCGTCGCGCCTGCCATGATGGCGGTGTCCATGGAGTTCCTCTCGGCGGCCCGTTGTTCAGGCGGCGAGGGAATGCCGGTGCAGTTCCTCCGCCGCACCGATCAGCGCGGCGATGGTGGAAAAGGTTTCACGTCGCAACAAGTGATCAGGGAAACTTGAGCCGAAATGGTCCTCCAGCCCCACCATCACCTCGACCGCGCCGAAGGAGGACAGGCCCGCATCGAACAGGTTGGCCGTGAGGGTCAGCTGCGCGACCGGCACCGCGCAATCGCCGCGGCTGTCCAGAATCTGCCGTACCACGCTTTCCATCGTCGTCCTCTATGTCCGGGGAGACGATGATCTTCGCGTGTCCTGCGTCCCGTGCAATTCAACTCGGCATCAAGTCGTCCGTGCAACAGCGGCACTTAATTGCAGGCGGCACGGAACCCCGGGCCGCTTGCGCAAACCCGAGGCGCCATCACGGTTTCCTGGCCGCTGGCCGCTGGCGCTGCCGCTACCGCATCGCGCGCCAGACCCGCTCCGCCGTCGCGGGCATGTCGAGATGCGCGACGCCGATCGCATCGCAGATGGCGGAGATGACGGCGGGCAGCGCGCCCACCGTCCCCGCCTCCCCGGCCCCCTTGGCGCCGAGGGGGTTCATCGGCGTCGGCTGCGGGTTCGACTGTACCGCGACGAAGGGCATGTCCACCGCCCGCGGCATCGCGTAGTCCATGAAGGAGGCGGCGAGGAGCTGCCCCGTCTCCCCGTCGAAGACCGCCTCCTCCATCAGCGCCTGGCCGAGGCCCTGCGCCACGCCGCCCTGGATCTGGCCCTTCAGCAGCAGCGGGTTCACGACAGTGCCGACATCGTCCACGACGGTGTAGCGGGTGACGGCGACGGCGCCGGTTTCCGGATCCACCTCCGCCTCGCAGAGGTGGCAGCCATTCGGGAAAGTCGCGTCCTGCGGGGCGACGATGGCGGTCGCATGGAAGCCCTTCTCCTCGCCCTGGGGAAGCCCGCCCGGCACATGGGCGGCGCGCGCCACCTGTTCGATGGTGACGGCGCGGTCGGTGCCGGCCACGGTGAAGCGGCCATCGGCGAAGTCGATGTCGGCGCCCGCGGCTTCCAGCATCAGGCCCGCGATGTGGCGGCCGCGGTCGATGATCCGCTGCGAGGCCAGCGTCATCGCCGTGCCGCCCGCGATGATGGATCGGCTGCCGAAGGTGCCGCGGCCATGCGGCAGCGCATCCGTGTCGCCATAGGCCACGCGGACCTTGCGGGGATCGAGGCCCAGCATCGTCGCCGCCATCTGCCGGAACGCCGTCTCATGCCCCTGGCCATGACTATGGCCGCCGATCAGCAGGGTGCAGTGGCCGTCGGAGCCGAAGCGGATCTCGACCCCTTCCTCCCCCGGCGTCCTGGCGGGGCCGGCGCTGATCTCGATGGCATTGGCGATGCCGAGGCCGAGCTTCATGCCGCGGGAGGCCGCTTCCGCGCGGCGGGCGGGGAAGCCCGCGACATCGGCGGCTTCCAGCGCCATCGCCATGCCGCGGGGGAAATCGCCGCTGTCATAGGTGAAGACGAGGCCCGTGCGGAACGGCATCTCCTGCGGCTGGATCAGGTTGCGCCAGCGCAGCGCGGCGCGGTCCTGGCCGAGATGCAGCGCCGCCATGTCGATCACACGCTCGATCGCATAGGTCACCTCCGGCCGCCCGGCGCCGCGATAGGGGGCCGTCGGCTGGGTGTTGGTGAAGGCGCCCAGCACCTCCGCATGGATGGCCGGCGTGCGATAGACGCCCGCCAGGCCGCCGAGGTTGTTGGTGGAGGAGTGCGGCGTCAGCAGCGCGAGATAGGCGCCGAGATTGGCGACGGTGCGGATGCGGAGCGCGAGGAAATTTCCCTCCTCGTCCAGCGCCAGTTCGACGGTGCTGTCATTGTCCCGCGCATGGGCGTCGGATTGCAGCGCCTCGCTGCGATCGGCCACCCAGCGCAGCGGGCGGTTGAGGCGCCGCGCGGCCCAGAGCAGCGCGGCCTGTTCCTGCGTGGGGTGGCTGCGGAGCCCGAAGGCACCGCCCATGTCGGGCGCCACGACCCGCAGCGCCGACGATCCCGCGCCCAGGACCGGTGCCAGCGTGTCCCGCAGGTTGTGCGGGCCCTGCGTGCCGTTCCGCAGCGTCCAGCGCCCCTCCGCCTCGTCCCACTCCGCGATGGCGGCGCGGGGCTCCATGGGGTTGGCGGAGACGCGGCTGATGCGGAAATCCAGCGCCACGCGATGCGCCGCCCGCGCGAAGGCGGCGCCGACCGCCGCCGCATCGCCCTGGGAGAAGCCGAAGCCGATATTGTCCGGGCAGAGTTCGGGCCAGACGAGGGCCGCGCCCTCCGCCAGCGCGGCGGTGGCGCTGGTGACGGCGGGCAGCACCTCCCACTCCACCAGCACGGCCTCCGCCGCGTCCCGCGCCTGCTGCTTCGTTTCCGCGACGATCAGCGCGACGGGGTCGCCGACATGCTTGGCGGCGCCGACGGCCAGCGGGCGATAGGGCGGGCGCGGCATGGGGCTGCCATCGGGGCGTTGGCGCGGCACCGCGCAGGGCAGCGTGCCGATGCCATCCGCCACCGCATCCTCCCCGGTGAGCACGGCGATCACGCCCGGCAGGGCGAGCGCGGGCGCGACGTCGATGGAGACGATGCGCGCATGGGCATGGGGCGATCGCAGGAACACCGCCTGCGCCGCATCCGGCGCGCGCAGGTCATCGGTGTAGCGCCCCTGGCCGCGCAGCAGCCGCGCATCCTCGAACCGCCGGATGGGCTGGCCGATTCCATTCGGGTTGATGGCGTTCTGCTGCATCGGACGTCCCCTGGCTCCCCCTCGCCTACCGCCGACGCAGCGCCTGGTCCATCCGGGGCGCTTGCGCCTGCGTGTACGAACCGTAGAGTCCAGACCATGGAAACGCCAGTTGCCACCCCCGCCCCCCGCCGCACGCGTGCGCCGGAAGCGACGCGGCGCGCCATCCTCGACGCCGCGCGCGCGGAATTCGCGGCCAAGGGCTATGCGGGCGGCCGGGTGGACGACATCGCGGCACGCACCGCGACCTCCAAGCGGATGATCTACTACTATTTCGGAGGGAAGGAGCAGCTCTACGCCGCGGTGCTGGAGGAGATGTATGGCGGCATGCGCGACGCCGAAGCGGCGCTGGCGCTGGACCGCCTGCCGCCGGCGGAAGCGATGCGCCGCCTGGTCGAAGTGACCTTCGACCATCACGCCGCGCATCCCGAATTCGTCCGCCTGGTCAGCGTGGAGAACATCCACGAGGCCAGCAACGTCAAGCAATCCCCCGACATCCGCGCGCGCAACGCGACGGTGATCGGGCGGATGACGGCGCTGCTGCAGCGCGGCGAGAAGAGCGGCGATTTCCGCCGGGGCGTGGACCCCGTGGATCTTCACATGCTGGTCAGCAGCTTCTGCTTCTACCGCGTCTCCAACCGCCACACCCTGGCCGCCATCTTCGGGCGGGACACGATGGATCCCGCCACCGCGTCGCGGCAACGGGAGATGATGGTGACGGCGGTGCTGCGCTACCTCGCGCCCTGATCCCGGCGCGGGTCAGATGCGGCCCAGCACCATCAGCACGACGATGACGATCAACGCGGTGCCGAGCAGGCCGACGCCGCCATGGCCGAAGCCGTAGCCATAGCCGCCGAAGCGCCCGCTGAACCCGCCGATCAGCAGGATGATCAGCGCGATGAGGATGATGGTGCCGAGCGTCATGGGATCAGCGCGCCTGCACGCTGAGGCGCTGGCCGCCGACATTCACGTCCAGCACGGTGTTGTTCTGGTTGTAGGCCCAGACGCCCACGCCGCCGGCGATGGCGGCGAGCAGCGCGACGACGATGATAACGGATTGGCGGGTCATGTGACGCACTCCGGTTGATGGGTTCGGCCCTGGAACACCCTGGGGGTGGGCCGGGTTCCCATCGTTCCGGTATTTTCACGCCCTCATGCGACGGGCGCGCGCTTCGCGCACTTGCCTTCGCGGCATGAGCCGCGGGCCGCATTCGCGGCCTCGCCCGCCACAGGCGGGCGCCGTTATCGCCCCAGCGCGGCCTTGAAGCCCGCCAGCATCCGCTCCGCATCGGGCGCCAGGCCGGTGAAGTGGCGGAAGGCGTGCGCGGCCTGGAACACCGCCATGCCACCGCCATCCAGCGTCCGGCAGCCGAGCTTCCGGGCTTCCGCCAGCAGCGCCGTCTCCAGCGGGAAATAGACGATCTCCGCCACCCAGAGCCGCGCATGCAGCATCGCGGGCGGCAGCGGCGTGCCGGGCAGCTTCGCCATGCCGACCGGCGTGCAGTTCACAAGCCCATCGGCCGCGGCGACTTCCGCCGCCAGATCCGCGACCGGCACGGCGCGGCCCTCGCCGAAGCGGGCGGACAGCGCGGCGGCCAGCTCCGCCGCACGGCCGGCATCCACATCCTGCACCGCCAGCCGCCCGACGCCCGCATCCAGCAGCGCCTGCGCCACGGCGGACCCCGCCCCGCCCGCGCCCAGCTGCACGACGCGGTCGCGCGCCACGCCGGGCAGGCCGCGCCGGAAACTCTCCCCGAAGCCGCTGCAATCCGTGTTGTGGCCGATGCGCCGGCCGCCGCGCAGCACCACCGTGTTCACCGCGCCCAGCGCCGCCGCTTCCGGCGACAGCTCATCCAGCAGCGGAATCACCTGCTGCTTGCAGGGGAAGGTGATGTTGAGCCCCGCGAGGCCCATCCGCTCCGCCGCCACCAGCAGGTCCGGCAGCGTCGCCGCGCCGCCCTCGATGCGGTCCAGGTCGATGATCCGATAGACGCAGGGGAAGCCCTGGGCCGCCGCTTCCGCCATGTGCATGGCCGGCGTCCGGCTGGCCTGGATGCCCGCGCCGATCAGGCCGAGCACGAGGCCCTTCTCCCGCAACGTGGCCATTGCGTCGGCAGACGGAAGAGTGTCGGGCATGGACGCATCCTGTCTCGTCTTGGCCCATCCAGAAAGGGCTTGCGCGGCTTATGGACTAACCAGTACATACACGTCAACGGAATCGACGGCCGCGCAGATCGCGCGAAGCCCCGGGCCGGAGGAACGGAGACCAGGAATGACCCATCTCACCCGCCGCGGCCTCGGCGCCGCTTCGCTTGGCCTGATCGCGGGCGCCGCCGCGCGCCCTGCCCTGGCGCAGGATGCCTGGCCGGGCACGCGCCCCGTCACCCTCGTCGTGTCCTGGGCGCCGGGCGGCTCCTCCGACTTCACGGCGCGCCTGCTGGCGCAGGGCCTGTCCCGCGAATTGCCGGGCAACGTGGTGGTGGACAACCGCCCGGGCGCCTCCGGCACCATCGGCCATGCCTCCGTCGCGCGGGCCCGGCCGGATGGCACCACGCTGCTGCTCGGCGTGAATTCCACCTACGCCATGTCCCGCCACCTGTTCCCGAACCGCGGCTATGATGATGAGCGTGCCTTCGTCGGCATCGGCCGCGTCGCCATCTCCCCCATCTTCCTTTGCGTCAGCAACGCGCTTGGGGTGCGGGACATCGCGGGCCTGGTGGCGCGCGCGAAGGCGGAGCCGGGCAAGCTCTCCTACGGCTCCTCCGGCGCCGGCTCCTCGGCGCACCTCGCGACGGAGCTGTTCCTGCGCGCGGCGGGGATCGACATCCTGAACGTCACCTATCGCGGCGGCGCGCCCGCCGTGCAGGCGCTGGTGACGAACGAGGTGCAGGTCGCCTTCGTGGACGGCGTCACCGCCCTGCCCCTGATGGCCGCGAACCAGATCGTCGCCATCGGCATCAGCAGCCTGGAGCGCAATTCCCTGGCGCCGACCGTACCCACCATCGCCGAATCCGGCTTCCCGGGCTTCGAGGCGACGACCAACTGGTCGCTCCTCGCCCCCGCCGGCACGCCCCCGGCCATCGTGGAGCGCCTGGCCGCCGCCAAGTCCGCCGTGCTGCGGAATGCGGAGGTGATCGACCGCATGCGCCAGGTCGCGATCGTGCCGATGGACGGCACCCCCGCGCAGTTCCCGGAATACCTGGCGACCGAGAGCGCCAAGTGGGGCGAGGTGATCCGCAGCCGCGGCATCACCCTGGAATGATCCCGCGGGATCGCTAAAACCAGCCCATCGGCCGGCCCCTAAGCCGGGGCCGGCCGCAAGCGACCCAACGGGGAAGGAAAACAACCATGATCACGCGTCGCCTGCTGGGCGGTCTCGCCGCCACCCCCTTCATCGCCCGCGGCGCTCTCGCGCAGGATGCCTGGCCGAGCCGGCCGGTGACGATGGTCGTCCCCTGGGCCGCCGGCGGGTCCACCGACGCCGTGGCGCGCATCCTGGCCGCGAAGCTCACCGCCGATAGCGGCCGCGGCTTCGTGGTGGACAACCGCACCGGCGCCAACGGCACCATCGGCTTCAACTCCGTCGCCCGCGCGCGGCCGGATGGCTACACGCTGCTGGTCTCCACCGTCAGCACCTACGCCATGGCGCCGCACATGATGACGCTGCCCTACAACAACGAGCGTGACTTCGTCGGCATCGGCCTGATGGCGGCGATGCCGATGATCCTCTGCGTCAACAAGAACTTTCCGGCGAACACGCTGGCGGAATTCGTCGCCGCGGCGAAGCGGCCCGGCGCCAACGTCACCTATGCGAACTCCGGCGTTGGCTCCTCCACGCATCTGGCGACGGAACTGTTCCTGCAGACGGCCGGCCTCCAGCTGGTCGATGTCGGCTATCGCGGCGGCGCGCCGGCGGTGCAGGGCGTGCTGGCGAACGAGACGCCGATGATCGTGCAGGCCGCCTCCGGCGTGCTGCCGCTGATCCAGGCGGGCGAGCTGAAGGCGCTGGCGATCTCGACGCGCGACCGCAGCCCGGTGGCGCCGAACATCCCCACCTTCCGCGAACAGGGCTTCGCGGAGTACGAGGTGTACGAGCACATCGCGCTGCAGGGCCCGGCCGGGCTGCCCGACGCCATCATCAACCGCGCCAATGCGCTGGCCAAGGCCGCGATGGAAGCGCCGGATACGCGGGAACGCCTGGCCGCCCTGGCCGTCGTGCCCGTCGTCGGCACCCCTGCCGAATGGCCGGCCTATTTCGCGGCCGAGAACGAGAAGTGGCGCGGCATCATCCGCAGCCGCAACATCACGCTCCAGTAAGGGGGCGCCCCACCCGCGCCCGGATGCGCTATGCGTTCCGGGCGTCTACAGGAACCATCAGCATGCAGCGGTCGATCGCCACGGTCTGTCTTTCGGGCACCCTCCCGGACAAGCTGGAATCGGCCGCCGCCGCGGGGTTCGAGGGGGTGGAGATCTTCGAGCAGGATCTCCTCGCCTTCGATGGTTCCCCCGCCGAGGCCGGGCGCATGGCGGCGGACCTCGGCGTCGCCATCACCATCTTCCAGCCCTTCCGCGACTTCGAGGCGATGCCCGAGCCCGCGCGCGCCCGCAACATGGACCGCGCGGAGCGGAAGTTCGACACGATGCAGGCGCTGGGCACGGACCTCGTCCTGGTCTGCTCCAACACCCAGGCCGCCGCGATCGACGACCCCGCCCGCGCGGCCGCCGATCTGCGGGAGATGGCGGAGCGTGCCGCGAGGCGCGGCCTGCGCGTGGGGTTCGAGGCGCTGGCCTGGGGCCGCCACACCAACCGATGGCGACAGGCCTGGGATATCGTGCAGCGGGCGGACCACCCGGCGCTCGGCCTGATCCTCGACAGCTTCCACACCCTCTGCCTCGGCGATGATCTGGCGGGCCTGTCCCAGGCAGTCCCGGCGGAGAAGCTGTTCTTCCTGCAGCTCGCGGATGCGCCGCGGCTGAGCATGGATCCCCTCTCCTGGTCCCGCCACCACCGCACCTTCCCCGGCCAGGGGGAGCTGGATGTGGCGGGGTTCCTGCGCGCCACGCTCGATGCGGGGTACGCAGGCCCCGTCTCGCTCGAGATCTTCAACGACGAATTCCGTGCCGCGCCGTCCCGCCGCATCGCCCGCGACGGGCTGCGCAGCCTGGTCTGGCTCGGCGAACAGGCGAAGGTGGCGGCGCTGCCGGCGGTGCCGAAGCTGGCGGGGATCGAGTTCGTCGAATTCGCGGTTGATGAGACGGCGCGCGCCGAACTCGCGGCCTTCATCGCCGCGCTGGGCTTCCGGCGCGCCGGCACGCACAAGTCGAAGGCGGTGGAGCTGTGGCGCAACGGCGGCGCCAACATCGTGCTGAATGCGGAACCCGACAGCGCCGCGGCGGAGCGCTTCGCGCAGCTCGGCGCGACGGTCTGCGCCATGGCTTTCCGCGTGGACGACCCGGCCCGCGTGATCGCCCGCGCGGAGGCGCTGCGCTGCCCGACCTTCCGCGAACGGGTCGGCGAGGGAGAGCGCCGCATCCCCGCCGTGCGCGCGCCGGACGGCACGCTGATCTACCTGGTCCAGTCCCCGAGCCCCACGCCCATCTGGGAGGACGACTTCCATCTGCTGCCCGATGCGGGGGAGGAGAAGGGCGACCTGACCGGCATCGACCATGTGGCCCAGGCGCTGGCGCCCGGGATGCTGGACAGCTTCGTGCTGTTCTATCGCGCGGTCTTCGGCCTGGAAGCCGATGCGCCCTGGGAACTGCCGGACCCCTATGGCCTGGTGCGGTCCCGCGCCTTCACGGGCGGAGAGGGCAGCGTCCGCCTTCCGCTCAACGTCTCCGAAAGCACGCGCACGGGCACGGGGCGCTTCGTCTCCGCGCTGGCCGGCGCCGGCGTGCACCACATCGCCTTCTCGACGAAGGACGCGGCGGCGGTGGTCGATGCCGCCTCCACCCGCGCCGCGCCGCTGCTCGACATCCCCGAGAATTACTACGAGGATTTGGCCGCGCGCGTGGGGCTGGAGGATGCGGCGCTGGCGGGGCTGCGCGAACGCCACCTGCTGTTCGACCAGGACGGCAGCGGCGGCGTCTTCCTGCACGCCTATACCGCGCCCTTCCATGACCGCTTCTTCCTGGAAATCACGGAGCGGGAGGGCGGCTATGCCGGCTTCGGCGCCGTGAATGCCGCGGTCCGCATGGCGGCGCAGCAGCGCGGCCGCGGATAGTCAGGCCGGCGCGGCCTCGGGCGGCGCCGCCGGCAGGGTGATCCGGAACACCGCGCCCGCACCCTCGTTGGCCGCGGTGATCGTGCCCCCCATGCCGGTGACCAGCCCGTGGCAAATGGACAGGCCGAGCCCCGTGCCGCGATCCGGTCCCTTGGTGCTGACGAAGGGTTGGAACAGCCGCGCCAGCACCGCCTCCGGCAGCCCGCCGCCGGTATCGCCGATGGTCAGGCGCACCAGGCCCGCCGCCTGATCGGTCACGGCGTCGATCGTGATCCGCCGCCCATCCTGCGCGCCGCACTGCGTGACGGCGTCGCGGGAGTTCATGATCAGGTTCGACAGCACCTGCTCCAGCGCCACCAGCTGCCCCATCACGACCGGCGGCGGATCGTCGATCGTGACGACCAGATCCACCATCGAGTCACGCAGGCTGCTGGCGACCAGCGATTGCGCGCCATCGATCGCGGCCTGTACCGGCACGGGCTGCGGTTCGCCGCCGGTCTCCGGCCCGCGGGCGAAGCGGCGCAGATGCTCGATCACGTCGGCGGCGCGCCTGGCATAGCCGATGATGCGCTGCAGCCGCTGGCCGGCCGCCGCGACGTCGCCGCGTTCCACCGCCGATTGCGTGTTGGTGGCCGCCAGCGTGATGGCCTGCAGCGGCTGCTTCAGCTCATGCGCCAGGCCGGCCGACATCTCCCCCAGCGAGGCCAGCCGCGCGCTGGTGATGGCCCGCGCCTTGGCCTCCCGCTCCGCCGTCACGTCGGCGATGTAGCCGACGATCTCCGTGCTGCCATCGGGGTCGCGATGCATCGCCTTCATGGTGACGACGACGGTGATGACCCGCCCATCGGCACAGCGCATGCGGTAGTCGCCGCTCGTCTCGCCGGTCGACAGCAGCCTGGCGATGTCCTCGTCCAGCCCGCCGGGATTGTCCACGATGGCGCGCAGCCCCGCGCGCTTCGCGACGGTGGCCAGCGGCCAGCCCGTCATCGCCTCGATGCCCTGGCTGATGAAGGTCTTGCGGAAGCTCGCATCGGGCTGAGCGCGGCCGCGGAACACCACGACGGGCGCCGCGGCCAGGGTCTGGTCCAGCTCCGCCCGCGCGGCATCGGCGCGCTGCGTCGCCGCCCGCTGGGCGGTCAGGTCCCGGGTGTAGCCGACCACCTCCCCGCCCCCGTCCGCGCGGCGGGAGATGCGGACCAGCACGCTCGACATGGGGCGGAAGGAGCCGTCGGGCTGGCGCAGGCGCCATTCATATTCCGTGGAGCCGTTGGCCAGCGCGTCGGCGATGCAGTCGTCGATCCAGGGCGTGTCCTCCGCCAGGTAGGGCAGCCAGTCCGTCAGCCCGTTCAGCCGGCCATCCGTCCAGCCCGTGACGCGCGCGATGTCGCCACCGCGGTAGAGCAGCCGCGAGGGGCCGCGGGGCCCCATCGATTCCCGCAGGAAGACGGCGACCGGCAGCCCGCCATGCAGCCGTTCGACCTGTTCGCGGCCGATGCGCAGCGCATCCGCTTCCACCCACAGCCGGCTGGCGCGGGACAGGGCGGCACCCCCCGCCACGGCCAGCAACCCCGCCGCCAGCCCGCCCAGCACCGACAGCCGGATGGAATTGCGAAGCGCGGGAATGCCGGTCAGCGCCGCCTCCGCGTCGATCGCGGCGAAGACCGCCAGGTTGGTGCCGGCCACGATGCGGGCGGCGCGGAACTGGTCGGCGTTGGTGAAGGCGCTGCGGCCACGGGCGACGTAGTAGCCATCGCGTTCCAGCGCCGCGGCCCAGGGCGCGCGGGCGGCCGGAATGGCGCCGAAGGCGGGCCTCTCGGAGGCGGGCGCGACGGCGGGGACCCGCGCCAGCAATTCGCCCTGGCGGCGGATGACCGCGACGACATCCCCCGGCCGCGTCGCCAGGGGTTCGAGCGCATGGGCCAGGTCGCCCGGCCGCACCCCCACCAGCATCACGCCACCGAACCCGCCGGCTGCATCGCGCAGCGCCTGCGCGGCCAGGACGATGATGCCCCCGGTGCCGCGCCCGGCGACGGGCGCGCTGAGGAAGGTGCCGCGGAAGCCGTCCCGCAGGGCGATGAAGTAGTCGCGGTCGGCTGCCTGGAAATCGGCCGAGTCCGTGATGGAGGACCAGGCCAGCCTGCCGTCAGGCCCCAGGATCACGACGCTGCGGAAGGGCGTGCGGCGCTCGCCGCGGTCCCGCACCAGCAGCCGCAGAGTCGTCTCCAGCCGCGCCCGGTCCGCCACCTCCGTCGCGGCATCCAGCAGCACCCATTGCTGCGCCAGCAACTGCAGTGTCGCCATGTCGTCGAGGTTGCGCAGCAGCGCCTGTTCGGCGACGCTGGCCGCGGCTTCCGCGCGCTGCAGGGCGACGCGGGTCTGCAGATCCTCCTGCTGCTGCACGAAGCGGTCGCCGAGGATCCAGGCCGCCCCGGCCCCCGCCATCACGGCAGCGACCGCGACCGCGATCAGGATGGGGCGGAAGAATCGCCACCGGGAAAATCGGACCAGCACTCGGACGTCATCGCTACAGAGTGGTTGCAACGGTCTTAACCACTCCCATCCATCAGGTCGAGTTTATAAAACAATTCCCGCGATTCGATACTTTCAACGCCGGATCAGGATGTAGTTCACGGTCAGGTCGATGGTCACGCCGTTGGGGTCGGCTGGCGGCGGGAAGGCTGGCAGCGTCGCCCCGCTGAAGGGGAAGGTGGTCCCGAAATTGAGGGAGGGCGAGGTGGAGGGCCCGGTCAGCCGCACGCTCCGCACCTTTCCGTCCGGCCCGGCGATGACCTGTACGCGCACCGTGCCGGATTCGCCCAGTTCCGCCGCCCGCAGGGGGTAGCGCAGGTTCTGGTCCATCCAGCGCCGGAACGCCGCGCTCCAATCCGCGCCGACCTGCGCGCCGGTGACGCGCACGCTGGGGTCGGTGCTCGGCCTGCCTTCCGCCAGGCGGGGATCGACCGTCAGGTCCAGCCCCTGCGCCTGGCGCCGCCCTGGCGGCACGCTGCGGGACGGCGCGCCCAGCTGCACGCCGCCGGGCACGAAGACGCTGCCGGGCGGCAGGGCGGGCGCGGCCTGCTGACGCTCCGGCGGGCGGGGTGGCGGCTCCGCGGGGCGGGGCGGGGTCTCGAAGCGGGGGCGGAGGCGGAGTGGCGGCGGCGGCGGCAGGATCTCCGCCTCCGTCGGCAGGGGCGGCGGCTCGGCGGCCTCGGGCGGCGGAGCGTCGGGCACCGGTGGCACGGCTGGCGGCGGGGGCGGCGGCAGCATCGCGACCACGCCGGGCGGCGCGGGCGGCGGCGGCGGCGCGACCAGGGGTGGCGCCGCGG
>JAIXWG010000013.1 GCA_027482245.1 Acetobacteraceae bacterium | reverse complement strand
CTCAAGCTGCAAAGCGGCATGCACGCTGAAGTTCTCATCCGGCGCGGTGAGCGGAGCGTGGCCACATACATCATTAAGCCTTTGATAGACCGGTTCAGCACGTCGCTGCGCGAGTTCTAGGGTCCGTTAGCGCCTGAACGCTGTAAAGTTACTGGCGTTGAGCCGCCTTTCTGGAGGGCGGCTATGGGGCTGACGGACGAGGAGTGGGCGGTGCTGGAGCCGCTGGTCGAGGCGTGCCGCTCCCATGCGAAGGTGCCGCCGAGCAACCTGCGCCGGACGGTCTCCGCCATCATCTGGCGGCACCAGAACGGGGCGAAATGGCGCGCCCTGCCCGAGGAGTTGGAGCCGTGGTGGATGGCCGCGCAGACCTTCATCCGCTGGTCGCGCCTTGGCATGTGGGAGCGGCTGCTCGGGATGGCGCAGGTGCGTGGTGTCGAGCTTGGCGTGGCTTTTCTCGACGGCACCTCCATCCGTGCCCACCAGAAGGCGGCAGGGGCGGCGGTAAAGACGCCGCTCCGGCGCAACGAGGCGCGGGTGAGGCGCTTGGCCGTTCTCTTGGCGGCTTTGGCACCAAGGCCTGCGTGATCGCCGACAGCGGCGGACACGCTGTCGCCTTCGCCCTCGCGCCGGGTCAGGCGCATGAGCTACTGACCTTCCCCCCTGCCCGGGGTGCCGGTCTGGGTCGTCGCCGACCGCGGCTACAGCAGCCATGCCTTCCGCCAGCACGTCTGGGACCTCGGCGCGCGGCCTGCCGTCCCGACCCGCCGCGACGAGGCGCCCGTCGCCTGCCCAATGCCCATCTACAACAACCGCAACCGCGTCGAGCGTCTCTGGGCGAGACTGAAGGAGTGGCGCGCAGTCGCAACCCGTTACGAGAAAACCGCCTCGTCCTTCCTCGGCGTCCTCTGCCTCGCCGCTACCGCCGATTGGCTCAGGCGCTAACGGACCCTAGGCAGGGGGGAAGGTCAATCAGGGCCCGCGGTCAGACCGACCGCATCCAAGGCCGGACACATAACCGCACCCGACCGCGGCGCCAGCACCCATTATTGCTCTTGCATCGAAGGGGTCGTCCACACAGGTCACTGAAGGCGATCAGACAGGAGTTTGCGGAGCATCTTGTTGTGCTCTGGGTTGACTGGCATGGCTGGGCTCCTGTGTTGGCGAATGTTGGTACCGACCTCCACAAGTCGATCAATATACTCTACGGGGAGACCAACATCCAGGAATTCATTGTCCTGCACTACGAGCAGCAGAGCGTGAACCTGCCTGGACAGCAGTAAGGCCCGGCTACGCCTGTGAAGGCTCGAGAAAGACATCGGGATCTCTCGTCCATCCCCGTCCAGGGTCCGCTCAGCGCTCGTCACGAAGACCCCAGCGCCATCGCCGCCGAGAGCCTTGCGGCGTTCAACTGCAGCGAGCCACGCGGCCTCGCCGCCGACGAAGGCCTCCACCGGGATACGGCCGTCGCCGCCGAGCAGCCGTGAGAGATAGGTGCCGATGTACCGGCGCGAGATTTCGCCGCTACCCAGCAGCGGTGCGAAGTTGATCTCGTTGATGATCGCGCCAGTGCGGTGCCAGGGCTGTGCGATATCGGGGCTGATGATGTCGATACCTGCGACATCCAGCCCAAAGAGCGCCGCTGCGGCGATAGCCACGCGCAGGTTTTCCGGATGGATATCGTTGGTGACCTCCTCGTCAACGCCGCCCCAAGCGGTCGATTCGATGCGGCGCAGCGCAATAAAACGGCCGTCTTCGGGCACCGAGGTCTCCAGCAGACCGGCGGCCGCGATGGCGTCCCGGGCCAAGTCGTCGAGGGGGCGCATCTGCGAGCGTCGCCAAGGCGGCCGGACCGCCTGCGCTGCAAGTTCCGCCGACACTAGGGCATCTATGGTTCGCGACCCATCGCCATAGACGCCGATGGGTAGGCGCTTGACGGCGTAGAGCAGGGTCCCTGACGCCAGGAACAGCCGGTGACAGACGCCGTCCACTTGGCGCTCCACGATCACCTTCTTTGTCGGCGACTGGCGGTAGGCTTCTTCGAAGGCCGGTTCCAGGCGCACCGCGTCAACATCCACGCTGACACCCTCGCCACGCTCCAGATCGGCCGGCTTCACAACCACGGGCCAGCCAATGCGCTCTGCAGCAACGCGTGCGTCCGCGATGGAAGAAACCACCTGGTGGGTCGGCGCTGGGAGCCCCGCCAGACGCAGTGCCTGGGCGGTCAGCGGTTTGCTCTGTGACAGCTTAAGGCCGATGGCCGAATCGCGATCGTTCGTGCTGCGATCGGTCAGGCGCCCCTTTGCGCCCCAGCCCAGCTGATAAATGCCGCCGCCCAGCGAGCGGAAGGGAATACCGCGTGCATGCGCTTCCCGCAGCAAAGGCAGTGTGGATTTGCCGCCGGAGGCGAGTTGCGTCAACGGCTGGATCGCTTCTCGCTGCAGTCGCTCAAAGACGGCCTGGCGACTGGCTGTCGTCGGCGCTTGCGTCATCATCCAGATTGTCGTGCGAACGGCAACACCAAAGGCGATCTCGTAAACCCGTGTTGGAACGTGATCTAACGCCGGTACCGCGATGACAGCACGCCACAATGCACGTCCCTGTCCCTGCGGCCGGCACGAGATCAGCGTGGGCGCATCGAACACCGGCATCTGCGCCACTTGCAGCAACTCGCGTGCGAGCAGCGTGACCCGTTCGAGCCATTCGGTGATGCGCATGTCCAGCGGCTTTGTGGCCGTTGGGGAGGGTGCGCTGCGCGACGCCCCGATGTGGGGGTTGAGGATCACTAACCAAGCATCGATGGCGCCGGGCTGCAGCACACCTGGCGGCTGGAAGTCCAGGCTGACGCGCCGGGTCAGCTGCCGCAGTGACCGCTCCGCCGCCAGCGCGTCATCGTGCGAGGCGGCCGGCGGGGCAGATGGGGGAGGGACCGGGGACGGCTGGCGGAGTTGCGTCTCGACCAAACGCATCAGTTCGGCGCGCTGTGGCTTGCCCTGCTGATTGCGCGGGATTGCCTCCAGAATCACAATGAAGCGCGGCGTACGTGCGCCGAGGCGCTGACGTGAAAACGCGTCCAACTCGTCCCGTGCGGTGGGCGTGCCGGGATGAAGCACGACCGCACAGGCGGGAATATCCTGGGCGCGGGGATGCTTCA
The DNA here is from genome assembly GCA_027482245.1 of Acetobacteraceae bacterium. Taxonomy (GTDB): domain Bacteria; phylum Pseudomonadota; class Alphaproteobacteria; order Acetobacterales; family Acetobacteraceae; genus Falsiroseomonas. The sequence continues at coordinate 3,019 of JAIXWG010000013.1, read as the reverse complement.
GAGGAAAGGCGATAACGTCCCGGACAGCAGGATGCTGTTCAAGGACGCGCTCAATCTCGGCTGGATAGATGTTGATGCCGTTCATGATCATCATCTGATCGGCGCGCCCACAGTGGAACAACTGACCATCTGCAGACCACATCGCTAAGTCACCTGGATAGAACCAGCCGTCGCGAAAATGCTCACTGTCATCCGAGAGGTAATAGCCTCTAATCTGCGCGGGACTCTTCACCCGCACTTGGCCGACCTGTCCAACCGCGACAGGCTGGCCTGAGTCGTCAACGACCTCCACCTGTACGCCCAACGGCGGCCTGCCCACACTTCCCGGGCAGTCTGCTAAATCAGCGGGGTTTGCAATAGTGATCGTCGAATTTTCATTGGAGCCATACTCAATATGAAGATTTGCTTTCAGATCCTCTCGCATCCGCCGACGCAGATCTTGGGTGACCGTTGAAGCGCCGATAGACACCATGCGGATCGCTGAAAAATCTATTAACTGGCCGTCGAGCCGATCTTTCAGAAGCTGCTCAGCGTGAGATACACTCAGCAGAAGTATATCTGGCATCATTGCAATGATTGCGGAGCCAAGAGAGTCTCGTTGGTTGTAGAGAATCCCAATACTGCCGACGGAAAATGCGGCAAGCATCGGTCGAATTGCCATCGCAAAGTGAAGACGAGACATGACCATCAGGCGGTCTGATATGGTCATGCTGTAGATCTGCCTGCCGATGCTGGAGCGGGCCAGCATAGCGCCATGGGAGATCGGGATGAGTCGCGGACGCCCGGTCGTGCCTGATCCGGACAACAACAGGCATGGCGCAGAAGAATCGCCAAAAGCGCCCCCCCCATCGCGGCTGACACGGCGTGCGTGTTCCTCGCTGAACCCAACGAACCTACATGTTGTGGTCGCAAACGCAGGCGCATCCGAGAGAATGGCACTGGCGCCAGCCTCGCGTAGCAAGTTGTCTTGCTGAAGGGTGGGAGCGTTGGGCGACAGCGGAAAGGCTGTTGCGCCCAGTCGCATCAGGCCCAGCATTGCCAGCAATAGGGCGATCTGATCGGCCATGATCAGGCCGACGATCATGCCTGGCCGGATCTCTGCGTCACGCAGCCAGCGAACGGTGCGCCACACGCAATCGTCGAGCTCGCCATAGCTGATCACGCGATCTCCAAGGACGACCGCGGGGGACTGGGGCCGAATCAGCGCGTGCTCGCTCAGGTCGAGCGTCAGGTTGCGTGCACTTCTATCGTTCATGTTGCGGGCTCGGTTATGTGCTTGTGAAGGCTACCGCCTGATGAGGTGGGTGAGGTTGCATCCTGCCCGATTGCGTTGTCCTGCCGACGATCGCTATCCACCGGCGGTTGGACCATCTCGTTGCGGACGACGTCCGCGGTATCGCTTAGCAGACATTCGCGGGATCAATTTTAGAGTCAGTTAACTTCGAAAATAGGCACCCCAACGCAAAATTCTAGCCGTGCGCGGAAAAAAGGACACTAGCCTAAAGGCGACATCCTCGGAAATGCGAACAGTGATTATTTTGTTGTGAGTCATTCAAGGCGCCGGCGAGAATTACAGCGCCGCGTTTTGGCGAAACATGCATGATCGCGTGAGAGATCACATGATTTTTGCCACCTTGGCTTTATGATCGAACAATATTCCTTGAGAGAAAAAGCTCCATGGATTACTGAGACTGACGGGCCTGAAAATCTGCGCAGTCAAAACCTGCGCTGAAGTGCATGGTCAGTTGACTTGGATTCCGGCCTCCCGCACAACGCGCCGCCAACGCCCTAGGTCGCTCGTGATGATATGGCCTAATTCCTCCGGCGCAGTGGCGTCCACACTAAACCCGATGGCGGTTAGACGCTCAGTAACCTCGGGCCGGCGAAGGATAGTGGTTATCACTTCATGCAACCGCATAACGGCGGGCGAAGGCGTTCCGACAGGGGCGAGGAAGGCGGACCAAGAAGCGGAGATTACCTCTGGGTAACCAAGCTCAATCATGGTCGGCACATCTGGAAGCGGGGCAAACCGCTGGGGAGCTGTCACCGCGATAGCGCGCAGCGCGCCAGAGACGAGGTGCGGCTTGACGGTGGCCGCGTTCAGGACGGAAACTTGTACAACACCTTGGATCAGAGCTGCGACGGCGGGTGCGCCGCCTGGGAAAGGCACATGCGTTGCTCCGGCGCCAGCGGCGCGCAGGAAAAGCTCCATGCCGAGTTGCTCTGGAGATCCAACACCGCCCGATGAATACGCAATGCGGCCATCATTGTGATTCAGCCAGCGCACCACTTCCGTCAACGAGCTTGCAGGCACGTCTTTGTGTACTACAAGTATATTCGGCGCGCTCATGGCGAGCGTAATCGGCGCGAAGTCCTTTTCCGGGTCGTAGCCAGGACGAGCCATGACAACCGGGTTAGTGGTCAACGTGCCGGACCCGGCAATAATGAGAGTATGGCCATCGGCAGGCTGGGTGATGACGTGGCGGGCCCCGATCGCCCCTGTTGCTCCAGGGCGATTCTCTACCAACACATTTTGCGCGAAGACTGCCTGCATGTGCGGCGCAACGAGTCGTGCGACTAAGTCGTTGGGGCCGCCCGGAGCGAAGGGAACAACGAGGACAACTGGGCGCGTTGGGTTCCAAGCGATCTGCGCACCGGCTGACCGCGGCACGCCAAGGGCAGCGAGCGAAAGAGATAGAAAAGGACGACGGTTCATCCTGATTTTTTATTGCGACAGACGAGATCGCTCTACCGCCAAATTCTTGTTTTTATGGCGAATTGTGGCGCGCTTTGTGGAGACTGTCGCACGATGAGTGCGGCGAGCCGGTTGGAGCGGCCCCCTCGAGGACCAGGGGCCACCTCGCCGCCCTCGCCGTCACACGAAGAGGAAGTCGAGCGGGGTTAGGTCCGAAACGCCGACGACGTGGCATACCAACTCGTCCGTGCTGCCGAACCTACCATTGCGGTCCGTGTCGGCGTAGATGCCGATTCCGCTGAAGCCGCCAATTTTCAACGATCG
>JAIXWG010000052.1 GCA_027482245.1 Acetobacteraceae bacterium | reverse complement strand
TCCGGCGAGAACGGGCCGGAGGCCATCACCGTCGCGGGGCCGCAGGCGGCCATCGCCGCGCTGCTGGACGATCGCACGCTGGCGGCGGCGGGGCTGGAGGCGCGGCCGCTCGCCGTCTCCCACGCCTTCCACTCGCGCCTGCTCGACCCGATGCTGGATGGGCTGGAGGAAGCGGCGCGCGCGATCCCGCACAACGCGCCCGCCATCCCGGTCATCGGCAACCTCGCGGGCAGCGTGGTGGCACGGCACGACGCCGCCTATTGGCGCGCCCATGCGCGACAGCCGGTGCGCTTCGCGCAAGGCTTGTCGACGCTGGCCGCGATGGGCGTTACGCATGCGGTGGAGCTGGGCGCCATGCCGGTGCTCTCGGGCCTGGCGCGCGCGGTGATGCCGCAGCTGGTCACGCTGCCGTCGCTCGCGCGGACGCGGCCCGGGCAGGATGGCGCCGTGCTCGGCTGGACGACGGCGATGCAGGGCGTGGCGCGGCTTTGGCAGGACGGCGCGGAGATCGACTGGGCGGCGTTCCACCAGCCCTATCCGACGCGCACCACCGCGGCGCCGACCTACCCGTTCCAGCGGCAGCGCTTCTGGTTCGCGCAGGAAGCGGCGGCGCTGCTGTCGGAACGCATCGACCTCACCACCGGCACCCGCCTCTCGCGCGGCCGCTTCGACACGCAGCGCCTGCCCTTCCTGGCCGACCACGTCGTGATGGGCGAACTCATCGTCCCCGGCGCCAGCCATGTCGTCGCCATGCTGGCGGCCAGCGGCGGCACGGCGCTGCGCGACATCGTCTTCGCCGCGCCCTTCAAGCTGCCCGCCGGCGGCTGCGCCGTGCAGGTGCTGGTGGAGGGCGACCAGCTGTCGCTGCACGCCGATGCCGGCGGCGCCTGGACGCGCCACGCCGCGGCGACCATCGCGCCCGCGCCGCCTCCCCCGCCACCCCAGGATCCCGCCACCCTCGCGGCCCGCGGCGTGGAGGAGGAAGGCGGCGCGGCCGCGCTGCACGCCATGCTGGCGGAGCGCGGCATCACCCTGGGCCCAACCTTCCGCGGCATTCGAAGGGTCTTCCGCGGCCAGGGGGAGGCCATCGTCGATGTCGAGCTGCCGGAGGGCACGCCCGCCATCGCGCCACTGCATCCCGCGCTGCTCGATGCCTGCTTCCAGGCGCTCGGCGCCACCTTCAGCGGCCAGGGCGAATCCGGCGCCTTCCTGCCGCTCGCCATCGATGCCGTCGCGCTGCACAAGCCCCATGCTGGCCCCGTGCGCGCCTGGGTCCGCGCGCGCCCAGCCAGCGGCGGTGGCGTCGCCACCGGCGATGTCGAGATCATCGACACTGACGGCGCCCCCGTCATGACCGTCACCGGCCTCACCATCCGCCGGATCGAGGCTGGCGTCGCCGACCCCTCCGACCGCTGGACCTATGAGGTCGAGTGGGTCGCGCTGCCGCCCGAGACGCGCATCCCGCCGCTCGGCGAGGCCGCCGCCCACGCCGGCGCCGCCACCGCGCCGGCCGAGGAACCCGGCTTCGCCGAGGCTCTGGAATCGCTTGCCGCCGGTTACGCCGCCCGCGCCTGCGCGGTGCCGGAGGCCGCCGTCACGCCGGCCCTCACGCGCCTCCATCGCCACCTTCCCGCCATGGCACAGGGCGGCGCCACCGACCCTGACGCGCTGGCCGCGACCCTCACCGCCCGGCATGGCGACCGGATGGAAATCGCGCTCGCCCGCCGCGCCGGCAACGCGCTGCCCGCCGTGCTGCGGGGCGAGGCTGATGCGCTGGCTGCGATCTTCGGCAATGGCGGCTCCATCTACGCCGACCCGCCCTTCGCCCGCATGCTGAACGCCATGCTGGTCGCCGCGATCGGGCAGGCCGTGGCGGCGCTGCCGGACGGCCGCAGGCTGCGCCTGCTGGAGATCGGCGCCGGCACCGGCGCGCTGGTCGCGGCACTGGTGGAGGCAGGGCTCGCGGACCGCCTCGCCATCACCTTCACCGACATCTCGGCGGGCTTCCTGGATGCCGCGACGGCGCGCTTCGGCACGGCCATCGCGGCCGCGCTGCCGCTCGACATCGAACGCGCCCCCGACTCCCAGGGTTTTGCGCCCGGCAGCTTCGACCTGGTCGTCGCCAGCAACGTGCTGCACGCGACGCGGGACATCCGCGACAGCCTGCGCCACGCCGCCAGCCTGCTCGCGCCCGGCGGCGCGCTGCTGCTGCTGGAAGCCTGCCGCCGCAGCAACTGGGCCGACCTGGTCTTCGGCTCCACCCCCGGCTGGTGGCGCTTCGCCGACACCACGCTCCGCCCCGACCACCCGCTGCTGTCGCCGGATTCCTGGCAGGCCGTGCTGGCGGAACGCTTCGGCGCGGTGGAGATCGTGCCCGCCCCCGGCGGCGCCCAGGCCATCGCCATCGCCCGCGCCCCCCTCCCCGCGCGCGCGCTGCGCGTGGTGGAGCCCGCCGGCGCCGCCGAAGCGCTGAGCGCCGCGCAGGCGGCCGCGACGGCCAGCGAGGCACCGGCGCTGCACCTGCTGACCCGCGCCGCGCAGCCGGTCGGCCCCCTCGCCCGGCCGGACCTTGCCGCCATCATCGGCCTCGGCCGCGTCGTCGCGCTGGAACACCCGGAACTCGACCTCCGCCTGCTCGACCTGCCGCCCGGCGAGTCCCCGCCGCCCCCGCCCGAGGGGGAGCGCGAGGCCGCCTGGCGCGACGGCGCCTGGCACGTGCCGCGCCTCAAGCGCGTCGCGCTGCCGCCCGGCCCGGGCTTCACGACCAGCGGCACCCACCTCGTCACCGGCGGCCTCGGCGGCCTCGGCCCGCTGCTGGCCGAATGGCTGCTGGCCCGCGGGGCGGAGCGGGTCGTGCTGATGGCGCGCCGCCCGCATGCCGGCCCGGCCCTGCCGCCGCGCTGCGACGTCATGATCGGCGACGTGGCCGAGCCCGAGGCGGTGCGACGGGTCGTCGCGGCGATCGAGGCCGAGGGCCCGCCACTCCGCGGTGTCTTCCACCTGGCCGGCAGCCTGAGCGATGGCGCCATCCTCCGCCTCACCCGCGAAGACCTGGCGAAGGTCGCGGCCGCCAAGGTGCAGGGCGCGCTGAACCTGGAGGCCGCGACGGAGGGCAGGACACTCGACGCCTTCGTCCTATTCGGCTCCTCCGCCGGGCTGATCGGCAATGCCGGCCAGGGCGCGCATGCCGCGGCCAATGCGGTGCTGGGCGCGATGGCCCATGCGCGGCAGGCGCGCGGCCTGCCCGGCCTCTGCATCGATTGGGGCGCCTGGGGCGAGGCCGGCGCCGTCGCCGCCACCCCCGCCGGGGCACGGCTGACGGCCGCGGGTGCGGCGCTGATGGCGCCGAAGGACGCGCTCGGCGCCCTCGGCCGCGCCATCGCCGCCGGCAAGCCGCGGCTGCTGGTCGCCGCCATCGACTGGCCGCGCTTCCTCGCGGGCTATGGCGCCGCGGTACCAGGCTTCTTCGCGGCCGTCGCGCCACCCCGCGCCGCCGCCGCACGGCCGCGCGCCGTGGCCACCGGCGCCGATCCCCGCGCCAGCCGCGACGCGCTCGCCGCCTTCGTGGCGGCGGAGGCCGCGCGCGTGCTCCGCGTCGGCGCCGGGGAGGCCCTGGCCCTCGACCAGCCGCTCAGCGATGCCGGCCTCGACAGCCTGATGGCGCTGGAACTGCGGAAGGCGCTCGGCGACGGGCTCGGCCTGACGCTGCCCGCGACGCTGCTGTTCAGCTACCCGACGGTGGAGACGCTGGCGGCGCATCTGGCGGAGGTCCTCGGCCTCGACGCCCCGCCGCCTGAGGCCACGCCGCGCCCCGCCCCACCGCCGCCCCCCCCGGATGACGAGATCGAGGCCAGTGTCATGCGCATGTCGGAGGATGAGATGATGGCGCTCATCGCGCAGGAATTCGCGCTGGCGACGGAGGATGGCCGTGGCTGAGCTTTCCGTGGACAGCCTCGGCCGGCTGCTCGGCATGCTGGCGAGCCGGCCGGGCCCGCTGCCGAAATACCGCTACGCCTCCGCCGGCACGCTCTATCCCGTGCAGGCCTATCTGTCCGTGCCTACGCCCGGCCTGCCCGGCTTGCCGTCTGGCTGCCACTACCATGACCCGGAAGCGCATGCGCTCGCCCCCGTTTCCGACAGGCCGGCCGGCGATGGGGCGCTGCTGCTGCTGGTCGCGCAGATGGCCGCGATCGAACCCGTCTATGGCGCCCTGTCGGAGGATTTCTGCATGCTGGAAGCGGGATACATGAGCGCCGCGCTGGAGGATGCCGCCGCCGAGGCGGGGCTGACACTCGCCGATGCCGGCGACCCCGCCGGCTGGGACCGCGCCACGCTCGATGCCGCGCTGGCGCTGGAGGCTTCGCACAAGCCGCTGCTCGCGCTGCGGGTCGCCGCGGCATGAGCACAACGATCCCCGCCCGCGGCAAGCTGCGCGAGGCGCTCGATTACCTCCTCTGGTTCTACACGCCCTTCAAGCGCATGAGCGCGCGGGACATCTACGAACTCGTCTCCACCCATTCCTTCAGCAAGCGGGGGCTCTATTTGAACCTCGGCTACTGGCGGGACGCGTCGACGATCGACGAGGCGTGTGAGGCCATGGCGATGCTGGTGGCGGAGAGCGGCGGGGTCGGGCCCGGGATGGATGTCGTCGATGTCGGCTTCGGCTTCGCCGACCAGGACATGCTCTGGATGCAGCGCCTGGCGCCACGCTCCATCACCGGGCTCAACGTCACGACGTCCCAGGTGCTGACGGGGCAGCAGCGCGTGGCGGAGGCGGGCATGGCCGACCGCATCACGCTGCTGGAGGCCTCCGCCACCGCCATGCCGCTGCCCGATGCCAGCGCCGATGCGGTGCTCGGCGTCGAATGCGCCTTCCATTTCGACACGCGGGAGCAGTTCTTCGGGGAGGCGATGCGCGTGCTGCGGCCGGGGGGACGCCTCTCCCTGGCCGATGTGATCCGCAACGACCCGGAGCCCAGCGCCTTCGGCCGCCGCGTGCAGGACTTCAACTGGAAGTTCTTCATGCAGAAATACGCGGTGCCCGACGCCAATGCGGATGACCGCGCCAGCTACGCCGCGAAGCTCCGCGCCGCCGGCTTCGTCGATGTCGAGGTCCGCTCCATCCGGCACGAGGTCTATCCCGGCCTGCACCGCTTCATGGCGTCGGACCCGGAGATGCTGCAGCGTTTCCACCCCATCGCGCGCATGCCCTACAAGCTCTCGCTGCGCTTCAGCCACGACAAGGTCTACAGCGCCTATGACTACGTGCTGGCGACGGCGCGGAAGCCGGGCTGAGGTTCAGAAGAACTGGTAGAGCAGCGGCGGCGGTGCGAGCCCGAGGGTGAGCGCCGCCGCGAGCACCACCAGTTGCGCGATCGCAAGCCCATCGCGATGGGCGTCGATCCAGGGCGCGGCGCGATCCGCGACGACGCGGCCGGCGGGCAGCAACGCCGCCAGCACTGCTGCCACGATCAGCGCCGCCGGCAGGATGGCCAGGGAAACGGCCTCCGACGGCAGCCAGAGAAACATCAGCGCCATGACGAAGCTGCCGACCGCGCCGACCGAGGACGCCAGCGCGTAGTCCCGCCGCAGCTTCAGGCTCGCATAGCGCTGCTTGCCCAGCCGCCTTGCCAGCAGCGTCTGCGCCACCTTGTTCACGCCCGCCGCGACGCCAAGCAGCAGGCCGTAAAGCGCGAAACGCCAGCCGATGCCGTGCCACAGCCCCATCAGCAGGAAGGTGCCGCAATAGGCGACCGCGCCCAGCCAATGCGCCTGCTTCGTCGCGCCCGTCTTCGCCAAAAGCCATTTCAGCAGCGGGTTGAAGACATAGAGGCGGAACCAGTCCGACAGGCTGATGTGCCAGCGCGACCAGACCGCCAGCATGGTCTCCGCCGCCCAGGGCCGGTCGAAATTCTCCGGCAGCCGCACGCCCATCAGCGCGGCGAGAGAAACGGCAAGCCGCGAATAGCCGGCGAAGCTGATCCAGAGCCAGGCCGCGAAGCCCAGCGCCGCCCCCGCCAGCCCCACGGCATCGGGCGAGGCGAGCCCCTGCCGGAACACCCACCACGGCGCCGCCGCCAGCACCACCACCCCGAACAGCCCGCCCGCGATCCCCGCGCCATGCCGCAGCCAGGTGTCCCGTGAGGGCCAGGAAGCCGGCGCCGACAGATCCTGGAGAAAATCCTGCGCCCGTGCGATCGGTCCCGCCAGCAGGCTCGGCGGGAAGAGCAACCAGGCCAGCAGCGGCAGCAGCGGCGCATCGGCCGGCGCCTCGCCCTCCGCCGCATCGGCCAGCAGCTGGATCAGGCGGAACATCACGTAGGAGAGCCCGATGCTGCCGCCGAGGCCGATCGGTGGCAGCCAACCCAGCGCGGGCAGCCCCTCCCGCGCCAGCAGGAACAGCCCGACCAGCGCCAGGATCGCCGCCGGCAGCAGGCCGGGCCGCCGCGCGACGGGGCGCAGCATCGCGCATCCCGCCAGCGCCATGGCCGGTACCGGCAGCATCGCGGCCGGCACCGGCGCCAGCCAGGCCACCAGCGCCAGCCCGCCCGCGACAAAGGCCACCGCCCGCGCGCGCCGCGCCAGCACCAGCGCGACCGCGATCAGCAGGAATACCGGAGAGACGAGGTCCCAGGCCGGCGGCAAGTCACTCGGCAGCTTGCGTGAACTCCGCGGCTTCGGGCAGCGCCGCCAGATTGCCGGCGGCCAGCTGCCGCTTCATCAGCGCGTTGATCTCCGCCTGCCACTGGCGGATCTGCGCGAAGTCGTAGCCCTGGTCATACAGGTAGGCCATGTACCAGAGCGAGGTGTCGGGATCGATGTGCGTGCTCTCGATCGACTGGAACATCTCGAGCTTGATGCGCGACGCCTGCTCATGGCTCATCGTCGCATGGGACCATTTGTTGCCCATGCCGGTCAGCCCGTATTCCGCGCGCTTCTCATGCACCAGCGTGTGGGGCATGTAGTAGAATTCCTTGAGGGAATAGAACCGCACCCCGTTGTCGCGGATGAAGTCGATATTCTCCTGGATCGTGCCGTCATCCTCGCCCGGGAAGCCGAGGACGAAGGCGGCCAGGTAGTCGATGTCGTGCTTGTTCAGCAGCTGCACACCTTCGGCGAATTGCCGGGACGTCGCGCGCTTGTTCATGTTCCGCAGCACCTTGTCGCTGGCGGATTCGATGCCGAGGTAGACCCCCTTGCAGCCGCTATCCTTCATCATGCGGACGACCTCGTCATCCACATACTGCACCCGCAGGAAGGAGAACCATTCGAAGTTGTACTCCGCGAAGATGTTGATCAGCTCGCGGAAGCGGTGGGGGGGGACGTTGAAGGTGTCGTCGATGAAGATGATGCGGTCGATGGTGCCGATGCGCATCAGGCTGTCGAGATGCGCCCGCACATGCTCCGCCTCCACCGTCTGCCAGGGCCCGGCGGTGGTGGGGTAGGAACAGAAGGCGCAGGCGAAGGGGCAGCCGGAGGCCGTGCGGATCTGGATCGTCCGGTTGAGGAAGGGCAGATGGTGCTGGTCCCAGGTCGGCGGGCAGTCCTTCAGCGACAGCAGCGGCTCGTTCCACACCTTGGGCCCCAGCTCGAAGCTGCCGCCCGCCAGCCGTCCGTCGATGCGTGCCAGGTTCCGCACGGCATCCATCGCTGCATTGCCCCGCCGCGCCGCGAGCAGGTCGCGCAGGTCGGTTTCCGAATTGAAGGCGTGCAGGACGTAGCGGATGCCGTAGCGCCGCATGCGCTGTGCAAAGGCAGCCGGATCGCCGTTGATCGTCTCCGCATTCGCGAAGGCACCGCCGAGGACGATGTCCATCTCCGGGTCCAGCGCGCGCAGCCGCTTCGCGACGCCGCCGACTTCCTTCCAGGAGAGGTAGAAAGTGGAGGAGATGCCGACCAGCGGCGGCCGCCGGCAGTTGCGGTAGGCTTCCTCGAACCAGTCCCATTCGCTGTCGAGGTTGTTGATGACCCGCACGCGGTAGCCGAACTGGGCGAGGTAGTTGATGAGGTGGACACCCGCCATGGAGGGCAGGTTCCAGATGTTCAGCATCTCCCGCCGCTGCGCCATGGTCCCCTGGTCGAAGTACCGGCCATGCACACGGCGATTGATGTAGTCGAGGTGGGAGCGGAAGCGTCCCTCATGCAGCACCATCCGCGGATAGACCAGGTGCTTGTAGAGGTCGCTGCGGTCCAGCGGCAGGTTGCCGAAGCCCTCATAGTCCACGACGTTGGACTGCGTGACGAGGATGAGGTCGAGCTGGTCATCCATGGGCCGCGACCTCCTGCGTGAAACCGACCGTCGCCTTGCCGCGCGCCACGACGGCGCCGGCTTCGTCCCGCGCCTCGACCTTCAGCACCACGGACCGCACGGCGTCGGAAACCTGGTCCACGACGCCCGCCATGGTCACGCGCGTGCCGGCGATGACCGGCGCGACGAAGGACATGTTGACCCCCAGCAGCAGCGCGTTCCGCCCCGGCAGGACCATGCCCACCAGCTGCGAGACATAGCCGACGAGCAGCGCCCCATGCGCGACCCGGCCAGCGAACCCACGGGATGTTGCGAAGGCGGCATCGAGATGCAAGGGGCTGCGGTCACCGGTCACCGCCGCGAAGGCATCGATCGCGTCCAAATCCATGAGACACGTGATCTCCGCCCGATGGCCGGGCGCGAGGTCCTGGAACTCCAGCGATGACGCTCCGGCTGCCACGCGATGCCAGTCCCCAGCTTCAATTCCTTCTGCCACGAGGCCGTTGCGCCAATCAAGCGGAACGCTTTCCAAGCGATGGCCGCGTCGATATCCTGCATCGCCGACCAAGGGGGATGGGCACGGGGGCATGCCGCTCGATACGGTGGACCGCACGCGGGTGAAGGATGGCATCGCCCGCGCCCGCGCGGCCATCGCGGCGGGCGATTCGCGCCAGGCCCTCGCCATCCTGCGGGAGGCGATCGGCGCGGAGACCAACTTCCTCGACCAGTTGCGGGCGGCGCGGGTGGCCGAAGGTGTCGATGCCGCGGCCCTCGGGCTCCGTCCGCTCCGCCTGGCCATCGCGGGGGCGAGCACGCTGGACCACCTGGTGCCGCTGCTGCGCTTCTGGCTGGTGCTGTCGGGCTTCGCGCCCGCCCTCCACTTGGCCCCCTTCGATACCGCGACGGCCTCGGTCCTCAATCCCGACAGCGGCCTGCACGGCTTCCGGCCCGACCTCGTCTGGCTGTTCACGACCCATCGCGACCATGCCCTGCGGCTCCCCCCCGGCGCAGGGGCGGAATCGGCCCGCGACGCCGTCGCCCGTGCCATCGAGGCCCGCCGCGGGCTGTGGGAGGCGCTGCGCTCCCGCGGCTGCCTGGTGATGGAGAACCTGGCGGAATTGCCGGCGGAGGATCCCGCCGGCAACCTCGCCGGCGCGGCGCCCTGGGGACACCGCACGGCACTGCGGCTGTTCAACGCGGAGCTGGCGCTGGCCGCACCATCCGGCCTCGTGCTGCTGGACCTCGACCAGATGGCCGCCCGCCATGGTCGCCATCGCTGGCATGATGCGCGCTACTGGCACCATTCGAAGCATGCGGTGGCGCCGGAAGCCTCCGGCCTGCTGGCCCATGCCGCCGCGCGGCTCATCGCCGGCGCGCGCGGCCTGGCGCGGAAATGCCTGGTGCTCGACCTCGACAACACGCTCTGGGGCGGCGTCATCGGCGATGACGGGCTGGCCGGCATCGCGCTTGGCAGCGGCGCGGCGGGGGAGGCCTTCGTGGCCTTCCAGGCGCATGTGAAGGTGCTGAAGGATCGCGGCATCATCCTGGCCGCCTGTTCCAAGAACGAGCCCGAGACGGCCTCCCTGCCCTTCCGCGAACACCCGGACAGCGTCCTGCGGCTGGAGGATTTTGCCGTCTTCCGCGCGGGCTGGGGCAACAAGGCGGATGCGGTGCGCGACATCGCGACGACGCTCAACATCGGGCTCGATGCGCTGGTCTTCGTGGACGACAACCCGATGGAGCGCGACATCGTCCGCCGCCACCTGCCCGAGGTCGCGGTGGTCGAGATGCCGGAGGACCCCGCGCAGTACATCACGGCGCTGGAGGCCGGCGCCTGGTTCGAGGCCATCGCCTTCGCCACGGAGGATGCCGCCCGCACGCGGCTCTATGCCGAGAATGCGCAGCGCGAGGAACACCGCGCCGCCTTCGTCGACATGCAGGCCTATCTCGCGAGCCTCGATATGGTGGCCACGACCGGCGGCGCCGATCCCTTCCAGCTGCCGCGCATCGCCCAGCTCATCGGCAAGAGCAACCAGTTCCACCTGACCGGCACGCGGCCGACGGACGCCGAGATCGCGGCGCTGGCGCGCGATCCTGACTGGACGGTGCTGCACATCCGGCTGCGCGACCGCTTCGGCGACAACGGCCTGATCGCGGCCCTGCTACTGCACCAGCAGGGCCCAGACCTCGTCATCGACACCTGGGTGATGAGCTGCCGCGTGCTGGCCCGCGGCGTCGAGGAATTCACCGCGAGCCTCGTCCTGGCCGAGGCGCAGCGCCGCGGCGCCACCCGCCTCCTCGGCCGCTACAAGCCATCGGCCAAGAACCAGCTCGTCGCCGGGCTCTATCCGCGGCTCGGCTTCGATCCGGCCGGCGAGGATGCCGGCACGCTCCTTTTCTCCACGCCCGCGGATCGCGATCCCTGGCCCAGCATGGTGCACCACGATGCCTGACCGCGTGGCGATCCTCGATCGCCTCACCACCGTCTTCCGCGAGGTCTTCGAGGATGACGGCCTCACGATCCAGGACAGCACGACCGCCGACGACATCGACGAATGGGACAGCCTGCAGCACATCGTCCTCGTGCTGGCGGTGGAGCGCGAGTTCAAGGTGCGGCTCAACCCGGCCGAGGTCGGCAAGCTCGAGAATGTCGGCGCCATGGCGGACCTGCTGGCCGCGCGCGCGGCATGATGCGCCTGCTCAGCCCGAACGAGGCGAAGTTCTGGCTGCTTGACCAGGTGGCGCCGACCAACAGCGTCGTCGTGCTGCAGCGGGAGGCGGGCGGCTTCCCGGCCGCGCCGCCGCCGGCCTTCGACCTGCCCGTCGCGCGCCTCGGCCGCCGCGCGCGGCCGCGCTGGACGGCGGCGACGCGGCCGGGCGTCATGGCCCGCATCACCCTGGCCGCGGAGGCCGATTGGGTCGGCGTCGCGGAGGATCTTCTCGATGCCCGCATCGGCACCGATGACAACCCGCCCTGGCAGGCGGTGGTGGCGGACCATCCCGGCGGGCAGACGCTGCTGCTGGCCGTCAGCCACGCGCTGACGGATTACCGCACCGCGCTCGCCATCGGCCGCGCCTTCGCGGAGAGCACGCCCGTCGGCGACCTGGCGCCGGCCTGCGAGGAATTGCTGCCCGACCGCGTCTTCGCCGACGAGGAAGCCGGCGCGCTGATCGAGGGCTGGTGGTCGGACCGTGCCGGCGCGCGGTGGGAAGCGCTCGGCCTGCAGCGCCTCACCGCCATCCTGCCGCCGGCGTCACGCACGCGCCTCACGCTGCATCGCTACGACGAAGCCGAGACGGCGCGCATCCTGGAACGCTGCGAGGCGGAGGGGGCGAGCCTCAACAGCGCGCTCGCCATCGCGCTGCGCGATGCCGCGGGGATCGAGGCCTGCGCCTTCTCCGTCGATCTCAGCCGCTTCATCCGCCCGGGCCTGCCGCCCGGCCCCGGCATGGCGATCAGCCATGTCTATGCGGACCTCGCGCCCGGGGATTTCTGGGAAGCGGCGCGAGACAACCGCGCCGTCGTCTTCGACCGGATCGAGGGTGGCGAGGCCGGGGACAGCCTGCTGATCCTGCCGCGCCTGCTGCAACGCCCGGGCACGCCGCCCGCCTGGCGCCGCTCCGGCCTCACCATCACCGGCGCCCCCACCTGGCGCGCGGCCGGGGAGGATGGCTACGCGCTGCAGCTGGTGCTGAGTGCCGCGCGCGCGGGCGGCGGCGTCGTGATCCCGACGCTGTGGCGCGGGCAGCTGCAGCTGCTCGGCTGCTCGCCGGAAGACGACATCGCCATGCCGCTGCGGGCGCTGGCGGACGCGCTGCTGCGCGCCTGCGACTGATGGGAAGGGAGCGCGCCTGATGCTCGACCGGCCTTCCATGACCCCAATGCAGCAGGCCGTCGTCGCCCTGCAACGGCTGCGCGCCCGCAATGCGGAGCTGGAGCGTGCCAGCAGCGCGCCCATCGCCATCATCGGCATGGGCTGCCGCTATCCCGCGGGCTCCGACAATCCCGACGCCATGTGGCAGGCGCTGCTGGAAGGCCGCGACGGCAGCCGGGAAGTGCCGCGGGACCGCTGGGACATCGCCGCGCTCTACGATCCCGAGCCCGGCCGCGCCGGGCGCATGTATGTGCGGAAGAGCTGCTTTCTCGACCGCGTCGATGGGTTCGAGCCGCTCTTCTTCCGCATCTCGCCGCGGGAGGCGATCGGCATCGACCCGCAGCAGCGCCTGCTGCTCGAAGTGACCTGGGAAGCGCTGGAGGATGCGGGCATCGCGCCGCCCTCCCTCGTCGGCAGCCGCACCGGCGTCTATGTCGGCATCAGCACCAACGACTATTCGGCGCTGCTGTCCCGCACCGCGCATGGGTCGGGCAGCAATGCCGCGGCGGGCGCGGGCAATGCGGCCTCCGTTGCCTCGGGGCGCATCAGCTACAGCTTCGGCTTTCAGGGCCCCTGCATGGCGGTGGACACCGCCTGTTCCTCCTCCCTCGTCGCCACGCATCTCGCGGTGCAGGCGCTGCGGGCGCGGGAATGCGGCCTGGCGATCGTCGCCGGCGTGAACCTGATGCTGACGCCCGACATCACGATCAATTTCTGCCTCGGCCGCATGCTCTCCCCCGATGGCGCCTGCAAGACCTTCGATGCGGGTGCGGACGGCTATGTCCGCGGCGAGGGTTGCGGCGCGCTGGTGCTGAAGCGGCTGTCGGATGCGGTCGCCGATGGTGACCGCGTGCTCGCCGTCATCCGCGGCAGCGCCGTGAACCAGGATGGCCGCAGCGCCGGCCTGACGGCGCCGAATGGCCCCGCGCAGGAAGCCGTCATCCGTGCGGCGCTGGCCAATGCCGGGCTCACCCCCGACGACATCGACGCGATCGAGGCGCATGGCACCGGCACCGCGCTCGGCGATCCCATCGAGATGCACGCGCTCCGCGCCGTTTTCGGCACGCGTGCCGACCGGCCGCTGCACGTCGCCTCCGTCAAGACCAACATCGGCCATTGCGAGGCCGCGGCCGGCACGGCGGGGCTCATCAAGGCGGCGCTGATGCTGCGCCACCAAGCCATCCCGGCCAGCCTGCACTTCACGCGGCTCAACCCGCATATCGACCTGGCCGGTGCCGATATCCGCGTGCCGACCGCGCCGGTCCATGGCGGCGTCAGGCGCGTGGGCGTCAGCAGCTTCGGCTTCTCCGGCACCAACGTCCACATCGTGCTGGAAGCCCCGCCGCCGCCGCCCGTGATCGAGGCGGAGCCCGGCGAGGCGCCGGTGCTGTTCCTCTCCGCGCGGACGGAGCCGGCGCTGCGGGCGCTCATCGCGCGCTACCGCGACCACCTGGCCACGACGACGGACCGCTTCGCCGATATCTGCCACACCGCCCACATCGGCCGCGCTAGGCTGCCCTGGTGGGTCGCGGTGCGCGCGCCGGGCGAACTCGCTGCCGCCATCCCGTCCAACGCGCCGCCGCCGAGCCTGCCCGCGACGCAGGGCCGCCGCGTCGCGCTGCCGACGACGCCCTTCCAGCGCGAGCGCTTCTGGATCGACGCACCCGCCGAGCCCGTTGCCGTTGCGACGCCGGACGACGACGGCGCGCATCCGCTGCTCGGCCGCCCGATCCCGCTGCCGCTGTCCAGCGAACGCCGCTGGTCCTCCGTCATCGACCTGGCCCGCCCCGCCACCGCCTTCCTCGCGGAGCACCGCATCGAGGGCCAGGTGATCCTGCCCGCCAGCGCCTATGTCGAGATGGCGCTCACCGCCTTCCCCGGCCAGGCGATCGAGGCGCTGGAGATCACCGCGCCGCTTCGCCTATCCGACGCCGCGCCCACGCATATCCACACCATCGCCGCCGATGGCGCCTTCCGCATCCTGAGCCACCGGCCCGATGATCCCGCCGCCGCGCCCGTCATCCACGCGACCGGCCGCCTCGTCCCCCGCGCCGCGCCTGCCGCGCCACCGGCCCCGGCGGGCGACACGCCGGTCGATCCCGCCGCGCTCTATGACGCGCTGCGCCAGCGGGGCATCCAGCACGGCCCTTCCTTCCGTCTGCTCGGCGCGATCCGCCGCGGTCCCGGCACCGCGACGGCCAGCCTTGCGCCCGCCGCGCCGGAGCCCCGCTTCGCGCTGCATCCCGCCACGCTCGACGCCGCCTTCCAGCTCGTCGCCGCGGCCGTCGCGGCGGAGGCCGGCGCCACGCTCGTCCCCGGCGGCATCGGCCATATCGCGCGGCATCGCCGCCCCGGCGTCGCGCCCCGCGTCACCGTCACGGCTCGGCCGGAGGGCGATGGCATCACCGCCGACCTCACCCTGCTGGACGATGACGGCGTGGTGCTGGAGGTCAGGGGCCTCCGCTTCCTGCCCCGCCCCGGCAGCCAGGCCTTCTGGCAGGAAGTCAGGCACCCCGCGCCGCTGCTGGCAGGCCTGGCGCCGCCCGCCTTCCTGCCGAGTGCCGCGCGCCTCGGCGCCGCGCTGGCGCCGGAAGCAACCCGCCTCGCCGCTGCCCACGACATGGACGCCTATGCCCGCCAGGGCGAGGCTCTGGAATCCGTCGCCACCGCCTATGTCGTGCAGGCGCTGCGCCGGCTCGGCCTGCCCTTCAGGCCCGGCGCGCAGCTCACCTTCGGCGCGCTGTCGGAGGCGCTGGGCATCGCGGAGCGGCACCACCGCCTGTTCCGCCGCCTTCTCTCCATGCTGGCCGAGGACGGCATCCTGAAGCGCGACGGCCGGCGCTGGACCGTCATCCGCAGCCCGTCCGACAATCCTCCCGCCATCGACGCCGTCCTGGCCGCCGCCCCCGCCATGCAGGGGGAGGTCGCGGTGCTGCGCCGGTGCGGTGAGGCGCTGGCCGAGGTGCTGGCCGGGCGCACGGAGCCCCTCGCGCTGCTCTTCCCCGCCAACGAGGCCGGGGCCGGCGCCTTCTACGAAACCTCCGCCTACGCCCATACCGTCAACGGCCTGCTCCGCGCCGCCGCCACGCGCCTGGCCGCCGCGACGCCGAAGGGCCGCCGGCTGCGCGTGGTGGAGGTCGGCGCGGGCACGGGCGGCGCCACTGGCGCGCTGCTGGAGGCCCTGCCGGAAACCGCGCGGCACTACCGCTTCACCGACGTCTCCCAGGCCTTCCTGACGGCGGCCACCCGGAAATTCGCGGGCGCCGGCCTTGCCACCGCGCTGCTCGACATCGAACGCGACCCCGCCTCGCAGGGCTTCGCGCCGGGCTGCGCCGATGTGGTCCTGGCCGCCAACGTCCTGCACGCCACCGCCGATCTCGGCGCAACGCTCGCCCATATCCGCGGGCTGCTGGCCCCGGGCGGCGTGCTGCTGCTGGTGGAGAGCACGGCGCGCCGCCGCTGGATCGACATCGTCTTCGGCCTGACCGAGGGCTGGTGGCGCTTCACCGACACCACCCGCCGCCCCGACCACCCGCTGCTGACGATCGATTCCTGGCGGGCCCTGCTGACGGAATCGGGCTTCGAGGTGCCGGCGGAGGCGACCGGGGAGGTCATCCTCGCCCGCCGCCTGCCGGAACGGCCGGCTGCGGGGACGGCCTGGCACGTCTCCGGCGAGGCCGGGCGCGCCGCGGCGCTGCTGGCCGGCGCGGGCGCGCGCCTTGCCAGCGCGACCCAGGCCGACGCCGTCCTGCATGTGCTGCCGCCCGCCGCCGCCACCGCGCCCGCCCAGGAAGCGCTGCTGGCCGACCTCGTCGCCCTCGCGCGGGAGACCATGGCTCGGCCGGTGCCGCCACGGCTCGTCATCGTTGCCGATGGCAGCCTTGGCCATGCGGGCCTGCCGGGCTTTGTGCGGTCCCTCGCGCTGGAAGCGCCCGCCCTCGCCCCCCGCCTGCTGGTCGCGCCGCCGAGCGCGGAGGCGCTTGTCGACGAAATCCTTGGCGGCGACGGCGAGGCTGAAATCGGCTGGGATGCGGAAGGCCGGCGCACCGTGCCGCGGCTGCGTGCCGCGCCAGCGCCGCGCGCGCCGGACCGTGTCGGTGGCACCTGGCTCATCACCGGTGGCAGTGGCGGCCTGGCGCGGGAGATCGCGACCTGGCTCGCCGCCCATGGCGCCACGCGCATCCTGCTGCTGAGCCGCCGCGCCGCGACCCCGCCTGCCCTGCCGATCCCGGTGCAGACCATCGCCGCCGATGTGGCCGACACCGCCGCCATCGCTCGCCTGCTGGCGGAAACGCCGGACCTCCAGGGCATCGTCCATGCCGCCGGGCTGTTGGCGGATGCGCCGATCGCGGCGCAGGACGAGGCGACCATCGCTCCCGTGCTGCGCGCCAAGATCGCCGGCGCGCTCGCGCTTGATGCCGCCATCCGCGCGCTGCCGGAGGCTGCGCGGCCGCAGCACCTGGTCTTCTGCGCCTCGGCCGCCGGCGTCATCGGCTCTGCCCGGCAGGTCAACCACGCCTTCGCCAGCGCCTTCCTCGACGGGCTGGCCAGCCTGCGAAGGGCGGAGGGGATGCCCGCGATCAGCCTGGATTGGGGCGTCTGGCGCGGCACGGGTTCCGCCGCGGCGCTCGGCTTCGACCGGCAGGCGGAGGGGCTCGGTCTCGGCTCGATCGCGCCGGAGGAAGGGCAGCGGCTGTTCGGCGCGGCGCTGGGCGCGGAGGGCGCGCGGCTGATCCTGCTGCCCTCCGTCGATTGGCGCCGCTTCGCGGGGCTCTTCGGCGCAACGCCGCCCGGCCTGTTCCGCGACGTCTCGGCCGCCCCCGCGCCGCGCGCGCCGGCGCCGGCGCTCCCCGCGCCGAAAACCCCCGCCCCGCCGGCTGCACCACGCACGGATGTCGCGCGCATCGTGGCGGAGGTGCTGGGCCTGTCAGGCGCGGTCGCCGCGGATGTGCCGCTGCACGATCTCGGCCTCGACAGCCTCATGGCCGTAGAGATCCGCAACCGCCTCGCCGCCGAGGCGGGCATCGAGGTTTCCGTCCGCGCCCTGATCGAGGGCGCGACCATCGCGTCCCTGACCCCCGCCGGCACCGCGCCCGCCGTTACGCCGGTACCGGCGCGCGGCGACGTCGCGCGGATCGTGGCGGAGGTGCTCGGCCTTGCCACGACACCGGATGCCGAGACGCCACTGCACGACCTCGGCCTCGACAGCCTCATGGCCGTCGAGATCCGCAACCGCCTCGCGGCCGAGGCCGGCATCGACGTCTCCGTCCGCGCGCTGATCGAGGGCGCGACCATCGCGTCCCTGACGCCCGCCGGCGCCACGCCCACCGCGACGCCGGCCCCGGTTCGCGGCGACGTCGCGCGCATCGTGGCGGAGGTGCTCGGCCTCGCCACGACACCCGATGCCGGGACGCCGCTGCACGATCTCGGCCTCGACAGCCTCATGGCCGTCGAGATTCGCAACCGCCTCGCCGCCGAGGCCGGAATCGATGTTCCCGTCCGCACGCTGATCGAGGGTGCGACCATCGCGAGCCTGCTCGGCGCCGCGCCGGCGCCAGCCGCCCCCGCGCCGATCCCTGCCGCGCCGCGCGCCCTGGTGCCGGACCTCGCCAACCGCCACGCGCCCTTCCCGCTGACGGACATGCAGCAGGCCTATTGGCTCGGCCGCCGCGGCGACCTCGCACTCGGCGCCACCGCCTGCACGCTCTACACCGAATTCGACAGCACGGTGATCGACCTGGCGCGCGCCGAGGCGGCGCTGAACGTCCTGATCCGCCGCCACGACATGCTGCGCGCCATCATCCTGCCGGACGGCACGCAGCGCATCCTGGCGGAGGTGCCGCCCTACGCGATCGAGACCCTCGACCTCGACGGCGATCCGACCGCGACGCTGGAAGCGCGGCGCGAAAGCCTGGCCGGCCGGGTGGCGGAGCCCGACCACTGGCCGCTCTTCGACATCCGCGCCACGCGCTTCGGGGGCACGACGCGGCTTCATCTCTCCTTCGACCTCATCGCGCTCGACGCGGCGTCGATCCATGCGCTGCGCCAGGAATGGGGCCGGCTCTACGAGGATCCCGCCGCCGCGCTGCCGCCCATCGGCATCAGCTTCCGTGACCACGTCCTGGCGGAGCTCGCCTTCCGGGAGACTGCCGCCTACCAGCGTGACCTCGCCTATTGGGCCGCGCGCAGCCTGGCGCCGGGGCCCGACCTGCCGCTGCTCGGCGACATGGCCGACGGCACCCGCCGCCCCTTCCGCCGCCACCGCGCCATCCTGCCGGCCGCCCAGGCCGAGGCCCTGCGGCGCGAGGCCCGCGCGCAGGGCCTGACGCTGCCGACGCTGCTGGCCGCTGCCTATGCGGAGACGCTGGCCGCCTGGGCGCGACAGGACCGCTTCTGCCTGACCGTCACCGCCTTCAACCGCCCACCGCGCCACCCCGACATGCCGCGCGTGCTGGGCGACTTCACCTCCACCATCCTGCTGGAGGTCGATGCCCGCCCCGCCGGCTTCGCCGCCCGCGCCCAGACCCTCGCGCGGCGCCTCGCTGAGGACATGGACCACGCGACCGTTAGCGGGATCGAGGTGCTGCGCCAGGCGGCGCGCCAATCGGGCGAAGCCGCCGCCTACAGCCCCTATGTCTTCACCAGCGCACTCGGCTTCCGTCGCGCCGGCGATGCGCCGGAGACGGATGCGACGGGCTTCGATCGCCTCGGCCGCACGGTCTTCAACGTCTCCTCCACGCCGCAGGTCATCATCGACCACCAGGTGTCGGAGGAGGATGGCCAGCTTCTCTGCTCCTGGGACGTCGTCGAAAGCCTCTTCGCGCCGGGCACCGTGCCCGCGATGGTCGGCGCCTGGCGCGGCCTGCTGGATGACCTGGCCGCGGGGCGCGGCTGGAACCGCAGCGTTGCGGCGATGCTGCCCGCGCTCTCCCGCGCGCCGCTGCTGCCCGCCGCGGCGCCCGAACTGCTGCAGGCAGGGTTCGAGCGCCAGGCACGGGCGAACCCCGCTGCGACGGCGCTGATCACGTCCGACATCACGCTCGACTACGCCACGCTCGACGCCGCCGCGACGCATCTTGCCGCCACGGTGCTGGAACGCCTGCAGGGCGAGACGCGGGACCGCCTGGTCGCCATCGGCTACCCCAAGGGCTGGCGGCAGATCGTGGCCGTGCTGGCGACGCTGAAGGCCGGCGCGGCCTACCTCCCCGTCGATCCCGCCCTCCCCGCCGATCGCCGCGCCCTGCTGGTGGAACGCGGCGAGGCACTGCTGCTGGAGGAGGCAGCGCCGGTCGATGCCGCGCTCGCCGCCGCCCGCGCGGCCGCGCCCCTGCCGGCGCTGCCCGCGATCGAGGACCCGACGCGCCTCGCCTATGTCATCTACACCTCCGGCTCCACCGGAGAGCCCAAGGGCGTGATGATCGAGCACGCCGCCGCCATCGCGACGGTGGCGGAGGTGAATCGCCGCTGGGGCATCGGGCCGCAGGATCGCGCGCTCGGCCTGTCGCAGCTGGGCTTCGACCTCTCGGTCTGGGACATCTTCGGCCTGCTGGCCGCGGGCGGCGCGCTGGTGCTGCCGGCGCCGGAAGCGAGCCGCGACCCGTCCCATTGGGGCGAGCTCTGCGCCCGCCATGCGGTGACGGTGTGGAACAGCGTGCCCGCGCTGGTCGCGATGCAGGTCGAATACGGCCTGCCGCCCGACCATCGCCTGCGCCTCGTGATGATGTCGGGCGACTGGGTACCGCTCGACCTCATCCCCAGGCTCCGCACCCAGGCGCCCTCCGCGCGCCTGGTGGCCCTCGGCGGCGCGACGGAAGCGGCCATCTGGTCGAATGCGCATGAGATCGGGGCGCTCGATCCCGCCTGGCCCAGCATCCCCTACGGCCTGCCGCTGGCCGGCCAGATGCTGCATGTCGTGAACCGCCGGGGCGAGCCCTGTCCGGACTGGACCATCGGCGAGATCGAGATCGCGGGCGCCGGCCTCGCCCGCGGCTACTGGCGCGATCCGGTGCTGACGGCGGAGCGCTTCATCCGCAACCCGCTGACCGGCGAACGCCGCTACCGCACGGGCGACCTCGGCCGTTTCCGCCCGCATGGCGACGGCGCCGGCCCCATGCCCATCGAATTCCTCGGCCGCGAGGATTTCCAGGTGAAGGTCCAGGGCTACCGGATCGAACTGGGGGAAATCGAGGCCGCGCTGGCGAGCCACCCCGCCGTGGCGACGGCCGTCGTCACCGCCAATGCCACGGGCGGCGGCCGCGATCGCGTGCTGCACGGCTTCTACGTGCCGAAGGCGGAGTTCCAGCAGCGCACCGCGCATCTGCTGGAACGCCGCGGCCTGCGCCGTCCGCCCGCGCGCCTGCTGCCGCTGCCGCACCGCCCGGACGAGGCCGCCTATGACGCTCGGCAGAGCCACCGGCATTTCACGGGCGAAGCCCCGCCCATGTCCGCGCTGCAGGCGCTGCTGCGCGCCGGCGGCGTCGGCGTGCGCGCCGTGATGGAGGGGGCCTGCCTGCGCTGGGATGGCGATATCCTGCAGGATGCGACGCCGCCCGCCATCACCATCCCCGATGCCGCCAATGCTGCGATCGTCGATCGCAGCGCCTTCCTGCTGCTGCTGGAGCCGCAGGGCGCCGGGCGAGAGGCGCGGCTCGCCGCCGGCCACGCCGCGCAGCGCATGATGGAGGCCGCGCCCGCACTCGGCCTCGGCCTCTGCCCCATCGGCCGCGTGCTGTGCGATGGCGCGCTCGCGGTGCATGCGCTCGCCGGCGGCATCCCCGCGCCGGGGCAGGGGGCGGCGGACCTCGGCGCCGCGCTCCGCGCCCATCTCCGCCAGCGCCTGCCCGCCTACATGGTCCCGGCCAGCCTGACGGCCATCGACCGCGTGCCCCTCTCCTCCAACGGCAAGGTGGACCGCAAGGCGCTGGTGCCGACGCTGCTGGCGGGCGAGGACGGCCAGCGCCAGGGCCTGGCGCGAGATGTCGCGGCCGATGTCGCCGCCGTGCTCGGCGTGCCGGTGCCGGAGGCCGATCGCTCCCTCTTCGAACTCGGCGCGACCTCGCTCTCCCTCGTCTCCATCCAGCGGCGCCTCGCCGAACACTACGGCCGCGCAATCCCGCTGCAGGCGATCTTCGCGCGCCCGACCGTGACGGCGCTGGTGGAGGAGTTGCAGTCCGGCCGTGCCGCCACCAACGCCGTCGTCACCTTCGGCCAGGCGGCCGATGACCGGCGCCCGCGCCTGGTGCTGATGCCCGGCATCATGTCCCTGCCCTTCTACCTGCGGGACCTTGCCGCCGCCGTCAGCCGCTTCGCCATCGTCTC
Source organism: Acetobacteraceae bacterium (assembly GCA_027482245.1). Classification (GTDB taxonomy): domain Bacteria; phylum Pseudomonadota; class Alphaproteobacteria; order Acetobacterales; family Acetobacteraceae; genus Falsiroseomonas. The sequence goes on along the minus strand of JAIXWG010000052.1, from coordinate 145,644 downwards.
CGTCCAGCTGCCCGGCCTGGCGGAGGGCGAGACGCCGCTCGACAGCATCGAGGCGCAGGCCGACTACGTCGTGGCGAAGCTGCGCCAGGACCAGCGTCACGGTCCCTACCTGCTGGCCGGCCATTCCTTCGGCGGCCTCATCGCCATCGAGGTCGCGCGCCGCCTGCGCGCCATGGGCGAACAGGTGCCACTGCTGCTGCTCGGCGACACGCTGCGCACCCGCGCGAGCTTCGACGAGGTGCAGAGCGACGAGATCGCCTACACCGCCATGACACGGGGGCTGGAGGCGCTGTACGGCGGCACCCTGCCGATCGACGGCACGGATGCGGAAACCCGCTTCCGCCGCACGGCCGCCGCCATGCAGGAAGCCGGGCGCTTCGGGCCGCTGACCCTGCCGCTCGACCGCATGGTCGCGATGTTCAAGGCCAACTTCCGCGCCCTCGGCGCCTATCGCCCGGAGCCCATCGAGGGCGATGTCGCGCTGATCCGCAGCGACGAAGGCTTCCCCGCCGAGCTCCGCGGCCTGGACAGCGCGGCGGCGGCGGAGGACCCCCATCTCGGCTGGCGCGACATCGTCCAGGGCCGCATCACGCTCCGCCGCCTGCCGGGCGACCATCTGGCGATGCTGTCGGCGGAGAACCTGCCGCGCATGGCAGCGCTGATGACGGAACTGGCCGAGGCTGCGACGGCCATCGATCCTGCCCTGGTGCAATCGGCGCAGGAGGCCGCGACGCGGGCTGGCCAGAAGGTGGCGGAGGCCGATTTCGCTGTCACCGCCGACACCTTCCGCGACCAGGCCGCCGCCGCCGCCGCCGCGATCCGCGCCATCACCGGTGGCACCGCGCCCGTCGATGCCGCGACGCTGGTGGCGCAGCACGGCGTCATCCCGCGCTACCGCTTCTGGCTGGAGCGCATGCTGCCGGAGGTGGCGCGCATCGGCGCCGACGCCGTGCCGCCCTCCACCCACGCCATCCTCGGCGTGGATCGCCTCGGCTTCGCGCCGGCGGCGCGGGACTTCCTCGATCGCGTCATCGCCGGGCTGCCGGGCCTGCTGACGGGGCGGGAGCACGCGGCCTCCATCTACCTCGCGGAGGAGACGCCGGACGTCTACGGCAAGCTCTTCGCCGAGCCCAATGCCGCGCTGGCCGCCATCCTCGCGCGCCTCGCCACGGCGGAGCCGATCGAGGTGCTGGAACTCGGCGGCGGGCTCGGCACCACGCTGGCGGCGATCGAAGGCACGTTCCCGCCGGGGCGCCTCCGCTACCGCTTCACCGACCTCAACGCGCATCTGCTGCGCCGCGCCGCACAGCGCTTCGCGGGGCGGGACTGGCTGGAGTTCGGCACGCTCGACATGGACCAGCCGCCGGCCGAGGCGCGGCGCTTCGATGTGGTGCTGGCCTCCTCCGCCCTGCATGCCGCACCCGACATCGCCCGCGCGCTGCGCCATGCCCGCGCCTGGCTGAAGCCCGGCGGGCTGTTGCTGGCGCTGGAGGAGACGCGGTTCTTCCCCTGGTTCGACCTCGGCATGGGGCTGCAGGCGGGCTTCGACGACCGCACGGACCTGGCGCTGCGGCCGCTGCACCCGCTGCTGTCGCGTGACCAGTGGCGCGACGCCCTGGCCGAGGCCGGCTTCCGTGCCAGCGCCTTCGTGGCCGGGGATGGCACCGTCGCCGCACGGCTCGGCTTCGACGTGATCCTGGCAGCACCATGAGCAGCTGCCCGATCCGCTTCGACCTGCTGGATCCCGCGATCCAGGCCGATCCGCACGCGGCCTATGCGGCGCTGCGCCAGCACGCCCCCGTGCATCGCCTGGACCGCCCGCCGATGTGGCTGGTGACGCGGCACGCGGATGTGGAGGCGGTGCTGCGGGATGCCGCGACCTACGCCTCCGACCTCGGCATGGACGTGCCCATCATGTCCATGGTGATGAAGGACGCCCCGGACCACACGCGGCTGCGCGGCACGGTCAACAAGGCCTTCACGCCCCGTGCCATCCAGCACCTGGCGCCCCGCATCGCCGCCATCGCGGAGCAGCTGGCGGAAGCGCTGCCCGAGCGCGCGGAGATGGTGGAGGGCTTCGCCAACCCGCTCTCGGTCACGGTGATCTGCGAGATGCTGGGCGTGCCGCTCGACCAGCGCGATGCGATGAATCGCTATGCGCGGGACGCCCTGCTCGCCGGCTTCGCCGCCACCGGCATGGGCCCGCCCGAGTTGCTGGCGGAAGCGCGCACCGGCCTGGATGCGCTGATTCGCATCCTCGACACCGCCATCGAGGATCACCTGGCGCGCCCCCGCGACGACATCCTCGGCACGCTGGTGCAGGAGGAACGCCGCGGCACGCTGACGCGCACGGAACTCCGCAACCTCTGCGCCCTGCTACTGATCGGCGGGCATGAGACGACGGCGAACCTGATCGCGAGCGGCCTGCACTGGCTGGCGCAAGACGCCGCGCTCTTCGCCCGGCTTCGGGCCGAACCCGACCTCATCCCCCGCTTCGTGGAGGAGCTGGCGCGCCTCCTGCCGCCGCTCCAGCGCATCGCGCGCCGCACGACGCGCCCTGTCACGCTGGGCGGCACGGCGCTGCCGGAAGGTGCCATGCTCATGCTCTTCCCCGGCGCCGCCAATCGCGACGAGGCGCGCTGGCCGGATCCCGACACGCTCGACCTGGCTCGCGACAATCGCGGCCATCTTGGCTTCGGCACCGGCATCCACACCTGCCCTGGCGGCCCGCTCGCGCGGCTCGAAGCCCGCATCGCCTTCGAGGCGCTGCTCTCGCGCCTCGACGGCATCGCGCTCGATCCCGCGCGCAAGCCGCAGCCCATCGTCGGCTATGCCGCGGGCAATCTCGGCTGGAACACGCTCCCGCTGCTGCTCAGGAAACGAATGAGGCCCGTCATGGTGGAGGATGTCCTTGCCGCGCTGCGCGCGCTGGTGGCGGAGACGCTGGAGATCGAGGAAGCCGACATCACCGCCAGCACCAATTCCAGGACCACGCCGGAATGGGATTCGCTCGGCCATATGCGCATCCTGGCGGCGGTGGAGAAGCGCTTCGGCGTGAAGCTCCCGCGCCTCGCCGCCTATCGCGTCAAGGATGTCGGTGAGCTGGCGGCGCTGATCAAGACGACGCAGTCGCAGGCGAGCGCCTGATGTCCGGCCTGCGGCGGACGGTGTTCCGCCCGCTCGATCCCGATTTCGTCGAGGATCCCTACCCCACCTACGACCGGCTGCGGCGCGACCACCCGATCGGCTGGGCGACGACGCCGGCGCAGGGCTATGCTGGCTTCTGGTTCGTCAGCCGCTATGCCGACGTCAATGCCGGCCTGAAGGATGACCGCTTCGGGCGGGAGGTCGCGAAGGTCCTGCCGCCGGAGGCCTTCGTGCCGATCCCGGAGGCGCATCGCCCGCTCTACGGCATGATCGCGCAATGGATGCTGTTCAAGGACCCGCCGGAGCATGCGCGGCTGCGCCGCATCGCCGCGCCCGTCTTCGCGCTGCGCCAGGTCAATGCCATGCGCCCGCGGATCGAGGCGCTGATCGACGCCGCCTTCGCGCAGGTGCCGGATTACGGCCCCTTCGACATCATCTCCGACTTCTCCTCCCCGCTCTCGATCGACATCGTCTCCGACCTGATGGGCGTGCCGGAGGAAGACCATCCGCTGGTGCGCGGCTGGGTGCGGGAGATCACGCTCTCCCTCGACCTGGTGCGCACGCCGGAGCGCATCGCGGCCGGCAGCCGGCGTGCCGCGGAGCTCGTCGCCTATTTCGGCGCGCTGGTGCGCGAACGCCGCGCGAAGCCGAAGGATGATTTCCTGGGCCTGCTGATCGCGGCGCATGACGCCGGCAGCTTCCTGACGGAGGAGGAACTGCTCGCCTCCTGCGTCCTGTTCCTGTTTGCGGGGCATGAAGCGTCGTCGCTGCTGATCGGCAACGGGCTCTTCGCCCTCGCCCAGAACCCCGCCGAATATGCGCGGCTGCGCGCCGGGGAGACGCAGGGGCGCCTCGTGGTCAGCGAGTTGCTGCGCTACGACAGCCCGCAGCAGATCGCCTTCCGGCATGCGCTGGAGGATGTCGAGTTCCTCGGCGTCTCCATCCGCAAGGGCCAGACCGTCGGCTTCGGCCTCGGCTCCGCGAACCGAGACCCGGAGGTCTTCGCCGATCCCGATCGCCTCGACCTCAACCGGCAGGAAACGCGGCACCTGGCCTTCGGCGCCGGCATCCATACCTGCGCGGGGTCCAGCCTGGCCAACATCGAGGCGGAGATGGTCTTCGCCACCATCGCGAAGCGCTTCCCGCGGATCGAGATCATCGCGGCGCAGCGGCAGGAAAGCATCCTGGTCCGCGGCCTCACGCGCCTCATCATGGATTGCGGTTAGCGCGCCCTACAACAGCAGGGCCGAAGCCGCCGCCGCCTCCGCCTGCAAGCGCGGCAGCCAGGCGGCAACGAAATCCTCCGCGCTGCCACCTTCCGTGTGCATGCCGATATTGAGCGCCGCGACGACGCGCCCATCCTGCCGCGGTAGCGGCACGGCGAGGGACCTGAAACCCCATTCCGCCTCCTGCTCCACCAGCGCATGGCCCTGCGCCTCCGCCGCGGCCACCATCGCCCGCAGCCGTGCCGGGTCGGTCTCGGTCCGCGGCGTCACGGCGAAGGGCGCGGCCAGCGCGGCCTCGCGCGCCTCCGCCGGCAGGCCGGCCAGCAGCACGCGGCCGAGTGCCGTGCAGAAGGCGGGCAGGCGGCTACCGACCATGGTGGAGACGTTCAGCATCAGCCGCGGCCGCCCGTAGGCCACGAAGACGATCTCCGCCCCGTCCAGCACCGCCGCCGAACATGGCCCGCCGGCCTCCGCCGCCAGGCGCTCGCACAGCGGCTGCAACACGGTCGCCACACCGCTGGCGCCGAGATAACCGGCCGCGAGGCGCAGCACCTGCGGCGTCAGGCGGAACAGGCGCCCATCCGTCTCCACATGGCCCAGCACGACCAGCGTGTGCAGCGCGCGGCGCACCGTGGCGCGGGGCAGGTCCACCGCGCGCGCGGCCTCTGCCAGCGTCATCTGCCGCCGCTCCGGCCCGAAGGCCTGCAGCACCGCGAGGCCCCGCGCCAGCGCCTCCAGGAAGTCGGCGCCATGGCCGGCTTCGCGCCGCCGCGCCGCATGTTCCTCCCCGATCCGGGGCATGGACCCTCCAACACTGTCTTGCCGCCGCTTGCGGCTTGCTCGTATCATCGCACAAGCGTTCGGTCAGTGAACACCTGTCCAGGAGCGAAGCCTGTGATCAGTGCGGAGCAGAATGAACGGCTGACCCGCGTCGGCCCCGGCACGCCGGGCGGCAAGGTCCTCCGCCACTACTGGCAGCCCATCGCGCTGGTCGATGAGCTGGAGGGCAAGCGCCCCGTCCGCCCCGTGCGCGCGCTGGGCCAGGATTTCGTGCTGTTCCGGGACGAGCAGGGCCGCATCGGCCTGCTCGACCGGGACTGCCCGCACCGCAACGCCGACCTCGCCTTCGGCAGGCTGGAGGATGGCGGGCTGCGCTGCCCCTTCCATGGCTGGCTCTTCGACGTGACGGGGAAGTGCCTGGAGACGCCGGCGGAGCCGGAGGGCAGCACGCTCTGCACGCGGATCACACAGCGCAGCTACCCTGTGGAAATCCGCAGCGGCATCGTCTTCGCCTATCTCGGCGAGGGTGCCGCACCGCCCTTCCCCGCCTTCGACTGCTTCGCGGCGCCGGATACGCACACCTTCGCCTTCAAGGGCCTGATCGAATGCAACTGGCTGCAGGCGCTGGAGGTCGGCATCGACCCGGCGCATGCATCCTTCCTGCATCGCTTCTTCGATGATGGCGACGAGAAGGACAGCTACGGCAAGCAGTTCCGCGCCACCAGCGACGGCTCCGACCTGCCGATGACCTATGTGCTGCGGGAATTCCCGCGCCCGCGGATCGAGGTGGACAACACGCCCTACGGCCTGCGCGTCACCGCGCTGCGGTCGATCAATGAGGCGACGACGCATGTGCGCGTCACCAACCTCTTCTTCCCGCAGGCCTTCGTCATCCCGATGAGTGCGGAGATGACCATCACCCAGTGGCACATGCCGGTCGATGACACGCGCTGCTACTGGATCGCGATCTTCACGAGCTTCGCCGGCCCCGTGGACCACGCCCGCATGCGCGCGCAGCGGCTGGAGAACTACGCGCTGCCCGACTACCTCCCGAAGAAGGGCCGCCAGAACGACTACGGCTTCGACCCCGATGAGCAGGCCAGCCGGACCTACACGGGCATGGGCGAGGACATCAACGTCCACGACCAATGGGCCGTCGAATCGCAGGGCGCGATCCAGGACCGCACGCGGGAGACGCTGGCCAGCAGCGACAAGGCCATCGCCGCCAACCGCCGCCTGCTGATGCGCGCCATGGCCGCGGTGGAGGAAGGCAAGCGCCCCGCGCTGCTCCAGGAAGAGACGACGGCTGACCTGACGGGCCCCGGCACCATCGACACCATGGCCCCCGCCGCAACCTGGGAAACCCATTGGCGCCAGGCCGTCGAGCGTCGTCGTGGCGTCGCCCCCTGGGCCCCGCCTGCCCTCGCCGCCGAATGAGCTTTTGCGAGACCCACGGCCTGCATTCGGCCGCTGCGCGCGCCGAGGTGCTGGATCGCATCGCGGAGGATGGCATCGAGGTCGTGCGCCTCGCCTGGCCCGACCAGCACGGCATCCTCCGCGGCAAAACGATCGTGGCCAGCGAGGTGGCACGCGCGCTTGAAGCCGGCGTCGCCATGACGACAACGCTGCTGCTGAAGGACACGTCGCACCGCACCGTCTTCCCGGTGTGGAGCGCCGGCGGCGGCCTCGGCGAACGCGCGTTGGAAGGCGCCGCCGATGCGCTGCTGGTGCCGGACCCCGCCAGCTTCCGCCGCCTGCCCTGGGCGCCGCATACCGGCTGGATGCAGTGCGAGGCCTACTACCCCGATGGCCGCGTCGTGCCCTTCTCGACGCGCCACCTGCTGCAGCAGCAGATCGCGAAGGCCGAGGCGCTGGGCTTCGACTACGTTACGGGGCTCGAGGTCGAGTTCCACCTGTTCCGTGTGACGAACTCCCGAATGGCGCCGGAGGATTCCGGCCAGCCCGGCACGCCGCCTGACGTCTCCCTGCTCACGCAGGGCTACAACTACCTGACCGAGCTTCGCTACGACCAGCTGGACCCCGCGCTGGAGATCCTGCGGCGCGAGATCCAGGCGCTGGGCCTGCCGCTGCGCTCCATGGAGGTAGAGTTCGGGCCGAGCCAAGTGGAATTCACCTTCGCCGCGCAGGACGCGCTGGCGAGTGCCGATTTGATGATCCTGTTCCGCTCCGCGGTGAAGCAGGTGGCGCGGCGGCATGGCTACCACGCGACCTTCATGTGCCGCCCACGCATCCCGAACGTGATGAGCAGCGGCTGGCACCTGCACCAGTCCCTGAAATCCCGTGCCACCGGCCGCAACGCCTTCGCGACGGAGGGCGATGGATTGCTCTCAGCAACCGCAAAGCATTTCCTCGGCGGGCTGCTGGCGGAGGCGCGCGCCGCCGCGGCCTTCGCGACACCGACGCTCAACGGCTATCGCCGCTATCGCCCGAACAGCCTGGCGCCGGACCGCGCCATCTGGGGCATCGACAATCGCGGCGTCATGCTTCGCGCCCTCGGCACGCCGGGCGACAGCGCGACGCGGATCGAGAACCGCGTCGGCGAGCCTGCGGCCAACCCCTATCTCTACATGGCCAGCCAGCTCGCCTTCGGCCTGCATGGCATCGCGACGCAGGCCGATCCCGGCCCGCCCGCCGACACGCCCTATGAGACCAAGGCCGCCGCCCTGCCGCGCAACCTGGGCGAAGCGCTGGCGGCGCTGGAGGCCAGCACCGTCGCGCGCGACGCCTTCGGCAGCGCCTTCATCGACTACTATCTTCGCCTCAAGCGCGCGGAGATCGCCCGGTTCGAGGCCGAGGTCTCGGAATGGGAACAGCGGGAATACTTCGAACTTTTCTGAGGGCGGAAAACGCCGCACGGATTCCTCTGATCGGAAGACACGATGCGGTTCCTGGAACTGGATGAGGTCACGAAGGAGTACCCCACGCGCGGCGGCCCTCCGGCGCGCGTGATGGACCGCGTCTCGCTCTCCGTGCGGGAGGGCGAGTTCCTCGCGGTGCTGGGCCCCTCGGGCTGCGGCAAATCGACCTTGTTGCAGATGGCGGCAGGACTTCTGGCGCCAACCAGCGGAAGCGTGCGCCTGGCCGGCCGCGCCGTCACCGCGCCGCCGCCGGAGGCCGTCTATGTCTTCCAGCAATACAGCCGGTCCCTGCTGCCCTGGCGCAGCGTCAGGGACAATGTCGCCTTCGCGACCGAACACCGCCTCGGCCGCCGTCGTGCGCGCGACGCGGCGGCGGAGCCGCTGAGGCAGGTCGGGCTGGATGGCTTCGGCGACCACTTCCCCTGGCAGCTCTCCGGCGGCATGCAGCAGCGCGTCGCCATCGCCCGAGCGCTCGCGGCAGAGCCCGCCATGCTGCTGATGGACGAACCCTTCAGCGCGGTGGACGCGCTGACGCGGCTCGACCTGCAATCCCTCGTGCTCGACATCTGGTCGCGCCGGCGCCTCACTATCATGCTGGTCACGCATGACGTGGAGGAGGCGATCCAGCTCGCCGACCGCATCATCGTGCTGACCAACCGTCCCACCACGGTGGCGGAGGAGATCGAGGTCGCCCTTCCCCGCCCACGCGACCCGATCGCGACGCGGGAGCATCCGCGCTTCCTCGAGCTCCGCCATTACCTGCTGGAAAAGCTGCTGGCGCGCCATGCGGGTTGACCGCCTGCTGGCGCCACTCCCCGGCCTGCTGGTCCTGGCCGCGCTGCTGCTCGGGCTGGAATGGGCCGTCGATGCCGGTCTCATCCGCCGCGCGCTGATGCCGGCACCCAGCACCATCGCGCTGCGGCTCTGGGATCTGGTCGAGAACGGCGATGTGCTGGCGCCGATGATGCAGACGCTGCGCCTGGTCTTCGCGGGCTTCGCCATCGGCAGCGCGATCGGCATCGCGGCCGGCCTTGCCATGGGGTGGTGGCCCAGCGTCTTCCGGCTGCTGGAGCCGCTGGTGGAGCTGGTCCGCCCGATTCCGAAATCCGCGCTGGTGCCGCCGCTGATGCTCTTCCTCGGCATCGGCTTCGCCATGAAGGTCACCTCTGTCGCGCTGGTCGTCACCTTTCCCGTGCTGGTGAACACGCTGCAGGGCGTGCGCGGCGTGGACCGCGTGATGCTGGACGCCGCGCGCACCCATGGCTGGCCCGCGCGCCACACGCTGCTGCACCTGGTCCTGCCCGCCGCCCTGCCCCTCGTGCTGGCCGGCATGCGCATCAGCCTCGGCCTCGCCATGGTGCTCGCCGTGCTCTCCGAGATGCTCGCGGGCGAGGGCGGCCTCGGCTTCCTCATCCTCGACATGCAGCGGAGTTTCCGCGTGCGCGACATGTATGCCTGGCTGGTCATCCTCGCCGTGCTGGGCCTCGCGCTGAACTGGCTTTTCGTTCTCGCCGAACGTCGCGCGCTGCACTGGCAGCGGCGCTGAACAGGAGAATCCGTATGAGCCTCACCCGCCGCACCGCGCTCGCCGCCGCGCTCGCCACGCCGCTCGCCGCGCCATCCTTCGCTCAGGGCGCGCTGACCCGCATGCGCGTCAGCGTCATCCCGGTGCTGGACGTGGCGCCGCTGCATGCCGCGATCCGGGAGGGCTACTTCGCCGCGGAGGGGATCGAGATCGACACCTCCACCACCGCCGGCGGCGCCACCGGCCTGCCGGGCCTGGTCGCGGGCCAGTTCCGCGTTGTCTTCTCCAACGTCGTCTCCATCATGCTCGGCGTGCGGGAGGGCCTGGATTTCCGCTTCGTCTCCGGTGCCTCCCGCGCCAAGGACAGCCCGCCGGACATCCTGGCGCTGCTGGTGCGCAAGGGCAGCGGCATCCGCACGGGCAAGGACCTGGAAGGCAAGCGCCTCGCCTCCAACACCCGCAACAACATCGTCTGGCTGCGCGGCATGGCCTGGGTGGAGAAGACCGGCGGGGACTGGCGCCGCGTCACCACCGTCGAGGTCCCCTTCCCCCAGATGGCCGATGCGCTGGCCGGCGGCCAGGTCGATGCCGCCATCTTCAGCGAACCCTTCGTCGCCGCGGCGCTGGAGACGCATGGCGACCGGCTGGAGCGCATCGGCTGGCCGATGAGCGAGACCGCGCCCGGCGGCACCAACGCGCAGTACGTCGCGATGGCCGATGACCTGGCCCGCAACGGGGACCTCTTCGACCGCTTCGGCCGCGCCCTGCACAAGGGCGTGGACTGGGTGAACGAGCGCCAGGGCCAGCCGGCGCTGCTGGAACTGATCTCGGCCTTCTCCCGCGTGCCCCTCGCGCGCCTGCAGAACACCGCGCTGCCCGCCTACCCGAAGGCGGTGACGGCCGCGGAGCTGGACGAGATCGTGGCGACCATGACGCGCTACAGCCTCGGCGGGCGCTACCCCGCCAGCGCCTCCCTCATCTTCCGCACTGCCCGCGGCTGATGAAGGCCACCTCCGGCACCTGGCTGATCCTCGGCCTGCTCGCGCTGTGGGAGGCTTCCGCCCGGCTCGGCTGGGTGGACAGCCCCAACTGGCCGGCGCTGAGCCAGGTGCTGGCGGCGCTGGCCACGGACATGGCGACAGGCGAGTTGCCCGCCCGCATCGGCGGTTCCCTGTGGCGCATGGCCGCCGGGCTGGCGGCGGGCGGCGCGGCCGGTGTCCTCATCGGCCTCGCCTTCGCGCTGGTGCCGCTGACGGCCCGGCTGTTCGGGCTGGTGGTGGAACTGCTGCGCCCCATCCCCGTCCCGGCCGTCATCCCGCCGCTGGTGCTGTTCCTCGGCCTCGATGATCCTATGAAGATCACCGTCGTGGCGCTGACGGTCTTCTTCCCCGTCCTCACCAACACCCTCCAGGGCGTGCGCGCCGTGGAGCCCGATTCCATCGCCATGGGCCGCACCTTCGGCATCGGCCCGCTGCGCCGCGCCGCCTTCATCATCCTGCCCGCGGCGCTGCCCGCCATCCTCGCCGGCTTCCGCGTGGCGCTGGCGCTGGCGCTGGTCGTGACGGTGGTGGCGGAGATGATCGCCGGCGAACAGGGTATCGGCAGCTACCTGGTGCTGATGCAGTTCGCCGGCCGGGCGCCGGAGATGTATGGCGTGATCGTGCTGCTGGCCGCGCTCGGCTACGCCCTCAATCGCGGCTTCGTGGCGGCGGAGCGCCGCCTGATCCACTGGTGGTACGCCCAGGCGCGGGAGGCCGCGTAACCCCTCGCGCATCGCCGACGAAGCCCTATCTTGAGGCCAGCCGCGTCGAAAGCATCGCCCTTGTCCATCGCCCTGCCGAAGCCGCTCCTCCCCGGCAAGTTCCAGGATCCCGTCACGACGCTGAAGGGGGAGCGCCGCGCGACCGTGGCGCTGGTCGGGCTGCACACCCTCTGGTTCAACACCGGCACGCTCTGCAACATCACCTGCCAGGGCTGCTACATCGAAAGCAGCCCGCGCAACGACGCGCTCTCCTACCTCTCGGCCGCCGATGTCACGACCTTCCTGGACGAGGCCGAGGCGGACGCCCTGCCGCTGGAGGAAGTCGGCTTCACCGGCGGCGAGCCCTTCATGAACCCCGCGCTGGTGCCGATGCTGGCCGATGTCCTGGCCCGCCCGCGCCTGCGTGCCCTGGTCCTGACCAACGCCATGCAGCCCATGCGCCGCTACGCGCAGCCGCTGCTGGCGCTGCGCGACCGCTTCGGCACCGATCGCCTCACGCTCCGCGTCAGCCTCGACCATTTCGAGGCTGCCCACCACGACGCCGAGCGCGGCGAGGGCAGCTTCGCGAAGACCCTGGAGGGCCTCGCCTGGCTTGCGCGGGAGGGCTTCCCCCTGCACGTCGCCGGCCGCGCCAGCTTCGGCGGCCAGGACGAAGCCGCGATGCGCGCGGGCTTCGCACGGCTCTTCGCCCCCCACGCCATCCCGATCGACGCCGCGGACCCGGTCGCCCTGATGCTCTTCCCGGAGATGGACGCCCGCGTGGACGTGCCGGAGATCACGGAAGCCTGCTGGGGCATCCTGCACAAATCGCCGGACAGCCTGATGTGCGCGTCATCCCGCATGGTGGTGAAGCGCCGCGGCGCGGCGGCGCCGGCCGTCATCGCCTGCACCCTGCTGCCCTACGACACGCAGTTCGAGCTGGGTGCGACGCTGGCGGAGGCCGCGCGGCCGGTGGCGCTGAACCACCCGCATTGCGCCAAGTTCTGCGTGCTCGGCGGCGCCGCCTGCAGCCGCTGAGCGCCCTGTCTGGAAGTCGAACCGCGGTAAAGCGGATTTACCCTTTTTAGCACCTTTAGCACCGATTCCGGGGCCTTCCGGGCGGAGCGGGGGTGTTGGCAGAACGAACATAGCCGGAACATCCGGCGGGAGCCAGCGAAACCATGCGGCCCCGCGCCAGGTGCCCCTATTCGAAGATCGCCACCGCCCGGATCGGGCTCGCCGTGCCGCCCCGGATCTTCAGCGGGAAGGCCACGAAGCGGAAGCGGCCGCGGCCGACCAGCGCCTCCAGGTTGTAGAGGCATTCGATGTGGGTGATGCCCCGCTCCGCGCAGGCCATGTGCGCCAGGAAATTGGGCTCCCCTTCCGGCGCGGGGCTGATCGCCTCCACCCCGAACATGCCGATGCCGCGATCGGCCAGCCAATGCACGCTCTCCAGCGCCAGGCCCGGAAAGTCGTGCAGGTAGCCGGGCTTGCCGAGCAGCCTTGCATTCACGCCCATATGGATCAGCACCGTGTCGCCGGCCTTGATCTCCTGCCCGCTCGCCGCCAGCGCCGCCTCCATCTCCGCCACCGTGATGGCGTGCTTCAGGGCCACATGGGACAGGTCGAGGCAGATGCCCTGCGTGTAGAATTTCTCGAGTGGCACCTGGTCGATGGAGGCCGCGCCGGGGCGCGGGTCGAAATGGACGGGGGCGTCCACATGGGTGCCCGCATGGTCGCTCATCGCCAGCGACATCGCCTTGCTGCTGAAGGTGGTCTTGCCCGCCACCTTCTTCTCGCTGTGGTCGTTCCAGACCGTCATCACGACCGGCGGGTGGGAGGGATGGGTCTGGGTCCGGTGGAAGATCTCCCGGCTCAGATCGACGAATTCCATGCTGCGTCCTCCCGCGTCATCACAGCCGCCATCAGGGCCGGTGACGCGCCCCCCGTCCAGCCCCACATCCCGCCCCGCAGGCAGGAGGGCACGCATTGGGCCAGTTGGTGGATGGCGTCTGGACCACGGAGGACCGGAAGACCGGCAGCGACGGCGCCTTCCAGCGCGCCGCGACCAACTTCCGGGACCGGATCACGCCGGACGGGCCTTTCCCGCCGGAGGCCGGGCGCTACCGCCTCTATGTCTCGCTCGCCTGCCCCTGGGCGCACCGGACTCTGATCTTCCGGGCGCTGAAGGGGCTGGCGGCGATGATCCCCGTCTCCGTCACGCATTGGCACATGGGGGAGAATGGCTGGGGCTTCGCGCCCGGCCCCGGCGTCGTCCCCGACCCCGTCTTCCACGCCCGGCACCTGCACGAGGTCTATGCCGCCGCGAAGCCTGGCTTCACCGGCCGCGTCACCGTCCCCGTGCTGCTGGACACGGTGACCCGCCGCATCGTGAACAACGAATCGGCGGAGATCATCCGCCTCCTCAACAGCGCCTTCGACGGCATCGGCGCTGCGCCCGGCGACTACGCGCCGGCCGACCTGCTGCCGGAGATCGAGGCGGTGAACGCGCGGGTCTATGAGACGCTGAACAACGGCGTCTATCGCTGCGGCTTCGCGCGCAGCCAGGCCGCCTATGACGCCGCGATCGGGCCGCTCTTCGACACGCTGGACTGGCTGGAGGAGCGGCTATCCCGCCAGCGATTCCTCTGCGGCGACCGGATCACGGAGGCCGATTGGCGGCTCTTCACCACCCTCATCCGCTTCGACGCCGTCTATCACGGCCACTTCAAGTGCAACCTCCGCCGGATCGCCGACTACCCCGCGCTGAGCGACCACACCCGGTCCCTGCTGGACTGGCCGGGGGTGCGGGAGACGGTCGATCTCCATCACATCCGCCATCACTACTACGGCAGCCACCGGCACCTGAACCCGTCCGGCATCGTGCCGGCGGGGCCCATTCTCGACCTGGATCAGCCGGGGTCGCGCGGGCCCTGACCGGCCAGGTTGGCCTGGCGGCGGGCCTCGGCGGTCAGCAGGCGGATCGCCTCCTCCAGCGTCGCCAGGCTGTCGGGCGGCAGGGCGGCGCGGAACGCCGCCTCCCGCTCCCGCGCCGCCCGCATCAGCCCGTCCTGCACGCGGCTGCCTTCGGGGGAGAGGCGCAGCGCGACCTCCCGCCCATCGGTCGGGCCGTGCTCCCGCTCCACCAGGCCACGCTCCACCAGCGCCTTCACCGCCCGGCTCGCCTGCGCCTTGTCGAGGCCGCTTTCCCGCGCGAGGTCGCGCAGGGTCAGCGGCGCGAAGCCGCCGAGCAGCGCCAGGATGCGCCATTCCATCAGGCTGACGCCGAATTCCTGCCGGTAGCGCAGCGCCGCCCCCCGGCTCAGCGCATTCGCCAGGCGGTGGATGCGGTAGGACAGCAGGTCACGAATGGTTGCGGGGGCGGCCGGCTGGGGGGGTGCCTTGGGGGCTGGCGGGGGGCGGGACATCGGCCGGAATCGTCGCGGCAGCGCCGTCCGCCGTCAACGCCCGCGCGGCCGGCGCGCGCCAAAGCGGTTGACCTGCCGTGCCCCTGCCCGCAGATCGCCGTGGAACCGCCGCATGGCGGAAGGATTCATTGCGCATGTCCACGCAACTCGCCGCCCGACCGCCGCTGGCCGCCTCCCCCGGCCTGACCCCCGCCCCTGCCCGCCCGGTGGAGGCGCGCCCGGCGCTCTCCGTCGTGGTGCCCGCCTATAACGAGCAGGAGGTGCTGCCCGCCTTCCATGCCCGGCTGGCGCCGGTGATGGAGGCGATCGGCCTGCCCTGGGAGGTCGTCTATGTGAATGACGGCAGCCGGGACGGCACGCTGGCGCTGATGGAAACGCTGAAGGCCGCCGATCCGCGCGTCGCGGTGCTCAACCTCAGCCGCAATTTCGGCAAGGAGATCGCGCTGACCGCCGGGCTCGACCACGCCGCGGCGACCGAGGCCGTGATCGTCATCGATGCCGATCTGCAGGACCCGCCGGAGGTGATCCCGGACCTGGTCGCGGCCTGGCGCGGCCAGGGGGTGGACATCGCCTATGCCCAGCGCCGGGTGCGGGAGGGCGAGACCTGGGCCAAGAAGGCGACGGCCAGTGCCTTCTACCGCGTGATGCAGCGCATCGGCGGCAAGGTGAAGCTGCCGCCCAATACCGGCGATTTCCGGCTGATGTCCCGCCGGGCGCTGGATGCGCTGCTGTCGCTGCGGGAACAGCACCGCTTCATGAAGGGCCTGTTTGCCTGGGTCGGCTTCCCCTCCGTCGCCGTGCTGTATGACCGGGCACCGCGGGCCGCGGGCGAGACGAAGTGGAACTACTGGAAGCTCTGGAACCTGTCGCTGGAGGGCATCACCTCCTTCACCGTCGCGCCGCTGAAGGTGGCGACCTATCTCGGCCTGGTCACGGCGGTCTTCGCGGCCGGCTACGGCTTCCTGATCATCCTGCGCACGCTGATCTGGGGGAACCCGGTCGCGGGCTATCCCAGCCTGATGGCGGTGGTGCTGTTCCTGGGCGGCGTGCAGCTGATGACGCTCGGCATCATCGGCGAGTATCTCGGCCGCATCTTCAACGAGACCAAGGGCCGGCCACTCTATCTGGTGGAGCGGCACCTGCCGAGCGAGGCGCCCGGCCCGGGCCAGGCCGAGGGCAGCATCACCGGCATACCGTGAGCTGACCCACCGGGCCGCAGCGCGCCGCGCCATCCGGCACCAGGGGCGCGAGGGCGGGCATGGCGGCGGGCAGGATCACGCGGACCTCGCCATCGGCCAGCGGCGCGGCGGCCAGCGCCTGGTCGCGGCAGGCGGGCGGCGTGCGCCAGCGCGCGACATACATGGTGCTGGCCGGCACCGGGCGCTCGGCGGCAAGGGCCAGCGTCTCCAGCAGCAGGGCGAAGGTCTCGCCCCCCGTCGCATGGTCCACGCAGGGCCAGGAGGGCAGCAGCGTGAGGGACCGCGCCTCCGCCAGGGCTTCCCGCATCGCCGCGGCCTCGATCGTCCAGGGTGGGTGGCCGCCGGCCCAGTCGGCGATGGCGCGGCGGAGCGGCGCGGCATCGGCGAACTGCACCAGCCCCGCCACCAGGCAGAGCACCGGCCCCGCCCGACCCGCCTTCGCCAGCAGCACCATCGCGCCGACCAGCACCGCATAGCCGACCGGCCAGAAGAAGCGGCCCGAGGCGCGGAACTGCTCCAACGCCCCCGGCGCGGGGCCGAGGTCCAGCACGATCTCCTGCCCGAAGCCGACGCGGTGCGTCACGGCCAGCGCCGTCAGCGCCGCCAGCACCACGGCGAGGCCCGCATGCTTGCGGGCGAGCTTCCAGGCCGCGCCGGGGCGGGTGACGACACCCAGCACGAAGGCCGCCAGCAGCCCGAAGCCCAGCCAGTTGTAGCCTTCCCAGCCGCCATGCCCGGTCGCGTCCAGCTGCGGCGACCAGGGCCAGCCCGCCAGCCAGGACCCCGCCGGCCAGACGGGCGAGAGCAGGTTCATGGCGAACATGCCGTAGCCGCCATCCCCCTGCGCGCCGAGGTAGCCGAACCCCGCCATGACGGCGGCCACCGCCCCCAGCGCGACCCCGACCGCCAGGCCCGGGCCGATGAAGGCCTCCCCCCGCAGCAGCCGCGTGGCCGGCACGGCGCCCAGCAGCGCCAGCGTCATGGCGGCGAGGTAGGGGTGCACCAGCAGCGCCGCGATCTGCAGCGCGCCGGCGCCGACCCAGCGCGCCGCGGTCGGCCGGCGCACCAGCCGCAGATACACACCCAGGCCGAGCAACAGGAGAAAATGGCCGCAGAGCGCGGCATGGCCGAAGCGCCCGATGAAGGCGGGCATGGACGCCGCGGCCAGCGCGACGCCGATCGCCGGCAGGATCCGCGTCTCCCCCGCGCCGCGCAGCGCCCAGACGGCGGCCAGGGGCTGCGCCACCCAGGCCAGGCCGTAGAACAGGCCGACACCGTGGAAACCCTCCGGCAGCAGGGCGCGCAGCAGCTTCAGCGATAGGGCCAGCAGCGGGATCGAATCGGCGAAGACGGTGTTGAGCCCACCTTCCTGCGTGTTCAGCGTGGCCACGAAGGTCGGCGGCCAGCGCCAGGCATCGGCGATCAGGTAGCGCTGCGCCACCATGTGCTGCGCGGCATCGCCGGCCGGCCGCCAGGGCAGGCCCGCCGCCGGGAACAGGAAATCCAGCGGGAAGAGGTAGAAGGCGAGCGAGAGGCCGATGGCCAGCGCCGCCAGGTAGGATGCCGCCGCGTCACGGCCGTCATCGGGGACGAAGGGCTTCAGGGCGGCGGTTCCTCGGCGCGGCGATCGCCATGCGCCTTACGCCGCCGGCCCCGCGGCCGGCAAGGCGGCTACAGCAGGACGGCGAGTCCGACCCAGAACAACGAGGAAATCAGCACCGCGATCGCGATTCCCCGGGCCGGGGAGCCCTGTCCCACGGCCGGCACGGGGCGCCATGGTTCGAACCGCGCGGGCCTGTCCGGGCGCGGATCTGCCCCGGGTGGAAGCTTCGGTAC
This sequence comes from Acetobacteraceae bacterium, assembly GCA_027482245.1. GTDB lineage: Bacteria > Pseudomonadota > Alphaproteobacteria > Acetobacterales > Acetobacteraceae > Falsiroseomonas. Next base: position 127,883 of record JAIXWG010000052.1, on the reverse strand, counting down.
CGGGCCTCTCTGGGCCCTGCTGGTCTGTCGGTACTGGCGCATGGCGAAATTGTGGCACGCCCTGCCACGAAGCGCCCGCGAAAAGCGCGCGGGAGGCGAATTTTCAATGACTCACCGGCAGATTGCCGCACCGCCACAATCTCGCCCCAACCCCGTCGCAAACCCGCCGGTCAATAGGGCTAACCCTTATCGTCGAAGGAAAGGTCCGGAGGATCGATCCGCCACCCCATCGAGGCCCAACGGCCCCGCTGGGCGGCAGGAAAGGTACCGGATCGGACCCAGTCAACCCAGACGCGGCCCCCCCGCCGCACCACGAGGACCTCATGCCTGGCCTGGAAGCCGTCCAGACGCTCGCCCCCGAGCCCGAGACGAAGCGGTCCGCGCTGACGCACCCTCTCTTCGCCCCGGGCATGCCCGGCCAGGCGATGACGGCCGCCGAAGCCGCTGCCCCGGCGGAGGTGGCGCGCCGCGCCGCCAAGCGGACGCTGGACATCCTCGGCGCCGCGGCGCTGCTGCTGGCCACCCTGCCGGTGTTCCTCATCCTCGCCGTGCTGGTGAAGATGGATGGCGGCAAGGTCTTCTATGCGCATGAACGCGTGGGCCGCGGCGGGCGGCTGTTCGGCTGCCTCAAGTTCCGCTCCATGGTCGCGGATGCCGACCGGCGCCTGGCCGCGCTGATCGAGCGCGACCCGATCGCCCGGGCGGAATGGGAATCGACCCGCAAGCTGAAGAACGACCCGCGCGTCACCTGGGTGGGCCGCTTCCTGCGCGCCTCCTCGCTGGACGAACTGCCGCAGATCATCAACGTGCTGCGCGGCGACATGAGCCTGGTCGGCCCCAGGCCGGTGCAGGCGGCGGAGCTCGCGGCCTATTACGGCCAGGCGGCGCAGCACTACCTGGCGGTGCGCCCAGGCATCACCGGCCCCTGGCAGGTGAGCGGCCGCAGCGACACCTCCTACGCCCAGCGCGTGGCGCTCGACGTCGCCTATGTGATGCACCCGTCGCTGCTGAACGACATCCGCATCCTGCTCCGCACCCCGGCCGCCGTCCTGGCCCGCCGCGGCGCCTACTGATCCCCTTCTGAATCCGCTACAGGCGGGCCCACGGCTGACACCGCGGGCCCTTTGACAGGATTGGCGCACGCCATGGCCGAAACGGCCGAACAGCGCGCCTCGGGCGGCCGGCTGCTCTCCGGCACCCTCTGGAACGCGGCGGGACGGGGCCTGCCCCTGCTCCTGGCCCTCGCCCTCACGCCCGTGCTGGTCCACCAGATGGGGCTGGACCGCTGGGGGCTCTTCACCCTGGCGCTCGCCCTGGTCGGCGTCTTCGGGGTCTTCGACCTCGGCGTCGGGGCGGCGCTGACGCGGGCACTCTCCGCCCGCATCGGGGCGGGGGAGACGGAGGGTGCCGCGGAACTGGCGGGGGCGGCGATCAGCGCGCTGTTCCTGCTGAGCGCGATCATGGCCGCGGTCGCCTTCGCCTTCATCCCCTGGCTGGTCGGTAGCCTGCTGAACACGCCGCCGGCTTTGCAGGCGGAGGCGACGACGGCGTTCCGCGTGCTCTGCGCCGCCGCGCCGCTGGTCGTGGTGAATGCCGCGCTCTGGGGCACGCTGGCGGCGCATCAGCGCTTCCGGGAAGCGAACCTCGTCACCATCCCCGTCGCCATCTTCTACTACCTCGGCCCCGTGCTGGTGCTGCTGGTCTGGCAGAGCCTGGTGGGCGTGATCCTGGCGCTGGTGCTGTGCCGGCTGGCCAACACGCTCTGCTACACATGGCTGGCGCGGCGGGACCTGCCGGGCCTGGGGCCGACCTGGCCGCGCTGGTCGCTGGTCGGGCCCCTGGTGCGGATGGGCGGCTGGATGAGCGCGTCAGGCATCCTGACCCAGGCGCTGCTCTATGCCGATCGCTTCCTGGTGGGGTCGCTGCTGACGCTGACGGCCGTCGCCTTCTACGCCACGCCGCTCGACCTCGTCATGCGGATGTGGATCCTGCCCGTGGCGGTGGCGCAGGCGCTGCTGCCGGCCATGGCGAGCGTCTTCGCGACGCACGCGGAAGCGACGGCCGGGCTGCTGCGGCGCGGCGCGCTGATGGTGATGGCGATGGTGCTGCCGGCCTGCCTGGTGCTGGTCGCCGCCGGGCCGCAGGTGCTGCATCTCTGGCTCGGGGCGGAATTCGCGGCCGGCGGCGGGCGCGTGCTGCAGATCCTGGCCGTCGGCATCTTCTTCTCCTGCGCCGCCTTCGCGCCGGGCGCGCTGCTGGACGCGATCGGGCGGCCGGACCTGAACGCCAAGTGGCAGCTGGGCCAGGCGCTGGTCTTCCTGCCGCTGTCGGCCGGGCTGCTGCTGTGGATGGGGATCGAGGGTGCGGCCTGCGCCTGGGCGCTGCGCTGCGCGGCGGATTGCCTCGGCCGGCTGGCGCTGGTCGCGCGCTTCTATCCGGCGGCGGCCGATGCCGCCCGGCGCCTCGCCGCGCCGCTGCTGGCGGGTGGCGCGGGGCTGTCGCTGCTGCTGCTGCCGGTCGGGCCCTCCGCGCTTGCGGTGCTCGGCCTGCTGGCGCTGGCCGCCTTCACCGCGGCGGGCCTGCCCGCCCTGACCGCCACCGAGCGCCGGGATGCGCGCGGCCTGCTGCGTCGTCCCTGGCGCATCCGTGCCGTGCTGCGCGGGGAACCCGCATGACCATCGCCATCAACGCCCGCTTCCTGACGCAGGCCATGTCGGGCGTGCAGCGCTTCGCGCGCGAAGTCACCACCGCCATGGCCGCGCTGTCCGCCGCCGGGCAGGCGCCGCCGCTGCGCCTGCTGGCGCCGAAGGGCGCGCCCGCGGCGTTCGCGGGCCTGAAGGTGGAGATCGTGGGCCGCCTGTCCGGCCAGGCGTGGGAGCAGCTGGAGCTGCCGCGCGCCGCGGGGCGGGACATGCTGCTCAACCTCGGCAATACCGCGCCGCTGCTGCGGCGGCGCCAGGCCGTGGTGATCCACGATGCCGGGGCCTTCGACACGCCGGAATCCTACTCCTTCGCCTTCCGCAGCTGGTACCGCACGCTGCACCTGGCGCTGCCGCGGCTCGGCACGCGGATCATCACCGTGTCCGACTTCTCCCGCACGCGGCTCTCCCGCCGCCTCGGCATTGATCCCGCGCGGATCGGCGTGGTGGCGGAAGGTGGCGAGCATGCGCTGCGCGACCCTGCCGATGGGTCGGTGCTGGCGAGGCACGGGCTGGCGCCGCGCGGCTATGCGCTGGCCGTCGGCACCCGCGCCGCGCACAAGAACCTCGACGCGCTGCGCGACGCGGTGGCGCTGCTGGCGCGGCGGGGCCTGGTGCTGGCGGTCGCCGGCGCGGCGGATGCCAGCGTCTTCCGCAATGCCGGCGACGTCGATGCCGCCAGGGCGCTCGGCCGCGTGACGGATGCGGAGCTGCGCGCGCTGTATGAGAACGCGCTCTGCCTGATCTTCCCCTCTCGCTACGAGGGTTTCGGCCTGCCGCCGCTGGAGGCGATGTGGTGCCACTGCCCCGTGCTCGCGGCGTCGGCCGGCGCGGTGCCGGAGGTCTGTGGCGATGCCGCGCTGTGGTTCGATGCGGAGGGCGCGCGCACCCCCGCCGCGGCGCTGGCCCGGCTGCTGGACGAGCCCGGACTGTCCGACCATCTCCGCGCCGCCGGCCGCGCCCGGGCCGAGACCTTCTCCTGGCCCGCTGCCGCGCGGCGCCTGCTTGACCTGGTGGAGCCCCGATGAGGGTCGCGATCGTCCATGAGTGGCTCGAGACCTATGCGGGGTCCGAGCGCGTGCTGGAGCAATTGCTGGAGGTCTGGCAGGACGCGGACCTCTTCGTCGTCTGCGATTTCCTGGCCGAGAAGGACCGCCACTTCCTGCGAGGCAAGGTGCCGACCACCAGCTTCATCCAGCGCCTGCCGCGCGCGCGGTCCTGGTTCCGCTACTACCTCGGCCTGATGCCGATCGCGGTGGAGCAGTTCGACCTGTCGGCCTATGACCTGGTCCTGTCGTCGTCGCATGCGGTGGCGAAGGGCGTGCTGACGGGGCCGGCGACGCTTCACGTCTCCTACGTCCACAGCCCCATGCGCTATGCCTGGGACCTGCAGCACCAGTACCTCCGCCAGGCGCGGATGGAGACGGGGCCGAAGGGCGTGCTGACGCGCTGGCTGCTGCACAAGCTGCGCGGCTGGGACCATGCCTCCGCCGCGCGCCCCGACCTGATCGCCGCCAACAGCGCCTGGATCGCGGAGCGCATCCGCAAGACCTGGCGGCGGGAGAGCACGGTGATCCACCCGCCCGTGGACATCGATGGATTTCCCTTCGTCGCCACCAAGCAGGACTACTATTTCGTCGCCTCCCGCATGGTGCCCTACAAGCGCATCGACCTCGTCGCCGAGGCTTTTCGCGCGATGCCCGACAAGCGGCTGGTCATCGCTGGCGATGGCCCGGAGATGGCGCGCGTTCGCGAAGCCGCGGGCGGCGCGCAGAACATCGAGATCCTCGGGCGCGTGCCGCAGCCCGACCTGGTGCGGCTGCTCCAGGGTGCCCGCGCCTTCGTCTTCGCGGCGGAGGAGGATTTCGGCATCGCGATGGTGGAGGCGCAGGCCTGCGGCACGCCGCTGATCGTCTATGGCCGCGGCGGCGCCAGCGACATCGTGGCCCCCGACAGCACCGGCGTCCTGTTCCCCGAGCAGAGCGCGGCCAGCATCCGCGGCGCCGTCGCGCGGTTCGAGGCGCTGCCCATCGCGCCGGAGGCCTGCCGCGCCAATGCGGAGCGCTTCACCCGCGCCATCTTCCGCGACCGCATCCAGGCGCTGGTGGCGCAGGGGCTCGCCGCCCGATGATCCGCTTCAGCCTGGTCATGGCGACGCGCGGCCGAACGACGGAAATCGCGGAATTCCTCGACAGCCTGCTGGCGCAGGGGCGCGAGGACGCCGAATGCATCATTGTGGACCAGAACGGGGATGACCGGCTGGCGGCGGTGCTGGCGCCCTATGCGGCACGGCTGAAGCTGACGCATAGCCGCTCCGCCATCGCCAATGCCAACCACGCCCGCAACCTCGGCCTGCGCGAGGCAAATGGCGAGATCGTCGCCTTCCCCGATGACGACTGCCTCTTCCAGCCTGGCACGCTGGCGATGGTGGACAAGGCCTTCGCGGCAGACCCCGCCTTGATGGTCCTGACCGGCCCCGCCGCCAGCCCGGAAGGCGGCCTCGGCTCCGGCCGCTGGCGCGAAGCCGGTGGCCGCATCGACGCGACCAATGTCTGGACCAGCGTGATCGAGTTCAACCTCTGGCTCCGCCGCCCCGTCGCGCTGGCGCTGGGCGGGTTCGATGAGGGCATGGGGCCGGGCACGCCGATCGGATCGGCGGAGGGCAATGACCTGGTGCTGCGTGCCGTCCATGCCGGCCATGAAGCGCGCTACGAGCCGGCGCTTCGCGTGATCCACCCCGACAAGCGCCTGTCGGATGTCGCGACGGCGCGGGCGCGGCTTTATGGCCGCGGCCTCGGCTTCGCGCTGCGGCGGCACGGCGTGGCGCCGGGCGTTTGGCTGCCCTTCGCCATCCGGCCGATCGGCGGCGTCGTGGTCTCCCTCCTCAAGGGGCGCCCGCGCGATGCGGCCTACTACGCCATGACCTTCGCGGGCCGTGCCGCCGGGTTCCTGCGCGGGGACGCGAAGGACGGGTTGAAGCGCGCGCCCATCGAGGGGCAGCACTGATGAAAATCGCCATCGGCATCGCGACCCGCGGCCGCGCCGCGATCCTGGGCGAGGTCCTGAAGGAACTCCGCCTGCAATCCCGCGCGCCCGACCGCATCATCATCTGCCACGTCACGGCCGACGATGTGACAGGCCTGGCCGAGCGTTTTCCCGTGGTGGAGTTCCTGCAATCCCCCGCCGGCCTGCCGCGCCAGCGCAACGCCATCCTCGATGCCGCCGCCGATTGCGACGCGGTGCTGTTCCTGGACGACGATTTCCTGCCAGCCCCCGATTACCTCGCGGTGACGGAGCGCGTGCTGGACCTGCATCCCGACTGCGTCGTCACCACCGGCACCGTCATCGCCGATGGCGCCAAGGGCCCGGGGATCGAGGTGCCGGAAGGCCGCGCCATCCTGGCCGATGACCGGTATGAGGGCGATGCGCTGGCGGTCGCGCCGCACTTCAACGGCTATGGCTGCAACATGGCTTTTCGCCTGGCACCGCTGCGCGCCCACGGCATCCGCGTCGATGAACAGCTTCCGCTCTATGCCTGGTACGAGGATATCGACGTCACGCGCGCGCTGGGCCGGCACGGGTCGATCCTGCGGCTGGCCGGCGCGCGGGGCGTGCATCTTGGCAGCAAGTCGGGGCGAGTCGCGGGGAATCGGCTCGGCTACAGCCAGGTCGCGAACCCCATCTACCTCGCCCGCAAGGGCACCTTCCCCTGGAGCCACGCGCTGCCCTCCGCCGCGCGCCACATCGCCATGAACGCGCTGCGGTCCTTCGCGCCGGAGCCGCATGTGGACCGCTTCGGGCGGCTCAAGGGCAACCTTGTCGCGCTGTGGGACCTGCTGCGGGGCCGCGCGCATCCGATGCGGATCATGGATCTGTAGCGACGTGGAAACCGTCACCTTCATCGCCTCCAAGGCGCTCTGGATGGTGCTGGCGCCGAACACGGCGGCGCTGCTGCTGGCGCTGATCGGCCTGGCGCTGGTCTGGCGCGGGCGGCGCTTCGGGCGCTGGCCGCTGCTGCTGGGCCTCGGCTGGTACGCACTGGTCTTCGCCACACCCATCGCGGCGTGGCTGACCGTGCCGCTGGAGACCCGCTTCACGCGCCCTGCCACGCTCCCCGGCCCCGTCACCGGCATCGTCGTGCTCGGCGGCGCGGTGGACCAGGAGATGACGGAGCGCCACGGCATCCCCGCGCTGAACGGCGCGGCGGAGCGGATGACGGAGGCCGTGGCCCTCGCCCGCCGCCACCCCGGCGCGCGCCTTCTCTTCACCGGCGGGTCCGCCGCCATCGTCCCCGGCGGCCCGACGGAGGCCGATACCGCGCGGATGCTCTTCACCGATCTCGGCGTGCCCGCCGATCGCCTGGTGTTCGAGAGCGAGAGCCGCAACACGCATGAGAATGCGGTGCTGTCCTTCCGCGTCGCGCAGCCGAAGCCCGGCGAGACCTGGCTGCTGGTGACCTCCGCCAGCCACATGCCGCGCTCCATGGGCGTCTTCCGCCAGGCCGGCTGGACCATCACGCCCTGGCCGGTGAACTACACGACGATGGGGGGCTACGGGCTCGACTATTTCGGCCCCTTCCCGACGCGGCTGAACCAGGCGGAATGGGCGCTGCGGGAGTATGTCGGGCTGGTCGCCTATCGCCTGATGGGCCGCACGGATTCGCTGTTCCCGGCGCCATAGCCGCTCAGGCCGCCGCCGCCACCAGGCATTCCCGGAAGGCCTCCGCCAGCAGGGATGGCGCCCGGCTGCGGGACGTCACCATCGTCACCGCCAGTTCCAGCCGCGGCGAGATGGGACGTGTCGCCAGGCCCTGCGCCCGCGCCTCGGCCAGCCCATAGCCATCCAGCAGCGCGATCCCCGCCCCCGCCCGCACCAGCGCGCAGGCGATGCTGGACTGGCTCACCTCGATCGCGATGCGGGCGTCGCCGAGCGCCGCGCCGACAGGCTGCTGCGGGCTGAGCGAGATCAGCGCCTCCCCCTCCAGCGCCGCCAGCGTCAGGCTGCGCTTCGCGGCCAGCGGATGGCGCGGCGGCAGGGCGCAGCCGATCTCCGAGGAGCAGAGCAGCGTCGCCTCCACCCGCGCATCGCCGGTACCGCCGAGGATGACGGCGAGGTCCGCGCGGTGGTCCGCCACCTGGTTCACCGCCTCCAGCGCCGTCGTCGCGCGCAGGCGCAGCATCACGTCGGGCCGGTCGGCGCGGAAGGCCTGGATGGCGCGCGGCAGCAGGGCCGTCGCCAGCACCGGCACGGCGGCGACGGTGAAGCGCCCGCTGCGCCCCGCACGCAGCGCCGCGGCCAGACGCTCCACGCCGCCGATCGCGGCGAAGGCGCCCATCAATTCGGGCAGCAGCGCATGCGCCTCCGCCGTCGGCACCAGCCGGTTGCGGGCCCGGGCAAAGAGCGCGAAGCCGAGCCGCGCCTCCGCCTGACGCAGCATCTTGCTGGCGGCGGGCTGGGACATGCCGAGCTGGAGCGCGGCCCCGGTGACGCCACCCGCCTCCATCACCGCGCGGAAGACCTCGAGCTCCCGCAGGTTCAGCGCCATAACCATCCACCCATGATCCCGGCCTTCCCGGCTATTTGACAGAATGGCCCGCGCTTCGCACGGTCCGCCTCAACGACGGACGGAGGAAGCGTGAAGGTCATCGGCATCCGGGGATTCCTCGTGGGCTTCGCGCCCAGCCCCGCCCTCGGCAACGCCGCCACCTTCATCCGGCGGCGGGAGGTGCTGCTGGTCCAGCTGACGGGGGAGGACGGCACCACCGGCTGGGGGGAAGCCTTCAACGCCCCCGCCGCCGCCGCCGCCCTGATCCGCACGCGCATGGCGCCCCTGGTGCTCGGCCAGAAGGCGGAGGCGATGGGCCGGATCTACAACGCCATGCTCGGCACGCTTGGCTATGACCGGCGCGGCGCGGGCATGATGGCGATCTCCGCCATCGACATGGCGCTGCATGATTTGGCCGCGCGCGCGCGGGGCATCAGCGTGGCGCGGATGCTGGGTGGCGCGCTGCGCGACCGGATGCTGGCCTATGCCAGCGGGCCCTTCATCGCGGAGGGCCCGGACCCCTATGGCGCCTATCCCGCGCAGGTGGATGCGCTGCTCGCCCGCGGCTTCCGCGCCATCAAGCCCCGCGTCGGCGTGGCGCCCCGCGCGGATGGCGCCGTGATGCGCGCCATGCGCCGGCAGGTCGGCCCCGACACGGCGCTGATGGTCGATATCAACCAGGGCTACACCGTCGGCGCCGCGCTCGCGAGCCTCCGCCACATGGAGGAAGCCGACCTGCTCTGGGTGGAGGAGCCCCTCCAGCCCGAGGATGTCGGCGGCTACCAGGCGGTCGCCGCCGCCGCCCCCTGCGCCATCGCGGGCGGGGAGGCACTGGGGAGTCTCGCCGGGTTCCGGGACTTCCTGGTGGCGCGCACCTTCTCCGTCCTGCAGCCGGACATGGCGGTCTGCGGTGGCTTCACCGGCTTCCGCCGCATCGCGGCGCTGGCCGATGCCTTCGACGTGCCGGTGATGCCCCACGTCTTCGGCAGCCTGGTGAACGCCCATGCCGCGCTGCAGATGGGCGCGCTGATCGGCGCGCGGCGGGGGGGCGGGCCCGCGCCCTATCCCTTCATCGAGGTCGACGTCACGCCGAACCCGCTGCTGACGCTGCTCGGCCCGATCGAGCCCGGCGCCGATGGCTGCCTGCCCGTGCCGGATGCCCCGGGCCTCGGCTTCGAACTGTCGCCGGAGCGCCTGGCGCCCTTCGTCACCGACCAGTGGGAGATCACGCCATGAAGCGCCGCGCCCTGATCGCCGCCGCCGCGGCCTGTGCCCCGACCCTCGCGCTGGCCCAGGCCTGGCCGACGCGGCCGATCCGCCTCGTGGTCCCCTATCCGCCCGGCGGCGCCAGCGACATCACGGCGCGGCTGCTGGCGCAGGACCTGTCCAGTGCGCTCGGCCAGCCCGTCGCGGTGGAGAACCGGGGCGGCGCGGCCAGCATCACCGGCACCCAGGCCGTCGCGACCGCCGCAGCCGATGGGTACACGCTGGGCGTCGTGGACACGGCCTTCGTCGTGAACCCCGCGCTGTTCGGCCCCCGCCTGCCCTATGACACGCTGCGGGACTTCACGCCGGTGTCGCTGCTGGTGCGCGCCCCGCTCGCGCTCGTCGTGCCGGCCGCCGCGCCCTGGGCCGACGTCGCGGCGCTGGTGGCGGAGGGGAAGGCGAAGCCGGAGCAACTCTCCTTCGGCTCCGCCGGCAACGGCACCGCCGTGCACATGGCCGGCGAGCAGTTCCGCCAGGCCGCGGGCTTCACCTACCTTCACGTCCCCTATCGCGGCGGCGGGCCGATGATCACGGATCTGCTGGCAGGCCGCGTGCAGATGGCCTTCGGCACGGTGCCTGCCATTGCGGAGCATGTCCGCGCCGGGCGGCTGCGCGCACTCGCCATCACCGGCGCCGCGCGGTCCGCCCTGCTGCCCGCCGTGCCGTCGATGGCGGAGGCCGGGCTGCCGGCGGTGGATGCCGCGCTGATCAACGCGCTGGTCGGCCCGGCCAGCCTGCCCGCCCCGGTCGTGGACCGGCTGGCCGAGGCCGCGCGCGGCGTCATCGCCGGCGCGGCCATCCGGGCGCGCCTGGCGGAACTCGGCTTCGAGCCCGTGGGCGGCACCCCGGCGGAACTGCGCGCCAGCCTCGCGGCGGAGATTCCGCGCTGGGAGGCGATCGTGCGGGCCGGCGGCATCACGCCGGACTGACCCTGCCGCGGGCCGCTACCGCGCCCGGTAGATCTCGACCGGCCCGCGATACTCCGCGACCGTGGCGAAGAGGTCGTAGCCCTGCTCCACCGCCGCCATCACCTGCGCGGCGGCGGCGGGGCGCATCGTGTGCATCCAGCCGCGATCGACGACGATGACGCGAGGGCGGGAGGCGAGGACGCGGACCAGCTCGGCTTCCGTGTTCGTGTCCGACAGATCCTCGAACACGCCGGTCAGGTGCGCCGGGAAGGGGAAGCGGGTGGACAGCCGCGCGCCGGAGATGACGTAGACGCTCGGGTGGTAGTTGGCGATGAAGGCATCGCCGCCGGGGCCCGCGGCCTCCGCCACCGCGGCCGAGACCTGGCGGACGGGGTCGGGGTGCATCAGCCCAGGGCCGCGTTCCAGCCGGCCCGTCGCCTCCATCAGCCAGGCCTGCGCGGCGATGGCGCCGACCACGGCGATGAAGGCGATGCGCGCGCGCTCCGGCCTCGCCAGGCCGCGCGCGATCCACCAGGCCCCGATGGAGGCCAGCAGCGCCAGCGGCGGCAGCCACAGCAGGAAGTAGTGGGCGAAGAAGAAGCCCGGCCCCGCGATGGCGGCGGAGGTGACGGCGAACCACACCACCGCGGCCCCCGTCAGCAGCACGACCGGCCCCGGCGCCCAGCGCGGGCGCCAGGCCAGGACCGCGACCAGCGCCGCCCCGAAGGCGAGGCCCAGTTGCAGCGCCGCGGCACCGATCCGCCGCGCGGCTTCAGGGCCCTCGATCCGCTCCAGCGAATAGCGGAAGGGCGCCATCAGCGACCCGTCGAGATACTGGTCGAGCCACCCCTGCGTCCAATAGACGAAGCCGGCCAGGATGAAGGGGAAGGCGCAGAGGCCCGCATAGGCCAGCGCCATCAGCGCCGCGCGCCGCCAGGGCAGCACGCCCCGCAGCAGCGCCGGCAGCACGAGGATCAGGAAGGCGAGCGAGCCTTCCGGCACCACCACCTGCTTCACCACCAGCGCCGTGCCGATCAGCAGCCCCATGGCGACCAGCGGCGCCCAGCCCGGCGCGCGCGGCGTGGGGCCCACCGCCTGGGCAGCGCCCCGGATGGCGAGCGCCATGGCCCCGGCGACGAAGGGGGCGATCAGGATTTCCGTGTTGCTGCACAGCCCGCCCAGCAGCACCGACAGTGCGGCGTAGACCACGCCCGCGCCCATGCCGATCCGGCGCGGCGCCCCCGCCGCCCGCGCGGCGCCATACAGCGCGCAGGCCGTGGCGGCGACGCAGATCATGCCGAGCAGCCGCACCGCCTCGACGGAAACGCCGAAGGCCAGGAAGGCCAGCGCGAAGAGGGCGGGCGCACCGATCGGGTGCATGTCCCAGGCCGCCACCAGCGGCCAGCCGCCATTCAGCCATTCCCGGGCCTGGACGAGGTAAAGGCCCTCATCCGTGTCCACCACGGCGGGGACGAAGCTGGTCATCCGCAGCAGCGCGGTCGCCACCAGGATGAGCAGGATCGCGCCCGCATCGCCCATCAGGGGCAGGCGGGTGCGGCTGGGCGTATAGAAACTCTGGCCGTCGGGCATGGGGCCTCACGCGGGCGTGAACACCTCGCCCGCTCAACCCTTCCCAGAGGGCGCGGGCGGATGCAACCCCGCTTCCGTTCAACCTTGCTCCCGCCGCATGGCGCCGCGCGGGCACGACTGCGGCGGGGGCAAGGCAGGAACCGCCTCGCCGAAGGTCGCGCGGCTTGCGGCCGACAAAGTCGGCCGAGGCCGCGACGGGTGCCCATGCGCGTTGCTTCGCAACGTGCATGGGGTCCCGGAACGCGGCCCGCCGCCTATGCGGCGAGCCAAGGCCCCGGAGGGGCCGCCCGGCGCCTGAGGGCAATCATTTAGTTTTCCGGCTGGAAGCCGCTCTCCCGCACGATGGGGCCCCACTCCGCCCGCTCCCGCGCGATCCGCTCCCGGAACTCGGCCGGGCTGGCGGAGACGGTGGGCAGGTATTCCAGCCGGTCCAGCGCCGCCACCATGTCCGGCTGCCGCGCGATCTGCACGATCGCCGCGTGCAGGCCGTTGACGATCGGCGCCGGGGTGTTGGCCGGCAGCAGCACGCCGAACCACTCATCCTTGCCGAGCTCGGGGTGGCCAAGTTCCGCGAAGGTCGGCACATCCGGATAGCGCGGGTTCCGCTGGGGGGAGGACACCGCCAGCATCCGCGCGCCCGTGCCATGCTGGGGGGAGACGTCGCCCAGCACGCCGACGAAGATCGGCAGCCGCCCGCCGATCAGGTCCTGCACCGCCGGCACCGCGCCGCGATAGGGCACATGCGTCACCGGCACGCCGATCTTCTTGCCGAACATCACGCCGAGGAAATGCGGCGCCGATCCCGCGGCCGGGGAGGCGAAGGGCACCTCGCCGCGCTGCGCCTTCATCCAGGTGATGAGTTCCGGCAGCGTCTTCGCGGGATGGTTCGCCGGCACGGCGAGCGCGAAGGGGAAGGAGCAGACGGTGGAAACCGGCACCAAATCCGTCAGCGCGTCGTACCGCACCTCCCGCGGGAAGACGTGCGGCTGCAGCGTCAGCATGGAGGCGGGGGTCTGCAGGAAGATGGTGCCATCGGCCTCGCCGGCCTTCACCGCCTCCACCGCGATGCGCCCGGCAGCGCCGACGCGGCCGTCCACGATGATGTTGGGGGCGTAGAGGCCGCGCAGCTTCTCCGCATAGAGCCGCGCCACGACGTCGCTGGACCCGCCCGGCGGGAAGCCCACGATCAGCCGCGCCGGGCGGTTGATCGCCTCCGCCCGCGCCAGGCCGGTCAGGGCCGGCAGCGCCAGGGCACCGAGCAATGCACGCCGCTTCAGCATGAGGGTCATGGAGGTTCCTTCCCTGTCGTTCCGGGACGACGGCGCCGCCAGCGCGCCACATCCCGCTTGAATGCAACCATTATGCGCCATAAGTTTACCAGCAAAGCAAGGTGCATCGGCACCGCAGGGGGGTAACAGGACCATGGATACCAGCATCGGCCGCCGCGCGGCCCTGGCCACGCTCACCATCCCGGCCTTCGCCACCGCCTTCATGGCCAGGGGCGCCCGCGCCCAGGCCGTGTCGCGCCCTGCCCGCGTGCTGGTGGGCTTCGCCGCCGGCGGGCCCACGGACCTGGTCGCGCGCATCTATGCAGAACGGCTGCGCGGCGCCTACGCGCCCTCTGCGCTGGTGGACAACCGGCCCGGTGCCTCCGGCCGCCTGGCCGTCGATGCCACCAAGGCCGCGGACCCGGATGGCACGACGCTGCTCGTCACCCCCGCCAGCGTCATGACGCTGCAGCCGCACATCTTCCCGCGGGAGGTGCGCTACGACGCGCTGGCCGATTTCGTGCCGGTCTGCACCCTCTGCGACTTCGCCTTCGCGGTCGCGGTGCCGGCGAGCCATCCCGCGCGGACGCTGGCGGACCTCACCACCTGGCTCCGCGCCCAGCCGGCGGAGGTGCCCTATGGATCGCCGGGCGCCGGGTCCGGCCCGCATTTCGTGGGTGACATGATCGGCCGGGCGGTCGGCGCGCGGCTCAACCACGTGCCGTATCGTGGCGCGGCGCCGGCGGTGCAGGACGCGCTGGCGGCGCGCATCCCGCTGGTGGTGGCGGTGGTGTCGGACCTGCTGCCGCATCACGGCCAGGGCGTGCGCATCCTGGCCATCTCCTCCCAGTCGCGCCTGCCCCGCCTGCCGGATGTGCCGACGCTGGCCGAGGCTGGCTACCCGGCGCTCACGATCAGCGAGTGGATGGGCCTTTTCGCCCCTGCCCGCACGCCGGCCCCGGTCGTCGCCGCGCTGCACCAGGCCGTGCAGGCGGCGGTGCGGACGGAGGAGGTGCGCCAGGTGCTGGACCGGCTGGAATTCCAGCCGACCGTCCAGGGCCCGGAGGAATTCGCCGCCCGCATCCGCCACGACCGCGACCTCTGGGGCCCGGTCGTGCGCGCGAGCGGCTTCCAGCCGGAGACATGATTGACGAAACTGTTCCCTCCCCCGTGCTTACGGGGGGTTGCGGCGCTGCCGCAACGCCGAAGGCTGGTCAGGGTGGGGGTCTGCTCGCGTTACGCAGCCTACCCCCCAAACGCCGACACAACCTCCGCCGGGATCGGCGCCGCCTTGATGCCCTTCGGGTTGTTCGGGTCCCGCGCCACCCAGACGCGGGTCTCGAATCCCTCCACCCCCAGCGCGCCATCCGCCTTCAGCAGCCGGTGCTCGACATCGAAGGAGGATCGGCGAAAGGCGGTGATGCGGCTTTCGACCACCACCTCGTCGCCATAGGCGGAGGGCACGGCAAACTTGCCGCGGGTATCCACCATCGGGATGCCGACGATCCCGAACTTCTCGGTCCACTGGATCTTCGGCATGCCGAGCGCCGCCTGGAACAGCGCCGCGGTGCAGGCATCAAAGATCGCGAAGTAGCGGGGGTAGAAGACGATCCCCGCGGGGTCGCAATCGCCCCACTCGATCGTCACGGGGCGCCTGTTCACCAGCGCGGTCACGATACGACCTCGATCAGCAGCGCGATGCCCTGCCCGCCGCCGATGCAGGCGGAGGCGATGCCGTAGCGCCCGCCGCGCCGCTTCAGCCCGCGCGCGCAGGTGACCGCCAGCCGGATGCCCGTCGCCGCCAGCGGATGACCGATCGCGATGGCGCCGCCATGCGCGTTGAGCTTCGACTCATCGAGGCCCAGCGCGCGGGAGCACGCCATCACCTGCGCGCCGAAGGCCTCGTTGATCTCGATGAGGTCGATCTGGTCGAGCGTCAGGCCCGTCCGCGTCAGCAGCGCCTGGATGGCCGGCACCGGCCCGATGCCCATGATCGCCGGAGGGCAGCCCACCGCCGCGGACGCCACCAGCCGCGCGAGCGGCGCGCGCCCCTTCGCGAAATCCCCGCTGCACACCAGCGCCGCCGCGGCACCGTCCACCACGGCGGAGGAATTGCCGCCGGTCTGCACGCCGCCGAAGGCCGGCCGGATCTTCGCCAATGTTTCCACCGGCGACGGCCGGGGATGCGTGTCGGCATCGACCGACGGCGTGCGGCGGGACAGCGCGATGCCGCGATTCGCCAGGCGCTCGCGGGAGAAGGTCTCGCTGGTGACGGGCACGACCTCCTCGTCGAAGAAGCCGGCCTCCCGCGCCGCCAGCGCGCGGTCGAAGCTGCGGGCGGCGAAGGCGTCGACCTCGGCGCGCGAAATCCCGTGCCGCTTCGCCAGCTCCTCCGCCGTGCCGCCCATGCTCAGCCCGCAGGCGGGGTCGAGCAGCGCCTCCCACAGGAAATCCTTGAACTCGACCGGCGCACCCAGCGTGAAGCCGTTGCGGTGGGTGTAGGAGGCGATGGGGTTGCGGCTCATGCTCTCCGCACCGACGCAGAGAGAGACGCCCGCGCCCTGCCGCTCCACGGCATTGGCGCCCTGGGCCAGCGCCTCGATCCCCGTGCCGCAGACGCGCTGCACCAGCAGCGCCGGCACTTCCTCCCGCACCCCCGCATAGAGCCCGACATGGCGGGGCAGCATGTAGGCGTCGAAGCTCGCCTGCGCGACGGAGCCCGCGACGACATGCCCGATCTCGGCGGCGTCGATCCCCGCCTTGCCAATGGCGGCACGCGCCGCCTTGATGCCGAGGTCGATGGGCGAGACGAGCCCGAGCGGCCCACCCAGGTCCGCGAAGGGCGTGCGGGCACCGGCGAGCAGCCAGGCGTCCCGCCATTCATTGATCAGCGCGGTCATGACAGCTCCGGGGTGACGATGACGAGGGGCGGCGGCGGATCGGCGTAGAGGTCCTCCACCAGCGCCGCGCGTGCGGCCAGCACGGCGCGCTGGTTGATGGAGCCCTTGTCCGTGATCTCGCCGGCATCGAGGGAGAGCGGCGCCGTCAGCAGCGCGGCGCGGGCGATGCGCTGGGACGATCCGGTGGCGGTGGCGCCGAGTGCCGCGAGCTTTTCGGCCAGCGCGGCGCGCAGCGCGGGATGCGTCGCGGGGTCCTCCCCCTTCGGCACCAGCGTCGCGACCGCCTCGGGCTCCGGCAGCAGGATGGCGGCCAGGAAGTCGCGATCGACGCCCGCGATCACCGCGTCCTTCACATAGGGCGCGAGGGCCGCCACCAGCTTCGCCCGCAGCGGGCCGACGCTGACCCAGGTGCCGGTCGCCATCTTGAAGTCTTCCGTGATGCGGCCGTCGAAGCGGAACCCCTTGTGCAGGTCCTGGGGATCGAGCGGCACCAGCGCATCGCCGAAGCAGTAGTAGCCTTCCTCGTCGAAGGCCTTGGCGGTCGCCTCCGGGTTCCGCCAGTAGCCCGGCGTGATGGAGGGGCCCTTCACCCGCGCCTCCATCTTCCCCGCGACGGGCGCGAGCTTCATGGAAAGCCCCGGCACCGGCAGCCCGACCGCGCCGGACTCCGAGAATTCCTCCCGCACGCAGACGGCGAAGGGCGCGGTCTCCGTCGCACCCAGGCCGGTGATCATCGGTATGGTGTGGCCGCGCTCCGCCAGCGCCATCCGGTCCAGCTCGTTCCAGATATGCTGCGGCAGGCCGGCGGCCGAGTAGAACATCATGTGGAGGCGACTGAAGAAGATGCGGCGGAGCGCGGCATCCTCCCGCAGGTGATGCACCAGTTCCTCGAAGCCGCGGGGAACGTTGAAGTGGATGCTGGTCGCGATCTCCCGCAGGTTGCGGAGCGATTCGCCATAGCCGCCGGGCACCGGGCGGCCGTCATCCATGTACATCGTGCCGCCATTGTAGACGCAGATGCCGATGTTGTGGTTGCCGCCGAAGGTGTGGTGCCAGGGCAGCCAGTCCAGCAGCACGGGCGGTTCCTCCCCCATGAAGGGGAAGGCCTCCAGCAGCATCTGCTGGTTGGAGCAGATCATGCGCTGCGTGTTGATCACGCCCTTGGGCTGCCCCGTGGAGCCCGAGGTGAACAGGATCTTTGCCGGCGCATCGGGATCGACGGAGGCAGCGGCTTCCTCCACCGCGCGGCCCGGCGTTGTGGCCAGCAGCTGCTCCATCATCGTCACGGCGCGGCCCGGCGGCGGGTTCACGCTGACCAGCAGTTCCACATCCTCCGGCACCACCGCCGCGATGGCATCGCCGAAGCGCGCGCCGTCATTCGCGAAGACGAGGCCCGGCGTCAGCAGCGCCAGGCAGTGGCGCAGCTTCTGGAAATCCTTGGCGAGGAGGGCGTAGGAGGGGGAGACGGGCGCCACCGGCACGCCGACATGCAGCGCCGCCAGCGTCAGCACGGCCTGGTCCAGGCAATTGCCGGACAGGAAGACCAGCGGCCGGTCGGCCGACAGGCCGCGGTCCAGCAGCGCCTGGCCCACCGCCCGCACCTTGGCCAGCATCGCGCCATAGGTGATGCGGTGCCACTCGCCGCCGGCGGCCTTGTTCCGCTTCGCGATCAGCGTGCGGTCAGGCGCCAGCGCCGCGTGGTGCTCCAGCCGTTCGGTCAGGCGGCGCGGATAGGGGCCGAGTTGCGGGACGGGCGTGACCAGCAGAGCGCCATCCGCCCGGGCTTCGAACCGCACGGGGGCGGCGCCCAGACGACGGCGGCCAGGCGCCAAAGGCGGGGCGATGGTGGTGGACATCCTCTCCTCCGGCGCCGGCGGACGGCGTCCTGAATTGTTATGTGCCATAATAGTATGGTCCCGGATCGCTTCCAAGGCCCCTTCCGCGATGCGGTCCAGGCCTTATAAGCGAAACCCATGCCCAAGCCCCGCCGCCAGGCCAGCGCGGCCGCGCCCGCCGAGGCGCCCGACCTCTCGCCCCTCGACACCAAGCTCGGCTTCCGGCTGCGGCTGGCGCAGCAGACCGCCTTCGAGACCTTCCACCGCACCATGTCGCCGCTGGGCCTGACGCCCGGGCGACTGGCCGTGCTGCTGATGCTGGAAGTGAACCCCGCGATCCGCCAGGGCGTGCTGGCGGAGGCGCTGCGCATCAAGCCCTCCAACCTGACGGTGCTGCTGGCGTCGCTGGAGGAGGAGGGGCTGCTGAAGCGGGCGGAGGAGGAGGGCAACCGCCGCGCCAACCTGCTGCAGATCACCCCGGCCGGCCGGGCGCTGCTGAAGCGCGGCAAGGTGGCGGAGGCGGAGGTGGAGCGGCAGCTGGCGGAGGGCATGACGCCGGAGGAACACGCGACGCTGATCAACGCGCTGCGGCTGCTGGCCCGGGGCTGACCGCCCGCCCTTGCCCCCACCGGCGCGGCCCTTTATCGTTATGCGACATAACTAAGGGGAAACGCCCGTGGACGAGGCCCTCGTCACCCTCGACATCAGCGGCACCATCGCCCGCATCGCGCTGAACCGGCCGGCCAAGCGCAACGCCATCAGCGATGCGCTGCTGGAGGCGCTGGACGCCGCCGTGGTGGAGGCGCAGCGCGCCGCGCGGGCGATCATCATGCAGGGCCATGGCCCCTGCTTCTCCGCCGGCCTCGACCTTGGCGAGCACAAGGCCCGCACGGCGGAGGAGGTCTTCCACCATTCCCGCGGCTGGCACGCGGTGTTCCGGCGCATCCGCACGGGGCGGATCCCCGCCATCGCCGCCATCCATGGCGCCTGCGTCGGCGGGGGCCTGGAACTGGCCGCCGCCTGCCATATCCGCGTCGCCGACAGCACCGCCTTCTTCGCCCTGCCGGAGGGCACGCGCGGCATCTTCGTGGGCGGTGGCGCCTCCGTGCATGTCGCCCGCCTGATCGGCGCCGGCCGGATGGCGGACATGATGCTGACAGGCCGCGCGCTGGATGCGGCGGCGGCGGAGCGCGCGGGCCTCGTCACCTATGTCACCGAAGCGGGCGCCGCGCCGGCCAAGGCGGGCGAGCTGGCCGAGAAGGTCGCGACGATGGCGCCGCTGACGGTGATGGGCGTGCTCCAGGCCCTGCCCCGCATCCAGGACATGAGCGAGGAGGACGGCCTCTTCGTCGAGAGCATGATGGCGGCCATGGCGCAGACGGGGCCGGAGGCGCAGGCTGGCCTCGCCGCCTTCCTGGAGAAGCGGGCGGCCAAGGCGGGGGAACAGTGATCATGGATCTGCAGGGCGCATCGGCCGTCGTCACCGGCGGCGCATCCGGCCTCGGCGCCGCAACGGCGGAGGCGCTGGCCGCCGCCGGCGCCAAGGTCGTCGTGATGGACATCAACCAGGCGGCCGCGGAGGCCGTGGCGGCGCGGATCGGCGGCGTGGCCGTGGCGGGTGACGTGGCGGAGGAAGCACCGGTCGCGCGCGCCGTGGAGGCCGCGGCCGCGCTGGCGCCGCTCCGCCTCGCCGTCGCCTGCGCCGGCATCGCGCCGGCCGCCCGCGTCGCCGGCCGCAACGGCCCGCATGACCTGGCGCTGTTCGAGCGTGTGGTGCGCGTGAACCTGATCGGCACCTTCAACCTGCTGCGGCTTGCCGCCGCGCGCATGACGGCGAATGCGCCGCTGCCGAATGGGGAGCGCGGCTTGGTCGTCGCGACCGCCTCCATCGCGGCCTATGAGGGCCAGATCGGGCAATGCGCCTACAGCGCCTCCAAGGGCGGCATCGTCGGGCTGACGCTGCCGGCGGCGCGGGAACTCGCGAAATTCGGCGTGCGCGTGGTGACCATCGCGCCGGGGCTGTTCCACACGCCGCTGATGGACACGCTGACGGAGGAGGCGCGGGAGAGCCTGGGGAAGATGCCCCTCTTCCCCTCCCGCCTCGGCCGGCCTGGCGAATATGCCGACCTCGTCCTGGCCATCACCGCCAACCCGCTGCTGAACGGGGAGACGATCCGCCTCGACGGCGCGCTGCGGCTGCCGCCGGCGTGACGGCGCGGACAGGGTCCGGCGGCTAGAAGGGCAGATCCCCGACGGCGCGGACGACCACGGCGGTGACGTTGTCCCGCGCGCCCTTCGCCAGCGCGGCCTCGATCACCGCGGCCGCCCCCTGCCCGGCGGCCAGCATGGCGCCGATCGCTTCCTCCGGCACCGCCTTGAAGACGCCGTCGCTGCACAGGAAGAACAGGTCGCCCGCCGCGAAGCGGGCGCTGACCTTGTCCAGTTCCAGCGCGCCCTGGCCGCCGACGGCACGGGTGATGACATTGGCCTGGGGGTGGCCCTCCGCCGCTTCCTCATCGATCACGCCGCCATCGACGAGGTCCTGCACCAGCGAATGGTCGCGCGTCAGGCGCGTGAAGGCGCCGTCGCGCAGCAGGTAGGCGCGGCTGTCCCCGGCCCAGAGGCAGGCGTAATGCCCGCCGCGGGCCAGCAGCAGCACCAGCGTCGTCGCGATGATCCGCCCCGGCCCCGCCGCCGCCGCGCGGGCCTGCAATTCCGCATGCACCGCGCCGATGCGCAGCCGCACCTGCGCCAGCAGTTCCGCCGCGGAGAGGCCGGGCGGCAGGTCCCGCAGCGCCTCCGCCACCGCGGCGGAGGCGACGTCCCCTGCCCCATGCCCGCCCGCGCCATCCGCCACGGCCCAGAGGCCGATATCGCCGCGATCGACGAAGGCGTCCTCGTTGCGGGGGCGGACGGTGCCGGGGTGGGTCACGGCCTCCCCTACCAGGGTCAGGTTCATGCGCCGCCCTCCGCCAGGACGCGGAAGAGCTCGGGCGGCGGCAGGGCCGGCCAGTCCCAGCGCGCGCCATCGAGCCGCCACCAGCCCTCCGCGGGCGGTTCGTCATCGCCGGCATCGGTCGCGGTGATGGCCGCCAGCAGGGCATCCGCATCCCGCCCGGGCAGGCGGGCGGCGGCTTCCAGCGCCGGGTACCAGGCGGCGCCGGGTGCTTCCCCTGGCGCCAGCAGGCGGGCCAGCGTCACTGGGAAGAGGCGCCCGACCAGGTCCTCGCTCGGCACCAACACGCCGGCCACGGCATCCGGCCCGCAGGCGCCCACGGGCAGGCGGAAGCACCAGGCGGGGGCGGCGGCCCAGGCCTCGGCGAAGCCGTCCCCCAGCGCGTCCCGCGCCTCCGCGATGCCGGCCTGCAGCCAGGCATCCCAGGGACCCACAAAGCTGTCGGGCAGGCCGCGGCGCACGAAGTCCCCATGCGCCGGCAGCTTGCCGAAAAGCCCCGTGCCCATCGCTACTGCGCCGGCAAGGTGGGGCAGCGAAACTCGGACAATTCCCGCAGCGCGAAGGGGTTCATGACGGAGGAGGCGCGCAGCTCGAACTCCGCGCTGCGCTCCCCCTGCACCATCCGCAGCCGGAAGCGGTCGCCCGCCGCGCCGATCTGCGTCAGCTGCCCGCGGGAGACGAAGCGCATCGCCGCCCAGGCGCCGTCCGTCGTCACCGGCGTGCCGGTGGCGGGCGCCGGGTCGAAGGTCAGCGCCACGCCGCCGCGGCTCGGCCAGATCATGGGGATCGGGCGGGCGCCGACCGCGCCGCGGGCGATGGTGATCCGCTGGCCCTCCACCTCCAGCGTCGCGCCATTGGCGCCGGGGTCCATGCCCTGGGGCAGCAGCTCGAACCGCAGCCCCATGGCGGCGCCGACGAGGCCGGAGGGGAAGAACCCGTCCCGGATCGCGGCGGCACGCTGGAACTGCAGCAGGTCGGCCGGCGAGATCGGCGGCGCCAAGCCATCCGCCGCCACCAGCCGCCAGGGCCGCTGAGTCGTGTCCACGAAGTTTCTCAAGTGCTGGGCGAAGAACTGGTCGAAGACGCCGCCGGGCCCGAACAGCCGCACGAAGTCATCCAGCGGCATCTCCGGCGCATCCGCCGTCCGCCGGAAGGGGAAGCGCGTCTCCAGCCCCCGGCAGAAGGGGCCGAGCGCCTGGCCGCCCGCCGCCGCGATCGCCGCCCGCGCGCCGCCCGACCGGGCATTGGCGGTGGAGGCCGACATGGCCTGCAGCCAGCGCCCCAACGGCTCCGGCGCCCGAGCGGCCTCGGCGGCCAGGCGCTGGCCTGGGTCGAGGCCAGTGGCCGGCGGCAGCACCGTGCCGGGCGGGGCACTGGCCAGGCGTTGCACCTGGACGAAGAGGTCGTTGACGATCTGCAGCGTGGCATCAAGCGGCTGGCCCGCGGCCTCCCGCAGCGGCCGGAACCGCTCCTCCACCACCGTCGCGACCGGCGCGGCGGAGGACGGCTGCGCGGCGGCGCCGAGGGCCGCCGCGATGCGGCCGGAGCCTGCGGCGGCCTGCGCCGCCTGGCCCGCCGCCTGCGCCGCGGCGGCACCCGCCGCGCCGCCGGGCGGGTCGGGCGGCGTGCCCGGCGACAATTGCCGCGCCGCGCTGCGCAGCACGTCCCGGATGGGGGAGTTCGGCGCGCCGAGCAGGTTCAGCGCCTCCGACGCCTGGTTCAGGTTGCGGAAGGGCGGCAGCACCAGGTCGGCGAGCACGGCCTGCCAGGCGCGGGCGTAATCCTCCGCATAGAGGCGCAGCACTGCCTGCTCCAGCTGGCGGGGGTCGCCCGCCAGGCCGGATGCGGCTTCGGGCCCCAGCACCCAGCTTTCGCTCGCGGCCTCGATGATGGCGGCGGGCAGGCGCGGCAGCAGGCCGCGGTGCAGCCCCTCCACCGTGTAGAGGCCGGGCACCTGCGCCTCCGCCAGCGGGCGGTTGGAGGCCAGCGCGAACCAGCGCTGCCCGGCGGGGCCGAGGCTGTCCGCCGGCTTCCAGGGCGCCGCATTGCCCGCGCTGGTGCGCAGCCGCGAATACAGCCGCTCCGCCATCGGCAGGCGGGAGAAGATGCGCCGCGCCTGGTCCACCAGCGCGCCATCCAGCGGATAAGCGATGAAGTCGCCGGCGAGCATGGCGTCGAGGTGGACGGCCAGCGCATCCCGCACCGGCGCGGCCACCGCGCCCGGGAAGCTCTGCTGCCAGTCGATCGCCATCCATTCCTTCACCAGCGCCCGGTCCAGCGGGCCCTGGCGGCCGAGCATCAGGTAGATGCGCGTGGCCTCGTACAGGAAGTCCGGGCGCTGCATGCCGGCGCGGATCTGCGCCTCCAGCCGCGCCAGCAGGCGGGGCAGCAGCACGCGGTCGAGTGCCCGCTTGTAGGCGAGTTCCCCACCCTCGATCAGCTTCGCTTCCTGGCTGAGCCCGGGCAGCGCGCCATCGGCGCGGGCGGAGGGCGGCAGGGCGCGCACGGCGTCGAGGTAGGGGACCACGCGCGGCAGCTCATCCGCCGCCATCACGCGGTCCAGCGGCAGGCCCTGCGCGGCCTGCTCGGCCTTGGCGAGTGCCTCCGCCAAGCGGGCGGCGCGGTTGGCCTCCCCGTTCATGGCCATGAAGCCCCAGGCGCCGCCGCCCAGTACCAGCAGCAGCGCTGCGGCCCAGGCGCCGACCTGCACCAGCCGCCCGCGCTTCGCCTGGCCGCCATCGAGGGCCGCCAGCCGGGCCTCGTTGAACACCACGTCGCGCAGCAGGCGGCCGAGGAAGTAGCTCCGCCCCTTCTGCCCCATGATGGCGGCGGGCCGGCGCGGGTCGAGCCCGAAGGTGCGGGACAGCGCGCCGGTCAGCCGGTCGATCGGCGTGCCTTCCTGCGTGCCCGACGTGAAATAGATGCCGCGCAGGAAGGGCGCGGGGTCGAGCTTCGATCCGCCGAAGGCCGCGTCCACGAAGGCGCCGAGCGGCGCTTCCAGCGAGGCGAACTGCGCCGGGAAGCCGCCGATGCGCGCGCGCTGTTCCGGCCCGCGCTCCGCCTGCAGCCTTTCCAGCAGCCGGTCCTGCAGCCGCTTCACCAGCGCCGCGAACTCATCGCCGAATTTGCCGGCATGGCCTTCCGGTCCCGCCTGGGCGGGGAAGGTCACGCCCCAGACCTGCGCGCGGGTTTCCTTGTCGAGGTCGTCGAAGAACTCCGAGAAGCCGACGATGAGGTCCGCCTTGCTGACCAGCAGATAGACCGGCAGGCGCTGGCCGAGCTTCTGCTCCAGCTCCCGGATCCGTCGCCGCACGGCCTGCGCGTGCTGGTCCCGCTGCGCGGCGTCCAGCCGGCTGATCATGTCGGCGCCGAAGGCGACGACGATGCCGTTCAGCGGCTGCTTCGGCCTCTGCTTGCGCAGCAGGTCGAGGAAGCGTTCCCAGCCCGCCTTGTCGGCATTGGCGTCGCTGTCCTGCGTGGTGTAGCGGCCGGCGGTGTCGATCAGCACCGCCTGCTCGGCGATCCACCAGTCGCAGTTGCGCGTGCCGCCGACGCCGGCGACGCGCCCCGCGGCGAGCGGGAAGTCGAGCCCGCTGTTCTGGATCGCCGTCGTCTTGCCGCTGCCGGGCGGGCCGATGATGACGTACCAGGGCCGTTCATAGAGGTAGCCGCCCTTCCCGCCACCGGCCTGCTTCAGCGCGCCCAGCGCCTCCGCCAGGCGGTTGGCGACGGCCGCTTCCTCCTCCGACGCCGCGGCGGCGGCCTTGTTCTCGGCGGCGCGGGATTCGGTGGCGCCGGCGACCAGCGCGGCATCGCGGCCGGCGCGCCGGCGCACGACGATGACCATCACGACCAGCCAGATGAGCACCGGCAGCGCGGCCAGCAGCGCCAGCAGCCACAGCGCCTCGATCCCCAGGAAGACCGGGGCAAACAGCCAGATGACCGGCACGAGCAGCAGCGCGCCGACGAGCCCGCCAATGGCGGTAATGGTGAGGAAGGCCTTCATGTCAGCGCCCCTCCCGCATCAGGACCACTTCGATGCGGCGATTGGTCTCCCGCCCCTCCGGCGTCGCGTTGGTGGTGAGCGGTTCCGTGTCCGCACGCCCCACCGCGGTGAAGCGCGCTGGCGCGCCGGTGGCGGCGGCGATGATGTCCTTCGCTGCCTCCGCCCGCGCGGCGGAGAGCGCGAAATTGGAGGGGAAGCGCACGGTGCGAATGGGCTGGTTGTCGGAATGGCCGAGCACGGTGACGCGCCCGGGTTCCGTCCGCAGCGCCTGGCCGATGCGGTTCAGCAGCGGCACGAAGTTGGCTTCCACGCTTGCACTACCGGAGGGAAACATGCCCCGCCCCGCGATGCGCACCAGCAGGCGGCCTGCATCGCCTTCCACCGTCACCAGCCCCTGCTGGATCTCCGGCGCCAGGAAGGTGCGGACCTTCTGGATCAGGTCGGGTTCCGCCTGGGGCGGCGGCGGCGGGGGCGGCGCGGGCGGCACCGGCGGCGCGGTGCGGTCGATGGCGGGCGGCGCGCCGGGCGGCAGCTGCGCGAGGCGCGCCTGCAGATCGTCACCCTTGGCATTCACGCTGTCGCTGACGAAGACATAGCCGAAGGCCAGCAGCGCCACCGCGACGGCGCCGGCGACCCAGGCGGGGATGCTGCGGCCGGGCCCGCGATGCGGCGCATCCACGCCCCGCCAGCGCGGCGACAATTCGCGTTCCCAGTTGCCGCGCAGCTGCACCAGCAGCTGGTAGAGACCCTCCCGGATCCGATCCAGCTCCGCATGCCCGCGCGGCGCCAGGCGGTAGCGGCCCTGGAAGCCGAGTGCGAGGCAGAGGTAGCAGATCTCCAGCGCGTTCAGGTACCGGCCGGGGTCCTTCTGCATGCCGGAGAGCAGGTCGAAGAAGCGTTCGCCGCTGCGCACTTCCTGGTGGAAGGAGGAGACGAGGGAGCGCGTGGACCAGCTGCTCGCCTGCCCCCAGGGTGTGGCGAGGACGACATCGTCCAGCGCGGCGCAGAGCGCGTAATGCGCGGCGCGCAGCTGGTCGGGGGAGACCTCCATCGCGCGGCACTCGCCCTCGAAGGCCTTCAGCGCGCGCATGGCGCGTTCGCGCAGTTCCTCCGGGTTCTGCACCTGCGCGGCCTGCGGACCGGCACCGATGCGCGCCAGCAGGTCCAGCAGCGGCGCGGCGGCCGCGGCCATGGGGGAGAGACCGACCTTCGGGAGCGCCTCGGCCTCCCCGGCCAGGCGCGGGGCCATGGGCTGGGGCGGGGGCGGGGCGGCGGCGCCAGCGCGGGGCGGTGGTGGCGGCGGCGCGCCGCCAGGGCCACGGACGACCGTGCGGTCGCTGTCATCAGGCTCGGAGAAGGGGTTGTCGCTCATGCCCGGATCGCCCAGAGCTCCATGCGCAGGTTCGGGTATTCGCCGGAGACATGCACGGCGAAGCCGCCCGAGGCCTGCATCTGCTGCCAGTGCGGGGAGCCCCGATCGAGCTCGAAATAGACCGCGCCGGCGTTGAAGGGGATCTGCCGCGGCGCCACGGGCAGCGGCCGCACCGCGATGCCGGGCAGCGCCACGTTGACGAGTTCGCGGATATGCTCGACGGCGCCGATCTTCACCTGGTTGGGGAAGAGGCGGCGGATCTGCTCCCCGGGCACATCGGCCGCGACGGTGAGGACGAATTGCGACGCGCGCAGCAGGTTGCGATCCGTGATGGGCCCGACGCGCACGCCGAAATTGCGTTCCTGCAGCGGGATCGCGACGGCGTTCGTCTCCAGCACCTGCGACAGCGACCGCCGGAGGTCGGCGACAACAGGGGCAAAGCTGCGCTGGAGGTCGTCATGGCGATAGGCGGGATAGGCCGTCGCGCGCTTGTCCGGCGCGGTGAAGGTCGCGAGTTCGCCGGCCAGCTGCACCAGCGCGGCGAAGAGCGTCTCCGGATGGACGTTCCCCGCATCCGCCCAATGCGCGATCAGCGGCTGCCAGCGGTTCACCGTCTGCAGCAGGAGAAAATCGGACACCTGCGCGACGCCCTGCGCGCCGGGCTGGCCGAGCCGCGCGGCCAGAGCCTCCCCGCGCTGCCCCAGCATGCCGACGAGTTCGGCGACGAGGTTGTTCAGCACGAAGGCGGCGGAGATGCGGAGGCAGGGCGGGATGAAGCGTTCGTCGAGCACGACGCGGCGATCCGCCTGCACTTCCACGACGCGCGCCAGGCCGAGGCAGGCATAGCCCGCGCGTTCCTCCGTCTCCAGCATGTAGCGCATGCGGAGTTTTCCGATGGACAGCTCCGCCGGCATGGTGCTGTCGGAATGCGTGTCGAAGGCTTCGAAGCTGCGCAGCGTGTGGCGCGCGCGCATCGCTTCCGGCCCCGCATCCGGCGCGGCGACCTCCGGGCTGCCGGCCTGGCGCAGCGGGATGGCCAGGTAGATGACGCCGTTGCGCGTACCCTCCGGCAGGTCGAGCGGCACGGGCGCATCGGCAGTGCCGGGGATGGCGAAGGGCGTGCCGTCCTCCATCACCCCCGCGGCGCCGGAGAGTGCGAAGCGGCCCGCGCCCAGCAGGTCCCGGTCGAGCCCGAATTCCGTGACGCCCCAGGGATGCGGGCGCAGCGGCGCGGCGCGCGCCTGCAGCAGGTGTTCCGTGTGCCGGTCCTGCTGCTGGAAGTGCTGCGCGCGGAGGAACATGCCCTCCTGCCAGACCACCTTGTCGTGCCAGACCATCCGCTTCTGTCACCCCTCATCACCCGCGCCGGAGCGCGGCGTGCCATCACCGATCGCGCTTGCCGGTCGCCTGTTCGTAGGCACGGGCGAAGGCCTTGCCGAAGGCGCTGTCGAAATCATCCTCGAACTGGTCCACCAGCTGCGCGTGGCGCCGCTTGTAGGCGTCCCACAGCCGCTTCTCCTTCGCGCCCGGCAGCAGGCCGCCGCCGGGGTCCTCCGCCTCCAGCGATGCCGGTCCCAGCCGTTCCAGCAGGGCGCGGGCGGCGGCCTGGGTCGCGGCGAGGCCGGCGACCTGGTGCGCTGTCAGGTCATCCACCGTCTCCTGCACCGCGCGCAGCGCGGGGGCGCGCGGGTCGAGCAGCGCGGCCAGGGCCTGTTCCTCGGTCGCGGCGAACTTCAGCGGGTTGTTGTCGGTGGCGCGGAGCATCGTCTGCTCGATGCGGAATTCGCGCTTCACATCGGCCCGGGCGATGAGCAGCGCGCGCAGCCCCGCGACGGCGGCGCGCAGCATGGCACCGGCGGCGCGCAGCGCGGCATCGGGGTCCTGCTGCGCGCGGGCGGCCATGGCGGGCGGCAGGCCGGCGCCGTCGAACAGCGCGGCCAGCGCGGCGGCGGCATCGCCGGGCATGGGCGAGGCGGCGGCCGGCGGGGCCACGGGGGGCGGTGGCGCGATGGCGGCCGGTGATGGCGGCGGCGGCGGGACGGGCGCCGGCATCGGCGCCTCCGCGAAGGGGTTTGGACCGGGCGGCGGCGGGGCGGGCGCGGGTGCCGGCGCGGGCGTCAGGCCGAGGTCCCAGTCATCCGGGATCAGCGCCTTCCCGACGGGACGGGAGGGCGGGACCATGAAGGCCTCCGCCGTCGATGGCGCGTGGTCCGGCATGGGCGCGGCGTTGTCGGCGAAGGGGTCGAAATCATCGGGCAGAACCCCGCGCTGCGCCTGGGGCGCCAGGCCGGGCAGCGGCGTGGAATCGTAGCGCGGCGGAGGGGGCGCGAAGGGGTTCGGCGCCTCCGCCGCGAAGGGATCGCGCGGCGCCGGCGAGGCATAGCTGTCCCGCGCCTGTGGCGCATACGGGTCCCGCGCCTGCGGCGCGAAGGGATCGGCCGCACCCCCCCAGCCGCCGGAGGCCGCCGGCGCCTCCGCGATGCGCACCTCGATCTCGTAGCTGCCGAGGCGCAGGCGGTCACCATCCATCAGCGGCTTCACCTGGTCCCGCCCCACGGGGGCCGCCGCGTGGTTCACGAAGGTGCCGTTGGTGGAGGTGTCGCGCACCTGCCAGCCGCCACCGAAGAACTCCAGCACGCAATGCTTCTTCGACAGCACGCGGTCGGGGTCCGCCAGCACCCAGTCGCATTCCGCGCCGCGGCCGAGGCTGATCTCCCCCCCGCTGGCGCGGCGCTGTTCCGGCACCACGGCATCGGGGCATCGCAGGACGGACAGGGTGATCTCCGCCATCGCCGCCTCAGCCCCCGATCATCACGGTGGGGAAGCCCATGACGATGACGCCGCCATGCGCGCAATTGTCGCCGATGCGCGCCGCCGGCATCTTGCACACCAGCACCGTGGCGCT
Organism: Acetobacteraceae bacterium; assembly: GCA_027482245.1. GTDB lineage: Bacteria > Pseudomonadota > Alphaproteobacteria > Acetobacterales > Acetobacteraceae > Falsiroseomonas. The sequence continues at coordinate 98,633 of JAIXWG010000052.1, read as the reverse complement.
GCCCTTGATGATGGTGTCGGGTGGGCCGACGCACAGGCACATGTCGCTGATGCGCGCCTGCGGCATCTTGCCGACGATGACGGTGGGCGCGCCGGTCATGATCGGCCCGCCGACATGCGGGATGGGCGGCAGGCCCGGCGTCACCATCGGGCAGACATGCATGTCGGTGATGCGGGCGGCGGGCGGTCCGGGCATCTCAATTCTCCTCCGGCGCGATGCGGCCCGCGCCGCCGGCCGCGATGTCCCGCGCGGCGACGAGGAAGCGCGCCAGGCGGTCCTGCGCCCGTTCCGGCCGCAGCCGCACGGCGGCCAAAACGACGCCGCCGCTGACGGCGACGCCCGTCAGGTGGTCCGGCGGCGGCACCACGGGCTGGCCCGCCGGCGCCATGCTGCCACCGGACCAGAAGGCGCCGACGGCGGCCCAGGCCTCCGGCGACCGGAAGGCGGTGCGCTGTGCCGCCTCCATCGCCGCGCGGCGCAGCGTCTCCTCATTCGGCTTGCGGACCCAGGCCTCGGCCGCCAACAGGGCATCGGCATCGACGGGCAGCAGCGCGGGGTCCGGCACGGCGCGGGCGCACATGCAGCCCCACCACACGGCTTCCCGCTTCGGCAGCGCATGGGCGGCGAGCCGCGCGGCCTCGTTCCTGAGGCCCGCGGCCTCCAGCTTCAGGATGCCCTCGGCGGCGGTGGCCAGGCCTTCGATCAGAGACAGCGCCGGCGGCTCGAGCTCCAGCCGCGGCAGCAGCGGCGGAAGCGGGGAGGCCAGCTTGGGAAGGGTCTCGGCCATGGTCAGTTGATCATCACGATGCCGCCCTCAAGCTGCACCATGGCATCCGCCTTTTCCTGCAGCATGAGGGTCTTGAGCTTGTGGAGGAGCTGGGCCTCGGTTTGGATCATCATCCCCTTGATGGTCACGCCGGTCTGGTCCACCACGATGGAGGACTGGCCGACCTTCAGCGTGATGCTCTGCATCGCCTCGATCGTCACGGCGCCGAGGTCGCACTTGATGGACATGTTGCCCATCTTCAGCTGCGTCGAATCATTGCCCATCTTGAGGGTCGTGGAGCGGTTGCCGGTATCGATCGAGAGGGTGTCGTTGCCCAGCTTGATCGTGTCCTCGCGGTTGCCCTTCTCCAGCGTCAGCTTGTCGTCGCTGTCCTTGATGGTGACGGTGCGCGCGTTCTGCACCGTTTCCGTCTGGTCGTGGCCGACGGTGCGGAGTTCGTTGTTCTCGACCTCGACCGTCAGGTTCTTCTGGGCATGGAGGAGAACCTCCTCCGCCCCCTTCTTGTCCTCGAAGCGCAGCTGGTTGGAATCGGCGGCGCTGTCCGACTTGTAGCTGCGCGTGACGTAGCCCGATTGCGTCTTGTTCGCGGGCAGCGGGAAGGGCGGCTTGGAGTCTTTGCCATAGACGGAGCCGACGACGACAGGCCTGTCGGGATCACCATCGAGGAAGGCGACCAGCACCTCATCCCCCACGCGCGGCAGGTACCAGGCGCCGCCCCAGCTGCCGGCGACCGACTGCATGACCCGCACCCAGCAGGAGGAGGTGTCGTCATCCTTCCCCCAGCGGTCCCAGCGGAACTTCACCTTGATGCGGCCGAACTCGTCGACATGGATCTTCTCACCCGGCGGGCCCGTCACCTTGGCCGAATGCATGCCGGGCATGGCGGGACGCGGATAGCGGGGTGGCGGCACCCAGCGGCGGCCCGCGAAGGCGAAGGTGAGCGAGCTGCGGTAGCTCTCCACCGTGCCGGAGCCCGCGACCAGGCCGGAGGTATCGACCGCTTCGTGCCGGGCGCTGGTGATGATGAACTGGCGGGACCGGCTGGTCCCGTCCTCCAGGTCCACCTTGATGACGACGCGGCTGCCGGGGGTGTTGCGCGGATCGATGGCGGTGGCGCTGTATTCCTCGCTCCGCGCCTCCTGGTCGCTCATCGCCACCTCGGCGGTGTCGAGGCCGGGCCGCGTGCTCATGCCGCCGGGCCAGAAGTAGTTCTCCCCGGCGCCCGGCATGTTCGGCTCCTCGAAATAGGTCCGCGTGGGGCGGGAGGAGCTGAGCACCTCGGACGGCTTGCTGCGGTCCGTATCCATGTCCTCGAAGCGGGTGATGAAGCTGCGCGTGCGGTTCATCCGGCGCCAGTTGCCATAGGTGTTGAGGTCGGCGTCCTCGTGATGCGCGGTCTGGTCGATGCGGTCGTCCTGGGGGAAGGAGGAGGCGGCGCCGGCGATGCAGAGTTCGTGGCCGCCGGCGCTGTGCTTGAAGAAGTAGGTCAGCCCGTGCTCCTCCAGCAGGCGGGAGACGAAGGCGAGGTCGGTCTCGTTGAACTGGGTGCAGTAGGGAATCGGCTCGGCTTCCACCATGTGCCAGGTCGGCGCCGGCAGGCCGTGGTCCTTCAGCACGGCCGTGACGATGTCCTTGACCGAACGGTCCTGCCAGATGCGGCAGTTCCGCCGCAGGCCGAGCCGCCAGAGATAGGGCACGGCGACCAGCCGGTAGGTCATGCGCCCGGCGGCGCCCGGCGCCAGCTTGCGGAATTCCGCCACCGTGCCGTGGAAGTGCCGCACGAAGGGGCTCGGCCCCGCCTGCGTGACGGTGACGGTGACGTCGACGTTCAGCATCTTCTCCGGCAGCAGGGCGGGATCCTTGCCCAGCACCTCGGCCTCGATGGCGTAGGTCAGCCCCACTTCCTCGATCACGCTGAGCTTCACCACGGTCAGCGCACCGTCCCCGAGGGGTGTCTTGATCGTCAGTAGTCGGGGAGGCTGCATGCCAGGCGGGCCCTCCGTTGCAGTCCCCGTGGTGGCAAGGACCGGATCGCGTTGCGAGCCAGGATAGACACGCCGCTGCGGTTGCGAAAGCAAGGCCTGCTTCGTGTCGCGTGTTGCGCCATGCTGCGCGGGCCGCATTCCGGGATGGCCCAGGGCCGAAAGGGCTGATAGCCTTCGCGAAACAGTCGGTTACCGAAGGCAGCGCCATGTCGACCACGCCCGCTCCGCTTTCCCTCCCGCCGGCCCTTTCGCTGGCGCCAGCGGCTGAGCCCGCGCGGCGGGGGCGACTGCAGCGCGGCATCGCCGTGCTGACGGCAGCCGCCATGCTGACGGCCTGCGTCAGCACGCGGGAAGGCCGGATCGGCGCGGATGACGGGACGGATGCCTGCCGCGCGCAAGTCGTCGCCCTGGACAGCACCGGCAACTTCTTCGCGGAGGACATCATCCGCGGCGCCGCGATCGGCGCGGTCGGCGGCGCGGCGCTGGGTGCACTGCTGGCCGCGGCCTCCGGCGGGCGCGGGCGCAACATCGCCGCCGGCGCCGCGATCGGCGCGGTCGGCGGCGCGGTGGTGGGCGGCACGGCCGGCTACTTCTCCGCCCGCCAGCAGCAGGCGCAGGACCAGGCCTCGCTCAACACCGCCGTCGCCAACGACCTGGCGGCGGAGAATGCGCAGCTCGACCGCACCTGGATCGCCTACACCCAGCTGATGGATTGCCGATTCGGCACCGCTCAGCGCATCCGCCAGGCCTTCCGCGCCGGCCAGGTGACGCGCCCGCAGGCGGAAGCGCAGCTGGCCGACGTCCGCGCCCGCACGCAGCGCGACCTGGCGCTGGCGCGCAGCATCAACGACAAGATCGGCGAGCGCGGCCAGCAATTCGACGTCGCGATCGAGAACATCGCCCCCGGCACCAAGGACCAGGTCCTGTCAGGCGCCCGCGTATCCCGCGCCGTGCCGGTGCAGGCGCGCGCACCCGTCGCGCTCAAGCTGCGGCCGGACCCGAATGCGCCGGAAGTGACGCAGATCTCGGCGCGGGAGCCTGTGACGCTCCGCCCCTCCTACAACGGCTTCACCATGGTGGAGACGGCGTCCGGCGTGCGCGGCTACGCGCCGTCCAGCGCGTTCCCCGAGGCGCGGACGCTCGGCGCCGCGCCGCCCCAGCCCAGCGCCAGCACGGGCACGGATTTCCGCTCCCTCGCCGCCTCCAACATCGCGCGGCGTGACAATTTCTCGCATAGCCTCGAGAACACCGAGCGTCTCGCGCAGGGCGCGGGCTTCGAACTGGCGAGCTGACCATGCGCGGTCTGGCGGCCGCGGCCTTCCTTCTGCTGGCGACGATCGGCGGGGCCCTGGCGCAGGGCGCGCCGGAGCCGCCGCAGCAGCCCTTCCTGCGGGTGGAGGCCGCGGCCCATACCGCGCCCGTCGCCCGCCTGGCGACGGATGCCGAGGGCCGCATCCTCGCCAGCGTGTCAGACGACAAGACGCTGCGCCTCTGGGACCTGCCCGATGGCACGCTGCGCGCCGTGCTGCGCCCCCCGATCGGGACGGAGGCGGAGGGGGAGCTCTACGCCGTCGCGCTCTCCCCCGACGGAAGGCGCGCCTTCGCCGCCGGCTGGACCGGCGCCGCCTGGGACCGCAACTTCGCCATCTACCTCTTCGACACCGCGGCCGGGCGGCTGGTGGCGCGCCTGCCCGGCCTGCCGGCGCCGGTGCAGCATCTCGCCGTCTCCGCCGACGGAACGCGCGTGGCGGCGGCACTCGGCGGGCGGGCGGGCATCCGCGTCTGGGACGCGCGCAACGGCACGCCGCTGTGGGAGGATACGGGCTTCACCGCCCCCGCGCGCATGGTGGCCTTCGATCCCGCCGGCGATCGCCTGGCGGCGAGCGGCGCGGATGGCAGGCTGCGCGTCTATGACCGCAACGGGCGCAAGACGGCCGATCGCGCGCCGGTGCAGGGCGGACGGCCCTTCGGCCTGGCCTGGTCGCCCGATGGCGCGCTGCTGGCGCTGGGCTTCGAGGATCGGCTGCGCGTCGAGGTGATGGCCGCAAGCGACCTGCGCAGCCTTTTCGTCCCCGACACCGCCGGCCTGGCGGGCGAGGGCCTGCCCGCCGTCACCTGGGCGCATGACGGGCGCGGCGGCGTGCAGCTTCACGCGGCCGGCTATGCGCGTCGCGCGGCGCCGGCGGCCGGTGCGCGCGGCATCGCGGCGCCCGGCACCGCGGCCGGCGCGGCGGAGGCGCGGCGCGACTTCGTCATTCGCCGCTGGACCGATTTCGGCCTGGGCCCCGCCACCGACATCGCCGCGGCGCGCGACGCCATCGCGCACCTCATCGCGCTGCCGGGCGGCGGCGTCGCCTATGCCGCGGCCGATCCGGGTTGGGGCCGCATCGCGCCGGATGGCACGCTGGCGCTGGCGCCGCGGCCGGCGGGCGCCGATTTCCGCAACACCGGCGCCGCGCTGACGACCTCCGCCGACGGCACGCGGATCCGGATCTCGCTGCGGCCGGGCGATGGGCCCCTGGTCTTCGACGCGCTGGCCGGCGCGCTGACGCGGGATGCGGGCGACGGCGCCGGCTTCGCGCCCGGCCGCACCAACAGCCCGCGCCTGCCGCTGGCGGATTGGCGCAACGCCAACAGGCCGCGAATCGGCCAGGTGCCGCTGCGCCTCGGCGACGGCGAATTCTCCCGCAGCGCGGCGCTGCTGGCGGATGATGCGGGGGTGCTGATCGGCACCGACAACAGCCTGCGGCTGTTCGATGCCGGCGGCCGCGCCCTGGCCTCCCTCCCCGTCCCCGGCGCCGTCTGGGGGCTGACCATCGCGGGCGACATCGCGGTCGGCGCGCTGGGCGATGGCACGCTGCGCTGGTGGCGGATCGGCGCCGGGCGGATCGTGGAACAGGCGGCGCTGTTCATCCACGCCCAGTCGTTGCGCTGGGTGCTGTGGACGCCGGAGGGGCTGTTCGACCACGCGCCCAATGGCGGCCAGGAACTGGTGGGCCTGCACCTCAATGGCGGGCGGGCGCAGACGCCGGAATGGGCCAGCTTCCAGCAGGCCTATCGCGCGCTCTATGCGCCTGCCGCCGTGCGCGCCCGCATCGCCGGCGATGGCGCGCCGGCGCGGGAACGCCTGGCGCAGTTGGGCGAGTTGCGCGCGCGCGTCGGCCGCCTGCCGGTGCTGGCGCCGCGCAGCGCCTGTGCCGTGACGCCGGCGGGCTGCACGCCCGTCGCCTGGGATGCGCGCAGCCTGCCGGCGGACGCGACGGCGCTGCGCCTTGGCTTCGCCATCACCGATCGCGGCCTCGGCCTCGGGCCGCTCGACGTCCTGGTGAATGACCGGATCGCGGTGCGGGCGGAGGCGACGGCCGGGCAGATGCAGGCGGAGGTGCCGCTGGATGCCGGCGCCAACCGCGTGACCACGCGACTCTATGCGGAGGACCGTGCGCTGTTCGCGGAAGGACCGGCGCTGGAGGTGCGGCGCGCGGGCGAGCCAGAGCCCGCGCCGGATGCGGGGCGCCTGATCGTGCTGGCGATCGGCGTCAACGAATACGCCAATGCCGCACTGAACCTGAACTACGCCGTGCCCGACGCGCAGGTGGTGGCGGATACGCTGCGCGCCCGCGCCGGCACGCTGTTCCGCGACGTGCGCGTGACCGTGCTGCGGGACCGCCAGGCGACGCGGCGCGGCGTGCTGGATGCGCTGGAGGAGGTGGCGCGGACGACGCTGCCGACCGACACCTTCATCCTCTACATCGCCGGCCACGGCGTGCGCACGGAACCCGACCAGCGCTTCCTCTTCCTGCCGCATGACGTCACGGACACCACCAACTGGACCACGCTGCGGCGACAGGGGATCGAGGATTCGCAGCTGGTCGCCGCCATCGCGCGCATCCGGGCGCGGGATGGGCTGCTGCTGCTGGATACTTGCCACGCCGGCCAGCTGACGATGGACCAGCTCTCGGCACTGGGGAACGAGACGGGGCGCTTCCTGCTGGCGGCCTCGACTTCGGTGCAGGAGGCGCTGGACAGCTACGACGACCGCAACGGCGTCTTCGCCTACGCGGTGCGCGAGGCCCTGCAGGGCCGTGCGGCGACCGACGCCGAAGGCCGTGTCAGCGCCCTGGCGTTGGGCGAATGGGTGATGCGCCGCGTGCCGCAGCTGGCGCGGGAGAAGCAGCACAGCCAGGACGCCGTCTTCCGTACCGCGAGCCGAGAGCTGCGCAGCTTCCCCATCGCGGTGGTGCCCCGCTGAACACGAAAACGCCGCGCCTTCGGGGCGCGGCGTTCCGGGACCTCGGCGGGCGCCGGGGTTTCCCCCGGCGCGGTCACGACCGTCAGCCCATCTTCGCGGTGGACAGGTCGTAGATGACGTGGCCCGTCGTAGTCGACTTGAACGCGTCGTCGATCTTGAGGTACTCGCTGTCGAACTTGACGAAGTTCAGCGAGATCGACTCGCTCGGACGGTCCCCGCCGGCGCTGATGCTGTAGCCGCTGACCAGCGCATTCTCGAGGATGTACTTCTGGTAGGCGATGTGCTTGCCGTTGTTGTCGGTCTGCGTCAGGTGAAGCTCGACCTTCGTGGCCTTGCCGCCGATCGCTTCCTTCAGCACGAGGGGGGAGAAGCCGTCCATGGTCTTCGTGACCACGATCTCGCTGACGCTCGGCGCCGTCGCCTCACGCTTCGACCCGCCGCCGACACCGGACGAGATGCCGCGGCCGACGCCCCACTGGAAGCTGTGGCACTCCGCCCATTCCTTGTAGCCGTCGGCGGTCACCTCGCCCTTCAGGGCGCCGTACTTCAGAAAAACAGCCATGGTCCGTTCCTTCGCTGCTGGGTTGTTGGCCGTCCCCGCCTCGGTCTGCCTCGGCCGCGGGGCCCCTAACCGAGGTCGTACCGGAAGCTGCCGGCGTCATCGACGCCGACCTGCACCCGGGTGATCTCCTGCCCCTCCGCCAGGCGCGCCAGGATGCCGGAAGAGAGTTCCGGCAGCAGCGTGCGGCTGAGGATGTTGTCGATGTTGCGCGCGCCGCTTTCCACTTCCTTGCAGCGGGAGACGATGGTCTCCGGCACGCTGTCGTCGAAGTGCAGCGGCACGCCGTAATTCTCCATGACGCGCTTGCCGATGCTGCGCAGCTTCAGCACGCAGATCTTCTTCAGGATCTCATCCGCCAGCGGATAGTAGATCACGACGTTGCAGCGGCCGAGGAAGGCGGGCTTGAACACCTTCAGAAGGTCGGGCTGCAGGGCATCGCGCAGCGGTTCCGGATCCGGCGCCGTGTCGGGGTCCGCGCAGAGCTTGGCGATGGTGTCGGTGCCGGCGTTGGAGGTCATGATGACGACGGTGTTGCGGAAATCGATGTCCCGCCCCTCCCCGTCCTTCATCTGCCCCTTGTCGAAGACCTGGTAGAACACGTCCTGCACGCCGGGATGGGCCTTCTCCATCTCATCGAGCAGCACCACCGAATAGGGCCGGCGGCGCACGGCTTCGGTCAGCACGCCACCTTCCCCGTAGCCGACATAGCCGGGCGGCGAACCCATGAGGAGCGATACCTTATGCTCCTCCTTGAACTCGCTCATGTTGATCACTGTAAGGTTTTGTTCGCCACCGTAGAGCAGGTCCGCGACGGCCAGCGCCGTCTCCGTCTTGCCGACGCCGGAGGTGCCGGCCATCAGGAAGACGCCGATCGGCTTGCGCGGATCGGTGAGGCCGGCGCGACTGGTGCGGATGGCCTGCGCGATGGCGTCCAGCGCATGGTCCTGGCCGACGACGCGTTCCATCAGCTTCTGCTTCAGGTTCAGCACCGTCTTGATCTCGTCGGAGACCATGCGGCCGACAGGGATGCCGGTCCAGGTCGCGACGACCTCCGCCACCGCCTGGCCATCCACCACGGGATGCACCAGCGGTTCCTCCCCCTGCAGCGCCTTCAGGCTGGCGCCGGCTTCGGCCAGTTCGGCGCGGATCGCGGCGGGGTCCTCCGCGGGCGTGCCGGGGGTGAGGTCGAGCGACGCGCTTTCGGCGCGCGCGCGCAGGTCCCGCATGCGGGCGACCAGCTCCTTCTCCTGCTCCCACCGCGCATTCAGCGCGTCGAGTTCGGCCTGCGCCTTGTCCCGATCCGCCTCCAGCGCCGCGATGCGCGCGGCATGGTCGGCGCCGGTGGCGAGTTCACGGCCGATGGCGCCAAGCTCCGTCGCCACCAGCTCGATCCGCCGGATGCGATCCTCGACGGGCGCGGGAACGGAGGCCTGGCTCATCGCGACACGGGCGCAGGCGGTGTCGAGCAGGGAGACGCCCTTGTCCGGCAACTGGCGGGACGGGATGAAGCGCGCGGAGAGCTTCACCGCATCCTCGATCGCCTCGTCCAGGATGCGCACGCCGTGGTGCTTCTCCAGCGTCTTCACCAGGCCGCGGAGCATGGCCATGGCCAGCGGCTCCGACGGTTCCTCCACCTTCACGACCTGGAAGCGGCGCGTCAGCGCGGCGTCCTTCTCGAAATACTTCTTGTATTCCGCCCAGGTGGTGGCGGCGACGCAGCGGAGTTCGCCGCGCGCCAGCGCGGGCTTCAGCAGGTTCGCCGCATCGTTCTGCCCGGCCTGGCCGCCAGCACCGATCAGCGTATGCGCCTCATCGATGAACATCACGATCGGCGTCGGCGATGCCTTCACCGTGTCGATGACGCCCTTGAGCCGATTCTCGAACTCGCCCTTCACGCCCGCGCCGGCCTGCAGCAGGCCGAGGTCGAGCGACATCAGCTTCACGTTCTTCAGCGCGGCCGGCACGTCGCCCGCTGCGATTCGCAGCGCGAGGCCTTCCACCACCGCCGTCTTGCCGACGCCGGGTTCGCCGGTGAGGATCGGGTTGTTCTGGCGGCGGCGCGTGAGGATGTCCACCATCTGCCGGATCTCGGCATCGCGGCCGAGGATGGGGTCGATCTTGCCGGCCTTGGCCTGCGCCGTCAGGTCCGTGCAGAATTGTTCGAGTGGCCCGCCGCCACGCGGTGCGTCGCCGGCCGGTGCGGCAGCGCCGGGCGCAGCGGCCGCGGCTTCGGCCTGCGCGCCTTCCTCGCTGCCTGCCGCGAGTTCCGAAAGGTTCTTGCGGATGAGATCGGCCGGCAGGGCGGAGAGCGTGGGGCTGCTGTCCTTCAGCGTGCGCGCCAGCGCGTCATCGGACAGCAGCGCGGCCAGCAGGTGGCCGCTGCGGATTCGCGTGGCGCCGGCTTCGAGGGAGGCGATCAGCCAGGCTTCCCGCAGCCAGGTGACGATGTCGGGCGACAGCGCGGGCGCGCGGGCATTGCCGGTGCGCAGCCGGTCGAGCGCGCGCGTCAGTTCCGCGGCGACGCGACCGGCATCGACCTCCCGCTTCCGCAGGATGGCGGCGATGTCGCTGCCGGCGGTCTCGACCAGCTTCAGCAGGACGTGCTCGATCTCGACGTTGTAGTGGCTGCGGGACAGCGTGAGGCCAGCGGCCGCTTCCAGCTGACGGCGGCCGACCTCGCTCAGCCGGCCGACAACGGATTTGAGATCGACAGCGACCATTCGAACGTTATCCCTTGCCGTGCCGGCGAAAAACCCGCTGGTCCGCGTCGCCGGCCGATGGCAGGCTGACGGGTGACAGCATCCACAACGCGCGGTTGCGGGTCCAGAGCGAAACAAGGCGCGCGAAACAGCGCAACACAAAAGTCACGCCGGGGCGAGGCTATAGGGACGACATGACGGGGCATCCCATCGATATCGACGCGCTGCTCGCGCCGCTGGACGACAGCGATGGCGGCGCAGGCCAGGATCTGCGTTCGGACTACTCGCCCTCCTCGCCCTATCAGCGCCTGCGCGATGCGCGTGCTGCGGCGCGGGCGGAGGAACGGGCGCGCGACGCGGATGGCGATACGGAGGCACCCGTCGCCGATGGCTGGCGCGACGTGGCGCGCATCGGCACCGACGCGCTGGCATCGCGCAGCAAGGACCTGGAGATCGCGGCCTGGCTGACCGAGGCGCTGGTGCGGCTGCACGGGCTTGATGGCCTGGCGGCCGGCGCGACCCTGATCCGCAGCCTGTGCGACAGCTACTGGGACTGGGCCTTCCCGCTGCCGGATGACGAAGGGCTGGATGGCCGGTCGGCGCCGATCGGCGGACTGGCCGGCGCGGGCGTGGACGGCACGGTCATGCAGCCGCTCCGGCGGCTCCCGCTGTTCCGTCGCGCCGACGGATCGCCGCTTGGCCTCTACCAGTGGGACCAGGCGGAGGAGACGGACGGCATCGTCAACGAGGAGCGGCGCCAGGCGCGCCGCGACGCGGGCGTGCCGGAACTCGCGACGCTGGAGGCCGAGGCACGGCTCGACCGCTCCTTCCTGTCGGGCGTCGCCACCTCCGCGGAGGCGGCGCTGGAGGCCTGGCGCGCGATGGAGGCGGTGACGGAAGACCGCTTCGGCGCCGAATCCCCTTCCACCCGCAACGTCGTGGTGGTGCTGGAGCGCATCATCGCCGTGACGCGCCGGCTGCTGGGGCCGGAGGCGGAGACCGCTTCGGCAGAGGATGAGGCATCGGAGCCCGGGCCCGCGGGCGCCACGGCGTCCGGCCCGGTGGCCGTGATGGCCGGCGGCGGCGGCGCAGGGCCGATCCGAACGCGGGAGGATGCGCTGCGCGAACTGGGGCGCATCGCCGACTTCTTCCGCGCGACCGAACCGCACTCCCCCCTCGCCTACACGCTGGAGGAAGCCGTGCGGCGGGGGCGGATGTCGCTGCCGGAGTTGCTGGCGGAGATCATGCCGGACGAGGAAGCGCGGCATGGCATGCTCTCGCGCCTCGGCATCCGGCCGGAATCGGCGCAGTGACGACAGCGCCGCGAAACACGCGAAACGCGTATCACGCGATCGGGGCGCTTCGGCCACCCGGCATGGTTGACGTCCCCGTCGGCCACTGCGCTAAGCTGATCGCATGGAATGCGGCCTTCCGCGACAGCGCTAGCGCATCCGGCGCGGCGTGGCGCGGACCTGGGCAGGAACGAACAAGGGGCGGCGAGAGGCCATGACGAGCGTTCATGACAAGCTGGCGCGGGTGCGCAAGCCGCGCGTCCACATCACCTATGAGGTCGAGACGGAAGGCGCCGCCATCGTGCGGGAACTGCCCTTCGTCGTCGGTGTGATGGGCGACTATGCGGGCGACCCGTCGGAGCCGCTGAAGCCGCTGGCGGAACGGAAGTTCGTGCAGATCGACCGTGACAACTTCAACGACGTCATGGCCCGCATCGCGCCCGGCCTGAACCTGAAGGTGGACAACACCCTGGCCGGCGATGGCAGCCAGATGGCAGTGAACCTCAAGTTCAAGTCGATGGACGATTTCGACCCCGCCAAGGTGGCCGAGCAGGTGCCGGCGCTGAAGGCGCTGCTGGAGACGCGGGCCAAGCTGCGCGACCTGATGAGCAAGGTGGACCGCTCCGACGAGCTGGAAAGCCTGCTGGAGCAGGTGCTGAACGACAAGTCGAAGCTGGACGCGCTGTCGGCCGAACTCGGCCTCGACAAGAAGGAGGGCTGAGCCATGAGCTCGACCCAGTCACAGGCAGCCGGCGGCGCCGCGACGACGGAGGAGACGGGCCTCGGCCTGCTCGACCAGGTCATCGGCGCGACCAAGCAGACGGAGCGCGACCGCGCGCAGGAACTGATCAAGGCGCTGACCGAGGAAGCGCTGAAGGGCACCGTGACCTTCAGCCGCAACCTCAGCCAGACCTTCGACCGTGCGATCGCCGCGATCGATGCCAAGGTCAGCGAGCAGCTGAACGCGGTGATGCACCACCCGCGCTTCACGCAGCTGGAGGGCAGCTGGCGCGGGCTGCACTACCTCGTCTCCAACAGCGAGACCGGGACCAGCCTGAAGATCCGAATGCTGCAGGCGAGCAAGCGCGACATCAGCCGCGACCTGCAGCGCGCGGTGGAATTCGACCAGAGCCAGCTCTTCAAGAAGCTCTACGAGAACGAGTTCGGCACGCCGGGCGGGGAGCCCTACGGCGCCATCGTCGGCGACTACGAATGGACCGCGCATCCCGATGATGTGGAGACGCTGCGGCTGATCTCCAACGTCGCGGCCGGCGCTTTCGCGCCCTTCATCTCCGGCGTCGGCGCCGGCATGTTCGGCATGCAGGATTGGCGCGAACTGTCCAAGCCGCGCGACCTGGCCAAGATTTTCGAGACACAGGAATACGCCAAGTGGCGTTCCTTCCGTGAGACGGAGGATGCGCGCTTCGTGGCGCTCGTCATGCCGCGCGTCATCGCCCGCCTGCCCTATGGCGCCGCCACCAAGCCGGTGGAGGAGTTCGCCTATGAGGAGGCGCCGCGCAATGCCGACGGCACGGCGCGGGCGATGGACCACAACGAGTATTGCTGGATGAACGCGGCCTATGTGAAGGCCGCGCGCCTGACCGACGCCTTCGCCCAGTACGGCTTCTGCACCGCCATCCGCGGCGCGGAGGGGGGCGGCAAGGTGGCGAACCTGCCGAACCACGTCTTCACCTCCGACGACGGCGACAGCGACGCCAAGTGCCCGACCGAGATCGGCATCACCGACCGGCGGGAGGCGGAGCTCAGCGCCCTCGGCTTCCTGCCACTCTGCCACTACAAGAACACGGATTACGCGGTGTTCTTCGGGTCGCAATCCGTGCAGAAGCCGAAGAAATACGACCGGCCGGAAGCGACGGCGAATGCCGCCATCTCCGCCCGTCTGCCCTACATGATGGCGACCAGCCGCTTCGCGCACTACCTGAAGGTCATGGCGCGGGACAAGATCGGGTCCTTCATGGAGGCCTCGGACTGCGAGATCTGGCTGAATCGCTGGATCCAGAACTACGTCAATCCGCTGGAAGGCGCCGGGCAGGAATCGCGCGCCAAGTACCCGCTGCGGGAAGCGATGATCGAGGTGAAGGAGGTGCCGGGCAAGCCTGGCGTCTACAACGCCGTCGCGCATCTCCGCCCGTGGCTGCAGATGGAGGAACTGACGACCTCCATGCGCATGGTCGCGCGGATCCCGCAGAAGTCCTGAACACGGGACAGGACCGCCGATCATGCCCGCGGAGGCTGCACTGCCGCCGCTGCGAGAGGCGGTCCTCGCCGGCCGGTTCTTCGGCCGCTTCGATGCCGGGGCGACGGAAGCGCTGGCAGCGCTGATCGCGCAACCCGATGCCGGCGCGGTGCTGCAGGCCTGGTTTGGTGACACCCGGCTGGCCGCCATGGCGCGGGACCAGGAGCCGGCGGAAGCGCTGCGCGGTGCGCTCGACCGCGATGTCGCGACGATCGACCGGCTGATCTCGGCGCAGCTCGATGCCGTGCTGCAGGCAGCCCGGCTGCGGCGGCTGGAGGGGTCGTGGCGGGGCCTGGCCTGGCTGGTGGATCGCCTGCCGGGCAGCGGCGGGCGCATCCGCGTCAAGGTGCTGACGGCGCGCTGGAGCGAGATCTGCCGCGACCTGGAACGCGCCGTCGAGTTCGACCAGAGCCAGATGTTCCGCAAGGTGTATGAGGAGGAGTTCGGCACGGCGGGCGGCGAGCCCTTCGGCCTGATCGCCGCGGATTACGAGATCCGCCACCTGCCCGCCGCCAACCACCCCACGGATGACGTCGGCGCGCTGACGGCGCTGGCGGGCGTGGCGGCCGCGTCCTTCACGCCCTTCGTCTTCGCGGCCTCCCCCGAACTCGTCGGGCTCGACAGCTTCGCCGATGCGCCGCCCTCCTTCGACATCGCCAGCGTGCTGCAGGGGCCGGAACATGCGCGCTGGCGCAATGCCGCGACGCAGGACGACATGCGCTTCCTCTGCGTCACGCTGCCCCGCGTGCTGGCGCGCGCGCCCTGGGCGGATGATGGCGCGCGGGCGGACCGCTTCCGCTACCGCGGCCATGCCGGCGGCGCGGCGCAGCGCGTCTGGACGACGCCGGTCTATGGCCTGGCCGCGGTCGCGATCCGCGCCTTCGACCGCTTCGGCTGGCCTGGCGAGGTGCGCGGCGCGGAACCGCAGGAGGAAGCCTCCGGCGGCGTTGTGGATGGCCTGCCATGGGAGCGCTTTCCGTCCGACCCGCCGAACGGGCCGCCGCCGCGGCCACCGCTCGACCTGGCGCTGACGGATGAACAGGAACGCCAGCTCAGCGACGGGCGGCTGGTGCCGCTTTCCGCGCTGGAATCGCAGGCGGAGGCGAGCTTCGGCGCGCTGCCGTCGCTGCATCGCCCGCCCCGCATGAACACCGCGATCGCGGAAGCGAACCAGCGCCTGTCCACGCAGGTGAACACGCTGCTCTGCGTCAGCCGCTTCGCCCACTGCATCAAGCTGATGGGGCGGGACATGGTGGGTTCGGGGCGGGAGGCGGAGGAGGTCCAGCTGCATCTGCAGAACTGGCTCAACCGCTTCATCAGCGGCCTCGGCTCCGGCGGCGCAGAGGTCACCGCGAAGTATCCGCTGCTGGACGCGAAGATCGAGGTGCGGGAGCGCCGCGGCAAGCCGGGTGTCTATGGCTGCACGGTGCATCTGCAGCCACACCACCAGCTGGATGAGGTGGGGGCGGCCTTCCGCCTCGTGACCGAGTTCGCACCCCGCCGCGCGGCAGCGTGAAGCCGATGGCGTCGCGCAACGGGATGACACGATCCATGACAGGGCCAGGGAAGACGATGCCATGACCACCGCAGGGGATGCCTTTCGCGCCGGGGATTTGGCCGGGGCGCTGGCCGCCGCCACCGCCGCGGTGAAGGCCGCGCCGGCCGATGCCGATGCCCGCTGGCTGCTGGCCGAGCTCATGCTGTTCAGCGGAGAGGCGGAGCGCGCCGACCGCATGCTGGACGCCGCCGCGCTGCATGAACCGAACCCGGCCGTGCTGGAGTTCCGCCGCCTGCTGCGGGCGGAGGTCGTGCGCGGCCAGGTGCTGCGGGAGGGCCGCGCGCCGAAATACCAGGGGGATGACGCGACGCCGGCCCAGCAGGCTGCGCTGCGCGCCCGCATCGCGCTGCGCGCCGGTGACCTGGCGGGCGCCGCGGTTGCGGCGGCGGAGGCCGAGGCCCTGCGGCCGCGCACACCCGGCACGGCCGGCGACACCCCCTTCGACGACCTGCGCGACGCCGATGACCTGATGGCGGCGGAGTTCGAGGTGCTGACCACGGCCGGCGAGCACATGCTGGTGCCGGTGGAACGCGTGCGCTCCCTCTCCTTCGACCCGCCGCGCCGGCCGCGGGACCTCTACTGGCGGCGGACGATGATCGAGCTGAAGGATGGCACGGAAGGCGTGGTCTTCATGCCCGCGCTCTATCCGGGGCCGGAAAGCGACAACGGGCTGAAGCTCGGCCGCGCCACGGACTGGACGGAGGATGCGGGCCCCGTCCGCGGCCGCGGGCAGCGCGTGCTGCTGGCGGGGGAGGAGGCACTGCCGATCGCGAGCGCCACTACCCTGGTGTTTGCCGATGCGGAGGCCCGTTGAGCGGATCGCGCCCCGGCAGCGGCCCCCGCGCCACCGTCCAGCGGGCGCGGCTGCCGCTGCTCGACCGGCTGCTGGATGCGGACCCGGGCACGCCGGAGCCGCCGCCGCCCAGCGCGGCCGTCGCGCTCGACATCCTTCGCGCGGCCGTGCGGCGGGACCTGGAGGCGGTGCTGAACGCGCGCCGCCGCCGCCGGCCGCTGCCGCCGGCGATGGAGGAGCTGCCGGCATCGCCGCTGGGCTACGGCATCCCCGACGCGACCTCCGGCGCCTATGCAGTGCCGGAACGCCGCATCGCCCTGGCGCGGGAGGTGGAGGCGACGATCCGGCGCTTCGAGCCCCGGCTGATGGCCGTGCATGTCACGCTGATCGAGGATGACGAGAATCTCGGCCGCGCGCTGCGGCTGAAGGTGGAGGGCGTGCTGCGCGCCGATCCGGTGCCGGAACCCGTCAGCTTCGAGACGCTGCTCGAACCCGTCTCCCGCGACGTCACGGTGCGGGAAGGCTAGGCGATGTCGGACGACCTCCTCCCCTTCTACAACCGCGAACTGGCGGCGATCCGGCGCCTGGCGGGCGAATTCGCGGAGGCGAACCCGAAGGTCGCCGGGCGGCTCCGGATGACGCCCGATGCGGTGGACGACCCGCATGTGGAGCGGCTGCTGGAAGGCGTCGCCTTCCTGGCCGCGCGGGTGCAGCACCGGCTGGATGACGAGCTGCCGGAGCTGACGGACGCGCTGCTGGAACTGCTCTGCCCGCATCTGCTGGCGCCGGTGCCGTCGCTGACCACGCTGCGGCTGCTGCCGAAGCCGGAAGCGACCGGCCCGTCCCGCGTGCCGCGCTTCACGCCGGTGGAGACGGAACCGGTGCGCGGCGAACGCCTGACCTACCGCACCTGCCACGACGTGACGCTGTGGCCCGTCACCGTGGAGGCCGCGCGGCTGTCCGGCCTGCCGCTGCCGGCGCCGGCCAATCCGCAGGCGGCGGGGGCGGTGGCGGTGCTGCGCCTGACCCTCGCGACCACCGTGCCCGACCTGCCGGTGGCGGCCATGGGGCTGGACCGGCTGCGGCTGCACCTGCGCGGGCCCGCGCCGCTGCCGACGCAGCTGCTGGAACTGCTCTGCACCTCCACCATCGGCATCGCGCTGGCGGATGGGCCGGGCGATCCGCGGCCGACGCTGCTGCCGCGGGAATGCCTGCGCCATGCGGGGTTCGAGCCGGAGGAGGCCGCCCTGCCCTGGCCGCCCCGCGCCTTCACCGGGCACCGGCTGCTGACCGAGTACTTCGCCTTCCCGGAGAAGTTCCTCTACATCGACCTGGAAGGCCTGGAAGCGCGCAGCCTGGTGCAGCGCAGCGGGAAGATGGAGGTCTTCATCTACCTCTCCCGCGCCGTGGCGGAGCTGGAGCGGAGCGTCGCCGCCGAGCACATCGCGCTGGGCTGCACCCCCGCCGTCAACCTGTTCCGCCAGGCCTGCGAGCCCATCGCGCTGGATGGCACGCAGAGCGACTGGCTGGTGGTGCCGGATGCGCGGCGGCCGGCGGCGCTGGAGGTCTATGCGGTGGAGACGGCGCGGCTCAGCCGGCCGGAGGATCCCCGCCCGCAGCGCGTGCCGGCCTTCCACCGGCTGCGGCATGAGGAAGGCGCGGACAGCTCGGCGCAGGGCCTGCACTGGATCGCCGCGCGCCGACCGGCGCCCGGCGTGCTCGGCGGCAGCGAGACGCGGCTGATGCTGCGCGACCCGCATTTCGACCCCGCCCTGCCGGCGGATGGCGTTCTGGGCGTGGACGCGCTGTGCTGCAACCGGGACCTGCCGTCCCTGCTGCCCTTCGGCGGCGGCCAGCCGCGGCTGCGGATCGCGGATCCGACGGCGCCGGCCAGCGGCGCGGAATGCCTGTCCCCGCCCACGCCCACGCTGCGGCCGCAACTGCGGGAACGCAGCGGCTGGCGGCTCGTCTCCCACCTCGCGCTCAACCACCTCGGCGTCACGGGGGGGACGGAGGCGGCGATGGCGCTGCGGGAGATGATGCGCCTGCATGACCTGCGGGACACGGCGGAAACGCGGCTGGCGCTGGATGGGCTGGTTTCCGTGACCGCGAGGCCGGGCGTCGCGCGGCTGCCGGGGGTGCGGCCGGGCAGCTTCGCGCGGGGGCTCGACCTGACGCTGACCTTCGAACCGCAGGCCTGGACGGCGGGCGGGCTGTTCCTGCTGGCCGGGGTGCTGGAACGCTTCCTGGCGCTGCAGGTCTCCGTGAACGCCTTCGTCCGGTCCAGCGTCGCGCTGCGGGGCCGCGGTGGCGCAGTGGCGGCCTGGCCGGCGCGCAGCGGCACGCGGGTGCTGCTGTGACCGAACCCTCCCCCATCGAGCGCCTGAAGCGGGAGCCGGCGCGGTTCAGCCTGGACCAGGCGGCCGCCATCGTCGCCCCGGGGCGTGACCCGACCGAGATCGACTTCCGCACCAGCGCGCGCCTCGGCGCGCCGGGGGGCGAGGTATCGGCGGCGGTGCCGGAGGAGCGGCAGATCACCACGCCGACCTTCGGGCTGATCGGCCCGGGCGGCGTGTTGCCGCGCCACTACACGGCGCTGGTGGGCGCGGAGGCGCGGCGGCGATCGACCGCGCTGCACCTCTTCCTCGACCTGCTGGCGCGGCGCTTCACCGGGCTGTTCGTGAAGGCGGGCGCCAAGTACCGCCCCGCCCGCAACCCGGTACCGGCGGAGACGGTGCTGGCGGCGGCGGCGGGGCTCGGCACGCCGCACCTGGTGCAGCGGCTTTCGACCCCGCTGCCGGCGCTGCTGTACCACGCCGGCGCCCTCGCCTCCCGCAGCCGCAGCGCGGAGAGGCTGCGCGGGCTGCTGGCGGAGGAAGCGGGGGTGCCGGTGCGGATCGTCGAATTCGCTGGCGGCTGGGTGCGGCTGCCGCCCAGCGAGCAGTCCCGCCTGCCGCGGGGCGGGCGCGGCCTGGGGGGCGGGCAGCTCGGCGTCGATGTCGCGGCGGGCGCGCAGATCTGGGACCCTTCCGCGCGCTTCCTGATCGAACTGGGCCCGCTGAGCCTGGCGCAGTTCCAGGCCCTGCTGCCAGGGGCGCCGCTGCATGGCCGGCTGGTGGAGCTGGTGCGGCTGCAGCTGGGGCTGGAGCAGGACTTCGCCTTCAACCCGATCCTGGCGGCGCAGGCCGTGCCGCCGCTGGCGCTGGGCGGCTTGCAGGGCGCGCGGCTCGGCTGGACTAGCTGGATGACGCCCCCCACGCCGCGCCGGCGGGACGCGACGGAGGCGATGCTGACCCCGGTCGCCCCGCCCGCGAGAACGGAGACACTGGCCGCATGAGCACCCCCGCCGCCTGGTCGCGCGGCTATCCCGTGACGGAGCCCTATCCGCCGGCCTGGCACGGCTTCCAGTCCCCCGCCCATCTGCGCGCGACGCTCGCGATGATGGGCGTGGCGTGGGAGGTCGGGCCGGAGACCAGGCTGCGCATCGCGGAGATCGGCTGCGGCAGCGGCTACAGCACCAATGTCCTGGCCGCCGGCAACCCGGCGGCGGAGGTGCATGGCTTCGACTACAACCCCGCGCATATCGCCGAAGCCCGGTCCTTCGCCGCGGAAGCGGGCCTCGGCAATGTCCGCTTCGACGAGACGGACCTGGCGGAGCTGGACGGCGCGGCGCTGGACGCCCTGCCGCCCTTCGACCTGGTGCTGGTCCACGGCTTCTGGTCCTGGGTGGATGACCGGGTGCGCGACGGCGTGCTGCGACTGCTGCGGCGGCGGCTGAACCCCGGCGGCGTGGTGCTGCTGACCTACAACGCCATGCCGGGCGCCGCGACGGGGCTGGCGCTGTGGCGCGTGGTGCGTGGCGTGCTCGGCGATGCCGCGCCGGGCAGCGACGCCTTCGCTGCGGCGCGGGCCAAGGTGGAGCGGCTGGTGGCGGCGGAGGCGAAGCACCTGCTGCCCTCCGTCTGGCGGAGCCTGCTGATGGGGGAGCTGGGCGGCGCCCGCCCCGGCTACATGCTGCACGAATTCGCCACGGAGCATTGGCGCCCAGCCTTCTTCGCCGACGTCGCCGCCGCGATGGGCAGCGCCCGCTGCGAGTATGCCGGCAGTGCGACGCTGTCCGAGAACTTCCCCTCCATGACCCTCACCGCCGAGCAGCAGGCGCTGTGGCGGGAAGCGCCGGACCAGGCGGGGCGGGAGCTGATCACCGACCTCTGCGTGCCGCGGGCCTTCCGGCGCGACGTCTATGTGCGCGGCATCCGGCGCGTCAGCGCGGAATGGGCCACCGATGCGATCGAACTGGTGCCAAGCACCGCGGCGCAGCGGGAGGTGAAGCTGGTGACGCAGGCGGGAGAGGCCGTGCTGCCGCCCCACATCATCGGCCCGATGCGGGAGGCGCTGTCGCGCGGCCCGCAATCCATCGGTGCGCTCCGCGCGCTGCCGGGCTGCGGCGGCGCCACGCCGCAGGAAACGCTGGCCATGCTGATCGGCAGCAGCGTGGCCATGCCGATGTGGCAGGCGCCTGCGGACGTCACCGCCGCGGGCATCGGCGCCGCCCGGCGGCTCAACGCCGTCACCATGCGCCGGCTGGCGCCGCACGGCATCAGCCCGATCGCTGGCGAAGGCGCGCGGCTGGCACTCGCCACGCCCGTTCTGGGCGGCGGGCTCTTCGCCGATGCGCTGGAGGTCGCGGTCTCCACCCTGGTGGCGCAGCACCCGCCCGGCGCCGATGGCCGGATCGACCTGCCCGCCCTGATCGGCCGCCTGATGCCGGCGGGGCCGCCACCACCGGCGGAGGCCGTCGAAGGCCTGCAATCCGCCGTCATCGACCTGCTACGCGACCGCTGGCCCGTGTGGCGGGCCCTCGGCATCGCATGACCACGCTTCCGCCGCCGTGCCGCCCCGGCACGGCCCGCTCCATTCCCGGCGCCGCCCCGCCGGACCATCCGAGGAGACGACCGATGCGACCTTCCTCACTCCCCCTGGCCGCCATGCTGCTGGCCGCGGGCTTCCTGGGCGCCGATCCGGCCCCCGCCCTGGCGCAGAACGACCCCGCCGCGCTGCAGCTGATCGAGCAGCTGCGGCCGCGCACGCGGGGCATCCGCCTGCCGGCCCCGGCGGACGCCACGGCGCCCGCCACCCCCGTGGCACCCGCCGCCGTGTCGTCGGGCGCGGAGGCGCCGCCGCCGGCCCCGTCCAGCGCCGGCAAGCCGGAAGCCAGCGTGCCGCCCGTCGCCACCGTGGCGCCCGGCACCACCGCGCCGGCCGGCGTGGCCGCCGTCTCCATCACCGTCACCTTCCCCAGCGGCTCCTCCATGCTGACACCGCAGGCGGAGGCGACGCTGGCGCCGCTCGGCCGCGCGCTCTCCTCCCCGGACCTGGCGCCCTTCCGCTTCCGGATCGAGGGCCATACCGACACGGTCGGCGACTCCCTCAGCAACCAGCGCCTGTCCGAACGGCGGGCGGAGGCAGTGCGGGGCTACCTGGTGGCGAAGCACGGCGTCGCGCCGGGGCGGCTGGAGGCGGTGGGCCTCGGCGAGAACAGGCTGCTGGTGCCGACGCCGGATGGCTGGGACGAGCCGCGGAACCGCCGCGTGCAGGTCATCAACCTGGACGACTGACAGCAGGCCAGGCCCAGCCGGGCGGAGAGGTAGGATGAGCCGGCCAGCCGATGACGATACCGTCCGCCTGCCGCCCCCCCACGCGGCACCCGCTGTCCCGCCCCCCGTCACCTGGGGCAGCGCGCCGCCCCCGGCGCCACCCCTGCGACGAGGACCGGCGCCGGCGCTGATCGCGGCGGGCGTTCTGCTGGCGGGCGCCGCGGCGGGGGCGCTGTGGTGGGCGCTGGACAGGCCGGGGGCGCCGGCGCCGGTGGTGGTCGCACCGCCCGTATTTCCGCCGCCGGTCGCCGCGCCACCGGCCGTCGTGCCGCCGCCACCCGCGCCCGTGCCCAGCGAGGCGCCGTCACGTCTGGCGCGGATGCCGCCGCTGATGGACGTGGCCGCCATGCTGGCGCACCGGGCGGCCGTGCCGACCATGCTGCGCCTGGCGGAGGAGGTGGCGATCTTCGTCCTCGACTTCCCGAGCCTGGACCAGCAGGGCGCGGCGCTGAACCGCGTGGCCGCGCTGGTGGAGAAGGCGGGCCTGCCGCGGGACCGGGTGCTGACGCCGGCGGAGATGGCGGCCGCCATCGCCCGCGCGGGCGACACGCCCGCCACCTACTACTACGGCCACAACTACCGGGGTGCGGAGCTGGAGCGCTTCTTCAGCCTGGCCGCGCGGGACGGGCTGGCGCTGTCGCCGGAGGAGGCCTGGGTGGAGACGCAGCTCCGCCTGGCGCGCGGGCTGGTGCCGCGGGACCGGGAGATCGCGCTGATCTCCATGGCCGCGGCGGGCCCGCTGATGGATGACGGCGCGCGGGCCAGCGTGCTGCGGCACGAACTCAGCCACGGCTTCTTCGCCACCCGCCCCGCCTATGCCGAGCATGTCCGGCGGGTGTGGCGGCAGGGCTTCACGGAGGCGGAGCGGGAGGCCTTCCGGCAGTTCCTGGCGCGCGAACAATATGACCGCGGGAATGAGGAGGTGATGCTGGACGAGGCGCAGGCCTATCTGCTGCACACCCCGGCCCCCCGCTTCTTCAGCCCGGCGCATCTCGGCCTGCCGGCTGAGCAGGTGGAGCGGATGCGCGCGCTGATGCGGCGCGGGGCGCCGGGGCTGGAGTGACGCGACCCCGGGGCCACTCAAGGGGTTGAGCGGTTTCAGGATCTCAATCCCGCGCCGCCCGAACGGGCATAACCATTTGATGATGCTGGATAAACGGTCTCAGTCCCTGAGGGCTTGAAGCCGCTTTAGCACCTTTAGCACTGTTTCCGGGGCCTTCCCGGCGCCGACCGGGCGCGGTCCGGCCGCGGCCGGATGGAACATAGCGAAAACGAGCGGCTGATTGCCAGGATCTCCCGCGGCTCAGCGCCGCTGCACCGTCTCCACCACCACCGCCCGCGCCGCCATCGCGCTGTTCTGCATCCGCGCATCGCGCAGCGCGGTGCCGAGGGCGGCGATGTAGTCGTCCAGCGGCTCGATCACCGGGCGGGGCTGGACGAAGAGCGGGCGTTCGGAGGCGAAGACGACGATGAGGTCGGTGCCGTATGGCTCATCCACCTCCCACCCCGGGAAGCCGGGGCGTGGGTCACCGAGGCGCACGCGGGCGCCAGCGGCCTGGGGCTGGGAGGGGACGAGATGCACGATCTCGTTCGATTTCATGATGTAGCTGACATAGAGGTAGCTGGCGCGGTCCGGCATCTGGACGTCCAGCCGCAGCAGTTCCGCGTGCTGCAGGGGCTGGATGCCGACGATCTGCACGCGCGGCATGCCGCCGACCGGGGCGGCGACCTGGCGGATCACGTCGAGGGCGCCGCAATAGGGCCCATCGAAATTCTGCAAGGCGAGGGTCGCGGCGTTGGCCGGGATGGCGCGGTCGGCCAGCACGCGGCGGATCTGCGCCTCCCCACCCCGGCGCAGCACGCCGGAGACGCTGAGCGCCTGGTCCGTCGCGGCGCCGTCCAGCAGGCTGCAGGGCGGCGCGGCGGCGGCGGCCTGGGCGGCCGCGCGGAAATCGGGGCGCGGCGGGACCGGGGCGGCGCCGGGCTGGGCCGGGGCCACGGGCTGGGGCTGCGGTTGCGGGGTGGGCAGCGCGGCGATGACGGGGCCGGGCGTAGGGCCGGATGTCGGGCCGGGTGCGGGGCTAGGCGTGGGCTCAGCCGTCGGCTGCGGCCGGGCGGGGACGGGCTGGGGCGCCGCGAGGATCGGCGCGGCCTGCGGCGCCGGTTGCGGCGTGGTCGCCGGCGCGACAGGCGGCTGCGGCGCAGGTGGCGTCAAGGCCTGCGGCGCGGGCGTGGGCGCCGGGACCGGCGCGGGGGCGATGGCTGGCGGCGGCACGACGGGCGGCGCCAGCACGCCCAGGCCGGGTGTCGGCACGCTGGGCGTCGTCGGGCCGGATGGCTGGGCCGGAGGCGGTGCCGCGGGCTGGGCGGGCGGCGGCAGGGCGGCCTGCAACGGCGGGCGGGGCGGCTCCACCGCGGGCGGCGCGGCGGGCGGGGCGGGATCCGTGGCGGGCAGGCTGGCGACGGGCGCCGGCGCGGGGTCCTTGCCCGTCAGGAAGAAGGCGGCGCCGCCGGCCGCGACCAGCACGGCCAGGACGCCGCCGATCAGCACCGGCGAAGGGCCCGACCTGGCTGGAGTCGCGGGCGGGGGTGGCGGGGCGGGCGGTGGCACGGGCGCGCGCGCGGGGGCGGCGACCATGGTCGCGTCGTCCAGCCCCGGCAGCGGCCCTGCGCCCACGAAGCCGAAGCCCGTGGGCTCTGCCGCACCACCGCCCGCGGCGCGGATCGCCTCCGCGAAGGCCGTCGCGGTCGGGAAGCGGTCATCGGGACGCTTGGCGAGGGCACGCGCCAACACGCCGTCGAAGCCGCGCGGCGCGCTGACGGCCAGCTGGCTCGGCGGCGGCGGGTCCGTGTTGAGGACGCGGTGCATGAGGGCGGTGTAGTTGCCCTCGAAGGGCTTCTCCCCGGTCAGCAGCTGGTACAGCACGACGCCGGCGGCCCAGATGTCGGCGCGCGCATCGACGGGTTCGCCGCGCAGCTGTTCGGGCGCCATGTAGGCCGGCGTGCCCATCACGGTGCCGACCTGCGTCATCGAGGAATTCTCGATCCGCGCGATCCCGAAATCCGCGATCTTCACCGAACGGTCGCCGGCCAGCATGATGTTGGCGGGCTTGATGTCCCGGTGCACCACGCCGCGGCCATGCGAATAGGCCAGCGCGGCGAGGATCTGGTCCATCAGCCGCACCACCTCCGCGACCGGCATGCGGTCGCCGCGGTCGATGATGGATTTGAGGGAGCCGCCCTCCACCATCTCCATGACGATCCAGGCGGTGTCGGCATTCTCCCCGTAGTCATAGACGCCGACGATGTTGGGGTGGCTGAGGCGTCCGGCGGCCTGGGCCTCACGCCGGAAGCGCGCATGGGCTTCCTGCGATTCGGCGTCGCCCCCTTCCGGCAGCTTGACGAGCTTCACGGCAACACGGCGTTCGATCATGCGGTCGAAGGCCTCGACCACCGTGCCCATGGCACCGGCGCCGAGCGTACGGCGCGCCTCGTACTTGCCTGAAAGCTCCCTCGGCAGCATGGACCCCGCCTGCGGCCCTGGCCGCCATCGTTGCGCCGGCGGAGGCTGCCGCCGGATTGCTTGACCGCGACAATAGGGGCGCGCGGCGGCGGCGGGAAGCGTGATGCGCCTGGGTGGCGGAGCAGGTTTGCTTCGCCTAGCGTCACCGCCGAGGATTCTTCCAGGGACGAATGGTCATGGCGGTGCGCAGGCTCGGCATCATCTTCAACGGCGCGACGGGGGAGCTGGCCCGGCGGCAGCACCTGCCGGCGCTGGTGGCGATGCGGGAGGAAGGCGGGCTGCCGCTATCGAACGGTGACCGCGTGATGCCGGACGTGATCCTGGTCGGGCGATCCGCCGAACGCCTGGCGCCGGTGGCGCAGGCGACGGGCTTCACGCGCTTCACCGACGACATGGGCGCAGCGCTGGCGAATGCGGAGGACACGCTGTTCTTCGATGTCGGCGCCACTGGCGGGCGCGTCGATGTACTGAAGCGCGCGATCGCGGCCGGCAAGCACATCTACACGGACAAGCCGATCGCGCCCGACGTGCCGACCGCGATGGCGCTGGTGGCGGCGGCCGATGCAGCGGGCGTCAAGCACGGCACGGTGCAGGACAAGCTGTTCCTGCCGGGCTTCGCGACGCTGCAATCCATCATCCGCTCCGGCGCGCTCGGCCGGCTGCTGGAGGTACGGCTGGAGATGGGGCGCTGGATCTGGGACGGGGAAGAGCATCCGGGCCAGCGGCCGAGCTGGAACTACCGCAAGAAGGACGGCGGCGGGCTGATCCTCGATATGTTCCCGCACTGGCGCTACATGCTGGATCACCTGGTGGGGGAGGTTCAGTCGGTCTCCGCCGTCGCGCGCACACAGATTCCGCGCCGGCGCGACGAGCATGGCGCGCCCTATGACGTCGATGTGGAGGATGCGGTCTTCGCCAAGCTGGAGCTGGCGGGGGGCGTGATGGCGTCCGTGAACTGTTCATGGGCCACGCGCGTGCGGCGCGATGCCGGCATCCAGGTGCAGGTGGACGGCACCAAGGGATCGGCCGTGGGCGGGCCCTATGAATGCTGGATCCAGGACGAGAAGCAGACGCCGGTGGAGGGCATCTCCGCCGCCATCAAGATGACGCGCAGCTTCTTCGATGACTGGACGCCGGTGCCCGTGCCGACGGGGATGGTGAACAGCTACCGCGCGGGGTGGGAGAAGTTCATCCGCCACCTGATGGAGGATGCGCCGTTCCCGTATCCGCTGGTGGAGGGTGCGAAGGGCGTGCAGCTGGCGGAGGCCGCGTATCGGAGCGCGGCGGAGCGGCGCTGGGTGGATCTGCCGAAGCTGGGGTGACGGCTGCGCAAACCCCCACCCCGCCAGCCTTCGGCCTCGCGGCAGTGCCGCGAGCCCCCGCAAGCGCGGGGGAGGGAGCAGGGCTTTCAGGACGCGCTGGCCATGGCGATCAGGTCGCGGGCGCGTTTCGCGACGGGTTCGTCCACAAGCTTGCCGCGCACGATGATCGCACCGCTGCCGCTGGCCTGGGCGGCGGCATAGGCGGCGTCCACCTCCCTCGCCCATTCCAGCTCCGCCGGCGGCGGCACCAGGCCGGCGCGGAGCGGTGCGACCTGGGCGGGGTGGATGGCGAGCTTGCCGCCGAAGCCGATGGCGAGGCTGGCGCGCATCGCGGCCTCCGCCCCCGCGGCGTCCTTCACGTCGAGATGCACGCCATCGATCGGCGCGGCGAGCCCGGCGGCGCGGGAGCCCGCGACGCAGAGGCGCTGCGCGTGCAGGATCGCGGCATCCGCATCCGCGGCACCCGTGCCGAGATCGGCCAGCAGGTCCACGGTACCGAGCGCCACGCGCGCAATGCCGCAGGCGCGCCAGGGGAGGTTGGCGAGATGAACGAGGCCGCGGGCAGTCTCGACGATCGGCAGGATCTCGATGCCGGCGGGGTCGCGGCCGAGCATTCCGCAGATCTGGCGGAAGGACCAGGCGAAGGCGGAGAGGTCCTCGGCATTGTCGGCCTTGGGCAGTACGATGCCCTCCGCCCCCGCGGCGAGCGCCGCCTGGAGATCGGCGAGGCAGAGCGGCGTCGTCGCGGCATTGACGCGGACATAGCGCATGGCCGTGCCGCTGCGCGGCGTGGCGAGCAGGGAGGCGAGCGCATCGCGCGCGGCGGTCTTCTCGCCCGGGGGGACCGCGTCCTCCAGGTCCAGGATCGCGGCATCGGCGGCGGAGGCCATCGCGCCTTCAGCCCGGCGCGCGACATTGGCGGGGGCGAAGAGGAAGATGCGGGGCGTGGTCATGGCGCGTCCTGTTTCAGGCGTTCGGCAGCCGGGCGGTGGCCTTGATCTCGACCAGCAGGCCGGGGCGGGAGAGTTCGGAAATGCCGATGGCGGTCCAGGGCGGCTGGTGGCCCTGCATGAAGCGGTCCCTCACCAGCTTGAACAGGCCGATATGGGACTGCAGGCCGACATGGAAGGTGGTGAGGTCCACGATGTCCCGCACCGTGCAGCCGGCCTCCGTCAGGATGCGGCCGACATTCTCGAAGGCGCGGGCGAATTGCGCCTCGGGATCGGGGATGACGTTCATCTGCGCGTCGCGACCGAGCTGGCCGGCCATGAAGAGGAAGCCGTTGCACACCATGCCGGGCGAATAGCCGGACTGGGCCGGGAAATTCTCCATGCCCGGGGGGACGATCGCGCGCATCAGCCGAAGCCCTTCTGGCGGGAGGCTTCCGCGCCCCATAGACGAAAACTGTCGGAGGCCGGCACCTCGTTCCGTTCGATCATGCCCTGCCAGACGCCGCAGGCATCGACGAAGTTCGGGATGCTACCGGGGAACATGGCGTAGGAGATGCCCTCCGCCAGTTCCAGTTCGGGAACGCCTTCCGCATAGGCGCCGCGGATATGGACGGCGAGTTCCCACCAGGCGCGGCGCGTGGTCTGCACGGCGGCCAGCGTGACCTCCACCAGCCCGCGGGAGACGGTGCTGCCGGCCTGCGCGGCATCCAGCGCGGCGCGATAGGCGGCTTCGCGGTTGTAGGCGGGAAGATGGTGGCCCCATTTCTCGGCCGCGAAGGCGAAGCAGTGCGCGCCTTCCGCGAAGGCGGCCAGGCGGACGGCGAGCTCGATCTCCGCATCCGTGCCGCCGCCGTTGCGGAACTTGGCGATGTGGTGCGTGGCCAGGGCCTCATCGGTGGAGACGAGGACGGCAAGCCAGACGAATTCCTTCGACCGTTCGTCCATGCTGCGCGGCGTCAGCGTGAGCGCGGTGTAGGCAGCGTCGTAGCCAGCGAGGAGCGTCGGCGCGGCGATGGCGAGGAGGCCGTGATGGGGGAGGAGGTAGCCGCGCTTGGCGCGGACCTCGGCCAGGCGGCGATCGACTTCCGCGGCGTCAGGCATGCCGGTCATGGGTGGCGTCTCCCGTGTTCGCGTGACCATGACCATGCAAGCGCGGCGGCGGCAAGACGGGGTGGACGAAGCGGCGCGCGGGCGGCACGCTTCGCGCCATGGTGATCAACGGGTTGAAGGCGCGGCTGGCGCAGGGCGGCAGCGCGGTGGTGGTGACGCTGCAACTGGCGCGCAGCGGCGATGTCGCGCGCATCATGGCGCAGGCGGGCTATGACGCGCTGGTGCTGGACCGGGAGCACAACCTGATCGGCGGCGATGCGGCGGGCGAGATCATGATGGCGTCGCTGGATGCGGGAATCGTGCCGCTGATGCGGCTGCCGGATGCGCAGGCAGGGCCGATCGGTCAGGCGCTCTCGGCGGGCGCGCTCGGCGTGATGATCCCGCGGATCGAGGATGCGGCGCAGGCGGAAAGCGTGGCCCGCGCCGCGCGCTTCGCGCCGGAGGGGCGGCGGCCCCTGCCCCCGATGTTCCCGCACTTCCGGCGGCAGGCGATCAGCCAGGGGGATGCGGTGGCGGCGCTGTCGGCGGAAACGCTTGTGGTGGTCATCATCGAGACGCGGCAGGCGGTGGAGAATGCGGCGGCGATCGCGGCGGTGCCTGGGATCGACGTGCTGTTCCTCGGCGCCTCCGACCTCAGCGCCGATCTCGGACGGCCGGGCATGAAGGAGGACCCGGTGCTGTGGGACGCCGCGTCACGCGTGGCGCAGGCCTGCCGCGATGCAGGCAAGGTGCCCGGCATCGGCGGCATTACGGAAGATGCGCATTTCGCGCGGGCGAAGGCGCTGGGCTTCCGCTGGATCTCCGCGGGGCATGACGCGGCGCTGCTGCAGGCCGCAGCGACCGCGAAAGTGCGCGCGATCCGCGCCTAGACGTTCCAGGGCCGCGTGCGCCACAGCGCGCGATGCGTGGCGTCGGAGGCGCGGAGATAGGCGACGTAGTCGGCGGAGTTGAGGTAGCGGAGCGGCTGGAAGGCCCGCTCGCTCGTCGTGATGAAGTCCGGGTTGGCGACGACCTTGGCGATGGCGGCGGAGAGGCGCGCGACGACGTCGGGCGCCATCCCGCGTGGACCACCCACGCCGCGCAGGCTGCCGCCGAGGATGTCGAGCCCCATCTCCCGCAGCGTCGGCACATCCGGCGCCATGGCGTTGCGCGCTTCCGCCATCACGCCGAGGGTACGCCAGGGCTGGTTGCGGGCGAAGGTCAGGGCCTCGCCAAGGTTGGCGGTGGCGACGGTGACTTCCTTGCGCAGCAGCGCCAGCGCCGCGGGGGCGGCGCCCTGGTAGACCACGGGTTCCAGCTGCACGCCCGTCGCCTGCTCCAGCAGCAGCGCGTTGATGTGGCCGGCGGAGCCCACCCCTTGGGTCGCGACGGTGATGCGACCAGGCTCGCGCTTCGCGGCCTCCACCAGGTCCGTCATGGTACGGATCGGGCTGTCCGGGTGGACGGAGAAGGTGCCGGGATCATCGACCACGCCGGCGATGAAGGTGAAGCTGTCCATCGTCCAGCCGGCATTGCGCTCGATGGGGATGGTGACGATGCCGGGCGTGTTGATGATGGCCAGCGTGTAGCCATCCGGCGCCGCGGCGGCGAGCGCACCGAGGCCGATGCCGCCGCCCGCGCCAGGCCGGTTCTGCACAACGAAGGGCTGGCCGAGCTCGCGTTCGAGGTACTGCGCCATGACGCGGGCGGAGATGTCCGTGCCGCCGCCGGCCGCGAAGGGGACGATGAGCGTCACCGGACGCTCCGGCCAGGCGGCCTCCGCCAGGCGCGGCGCGGCGAGCAGGAGGGGAAGCGCGAGCGCGGCGCGGCGGGTGACGTTCATCGGGACCAGTCCTCGTTCAGCGATGCAGTGCGACGGGTGACTGTGCGTTCCAGGCGCGCGCCCCAATCTGCTGTCGGGATGATCGATGCCGCTTGTGCCGGCATCGTTGCGGCGTGAAGCTGGGATAACACTCGATGATCGCGCCTGTCCATGCGGCAGCATGATTGCCGGAATGGCGCGGACGCGATGCCGGAATGCGAAGGGGGCCGCGCGATGCGTGAGGAGAAGCTGGTCGTCGGCCTGGGTGACGATCTCTACGAGGTGGAGCGGCCCTGGGCGCTGGATGGGGCGAGCTTCAAGGGCGGGCGCATCACCGATGTCGCGGTGGACGCCGAAGACAACGCGCATGTGCTCGTGCGCTACGACCGCTACGTCGATCCCGTGGGGCTGCCCGTCGTGGTGGTGGTGGCGCCGGATGGCAGCGTGCTGCGCAGCCATGAGCTGCCTGGCGTGACGGACGGCCACGGCATCACCATCGGGCCGAAGGGCGAGGCGCTGATCGCGGATCGCGACCGGCATGAGATCCAGGTGCTGGATGGCTCGGGCGCCGTGGTGCTGCGGCTGGGCGAACGGAACCGCCCGGGGCGCCCCTTCAGCCATCCCGCCAATGCGGCCGTGCATCCGAATGGCGACATCTATGTCGCCGATGGCTACGGCAACTCCGTCGTGCACCGCTTCTCCGCCGGCGGCACGCTGCGGAAGAGCTGGGGCACGCCAGGCGCGGGCCCGGGCGAATTCACCACACCGCACGATTTGGCCTTCGGCAAGCAGGGCGAGGTGATCGTCTGCGACCGGGAGAACAACCGCATCCAGTTCTTCGACCCCGACGGCACCTTCATCCGGGAGGCGACGGACCTGTTCCATCCCATGGGCATCGTCGTGGGGCCCGATGGCTGCATCCTGGTGAGCGACCAGATCCCGCGCCTCACGCGCCTGTCGCCGGAAGGGAAGCTGCTGGGCCGGTGCAGGCCCGTGCTGAATGCGGGGCATGGGCTGGCGCAGGACAGCAAGGGCAACATCCTGCTGGCGGAAATCCGGGACAACCGGCTGACGCGCCTGCAGCGGAAGGGCTGAGCCATCATGCATGACCTCGTCATCCGCAACGGCGTCCTGGTGACGGCGAGCGACGTGTTTCGGGCCGAGATCGGCATCACCGGCGGCGTGATCGCAACGCTCGGCAATGGGTTGGTAGGGCGCGAGGTTATCGATGCCGGAGGGAAGTTCGTGATCCCCGGCGGCATCGACAGCCATTGCCACGCCGAACAGCGCATGAGCGGCGGCGTGAACAATGCCGATGACCTCTTCACCGCGACGCGCAGCGCGGCCTGCGGCGGCACCACCACCATCATCGCCTTCGCGCTGCAGCCGCGTGACGGCACGCTGGCGGATATCGTGCCGGAGTACCGCGGACGCGCGAAGCGCTGCGCGGTGGACTACGCCTTCCATCTCTGGGTCACGAACCCGACGGAAGCCGTGCTGCGCGACGAATTGCCGGCGCTGATCGCGGCGGGGCACCGGTCCGTGAAGGTCTTCATGACGGGGAAGACGAACTGGCTGGATGACCTCGCGCTGCTCCGCGTCATGGAGGTGGCGCGGGAGCATGGCGCGCTGGTGACCGTGCATGCGGAGAACTGGGGCATCCACCAGTATCTCGGCGAGAAGCTGGCCGAGGGCGGCTTCCGTCACCCGAAATACCAGGCGGTGCTGAAGCCCGCGATCGGGGAGCGGGAGGCGGTGCATCGCATCGCCTCGCTGGCCGAGCTGACCGACACGCCGGTCCAAGTCTTCCATGTCAGCGCACCGGAAGCGGCGGCCGAGATCGAGGCGGCGCAGCGC
Organism: Acetobacteraceae bacterium; assembly: GCA_027482245.1. GTDB lineage: Bacteria > Pseudomonadota > Alphaproteobacteria > Acetobacterales > Acetobacteraceae > Falsiroseomonas. Next base: position 66,231 of record JAIXWG010000052.1, on the reverse strand, counting down.
CGCGGCGTGCGGGTGCATGCGGAGACCTGCACGCAATACCTGGCGCTGTCGGCCGCCGACCTGAACCGGCCGGGCTTCGAGGCCGCGAAATACGTCTTCGGCCCCGCGCCACGCGGCAGCGCGGAACGCGGGTCGCTGTGGGACTACCTCAAGCGCGGCGTCATCGATGTCGTCACCTCCGACCACGCGCCGGTGAATTTCGACGCGGCGGACGGCAAGAAGCGCTGGGGGACGGAGCCGCGGGTCGACCAGATCCCGAACGGCATCCCGGGGGTGGAGACGCGGCTTTCAATCCTGTGGTCGGAAGGCGTGGCGAAGGGCCGCATCACGCCCTGCGAGTTCGTCGCCCTGTCCTCCACCAATGCCGCCCGGGCCTTCGGGCTGCATCCGCGCAAGGGGACCATCGCCGTCGGGGCGGATGCGGATTTGGTGGTGTGGGACGGGGATCGGACGGACCGCGTGACCAACGCGACGCTTCACCACGCCGTCGACTACACGCCCTATGAGGGCATGGAGCTGACGGGCTGGGCGGAGACGACGCTGCTGCGTGGCCAGGTGGTGTTCGACCGGGGCCGCTACCTCGGCCATGAGGGTCAGGGCCGATGGCTGCCGCGGGATCGCTATGACTGGCTGCGGCCGACGGGGCATTTCCCCTCGGGCTACGATCCCTTCCGCCAGGTCGTGACGCACCCGGATCTGGAATGAGGGGCGTCAGGAAAGCTTGACATTGCTGGCATGATTCGCCATTTCAGAAATTCCTGAAATGACGGTCAGCCATGAAGCTACCTCCGCTCGTCCAGTCCTTCGTGCTCCATTTCGGCGAAATGGGCAGCCGCTGGGGCATCAACCGCACGGTCGGGCAGATCTACGCCCTGCTCTACGTGTCGCCCTCTCCGCTCAATGCGGAACAGATCGTGGATGCACTGGGCGTCTCACGCTCCAACGTCTCCATGGGCCTCAAGGAATTGCAGGCCTGGAACCTGGTGCTGCTGAAGCACATCCCGGATGACCGGCGCGATTACTTCACCACCCCCGACGATGTCTGGCTGATCCTGCGCACGCTGGCGGAGGAGAGGAAGAAGCGGGAGGTGGACCCGACGCTGTCGGTGCTGCGCGAATTGCTGATGCAGACCCCGGGCAGCGAGGATGAGCGCCACGCCCAGGCCCGGATGGCCGAGATGCACGGCCTTATCGAGCGCCTGACCACCTGGTACGAGGACGTGAAGCGGTTGGAAACCGAACGTCTGGCAGCCTTGCTGGCGCTGGGCGCCAAGGTCACGCGGCTGCTGGAAGCGAAGGACAAGGTCGTCGGCCTGGTGCGGCCGCGCAAGGGAGGTTGAGCCATGGACCCGATCCTGCTGGCGCGCATCCAGTTCGCCGCCAACATCTCATTCCATATCCTGTTCCCGACCATCACCATCGCGCTGGGCTGGGTGCTGCTGTTTTTCAAGCTGCGCTTCAACGCGACGCGGAACGAGGCATGGATGGATGCCTACCGCTTCTGGGTGAAGATCTTCGCGCTGTCCTTCGCGCTCGGCGTCGTCTCCGGCATCACCATGTCCTTCCAGTTCGGCACCAACTGGCCGGGCTTCATGGAGCGCGTCGGCAACATCGCGGGGCCGCTGCTGGCCTATGAGGTGCTGACGGCCTTCTTCCTGGAAGCGACCTTCCTAGCGATCATGCTGTTCGGCTTCAGCCGCGTGCCGGGCTGGGTGCACACCGGCGCCACCTTCCTGGTCGCCTTCGGCACCACGATGAGCGCCTTCTGGATCATCGTACTGAATTCCTGGATGCACACGCCGCAGGGGCATGAGATGCGCGATGGCGTCGCGCATGCCGTGGACTGGGCGGCGATCGTGTTCAACCCCTCCATGCCCTATCGCCTGACGCATATGCTGATCGCGAGCGCGCTGACGGTGGCCTTCCTGCTGGCCGGCATCTCCGCCTGGCGCTGGCTGAAGGGGGACCGCGCGCCGGCCGTCATGGCGGCGCTGCGGACCGGCATCGTGATGGGCGCGGTGCTGGCGCCGGTGCAGGCCTTCGTCGGCGACCTGCACGGCCTCAACACGCTGGAACACCAGCCCGCCAAGGTCGCCGCGATGGAGGCGAACTGGGAGACGCGCGGGCATGTGCCCCTAGTGCTCTTCGCCATCCCGGACGAAGCCAACCGCACCAACCGCTTCGAGATCGCGATCCCGTCGGGGGCCAGCCTGATCCTGAAGCATGATCCCGCCGGCGTCGTGCCGGGGCTCAACGAGTTCGAGGGCAAGCACCCGCCGGTGGCGCCCGTCTTCTACGCCTTCCGCGTCATGGTCGGCACCGGCCTGGCGATGATCGCCATGGCCTGGGCCGGCGCCTGGTTCCTGTGGCGGCGTGGCACGCTGCCGGTGCTGATGCTGCGCGGCTTCGCGGTGATGGCCTTTGCGGGTTGGGTGGCGACGCTGGCGGGCTGGTACGTGACGGAAATCGGCCGCCAGCCCTGGCTGGTGACGGGGGTGCTGACCACGGCGCAGGCCGCGGGGCCCGTGCCGGCAATGGCCATCGGCTCCACCCTGGTCACCTACCTGACGCTCTACGCGCTGCTGCTCGGCGCCTACATCACCACGATCTACCGCCTGGCCAAGAAGGGCCGCGTGGCGGAGGCGACCGATAGTTCCATGGTGAAGCCCGGCAGCGCGCCGGGGGAGATGGTGGCATGACCCCCTTCCTGCCTGCCGAATGGCTGCCGGTGATCTTCGCGGGTCTCATGGCGGTCGCGATCCTGGCCTATGTCGTGCTGGACGGCTTCGACCTCGGCGTCGGCATTCTGCTGGAGACGCGGGAAGCGGAGCCGGACCGGGACCGCATGATCGCGGCCATCGGTCCCTTCTGGGACGCAAACGAGACCTGGCTGGTGCTGGGTGTCGGGCTGCTGCTGGTCGCCTTCCCGGCGGCGCATGGCATGATCCTGACGGCGCTCTACCTGCCCGTCGCCGTCATGCTGGTGGCGCTGACGCTGCGCGGCGTGGCCTTCGAGTTCCGCGCCAAGGCCACGGACGAACATGGCAAGCGGCGCTGGGATCGGTGGTTCTTCGTGGGATCGCTGGGCGCGGCGCTGGCGCAGGGCTGGATGCTCGGGCGCTACGTGCTAGGCTTCGCGGAAGGCTGGGCCGCCACGGGCTTCGCGGCCATGGCGGCGATCGGGCTCGCCATCGCCTATGCCTTCATCGGCGCCTGCTGGATGATCTGGCGCTGCGAGGCCGAGTTGCAGCGCCACGCGATCCTGTGGGCGCGGCGCGCGATCTGGCCGCTCGGCCTCGGCATCCTGCTCGTCTCCGCCGTGACGCCGCTGGTCAGCGAGCGGATCGCGGCGCGGTGGTTCGAGATGCCGGTGGTGTTCCTGCTGGCTTTCCTGCCGCTGGCCACGGCAGCGTTGCTGGTGGGCCTGGCACTGCTGCTGCGGCATATGCCCCTGCCCGACGACGTGTTGCGCCGGGTGCCCTTCTTCGGTGCGGTCGGGCTGTTCCTGCTGTTCTTCGCCGGGCTGGCCTGGTCCTTCTTCCCCTATGTCGTGCCGGAAAGGCTGACGATCTGGGATTCGGCCAGCGCGCCGGAGAGCCTGTCCATCATCCTGGCCGGCGCGGCCTTCGTGCTGCCGGTGATCCTGCTCTACACCGTCTTTGCCTGGCGCATCTTCGGCGGCAAGGCGCAGGCGTTGAGCTACGACTGAACAGGGTCAGCGACCGGCGGCGCCGGAAACCTCCACCGCGCGCCGCCATTTTACCAGCTCCGCCCGGTGGATGGTGGCTGCTTCCTCCGCCGTCGTGCCGGTAACGGTGGCGCCAAGTTCAGCGAGGCGTGCGCGGATGGCGGGCTTGGCGAGGGAGATCCGCGTTTCCGCCGACAGCTTCTCGATGATCGCGGGGGGCGTGCCGGCGGGGGCGAAGAACATCACCCAGGCGCCGGCATCGAAGCCGGGCACCGTTTCCGCCACCGCGGGCACATCGGGCAGCAGGTGGGACCGCGTGGCGCCCGTCACGGCGATGGCGCGGACCTTGTTCTCCGCCAGGAAGGGCGGCAGCGTCAGGATGCCCTCCACGCACATCTGCACGTCGTTGGAGAGGATGGCCTGCACGGTGACGAGGCCGCCGCGATAGGGAACATGCGTCGCCTCCAGCCCCGTCGCGGCGCGCAGCATCTCCATCGCCAGGTGGTTGGTCGCGCCGACGCCGGAGGAGGCGTAGTTCAGGCGGCCCGGATTGGCCTTCGAATAGGTGACGAGTTCGGGCAGCGTGCGCGCGGACAGGCTGGGCGCGATCACCAGCACCTGCGGGAAGGTGACGAGGTGCGTCACCGCGGCGAAGTCGCGCGACACGTCGAAGGTGAGGTTCGGCATCATCGCCGGGTTGATGGCCATGTTGCCGGGGGAGCCGACGAGGAAGGTATCGCCATCCGGCCGCGCGCGGGCCGCGGCTTCGGTGCCGATGCTGCCGCCGGCGCCGGTGCGGCTTTCCACGATGAAGGGCTGGCCGAGACGCTCCGACAGGTCCTGCGCGATGAGGCGCGCCACGACATCGACGGCGGAGCCGGGCGTGAAGGGGAAGATGAAGCGCACGGGACCGCGCGGCCAGGCGGGTTGCGCGCTGGCGGTGCCGGCGATGCCGAGGGCGGCAGCGAGACTTGCCAGGGCGCGACGGCCCAGGGTGATGGTGGCCATGTGACGTTTCCTCCTGTTGCCGGCAGCGTGGATCATGTCGCGCGGGCGCGGCAAGGGGCCTTCCGTGCGGCGCGATATGGCGTGAGACTGCCGGGCCTCATCGCAGGGACATGCGCCTTCCATGCCGCCACGCCAGCTGAAGCTCGCCGCCTTCTTCAACCCGCCGGGGTCACACGTCGCGGGGTGGCGGATGCCGGATGCGGTGCCGACGGACCTGGAGTTCGACGAGTATCTCGACGTGGTGCGAGAGGCCGAGCGCGGCCTGTTCGACATGGTGTTCTTCCAGGACAGCGCCGCAGTGCCGCCCGCCATCACGCTGGCGGGCAAGGACACGGAAGCGGCGGCGGGCGCGGCACGCACGGTGCGGATCGAGCCGATGACGCTGCTGGCGGCACTCGCCGTGACGACGACGCATATCGGATTGGTGGCGACGGGCACCACCTCCTACAACGAGCCCTACCACATCGCACGGCGCTTCGCGTCCATCGACCACCTCAGCAAGGGGCGCGCGGGGTGGAACCTGGTGACGTCCCAGAACGAGGACGAGGCGCAGAATTTCGGGCGGGATGCGCATCTCGACCACGCGCTGCGGTATGAGCGCGCGGCGGAATTCCACGACGTTGTCGTGGGCCTCTGGGAAGGCTGGGACCACGATGCCTTCGTGCGGGACAAGGCGAGTGGTCGTTACTTCGATCCCGCTAAGCTGCGCATCCTGAACCATGTCGGCAAGCATTTCCGTGTGCGCGGCCCGCTGAACGTTGCGCGGTCCCCGCAGGGCAGGCCGGTGATCGCGCAGGCCGGGTCGTCGGAGCCGGGCAAGGAGTTGGCGGCGCGGACGGCGGATGTGACCTTCACGGCGCAGACCTCGATGACGGAGGCGCAGGCCTTCCGCGCGGATGTGCGGGAACGCGCGATGCGCCACGGGCGGTCGCCCGACGACATCAAGGTCATGCCCGGGCTGAACTACGTCCTGGCGGAGACGGAGAGCGAGGCGCGGGCGCTGTATGAGCACCTGCTGTCGATGATGACGGACGACGTGGTGATGCCCTCCATCATGCGCCTGTCCGGTGGGCTCGACCTGCGGCAGTTCCCGCTGGACGGGCCGCTGCCCGAACTGCCGCAGAGCAACGCGGCGCATGCACGTCAGAAGATGCTGGTGGAGTTGGCGCGGCGGGAGAACCTGTCCATCCGCCAGCTGGCGCGGCGCTACGCGACATCGAACGGGCACAACGTCTTCGTCGGCACGCCGAAGGGATTGGCCGACATGATGGAGGAGTGGTTCCAGGCGGGCGCGGCGGACGGCTTCGTGATGCTGTCGCCCTACTACCCCACCCCGATGCGGAATTTCGTGAAGTGGGTGGTGCCAGAACTGCAGCGGCGCGGCATCTACCGGACGGCGTATGAGGGAAGGACGCTGCGCGAGAATCTCGGCCTGCCGAGCCCGGCGCCTGCACTCAGGTAAAGGCGCTCCAGAGGAAGGAGAGGCCGGAGAAGGCGACCATCGCCTCGATCAGCGCGGTGTGGATGCGCAGGTGGATGCGGGCGATCAGCCAGCGGGCGGCATAGGCGCCGGGGATCATGCAGAGGCCGACAAGGACGCCGCCGATCAGCAGCGTCTCGTCCAGCAGGTCGAGCCGGCCGTAGAGCAGCGTCTTGGCAATGTTGACGGCGGCACCGATGACCGCATCCGTGCCGACCAAGGCGCCGCCGGCCAGGCCCAGGCCGAGCAGCAGCGGCAGGACGATGACGCCGCCGCCCGGCAGCGAGCCGGCGACCAGGCCGAAGAGGAAGCTGATGCCGATGACCGCGGCGGGGGTGGGCACCACCTTGCGCTTGTCGAGCCATCGCCTCAGCGGGATCGAGATGAGCAGAAAGGTACCGATCAGCGCGGCCAGCGGTGCGCGCGGCAGCACATCGTAGATGAGGCCGCCGGCCACCACGCCGGGCAGCGACGGCAGCAGCACGCGCAGGATGAGGTCGGGTCGGATCTGGTCCCGGTAAACCCAGGCGCGGGAGAGGTTGCCGAAGGTCATCGCCACGGCCATCACCGGCACCACGCCCTTCACGCCGACGACGGGCACGAGGAAGGGTGTCACGATCAGCCCGGCACCGAAGCCGCTGAGCCCGCCCAGCACGGCACCGCCGAAGGCGATCAGGCCGAGGGCGAGGAAGCCCAGCCAGCCAAGGTCATCCATCAGGCCGCGAGCACCCGCGCGACCCAGCCGGCGGCGGCGAAGAGGCGTTCATCCTCATGCCGCGAGGACACCAGTTGCAGGCCGAGCGGCATGCCGGCGGGCCCCTTGCCGAAGGGCAGCGTCAGGCAGGGCGTGTAGAGCAGCGTCCAGAGGGAGTTGAAGGTGGCGCTGCCGGTGCCCGCCAGACCGACGGGAGCCTCGCCGGCGGCGGAGAAGGTGAGGACGCCGTCAAAGTCCTCCAGCGCGTCCTCCGCCCACAGGCGCATCGCCTCCGCACGGCGCTGCGCGTCCACATAGGCCGCGACGGGCGTGGTCTCGCCATCGCGGATTCGGCCCTCGCCGAGCGCCTTGCTGATGAGGTGGCGGTGGCCGTGACGTTCGAAGCCGAAGTTGCGGGCGCCTTCGAAATTGGCGATGCGCTGGTGGACCTTCAGCCAGCCATCGAAGGTGGGTGATGGCAGGGTCAGGTCCGTGACAATGGCGCCGGCGGCTTCGCAGCGCCGCGCGGCTTCCTCCAGCGCCTGCTGGGCGGCGGGGGTGGCTTCATCCCATTCAGGCGTGCGGCACAGGGCCAGGCGCGGTGCCCGATCGAGGGGCGCGACATGCTCGTAGGGGATGCGGGTGAGGACGGCGCGGAGGCGCTGCACGTCCTCCAGCGCGCGGGCGCAGAGGCCGACGGTGTCGAGCGTTCCGGATTGCTGGAAGACGCCGACGCGGCTGATTTCCCCGAAGCTCGGCTTGTAGCCCCAGAGGCCGCAGAAGGCGGCGGGGCGGATCATGGAGCCGGACGTCTGGGTACCCAGCGCCAGCGGCACCTGGTGATCCGCCACCGCGGCGGCGGAGCCGGAGGAGGATCCGCCCGGCGTGCGGGTGGGGTCGAGCGGATTGCGCGTGGCACCGGGGTGGCGGTTCGCGAACTCGGTCGTGACGGCCTTGCCGAGGATGGTGCCGCCCGCGGCGCGGATCAGCGCGGCGACGGCGCTGTCGGCATAGGTGCGACGCCCCGCATGGATGGGGGAGTTGCACTGCGTCGGCATGTCGAAGGTCTCGATGATGTCCTTCAGCGCGACGGGCACGCCATGCAGCGGGCCGCGCGGTGCGCTGCGATCCGCCGCCCGCGCCTGGGCCAGCGCCAGATCGGGGTCGAGGAAGGCCCAGGCGCCGACCTCGGCATCGCGCGCGGCGATGCGGTCCAGGCAGGCGCGCGTCAGTGCCTCCGCGGTCAGGGTGCCGGCAACGATGGCGTCGGCGGCCGCGCTGGCGGTGAGGGTCGCGGGATCGGTGGTGATCGACATGGCGCTCCCCCTCAGCCGGCCAGCACGCGTTCGGCCCAGGCGGCTACGGCAAGCAGTCGATCATCGTCATGGCGGCGGGAGACGAGTTGCACGCCGATCGGCATGACGTTCGGCCCGGGGCCGAAGGGCAGCGTGATGCAGGGCATGTGCAGGTTGGTCCAGAGGTAGTTGAAGATGGGGTTTCCCGTGTGCGCGAGGCCGGTCGGCGCTTCGTCCGGCGCACTCGGCGTCAGCAGCGCGTCGAAGCCGTGCTCGGCCATCAGCGCATCCATCAGGGCGCGGCAGCGGTCGCCCTGGCGGATGGCGGCGCGGAACTGCGCGAGGGTCGAGGCTTCCCCCACATCCACGCGTTCCTCCAGCCAGTCCTGGCTGACGAGGTGGCGGGACCGGGTGAGTTCGTCGGCGTAGTTACGGACGGATTCGAAGCCGCAGACCACGCGATGGGCGTCGCGCAGCGTGGCGAGTTCGGCGGGAACCTCGAATTCCGTGACGGTGGCGCCGGCGGCCGTGAAGGCGCGCGCGGCGTCCTCGATCGCTTGGCGCATGGCGGGCGATGCCATGTCCCAATGCGCGGTGCGGGCGATGGCGATGCGGGGTGCGGTGATGGAGGCGGGCGGCTCGTAGGGGATTTCCATGATGGCGGCGCGGAACAGCGCAATGTCCTCCACGGCGCGGGCCATGATGCCCACCGTGTCATAGGCCTCCGTATTGGTGCGGACGCCGCTGTTGCCGAAATGCTGGAAGGACGGCTTGAAGCCCACGACGCCGCAATAGGCCGCGGGGCGCAGGACGGAGCCGCCGGTCTGCGTGCCGATGGCGAGCGGCACCTGGAAATCCCCGACGGCGGCGGCGGAGCCGGAGGAGGATCCGCCCGGCGTGCGCGTGACGTCATGCGGGTTGCGCGTGGCGCCGGGCTTGCGGTTGGCGAATTCCGTCGTGACGGTCTTGCCGAGCAGCACGGCGCCGGCGGCACGGGGGCCCGCGACCGTCGCACCGTCCCGGTTCGGGCGATGGCCGACATAGATGGAGGAGCCGTAGCCCGCCGGCATATCCGCCGTATCGATGATGTCCTTCACGCCGAAGGGGATGCCGTGCAGCAGCCCCTGCTCCGGCCCCGCATCCAACGCGCGGGCCCGGGCGCGGGAGGCTTCGGGATCGAGAAAGGCCCAGGCGGCGACAGTGCCGTTACGGTAGGCGATCCGTTCGAGACAGGCTTCCACCAGCGCGGTGGCGGTCAGCGTGCCGGCGGCGATCGCGCGGCGGGCGGCGGCGGCGGTCAGACGCTCCGGCGCGGTGGCGAAGGCAGCATCCATCGGTTCACTCCGGCAAATCGGCTCGGCGGGATCAGCAAGTGTGGTGCCAGCGCGGCGTCGCAGGGAAGGCCCGTCAAACGCCGGTCGGGCGCGGCATCGCGGTGATGCCGAAGCGGGATGCTGCCTGCATCTCACGACTCTGCCGCTGCAAGAGGCAAGGAATGCGGCGGCGCCGTCACCACGCAGCCGTATGACGGCGCCTGAGCCGTTGGCCCGACGATTGCAAAGCGGTCATGCAGATCGAGCGTCAGGAGGCTGCATGACCTGCTCCACCAAGCTGCGCCGCATCGCCACGGCGCTGCTGCTGCCCGCGCTGATCGGGCTGTCGGCACCCGCCTCGGCGCAGGGAACGCTGCGCGTCGCGATGACGCTGGCGGACATTCCGCTGACCGATGGCGCGCCGGACCAGGGCACGGAAGGCGTGCGGTTCAGCGGCATCACGATCTATGACGGGCTGACGAACTGGGACCTGACGCAGGCGGAACGCCCGGCGGAGCTGCGATCCGGCCTGGCCACCGAATGGACGCCGCGGCCGGACGACCCGACGCGCTGGATCTTCAAGCTGCGGCAGGGCGTGCGCTTCCACGACGGGTCCGTGATGAATGCGGATGCCGTCATCTTCAGCTTCGAACGCGCGCTGAACAGCAATCATCCGGCCTATGACGTCTCCGCCCGCCGGCAATTGCAGGCCTTCATTCCGGCGGTGAAGGCGTGGTCGAAGATCGATGACTACACCATCGAGATCGAGACCAACGGCATCGACAGCCAGCTGCCCTTCCAGATGACGCGGCTGTTCGTCGTCTCCCCCACGCATTGGGAAGCGGTGGGCCGCGACTGGAATGCCTATCGGCGCAATCCCAGCGGCACGGGGCCGTGGCGGATGGATGCGCTGGTGCCGCGGCAGCGGATGGAGCTGGTGCCGAACCGGGACTACTGGGATGCGGCGCGGCGGCCGCGGCTCGATCGCCTGATCCTGCTGCCGATCCCGGAGGTCTCCGCCCGCACGGCGGCACTGCTGTCGAACCGGGTGGAATGGGCGGAAAGCCCCTCCCCCGACAGCGTGCCGCGGCTGCGGCAGGCGGGGTTCACCATCTCCACCAACGCCATCCCGCATATGTGGCCCTATACGGTCAGCGTGCTGCCGGACAGCCCCTTCCACGACATCCGCGTGCGGCAGGCCGTGAACCTGGCGATCGATCGCGATGGGCTGGTACAGGTGCTGAACGGGCTGGCGGTGCCGTCCATCGGCAACCTGACGCCGGATCACCCCTGGTTCGGCACGCCGTCCTTCCGTCCGCGCTTCGACCAGGCGGAGGCTCGGCGCCTGCTGGCGGCGGCGGGATATGGGCCGAACCGGCGCCTGCCGCTGAAGTTCATCATCTCCGCCAGCGGATCGGGGCAGATGTATCCGCTGCTGATGAACGAGTATGTGCAGGAGAACCTTCGCCAGGTCGGTATCGACCTGGAACTGCAGGTCTGCGAGTGGGAGGCGCTGCGCGGGCGGCGGCGGGACGGGGCGCAGGGCGCGTCCAATCGCGGCGTGCATGCGCTGAACAATTCCTGGAACTCGATGGACCCCTACAACGGCCTGCTGCGCTTCTTCGGCGCCAGCGAGCTGCCGCCCAACGGCACCAACTGGGGCAATATCCGGGACGAGGTGCTGGAAGGCCTGGCGGAGCGGGTGAAGGGGGAATTCGATCCGCAGCGCCAGGCCGCGCTGCTGGCGCAGATCCACACGCGCTTCGTGGACCAGGCCTACTTCATCTGGGTGGTGCATGATGTCGGCCCGCGTGCCCTGTCCCGCCGCGTGCAGGGGCATGTGCATGCGAAGTCCTGGTACGTTGATTTCTCGCCCCTGTTCCTGCGCTGAGGGCGCGGCGTGCTGCGATACCTGCTGCGGCGGCTGGCCTATGTCGCGCCCATCGCGGTCGGGGTCACGCTGATCGTCTTCCTGCTGGTGCATATCGCGCCGGGGGACCCGATCAGCGCCATCCTGCCGGATGACGCGAGCGCCGAGATGGTGGCGGAGGCGCGGCGGGAATACGGGCTGGATCGGCCGCTGCCGGTGCAATACGGAATCTGGCTGTGGCGGGCGGCGCAGGGGGAGTTGGGCACCTCCATCCGGTCCGGTCGGACCGTGGCGTCCGAACTGTCCATGGCCGTCGGCAACACCTTCATCCTGGCGGTCGCGGCGGGGCTGCTGGCCTGCGTGCTGGGCGTTGCGCTGGGGCTGGTGGCGGGGCTGGCGCGGGACCGGATCGCGGATCACGTGACCAGCCTGGTGACGCTGGCGGGGGTCAGCCTGCCGCATTACTGGGTCGCGATCCTGCTGGTGATCGTCTTCGCGGTGGAGAATCCGTGGCTGCCGCCGCTCGGCATCGGGCCGGATACCAGCGATGGCTGGCGGCCGGACTGGGCGCATCTGCAGCATCTGATCCTGCCCTCCATCGCGACGGCGCTGATCCCGATGGCAGTGATCGCGCGGACCATGCGCGCTTCGGTGATCGAGGCGCTGGACCAGGACTTCGTCACCACGCTGCACGCCAAGGGGCTCCTGCCCGGTCGGCGGCTGTGGCACGTGCTGCGCAACGCGCTGCCGACGACGCTGGCGGTGACGGGCCTGCAGCTCGGCAACATGCTGGGCGGGTCGGTGCTGGTGGAGACAGTCTTCGCCTGGCCGGGCACGGGCTTCCTCCTCGCCAATGCGATCTTCCAGCGGGACCTGCCGGTGCTGCAGGGGACGATGCTGGTGCTGTCCCTGTTCTTCGTGGCGCTGAACCTGGCGGTGGATTTGCTGCAGTCCTGGGCCGATCCGCGGATACGCCGGGCATGAGCGCGACGGTCGCGATGCCGGCGAAGGCGCCGGGGACCGGGTACTGGGCAGGGGTCGGTCGGCGCTTCGTCCGGCAGCCGCTCGCCATGGCGGCGGCGATGGTGCTGCTGGCGGTGGTGATCGCGGCGATCAGCGCGGATTGGATCGCGCCGGCCGATCCCTTCCAGACCAGCGTGTCGCGGCGCCTGGCGGCGATCGGCACACCCGGGCGCTGGCTGGGGGGTGATGAACTGGGGCGGGATATGCTCTCGCGTCTCATTCACGGAGGGCGCGTGTCGCTCGCCATGGCGATCCTGCCGGTGGCGGTGGCGCTGGTGATCGGGGGGTGCCTGGGTGTGCTCGCGGGTTATGCGGGGGGCGCGGTGAACATGGCCATCATGCGGGTGATGGATGTGTTCTACGCCTATCCCTCCATCCTGCTCGCCGTCGCGATCGCGGGCGCGCTGGGGCCGGGGATGGTGAACGGGATGGTGGCGCTCACGCTGGTTTTCGTCGCGCCCATCGCGCGCGTCGCGGAAAGCGTCACCACGCAGGTGCGGGCGAATGACTATGTGGTGGCAGCGCGGCTTTCGGGCGCGCCGACCTGGATGATCCTGCGGCGCCATGTGCTGAACAACGTGGCGGGGCCGGTGCTGGTCTTCGCCGCCAGCCAGGTGAGCGTGTCCATCATCGCGGCGTCGGGCCTGAGTTTCCTCGGCCTCGGCGTCTCACCGCCCCAGGCGGACTGGGGACTGATGCTCTCGGCCCTGAGGCAGGCGCTGTATGTGAATCCGTGGGTGGCGGCGCTGCCGGGGGCGGCGATCTTCCTGTGCTCCATGGCCGTGAACATCGTCAGCGACGGCATCCGCCGCGCCATGGAGTTGCGGCGATGAAGGCACCGCTTTCCGCCCTGCCCGATCGCGGCGGGCCTGCGCAACCGATGCTGACGGTCAGCGGCCTGCGCCGCTGGTTCCGGCTGGACGGCAAGCGCTTGATCCGGGCCGTGGACGGGCTGGACTTCAGCGTGGCCAAGGGCAGCACACTCGGCATCGTCGGGGAGAGCGGCTGCGGGAAATCGACTGCGGCCAAGCTGGTGGCAGGGATCGAGCCCGCGGATGCGGGCGAGGTGGTGCTGGACGGCGAAGTGTTCTGGGCCCGCGGCGCGCGCATCGGGCCAGAGGCGCGGCGCGCCGTGCAGATGGTGTTCCAGGACAGCCATTCCTCCCTCAACCCGCGCATGACGGCGGCGGAGAGCATCGCCTTCGGGCCGGAGGCGCATGGGGTGAAGCCTGCAGCCGCGCGGGACTATGCGCTGGCGCTGCTGGAGGCGGTGGGCCTGCCGCCGGATCGCTTCGCGGATCGCCCGCCCATGGCGCTTTCCGGCGGGCAGCGGCAGCGCGTGAACATCGCACGCGCGCTGGCGCTGCGGCCACGGGTGCTGCTGCTGGATGAGCCGGTCTCCGCGCTGGACAAGTCGGTCGAGGCGCAGGTGCTGAACCTGCTGGTGCGGCTGCGGGCGCAGCTCGATCTCACCTATGTCTTCATCTCCCACGACCTGTCGGTGGTGCGCTACGTCGCGGATGAGGTCGCGGTGATGTATCTCGGCCAGGTGGTGGAACAGGCGCCCGCGAGCGTGATCTTCGCGACGCCATCCCATCCCTACACGCGGGCGCTGTTCGCGTCGAAGCCATCGGTCGATCCGCGCCGGCGGATCGCGGCGCCGCCCATCCTGGGGGACCCGCCGGACCCCGTGGATCCACCCTCCGGCTGTCGGTTCCGGACGCGCTGCGGCTTCGCGGAGGCACTGTGCGCGACCAGCACGCCGCCGCTGGGGATGGTCGGGCCGGCGCATCGCGTGGCGTGCTGGATGACGGTGCCGCGCAGCGGGCACAGCCAGGCCGGGATGGCGGCATGAGCGCGGCACTGGAGGTGAGCGGGCTGGAGGTTGCCTACCGCGCGGCGCGGGGCTTCGTTCCGGTGGTACGCGGCGTCGATCTGTCGCTCGCGAAAGGGCGGGTGCTGGCGCTGCTCGGGGAATCGGGATCGGGAAAATCCGTGACGCTGCGCAGCGTCGTGGGGTTGACGGCACGCGAGGGGGCGCGCGTTTCGGGCCGCGTGCGAGTGCTGGGGCAGAATGTGCTGGCGATGGATTCGCGGAGGCAGCTGGACCTGCGCGGCAGCCAGGTGGGCTTCGTCTTCCAGGAACCGATGACGGCGCTCGACCCGGTGTTCCGCGTGGGCGACCAGATCGCGGAGGTGCTGGTGCGCCATCGCGGCGCCACCTGGGCGGAGGGAATGGCGCGGGCGCGGGCGCTGTTAGACCTCGTGCAGATCCCGGCGGCGGCGCAACGGCTGCGGGCCTATCCGTCGGAGTTGTCGGGCGGCCTGCGGCAGCGGGTGATGATCGCGATCGCGCTCGCCTGCGATCCGCCACTGCTGCTGGCGGATGAGCCGACGACGGCGCTGGATGCCACGGTGCAGATCCAGGTGCTGCTGCTGCTGCGGGACCTGCAGAAGCAACTGGGCACGGCGGTGGTCTTCGTGACGCATGACCTCGGCGTCGCGGCGGAGATCGCGGATGAGGTGGCAGTGATGTATGCCGGGCGTATGGTGGAGCGCGGGACGGCCGAGCAGGTGCTGCTGGCGCCGGAGCACCCCTATACCCGCGCCCTGCTGGGCTGCGTCGTCCGCGGCGGCTACGCGGAAGCGCCACTGGTGGAACTGGCGGGCAGCCCGCCGGACCTGGCGCGGCTGCCGCCGGGGTGCAGTTTCGCGCCGCGCTGCCTGTCAGCCTTCGGTCCGTGCGGAACGACGGAGCCCGAGGAGCGCGCGCGGAAGGCTGGGCATTGGGCGCGGTGCCACCTGTAGCTTACCGCTCCACCACCGGTGCCACCGGCATGCCGACGCCCAGCCGGCCGAGGCCCGGCAGCTTCAGCGCGGGGCGCAGGAAATCCACGCCCGCGACGGCGCCCAGGATGTTGACCTCGATACCCTCGACCAGGCCCATCGTCACGCCCGCGTAGCCGCCGATGGTGGCGCGGAAGCCGGTGCCGGTCAGGCGCAGCCAGCGCCCGTCATGCGGATAATCCTTGCCGATCGCGGTGGGCGGCAGGACGGCGCGCACCTCCGGCACGGCATCCATGATGGCAGCGACGAAGGTGTTGGAGTTCGGGCCGGGCCAGGCGCGGTAGTCGCCGCGGGCGCGATGCGGGTAGGAGTCGATCGCCTGCTGCATGCGGGGGATCAGTGCCTCCGCGGCAGGGCCATCCGCGGCGAAGACCACCTCGGGCATGCGGCCGAACCAGCGGCCATCAGGCTCGAAGCCGTTGATTCGGATCGGGTCGCCCCAGGCGGTGTAGTCGTAGCGCGTGTAGCGGCTGGCTCCGCGCGGCTTGATCAAGATCCAGCAATGGGTGGCGAAGATGCCGCGCCAACGGACCGTCGGCGCGGCGAGCACCCGCACCACCGCCGCATCGGGATCGGGCGGCGGCAGCAGGCCAGCGCTGGACCGGTCGGCCGCCCACCAGCCATCCCCGATGCCGTTCCTCAGGTGCAGCAGTCCGGCGATGCCGAGGGGCACCAGCCAGCACAGCAGGAAGACCAGCAAGGCGACGCGCCATGGTGACATCACGCGTCGCGCAGGCTGCTTGTCAGCGTTCGCCGGTCGGCGTCGCGGTGGCTTCCATCATCCATACCGCCTTGTCGATGTTGCGCGACACGTCGGTCAAGAGATCGGCCGTATCGGCATCGCCAGCCTCGTCGACCTCGTCAATGCCCTCCCGCACGGCCTTGGCGACGGCGCCGTAGCGGTCGAGCAGCGCGTTCAGGTGATCCATGCCGGCCTTGATGTCGGCGGGATAGGGCGGCAGCCGCGTGCCGTTGGCGACGGACTGACTGGTGCCCATGGCGGTGCCGCCGAGCTGGACGAGGCGCTCCGCAACCTCGTCGATGTCCTTCTCCAGCGTGCCGTAGAATTCCTCGAACATGATGTGCAGCGCGTGGAAGTGCGGGCCCTTCACGTTCCAATGGGCGTGGCGTGTGGTGTTGTAGAGGTCGATGCTGTCGGTCAGGCAGGCGGACAGGACTCCGATGGAGGTCTGCTTCGCGTTGTCCTGCAGGTCATTGCGGTTGGCGACCTTGGTGGTGGATTTGGGCATCGGGTTGTCTCCGCTGTTGTTCCAGCGGGCCCAACGTGGATCAGCCCCGGTCGTTGCATCTGGTCATGAAGACCCGCCCGGCGGGACGTTCAGGTAGCGGGCGGCCTCCGGCGGCGTGGCGCCGCGGTGCAGGGCCGCGGCGCTGGCGAGGATGGCGAGGTCCGATTCCGTCATGCGGCCCGCTTCCCGCAGATGTTCGGTCCAGCTTTCGACCAGCCAGAACTCCACCCATCGCTCGGGATGGGCGACATCCTCGAACAGTCGCCAGCCCAGCGCGCCGCTGCGCAGGCGTACCTGGCGGCACTCGGCCATGATGGCGAGGAAGGTGGCGCGGTCGGCAGGGTCGATCTGATAGCGCACGACTTCCAGCACCCGGCCGCTGTCGTCGGCCAGCAAAGCGGCGAGCGCGGGGGCTGCGGGTTCCGGCGCGGGGATGACGGGGGCCGGCCTTGTGTCCGGCACCGGCGCGGCAGGCGGTTCGATGGAAAAGCGTCGCACGGCGATGCCGCTGGCGGCACAGAACAGGCCGGACAGGGCGAGCGCCCAGCCGATGCCCAGCACCTCTCCCCCCCAGCCGCTGAGGGCGGAGCCGAAGGTCAGCCCGCCGAAGGTGGCGAACTGGTAGATGCCGATGGCGCGCGCGCGGACCCAGCCCGGGACGGAGAGTTGTGCCGAGGCCTGGAGGGTGGAGGCGCCGGTGATCCAGGCCACGCCGTACAGGAACATGGCCAGCACGCCGACGGACCAGTGATGCGCCTGGCCGAGCAGCACCAGCGCCACGCCACCCAATACGGCCGCGCCGGTGACCGTGCCGTTGCGGTCCAGCGTCGAGCGGAGGGATGGCAGGACGAAGCCGGCGCCGACCGCGCCCACACCCATCGAGGCGAGCATCAGGCCGAGCCATTCGGGGCCGAGGTGCAGCTGCTGGCGAACGAGCAACGGCAGCAGGCCCCAGACCGCCGCGGCGAAGAGGAAGAACATGAAGCCGCGCAGGATGGTGGCGCGCAGCACGGGGCTGTTGCGGGTGAAGCCGATGCCGGCGCGGATGGCCGAGAGGAAATGCTCCTTCGGCAGGCCGGCGCGCGGAGCCTCCCGCTTCCAGAACAGGAGCGCGACGATGACGACCATGAAGGAGAAGGCGTTGAGGGCGAAGGTTGCCTCCGGCCCCGCCGAGGCCACCGTGAAGCCGCCGATGGCCGGACCGATCGCGCGGGTGATGTTGAAGCCGATGCCGTTCAGGACGATGGCGCTGGCCAGGTCCGCGCGAGGCACGACCTCCGGCGTCGTCGCGGACCAGGCGGGCGAGTTCATGGCGGTGCCGGCGCCGATGGCGAAGGTCAGCGCCACCAGCCCCCAGGGGCCGAGCGCACCCTGCCACGCCAGCAGCGCCAGGATGGTGCCCGCGGCGGCGATCCAGGCCTGGGCCGCGATCAGGTAGTGGCGCCGGTCGACGATGTCAGCCAGCGCACCGGCCGGCAGAGCCAGGAGGAAGACCGGCAGCAGGCTGGCCACCTGCACCATGCTGACCATCAGGGGGGATGGCGCGAGGGAGGTCATCATCCAGCCCGCGCCCGTGTTCTGCATCCACATGCCCGTGTTGCTGCAGAGATTGGCGAGCCAGAGCAGCCGGAAGGCTGGATGGCGGAGCGGGAGAAGGGCGGAGGGGAGACGCATTGGCGCCAGGGTGGCAGCAGCGGCCGCGCCGCGGGAAGCGCAAAGCGGCGCGAGGCGGCAAAGGTTCGCGTGCCAGACTGCTGGTGGCTGCGCTGAGGGTCCGCCCTCTAACGGGGCAGCACAACCTTAACACGAAATTCGCCAGGGGCCTCCGGACGTCGAACGGCTGGGCGAGAGCCTCTTCCCGGGGGGATGGCGGGTGACAGCACGACCGACAACCCGTTGACTTGCTTCAAATCCAGCCAACAGAGACGAGCATCCCTGCTGAAGCGACAATCTCAAAAACAGGAAACTGTTTCTCCGGCACGCCGAGATGGCCTTTACGCCTCAGAAACCTGTTGACGACACGATCGTCCAAAATATAGGAATTACCACACAGAAAACGACCATTCCCTACCCCGCCCGACCAACCTCCAGGAGCGATGACATGACCGGCTTCGCCTCCATCCACGGCTCCGCCTGCGACGACACGATCGATACCACCTCCGCGGGCGGGCGACGGGACTACATCGATGCGGCGGGCGGCAACGACACGGTCGTCAGCGGCGGCGGAAACGACACCATCCATGCCGGGGCGGGGCGGGACCTCGTCTATGCCGGGTCCGGCAATGACGAGGCCTATGGCGAGGCAGGGCGCGACACGATCTATGGCGGGTCCGGCAACGACCTGATCCACGGCGGCGGCGACAACGACTTCCTGTTCGGGGAGGCCGGGCGCGATACGATCGTCGGCGGTGCCGGCGCGGATTTCATCGCCGGCGGCGCCGGCAACGACGTGCTGACCGGCGACGGCTCGGGCGCCGCCCCCGCGGACGACGTCTTCTACTACGACAGCGATTTCGGCGACGACGTCATCACCGATTTCGACCTGACGCGTGACGTCCTCGAGATCAAGGGCGGCATCAACGCGACGAGCGTGCACGACCCGGCGGACCTGGTGCCGCTGGTGACGGAGGTCCTGGGCAATGCCGTGATCGCCTTCGCCAATGGCGACAGCATCACGCTGCAGGGCATCACCAAGGACGATCTGCTTGCCGACCTCGACCACGTGGTCCGCATCGTCTGAGGCCGGCCGTCGCGCGCCGCCACACCGGGCGTCACACCAGGGCGAACTTCACGGCCGACAGCGCGGCCAGCAGCCAGACCGCGCCATGCACCTCCCCTGCCCTGCCGGCAAGGGTCTTCACCAGCGCATAGGTGATGAAGCCGAGCCCGATGCCGGTCGCGATGCTGAAGGTGAAGGGCATGGCGAGCGCCGTCAGGATGGCGGGCAGGTATTCCGTGGTGTCGTCCCAGGCCAGGTCCTGCAGCCCCTTGGCCATCAGACAGGCCACGAAGACCAGCGCCGGCGCCGTGGCGAAGCCGGGGATGGAGGTGGCGAGCGGCGCCAGGAACAGCGTCAGCAGGAACAGCGCCGCCACCGTCAGCGCCGTCAGCCCCGTGCGGCCACCGGCCTGGATGCCGGCCGCGCTTTCGATGTAGCTGACCGTGGTGGAGGTGCCGAGCGCGGCGCCCATCATCGCGCCGCCGGAATCCGCCATCAGCGCCCGGCCAAGCCGCGGCACCGTGCCGTCCTTGTTCATCAGACCGGACCGGTGGGTGGTGGCGATCAGCGTGCCGGTATTGTCCAGCAGGTCCACCAGGAAGAAGGTGAAGACGATGCCCACCAGGCCGACGCCGATCGCGCCGGCCAGGTCCATCTGCAGGAAGGTGGGGGCCAGGGAGGGGGGCGCGGACACCAAGCCCTTGAACTCCGTCAGGCCGAAGGGCGCCCCGATGGCCGCGGTGCCGAGGATGCCGAGCACGATCGCCCCGGGCACGTTGCGCGCCACCAGCCCCGCGATCAGCACGAACCCCGCGCAGGCGATCAGCGTGCTGGTGGTGGAGAGGGGGCCGAGACCGACGAGCGTCGCCGGATTGGCGACGACCACCCCCATGCCCCGCAGGCCGATCAGGCCCAGGAAGAAGCCGATGCCCGCCGCGATGCCGAGCTTGAGCGACAGCGGGATGCCGTTCACCAGCCATTCCCGCACTTTGAGCACGGAAACCAGGAAGAAGAGGAAGCCCGAGAGGAAGACGGCGCCGAGCGCGACCTGCCAGGAAATGCCCATGCCGCCCACGACCGCGAAGGCGAAATAGGCGTTGAGCCCCATGCCGGGGGCGAGCGCGATCGGGAAGTTGGCCAGCAGGCCCATCAGCGCGCTGCCGATGGCCGCGGCCAGGCAGGTGGCGACGAAGGCGGCGCCCGGATCGATGCCGGCGGCCGCCATGATCGAGGGATTGACCACAACGATGTAGACCATGGTCAGGTAGGTCGCGATCCCGGCCAGGATTTCCGTCCGTGGCGTGGTGCCGCGGGCGGTCAGTTCGAAGAAGCGGTCCAAGGGGCGACTCCTCTGCGCTGCAATGCAGCACAACCCTAAAGGGCGGATAGACGGGAAAGGAAGCAGGGCATGGCGTGGGTTTGGCTGGGGCTGGCAGGGCTGCTGGAAGTGGGCTGGGCGGTCGGGTTGAAGTTCACGGAGGGATTTTCCCGCCTGGTGCCGTCGGTGCTCACGCTGGCCGCCATGGCGCTCAGCATCGGAATGCTGGGGGTGGCGCTGAAGACCCTGCCGGTCGGCACCGCCTACGCCGTCTGGACCGGGATCGGCGCCATCGGCACCGCGATCTTCGGCGTGCTGGTACTGGGGGAGGCCGCGACGGCGGCGCGGGTTGGCGGCATCGCGCTGATCGCGGCGGGCATCGTGACGCTGAAGCTGGGAAGCTGATTGCCGCGCGTCACCCGGCTGATAGCCTCGCTCGGGGCCAGGGGAGACGGGCGATGCGGGCGGCATTGGCGGCGATCGCCGTGGGACTGGCGGGGGTGATGTGCCTGGCGGGGCCGACCGCCGGGCAGACGCTGCGGATCGGCATCGGGGCGGACCCCAACATGCTGGATCCCGCGCGGTCCTCCGGCTTCGTCGAACGGGTGGTCTTCACCGCGCTCTGCGACCGGCTGGTGGATGTGGGGCCGGACCTCGCCTTCCGGCCGGAACTCGCCACCGCCTGGGCATGGGAGGATGACGGCCGAACGCTGCGGCTGACCCTGCGCGGCGATGGCCGCTTCCATGACGGCACCGCGCTGGACGCGGCGGCCGTGAAGGTGAACCTCGACCGCTACCAGAGCGCCCCAGAATCGTTGCGTCGATCGGAACTCCGGCCGGTGACGGCGGTCGAGGCGCCCGATCCGCGCACGGTCGTGATCCGCCTGTCGGAGCCCTATGCGCCGCTGCTTTCCGTGCTGTCGGACCGCGCGGGGATGATCATGTCCCCGGCCGCGCTGGCACGGCTCGGCAACCGCATCGCGGAAGACCCCATCTGCTCCGGCCCCTTCCGGCTGACCCGCCGCGTGGCGCAGGAGCGGATCGAGATGGAGCGCGTGGCGGAGCACTGGAACGCCGCCAACATCCATGTGCAGCGCTTGGTGATCCTGCCCATCCCCGATAACAACGTCCGCCTGCTGAACCTGCGCGCCGGGCAGTTGGACCTGATCGAGCGCATCGCGCCATCGGATGTGGAGGCCGCGCGGCGGGCACCGCGGATGGCGGTGCGGGAGGCGACCTCCATCGCCTACCAGCTTCTCTACATCAACCAAGCGGGCGCGCTGCGGGATGCGCGGCTGCGGCGAGCCTTCGAACTGTCAATCGACCGCGGTGTCATCAACCAGGTGGCGCTGCAGGGTCTGTTCGTGCCCAACAACCAGCCGGAGCCGCCAGGCACCGCCTACCATTTTCCCGAGTTGCCGGTGCCGGTCCGGGATGTTGAGGCTGCCAAGGCGCTGCTGCGGGAAGCGGGGACGCCCAACCCGGAATTCACCCTGCTGACGCCGAACAGCCCGGTCGAGAGCCAGGTGGCGGAGATCATGCAGTCCATGGCGGCGGAGGCCGGCTTCCGGCTGCGGATCGTGACCATGGAGGCGTCCTCCATCGTCACGCGCGCCAACGCCCGGCAATACGACATGGCCTTCGGCATCTGGTCAGGGCGGGCCGATCCGGATGGGAATATCGCGGCCTGGGTAGCCTCCGACGGGTTCCTGAACCGCACGGGCTATGCCGATGCCACGGTGGACGCGGCCCTTGTCGCAGCGAGGCAGGCGACGGACCAGGCGGTGCGGCAGCGCCACTACCGGGACGCCGCGGCGCGGTGGCTGGCCGACCAGCCGGTAATGATCCTGTACCACTACCGCTGGTTCTGGGGGCTCCGGGCCGGGATGACGGGCTTCGAGCCCTCGCCCGATGGCCTCATCCGTTTCCAGGGCCTTCGGCTGCCGCCGGGGTAGCGTCCAGGAAGCGCGGGCGAGCATCCGGGTCCCAGGGGATGCCGGCCTGGGCCAGGGTCGTCGTCAGGTGCGCGCGGTCCAGCCGGGCGTGGCGGACAAGAAGGCCGAGATAGACGCCCATGAAGACCGGGCCGTGGCCGTCCCCTGCCCCGTCATGGTCGGCCGTCATCGCATGGGCGATCTCATGCAGCAGGACCCAGCTCGCAAGCTTGGCCGGCGCCTCGATCGCCAGGCGGCTGCCGGTGGCCATGACGCGGCCGGAGGGGCGCTTGCGGCGAACCCGGGGCGGCCATCGCAGCCCGGCTTCCGCCCAGACATAATCGACCAGCGCCTGCATCTGGGCGAAGGGGACGCGGGACTGGTCCAGAGGCGCCACCACCCGATCTTCCCACGCATAGACGCGCCGCGCCCGCGCCGTCTCGCCCCGCCCCGCTCCCCGGGTCACGGCTTGCCGCGGATTGTCCGCGTCCCGGCGCCGGCGCCGACGGGCCGGTCGAGGCCGACCCGCCCCCCGGCTTCCTGGCCATGGCGGAAGGCCGCGCCATCCCGCACCCGCCGCGTGGTGCTGCGGGAGACCAGGCGGATGCCGAGCTCGCGGAAGGCCTCCTGCACCCGCTTCTCCTTCGCCACGACCAGCGCGGTGCCAGTGCTTGTCGTGGCCTTGGCCGTGGCGGCAGCTTCCCGGCGGTGGCGGGCGATCTCCTCCAGCCGTTCGGAGACGCGCTCGGCGAAGCCGTAGCGGAAGCTGCGCAGCCGGGCCTGGGGTTGCAGACGACTGCGGCGATAGGCCTCGCTGGCGCGGAAGGCCGCCTCTTCTCGATCAACGGCGCCGGCGACGAGGTGGAGGAGGTATTCGCCCATCAGCACGTCAGGCTCCAGGCCGAACAGCACGAAGGTACCGCGGCCGGCGGTCCAGCCCTTGGTCTCGGTCAGGCGGATGATGGCCAGGAAGGTGGCGCCGACGGCCTGCAGGCGCGGGCCTTCCATGACGATCTCGCGCTGCAGGCAGGCTTCGTCCCGCAACTCGACCTCGGACATGCTGAGGCCATAAACCTCCAGCAACTGGCCGACTTTCTCGGCGGCGGCCATCGCCTCCGCTTCCGAACAGCCGCGATCCGTGGTCTTGGCGGCCAGCGCCCGGATGCGGGCCTTCACCTTCTCGAGTTCGCTTGCCTGGCTCATACGGCCTTCCAGGGTGGGGTGCGCTGTCGGTAGCCGCTGCCGGCGGCCGGCGTCCAGGGGCGCGGCTGGGCAGCGGCCGGGCTTCGACTAGGATGAAGCCGACAACCCCATGGAACAGCGCATGCAGGACCTGCCCGTGCGGATGGAACTTCACGCCATCCGCAGCCTGACCCTGACCGATCGGCAGTTCCTGCTGGGGCAGGCGGATGGGGAGGAAGCGATCGTCACCGGGATGCTGAGTCTGGCGCAGGGCGAGGGTCGGCAGCCCGTGGTGGTGGTCATGCATGGGTCGGGCGGCATCGGCCCTTCCGTCGCGCTGTGGCAGCGGCAGATCAACGCGCTGGGCGCCGCCGCCCTGGTGCTGGATGGCTTCACCGGCCGGGGGCTCGTCTCCGTGGCGGGGGACCAGGCGAAGCTGGGGCGGCTGGCCTTCGTGCTCGACATCTACCGGGCGCTCGGCCTGCTGGCGGCGCATCCGGCGGTGGATCCCTCGCGGATCGCGGTGCTGGGCTTCTCCCGCGGCGGGCAGGGCGCCCTGTATGCGGGGATGGCGCGATTCCATGCGCTGTGGAACCGGAGCGGCGTGGCGCCGGTGGGCACGGCGGCGGTCTATCCGGATTGCGGCACGCGCTACATCGGGGACACGGAGATGCTGCCCGCGCCGCTCCGCGTCTTCCATGGCCGGCCGGACGACTTCAACCCGATCGCCCCCGCGCGGGCGCATGTGGCCCGGCTGCGGGCGGCGGGGCATGACGCCGACATCATCGAATACGACGATGCCCACCATGGCTTCGACAACCCGCTGAGCCCGGCCGTCGCGCTGGTCGAGGGATCACAGAGCGTCCGGGATTGCCGGATCGAGGAGCGGGAGCCTGGCCTGCTGGTCAATGCGGCGACGGGGCTGCCCTTCAGCTATGCCGATTCCTGCGTCGCGACCCGCGTGCATGTCGGCGGCAACGCGGTGGCGGGGGCTGCGCTGCGCCGCGACGTACTGGCCTGGCTGCGCGACCTGCTTCGGCTAGACTGAGCCCAGCACGACGGAGTTCGCACCATGCTGCGCATCTGGGGCCGCGCCACATCGTCCAACGTCATGAAGCTGCTGTGGCTGTGCGAGGAGCTGGGGATCGACTTCGAGCGGATCGATGTCGGCGGGCCGTTCGGCGGCACGCGGGAGGCAGCGTATCTTGCGAAGAACCCGAACGCCCTGGTCCCAGTGATCGAGGAGCCGGACGGCTTCGTGCTGTGGGAGAGCAATGCCTGCCTCCGTTACCTCGCGCGGTCGCGGGCGCCAGGGCATGCGGTGTATCCGGCTGACCTCCGCGCGGCGGCGGATTGCGACCGCTGGATGGACTGGCAGCAGACGGCGCTGAACCCGCCGCTCGTCACCGTCTACTTCACGCTTTTCCGCATCCCGGAGCCGGAGCGGGACTGGGCCGCCTTCGAGAAGGCGAAGGCGCAGGTGGAGGCCTTGTTCGGGATGCTGGACGACCGGCTGGCCTCTCGCCCCTTCCTGTGCGGCGATGCCCTGACGCTGGCCGACATCGCACTCGGCATCTACGCCTATCGCTGGCTGCTGCTGCCGATCGAGCGGCGGTCGATGCCGCACCTCCAGCGCTGGCATGATGCGCTGGCCGCGCGGCCCGGTTTCCGGAACTACGTGGCGCTGCCGCTGAGCTGAGGATCAGCTTTCCAGGCGGATGCCGAGGTCACGGATCAAGGGGCGCCAGACCGCGTTCTCCCTCCGGATCAACTCAGCGCACTGGGCAAGGCTGAGGGGCTCCGTCTCCGCGCCCGTGGTGCCGAGTTGGCGGACGACTTCAGGGCTCGCCATGGCGGTGCGCACCGCAGCGTTGATGCGCGCGAGCAGGTCCGGCGCAGCGGCGCGAGGCAGTGACACGCCCTGCCAGCCATCGGCCACGCAATCCGCGACCCCCGCTTCCGTCGCCGTGCGGACATCCGGCACGGCGCGGGCGCGGTTGGCGCCGAAGGTGATCAGCGCGCGGGCGCGGTTGGTGGAGAGCAGCGGCAGCGCATTCGTCACATCCGCGACGGCGCAATCGACGCGCCCGGCGATCAGGTCCTGCAGCACGGCGGGCATGCCGCGATAGGGCACGTGTTCCACCTGCACGCCGGCGCGGACGCGCAGCAGCTCCATCGCCATGTGGTGTGGGCTGGCGACGGCCGGCGTCGCATAGGTCAGCGCCTGGCGCTGGCCGGCGGCGCGCCATTCCTCGAAGGTCGTGAGCGGGCTTTCGGGGCGCGTCAGGATGAAGAAGGGGAAGCGGGCGATGAAGCCCGCCATCACGAGGTCCCGGTCCGGGTCGAAGGGAAGCCGGCTGTAGAGGGCCGGGTTGTAGACCATCATGCCGTTGTCGACATGCAGCACGGTACTGCCATCGGCCGGGGAGGCCAGCACGGCTTCCGTCGCCACGATGCCGCCGCCGCTCGGCCGGTTCTCGACGACGACGGGCGGCACGCCTGGGGCCGCAAGCGCGCGGGAGATCATGCGGGCGAAGAGGTCGGAGGCCCCGCCGGCGCCATAGGCCACCATCCATCGCGTCGGCCGGTCCGGCCAGGCGGCGCCCTGCGCCAAGGCGGGCGTGGCGGCAAGCGCCAGCGGTGTCGCGAGTAGGGCGCGGCGGCGGATCGTCATGGGGCCTCCTGGGGCTGACGGCGTCATGCTGGGGGCAGAACGGGCGGTCGCGCCAGCCCTTCCGCGCGAAGCCGCGCGATCATCTCGCCGAGGCGCCGGCGCTTATGGGCGGCGACATCCATCTCGGACCAGGGCAGGAAGCCGCTGCCGGTGCCCATGCCGAGCTTCCCCTCCGCCATGTGCTTCCCGACGATGGCGGGGGCGCGGTAGCGGGCATCGCCCAGGGATGATTCCAGGTAGCGGCTGGCGTGGTGCAGTATGTCCACGCCGCCCCAGTCGATGAATTCCAGCATCCCGAGCACGCCGAAGCGGAAGCTGAAGCCGTAGCGCAGCGCGCGGTCGATATCCGCCGCGCTGGCGACGCCTTCCTCCACCAGCCGTGCAGCCTCGTTCATCGCCAGCGCCTGGATGCGGGGGATGATGAAGCCAGGGCTCGGCGCGCAGCGCACGGGCACCTTGCCGACGGATTCCAGCAGTTCCATCAACCGCGACGTGATGGTGGAATCCGTGTGCTGGCTCGGGGAGATCTCGACCAGCGGCACCAGGTAGGCCGGGTTCAGCCAGTGCGCGTTGAGGAAGCGCGCACGATTAGGCACGGCGGAGGAAAGGTCGTCTACCATGATGGTGGAGGTGGTGGAGGCGAGGATGGCGTCGGGCGCCATCAGCGCCGCAGCCTCCGCCAGCGCGGCGCGCTTCAGGTCGAGGATCTCAGGGACGCCCTCAAACACCACAGGCATGTCGCGCAGGAAAGTCGCCTCCGCAGCCGGGCGGATCGTGACGCGGGCGGCGATGGCGGGCACGGCAGCGGCGTCGCCCAGTCCGAGATCGGCGAGCATCGTGAGCGTCGCCGCGATCTCGGCATGGGCCGCGGCGGCGAGCTGCGTGAAATCCTCAGGCGGGCGGGGCTTGAGGTCGAAGAGGGTGACGGGGTGGCCGGCATAGGCGAAGTGCACGGCGATGCCGCGCCCCATGCGGCCGGCGCCGAGGCAACCGATGGCGATGCAATCAGAAGCCATCGCGCAGCACCTTTGCGCGTTCGGCGGCATCGTCCGGCAGGCCGCACCGCACGAGGGTACGCAATTCGAGAAAATCCTCGGCGCAGATGGCGCTGCCGATAGCGAGGAAGGCGCGGGCGAGCGGCGTCGGCACGCCGGCCGCGCGGCCGGCATCGATCAGCAGCGACAGGCCGAGGCACGTATCCTCCCGCATGTAGCGATGCTCGGTCAGCACGATGTTCTCGCGCCAGTCACCACTGTCCGTCAGCCGGTCATGGCTGCCGCGGCCGTAGCACCATTCAGGGCCTTCCTTGGCGTAGTGGTCGGCCAGCGGGAAGTGGGGCGCGACATAGCCCAGGGCCTCCCGCACCGCCACGCGCTCCCCATCCAGCGCATCCGTCACGCGGCGGATGCTGGGCTGGGTGCCTTCCTTGTGGATGTCCCACTTCGGGAAGTGCTCGAGCGGGCCAGCATTCATGGTGATGAGCGGCGGGTGGATGATGGGCCCCGCATTCATCAGCGCACCGGACAGCGCATCGCCGCAGGGCTCGATCACGCCGGGGAAACCCGCCCCGATGGTGGCGATGGCGTGATCGGCGAGCACCAGCGGGAAGACGCCGACGGGCAGGCGCTTCGCCCGCACGGTGATGGCGACCAGGTCCGGGCCGTGCTTGCGGGCGAGCCAGGGCAGCGTCCCCGTCTCCGCAAAGGCGACGCGCGCCGCGGGGCGGTGCGCGTGCAGCGCGCGCGCCAGGATGACGGTGCCGAGCGTGCCGGGGGTGAGGAAGACGACCTGCCCATCCTCCAGCAGCGGGGCCAGCCGTGGGGCCAGCGCCTCATGCGTCGTGGCCGGCGCGGGGGCGAGGATGAGGGCGGCGCCGCCTATCGCTGCAGCGAGGTCGGCGGTGATCAGCGCGGGCGTCGTGGCGCGCTGGCCGCGGGAATCCTTCACCGTGATGGTGGTGGCTTCGCGCGCCGCCTCGGCGCTGGTGCGCCACAGGCGGACCTCGTGCCCCGCTTCGGTGAAATCGGCCGCGGCGGCGAAGGCGCCGTTGCCGCCGCCAAGGACAGCGATCTTCATGCGTGCTCGCTCAGGGAATGGACCATCAGGGCCTCGGCCTCGGCGCCGAAGCGCGCCATCGTCAGGCGCAGCATCTGCAGCGCCAGGCCGGACATGGGCACCGGCGTGCCGGTCTGCGCCGCCAGCTGCAGCACGGCCTCCAAATCCTTGACCATCGACGCCGCGCTGCCGATGGGCGGCTCATGGTTGCCGGCTGCCATGCGGGGGACGAAGAGGCGGAGCGGCAGGCTGTCCGCGAAGCCGCCGGCGAAGGCTTCCGGCAGGCGCGCCGCGTCGATGCCGGCATTCTGCGCGAGGCGCACGGCCTCCGCGATCACGCTCATCAGGCTGCCGGAGATGATCTGGTTGCAGAGCTTCGCGGTCTGCCCGGCGCCGATCGGGCCGAGATGCGTCAGATTGCGGGCCATGGCCATGACGAATGGGCGGATCGCCTCGATATCCGCGGCCTCCCCGCCCGCCATCACGGCCAGCGTGCCATCGGTGGCGCCGCGCGTGCCGCCGGACACGGGCGCATCCACCCAGCGCGTGCCATTGGCGGCCAGCA
Source organism: Acetobacteraceae bacterium (assembly GCA_027482245.1). Lineage (GTDB taxonomy): Bacteria > Pseudomonadota > Alphaproteobacteria > Acetobacterales > Acetobacteraceae > Falsiroseomonas. The sequence goes on along the minus strand of JAIXWG010000052.1, from coordinate 37,316 downwards.
GGCGCGCGGCGATGGCGCGGGTACGGTCGGGCGCGATGGAGGCGTGGTCGACGACGATGCGATCCGTGGCCGGCGCTTCCGCGATGCCGCCGGGGCCGAAGCACACGGCCTCGGTCGCGGCGGCATCCATCAGGTTGAGGAAGACGATGCGCGCCCCGGCCGCGGCCTCGGCGGGCGTGGCGGCGAGGCGCGCGCCGGCCTCCGCGAAGGGCGCGGCCTTGGCGGGGCTGCGGTTCCAGACCGTGACGTCATGCCCGGCCACCAGCAGGCGGCGCGCCATGGGGGCGCCCATCAGGCCGAGGCCGAGGAAGGCGAGCGTCATAGCGGCCACTCGGCGGGGCCTTCATGCGTCACGGCGCCGCCCGGCGCCTGGCCGACCAGCTTCGCGTATTTCGCGAGAAGCCCGGCGCGGTGGCGCGGCGCGGGTGGCGTCCAGGCGGCACGACGGGCGGCAATCTCGCTGTCGGGGACGAGAAGATCCATCCGCATCGCCTTGGCATCGATGCGGATGCGGTCGCCGTCGCGGACCAGCGCGAGCGGCCCGCCGATGGCTGCTTCCGGCGCGACATAGCCGATGCACATGCCGCGCGTGGCGCCGCTGAAACGGCCATCGGTGATGAGGGCCACCTTCTCCCCCATCCCCTGGCCATAGATCAGCGCGGTGACGCCGAGCATCTCCCGCATCCCCGGCCCGCCGACCGGTCCTTCGCCCCGGATGATGAGGACCTGGCCCGCTTCGTAGTCGCGGCGTCGCACGGCCTCCACGCAGGCATCCTCGCCTTCGAAGACGCGGGCCACGCCTTCGAACACCAGCGACTTGAGGCCGGCGACCTTGATGACGGCGCCATCGGGGCAGAGATTGCCGCGCAGGATCGCGACGCCGCCATCGGGCGCGATGGGCGTCGCGGGGTCACGCACCACCTGGCCATCGGGGGCCTCCGCGCCGGCATATTCCTCCGCCATGGTGCGGCCGGTGACGGTCAGGCAATCGCCATGCATGTGGCCGCTGCGGATCAGCGCGCCGATGATGATGGCGGCACCGCCGGCATCATGCACGTCCTTGGCGGTGAAGCGGCCACCGGGGCGAAGGTCGCCGATCAGCGGCGTGCGGGCGAAGACGCGGGCGACATCCTCCATGGTGAAGCGGATGCCGGCCTCGTTCGCGATGGCGGGCAGGTGCAGCGCGGCATTGGTGGAACCGCCGGTGGCGGCGACGATGGCGGCGCCATTCTCCAGCGCCTTCCAGGTGACGATCTCCCGCGGCAGCGGCCCGCCCTGTTCCAGCATCGCCAGCAGCCGCTTCGCCGCCTGCTGCGCGATGGCGGCGCGGATGGAATAGACGCCGGGCACCATGGAGGAATTGGGCAGCGAGAGGCCCAGCGCCTCCCCCACCATCGCCATGGTGTTCGCGGTGAACTGCCCGCCGCAGGAACCCACGGTCGGCAGGCAGGCATGCTCGATCCGCGCCGCCTCCGCCGCATCCATGGTGCCGGCCATGACGGCGCCCACCGCCTCGTAGCTGTCGAGCACGGTGAGGTCGCGGCCCTTGTAGCGGCCGGGCAGCGCGGAGCCGCCATAGAGGAAGATGGAGGGCAGGTTGATCCGCAGCATGCCCATCATCACGCCGGGCAGCGTCTTGTCGCAGCCGCCGAAGCCGAGCAGCGCGTCATAGGCCAGGCCATGCATCGTCGCCTCGATCGTGTCGGCGACGAGCTCGCGGCTCACCAGGCTGAACTTCATGCCCTCATGGTTCATGCTGAGGCCGTCGGAGACGGAGGGGGCCGTGAATTCGCGCGGCACGCCGCCCGCCGCCGCCACGCCGAGCCGCGCGGCATCCACCTGGAAGCCATGCGTCTGGTTGCAGGGCGTCTGGTCCCCCTTGAAGGAGACGATGCCGATCATCGGCTTGGCGAGGTCATCCTCCGACAGGCCCATGGCGCGGTAGAAGGCGCGGTGGGAGGCACGGTCGAGGCCATCGATTGTGACGCGGGATCGGTTCGGCATGGGGGAAGGTTAGGCAGAAAGCCGGGCGCTTGTCTTGCCCCGGGCCGTCTGCGAACCTTCCCGCGCTGCCGGAGGATTGCCGCCCCATGCTGACCCGCCGATCGCTTGGCCTAGCCACGCTGGCCCTTCCTGCCCTGGGCACCGCTTCCCGGGCGCAGTCCTTCCCGGAACGGCAGCTGCGATGGGTGATCGCCTATGGCGCGGGCGGGCCTTCCGACCAGTTCGCGCGGCTGATCGGGCGGCAGATGGGTGCCAGGCTCGGCCAGAACGTCGTGGTGGATAACCGCCCGGGCGGGGGCGGCGTGCTGGCGACGGAGACGGTGCTGCAGGCACCGGCCGATGGCCACACCATGCTGATGGTCGACAATGGCATGGCGATCTACAGCCCGGCGCTCTATGCGCGGCTGCCCTATGACCCGGACACGGCGCTGACCGGCGTCGGCCTGATCGCGCGCTTCCCGCTGATCCTGATCGTACGCACCGAAAGCCCGATCCGCGACTGGGCCGGCTTCCTGGCCGCGGCCCGCGCCAAGGCGCCGACCTTCGGCAGCGGCGCGGTGGCGAGCCCGCAGCACCTCGCGATGGAATACGTCGCGCGCGTCGCCCGCTTCGATGCGACGCATGTGCCCTACCGCAATTCGCCGGCCGCGTTGCAGGACATGCTGGCGGGCTCGGTCGACTGCATGCTGACCGACAGCGCATCCTCCATGGGCGCGATCCGGCAGGGGCAGGCACGCGCGATGGCGGTGATGTCGCCCGCCCGCATCCCCGCCCTGCCGGAGGTGCCGACGTTGCAGGAATTGGGCCTGGCGGAGGCGGAGGCCTATGCCTGGATGGGCATGAGCGTGGCGGCGGCAACGCCGGCCGCATCGGTCGCGCGGCTGAATGCGGTGCTGAACCAGGCGATCGCGAGCGAGGAGGTCGCGCAGGTCGTGCGCAACCTGAGCGCGGAGGCGGTGCCGGGCGATGCGGCCGCCTTCAATGCGCAGATGCGCAGCGAGATCGCGCGCTGGCGGCCGCTGATCCGGGACCTCGGCATCAAGCTTGACTAGGACGCGCTGCGTCCGCCTGCGCTGGGTGCTGCCGCAGCAGGCGGATGCGGCGACGCTGTCGGCCTGGCACGCGGTGCTGGAACCGGCGGAGCAGGCGCGCGCCGCGCGGTTCCACAGTGACCTCGACCGTCACGCCTATATCGCCGCGCATGCGCTGGCGCGGCGGATGCTGGCCGAAGCCGGGGGGCTGGCGCCGGAGGCATGGCGCTTCGTGGAAGGGCCGGCCGGGAAGCCGGAGGTGGCGCCGGATCACGGGCTTCCCTGGCTGCGCTTCAACCTCAGCCACACGCGCAACCTCGTCGCCTGCACGGTGGCGCGCAACGATGACGTGGGCCTGGATGTGGAGGATCTGACGCGCCGAGAGGCGGGCGAGGGCATCGCCGAGCGCTTCTTCGCGCAGAGCGAGGCGGCAATGATCGCGGCCCTGCCGCGCGCGCAGCGGCACGAAGCCTTCCTCCGCATCTGGACGCTGAAGGAAGCCTTCGTGAAGGCGACCGGCGAGGGCATCGCGATGGGGCTGGAGAATTTCGGCTTCACCCTGGGCGAGCCCCCTGCCCTCGCCTTCGCGCCGGCCAGCACCGGGCCCGTGGCGGCCTGGCGGTTCCTCCAGTTCAAGCCGACGGCGGCGAACATCGTCGCCGTGGCATTGCGGCGGCGTCAGCCGGGATAGGTCAGGTGCTTGACGTCGGCCGCCCAGGTATCGGGCAGGTCCAGCATTTCCGTCGTGACGCCATCCGCGCCGAGGTGATGCAGCAGCGCGCCGCAGCGCCGCAGGCCCTGGAGGTTGTCCTGCTGATCCGGCGTCATGACGAAGGAGGCGGCGGGGCACCAGATGCGGCTGACCCGGCCCTCCACCTCCTGCCGGAACATGTGGAGATGGCCGGAGGCGATCAGGCGCAACCCGGCATGGCCGAGTAGCGGCGCCAGGCCCGCACGCGATGCGGGCGGCACCGACCAGACATCGATGGCGGGATCATTGGGTCGCGTCACGAAGACCGGCTTGTGGAGGAAGAGCGCGAGGCGGCGGTCGCCGATCGTCGCGGCGGTGGCCGCGATGAAGGCAGCCTGCGCTTCCTCCTCCACGCCCGTCGCCATGATCTCCGTGTTCAGGCCGATGGCGCGCCAGCCCGGCAGGTCGGCGGCGCCGAAGCCATCGCCGAAGAAGCGGCGATAGCGAGCCATGCGGGCGGCATTGACGGGCTGATGCGGCATGCCGATGGGGTGGCTGCCGGTGTCGTGGTTGCCGGGGATGAAGAGGTGCGGGCCGGGGAAGGTGCGGAGCAGGTCGGCCGCGAAGGCCAGATCCTCCTCCTGGTCCGCGCCGTCCAGCGACAGGTCGCCGCTGAAGACCGTCAGGTCCGGGCGGCGATCCTCCGCGATGCGCCGCAGCGTCGCGACGTTGTCGAGGAAGAGGCCGTTGCGGGGGCAGAGATGGGTGTCGCTGATCTGCAGGATCGTGGGCATGGCGTGACCTATTTGCCGACCTTGGCCAGGACCTCGGCGCGGAGGAAGCGCTCGACAATGAGCATGAAGAGCACGCTCGGCACCAGCAGGATCAGCGCGGTGATGGCGGCAACCTGCATGTTGCCGCCGGAAGCGGCGCTGAACAGCAGCAGCGGCAGGGTCCGGACCTCCGGCGCGCCGACGAAGTAGCTGGCGGTGAATTCGTCGAGCGATTCGAGGAAGACGAAGACCGCGCTGGCGGCGATGCCGGGCGCGGCGAGCGGCAGGGTCACGGTGCGGAAGGCCGTCAACGCATCAGCGCCGATATTGCGCGCCGCGAGTTCCAGGTCGTCATCGACGGCCGCGAAGGCGGCGGTCGCGATCCAGATGGAATAGACCAACCCATGCGCGGCATGCACCAGCACGACACCGATGACGGTACCGTTGAGGTCGAGCGAGAAGAAGATGCGCGCGACGTTGATGTAGACGGGCAGGTTCGGGAAGGCCTGGGGCAGCAGGAACAGCATCAGGATCGCGGCCCGCCAGCGCAGGTTGGCCTTGGCCAGCGCCCAGGCGGCGGGGACGGAGACGGCCAGGCAGAGCAGCGTCGTCAGCGATGCGATCCAGATGGACAGCCAGAGGCTCTCCATCGCCTGGCCTTCCGGCCGGAAGACGCGTTCCCAGAAGCGAAAACCATATTGGCTGGGCAGGCGGTTGGGCCAGAACCAGCTCTCCGCCACCGACCACAGCACCAGGTTCACCAGCGGCCCGAAGACGAAGAAGGCGAAGAGGCCAAGCAGGATGCCGCGCGGCAGCCACCACATCACCGAACGGCTCATCACGCGCGCTCCGCCGCCGCCTGGCGGAGCCAGACCCAGGCGACGAGCCCGGTCATGATGCAGGAGACGAGGCCGAGCGCATTGGCCGTGCCGTAGTCGCCAAAGGAATTGATGCGCCAGGCCATGGCGACGGTCAGCATGGTCGGGCTCTGGCCGCTGATCATCATGGGCACGGAGAGCACGGACATCATGGTGACGAAGGAAAGCACCAGCGCCACCATGATGTTGCGCGCGACCTGCGGGATGACGATGCCGAGCAGGATGCGCAGGCGATTGGCGCCGAGATTCTGCGCGGCCTCGATCCCTGACCGGTCCAGCGCCGCCATGGCGCCTGCGACCAGCAGCGTCGCGAAGGGAAGCTGCTTCCAGACGAAGGTGATGACGATGCCGCGCCAATCGAGGAAGCTCTGCGCCCATTCCTGCGGCATCAGGCCGATCCAGACCAGCGTGTTGTTCATGAGCCCGTTCTGGCCGATGAAGCCACGCATCGCCTGGGCGGCGACGATGAAGGGGATGAAGAGCGGCCAGCGATACATCGCACCCAGCAGGCGCAGCGCGAGCTTCGACCGGCCCAGCGTCAGGTAGCCACCGATCGCGACCGCCCCCAGCCCCGTCAGCGCGGTGGAGGCCACCACGATCAGCAGGGTGAAGACCAGGTCCATCCGATAGAGCGACGCCGCACTGGCGAGGTTCGCGAGCGTCGGGCCCTGCGGCCCCTCGAAGGCGCCGCCGACCGAGAAGGCCAGCGGCACCAGGAAGAAGGCGCCGACGACGAAGAGCGCCGGCGCGAGAAGGAGATAGGGCAGCACCGCGTCAGTTCAGGACGACGCGTTCATAGGCTTCCTGCAGCGCGCGCATGAAGTCGGCCTGCGGCATCGGACGCGCGCCGCGGGCCAACTGGTCCGGCCCCACGTCGCGGAACAGCCGGTCCCAGGTCTGCTGGTCCAGGTGCTGGCGGACATGCTGCGCATCGATGCCGGGCAGCCAGTTGAAGCGGCGGACGATGCCCTCCGCCTGCACGGGCGGGCTGGTGGCGAGTTCGATGAAGCGGCGCGCCACGTCGCTGTTCGCGGCGCGGGCGGGGATGACGTAATACATGGGCTGGCCAGGCATGCCGCTCTCCGGCAGCACCAGGCGATAGGCGGGGTTGAGGCGTCCTTCCGCCTGCCAGCTGTAGAACATGTCCATCCAGACCGGGCCCATGTCGATCTCGCCGCGGTTCATCGCATCCAGCGTGCCGGCATTGCCGGGCGTGATGACGACGTTGCGGTTGAATTCGCGCAGGCGCTGGAAGGCGGGCGTCAGCGCGCTGACGGCTTCCGCATCGAAGGGTCCCTCGATCAGGCGCTTCTGGTCGGGGCCGAAGGCATAGGCCCAGCCGAATACGAAGCCCACGCCCGACATGCCGCCGCGGATGCCGTTGTAGCCGAAGCGGCGGGGGTTCTGCTTCACCCAGTTCTCCAGCTCCGCGAAGCTGCGGGGCGGGTTGGCGACGCGGGCCGGGTTGTAGGCCAGCGCGATCTGGCTGTTGAACATCGGCAGCACGAAGCCATCGACATTCTGGCCAAGCGCGTTGCGCGTGACGTCACTGGTGGAAAGCTGGCCGGTCGCGGCCTGGTCGCGGTAGCGGGCGAGCAGCCCCTCCGCCACCATGCGGCCGGCCATGGTCTGGTGCACAACGGCGACATCGACGTCGACGCTTGCGGTGTTGGCTCGGCGCTGCGCCTCCAGCCTTTCCCAGATGCGCTGGCTGCCGGCATCGCCAGGCCCGGTGCCGAGCGCGCGGACGGTTACGCCGGGGTTCTGCCGCTGGAACATCGGGCCGAGGTAATCCGTGATGTAGTCGACCATGTTCTGGTCGCCGGCGGTGAGCACGTTGAGCGTCACGCGCTGCTGCGCGAAGGCTGGCGTGGCGGCGAGGGCCGCGGTGGCGGCCAGGAATGTCCTGCGGTCCATGGGCTTGCTTCCTCCGTTCTTCATCGTTCAGGGGGCGGCGAAGACATGCGCCGCGGGAGAGGGAATGCCGAGCCGCACCGCGGCGCCTTCCGGCAGGCGGTCCGGCACATCGACCAGCACGTCGTCACGGCCGACGCGGATGGAGGCGCGCCAGCGGCCACCAGGATAGGCGGAGAGCGCGACGGTGCCGTGGAAGACGAGGCCATCGAGCGGTTCACCGACGGCCAGGATCCGCGCCTCCTCCGGCCGGAAATGCACGGTGGCGGGCCCGGGCGCGGGTGCACGGCCCGGGGCGAGGCGGAGCGGCGCTTCCCCGGGCGCCGCCTCGGCCTCGGCGCCCGCGACGCGCACCGGCAGCCGGTTCGTGGCGCCGAGGAAATCCGCGACATAGGCGCTGGCCGGCCGCGCCCAGAGATCCTCCGGCGTGCCGGCCTGGGCGATCCGGCCTTCCTGCAGGATGACGATGCGGTCGGCGAGGATCATCGCCTCCTCCCGGTCATGCGTCACATGGATGGCGGTAATGCCGAGGGCCTGCTGCAGCGCGCGGAGCTCGTGGCGGACGCCTTCGCGGACCCGGGCGTCGAGGTTCGACATGGGCTCGTCCAGCAGCAGGATGGCGGGATCCACCGCCAGCGCGCGTCCCAGCGCAACCCGCTGCCGCTGCCCGCCCGACAGTTGCGCGGGCAGGCGGTCGCCGAGGCCCTCTAGCCGCAGCAGGCGCAGCATCTCCTCCACCTTCGCCACGATCCGCACCCGATCCCAGCCGCGCAGCTTGAGGCCGTAGCCGATGGTCTTGGCGACCGTCATGTGCGGCCAGAGCGCGTAGGACTGGAACACCATCGCGGCGCCACGCTTCTCCGGCGGCGCCGTGGTGATGTCCTGCCCGCCGGCGCGGATACGCCCACCACTCGGCGCGACAAAGCCCGCGATGGAGCGCAGCAGCGTGGTCTTTCCGCAGCCCGACGGGCCGAGCAGCGCCACGAATTCGCCGGCGGCGACGGATAGTGAGATTCCGTGCAGCACGCTGGTGCGCCCGAAGGATACCGACAGGTCCTCGACCTCGACGCTGCTGCCCAACTTCGCCTCCCCGATGCGCGGACGGTAGAGCAGGCGATGCGGGGCTGGAAAGGGCCGGAACCGCGATAACTGCGTGACACCGGCCGGGGGGTGGTCTGGCGCGCCGGCGCGGATGTCCCCTATGGTTTGTCCGCCCTCAACCACGGATCGCAGCGCTGACGCCCGCCATGACTGTGCCGCACGGGCCGCGAGGCGACATACGCCTCGACGGCATCACCAAATCATTCGGCGAGACGCATGCCCTGGCCGGCATCAGCATCGCCGCGCGCCCGGGGACCTTCCTCGTGCTGCTCGGCCCCTCGGGCTGCGGCAAGTCCACCCTGCTGCGCGTGGTGGCGGGGCTGGAGGCGCCGACCAGCGGGCGCCTGCTGCTGGAAGGGCGGGACGTCACGGGCCTGCCGCCCGCGGCGCGCGGCATCGCCATGGTGTTCCAGTCCTACGCGCTGTTCCCGCACCTGTCGGTGGCGGAGAACATCGTCTTCGGCCTGCGCGCGCGGCACGTGGCGGCGGCGGAACGCCAGGCGCGGCTGGCCGCGGCGGCGGAGATGCTGGGCCTCACCAAGCTGCTCGGAAGGCGGCCGAGCCAGCTCTCGGGCGGGCAGCAGCAGCGCGTGGCGCTGGCGCGCGCGGTGGTGGCGGAAGCGCCGATCTGCCTGATGGACGAGCCGCTGTCGAACCTCGATGCCAAGCTGCGGGCGGAGATGCGGCGGGAGATCCGCGCGCTGCAGCAGCGACTCGGGATCACCATGGTCTACGTCACGCATGACCAGGCGGAGGCGATGAGCATGGCCGACCAGGTGGTGCTGATGCGCGACGGCCGGGTGGAGCAGGATGCGACGCCGGCGGAGCTTTATGCACGGCCGGCCAGCGTCTTCGCGGCCTCCTTCATCGGCACGCCGCCCATGTCCCTGCTGCGGCTGGTGCCCGGGGCGCAGGGCGCTGAGGTGGCGGGCGCGCCCGGCATCGCCGTGGCGCCCGCTAGCGCCGCCGGCCAGGTGCTGGGGCTGCGGCCGGAGGAAGTGACGCCGACGGATGGGCCGGGCCTGTCTGCGCGGGTGCAGGCCGCGGAGTTCTTAGGCGCGGAGACAGTGCTCTCTGTCGCTGTGGGTGATGGGGCGGAGGTGATGCAACTGCGCGTCCCCGGCCACTACGCGCTGTCCAGTGGCGCGCCGCTGCGGCTGAAGCTGCCGCCGGCCGTGCACCTGTTCGATCCCACCAGCGGCCGCCGGCTGCCGGACCCTGTCACTGCCTGAACGAACACGGAGGAGAAGCCCGATGACGATCACCCGCCGCGCCACTCTGGGCGCGCTTGCCGCGAGCCCGCTGCTGGCCTCGCCCGCCGTCCACGCCCAGGCGCCGACCGAGATCGTGTTCAACTACCCGATCGCCGTCGGCGGGCCGATCCCGCGCCTGATCGACGGCTATTGCGAGGAATTCGCGCGGGAGAATCCGCGCTTCCGCATCAAGCCGATCTATGCCGGGTCCTACCAGGACACGCTGACCAAGACGCTGACGGCGATGCGCGGCGGCGATGCGCCGCAGCTCGCCTGCCTGCTGGCTGTCGACATCTTCACGCTGATCGAGGAGGACGCGATCCTGGCGTGGGAAGACCTGGCCGGGGTGGAGCGGCCCTGGCTTGATGGCTTCTACCCCGGCTTCATGGAAAACAGCCGCGCCCGCGGCAAGACCTGGGGCATCCCCTTCCAGCGCTCCACCATCGTCACCTACTGGAACAAGGACGCGTTCCGGGAGGCGGGGCTGGATCCGGAGACGCCGCCGCAGAATTGGGCGCAGCAAGTCGAGTTCGCGCAGAAGCTGACGAAGCGGCAGGGCGACAGCGTGACGCGATGGGGCATCCAGATCCCCTCCTCCGGCTTCCCCTACTGGCTGTTCCAGGGCCTGAGCACGCAGGCTGATGTCCGGCTGATGAATGCCGATGGCAACCGCACCTTCTTCAACGGTCCGAAGGTGGCGGAGGCCCTGCAGTACTGGATGGACCTGTCCCAGCGCCACCGCGTGCATCCCGGCGGCATCGTAGAATGGGGCACCACCCCGCGCGACTTCTTCGAACGCAAGACGGCGATGATGTGGACGACCACGGGCAACCTGACGAATGTCCGCCGCAACGCGCCCTTCCCCTTCGGCGTCGGCATGCTGCCGGCCGGGCGCCGGCTGGGCAGCCCGACGGGGGGCGGCAACCTCTACGTCTTCAAGTCGGCCAATACGGCACAGCGGGAAGGCGCGGTGCGCTTCGCACGCTTCCTGACGACGCCCGAGCGTGCGGCGCATTGGGGGATCGAGACCGGCTACGTCGCCGTCACGCCCGCCGCCTTCGAGACGGCGGCGATGCGCGCCTATGTCGCGGACTTCCCCGCCGCCGCCGTGGCACGGGATCAGCTGCCGCATGCGGTGGCGGAGCTGTCCACGCATGAGAACCAGCGCGTGACCAAGGCGCTGAACGACAACCTCCAGGCCGGGCTGCTCGGCCGGAAGCAGGCCGGGCCGGCGATGGCGGATGCGCAGGCTGAGGCCGAGCGCATCCTGCGCCGGTATCGCTGAGGGGGTGGCGATGCGGGGCCGGACGACGATCCATGCGTGGCTGATGCTGTCGCCGGCCCTGCTGCTGCTGGTAGCCTTCACCCACTACCCCGCCATCGCCACCATCTGGCATTCCCTGTTCTCCACGCCGCGGGGCAGCCGCCCCGCGCGCTTCGTGGGCGCGGAGAACTACCTGGCGCTCGCGGATGACCCGATCTTCTGGCAGGCACTGACGAACAACCTGGTCTACGCGCTGGCGACCATCCCGCTGTCCATCGGGTTGGCGCTGATGATGGCGCTCTGGGTCAACGGCAAGATCCATGGCCGCACGGCGCTGCGCATCGCCTTCTTCACGCCGACCGTGCTTCCGATGATTGCGATCGCAAACCTCTGGCTGTTCTTCTTCACGCCGGATTACGGGCTGCTGGACCAGGTGCTGCGCACGCTGTTCGGCTGGGGCCCGACCAACTGGATCGGCACGACGGAAACCGCGCTCGGCGCGATGATCGTCGTGGCCGTCTGGAAGGAGGCCGGGTTCTTCATGATCTTCTATCTCGCCGCGCTCCAGGCCATACCGCCCAACCTCTACGAGGCCGCGGCGATCGAGGGTGCGTCCCGCGCCCGCATCTTCTGGCGCGTGACGCTGCCGCTGCTGGGGCCGACGACGCTCTTCGTGCTGGTGAACGCCGTCATCAACGGCTTCCGCCTGGTGGACCACATCATCGTCATGACGAAAGGCGGCCCGAACAACGCCACGGCGCTACTGCTCACCTACGTCTATGAACTCGGCTTCCGGTTCTGGGACACGGCCACCGCCTCCGCGCTCACGGTCGTGCTGCTCGTGATGCTGGCACTGACGGCGGTGCTGCAATTCGCACTCGGCGAGAAGAGGGTGCACTACCGGTGAGCGGCAAGATCGGTCGCATTGTCGAACATGCGGCGGCCTGGCTGCTCGGCCTGGTCTGGGTGGCGCCGCTGCTCTACGCGGTCTGGGCCGCGATCCACCCGCAGGGCTACTCGACTCGGTTCGAGTTGCTCGCGCCGCTGACGCTGGAGAATTTCGCCGCGGCCTGGGATGCGGCGCCCTTCGCGCGCTACTTCCTGAATACCTTCATCCTGGTTACGATGGTGCTGGTGGCGCAGTTCGTGCTGTGCACGCTGGCAGCCTTCGCCTTCGCCCGCAGCGAATTCCGCGGCAGCGGGCTTCTGTTCGGGCTCGTGCTGCTGCAGCTGATGATCATGCCGGACGTGCTGCTGGTGGAGAACTACCGCAGCATGCGGGCGCTCGGCCTGGTGGACACGATCCTGGCGATCGGCCTGCCCTACATGGCCTCCGCCTTCGGCATCTTCCTGCTGCGGCAGACCTTCAAGCAGATTCCCCGCGAGCTGGAGGAAGCGGCGCGAGTCGAGGGATGCGGGACGCTGGCGATCCTGCTGCGGGTCTATGTGCCGCTGGCGAAGCCGACCTACCTCGCCTACGGGCTGACGTCAGTGTCCTACCACTGGAACAACTTCCTTTGGCCCCTGGTCATCACCAACACGGTGGAGACGCGGCCGCTGACGGTGGGGCTCTCCGTCTTTGCCTCCACCGACCAGGGGATCGACTGGGCGATCATCTCGGCCGCCACGCTGATGACCTCCGCCCCGCTGCTGCTGGGCTTCCTGGTGTTCCAGCGTCAGTTCGTACAATCCTTCATGCGCGCCGGCATCCGATAGCGCCCTGCCACCGCCACAGCCAGGACGCTATCGGCGGCCGATCGCCCACCACCCACCGCTTTGGCCGGGGCGCATCAGTTCGCCGGCCGCACACTCATCGCGAGCGTCCATTCATCCGCGCGTGCGGCGTGGATCAAGCCTCTCCGGACGCCCCACAGATTGACCTGGTGGTGCATCGGCACCAGGCCGACATCGCGCATCGCGATCTCCGTCGCCCGGATGAACACCCGTTGGCGCGCCTCGTCGTCGAGCGTCGCGAGGCCTTCCGCCACCAGGCGATCGACTTCCGGATTAGAATAGCGGGAGCGGTTGGAGGCGCCCTGTCCCGTCGCCCGATCGAAGGTGGCCAGGAGCGAACCCAGCGGCGATGATGGCTCCGCCGTGTCGATGCCCCAGCCGCCGAAGATCATGCTGTAGTCCTGACGGCTGGCGGCCGTGATCCATGTCGCGAAGGGCAGCGCCTGCACCGTGGTCTGGATGCCGACCCGCGTCAGCATCTGGCCCAGCGCCTGGCAGATTCGCTCATCATTCACGTAGCGGTTGTTGCTGCAATGGATGGTGAGGTTGAAGCCCGCGGGATAGCCGGCCTCGGCGAGGAGCCGGCGCGCGCCTTCGGGATCGTAGGCGGGGGGCGGCAGCGACGGCGTCCAGCCGAACCAGCCGCGCGGCATCAGCTGCCCCGTCGCTTCCGCGGCGCCATCCATGACCCGGGTCACGATCGCCTCCCGGTTCACAGCGAGCGAGATCGCCTGGCGGACGCGGACATCGCGGAAGGGGTTGCGGTCCAGCGGACGGCCCTGGCGATCCGTGACGAACGGCGAGAGCCGATCGAGATGATCCACGAGCACATACATGTTGCGGTTCGAGACAGTGCGGCTGACCTGCGTGCGCGGATCGCGCTCCACCCGCCCGATGTCGGATGTCGGCAGCGCGTCGATCAGGTCCACGTCGCCGGAGAGCAGTGCGGCAACGCGCGATGCAGGGCTGCGCATGAAGCGCATGGTGACACCCGCCCAGGGCTGCGCGCCGGTCCAGTAGGCGGGGTTGCGCTCCATGGTCAGGCGATCGCCTTGCAACCAGGTGCCGAAGCGGTAGGGACCCGTGCCGATCATGGCGCGGCCGGTGTTATAGTCGGCGGTCGCCGCCGCCTCGCCATGGCGACGGGAAACGATGCCGAAGGTGGAGAGATAGACCGGCATCAGCGGGAACACGCCCTGTGTCCGGAAGCGGATTGTATGGGCGTCCACCACCGTCGTTTCCGCGATCTGGCGGATGTAGAGGCCGAAGGAGGATGGGCTGTTCGGCACGTTGGGTGCGCGCCAGATGGTGAAAGCCACGTCCTCCGCCGTGAAGGGAGAGCCGTCATGCCACGTCACGCCCTCCCGCAGCTTGAACTCCCAGGTCGTGTCGTCGATGGCTCGCCAGGACACCGCGAGACCGGGAACAAGGCGTTGCTGTTCATCCTGCAGGATGAGCGGATCGAAGAAGTGCGCTGACACCGCCTTGTTGGGGGCGAGGTTGTGGTAGTGCGGGTCGGTGGAGGTGATGTCGGCTTCGACGGCGATGCGTAGCGTCGGCTGGGCCACCGCCGGCGGCGACGCCAACGCGATGAGGGGTAGCAGGGCGCTGGCCAACCATCGGCCACGCTTCAGCAATGCCATAATCGCTCTCCTCACTGACGCATGCCGCATCACTGCAATGCCGGGCGGCAAGGTGCTGTCAGAGGGCGCAGCAAGCCGCCTGCCGGATGGTGGCGCAGGGCACGGATGCGGTCTTGCATCGTCGCTGGGCAGCCCGAGGACGCGAACGCCGCCTTCTTGCGCGAACGCGGTGCCCGCGGCGCGGAATCCGGTTCGCGGGTCCACGATCGGATGTTGATTACGCGGGCTGGTGGCGATGGATTGGAACCACGCCGCACCGGAGCCCTGCGTGACCTTCCTTCCCGTCATCCCCCTGGATCCTGCCGCTCCCCAACGGCGCATTCCGTATGCGCCGGCCTCACCGCTGCTGCGGCCTTATGTGCCGCAGGCGGCAGCCTTCAGGGCCGGCACCTCGACGCCACGCGATTTCCTGGAAGCCTGCATCGCGACGATGGAGCGCGACGAAGCGGCCATCGCCGCCTTCGTCACGCACGATGTGGCCGCGGCGCGCAGGGCCGCTGATGCCGCGACGGCGCGGTGGCGGTCACAGGCGCCACGTTCCCCCGTCGATGGCATGCCCGTCGTCGTCAAGGACATGATCGAGACGATCGACCTGCCGACGCAGATGAACAACCCGATCTACGCAGGGTGGCATTCGCGCCGAGATGCGGCGGCCGTGCATGCGCTGCGGATGGGTGGCGCGATCATCCTCGGCAAGACCGTCACGACCGAGTTCGCCTGCGGCAATTCCGGCCCGACCCGCAACCCCTACGACACAAGCCGCACGCCCGGCGGCTCCTCCTCCGGCTCGGCCGCCGCTGTCGGTGCAGGGATGGCGAGCATGGGCTTCGGCACGCAGACCCATGCCTCCACCATCAGGCCCGCCGGCTATTGCGGCGCCTATGCGCTGAAGGCGACCCATGGCGCGCTGCACGCCGGCGGCGTGACGCCCCTGGCGGCGACCCTCGATCATGTCGGGCTGATCGGTGCCAGCCTGGAGGATGTCTGGTCGGCCGCCATGGTCATCTCCCGCATCGTCGGCGGCATGCCACCGCACCCTGGCATCAGCGGCCCCATGGACGTGCCGGCGGCACGGAAGCCGACGCGGCTCGTCCGCCTGGCCACGCTCGGATGGGACGAGACGCCCGCATCGTCGCGCCGTGCCTTCGAGGATGCGGTGCAGAAGGTGAACGCCGCCGGCGTCTCCACCCTCGACGCGCAGAACGATGCGGAAGTCGCGGCGCTGGAGGTTGAGCTGCGGGGCATCGGTGACTTCGCCAATGATCTGCTCGCATGGGAATCGCGCTGGCCGCTGGCGACCTACCGCCAGCACGGCGCGGGGATGGTGGGCAGCCGCATCCAGGACCTGCTCATCCGGGCGGACACGATGGATGCAGCGCGCTACGCCCGCGCGGTCGCCGACCGGGACAGGCTTCGCCAGCGCGTCGCGGCGCTCGCCGCGCGGGCGGATGGCTTCCTCATGCTGTGCTCCAGCGGGCCCGCCATCCACGACCACGGTTTCACCGGATCGCGGAACTATGCGCTGCCCTGGACCCTGGTCGGCGCGCCCTCCTTCGCCTTGCCGCTGCTGGCGGCGGAGGAACTGCCGCTCGGCCTGCAATTGGCAGGCTTTGCCGACCGGGATGCCGATGCCTGCGCGGTCGCGGCCTGGCTGCGCGACACGCTGCTGCCGAACGCATGAGGAGAGCCTTGATGCTGCGTCGCACCCTGCTGGCCTCCGCGCCAGTCCTGCTGGCCGTTCCCGCCCTGGCCCAGGCTACGTTCCCCAATCGCCCGATCCGCTTCATTGTCGGCTTTCCGCCGGGCGGCACCACCGACCTGGCCGCGCGGCTGATGGCGCCGAAGATGCAGGCGGCGCTGGGTCTACCGGTCGTGGTAGAGAACCGGACCGGCGCCCATGGGAACATCGCGTCGGAGTTCGTGGTGCGGTCGCCGCCCGACGGCCACACCATCCTGATGGGGACGATCGGCGGCCTGGCGATCAACCAGACGCTCTACGGCAACCTGACCTTCGATCCACAGACCGACCTGCAGCCGATCACGCGCGTCGGGATGATCGTGAACGTCCTCGCCGTGCCGGCGGACCGGCCATGGCGCAGCGTCGCCGATTATGTCGCGGCCGCGAAGCGGGAACCCCTCACCTTCGGGTCGTCGGGCGCCGGCGGCGCAGGACACCTGGCAGGGGAGCAACTGAACCTGATGGCGGGTCTCAGCAACATCCACGTGCCCTATCGGGGCGGCGCGCCGCTGATCACCGACCTCATCACCGGCAAGATCGACAGCGCCTTCACCCCCTCCTCCGGCGCCGGTCCGCAGGCGGAGGGCGGGCGGTTGCGCCTGCTGGCCGTGACGGGGAAGGCGCGCAGCCCGCTGCTGCCGAACCTGCCTTCGATGGCGGAGACGCCGGGCCTGGGCGAGTTCGACATGGTGGACTGGAGCGCCGTCGTCGCCCCGCGCAACCTGCCCCCGGCCACCGCCCAGGCACTGCATCACGCCGCGACATCGGCGCTGCGCGATCCGGAGCTTCTGGCCGCCTTCGCGCTCCGCCAGATCGAGGCGACGCCATCTTCGCCGGAGGAATGCGCGGCGTTCATCCGGGCGGAGACGGCGAAATGGACGCCGATCGTCCGCGCATCCGGCGCCAAGCCGGACTGACGGTGCGGGCAGCCGGAAAAAGGTGCCCCCGGGGCGCAACACCCCCTTGCACGTCAATGTCCCTGTCGTTTATTGTGCACCGCAGCAGCGCGCTAGCGCGCTGTCTTTCTTGGACGTTTCCTCCCTAAACTCGGCGGCGCCGCAAGGCGCCGCCTTTTCTTTTTCGGCGAGTCGGGCAGCAGCGACGCCACTCCGTAGCCCGCGAAACCGTGTCCGCCGCACTCCCCCAGCGGCTTGACGGCCGCCTGGCGGGCGGCAACGGATGGTGCGCCGGACCCGATCGGGCCGGGAGGGAGTTCAGCGATGGCCATTCTCACCGTCTCCCACTGGGGCGCCTACGAGGTGGAGATGGCAGGTGGGGAGGCCGTGGCGCTCCACCCCTTCCGCAACGACCCCGACCCCTCCCCCATCGGTCTGCACATGCTGGCGCCCGAACTCGACCGGCTGCGGATCCGCCGGCCCGCCATTCGCAAGGGATGGCTGGAAGGGCGCGCACGCACCGGTCGGGGGCGGGAGCCCTTCGTCGAGGTATCCTGGGACCAGGCCATTGACCTGGCTGCCGGCGAGTTGCGCCGTGTCATCGAGGCGCATGGCAACCGGGCGATCTTCGGCGGGTCCTATGGCTGGTCGAGTGCCGGGCGCTTCCACCACGCGCAGAGCCAGGTGCACCGCTTCCTCAACAGCATCGGCGGCTATGTCCGCAGCACGGACAGCTACAGCCTCGGCGCCGCGCGCGTGCTCATGCCGCATATCGTCGCCCCCATGGACGAGCTGATGGCGCAGCACACGGCGTGGGAGGTGCTGGCCGAGCACACCCGCCTGCTCGTCACCTTCGGCGGCGTACCCGCCAAGAACGCGCAGATCAGCCAGGGCGGCGCGATGGAGCACCGGATCCCCGGCGGCCTGCGGCGCATGGCGGAAGGCGGGTGCCGCTTCGTCAACATCAGCCCGACCCGCGACGACCTCGATACCGGTGCCGCCTTCGAATGGGTGCCGATCCGGCCGAACACGGACGCGGCGCTGATGCTGGCGCTGTGCTGGGTGTTGCAGGCGGAGGGGCTGCATGACGAAGCCTTCCTGTCCACCCACTGCATCGGCTTCGACCACTTCCTGGCTTACCTGACCGGCGCTGCCGACGGGCAGCCCAAGACGCCTGCCTGGGCGGCATCCATCACCGGCGTGCCGGCATCGAGGATTGAAGCCCTCGCGCGCGAGATGGCGGCGACGCGGACCATGCTGAACATCGCCTGGTCCTTGCAGCGCGCCCATCACGGCGAGCAGCCCTTCTGGGCCCTGGTGACGCTGGCCGCCATGCTCGGGCAGATCGGGCTTCCCGGCGGCGGCTTCGGCCTGGGCTACGGCGCGACCAACCTGATGGGCAGCCCGAACGCCCGCTTCAGCGGGCCGACGCTGCCGCAGGGCCACAACCCGGTTCGCGACTTCATCCCGGTGGCGCGGATCGCCGATATGCTGCTGAAGCCGGGGACGCCCTTCAGCTACAACGGCGCCACCCACACCTACCCCGACATCAGGCTGATCTACTGGGCGGGCGGCAACCCGTTCCACCACCACCAGGACCTGAATCGCCTGATGCAGGCCTGGGAGGCACCGGAAACCGTCGTGGTGAACGAGCAGTTCTGGACGCCCGCGGCGCGCATGGCGGATATCGTCCTGCCGGCAACGACCACGCTCGAGCGTGAGGACGTCGGCTACGCGAACCGCGAAAGCCACATCATCCATATGCCGGCCGTGAAGCGAGCGGCCGGCGAAGCGCGCGATGACTATGCCATCTTCGCCGCCCTGGCGGAGCGGCTCGGCGCGGGCGCGCGCTTCACGGAAGGCCGCGATGCCGGGGAATGGCTTCGTCACCTCTATGGCGAAAGCCGGCAGCGCGCGGCCCGTGCGGGCGTGACGCTGCCGGACTGGGACAGCCTTCGCCAGGCCGGCCTGGCGGCCATCGCCCCGCCGGCATCGCCGCCCGTCTTCCTGGCGGATTTCCGCCGCGATCCGGAGGCGCACCCGCTGCCGACACCCTCAGGCCGGATCGAGATCTTCAGCGATGCCATCGCGGGCTTCGACATCCCGGACTGCCCCGGCCATCCGGTCTGGCGCGCGCCGGCGGAGTGGCTTGGCGCCCCCTCGGCCGATCGTCATCCCCTGCACCTTCTGTCGGACCAGCCGGTGACCCGGCTTCACAGCCAGCTCGATCCCAGCCCGCTGAGCATGGCCGACAAGGTCGCGGGACGGGCTCCGCTGTCCCTGCATCCGGACGACGCCGCCGCGCGTGGGCTGACGGATGGGCAGGTGGTGCGCGTCTTCAACGATCGCGGTGCCTGCCTCGCGGGGGTGCGCGTCACGGATGCGGTGATGCCGGGCGTCGCGAGGCTCTCGACCGGCGCGTGGTTCGATCCCGCCCTCGATGGGACCGGGCTGGAGCGCCATGGCAACCCGAATGTGCTGACGCTGGATATCGGCGCCTCCGGCCTGTCCCAGGGTTGCATCGCCCAGACCTGCCTGGTGGAGGTCGAGCCGGCCCCGGCTGAACCGCCGGCCGTACGGGCGCATGAATTGCCTGTCCTGCTGCCGATGCGTTGATGGGGGCGGCGTTCTTGTTGCGCCCGGCAGGGATCGGCCGCATGTCACGCCCATGGCCCAGCCCCCCAAACGCCTGACGACGTCCCACACGATCAGCGCGGGCCGCATCTCCACCCTGCTCGCCCGCGCCGCCATGCCGCCGCAGCGCGGCGAGGCGCGGCTGGTGGCGGAGATGCTGGCCCGCATCGGGGCGCTGGAACCGAGCGCGGAGGAAGCCGCCGATGCGCTTCTGACCCTGCGCGCGAATGGCGGCATCCCGCCAGAACTGCCCGAACCCGATCCGGCCGCGATCCACCGCGTGGAGGCTCAGCTTTCAGCGATGTCGCTGGCGGCATCGGCAGAGGAAATGACGTTGCTGGCCCGCCGGTTCGCGGCCACGCCACCCTCCGGCCACATGCTCTCAAAGGCATTGAAGGAACTGAGGCGGCCGGCTCTCCGTGCCGCGCTGGCAGAAGTGCTGGTGGAACAGCCCCTGCTCCCGGCACGCAAGGGGGACGTCGAGGCGGCGCTGGAGCGGCTGGGCGATGCGCCTGAAGCGCCGCTGACCGCGCTTCGTAATGCGATCAGCCAGCGCCTGCGCGCAGCCGGGTCGCCGGAGGCAGCTTCCGCCCTGGCGGCGGAGGATCTGGCCGCGATCCAGGGCAAGCCGGAAGCCACGCTGGAAGGGGTCGAGGCGGCGGCCAGCCTGGCGGCGGCGGCGTTCGGGCTCGACGTCGCAGCCGCCGCAGCCTTCACCCAGGCGACGGTGGAGGCGGAGCGCAGCCGGCGTCGCGCCCTGCGGGATGCCGCCATCGCGGCCAGGGCGGCGCGGGCGGAGGCTGACCGGCAGCAGAAGGCCTGGGAAGCCAGCCTCGTCGCCCGGGATGCCGTGGCGCCGCTGCTGGGCTGCACCCCGGCGGAGGCGGAAGCCTGGATCCGGGCGCGGCACATCCCGGTCGCGCGACGGGTCACGCGGGGGCGCGGCCGGGGCGCCGAACTGCTGCAATTCGACCCAGCCGTGCTGGCGACGCTGCGCCCGCAGGTCGCCGATTGGCGGGCCGACCGCGGCAGCCCGGGACGCCCCCCGCAACGCGCCAGGCCGGCGGCGGCCGAGGAAGCGCCAAGCCGCGTGGAAAATGCGGTGCTGGCGGAAGCGGCCGCCATGGACCGCTTCGTCAGTCACTTCACGACCGCCCGCGCCCTCGATCGCCGCATCACCCTGATCACGGGCCCGACGAATTCCGGGAAGAGCCACCAGGCGCTTGATCGGCTGGCGCGGGCCGAAAGCGGCATCGCGCTGGCCCCCCTGCGCCTGCTGGCGCATGAGTTCCGCGAGGCCCTCGCCGCACGCGGCATCGAGGCAAGTCTTGTCACCGGCGAGGAACGCGATCCGGTGCCCGGAAGCCGCTTCACGGCGGCGACCGTGGAGATGTGCCCGTTCAACACACCGGTCGATGTCGCGGTCATCGACGAGGCGCAGCTGCTGACCGATCCGGATCGCGGTCACGCCTGGACGGCCGCCATCATGGGCGTACCGGCGCGGGAAGTGGTCGTGCTGGGCTCCCCGGACTGCATCCCGCTTGTCCGACGCATCGCGGCCCTGACCGACGAACCGGTCGAGGAGATCACGCTGCAGCGGAAGTCCCCCCTGCTGGCAGCGGATGAACCGGTCGCGCTGGCGGATCTGAAGAAGGGCGATGCGCTCATCGCCTTTTCCCGGCGGGACGTGTTGGAGTTGCGAAGCGAATTGCAGCGCCGCAACCGCCGCGTTGCCACGATCTACGGCGCACTCAGTCCGGAGGTGCGTCGGGCGGAGGCGCGCCGTTTCCGCGAGACGGGCGAAGCCGACATCCTGATCGCGACCGATGCAATCGGCCTGGGCCTCAACCTGCCGATCTCGCGCATCGTCTTCTCTACGCTGGAGAAATGGGATGGGACGGCGCGGCGGGCGCTGAACGCGTCCGAGGTGCGACAGATCGGCGGCCGGGCCGGACGCTTCGGACACCATGAGGAGGGGATCGTTGCCGTGCTGGTGGGTGCCGGGCGACCGGCAGCCATCAAGCTCGCCCTCGGCACCGTGCCGGCGGCGCCGGCGGACCTGCGCCCCCGCGTGGCGCCGGACCTTGCCATCGTCACGGCGGTGGCGCGGGAGATGGGCACCAACTCGCTCTACGCCACGCTGACCCGGCTGCAACGGGCCGTGCTGCGACCGGATGACCCGTCCTACCGTCTGGCGGACATCTCCGCCCAGATCACGATCGCCGCCGAGATTGACAAGCTGGACCTGCCGCTGGCGACGCGCTGGACCTACGCCCTGTGCCCCGTCGACTCACGCGACTACGGGATCGAGCGGCTGGCACGATGGGCGCTTGACCACGCGCGCGGCCACAAGGTGCGACCGCCCGAAGCGGGCGCCCTCCCTCGTCCCGACACGGCCGGGCCTTTCGAACTGGAACGCGCAGAGAAGACCTACAAGCGACTCGTCGCCTGGCGATGGCTGTCGATGCGCTTCCCGGAGACCTACGTCGCCGCCGCGGAAGCAGCGCGGGAGAGCAACCGCGTCAATGACTGGATCGAGGCCGTTCTGGCGAGCCACCCCGTACGGGGCAGCCGCCATGCAGCGGAGCGGCCGGACCCGAAGGCGCGGCGGCGGCCCGGACCGCCGCGGCGATAGCCGTCAGATCCAGGGCTTCTCCCGCCACATGGCGCGAAAGCGCCCATCGGCATCGCGGAGATGCGCGACATACGCATCGCCCAGCATGATGCGCAGCGGCTGCTGGGTCCGGCGGCAGACCTCCAGGTATTCGGGGTCCCTGGAGACCTTGTCGATCGCGGCGGTTAGTCGCGCGACGATGGGGGCCGGGATGCCGCGGGGGCCGACGAACCCGCGCAGGCTGCCGATGGCAACATCGACGCCCTGCTCGCGGAAGGTGGGCAGCGACGGGTCCAGGCTCGACCGCTCCTCCGCCATCACGCCCAGCATGCGGAAGGGCTGGCTGGCTGTCATGATGAGCGCCTCGCCGAGATTGGCCGCGGCGCCGCGGACCTCGCGCTGCGCCACGGCGAGGACGCCGGGCGGCAGGGCGTTGTAGATCACGGGCGTCAGGGTGATGCCCGCCGCCATCTCCAGCATCCGGACGCTGAGGAAGCTGGTGGAGCCCCGTGCCTGCGTCGCGATGGTGACGGCATCGGGTTCCCGGCGGGCGGCGGCGACCAGGTCCGCCAGGCTGGTGATTCCGGACTGCGCATGCACACCGATGACGGCAGGATCATCGACCAGGCTGGCGATGAAGGAGAAGCTGTCGAGGTTCCAGCGAGGGTTGCGCTCGATCGGGATTGTCACGAGCCCGGGCGTGTTCAGGATGCCGAAGGTGTAGCCGTCGGGCCGCGAGTCAGCGACGGCGTTGATACCGATCTCGCCGCCCGCACCGGGACGGTTCTGGACCACGAAGGGCTGGCCCAGTTCGCGTTCGAGGAACTGGCCGAGTGTTCGGGCCGTGATGTCGTTGCCGCCGCCGGCGCCGAACGGCACGACGAGCGTCACCGGCCGGTCCGGCCAGCTGGGCTGCGCGTTGGCTACCAACGGCCGGGCAAGCGGGGCAGCAGCGGCGGCCATCAGGCTTCGGCGGCCAAGGCCCTTCGGCAAGGTCATCGTTCGTCTCTCATCCCGCAGGAATTCGGCTTCCCAGAACGGCGTTCCCGAGGCCCGACGGCCGCGCCCTCTCAGCCGGGGCCGGTTGCCGTGACAGGCGCTTGGCCTGACTATCCCATGCAGAAGGACAGCACGCCTAGCTGTCGCCGCGTTGCGATCCCGGAGTTTCTGATGACCCAAGCGCCTGGTCTGCCCCTGCTGTTCACGCCGATGACGCTCCGCGGGTTGACCCTCAAGAACCGCATCGTCGTCTCGCCCATGTCCCAGTATTCGGCCGTCGGGGGGGAGCCGACGGACTGGCACCTGGTTCACCTCGGCAAGTTCGCGATGGGCGGGGCGGGCGTGGTGTTCTGCGAGGAGACGTCGGTCTCCGAGAAGTCACGCAAGACCTATGACTGCCCGGGGATCTACACCGACGGCCAGGTGCGAGCCTGGCGGCGCATCACGGATTTCATTCGCGGCCAGGGCGCCATCGCGGCCATGCAGCTGGGCCATGCTGGTCGCAAGGTGGCCACGCGGGCGCCGTGGGACGGCTTCGCGCCCCTCGGCGAGCAGGATGCGGCGAATGGCAGGCCGCCCTGGGCCGGCATCGCCCCCAGCCCCATCCCGTTCAAGGAGGGGGCGATGGTGCCGAAGGAGATGGACGCCGACGACATCCGCCGCGTGATCGCGCTGCATGTCGATGCGGCGAAGCGGACGCTTGATGCGGGCTTCGAGATCCTCGAGATCCATGGCGCCCATGGCTACATCATCCAGCAGTTCCTTTCCCCCATCACGAACCATCGGACTGACGCCTATGGCGGCGACATCCAGGGCAGGATGCGCTTCGGACTGGAACTGATGGAGGCTGTGCGGGCCGCATGGCCGGCGCAGCTGCCGTTGTTCTTCCGCGCTTCCTGCGTCGACGGAAAGGGCGGCATCTGGAGCCTGGACGATACGGTCGTGCTGGCGCGGGAGTTGAAGGCGCGGGGCGTCGATGTGCTGGATTGCTCGTCCGGCGGCATCGAGGGCCCGCTGACGCTGCATCTGGTACCGCGCGTTCCGGGCTATCACGTGCCCTTCGCGAAGCGCATCCGGGCGGAAGCCGGGATCCCGACCATGGCTGTGGGTCTGATCACCGAAGCCCATCAAGCAGAGGGGTATCTGCAGGCTGGCCAGTGCGATCTTGTCGCGCTGGCGCGGGAGATGATGTGGAATCCGAATTGGCCGACCCATGCGGCGGCGGCGCTCGGTCTGGAGAAGCCGCACGAGCAACTCCCGCGGCCCTATGCTTGGTGGCTGCAGCGGCGAGAGGACGTGAAGCAGATCAGTCCGGCGACCTAGGAAGACCGGCGTGGCTGGTTGCCAACTACCAGCCACATCCTCTCTTCAGTGGCGGATCAGGCCGCCGCCGTGGCAGGGCCGTCACGAAGGTCGGCCGGCCCCGATAGCCTGATCGCGCCATTGGGCTCGCGCAGGACGTAGCCACGCCCCCAGACCGTCCCGATCAGTTCGGCGGCGCCGGCATTCGCGAGCTTCTTGCGGAGCTTGCAGATGAAGACGTCGATGATCTTCACCTCCGGCTCATCCATCCCGCCGTAGAGATGGTTCAGGAAGGCTTCCTTCGTCAGCACGACGCCTTTCCGGAGGGTCAGCAGTTCCAGCACCGCATATTCCTTCCCGGTCAGGTGCACCGCGCGTCCATCGACCAGGACTTCCCGGGAGCCGAGGTTGAGCGTCAGCGGCCCGACCGACAGCGTCGGTTGGCTGAAGCCCTTGGCGCGCCGGACAATGGCCTGGATGCGGGCCACGAGTTCCTGCTGGTCGAACGGCTTGGTGATGTAGTCGTCGGCGCCCATGCCGAAGCCGCGCACCTTGGCCTGGGGGCGCGTCAGGCCGGAGACGATCAGGACGGGCGTCTCGACCCTGGCTGCGCGCAAACGACGGACGACCTCGTAGCCCTCCATGTCGGGCAGCATGAGGTCCAACACCACGATGTCGTAATCGTAGAGCCGCGCGAGTTCGAGCGCCTCCTCCCCCGTATCGGCGGTGTCGATGATCATCGCCGCCGCCTTCAGGGCCAAGGCGACCCCGCGCGCCACGATTGTATCGTCTTCAACCAGAAGGACACGCATGGGCCCGCTCCACACACCTGATGCGTGTAGAGATACCACCTTCACGCGACATGTGAAGGCCTGATTCATCCGAAAAATGGATTATCTTCCGAGACTGGATAAAAAATGATTGGAAAGTCTAATAATGACGACTTTTTCCGTGTTGGAGCGACTGACCTCGGCGGAGGCGTTAATCCGCGCCGCGGCGTTCATGCGTCAGCAAGGTTGTATCGCCGGGGTTGACCAGAACGGCGTGACCCTGACGGGGTTCAGACCGCCGCTGGCGCTCCGCGACCGGATCGAAATCAGGGACCGCCGGCTGAACGGCATCACGGCGGAAGTAGTGCAGGCTACGGGTGGACAGGCCCGGGCCGCGGTACTCGGCGATACGGATGGACTGGCCGAGGGCGTGGCCGCAATCGTACAGCCGGCTTCGGGACTTGCCGTCAGTGACGCCTGGCTCGGGCGAGTCCTCGATCCGACGGGGAAGCCCCTGGACAGCCAGCCGCCCCCAGCCCCCTCGCTGTATCGCTGCAGCACGCGGCGCCCACCCCCGCGTCCCGGGCTGCGCCAGCGCCTCGGAGCACCCGTCTCGCTGGGCGTCCGCGCTCTGGACACGTTCTGCACCGTCCGTGAAGGCCAGCGCCTCGGCCTCTTCGCCGCGTCGGGTGTGGGAAAATCGACGCTGCTTGCGGCGATGGCGCGGTCTGCCGACTTCGACGTCACCGTTGTCGGTCTCGTCGGAGAGCGAGGGCGGGAGGTGCGGGAGTTCGTCGAGGATGACCTGGGCGCGGAGACACTGGCGCGCAGCGTCATCATCTGCGCGACGTCCGATGCGGCGCCGGCGCTGCGCCGGGAAGCCGCCAACGCGGCCCTGGCCGTGGCGGAGCATTTCCGCGACCAGGGACAGCGTGTCCTGCTACTCCTGGATTCCGTGACTAGGTTCGCCCAGGCGTGCCGCGAGATCGGGCTGGCCGCCGGGGAGCCCCCGGCAACGCGGGGCTATCCACCCAGTGTGTTTCGCGAGCTGCCCGCACTGCTGGAGCGTGCGGGCCCCGGCGCCCCCGGCAGCGGCAGTATTACGGCGCTTATTACCGTCTTGGTCGAAGGCGACGATCATGACGAACCCATCGCCGACGCAGTCCGGGGCATCCTGGACGGCCATGTCGTGCTGGATCGCAGCATCGCCGAGGGGGGTCGATACCCCGCCATCGATGTGCTGCGCAGCCTCTCGCGATCTGTGCCAGGGTGCCAGACGACCGACCAGGCGGTTCTTGTCACCCAGGCGCGACGGCTGCTTGCCCTGCGAGACAGCGTCGCTGATCTCGTCCGGTTGGGCGCCTACAGGACTGGCGCGGATGCCGAGACTGACCGGGCGCTCCTCGTCGCCCCCAGGATCGAGGCGATGCTGGCGCAGCGAAAGGGTGAGGTGTCGTCACTATCGGCCGCTTTCGAGGCCCTCGCATCGGCGGTGAACGATGACCCGGCGTGATCCGCTCGCGATACTCCGACTGCTACGGCGGACCGAGGTCGAGGCAGCTCGCCGCCAAACGGCCGAGGCCTACGACAGGCTGCGACAGGTGCAAGCCGCGCATTCGGCGTCGGTCGAACGGATGGCCCATGAAAAGGCCTTGTCGACTGCTATCGACTACGCGAACTGGACGCCGGCGGCCCACGCTAGGCAGCACGCGTTGGCACGCCAGATGAACGAGGACGCCAAGGGCGCGGCTGAAGCGCAGCAAGCGCTGATTGCCGCCAGCCTCGCCGAGCAGGTGATCATTGATGAACAGCGGCAGCAGAGCATCGAAGCACGGCGACAACGACTTGCCCGCGAGCAGCGGCTGCTGGATGAGGTGTAGCGCGAGCTCGCGGTGAGGGGGCGTTTTGTCCCCCTTCTTCTCGCGCCCCTCAGGCGCGAAAAAGCCGCCGGACATTGCTGTCGGGCGGCTTGTTGTTGTGTGTGGGATGCGGGGACAGGATTTGAACCTGTGACCTTCAGGTTATGAGTTAGCTTGACGGCGCTACTCCATCCGACGCCAGGAGCCGCCAAGCCCGCATAACGCACTGCCTCTATTGCCTGTACATCGTTCCGGCTGCGATCATGCTACGCTACTGATCGCCGTGATTCGCTTCCGTCCGCTTCCGCCTTGCTTCCGGAAGCGTGCCGCAGCCCCCGCCGGAGCCCGCCATGCCCAAGCTCAGCAAGCGCGTTATCGACGCCCTCAAGCCCCGCACCGATGGGGCGGACCTCTTCGTCTGGGATGATGAGATGCCGCGCTTCGGCGTCCGCCTGACCCCAGCCGGGCGCGGGAGCTATCTCATCCAGTATCGCCCCGCCGCGGGCGGACAGCGGCGGCTGAGCTTCGCCAAGATCGGCATCGCCACCCCTGACGAGGCCCGTGCCACGGCGCGGCAGCTGCTGGCCGCCGTCGATCGTGGCGAAGACCCCTCGCGGGAGCGGACCGAGTACCGCAAGGCGTCGACGGTCGAAGAGCTTGGCGCCCGCTTCCTGGCCGAGCATGTGGCGGTCCGGTGCAAGCCCTCGACGGCTGCCGAGTACCGCCGGGCAGTTGAGCTCTTCATCAACCCTGTTCTCGGCGCCATGAAGGTGACCGATGTGAAGCGCGCCGACGTGGCAGCGCTGCACCATGCCGACCGGCACCGACCCTACCAGGCGAACCGAACGCTTGGCGTGCTGTCCAAGATGTTCGCCCTGGCCGAAGTCTGGGGGCTGCGGGCTGAGAACAGCAACCCATGCCACCGGGTGCCAAAGTACCGCGAGGAAAAGCGCGAGCGCTTCCTGAGCCCGGCTGAGTTTCAGCGGCTGGGCGCCACCCTGGCCGAGTGCGAACGGGACGGTAGCGAGAGCCCGCATGTTGTCGGCGCCATCCGCCTGCTGGCCCTGACCGGCTGCCGCCTTGGCGAAGTGCTCAATCTGCGATGGGCGGAAGTCCGCTCAGGTGCGCTGGCTCTGCCGGACAGCAAGACAGGCGCGAAGCGCGTCCCGATCGGCGGCGCGGCGCAAGCTGTCATTGAGGCCATCCCGCGCGTCGAGGGCAACCCCTTCGTCGTCGTCGGTGCCAAGCCCGGCACGCGGTTGCAGGATATCCAGCGGCCCTGGCGCCGCATCCGGGCGCGGGCCGGTCTCCCTGCCCTTCGCATCCATGACCTCCGGCATTCCTATGCGTCAGCCGCGGTATCGGGGGGCGAGAGCCTGCCGATGATCGGCAAGGTGCTCGGGCATACGCAGGTGCAGACAACGCAGCGTTACGCCCACCTTGCCGATGATCCGGTGCGGGCGACCGTCGATCGCATCTCAGGGGGCATTGCAGGTGCGATGGGCCTTTCGCCTCAACGGGCCGTAACGGGGACGGCGCCCGCTGAGCCGGCATAGGCCGCCCAAACGTTACGTTGGGGGCTGCGGCGCCAACGTAGGTACGTAACAGCGCGCGGCGTGCGGGGTTGGGCGCGCGCGCCTCTGAGCGGAAGGGCACCCAGGATGACGACCGCACCGGCGACGCTCTACAGTCCCGTCCAGCTGGAACAGCTGGCCGCCCGGCACGGCATCGACACGGCGGCCGGGCAAGAAGCCATGGCGATGCAGCTGGAGAGGGCCGGCCAGCATTACCTCGCCATGCGGAGTGCCGAGCACCTGGCCGCAGAGGATGCCTCATTCCGGGCTGAGCTGATGGCAACGGCCGACGCCGCGCAGCAGCTGGCCGCCGCCTTGGCAGCCCTGAGCCCACGCGCCGTGGCAGCCTTCGACGTTGCGGCAACCATGGCCGCCTCTCGCGCGCTCCTGGGGGCCTTTCCCGATCGACGGGCGCCCGCATTCGCGGAAGGCGCGGCGATCCTGCCAGGGCCGGTCCCGGATAGCGCGCAGCCGATCGGCTGGAGTGCTGCTTGGGCTGCAGCTGCCGCGGCCGGCATCGCGTCGAATGCTCATTACGGTATCCGATCCGCTAAGCGATTTGCGGGCAATCCAACGCAGCGGCAGTCACTTCTAGTGTGGGTCGAGAACATGCGAGCTCTCTGGCACGATTTGCTCGCCAGGCCTTTCACCTTCGATATGCATAGGGGTGTGGGCATCACCCGGGCCTTCGTTTTTTGCGCGGAAGCCTTGGCAATTATCGACCCACATTTCCCGCCGAAGAAGCTTCAGACAGCTATGCGTCAGGCGATCGCCGCAGAACGAGACCGCCGAGCGCCCACCATTTAACGATTCCAAAACCCATCAATGCCATCGGCGGCAGACGTTCTGAACTGCCTGATAAGGCAGACACTCCTACTTGGACTCTCAAAAACGGGAAATCATAATGGCAGCCAAGGCTCAGGGGCGCCGAAAGCATTGCGTCTGGCAAGTGCACTGGAACCAACCTACTATTCCCCCAACGAAGACTTATTCTATTCCATCCGGGTTGTTCGAATTTTCGCACCGCGCCAACCTGTAATTGAATGCCGGCGCGCCGCCACGAATATCTCCAGTCCGCGGCTCAGCAATAATAACTTTGTTCGGCACAGGCTCGTCTGGGTGCACAAAGGCCACCCGCACATTATCCGGAAGATTATCGCAAACTAGCCGCGTCCTGATTACCATGTTTCCGTTATCATCGTGCGCAGCGCCCTCAACGAGCTGGTTTGGTATGAATGATGTCCAAATTACGAGACCCTCATCGAGGCTTGGCCGGGGAGCTTGGACGACCTCAGCATCGCCAGCTCCCGCTTCCCGAAATGCAATAGCGGTCGACAACGGTACAAAAAAAATAGCAGCCAGGATTGGCAGAGCGGCCGTGAGACCAAAAATTGGCCGCTTTGTTACGCGCATCTCAGCGACAGGAACCCAGAAAAGCACGATCATTACAGCAATATAGAATAGGAAAACCCAAATAAAAATTGCGCCGACTGCTGTAAGCGCACGCTGCGCGCTCGGAAGCTGATTCGGATGAGTTTGAATCAGAGCCTGGATAAAAAAATCGGCTACAGCTTGAGCGATGCTAAATGCTGCATAACTCAGAATTGCAGCCAAAACCGTGAGCAACCATTGGACGGCGCTGTCTCGTAGGGCTGTGAGCAACGCGAGCCAAGCCCGCGATACGAATAGAGGAAACCCGAGCCAGCATATAAGCCATGGAAGACCAACACACATAAACCATAGCTCTACATCTCCCCTTTCCAGGCTCGGCGCACCAGCGACAAAGCTCGACATCTGAAACAGATAAAATAAAAAAGCGACCCATATGACTGCCGAAATAACGCCACTTCTGAATCCTTCGGATATTGGAAAGTGGCTTAATCCCCGCTTGACGCCAGAAGCGGCGCCCACGCCAGCGCCCACAGCGATGCAGTAAAAAGGGAGAACTTCGACCCAATGTGGGAGGGCAGTCGCTTCCATATCAGCTTCCTTATCGGCGGCGACCTGATACCCATGCCGCGCACCGCTTCGCGGAAAGGGGCAGAAACCCACCTGAATTCTTCGACAACGACAGCCGCGTGCAGCGGTTCGCTGGCCGCGGTCTGTAAAGACCTAGCCAACCCGCTTCGACCTACCGCTTGCTGGCGTGGTCTACGCATTTCAGAGTTCGCGATTTCGTCCGACTACTGGCGGACCGTTACGCAAACCAACACACGACAGCGGCCTACTTTGGAATCGCGGCACCTTTCGAAGGCGCGCTCTGAGGCAGCCGCCAGCAACAATACCCCTCCAACTTAGGGGGTTTGCTGTCAGCGCTTGTTGCTGACGCCGCGGGCCGAATGCCCTCAATGGGGAGCTCATCGCAATCAGGCGACAAGGGGCGCCCTTTGATGAGCAAGGCCAGCAGCAGCAAGACCAGCAACCCCAGCACCGGCGCGGCTACGCCCGATCCGCTGGCCGATGAACGCATGCTGTCCGAGAGCGAGGCCGCGGCTTTCCTCGGCTTCGGCGATCGCGCGCTTCAGAACTGGCGGCTGCGCGGCGGCGGACCGCTCTTTGTGAAAGTCTCGGCCCGCGCCGTCCGCTACCGGCTGTGCGACCTCCGGCGCTGGGCTGCGGACCGGCTGCGCGCCAGCACCTCTGACGCCGATGGGAACCTCGCGGCCCGCTGAAGGGCAGGCGCGCCTGCGGGCCGCCGCACGCCATGCGCGCGCGTTCCACCGGCAAGGGTGCCGCAGCGGGGTCAAGGGGCTTCTCGGGAACCGCCCGGAGCCCCGAAGGGGCGGAGGGGGGCGGAAGCCCCTTGACGCCGCGGAGGCGCCCCACCCTTGCGGCAGCGGGTGCGGAAGGCAGCGGGCGAAGCCCGCAACGCCCCGCACCCCTGCCTGCCGGCGAGGCCGGGGGCGCGGGGGCAGAGCCCCCGCATCATGGACAGAGCACCGCGAAGGCCGATCGGCAGGCACCTGGCAGGGGCCGCAGACGCCCGCCAGCTGGGCCGCTACCCGAACCGGCCGCCCTCACGCCTGAAGAGCTGGACAGGCGCTGCACGGGCCTCCAGACGCCGACGCAAGCCTGGGAGGCCAGCCGGCGCGCCAGTGCCGAGCTCGACGCCCAGACCGCCGCCATGGCCGCCAAGCTGGAGGCCGCGGGCATCCCCGCGTATCGAGCATCGCGGCACGGCTCCCCTACCCTGCTGATTGGGGCTGTGACCGGCGCGGCGCGGGAGCTCATCGAGTACCGCGCCCTCCGGTTCTTGCCTTCGGTGGCGAAGCAGGAGAGGGCGCCGATGCTGGCCGCCCTCACCTACTTTCAGCGCCACCACGCTATCGGCCGCTATTTGCGCTTCGGCGTTGTGACGGCGGGTGCGCGAATCCCGATCGGCGATGACCTGCGCGGCGCGATCGTTTCGCTACAGCGCAAGGTGTCGCGCTGGGCGAGCGAGGCGCAGCAGCGATACGGCATCGCCGTGGTCTTCCGCGGCACCGAGTTCACGGTGGATGTCGCCCGGACGTTCCACCCTCATGTGAACGTGCTCTACGCCCCGCGGGCCGTACTGGCGGCGGAGGCATGGGCTGCCTTCCTGTCATGGACGCACGGCTTCTTTGGCAGCCATTGGCGGGACAACGGCGTGTTGGCGAAGCCGGAGGAAGCGCTGAAGTACCCCTTCAAGCCGGCGGACACGGAATGCCTCGACGATGGCGAGTTGGCCTGGCTGTTCGGTCAGCTGGCACGGCTGAAGCTGGCGCAGCCCTTGGGGCTCTTCGCCGACTTTGCCGCGACGCTAAAGCAGGAAGGGCACAAGGTCCGGCGGGTGGCGTCACCAGCTGGCGGACCCCAGCTAATCCGGGTGCGAGTCCGGCAGAGGGAGCGGGCTGCGCGCGACCAGGACGCGCCACCGGCTGATGAAGACCGCGAGAATGCGATCCTCGCCCATACCGCTCCCTCGGCCTCTGCGACGCCCTACGCAGAGCCGGGGATCATCGTCCGCAACTTTACGGCCGAGCCGGTTACTGAGGGCGGGAAGCTACGACTAGCGATGATCGAGGATAGGCACCGGCAGGCCTGGGAGGCATGGAATGCGAACGGGGCGCCCGATCCGGCGGAAGCCGTAAGGCTCGCCTCCCTGCTGCTGACACCGCCGGAGCGCTGACCTCAAAGCCGGCGGGCGGCACGACCCCAGGCACCGACGCGGAAGCCGATCCGTCGCGAGCACTATACGCCGGCCTCCGCTCAGCCACGCCACAGGCTTCCGTATCGACTCAGCATCGTTTAGCGTTCGCGCCGCGGGCCGGCCTCCGGGGCGCGCGCCACGAGCGGTAAGGCAAGATGCCAGAGCTAAACTTGGTTCACCGCCCTTCGGCCGCTGGCGGAAGCGCAGCACTGTGGCGAGGCTCTTCCCGGCTGCCACGGCGTATGGATCATGGCCGCCCTGGGCTGGGGCCAAGGCCGCCAGCGAGTCGCTTTCCCGCCCCCAGAGTCGACCAAGCGGCGACGAGCGTGCCGCATCCGATCCGGGCCGCGAAGCGGGCCGCCTTTAGTGTCCACACTACCAGGCCAACTGTCCGGCCAATTAGCCGGACGCACGCTGCTTTTGACGTGCTTCAAGACCCCGAGTAGAGCGGGCAACGCCGCGGGACGGCATCCAAGCCTCGCCCGTAAGACTGGCTGCAAGTCTGATCGCGCCGACGTTATGGGAATGCTGATGATTGCGCCGCCATTTCGGGCACTTAGGCGACGGGCGCGCGAACTGCAGGAAGCAGCTGAGCGCGAGCGCACGCAAGACGAAGACACTGCCGCGTTGCTGTTGTTCTACGCCGCCGAGTGCGCGTTGAAAGCCGCCTACATGGATCAGCATCAGTTGGCGGACACAGCGTCCGAAACGGCGCAGGCGCCTGCCGCGAGTTCGTTCGGACACGACCTGGTACGGCTTATTGAAGCGCTCAGAGTCCCGGCAGGCGCGATTGGCCCTTTGCCAGCCGTCACACTTCAGCGCTCGGGAGCGGCCTGTCACCGCAGAGCGCTGCATGAAGCCTGGCGTTACGGCGAAAAAATATCGGATACGCGCTCTGTCTTCGAGTGGCTGAGCTCAATTGTAATCTGGGCAAGAAAATCAACATGAATATCGCTACAATGGCTGCCCCACTAACTTGGATCGACATCGCGCGACGGCTTGCCAACGTCGCTTTGGCTTCGCAGCCCGAATTGAACGAGAAGGTCCGACGAGCAAGGCTTGGTCGCTACGGAATCGAGCTCGAAGTTGAAGCTGGTGCGACTGAGCGGGACGTGCAGTCTTGGCTGGAAGCCGTGTTCCCCGGGCGCGTGCAGGGCGAGCCGCTAGCGGTAACACTTGATGGCCCCGATTATGCGGCCACGCTACCGGTCGAGTGGCATGAATTAGACGCGGATATCTCGCCCAGACCAGCATTCGGCTTGGTCGACGGGGTGGTTGACTTCGGCCTTCCTGCACTGCCGCAACGCGGGAGCCGCCCGGTCCCGATTGCGGCTGCGATCAGTGTTAAGGGCGGTACAGGACGTACGACGACAGCGATCACTCTGGCGCTACGCTGGGCAAATCTCGCAAAAGCGCCGGTGCTGCTAGTGGATGCAGACCTTGAGGCACCAGGCATAAGCTATATGCTCCGCGAACAGGTGCCTGAGGCAAAAATTTCGCTCGAAGATGTCATTGCCCTTGCGCATTCCGAACAAGAACGAGGCTCACCAGGCACAACGGCGTTCGCAGCCGCGCGATTGTTGGATCATTTAATCCCCGGCAGCCTTTTCGTGCTCCCGCTGCGGCGCGATATCGACGATTTAGTCGGATCTGCAATTCGGCCAGAGCACCTATCCACACCAGATAACCATTTCGCCTTTGCCGACTTGCTCACCCAGATCGCGGCTGCTTGCGGCTGCGTGGGCGTGGTGGTGGACGTCCGAGCCGGATTAGTGCCTCTCGCCGTAAACCTAGCCATGGATCCCGAAGTGTCGCCAGTATTGGTTACAACGCTGGCTGATCAATCGATAAAAGCAACGGCGGCACTAGTAAAATTTCTCGGGAAAGAATATCGCCGCGCTCGCGCGCTTCCGAGAAAGCCTCTCCTTGTAATAAATCGCGTCCCAAATATATTCAAACAATCTGGCATGGATCAGCAGCTGGGGGAGCCTTTGAGCGCCGAACTGATTGCAAATTTCACGCCGGATTCTAACACAGAGGTTTTGGCGTCAGAGAATTTCTTTGACCGCTTTCCGCCAGCCGAAGCCTTGTCCCCCATTTACGTTCCTGAACTGCCTGATTTACAGGTGTCCGCCGCAACGTGGACTGAGTTTGTCCAGCAGATCAACAGCAGCGGCTTCGCGCAGCTTGCTGGACCAGGAGTTGATCGTTGGATTGAGACCGAGTTGCTCAGTGCCATGCCCCCGTCTGCCACGACGCCAAAAGCTAGCGTTGACGCGGACGCAACGGCCACCGCAAGGCGCAAGCTGACCGATTATGCCAATACTCTTATCGCTGCCGAAAACGCGGGACGGCCGGTTCACCAGCCGCTTGTGACCAAGCCGCTCG
Source organism: Acetobacteraceae bacterium (assembly GCA_027482245.1). Classification (GTDB taxonomy): domain Bacteria; phylum Pseudomonadota; class Alphaproteobacteria; order Acetobacterales; family Acetobacteraceae; genus Falsiroseomonas. The sequence continues at coordinate 2,085 of JAIXWG010000052.1, read as the reverse complement.
CTGCGCTCGCCGAGCGCTTCATTTCAGAGGTGCCAATTGCTGTTAGCGAGGGCGCAAAGGGTACGGGCAAGACGCTCGCTGCTCGCTACTTCCTTGCCCAGCGGACTTGGGATGAGGTTGTTAGCAGACTTGTTCAACGCGCGGGTGCCACTCGCGCACCGATCCTGCCAGTTTGCGCTTCCATTCAGTCAAGCGCCGCTTTCCAGGCGGAGGCTGATGAAGCACGCCGCGCGACCAGCCGCGCGTTAGGATTCGGGCCGCCGATGCTGATTAACGCTACGACGGACTACCTGAAGGCACAGCTACAGGGTAGCGCAACTGAGCAGTTATGGACGGACACGTGGCTCGACACGATCGCATGGAGCGCGGGCTTCAATGTCAGCCAGCCAGGCGCCGGCGCTAGATTTGCAGAAACCCTGCGGAGTGCAGGACAGACCGTCGTAGCTGTCCTCGAAGGCCTGGAAGAGCTGTACATCTCTGTTGGAGACCCCAACGTAAGTACCGCGATGCGCGCCGCACTTGTCAATCTAGTCCAGCGGTTGCGAGCCGAGCCAAAGCGACCAATCGGTCTTGTTGTGTTTGCGAGACGAGACACCATCGAGGCATCAGTCAGGCAGAACATCGATCAGTTCAGGCGCGAGTATCAAAGGTTTGCCCTTAGTTGGACCGACGACGATATCCTTGATCTCGCGGCTTGGCTTGCTACCCAGGCCGGCGCAACTCCTGACCTTTGGACGCCAGCTTTCAACAGTCTGGCTCAGTCGGAGAAAACATTAGCCCTCGAACGCCTCTGGGGCCGAAAGCTCGGCCCTGATGACAAGCCACACAAGCGCAGCCGAGAAGCCTACACGGCCACGTGGATAATTGCGGTTCTTTCCGACCTTCGCGCCCGACTAGTGCCGCGAGACCTCATTCGTCTTCTTGAGAAAGCCGCGAGCGTCTCGCTGGAGGCAGGGGAAGGTAACGAGTACACCGGCAGACTTTTGGTGCCACGCGCTCTGCGCGCTGCCGTCGAACCAACCAGCGAAGCGAAGGTGGCCGAGACGCAAGAGGAAATACCAGAGCTACGGGACATTTTTAAAAAATTCCGCGTTCGCAAAAACCAGGTAGCAGCTCCCCTAGACGAGCAGGCGCTGGGCGCCTTGGGCGTCGACCAAAACGAAATCGATATTCTGCGCCGGCACGGCATCGTCTTCGGAGACGTGCAGCCATATGAGGTTCCCGAGCTGTTCCGGCGCGGTTTGGGGCTTCGACACACAGGCGCAAGGCGCAGCGTGGTGAATCTATATCGGCGCGCTCGGCAAGCCTGAGTGCGACGGGGCAGCCGGCGCCACAGCACGTACAAAGCGTTCGCTTCCAGGTTCGACACAAAAGAAGGATGGAGGGGAGCATGCGTCCCACCGCCGCCGCGGGTGGCTGCTGAGGCCGCGGCTCGCCGGCTGCCAGTCCAGTTGGCACGCCAAGTTAAACAGGCACAGCAAAAGCCTGGCAGCGCAGCCCAGAACCAGCGGCCACGTCGGCCCAAACCATCCCTTGTGAGCTCCGCATTGGCAAGGTTCCCGCTTCAGTCGGCCCCGAGCCGCAGCGCTTACACGTCTGATCCATTAAAGCCATTGCTACGGCGGCGCGCCCCCAAGAGAGAGGGCGCGTAGCGAGCGCGCCCACCCGTCGCGACTACCGGGATCACACGCTGGATCCTCAACTCGAAGCGATGGATTATCGGCTTAGCGGGAGTCCGCAGCGGCACCGAAGCTCTACAAACCCCTCGCCCGTGACCGGCATTAAATGCGTCCCTCGAAACTTGGCAGTCGGTGGGGCGCGATACCTCCAGGCCACGGGGGCAGCGATGGCGGGCCGCGCAACCTGAGAAGCGCCACGCTTCCGCCCTGCTTCCGCGCCCCTCTTCTGCTTCCGGAGCTCTAGACAGCAAAAAGCCCTTAGATCGTTGATCTAAGGGCTTAATTCATGGGATGCGGGGACAGGATTTGAACCTGTGACCTTCAGGTTATGAGCCTGACGAGCTACCGGGCTGCTCCACCCCGCGGTGGTGAGTGTGTTCAAAGGGTGCGTACGATCCGGCGTGGT
>JAIXWG010000049.1 GCA_027482245.1 Acetobacteraceae bacterium | reverse complement strand
TGACTGGCTGAAGGGCGGCACTGCGGCGGACTACCTGCAGGGTGGCGCGGGGTCGGACGACCTGCAGGGCCTCGGCGGCAATGACGTGCTGCGCGGCGGGCTTGGCGATGACGGGCTGACGGGCGGGGCGGGGTCGGACGTCTTCGTCTTCGCGAAGGGCGACGGGCATGACTGGGTGGTGGATTTCACCAAGGGGACCGACAAGCTTTGGCTGGAAGGCTATGGCGCATCGGACGTGACGCAGGCCGTCGAGACGCGCTGGGGCATGGCGGGGCTGGCCGTGCATCTCGGCACGGGCGGGGAGGAGATGTTTCTCCAGGGCGTCACCACGGCGCTGACGGCGGCGGATATGGTGTTCGGATGACAGGCCTCGGCGGGCCGGATCGCCGATGGCGGTGATCCGCGCCTGCCGGTTTCGTCACGAAGCTGCACTGAATTCGTGATCGCCGCTCCCGGCTTCGTGAGCGGCGTCTACATTGTATACCATTTATCGCTCCCCGGGCGCGGCCCTCGCCGTGGCGGGAGGACGATCAATGGACCTGAACATCCTGGTTCGCGGCCAGTCCAACTCCATCCTGATGATGGAAGCCAATGGCGATGCCGGGCGCAACGCGCTCCAGGCGGAGGTCAGCCGCCTGCTCGGTTTCTCCGGCAGTACCGACCGCGTCACCATCATCTTCGACAGCAGCGACTGGAACAGCAGCACGGCCTTCGGCGGCACTGCGCTGATCGGGGATTGGCTGACGCCGCGCAACAATGACTGGCGCCAGGGCTGGATCATCGCCGGCCGCGAACAGGCGCTGCTGACGGAGATCGGAACCGTGCCCGCCACGCAGCGGGACGACCCCACCGCCATCGTCTTCCTCCACAGCGAATACGACAGCGCGAACACGACGCTGACGACGGAGCAATGGGTCTCCGCCCTTCGCTTCGACGCCGCCACCACGCGCGCCGCGCTGGGCGGGCAGGGGGCGGCGACCACGCCCTACCTCTTCGTCTCGGCCATGCCCTATTACGGCACGACGGAAGGCCACAACGCGATCCGCCGCGGCATGGAATTGCTCGCCGCGGAGCCCGGCTTCAACGCCGCCATCGCCGCGCGCATGCTGGACATCGATGCCGATGGCGACGCGCCGGGCTGGTATGGCGGGGGCCATATCGATGCGGAGGACGCGATGCAGACGGCGCTGCGCGTCGCGAAATCCGTCGCCGAATCCTTTGCTGTCTATGCGAAGCCCGGCTCACCCATCGCCAATGCCGGCGGCGACATCGCCGATGAGGGACCGGAAGTCGTCGCCGCCACCGTGGTGGGCACGAACCAGCTGCGGATCGATGTCGCGCATGACCGCGCCGGCGGCTTCCGCGCGCTGGATGCGGATGCCGCGCGGGGCGTCGGCTGGTCCGTCGTCGGCAATGCCGCGACGGTCACCGGCACCGCCGCCGTCATCGAGGATGCGGACACGCTGCTGCTCACCTTCTCCGGCCCGCTGCCCGCGGGCGGGCTGCTGCATTACGGCTTCGGCTATGGCCGCCTGGCGGGCGCGGATGGCAGCGGGCGCGGCAATGCGGTCTATGACGACCAGGGCCTGCCGATCTGGGTGCCGGCGACCGGACTTGCCCCTGGAGGCGCATCCGGCGGCGGCGGCACCCCGCCCGTGCCGCCCGCGCCGGTCGTCGGCATCGCCGTCGATGGCGGTGCGGGCGCGGATAACCTGCGCGGCGGCGCGGGCAATGACACCTTGAACGGCGGCGCCGGCTCCGACGACCTGCAGGGCTTCGAGGGCGATGACCGGTTGGCCGGCGGAAGGGGCGATGATGGCCTGACGCTCGGCGCCGGCGCGGACACCGTCGTCTTCGCCCGTGGCGACGGGCCGGACTGGGTGGTGGACTTCACCCCCGGCACCGACCGCATCGAGATCACGGGCTATGCGGCCAGCGATGCCACGATCCGCACCGCCACCTATTGGGGCATGGCCGGCACGGACATCCTGCTGGCCAGTGGCGATTCCATCTTCCTCCAGGGCGTCACGGCATTCCGCGCCGCCGACGTCACCTGGTCCGGCGGTGTGCAAACACTGCTGCCGCCCGCGCCCACCACCGGACTGCTGGTGAATGGCGGCTCGGGCGTCGACAATTTGCGCGGCGGCGCCGGCAACGACACGCTGAACGGCCTGGATGGCAGCGACGATTTGCAGGGCTTCGATGGCGATGACCGCCTGGCGGGCGGCCGCGGCGATGACGGTCTGACGCTCGGCGCCGGCGCCGATACCGTCGTCTTCGCCCGCGGCGACGGGCCGGACTGGCTGGTGGACTTCACCCCCGGCACCGACCGCATCGAGATCACGGGCTATGCGGCCAGCGAGGCCACGATCCGTGCCGCCACCTATTGGGGCATGGCCGGCACCGACATCCGCCTGGCCGGCGGCGATTCCATCTTCCTCCAGGGCGTCACGGCGTTCCGTGCCGCCGATGTCACCTGGTCCGGCGGCGGCACCACGCCACCCGTCACCCCGGCGGCGGGGCAGGTCGTGAATGGCGGGACCGGTGCCGACAACCTCCGCGGTGGCAGCGGCAACGATACGCTGAATGGCGGCGACGGCTCCGACGATCTGCAAGGCTTCGAGGGCGATGACCGCCTGGTCGGCGGGCGGGACCATGACGGAATGACCCTCGGCGCCGGGCGGGACACGGTCGCCTGGGCGCGGGGCGATGGCTGGGATTGGGTGGTGGACTTCACCCCCGGCACGGACCGCATCGAGGTCAGCGGCGTCACCGCCAGCCAGGTGACGCGCGTCGCGACCTCCTACTGGGCCATGCCGGGCCTGGAACTGCGGATGCCGGGCGGGGAGGGGATGTTCCTCCAGGGTGTCACCGCGCTGGGGCCGAACGACCTGATTTTCGTCTGACCCTTACGCCCGGCCCGGGGTTTGCTTAACTGCAGGCCATGATCGGGACCTCCATCGCCTTCACCCTCAATGGCCGGCCGGTGACCCTGCCGGCCGGGACGTCGCCCACCACCTCCGTGCTGGACTGGCTGCGCGCCAGCGGCCTGACCGGGACGAAGGAGGGCTGCGCGGAGGGCGATTGCGGCGCCTGCACCGTGGTGCTGGAGGAGGCTGGCGGCGCGCGAACGCCGATCAATGCCTGCCTCGCCATGCTGGGCCAGATGCAGGGCCGCGCGATCCGCACGGTGGAGGGGCTGCGCGGCCCGGACGGCGCGCCGCATCCGATCCAGCGCGCCATGGCGGAAAGCGACGGCACGCAATGCGGCTTCTGCACCCCCGGCATCGTCATGACCGCCTGGGCCCATGCGCGGGAGGGCGGCGAGGTGCATGAGGCGCTGGCCGGCAACCTCTGCCGCTGCACCGGCTACCGTCCCATCCTCGACGTCTTCGCGACGCTGGCCGATGACGGCCTGCCCGCGCCATCCGTGCCGGATCCCGCCCCCGCGCGCTTCGAGGCCCCGGGCCAAGTCTTCCACCTGCCTTCCACGCTGCCCGACCTGCTGGCGCTGCGCGCCGCGCATCCGGAGGCCTGGCTGCTGGCGGGTGGCACCGATCTCGGGCTCCGCGTGTCGGACCATCGGGAAAAGCCCCCCGCCATCATCTGCCTGCTGAACGTGCCGGAACTGCACCGGCTTGAGGCGCGGCCCGACGCGATCGAGGCCGGCGCCGCCGTCCCCTATGCCCGCCTGCTGGCGCTGTTCCGGCAGGAGGAAGGATTCGGCCCCTATGCCGATCTGCTGGCGCGGCTCGGGTCGCGGCAGATCCGCGGCCTCGGCTCGCTTGGCGGCAATCTCGGCACGGCCTCGCCGATCGGCGATGCGCTGCCGCCGCTGCTGGCGCTTGGCGCTTCCGTCACGCTGGCGTCGCAGACGGGAAGGCGGACATTGGCGGTCGCCGATTTCCTGCTGGGCTACAGGAAGAACGCGCTCGCGCCGGATGAGGTCATCCTCTCCGTCACCCTGCCGCGCCCGGCGTCCGATGCCCTCTTCGCCTGCGAGAAGATCAGCAAGCGCCATGACCAGGACATCGCGACGGTCGGCGCCGCGCTGCTTCTCCGGCTCCAGGACGGCATGGTGGCGGAAGCGCGGCTCGCCTTCGGCGGTGTCGGCCCCACCGTCGCCCGCGCCACGCACGCCGAGGCCGCGCTGCTCGGCCGGCCCTTCGAGGAAGCGGCGGTGAACGACGCGGCGGAGGCGCTGATGCAGGACATCGCGCCGCTCTCGGATTGGCGTGGCACCGCCGCCTACCGCCGCCTGGTCGCGCAGGGGCTGCTCCGCCGCCTGCACCTGCGGGCCACGCATCCTGACCTGCCCGCCGACATCATGGAGGTGGTGTGATGGACGGCTCGCTCCCCCGCCGCGGTGCCGGCGCCGCGCTCCGCCACGACAGCGCGCTGAAGCACACGACCGGCGAGGCCCGCTTCGCCGATGACGCGGCAGAAGCCCCCGGCACGCTGCACGCCGCGCTGGTGCTCTCCACCGTCCCGCACGGCACCGTCACGGCGCTGCACATGGACGAGGCCCGCGCGATGGAGGGCGTCGTCGCCATCCTCGGCCCGCGCGACATCCCAGGGAAGAACGACATCGCCGCGGCGGGATCGGGGGAGCCGTTGTTCGCCGAGCCCCTCGTCGAATTCGCGGGCCAGCCCTTGGCGATGGTGCTGGCCACGACGCGCGACCAGGCGCTGCGCGCCGCTGCCGCCGTGCGGGCGGAGATCACGCCGCTCGACCCGGTGCTCTCCATCGAGGCCGGGCTGGAGCGCCAGCAATACGTCGTGACGCCGCAGACCATGCGGCGCGGCGACGTCGCCGCGGCGCTGGCCGCGGCGCCGCGCCGGATGGAGGCGGAGTTCCGCGCCGGCGGGCAGGAGCATTTCTACCTCGAGGGCCAGATCGCCGTCGCAACGCCGGGCGAGGATGGCGACATCGCGGTGGTCTCCTCCACCCAGCACCCGTCGGAGGGCCAGCACGTCGTCGCCCGCGTCCTCGGCTGCGACTACAACCGCGTCACCGTCACCTGCCGGCGCATGGGCGGCGGCTTCGGCGGCAAGGAGAGCAATGCGAGCTGGGTGGCCGCCGCCGCCGCGCTCGGCGCGCGCGTCACCGGCCGGCCCGTGAAGCTGCGCCTGGCGCGCCGCGCCGACATGATCGCGACGGGCAAGCGCCATCCCTTCCTCTATCGCTGGACCGCGGGCTTCGACGGATCGGGGCGCATCACCGCGCTGCGGGCGCTGCTGGCCGCCGATGGGGGCTGGAGCCTCGACATGTCCGGCGGCGTGGTGTTCCGCGCCATCACCCATGCCGTGAATTGCTGCGACGTGCCCGACGTGGAGATCACGGGCTGCGCGGTGAAGACCAACACCGTCTCCCACACCGCCTTCCGCGGCTTCGGCGGCCCGCAGGGCGCGCTACTGATGGAGGATGTGGTGCACCGCGTGGCGGCCGCCTGCGGGCTGTCGCCCGATGTGGTCCGCGCGCGCAACTTCCTCGGCAGCGGCGGCAATTCGGACGAGCTGCCCTATGGCCAGAAGGTGGAAGGCGACCTCATCGCCCGCGTCTGGGCGGAGGCGAAGCGGGACAGCGAATGGGATCGCCGCCGGGGCGAGATCGCGGCCTTCAACGCGCGCCACCCGACGCTCCGCCGCGGGCTCGGCAGCATGGTGCTGAGCTTCGGCATCTCCTTCGGCATCATGCACCTGAACCAGGCCGGCGCGCTGGTGCATGTCTACACCGACGGATCCATCCGCCTGAACCATGGCGGGACGGAGATGGGGCAGGGGCTCTTCATCAAGATCGCCCAGGTGGTCAGCGACGTCTTCGGCACGGACCTCGAGCGCGTCGCCATCACGGCGACCAGCACGGCGGAGGTGCCGAACACCGCGCCGACCGCGGCCAGCACCGGCAGCGACCTCAACGGCTGGGCCGCGCACAACGCCGCGGTGACGATCCGCGACCGCATGGCGCAGGTCGCCGCCGCGCGCTGGGGCATCGCACCCGCCGATGTGGTCTTCGCCGACAACCGCGTCTGGGCCGAACGCGCGGGATCGAACCGCTTCCTGGAATTCGGGGAACTGGCAAAACTCTGCTTCCTGGAACGGGTCTCGCTCTCCTCCACCGGCTACTACCGCACGCCCGACATCCACTGGGACCCGAAGGCGATGCGGGGCAACCCGTTCTTCTACTTCTCCTACGGTGCCGCGGTGTCGGAGGTCGTCGTCGACACGCTGACCGGGGAACACCGGTGCCTCCGCACCGACATCGTCCAGGATTGCGGCCGCAGCCTGAACCCCGCCGTCGATCGCGGCCAGATCGAGGGCGCCTTCGTCCAGGGCATGGGTTGGCTGACCTGCGAGGAGCTGTGGTGGGACGAGGGGGGACGCCTCCGCACCGTCGGTCCCTCCACCTACAAGATCCCGGGCTCCCGCGACGTGCCGCCCGCCTTCAGCGTCCGCCTGCTGGAAGGCGCGCCGGCGCGGAGCGAGACGATCTTCCGCTCCAAGGCCGTGGGCGAGCCGCCGCTGTTGCTGGCCATCAGCGTGGCGAATGCGATCAAGGACGCGATCGGGGTGGAGGGCCTGGACCTGCCCGCGACGCCGGAGCGCGTGCTGATGGCGATCCGCGCGAAGGGCTAGCGCGCGCCCCCGCGGAGAGGGTTATGCTCCCGGCCTGAGCGCGGGGAGCACGCCATGGCCGAGGATTCGGCAACCGCCATCCGTCCCTTCTTCGACGGTGCGACCAACACGGTCACCTACCTGGTCTGGGACCCCGCCACGAAGCGCGGCGCCGTGGTGGACCCGGTGCTCGACTGGGACAACCGGAGCGGGGAGGCCGATACCGCCTCCGCCGCCGCGGTCCTCGCCGCCGCGGAGGCCGAGGGCGTCACCATCGACTGGGTGCTGGAAACCCATGTCCATGCGGACCACCTGACCGCCGCCCCCTGGATCAAGGCCCGCACCGGCGCGCGCATCGGGATCGGCGCCGGCGTGAAGCAGGTCCAGACCATCTTCCGCCCCGTCTTCGCGCTGCAGGACGTGCTGCCGGAGGGCGGCGACTTCGACCACCTCTTCGCCGATGGCGAGAGTTTCGCGCTCGGCAGCCTCCAGGTGGAGGTCCTGCACGTGCCTGGCCACACGCCCGCCTGCGTCGCCTTCAAGGTCGGCCCGGCGCCGGAGGCACGGTCCAACCAGCCCGCCGATGTCTTCGTCGGCGACACGCTGTTCATGCATGATGCCGGCACGGCGCGCGCCGACTTCCCCGGCGGCGATGCGCGCACCCTCTACCGCTCCATCCGCCGCATCCTGTCCCTGCCGCCCGAAACCCGCCTCTGGATCTGCCACGACTACAAGGCGCCGGGCCGCGATGCCTTCGCCTGGCAGTCCAGCGTTGCCGCGCAGCGCGCGAGCAACCCGCATGTGAAGGACGGGATGAGCGAGGAGGATTTCATCGCCTTCCGCACCGCCCGCGACGCGACGCTGGCCGCGCCGACGCTGCTGCTGCCCTCCATCCAGGTGAACATCCGCGCCGGCCGCTTCCCGGCCGCGGAGGCGAATGGCGTGCGGTACCTGAAGATCCCCGTGACGGCGAAGCGCGGCGCGAGCCTGGGATAGGGGCGGCTTGCCCCACCCGCGCCGCGCCCGCATCCTGGCCGGAGACGTGGCTACCCCCACCCCGACCCTCCCCCGGAAGCCCGGGGGAGGGGGCAGGTGACGCCATTCTCGCTCCCTCCCCCGCGCTTGCGGGGGAGGGTCGGGGTGGGGGTTCGGGCCGCGCTGACTGAACCCAGGGAGGACACCCCAGTATGCGTCTCGGCATGGTCGGCCTCGGCCGCATGGGCGCCAACCTCGTCCGCCGCCTCGCCCGTGCGGGGATTTCGTCGGTCGTCTGGGACCGGGACCCCGCGGCCGTCGCGACCCTGGCGGCCGAGGGCGCGGAGGCCGCGACGGACCTCGCCGACCTGGTCCGCCGCCTCGACGCGCCCCGCGCCGTCTGGGTCATGCTGCCCGCCGGCGCCGCGACCGAGGACGCCATCGCGCATCTCTCCACGCTCCTCTCCCCCGGCGACGTCGCCATCGATGGCGGCAACGGGATGTGGAAGGACGCCATCCGCCGCGCGGCGCTGCTGCGGGAGCGGGGGATCGACATGCTGGACATCGGCACCTCCGGCGGCGTCTGGGGGCTCGCACGCGGCTACTGCCTGATGATCGGCGGGCCTGAGGCACCGGTCCGCCGCCTCGACCCCATCTTCGCCGCGCTCGCCCCCGGCGAGGCCGCCGCATCCGCCACCCCTGGCCGCCCGACCGACGCCGATCCACGCCCGCCCAACGGCTATGTCCATTGCGGCCCGAATGGCGCCGGGCATTTCACGAAGATGGTCCACAACGCCATCGAGTACGGGATGATGCAGGCCATGGCGGAGGGGCTGGAACTGCTGGAGCAGGCCGGCAGCGAGACCCTGCCGCCCGAGCATCGCCTCGCGCTGGATGTGCCGGAGATCACGGAGGCCTGGCGCCGCGGTTCCGTCGTCGCCTCCTGGCTGCTGGACCTCACGGCGCAGGCCCTGGCCGCGGATGGGGAGCTTTCGACCTATTCCGGCCGCGTCGGCGACAGTGGGGAGGGGCGCTGGGCCGTCCAGGCGGCGATCGAATCGGCCGTGCCCGCGCCGGTGCTCTCGGCCGCCCTCTATGCCCGCTTCCGCAGCCGGCAGACTGGCCCCTTCGCGGACCGTGCCCTGTCAGCCATGCGCAACGCCTTCGGCGGGCATCTCGAGCCGAAATGACGCCACTCATCCTCGTCATGGGCGTCTCCGGCGCGGGCAAGTCCACGGTCGGCCAAGCCATCGCCAGCGCGCTCGGCCTGCCCTTCGCGGATGCCGATGATTTCCACCCCAAGGCCAACATCGCGAAGATGAGCCGGGGAGAGGCGCTGACCGACGAGGATCGCTGGCCCTGGCTGGCCGCCATCGGCGCGCATCTCGCGGCGCATCGCGGCCGTGGCTGCGTCGTCACCTGCTCCGCCCTCAAGCGCGCCTATCGCGATGCGCTGCGGGACGCGGCGCCGGACCTCCGCCTGGTCTTCCTGACCGGCGATTCCGCGCTCGTCGCCGCCCGCCAGGCCGCGCGGCGCAACCACTTCATGCCGGCCAGCCTGGTCGCCAGCCAGTTCGCGACGCTTGAACCGCCGGCGCCGGAGGAAGGCGCCATCACCCTCGATGTCGGCGCCACGCCCGCCGCCCTCGCCGCCGCCGCCATCAACGCACTGCAAGAGGCAAGCGCCCCATGAACGCCCAAGGCATCTACCCCATCCTCTACGCCTACTTCACCGCCGATGGCCGGCTGGATGAAGCCGCCATGCGCAAGCAGGTCCGCTGCTGCCTGGCCGGCGGCGCCCATGGCATTGCGGTGCTGGGCCTCGCGACCGAGGTCAACAAGCTCTCGCCCGCCGAGAAGCGTGACGTGGTGCGATGGTCGGCGGAGGAGATCGCCGGCCGCGTGCCCCTCGCCGTGACGGTCGCGGAAGCCACCGCGCGGGAGGCCGCGGATTTCGTGGTGGAGGCCGCAGGCCTCGGCGCCGCCTGGTGCATCCTCCAGCCGCCGCCCGTGCGCGGCCTGCCGGAGGCCGAGTACATCGCCTGGTATGGGGAGGTCGCGGAGATGGTGGCGCGCCGCAGCGCCATCCCGATCGGCATCCAGAACGCCGCCGCCTATATCGGCGTGGGCCTCTCGGCCAACGGCGTCGCGACGCTCGCCCGCAACCGCGCCAACGTCACGCTGATCAAGGCGGAGGACAGCGCCGTCGATGTCCAGCGCCTGATCGAGGTGACAAAGGGCGCCATCACCGTCTTCAACGGCCGCGCCGGGATGGAACTGGTGGATTGCCTGCGCGCCGGCTGCGCCGGGCTGATCCCGGCCCCCGAATGCGCCGACATCCAGGCCGCCATCTACAACCACTTCGTCGCCGGCGACGAAGTGGCGGCGGAGCGGGAGTACCAGCGCATCCTGCCCCTCATCGCCTTCGCCATGCAGGGGGTCGCCATGTTCCTCTGCTACGGCAAGCGCGTCACCGCCTGGCGGATGGGGCTCCCGGAGGTGATCGAACGCACGCCTTCGCTGGCGCCGACGCCCTTCGGCCTGGCCTGCGCGCGCCGCTTCGCCGATGCACTCGGCCCCTATCGCGGCGCGTGAAGCCGTGGTCTGATCCCGCCCGAGGAAGCAAGCCGCCAGGGCGTCCGCCGCGGGAGTGATCCCCGGGGCTGGAGGAATTCGCCATGCGTATCGCGCTGCTGACCGACATCCACGCCAACCGGGAGGCCCTCGAGGCCTGCCTTGACGACGTTGCCCGCAAGGGCGCGGAGCGCATCGTCATGCTCGGCGACCTGGTCGGCTATGGCGCCGATCCGGCCTGGGTGGTGGCCAGGGCACGGGGGCTGCTGGCGCAGGGCGCCATCCTCATCCGCGGCAACCATGACGAGGCTGCGGCCCATCCCCGCGGCGGGATGAATGACGACGCGACCGCCGCCATCGCCTGGACTCGCAACGCCCTTTCGCCCGAGGACCGCGCCTTCCTCGATGCCCTGCCGATGGAGGTGGAGGAGGAGGATCGCCTCTACGTCCATGGCGATGCCGCGACGCCGGAGCGCTGGATCTATGTGCGGGACGCCGAGGATGCGCGCCGGAGCCTGGAGGGATGCACGGCGCGCCTCGTCTTCTGCGGCCATGTCCATGCGCCTGCCATCTACGGCCTGACCGCCACGGCGAAGCTCGTGCCCTTCAAGCCCGTCACCGGCGTCGCCGTGCCGCTGCTGCGGCCGCGCCGCTGGCAGGTGGTCTGCGGCGCCGTCGGCCAGCCGCGGGATGGCGACCCGGCTGCGGCCTGGCACCTGTTCGACACCACGACCAGCGAGGTCACGCTGCACCGCGTGCCCTACGATGTGCTGGCCGCCAGCGAGAAGATCCGCCAGGCCGGCCTGCCCGAGAGCCTCGCGACCCGCCTGCTGCGGGGGCGCTGACATGATCCGGCTGGTCGAGGGCGAGGTGCTCGATGGCTTCACCATCGGGCGCCTGCTGCATGTCGGCGGCATGGCTGCGCTCTGGCAGGTGATGCATCCCGACCAGGGTGGCGAGTTGCTGATGAAGGTGCCGCGCTTGGCGGAGGGGGAGGACCCCGCCGCCATCGTCAGCTTCGAGATGGAGCAGATGATCCTGCCCCGCCTCTCGGGCCCGCATGTGCCGCGCTTCGTCGCCAGTGGCGGTTTCGACCGCCAGCCCTACCTGGTGATGGAACGCATCGCCGGCCGCAGCCTGCTGCCGTTGATCGAGGAACTGCCGCGCCCGATCGAGGAAGTCGCGACGATCGGCGCGCGGGTGGCGGAGGCGCTGGACGCGCTGCACCGGCAGCACGTGGTGCATCTGGACGTGAAGCCCTCCAACATCCTGATGCGGGAGACGGGGGAGGCGGTGCTGGTCGATTTCGGCCTGTCCCGCCACGCGCAGCTGCCGGACCTGATGGAGGAGGAGTTCCGCCTGCCCTATGGCACCGCGCCCTACATGGCGCCGGAACAGGTCATGGGCATCCGGTCCGACCCGCGCAGCGACCTCTTCGCGCTGGGGGCGATGATGTACTTCCTGGTGACCGGCACGCGCCCCTTCGGCGATCCGCAGCGGCTGGCCGGCCTGCAGCGGCGCCTGTGGTGGGACCCGCCGCCGCCCCGCGCGCGCCGCGCCGATTGCCCCGACTGGCTGCAGGAGATCATCCTGCGCTGCCTGGAGGTGCGGCCCGAACGCCGCCATCCCACCGCCGCGCAACTCGCCTTCGACCTGCACCACCCCGACCAGGTCGCGCTGACCGCGCGCGCCGCGAAACGCCGGCAGGATGGCTGGGCCGCCACCATCCGCCGCCGCTTCCACCCCGACCATCGCGTGCGCTTCGACCGCGCCGTCGAGGCCGCCGTGGAGGACGCGCCGATCCTGGCCGTCGCGGTGGATGTGACGGAGCAGGATGAGGCGCTGGCGACGACGCTGCGCGGCACGTTGGAGAAGCTGCTGGCCACCATGCCGGGCGCGCGGCTCGCCTGCCTCAACGTGCTGCGGCAGAACCGGCTCGCGCTCGACACGACGCTCGACGATTTCGGCCGCAACAAGCATGTGCAGCGCCTGGTGGAGCTGAAGCACTGGGCGGCGCCGCTCGGCCTGCCGGAAGGCCGCATCACCTTCCATGTGCTGGAGGCCGTGAACCCCGCCCAGGCGCTGCTCGATTATGTGCGCATGAACGGCGTTGACCATCTGGTGATGGGCGCGCGGACGGCGTCGCTGAAGCGGAAGGTGCTGGGCAGCGTCAGCGCCGAACTTGCCGCCGAGGCGCCCTGCAGCGTGACGGTGGTGCGGGCGCGAGCCTAACGGCCCGCCCCGAACTTCCGCACCAGCGCCACCCAGGCCGCGAAGCCCTCCGGCATCGCGCTCTCCCGCCAGTTCTCGTCCGGCGCGTGGAAATCCTCGTCCGCCGTGGCGAAGGAGAACATGACGGTGTCGATGCCGAGCACACGGCTGACGATATCCGTCAGCGGCAGCGTGGCCCCCATCCGCACGCGGAGCGGCTTGCGCCCCGTCGTCGCCTCCAGCGCCGCCTCCGCCGCCAGCAGCAGCTTGTGGTCGCCCGGCACCGCGGTGGCGATGGAGCCGTTCCGCGCCGCCTTCACCGTCAGCGTGGCACCGGGCGGGCAGTGGCGCCGCAGATGCGCCTCCACCGCCGCCGCCACGCGCTTCGGCCGCTGCCCCGGCACGATGCGCATGGAGAGTTTTGCGAATGCCTCCGCCGGGATCACCGTCTTGCCGCCCGCGCCGGTATAGCCGCCCCACAGCCCGTTCACGTCGAGCGTCGGCTTCAGCCAGAGCCGTTCGAGAAACCCCGCCACATCCCGCCCGCTCGGCGCGATGCCGATGGAGGCGTCATGCGCCGCCACATCGTAGGGAATTTTCCTCAATTCCGCCCGGTCTTCATCCGTCACCGGCGCGGCGCCTTCCTCGAAGCCCTCGACGAGGATGTTGCCCTCTGCGTCATGCAGCGTCGCGACCAGCCGCGCCATGGCATGCAGCGCATTCGGCGCGACGCCGCCGTAGCGGCCGCTATGCAGGTCCTTGGCGGCGGTGCGGAGCGTGATCTCCATCGCCATGTTGCCGCGCGTCGCGACCGTCATCGTCGGCAGGTCCGCCCGCCAGCGCGCGCCATCGGCCGACAGCACCGCATCCGCCCGCAGCCAGTCGCGATTCTCGTCGAGGATGCGGGCGAGCGATGCCGATCCGCATTCCTCCTCGCCCTCCAGCAGCACGGTCACGTTGAAGGGCAGCCGCCCTTCCTCCGCCAGGAAGGCGCCGAGCGTCTCCATCGCCAGCAGCGACGGTCCCTTGTCGTCGGAGACGCCGCGCCCGTAGAGCCGCCCGTCGCGCGACGCCAGCACGAAGGGCGAGGACGTCCAGGCCTCCACCGGATCGGGCGGCTGCACGTCGTAATGGCCATAGACCAGCAGCGTCGGTGCATCCGCGGCGCCATGCCAGCGCGCCGTCACGGCGGGGTGGCCGCCGGCCGCGAGGTCCCGTGCCCCCTCGAACCCCATCGCCGTCAGCCGCGCGATCCACCACGCCCGCGCCTGCGCCATCCCCGCGGCATAGGCCGGGTCGGTCGAGACCGATTGGCAGGCTACGAGCTCCGCCAACCGCGCCACAAAACCTTCCTGCCCGGCCAGCAGCCGGGCCAGCACCGCATCACCCATCAGATCGAATCCAGCAGGGCCTGGAAGGTCTCGCGGGACTGCTCCCGCCGGCCTTCCTCGATGTCCGCGATCAGGCGGCCGACCGCGGACAGGGCAGGGGTGGCGATGCCGTGTTCCGCCGCCAGCCGTGGCGTGATGTTCAATTGCGACGCGGCCTCCGTCTTGCGCTTCCGCACCGCCAGGTCTCGCCAGATGCCGCTGTGGGTCTTTGCAGACTGGGAGGTGAACTCCCGCAGCCACTCGACAACCGCGATGCCGTCCGCATCCGGCCGCCCTGGCGCGAAGGCCATCGGGTCGTACCCGCCGAAGCCGCGCGGCGTGACGCCGCGCGCCAGCGCCACCGCCACCACCTCCCGCCCCAGCGCCAGCCAGGCCTTCATGCGCGCGAGATCGGCGAAGTTCTCGGTCATGCTGTCGTGGTTCAGCGCGGTCGCGAAGAGCATCGCGCCATAGCCCATCTTGCCCCAGAGATAGGCCCAGATGTCCTCCGTCAGGATCGCATCCGGCTCGAAGATCCGGCAGAGCTCGAACATCGCCCGCGTGCGGTCCCGCACGCTGCCGTCGATCTCCCCCACCACGACGGAGCCGCGGCTGCCGTACAGGATCTCCCCCGGCCCGTGCCAGTCGGCGGAGAAGTTCACGAAGCAGCCCATGGTGCGCTCGGCGCCCACGGCTTCCGCGATCTCCACCTCGTTCAGCCCGTTCTGCGCGGAGAAGACGTAGCCATCGGGCTTGAGGTGCGGCGCCAGCATCGGCAGCGCGTCCTTCGTCGCCTGCGCCTTCACCGCGAGCACGATGCGCGAATAGGTGCCCGTCAGCTCCGCCGGCGTCACCGCCGGGATGACCTGCGTGAACTCTTCGACCGGCCCGAAGATGTGCAGGCCGCGCGTGCGGCAGGCCTCGACATGCTCGGCCACCGTATCCACCAGCAGCACCTCATGCCCCGCCCGCGCCCAATAGGCGCCGAGCGTGCCGCCGATGGCGCCCGCGCCCCAGATGACTATCGGATCTGCCACGGTCCCTCCAGGGCTTCGCGAGTCTCGGCCACGCCCTCGTCCCAGATGCGCTGCGTCACGTCATCCGGCAGCTGCCACGGCCCGCCGAAGGCGCCGTCGCCCAATATCTCCCGCACCTTCGCGGGGCCGCTGGCCTTCATCAGCGCCAGGTCCGGCTTCGGCTTCACGCCTTCAGGCGCCGGCGCATGGGCCAGCCGCGTCCAGGGGAAATTCTCGAACCAGTTGCCATGGCTGGCGGAGGGATCGGCCGCCATCGCCGCCGCCCAGGTGCGCGGCGCGTTGTACCAGTTGTGGAACTTGATGGAGAGCTCCGGCCGCTCCGTCATCATCTCCTGCGCCAGCGCGCCGACCGGGGCGTTCCCGCCATGGCCATTGACCAGCAGGATGCGCTTGAAGCCCACGCGTGCCACGCTCTCGATCAGGTCGCGCGCGACGGCCAGCAGCGTCTCCACCCGCAGGCTCACGCTGCCCGGGAAGCTTGCGAAGTAGGGCGCAAGGCCGAAGGGCATCGCCGGATAGACCGGCACGCCGAGCGGCGCGGCGGCTTCCACCGCCACCCGCTCCGCCAGGATCGCATCGACGCAGAGCGAGAGCTGCGCGTGCTGTTCGGTGCTGCCGAAGGGCAGCACCACGCGGTCATCGAGGCGGAGATACGCCTCGATCTCCATCCAGTTGCAGTCGGCGATTCTCATCGTGCCGCCGGTGTCACGTCCCAGGCGTAGGTCTCCTCATCGGCGCGGCCGGCGGGCATGGAGACGCGATCGCGTCGCATCGCCCAGGCGGAGCCGACGGAGGCCAGCGGCAGGGAAACCCGGTCCTGGTTGAACAGCGCGCCGATCTGCTGCAGCAGCTCACGCCGCTTCGCGTCATCCAGCTCGAACTCGCTGGCCTGGATCAGCCGGTCCATCTCCGGGTTGGAGTAGCCGTGCCAGTTGAAGGCACCGAGGCGGAGCTGCGGGTTGTTGGTGTGGGCGTTGGACGAATAGGTGTAGCTGGCCTCGCCGGTCAGCGTGCCCCAGCCCGCCATGATGTTGGAGAGTTCGCCACGCGCGCGTGCCGGGAAGATCACCGCCGCGGGCTGGCCCGCCGCCTGCACCTCGATCCCGATTCGCGCCAGCATCTGTGCCATGGCGGTGCCGACGCCGCGGTCGCCCGGCAGGCGATCGTTGCTGAAGTTCAGCACCATGCGGAAGCCGTTGGGGTAGCCCGCTTCGGCCAGCAGCTGCCGCGCACGCGCCAGGTTCGGCGTCGGAATCGGCAGGGCCGGGTTGAAGCCGAAGATGTTGGGCGTGACCATCTGCCCCTGCGGCGTGCCCATGCCCTCCATCGCGATCTCCGCCAGCGCGCGGCGGTCGATCGAGAGGTCGATCGCCTCCCGCACCCGCGGGTCGCGGTACGGGTTGGCGGCCAGGCGCGACCCGTCCCTCGCCGTCACCTGCGGCGTGTTCTCGCGGAAGTCGAACTGGAAGTTGAAGACATAGACGGTGTCGGCCTTCACGACCGACAGCGTGCGGTCACGCTCCAGCGTCGCCACATCGGCGGCCGGCACGCGCACGATCATGTCCACTTGGCCGGTGCGCAGCTGCGCCACGCGGTTGGCGTCGTTCGGGATCTCCCGCCGCACATGCCGCGCCCAGGCCGGTCGGCCGGACCAATGCTGTTCGAAGCGGTCCACCACGAACTGCTCCCGCGGCGTCCAGGAGACGAAGCGGTAGGGCCCCGTGCCGATGGCGGCGCGGCCGCTGTTGAACGCCTCGTTGCTCGCCTCCGGCGTCAGCCCCGCGGTGGCGCGGGCGGAGACGACGAACAGCCGGATGAAGTCGTTCGGCAGGGTGGGGGAGGGGCCGCCCGTGATGATATGCAGCGTGTAGGGATCGATGATCCGCGTATCCACGATCCGGCGCACGTAGATGCGCGTGGGGTTCGGCCCCGACAGCGTCTGCATCCGCCGGATGGAGGCGACGACGTCCTCCGCCGTCATGTCGCTGCCGTCATGGAATTTCACGCCGCGGCGCAGCTTGAATTCCCAGGTCGTCGCATCGATCGGCCGCCAGGATTCGGCCAGGCCCGGCTCGATCTGCAACTGCGGGCCGGAATGCGTCAGCGTGTCGAAGACATGCTTCAGCGCCTCGCTATGCGTGCCGGTCGCCGTGAAATGCGGGTCGATCGATTCCGGCCCGGCGCGCACGCCCATGGTCAGCGTCTGCGCGCCGGCTGCACCGGCGAACATCACGCCCATGGTCGCGGAGAGGGCAAGATGGACGAATCTGCGGCTCATTGGATGGACCCCCGGGAAGCTTCCTGTGCGACCATGCTAGGAACGGCTTGCGTCCGCTGTCCATGCCCCGATACTGACCGGGATGCTCGGATTCATCATTCAGCGCCTTCTCCAGGCCGGACTCGTCATGCTGGCGATGTCGGCGCTGGTCTTCATCGGCGTATACGCCATCGGCAACCCGATCGACGTCCTGATCTCCCCGGACGCGACGCAGGACATCCGCGCGTCCGCCATCCGGTCCATGGGGTTGGACCTGCCGCTGTGGCAGCAATACCTGGCCTTCCTGGGACGGCTCCTGAGCGGCGATTTCGGCCGCTCCTTCGTCTTCGGCACACCGGTGATCGATCTGGTGCTGGCGCGCCTGCCGGCGACGCTGGAACTGGCGCTGGCCTCCGTGCTGATCGGCGCCTTCATCGGCATCCCGCTCGGCATCTATGCGGGCTACAAGCCCGAGAGTCCGGTCGCGCGCGCCGTCATGGCGGTATCGGTCCTCGGCTTCTCCGTGCCGACCTTCTGGGTCGGGCTGATCCTGATCCTGTTCTTCGCCGTCCATCTGGACTGGCTGCCCGCCGGCAACCGTGGCCCGACGGCCGAATTCCTCGGCGTGCAATGGTCCTTCCTGACGCGGGAGGGGCTGACCTTCCTGATTCTGCCCGCCCTGAACCTCAGCCTCTTCAAGCTTGCCATGATGATCCGCCTGGCGCGGGCCGGAACGCGGGAGGTGATGCTGACGGATACGGTGAAGTTCGCCCGCGCCGCGGGGCTGTCGGAGATGACGATCCTCCGCCGCCACGTGCTGCGCCTGATCTCCATCCCGCTCGTGACCGTCTTCGGCCTGGAATTCGGATCGACGCTGGCCTTCGCGGTGGTGACGGAGACAATCTTCTCCTGGCCCGGGGTCGGCAAGCTGATCATCGAGAGCATCACCTCCCTCGACCGCCCCGTCATGGTCGCCTACCTGGTGCTGGTGGCCTTCCTGTTCGTGACGATCAACCTGATCGTCGACCTCTCCTACGCGCTGCTCGATCCCAGGCTCCGGCGCGGGGGGCGTTCCGCATGATGGCCTCCGATGATCGCAGGGCGGAGCCGGCGCAGTCGGTGAGCACCGGAGATCTGAATCGGAGGGCTTCTTCATGAAAGCCTTCTGGCGCGAATACCGGGAGAACTGGATCGCCGTCGTCGCGCTGGCGGTGGTGGTGCTGGTCGTCCTGGCGGCGCTGCTGGCGCCCTGGATCACGCCGCAGGACCCCTATGACCTCGCCTCGCTGGACCTGATGGACGCCCGCAAGCCGCCGGGCTTCGTGGGGTCCGAGGGATATGTCCACTGGCTCGGCACGGATGCGCAGGGGCGCGACCTGCTCTCGGCCATCATCCATGGGCTTCGCATCTCGCTGCAGATGGGCATCGTCGCGGGCCTCGTCGCCATGACCATCGGCGCGACGCTCGGCATCCTTTCCGCCCATGCCGGCGGCTGGGTGGAGGCCGCGATCATGCGCGTCGTGGACCTCCAGCTGTCCTTCCCCGCCATCCTGCTGGCGCTGGTGCTGGTGGCGGTGCTGGGGCAGGGGAAGTCGCAGCTGATCATCGCCCTCGTCGCCGCGCAGTACGCCTATTTCGCCCGCACCGCCTATGGCGCCGCCACGGCGGAGCGCCAGAAGGACTATGTGGAGGCCGCGCATGCGACGCCGCTGCCGGGCTGGCGCATCGTGCTGCGCCACATCCTGCCGAATTGCCTGCCGCCGCTGATCGTCGTCGGCACCGTGCAGGTCGCCAACGCCATCGCGCTGGAGGCGACGCTGAGCTTCCTCGGCCTCGGCCTGCCGCCGACGGAGCCCAGCCTCGGCATGCTCATCGCCAACGGCTTCCAGTACATGATGAGCGGCCGCACCTGGATTTCCGTCTATCCCGGCATCGCGCTGATCGTCCTGATCGTCGCCATCAACATCGTCGGCGACCAGATCAGGGACCAGTTCAACCCGAGGCTCCGACGTTGACCCCTCAAACGCCGGGCGCGGCCTTCGGCCGCTTGGCTTCGCGCCGACGCGCTGTTGCGCGCGTCGCCGTGTTCCGCTGCGCGCGCCGGCCGCTTTGCGGCCGGTGGGATCCGGCAGCATGAGCGCATCGCCACTCCTCGAGGTCCGTGACCTCCGCACCCATTTCTTCACCCGCGCCGGTGTGGTGAAGGCCGTCGAGGGCGTCTCCTTCTCGCTCGAGAAGGGCGAGATCCTCGGCCTGGTGGGTGAAAGCGGCTCCGGCAAATCCGTCACCGGCTTCTCCCTCATCGGCCTGGTCGATCCACCCGGGCGTATCGCGTCGGGCTCCATCAAGTTCGAGGGCCGCGAACTCGTCGGCCTTCCGGCGCAGGAGATGCGGGCGCTGCGTGGCCGGCGCATCGCCATGGTCTTCCAGGACCCGGCGGCGACGCTCAACCCGGTGCTCTCCATCGGCCAGCAGATGACGCTGGCCGTGCAGGCGCATGGGCGCACCAGCGATGCCGCGGCGCGCGACCTGGCGGCGCGGACGCTGACGCGCGTCGGCATCCCCGACGCTGCCGCGCGGCTCGATGCCTATCCCCACGAATTCTCCGGCGGCATGCGCCAGCGCGTCGCCATCGCGACCGCGCTGCTGCACGGCCCCGACCTCATCATCGCGGATGAGCCGACGACGGCGCTCGACGTCTCCATCCAGGCGCAGATCTTGGCGGAGATGAAGTCGCTGGCGAAAGAAACCGGCACGGCGCTGGTCTGGATCAGCCATGACCTCGCCACCGTCTCCTCCCTCGCGGACCGCGTGCTGGTCATGTATGCCGGCCGCATCGTGGAGGCCGGTGCCGTCGGCGAAACGCTGCGCGCGCCGCGCCACCATTACACCCGAGGTCTGCTGGACAGCCTGCCCGCCATGGCGCGCCCGGGCGAGAAGCTCACCCAGATCCCCGGCACCACGCCCTCCCTGCTCTCGCTGCCGCCCGGCTGCCCCTTTGCGCCGCGCTGCCCGCGAGCGGACTCCGTCTGCGTCACCGATCCGCCGGATGTCGTCACCGGGGGCCGCCTGGTGCGCTGCCACCACCCGCTGGAGGCTGCATGATTCTCCAGGCCGAAGGCGTCACCAAGCGCTTCTCCCCCCGCCTGTCGATCGGTGACCGCATCGCCGGCGCGCTTGGCGCCAAGGTGGATCGCCGCGCCGTCCATGCCGTGACGGATGTGTCGATCGGCGTGACGGCCGGCGAGACGCTCGGCCTGGTCGGCGAAAGCGGCTGCGGCAAGTCCACGCTGGGCCGCATGCTGGCCGGCATCATGCCGCCGACGGAAGGCCGCGTGCTGGTCAGCGGCGTCGCCCCCATGCGCGGCCGCCACAAATCGACGACACGCATCCAGACGGTCTTCCAGGACCCCTTCGCCTCGCTGAACCCGCGCATGCGCATCGGTGACACCATCGCGGAAGGGCCGGTCAACCATGGCCTGACCACGCGCGCCGATGCACCGCGCATGGTGGCGGATTGGCTCGCCCGCGTCGGCCTCGATCCCGCCTTTGCCGCGCGCTTCCCGCACCAGTTCTCCGGCGGCCAGCGCCAGCGCGTGGCCATCGCCCGCGCTCTGGCGATGCAGCCGGAGGTGCTGGTCTGCGACGAGCCCGTCGCCTCGCTCGACGTGTCGATCCAGGCGCAGATCCTGAACCTGTTCCTCGACCTCCGCCGCGACCTCGGCCTGACCTGCCTCTTCATTTCGCACGACCTCAGCGTCGTGCGCCATGTCAGCGATCGTGTCGCCATCATGTATCTCGGGCGGATCGTGGAGGCCGGCAGCGCGGCCACGGTCTATGCCAGCCCGCGCCACCCCTACACGCAGGGGCTGCTTGACAGCGTGCCGAAGCTGCGGCTGTCCGTCGAAGATGTGGCGAGCTTCAAGCCCATCGCCGGCGAATTGCCCTCGCCCCTCTCACCGCCCTCCGGCTGCGCCTTCCATCCGCGCTGCCCGAAGGCGACGGCGCTGTGCCGCGCGGAACGGCCTGCGCTGACGCCGCGGGAGGATGGGACGGTGGTGGCCTGCCATCACGCCTGAGGCTTAGCGCGCATCCAGGGCAGCACGCTCCGCTGCGCCACCATCGCCGCCAGGAAGCCGATCCCCGCCACCACCACCGCGACCGCAACGGGATCCCCGCGCCGCACGCCCGCGACCGGCACAACCTGGTGCATCACCACCAGCAGCATCACCGCGCCGCCGATCACGCCGAGGCACAGCACCGCGAGGTGACGCGGTCCGTGGCGATACACGGCCCAGGCCGCCACCCCGAAGGCCAGCCAGCTGAAATGACGTTCGTCCAGCCCCTCGACGCCGGGATAGGGGACGAATTGCAGCAGGATGGTGCGCCAGGCCACCAGGGCGAAGGCCATCACGCTGGCGCCGGCCCAGCCCCACCAGACCCTTTCGCGGGCCAGGCCCTGCGCCAGCAACCCCAGCGTTCCATGCAGGATGACGATCGCGGCGAAGGAGACGATCCAGCCGAGGGAGGGCGTGACGAAGCCCGGAAAGCGGATCGCATTCCCGACGGCCTGCCAGAGGTCCCAGCCACCGGTGAGCACGCCATAGGCAATGCCGAGCGCGAACCAGCGGCTCGTATCCCGGCGCAGCAGCCACCACAGCGCCGCGAGCTTGCAGCCCTCCACCAGCGCGACGTCCAGCAGATAGGCCGCGTCCAGCGAGGCATTCATGAAATCCGCGGGCAGCAACGCCGGCAGGATGCGCTGCGTCACCATCCGCAGCGGGATCAGCAGCGCGAAGGCCGCGAGCGACGCCATCAGCGCCGCCAGCCACACCCGGCCGGAACCCAGCCCCGCCGCCATCACAGCGCCATCGCCGCCACGACCGGCATCAGGCACCCTGCCGCATGGAAGGGCTGCAGCTTGCGGAAGCTGGCCACCCGCGCGGCCTCATCCCCGATCAGCGCGACCTGCGGCAGGAAGGACGCGACAACCACCGTCCAGACGCCGAGATAGATAGGCAGTCGCCAGATGCCAGGGCCACCCGGCGCGACGACATAGCCGGCCGCCAGGCACGACAGGGCCAGCGCATGCAGGCCGCACAGCCACAACACCAGCCGCAGTCCCGGCCCGCGCCGAGGATCGCGCGCCTGCCCGCCGCGCCATCCCAGCAGCGCCCCCGTGGCGATCGCGACCTGCATCGCCGCGAAGGCGACGCGCCACGCCCAGGGGAAGGCCTCGGGTTCGATCGGCACGCCTTGCCTCAGAACGCCACCTTGTCCCCGCCCTTGAGGCTCAGGATCTCCCGCGCCTCATCCGGCGTCGCGACCTGCATCCCCAGCCCCTCGATGATCTGGCGCGCCAACCGCACCTGCTCGGCATTGCTCTCCGCCAGCTTGCCGGGGCCCGCCCACAGCGAATCCTCCAGCCCGACGCGCACATTGCCGCCCATCGCCGCCGCCATCGCCGCGATGCGCAACTGCGACGCGCCGGCGCCCAGCACGCTCCAGCGATACTGGTCGCCGAACAGGCGATCGGCGGTGCGCTTCATGTGCAGCACATCCTCGGGATGCGCGCCGATGCCGCCCTGGATGCCGAAGACCGTCTGGATGAACAGGGGCGCCTTCACCAGGCCCTGATCCAGGAAGTACTTCAGATTGTAGAGGTGCGCGGTGTCGTAGCACTCGAACTCGAAGCGCGTGTCGTTCTCGGCGCAGGTGGTCAGGATGTACTCGATGTCCGCGAAGCTGTTGCGGAACACGATGTCCTTGTTGGCGAGGTAGTCGGCCTCCCACTGGTGCTTGAAGCTCTTGAAGCGGTTGAGCATCCCGAACAGGCCGAAATTCATCGAGCCCATGTTCAGCGACGCCACCTCCGGCCGGAAGGTCGCGGCGGGGGAGACGCGCTGCTGGATCGTCATGGTGGGCGCGCCGCCCGTCGTCAGGTTCAGCACGGCGTCGGTGCGCTGCTTGATGACGCGCAGGAAGGGCGCGAAGGCTTCCGGCGTCTGGTCCGGCCGGCCATCGACGGGATCGCGCGCATGCAGGTGGACGATGGCCGCGCCCGCCTCCGCCGCGCCGATCGCGGCATCCGCGATCTCCTGCGCCGTCACGGGCAGGTGGGGCGACATGGAGGGCGTGTGGATCGCGCCCGTCACCGCGCAGGTGATGATGACTTTGCGGCTCATGCCTGCTTCTCCTGCTTCCGCTTATGCGCGGCCAGTGCCGCCAGCCTCTTGTCGCGCCGCGCACTCCGCGCCGCGATCTCCTCGCGAGTGGGGCTTTCACCCCACGCCTCGACCACCTTCGCACAGCCCTCCGCGCCGAAGACGGCGGGGGAGGGCGGCTTCTCGATCATGCGCTGGAACAGCCCGGCATAGCGCGAGCAGTAGTCCGCCATGCCGCCCGGCGCGTTCAGCTCGATCGTCGCGAAGGGGCCGAGGAAGGACCAGCGCAGGCCGAGCCCCTCCGCCACCGTCACGTCGAGGTCCCGCGGCGTCACATAGCCCTCCTGCACCAGGCGGAACGCCTCCGCCAGCAGCGCGCCCTGCAACCGGTTGAGGATGAAGCCCTCGATCTCCTTCAGCACCGTGATCGGCGCCTGGTCCACGCTCTTATGGATGGCGCGCGCGGCAGCGATGGTCTCGGCCGAGGTCCAGGGCGCGCCCGACAACTCCACCACGGGCACGAGGTGCGGCGGGTTGACGGGATGCGCGACCAGGCAGCGCGCGCGGCCCGCCAGCTTCTCCGTGAAGGCGGAGCAGGGGATGCCGCTGGTGGAGGAGGCAAGGATGCAGCCCGGCGCCGCCAGCCGGTCCAGCTCCGCGAAGATCGCGATTTTCTCCGGCAGGCGTTCCGGCCCGTTCTCCTGCACATACTCGGCGCCGGCCAGCGCGTCGGCCAGGTCGGGCGCCACGCGGATGCGCGCGGCCGCACCGGCGGGATCGTCGCACAGCCCCTGCCGGTGCTGTTCCGCCAGCCCCTCGGCACAAAGCGCCGGTGCAGCCTCCAGCGCCGCGGCCACCGGGTCGTACAGCGCGACCTCCCAGCCCGCACGCGCAAAGACCATCGCCCAGGCGCGGCCGATCAGCCCCGCGCCTACAACTGCCATTCTCCGCGCCATGCGGCCGCATCCCCCACAATCTTGGGGCTCACGATACCCCGCGGCAGCCGCGCCGCAACCTCAGTCCCGGGCGGGCACGGCCATCAGCAGGATGGCATCGGCGAGGAAGGCCAGCGCGGCCGTCGCCGCCGCGCCCTGCAGCACCAGCACCTGGTTCTGGTTCTGCAGCCCGATGACGATCGGCGTGCCGAGTGTCGCCGCCCCCGCCAGCGCCCCGACGGCGGTGGTCGCGACAGCCAGCACCAGCGCCACCCGCAGCCCGTCCAGCACCAGCGGCCAGGCCAGCGCCAGCTCGACCTCCTGCAACACCTGGCGGGGCGAGAGGCCCACCGCCTCCGCGGCCAGCCGCGTATCGGCCGGCACCGCTTCCAGCGCGCCCACGGTCGCGCGCAGCACCGGCATGATGCCGTAGAGCATCAGCGCCAGCACGGTCGGCGCCCAGCCGAAGCCGAAGGCGGGCACGGCCAGCGCCACCACCACCACGGGCGGCACCGCCTGCGCCACCGCGGCCGCGGCATCGGTCGCGCCGCGCAGCCCGCGCCCCGCCGGCCGCGTCACCAGCACACCCAGGCCGAGCCCCAGCAGACCCGCCGGCAGCACCCCCGCCAGCGACAGCGCCGCATGGTCCAGCGCCAGGTCCAGAAGGCGCGCGGCGGGATACGGGCCCTGCGTTCCGCCCATCAGCCAGGCGGCCACCCCCGGCATCGCCAATACCGCCAGCGCCACCGCCAGCAGCAGCGCCGGCAGCCCGCGCCGGAAGCGGATCACCGGCGCGTCCCCAGGATGCCCTCGGCGCGGACGGAGCCCTTCTCCCCCTCCATGCCCAGCGCCTCGTCCCCGCTTTCCGCCAGGCGCGACAGCGCATCCGCCAGGCTGGCATCCCGCGCCAGCATCGAGGCACCTTCCGGCGCCGGCCGGGGGTCCAGCACCTCCCGCGCCGGCAGCAGCGACAGCCAGCGCAGCCCGGGCTGCCCGCCGCCGAGCAGTTCCCGCACGAAGGGCGCGGCATCGGGCGACACCAGCTCGGCGGGCGCGCCATCCGCCTCGATCCGTCCGTCGCGCAGCACCACCACATGGCTGGCGAGTTCCAGCGCCTCCTCCGGGTCATGCGTCACCAGCAGGATGGTCTTGCCGGTCTCCGCATGGATGCGCCGCATCTCGGCACGCAGTTCACGCCGGGTGATGGGATCGACGGCGCCGAAGGGCTCGTCCATCAGCAGGATGTCGGGGTCGGCGGCCAGCGCGCGGGCGATGCCGACGCGCTGCGCCTGGCCGCCGGACAGCGCGCGGGGCAGCCGCGCCCCCATGGCGGGATCAAGCCGCAGCAGCGCCAGCAATTCCTCCACCCGCCGGGCGATGCGTGCGGCATCCCAGCCCAGCAGGCGCGGCACCGTGCCGATGTTCTCCGCCACGGTGCGATGCGGGAACAGCCCGACGGATTGCATCGCGTAGCCGATGGACCGCCGCAGCACCGGCGCGGGCGCTTCCGCCACGTCGCGCCCGCGGACCCGCACCTGCCCGGTGCTCGGCACCACCAGCCGGTTCACCAGCTTCATCAGCGTGGATTTGCCGGAGCCCGAGGGCCCGACCAGCGCGCAGAACTCGCCGGCATTCACATGCAGCGTCACGTCCCGCAGCGCCTCGGTCTGGCCGAAGCGGACGGTGACGCCCTCGATCGCGATGACGGGCTGGGCGATCATGCCTCTCTCCCCAACCGGGTTTCCGCCGCCCGCGCCAGCGTATCCGCCGCCAGCGCCAGCGCCAGGATGGGTAACGCGCCGAGCAGCATCAGGTCCGTCGCGAATTGCGCCAGGCCCTCGAAGACCAGCGCGCCGAGACCCCCGGCGCCGACCAGCCCGCCCAGCGTCACCAGCCCGATCGCCTGCACCACCGCCACCCGCAGCCCACCAGCGAAGACGGGCAGGGCAAGAGGCAGGCGCACTTCCGCCAAGATGCGGCCCTCCGTCATGCCCATCGCCTCCGCCGCCTGCACCGCGGCGGGGTCGGCGGAGGCAAGGCCGCCGGAGACGCTCCGCCACAGCGGCAGGGCCAGGTAGGCAGCGGTCGCCAGCACCGCCGGCAGCCAGCCGACGGCGCCCAGCCCTAACTCCCGCAGCGCCGGCACCGCCCGCAGCAGCGCCGCCAGCAGCGGGATCAGCAGCGCGAAGAGGGCGATGGCCGGCACCACCTGCACGCCGGACAGCGCCGCCCCCAGCACGGCGCCGAGGCGCGGCCGCCGGAACCCGGCCCAGGCCAGCGGCACCGCGACCGCCAGCGCAAGGGCCAGCGCCCCGCCGGCGAGTGCCAGATGGGTCAGCAGCGCGCCGCGCAGCGCCTCCGCCCGCGCCTGCCCCTCCACCACCAGCGACAGCCGGTCGAGCCATCCGCCCGCCAGCAGCACGGCGGCACCGGCCGCGACGACCAGCCCCATCCAGGCGCCCCGCATCGCCAGCAGCGCCAACGTGGCCGTCATCGCCACCCAGAACCCCGCGCCGAAGCTGGCCCGAGCCGCCGGCGCAAGGTCCGCCAGCCGTTCACCCGCCGCCATGCCCGCCAGCGCCAGCAGCGCCACCGCCGCCAGCGCCGCGCAGGCCGCGCCCGTCCAGCCCGGCAGCCGCCGCCAGGCACCCAGCGCCAGCAGCACGACCGGCAGCGCGACCCAGGGCCCGAGCGCCGCAATGGCCGAAACGCCTTCCCCCGGCAGCAGCCGGTTGGGCGCGACGCCGAGGAAGGGCAGCGGCAGCAGCAGCGCCGCGATGGCGACGAGGGCCCCGATCACGTGCCGAGATGCGCCCGCGCCACCGCCTCCGGCGTCTTTCCTTCCACCGCCACCTGGCCGTTCAAGCGCTGCAGAACCTCCTGCGTCAGGCCGCCGAAGACCGGCGCCAGCGCGGTGCGGATCTGCGGAAAGCGCTCCAGCAGGGCCTGGCGGACGACCGGCGCGGGCTCATAGACGATCTGCGCCTGCTTGTTGTCCTGCATCACCACCAGCCCCAGCGGCTGGATCGCGCCATCGGTGCCATAGACCATCGCGGCATTCACGCCCGACAGCCCCTGCGCCGCCGCGCGCATCGTCACCGCCGTGTCGCCGCCCGGCAGGATGGTGATGCGGTCGCGCGGGAAGGTGGCGCCATAGGCGCGTTCGAAGGCCGGCAGCGCCACCGGGCTCTCCACGAACTCGGCGGAGGCCGCGAGCCGCAGCTGCGTGGCCTTGGCGAAGAACTGCTCCAGCGTCGTCAGGCCCTCCCGCTGCGCGACATCACGCCGCACGGCGATGGCCCAGGTGTTGTTCGCCCGGGCGCGATCCAGCCAGACCAGCCGGTTCGCCTCCAGATCCAGCCGCGCGACCAGCGCCGCGCCCTGGTCGCTGTCGCGCCAGGCCGGATCCTCCAGCCGTTCGAAGAAATAGGCGCCGTTGCCGGTGTATTCGGGATAGAGGTCGACCTCCCCCGCCAGCAGCGCGCCGCGCACGATCCGCGTCGGGCCGAGCGACAGGCGCGGCTCCACCGTCAGCCCGGCGCGGCGCAGCGCCTGGACGATGATGTTGCCGAGCAGCGCGCCCTCGGTGTCGATCTTGGAGGCGACGGTGATCCGCCCCTCCCGCCCCTGCGCCACGACGATGGACGGCGCGGCCAGCAGCCCTGCCGCCGCCATCCCCAGCCCGCGCCGGCCCCAGTTCCGCATGCCCGCCATCCCGATGCTCCTTCGCCAGGAGCATCGCATGTCGCCGCTTCGCGGTTACTGTCCAGACACAGCTGCGCGGGCGGGTTCCAGCCTATCGCCTTCCGTCGAGCGCCTTCCACAGCCCTATGATGGCGGAGCGTGCCGTCTCCTCATCGGCGGACAGGCGCAGCAGCCGGCCGTCGCGGGACATCAGGTGGATCTCGGAGCCCTGGTCGGAGGTGAGCAGCGATGCCGCGATGAGTTCGGGGGCGGGAAAGTCGCGGCTGGCCGGCGCGCGCGCGTGGCCGTTGTTTTTCGGCGTCATGGGGTGGCCCTCTTGCCGTCTCGCCGTGATTTTCGCGGCCTCTGGCAACAGAGTGGCGTGTCGCGGTTGCGTCTTCGTGAATCGCCGACGCAACCCGACAATGTTTCGCCTCCGGTCAGCGCTTTGCGCGGCCGTTGCGTCGCGGCGCTTCCGGGGCGGGCAGGGCAGGGGGCGCGGCCAGCACCTGGCGCAGCCGCGCCAGCATGGCCTGGGCGCGCTCGCCCATCTCCTCCTCCGGTCCCGCCACGTCGCTGACGGTGGACAGGGCGCGGGACCGGTCCGACGGGTCCGGCAGCAGCTCCGGCAGCGTGGCCACCGCCTCGTCCGGCGCCATCTCCACCACCACCGTCTGTTCCCGGATCAGCGCCTGGCGCGCAGCGGAGGAGAGGGAGGCGAAGGGCTCCTCCCCCGTCAGCAGCGCATTCGAGCGTTCCAGACGATTGCGGCGCACGCCGCCGCGGGCCTTGGCGAGCAGGATCATCATGCGCACCACGGCTTCCGCGTAGCCGCCTTCCGCGATGCGGGCCAGCGCGGCCCGCACGTCGGGCAGGTCGCCCAGCGCATCGGCCACCGGCCCGCCCGGGCCCGGCACCGCTTCCCCGGCCACGCCGAAGGCCGCCAGCGTGCCATAGACCGCGTGGAAGGCGCTTTCCTGCCAGGCGTCGCGCATGTCCCGCCAGCGGTCGATGGACTGCTCCACCCCGTCCGCCCAGGCGCGTTCCAGGGCGAGGAAGGGGTTGTCCGGCGACAGCGGCGCGCGGTTCTCCTTCACCGTCGCCGCCAGCCCGGCCAGCGGCGCCATGGCCGGGTTCTGGTCGCTGACCATGTAGCGCCGCGCGCGCATCGGGTTCATCTGCCGCCGCGCCTCCGCCGTCTGCTCGGTCGCGAACTGACGGACCACGGGGCTGGCGAAGGTGTCGTAGATCATCTGGTTCATGGCGGAGATGCGCGCCACGGCCGGGAAGGCCTCGTTCTCCGCCTCGCCGCTCACGGCGCGGATGTCGGCGACCGTGCGCTCCACCAGTTCCACCTGGTAGCCGGCATTCAGCCCGCTGCCTTCCGCCCCCGTGATCCGCATCTCGTAGAGGCCCGGCGCCACGCTCTCGATCAGGTCGAGCGTGTTGGCGATCTCCGTGTGTTCCTTGTTGGCGATCTTGCCGGAGACGAAGATGCCGAGATGGCCGATATCGTCATGCACGAGGTAGACGATGGTCTGGCCGAGCGTCTTGATCTCCTGCTCGTCGCGATAGACGTCGGCGATCCAGCGCAGCGCCTGGCCGGGGGGCGTGATGTTGTCGCCGGCGGAAGCGAAGACGACGATCGGCGACTTCACCGCGCGCATGTTGAAGCTGGCACCCTTGCCCGCGCTGATGTCGCCGCGCGCGAAGCGGTCGCCGATGAAGAGGTTCTCGACGATCCAGCGGATCTCGTCCCGCGTCATCAGGAAGTAGCCGCCCCACCACTTCTCGAACTCCAGGAAGCGCTCGGCCTCCGTGTCCGCCTTCTCGTAGAGGTTGTAGTACTTGCGGAACCAGGTGTTCCCCGGCGACAGGCTCTCGAAATTCGCCACCAGGTTGGCGCCGTCGAAGGTGCCGTTGCCGAGGTCCGCCATCAGCGCCGCGGGCCAGGACCCGCCCGCGAGACCCCCGGTGTAGCGCATGGGGTTCCGCCCCTTCTCCCCCGCCCAGTAGGACAGCGGCGCGCCATTCAGCACCAGCGGGCCGGTCAGGTCGGGCTGGGAGGCACCGAGCATCATCACCGCCCAGCCGCCCTGGCAGTTGCCGATCACGACCGGCCGCTGCGCCTGCGGGTGGCGTTCATGGATGGTGCGGAGGAAGGTCGCCTCCGCGCTGGTGATGTCGAGGATGGTCTGCCCGGGCTCCGGGTCCCGGAAGAAGATCACGAAATAGACGGGATGGCCGCGGCGCAGCGCGACGCCGACCTGGCTGTCCGACTTGAAGCCGCCGATCCCCGCCCCGTGGCCCGCGCGCGGGTCGATGATGACGAAGGGGCGCATGGTCGGGTCCGTGGGCTTGGAGCCCGCCGGCGGCTTGATGCGCACCAGGGCGTAGTTGCAGCGCCGCGGCAGGGTGCGGCCATCCACCACCATGTCCCAGTCGAAGACCAGCACAGGCGGGCAGCCGGCCTTCTCATGCTCGACGAAGGCGTTGCCGGCCTGGCGCATCGTGTCCCAGAACAGGATGGAGCGCTGCGTGGCGTCCACCGCATAGGCCATGGCGTCCTGCGCCAGCGCCATCGGCGACTTGCCGGCGAGTGCCGCGGCCGGGTTGCGCTCGCTGGGGGCGGAGAAGGTCGGCCGCATCACGGGGGCGAGCGCCGCCATCTGCCGTGCCGCCACATCGCCCATCTGGCGCGCCTGGTCGAGGAAGCGGGCCATGGTCTCCACGCCCCGGGCCATGAAGTCCGGGCCGGGGGGCATCCCGGGGCGCGTTGTGGACGTGCTCATCCTTGGTCTTCCCTTGTGTACGGCTGACGGGCCGTGTGGCGTCCGGTCATGCCCGGGCGGGTTGCAGCCCCAACGGGGCCATCGGGCCGCCGGTTCGCCAGCACCCCGGCTTCTGCCGTGCAATTTGCTGCGCTGCAACATAATTCCGTGAAGTCTAGGCCGCGACGGTGAACCGATCCTGATGGAAGGCCGCGATCGGCAGGTTGGTCGCCCCCCGCGCCAGCAGTTCCGCCACCGCCGCCCCCGCGGCCGGGCTGAGCTGGAAGCCATGGCCGGAAAAGCCGAAGGAATGGAACAGGCCGGGCAGGGCGCGGCTTTCCCCGATGATCGGCACCTCGTCCGCCGTCCGCGCCTCGATCCCCGCCCAGCTCCGCACCATCCGCGCCTGCTTCATCATGGGGAACAGCTCGCAGGAGATGCGGGCGGCATGCGCCAGGCTGTCGAACAGCACGGTGG
Organism: Acetobacteraceae bacterium; assembly: GCA_027482245.1. GTDB lineage: Bacteria > Pseudomonadota > Alphaproteobacteria > Acetobacterales > Acetobacteraceae > Falsiroseomonas. The sequence goes on along the minus strand of JAIXWG010000049.1, from coordinate 154,282 downwards.
AGGTTTCCGCCGCCGCGTCGTTCCGCCCCTGGTGGCCGCCGCCGATCACGACAGACCCGTTGGCGACCTGCTTGAAGGAGAGGGAGCGGGAGGTCGCGCCGACGGTGGGCTCGCAGAAGCGTGGCAGGCGCTCCGTCACGATCATCATGCTGGCCTTCACGCCGCAGGGGATCTCCTCCCCGACCATCGCCGCGATCCGGGTTGCCCAGGCGCCGGCGCAGTTGGCGACGCGCTCCGCCTCATGCGGCCCCTGGTCGGTCTCGACGATGATGGTGCCGGCGGCGGTGGGGCGCAGGCCGGTCACGGCCACGCCCTCGATGATCGTGACCCCCGCCTGTTCGGCGGCGCGCCGGAAGGCCATGACGGTGCGCATGGGGTCGGCGGAGCCGTCATCCCGCGTCACCAGCGCGCCGACGACATGCGGCGCCACGGCGGGCAGCAGGCGCCGCGCCTCCGCCTGGTCCACCACCTCCTCGTGGCTCCAGCCGAGCGCGCGCACGGCCTCGACGCGCGCCTCGTTCTTCGCCATGTCGGCCGCGCTCTCCGCCACCTTCACCTGGCCGGTGGCACGGAAGCCGCAATCGTCGCCGACGATCTTCTCGATGCCCGCCCACATCTCCGCCGCGACGACGGAGAGCGCGATCTCCCGCAGGTCCCGCCCGAGCCGCCGCACGCCGCCCGCATTCACGCCGGAGGAATGCCGCCCGACATGGCGGCGTTCCAGCAGCGTGACCTGCCAGCCCGGCGTCCGCTGCAGGTGCAGGGCGGTGGACAGGCCGTGCAGCCCGCCCCCGATGACGACGGCCTGCTTCACTGGTTTGCCAGCGCGGCGAGTTCGCCGAGCGTCAGCGGCTTGGTCGGGAAGCGCGTGCGGAAGGGATCGACGGTTGCAGGATCGACCCCCCGCGCCGCGGCAATCACCCCATGCACCGCCGGCCCGCAGATGCGCCCCTGGCACGCCCCCATGCCCGCACGCGTGAAGGCCTTGGTCTGGTTGGCGCCGAGGCAGCCCAGCGCGACGGCGCCGCGCAGCCTGCCCGCCGTCACCTCCTCGCAGCGGCAGACGATGGTGCTGTCCTCGATCACCGCTTCCGGCAGGGGCGGGAACAGCGCGTCCAGGAAGCGCCGCGGTGCCCTCTGCCGCTTCCATTCCAGCCGTGTCCGCCCGGCCTCGGCATCCCGCTGGTTGGCGGTCAGGCGGCCCAGCGCCCGCGCCGCCTCCATCGCCGCCAGCCTGCCCGCGAGCGCGGCGACCTTGGCGCCACCGATGCCGCCGGAATCACCCGCGACCATCACGCCCTCGACGGTGGTGTTGCCCCAGTCATCCAGCTTCGGCCGCCAGCAGCGCTGGCCCGCATCCCATTCATGCGCGCAGCCCGGGATGGCGCGCGTCACCTGGGTGTTCGGCACCACGCCGTCATGCAGCAGCAGCAGGTCGGCGGGGCGCGACCAGCCATCGATGACGATGCGCTCCAGCCGCCCATCGCCTTCCGCCACCAGCCGCGTGGCGCGACGGATGGGGATGCCGGCGTTGCGGATGCGCTGCTGCCACAGCAGCCCCTTCACCAGGTATTCCGGTGCCCGCAGCGCATTCGGCAGGCGCCAGGCCGCCCGCGCCAGCCCGTCCGGCGGTGAGAGGTCGATGATCCCCTCCACCGTGCCCCCCTTCGCCACCACCTGGCTGGCATAGAGCCACAGCAGCGGCCCCTGGCCGGCGATCCAGGCCCTGCCCTCCGGCAGCAGCCCCGCCGTCTTCAGCGCGATCTGCGCCGCCCCCACTGTCATCACCCCCGGCAGCGTCCAGCCCGGGATCGGCACCGGCCGCTCCGTCGCGCCGGCGCAGAGGATCAGCCGCTTCGCCTCGACCGACTTCGCCGCCCCGCCTTCGGACCAGAAGACCTTGCCGCCCGGCTCCACCGCCCAGAGCGTGGCATCCGCCCGGTAGTCCGCGCCGGAGGCCCGGAAGGCCGCGGCGAGTCTGGCGCCATCGCGGTCCTGACCATCCTTCGCGTCACGCGCCTCCACGGCGCGGTGCACCTGCCCGCCAGGCCGCGCATTCTCGTCCAGCACCAGCACGGAGAACCCACGAGACCGCGCCTCGGTCGCCGCCGCCATCCCCGCGGGGCCGGCGCCGAGGACCAGGATATCCACGCCGCTCACGCCGCATCCTCCGATTCCTGAAAATGCCGCGCGCCGCGCTGCATCGACGCGACCATCCCCGGCCGCACCGGCGCCAGGCAGGCCTGCACGTTCTGCTGCCCGTCCAGCTCCACGAGGCAATCGAAGCAGGCCCCCATGAGGCAGAGCGGCCCGCGATCCGTCCCTGTCACCGGCGTCTGCCGGAAGGCGGAAACCCCCGCGGCGAGCAGTGCCACGGCCAGGCTTTCGCCGGACCGGGCAGGAATGTCCCGACCCTCCCAGCGGATGGTGCAGTCGGTCGGTTCAGTGCGACGAAACATGGGTCATCCCCCGGAAGCGCTCCGGATGCAGGTCTATGGCGAAGGCGGGCAGTTGTCCCGCGAGGATCCCCGCCGCCAGCGGCCCCGCATGGACGGCGGCAAGCGTCACGCCGGAATGGCAGGTCGCGACGAAGCAGCCGGGATGCGTCGCGCTCTCCGCATAGGCGGGAAAGCCATCCGGCGTCATCGGCCGCAGCGCAGCCCAGGCGCGGTTCATCCGCGCGGCGCGGATCGCGGGCAGCACGCGGATGGCCCGCGCCGCCATGCGCGCCAGCGCGGCCGTCGTCGTCGCGATCTCGAAGCTGCCGTCATCCTCGTTGGTCACGCCGATCTGGATGGTGCCATCCCCGGTCTGGCGCAGCGCGCTGGCGGGCAGCGGCAGGATGGGGTCGAGGCGCTCCGTCACGATGTTCTGGCCGCGCACGGGGCGCACCGGCACGTCGAGCCCGACCATCGCCGCGATCGGCGTCGTCGCCACCCCCGCGGCCACGACGACGCGCGCAGCCTCCACCGCGCTGCCATCGGCGCGCGCGATGCGCCAGAACCCCGCGACACCCTCGATGCCCGTGACGCGCGCCCCCGGCAGGTGCCGCCCGCCGGCCGCCAGCAGCCCCGCCTGCATGCCGTGCAGCAGCACCAGCGGATCGGCGTGGCCGTCGGAGGGATCGAAGCTCGCGCCCAGCACCTCCGGCCCCAGCGGGCAGCCCGGCATCAGTTCCAGCAATTCCCGCCGGTCCAGCATCCGCAGCGTCGCATGCCCGTCATTGTGGCGGCGGCGGACGAAATTCGTCCGCGCGTCCAGCTCCTTCTCGTCCAGGCAGAAGCCGAGCCCGCCCGTGGCGCGGTAATGCACGTCCCGCCCGGCCAGGCTCGACACACGCTCCGCGAGTTCGGGCCACAACCGGATGCTCTGCCGGGTCCAGTCGCCATAGGCGGGCATGCCATCGCCCTTGGACTGGCCCCAGACCAGCCCGAAATTGCCGCGCGCCGCCCGCAGCGCCACATCACCCTCATCCAGCACCGCGACACGCGCGCCCTGCGCGGCGCAGCCATAGGCGATGGCCGTGCCGACCATGCCGCCACCGATCACCGCGACGTCGAAGCGTTCCATGGTTGCGAGCGTGGCCCGCATGGCCCCATCCTGCAAGCCACCAGGGGTTGGGGACAACGACAGTGACATCGAAGGCATGGCTGGCGCTGGCGGCAACACTGCCGATGCTGGCTCTGACGCCAGTAACGGCGCAGACCCTCCGCGTCGGCATGATCGCCGACACCATGGGCACCACGGACCCGCACCGCGCCACCGCATCCCAGGACAAGGCGCCGATGTCCTGGGCGCATGACGGCTTGCTGCGCTTCCCCCCCGGCAGCGCCGACCCCGCCGCGATCGAGCCCGACCTGGCCGAGCGCTTCGAACGATCCGCCGATGGCCGCACCTACACCTTCCACCTGCGCGCCAATGTCCGCTTCCATGACGGCAGCCCGCTGGAAGCCGAGGACGTCGCCTTCTCCCTCCGCCGCGCCGCCGATGCGCAGCGCAGCAGCTTTGCCGGTGACTACGCCGCCATGACTTCGGTCGAGGTGATCGACGCCCGCACGGTGCGCGTCACGCTGCGGGAGGCGATCGCCGGCGCGCAGGGCCTCTTCGCCAATTACCATGGCGGGCTCATCGTCTCCCGCCGCGCCGATGCCGCGGGCTACCAGCAGGGCACGGGCCCCTTCCGCCTGGCCAGCAACGCCGGCGCCCAGGCGCGCATGGTCGCCTTCGACGACCACTGGCGTGGCCGCCCGGCGCTCCGCGCCATCGATATCCGCTTCATCAACTCCGACGCGACGCGCGAACTCGCCTTCACCGCCGGCGAGCTCGACATGATCAGTGGCCGCCGCGAACAGCGCTGGGTGGAGCGCATGAAGGCGCAGCCCAATACCGTCGTCGATGTCTTCTCCCCCGGCGAATTCCGCACCCTGCTGATCAACACGCGCTCCGCGCCACTCAACGACCCGCGCGTGCGCCGCGCCGTGCAGCACGCGCTCGACGTGCCCGGCATTGCGCGCTTCGTGGGGCTCGACGTCGCCACGCCCTGGATCAGCCCGGTGCCACCTGGCTACCTCGGCACCACCCAGGACCTGCCGCGCTTCGCCGCCGACCCCGCCCGCGCCCGCGCGCTGCTGGCCGAGGCCGGGCACCGCGACGGCATCACACTCCGCGCCGTCGTCTCCTCCATCAACTCCCAGCTCCCCATCATGGAAGTCGTGCAGGCGCAACTCCGCCGCGCCAACATCCGGCTGGAGATGGACGTGGTCGAGCACGCGACCTACCACGCGCGCATCCGCCAGGACCTGTCACAGCTCACCTTCTACGGCGCCGCACGCTACCCCGTGGCCGACAGCTACCTGAGCCAGTTCTACCACTCCCGCAGCGCGCCCGGCCTGCCCACCATGTCACTCAACTTCGCCCATTGCAGCGCCGCCGACGAGGAGATCGACGCCGCCCGCGCCGAACCCGACGAAGCCCGCCAGATGACCCTCTGGGCCACCGCGCAACGCAAGATCCTCGACGCCGGCTGCAGCATCCCCCTCTTCGACCTCAAGCAGGTCTGGGTCCGCCGCGGCACCGTGAACCTCGGCTACACCCTGACCGGCGCACTCAACCTGGGCCCAGCGGTGACGGCCCTGACGCGGGTGGAGTGAGGGGCGTGGCTGCCCGGGGACGGGGCTCCGCCCCTTCCCCGTACCCCTTCCCCGCAAAGGGCCAGCGGGCCCTTTGAACCCATGAGATTGGTCGGTGAAGGGAGGGGCATGGAGCGCGCGTCGAGCACGCGGTCGTTCGGTGCCCCTCCCTTCACCGACCAATAACCTCGCGGTCCAGGGTCCCGTTGGACCCTGGCGCGGGAGAGGTCTGGAGAGGGGCGCGCAGCCCCTCTCCAGGGACAGCGCGCGCCTCACCCTACCCGCGTCACGGGAACGCCGCGCAGGCGTCCCAGCCGATCTCGCGCGCCTGTTCATGGGCGCCGTCGATCCATTCCTGGACGTAGGGGTGGGACAGCACGGCGTCGGCGTAGGCCTGGGCGTCGGGGGCGAGGGGGACGGAGTAGGTGCGGAAGCGCGTGGCCATGGGCGCCCACATCGCGTCCGCGAAGCAGAAGCGTTCGCCGAAGAGGTAGGGGCCGTTGCTGCCCCATTTGGCGCGCTTCTGGCGCCAGGATTCCTGCACGCGGGCGACCTGGCCGGCAACGCCGGGCCGGCCGAGGAGCTTGGCGTTGGAGGGCACGCCATTCGCGATCGGCCAGCGCTTCACCAGGTTCATCGGCATGGCGGCGCGGAGCTCCACGAAATGCGCGTGCATCTCCCCGGCGGAGGATCGCGCCGCGGTGCGGGCCGCCAGGTCGCGCGGCCAGATGTCGCAGCCTGGCGCCTTCTCCCACAGGTACTCCGCGATCGACCAGGTGTCGGTGATGGCCAGGTCGCCATCGAACAGGATGGGGATCAACCCGGTCGGGGAGATCTCGGCCAGCTTCGCCTTGCTGTCGTCGCGGGAGAGGAAGAGCGTCTCCGCCTCGAATTCCAACCCGGAGAGCTTGCAGGCCAGCCAGCCGCGCATGGTCCAGGTGGAGGACCATTTCCCCCCGATGATGAGCTTCATCATGCGACGCCTCCGTCATGCAAATGGCAGGCGGTGGTGACGCCGTCCGGGGTTGTCGTGGCGCGCGGCGCGTCCTGCGCGCAGCGCGGGCCCGCCATGGGGCAGCGCGGGTGGAAGGCGCAGCCGGGCGGCGGGCGGATGGGGGAGGGCACGTCGCCCGCGGCCTCGGGCGGGCGAAGATCCTCGGCGGTCACGGCGGAAAGCAGCGCGCGGGTGTAGGGATGCCGCGGCGCGTTCCACAGCGTCTCCGCGGGCCCGATCTCCACGATCCGGCCGAGATACATCACCGCGATCCGGTCGCAGAGCCAGCGCACCAGGCGAAGGTCATGGCTGATGAAAAGGTAGGTCAGCGACAGCCGCTGCTGGAGTTCGACGAGAAGGTTCGCGACCTGCGCCTGGATGGAGACGTCGAGCGCGCTGGTCGGTTCGTCCAGCACGATGAAGGCGGGCTCGATGGCCAGCGCGCGGGCGATGCCGACGCGCTGCCGCTGCCCGCCGGAGAGTTCATGCGGATAGCGCCGCGCCATCTCGGGGCGGAGGCCGACGAGCTCCAGCAGCTCCGCAATGCGCGCGCGGCGTTCGGCGCGATTGCCGACGCGGTGGACGGAAAGCGGGCTGTCCAGGATGCGCTCGATGGTGAGCGACCGGTTGAGCGAGGAGGCCGGATCCTGGAAGACCATCTGCGCGCGGCGGCGGAAGGCGTGGAGGTCAGCGGCCGGGTTCGCGCCGTCGAACTGCACGGTGCCGGTGGTCGGCGGTTCCAGCAGCAGCGCGACGCGGCCGAGGGTCGATTTGCCGGACCCGGATTCACCGACCAGGCCCAGGACCTCCCCGGGCGCGATCGACAGCGTCACATCCTGCACCGCCCGCACCATGGGCTGGTTCGGCAGCACGCGGCCGAGCAGGGAGGGCCGGGCGGCGTAGTGCTTGGAGATGCCGTCAAGGCGGAGCAGCGGCGCCGTCATGCCGCGGCCCTCCAGCAGGCGGCGCGGCGGCCTGGCGCAATCTCCCTCAGCGCCTGGTCCTGCGCGCATTCGGGCGCGGCGCCGGGGCAGCGCGCCTGGAAGGGGCAGCCCGCCGGCAGCCGCGCGAGGTCCGGCGGCTCCCCCGGCACCGCGGGCAGCGGGCCATCGGCCTTCGACCCGCGCGGCACGGAGGCGAGCAGCGCCTTGGTGTAGGGATGCCGCGGCTCCGTAAGCAGCGCGCGCGTCGGCCCTTCCTCCATGATGCGGCCCGCATACATGACGGCGACGCGGTCGCAGAGGCGCCCGATAACGGAGAGGTTGTGGCTGATCATCAGCATCGCCATGCCGAGCTCGCGACGCAGCTCGTCGAGCAGTGCGAGGATCTCCGCCTCCACCGTCACGTCGAGCGCAGTGGTCGGCTCATCCGCGATCAGCAGCGCGGGGCGGCAGATGAGCGCGAGGGCGATCAGCACGCGCTGCCGCATGCCGCCCGAGAGCTGGTGCGGATAGGCGGCCATCCGGCTTTCCGGCTCCGCGATGCGAAGGCGCTTCAGCAGGGCCAGCGCGGCGTCGCGCGCGGCCTGTTCGGTACCGCCATGCAGGCGGTGGATGCGCGTCAGCTGGTCGCCAATCGTCATCACGGGGTTCAGCGCGGCTGCGGGGTCCTGCACCACCATCGCGATCTGCTTCGCGCGCAGGTTCCGCAGTTCCTCGGCGGGCATGGTGCGCAGGTCTCGGCCGCGGAACAGCAGTTCACCGCCGATCGTCGCGCTGTCGGGCTGCTGGAGGCGGATGGAGGCGCGGGCGGTGACGGATTTGCCGGATCCCGACTCCCCGACCAGCCCCAGCACCTCGCCCGCCGCGATGGCGAAGGAGACGTCGCGGGAGGGGCGGATCTCGCCCCCCTCGGTCCGGAAGCGCGTGACGAGGTGGCGGACCTCGAAGAGGGGCTCAGGCATCGCCGCGCCTCGTCAGCTGCGCCGGGTCCAGCACGTCCCGCAGCAGGTCACCCGCCAGGTTGAAGGCCACGACGGTGAGGAAGATGAGCAGCCCGGGGAAGACCGTCAGCCACCACTGCCCGGACATGACGTAGGTCCGGCTATCCGCCAGCATGCCTCCCCAGCTGGGTTCGGGCGGCTGGATGCCGAGGCCGAGGAAGGAGAGCGAGGCCTCGGTCAGGATCGAGGTCGCGACCAGCAGCGTGGCGTAGACCGCGACGGGGGAGACGCAGTTGCGCAGGATGTCGCGGAACAGGATGCGCGCATCGCCGGCGCCGATCGCGCGTTCCGCCATCACATACTGCTCGTTCCGCTCCACCAGCACCGCAGCGCGGACGATGCGCGCGACCTTGGGCGCGTTGAGGAACCCGATCACGAGCATCACCTTGGTGATGTGCGGGATGGTGATGGGCCCGATCTCCAGATCCTGCGTGCCGAGCGCGGCGACGACCGCGATGGCGAGCACGATGGGCGGGAAGGCCATCAATATGTCCATCACCCGCATGATCGCCGCATCGGTCCAGCCCGGCGACCGCAGCCCGGCGATGGCGCCGAGCGGCACGCCGACCACCATCGCGATGCCCACGGTCGTCAGCCCCACCGTCAGCGAAACGCGCGTCGCGTGGACGCAGCGGGAGAAGATATCACGGCCGAACTGGTCGGAACCGAACCAGAAGGTGGCGTTGGGGGGCAGCAGGCGCTGGCGGCTCGGCCGGTTGGGCAGGAAGCTCGCGACCTGCTCCGGGAAGATCGCGACCACGACGAGCACCAGCAGGAACAGGAAGGCCAGCAGCGCGAGGGGATCGCGCCGCATCACGGCGACCAGGCGCTTCATCGGCGGATGCGCGGGTCGAGGATGGCGTAGAGCGCATCCATGGCGAAGTTGATCATGACGAAGACCGCGACATTCAGCAGCACCAGCCCCTGCACCAGCGGATAGTCGCGCGACAGGATGCTCTCATACAGCAGCCGCCCCATGCCCGGCAGGTTGAAGATCACCTCCGTCAGCACCGCGCCCGCCAGCAGGTAGCCGAAGGAGAAGCCGGCAGCGGTCAGCGTCGGGATCAGCGCGTTGCGCAGCGCGTCGTTCCAGATGATCGTCGCCTCCCGCACGCCATGCGCGCGGGCGACCGCTATGTGTTCCCGCCCCAGCACGTCGAGCATCGAGGATCGCAGCATGCGCGTGATGGTGGCGGCGTAGGCGGTGCCGAGGCAGATCGCCGGCAGGATCACATGCGCCGTCGTCGTCGCCAGGCCCGCGGAGGGCGGCTGGTAGCCACCCGGCGGCAGCCAGCCGAGCGTGACGGCGAAAAGCATGATCATCAGCAACCCCTGCCAGAAGACCGGCATGGAGATGCCGATCATGGCGAAGACCCGCCAGAAATGATCGACCGGCCCGCCCTTGTTGGTGGCGGAGAAGACGCCGGCGGGCACCGCGATCAGCAGCGCGATGGCGAGTGCCATGAGGGAGACATGCAGCGTGACCGGGAAGCGTTCCGCGATCAGCCCGCTGACGCCGGTCGAATACATGAAGGACCGGCCGAGGTCGCCCGTCAGTGCCGATCCGACCCAGACCGCGTATTGCTGCCACAGCGGCAGATGCAGCCCGATGGCGCGGCGCATCGCCTCGATCTCGGCGGGCGTGGCGTTGCTGGTCATCATGGCGATGGCGGGGTCGCCCGGCAGCGCGCGGACGATGATGAAGATCAGCACGCTGGCACCGAACAGCACCAGCGCGAGCGTGGCCGCGCGGCCGAGGAGGAAGCGACTCAAGTGACAGTCAGCCCTTCTTGACCGTCGTCAAATCCATGAAGTGGGAGTAGCGCGGCGCGAAGCCGGAGATGTCGGCCCGCCACAGATGATAGGCATTGAGCCGCCCGATCCAAAGTGCCGGGCAGTGATCCACCAGGATCTCCGACACCTTCCGCAGCGCCGGCCGCTTCCGCGCGGGTTCGAGGTAGCGGAAGCTCTCCATCACCGCCTCGTCATAGGCGGGGTTGCGGTAGCCCATCCACTGCGCCTGGTTGCCGTCCTTGTGGTAGTTGTTCCAGATCAGGTAGTCCTCGATCGAGGACTGCATGGAGGCGTGCGGGAAGCACTGCCAGTCCCCGTTCTGCGCGCTGCGGTACATGCTGACGAAGTCGGTCTGGCGCATGTTCATGCGGATGCCGAATTCGGCGAGGTTCGCCTGCATCACGACCGCCGCCTCGCGCGCCTCCACATAGGCGGACGGCACGGGCACGATCGCCTCGAAGGTGAAGCCGCGCGGCATGCCGGCCTGGCGCAGGTGGTAGCGCACGCGGTCCGGGTCATACTTCAGCTGGTTGGCGAGGTCCGGCTCGTACCAGAATTCCTGCGGCGTCGCGGGCAGGGCGCTTGCGGTCACGAGCCCCGAATAGATCTCGTCGCAGATGTATTCACGGTCGATGGCGCAGGACACGGCGCGGCGCAGGTGGATGTTGTCGAAGGGCGCCTTCGCCACGTTCATCGGCATGTAGAAGATGCCCGCGGAAGGCCGGCTCTCCCCCGCGAAGCCGCGCATCTGCCGCGTCGGTGCGAAATCCTTGGGCGGGCAGTTGCTGATGATGTCGACGCTGCCGGCGCGAAGATTCGCGAGCTGCGTCGCCGCATCGGGGATGCGGACCAGCCGGATGCCCGCGGTGGCCGGCGCACCGCCGAAGTAGTCGGGAAACGCCTCGAACTCCACGGCGACGTCGGCCTGGAAGGTCTTCGGGATGAAGGGGCCGCTGCCCGCGATGCGGCTACCGCGATAGAGGTTCTCGCCCGTCGCACCCTCATTCACCACATCGGTGCCGCGCCGTACCACCGCGGCCTCATACCCCAGCAGCCGCATCCAGCCCGTCCAGGGATCACCCAGCGTGAAGCGGACGACGTAGTCGCCATCCTTCTCCACGTTCTTGATGAAGCGCCGCAGGTTGCCGCGGCGGCGGCCGGTGCTGAGATACTTGTCGAAGGAATAGAGCACGTCCTCCGAGGTCAGCCGGTCGCCATTGTGGAAGCGCACGTCGCGGCGGAGCTCGAAGGTGTAGGTCAGCCCGTCATCGCTGATGCGCGGCAGCGCGACCGCGAGGTCCGGCACCAGCGTGCCGTCCGGCCCGATCTTTACGAGGTTGGAGAAGCCCAGCAGGTTCGCTGCCGCCGTCTCGACATTGCCGACGTGCCAGGGATGGATGTTGGGCAGGTTGCCGAGCAGCGACGCGGTCACGGTTCCGCGAGGCTGCGCGCCCGCGCTACGCGGCAGGGATGCGGAAGCCAGCACGCCCGCCAGGCCCGTCAGCGCCGTGCGCCGATCCATCATCATGTCCATCGCCCCAACCCCCTGCCAGGCCGTGCGCAATGTTCGCATCGCGGTCACGGTCTACGATCACATCGAATGACATATCTCCCTTGCCGTGACGCGATCTGATGCCGCGCTTCGGTGCTGTGGAGGATGGACAGAAGCGGCAAGTCATCGCAACCCGCAATGTTGACGGAATGCGCGGCGCACTGAACCATCGCGCCTCGGCACAAGGATGAAGCAAGACACCATGGACAGCATCGCGACGAAGGTGGACCAGGCGGCGGAAGCCCATGGCGAAGCGGCGGTCGGCTTCCTGCGCGACCTGATCCGCCTGCAGGCGCAGGGCGAGGAAGCGGTGCAGGCGCGCATCGCCTCGGCGTGCGAGGCGCTGGGCTGCGTGGTGGAGAAGCGCCGCTACAAGCCGGCCTCCGTCACGCTGAAGGAGGAATTCGCCAGCGACGCCGCCATGGCGGCGGAGGAGCGGGAAGCCATCCTCGCCCGCTTCCCCGGTAGCGGCGGCGGCCGCAGCGTGATCTTCTTCGCGCACCCCGACGGAGAGCCCTTCCAGGCGCAGCATGGCTGGGTGCATGACCCGCTGGCCGGCGAGATCGACAAGGGCCGCATCCATGGCTGGGGCGTGGCCGATGACCTGGCCGGCGTGGCCACGATGGTGGAGGCGCTGCGCGCCGTGCTGGCCGCCGGCGTGAAGCCGAAGGGCGACGTGATCCTGGCCAGCACGCCATCCAAGCGCCACGCCCGCGGCGTGCATGCGCTGCTGCATGGCGGCGTCCATGCCGATGCCGCGGTCTACCTGCACCCCGCCGAATCCGGCGTCGGCATGCGGGAAGTGAAGGCGCTTGCCTCCGGGCAGCTCATCATCCGCATCGTCGTGAAGGGCCGCCTGCCCGACACCAACGAACCCGGCCACGCTGCATTCGCGCATACTGCGGTCAACCCGATCATGAAGGCGCAGCAGGTGCTCGCCGCGCTGGCGGCGCTGGATGCGAAGCGCGGCGCCCGCGTGCATCATCCCGCCCTCGATGCCGCCATCGGCCGCAGCACCAACCTTCTCGTCGGCGACTTCAAGACGCTCGGTGATGGCCGCGCCGCGCGCGTGCCGCCGGCGGTGCAGCTCTCCTGCGCGCTCGCCTTCCCGCCGGGGGAGAAGCTGGCCGATGTGCAGGCGGAGGTGGAGGCCGCGCTGGCGGAAGCGAAGGCCGCCGATCCGGAGCTCGACCTCGTCGTCACCTTCCTGTCCGGCGTGACGGGGGCGGAGGTGCCGCTCGACCACCCGCTCTGGATCGAGACCTCGGCCGCGGTGAAGCGCGGCACGGGCACGGCACCGCACATCAACCCGCTGCACACCTCCTCCGACATCCGCAACCCGATGATCCAGTCGGGCATCCCCTGCGTCGGCCTCGGCCCGCTCTGCGGCGACCTGACGCAGAATGGCGGTCGCGACGAATGGGTGGATGTCGCGGACTACCGCCGTGGCGTCGCGGTGGTGGCGGCGCTGATCGCGGGGTGGTGCGGCGCCGCCTGACGGCGATTTCGCTTTCCCCCGGGGCCGCCGCTTGCGCAATCTGGCGGCGCCACCCCGGGGAGACACCACCGATGATGCCACCCATCCCGATCGCCGAACCCGCCTGGCTGCGCGAGTTCAAGGCCTTCATCATGCGCGGCAACGTCATCGACCTTGCCGTCGGCATCGTCATCGGCGCCGCCTTCACCACCATCGTCGGCAGCCTGGTGGAGGATCTGATCAATCCCATCATCGGCCTGCTGGTGGGCGGGATCGACTTCTCCAACCTCTTCATCGTGCTGACGGGCGAACGCCGGCCGAGCCTGGAGGCGACACGCGAAGGTGGCGCCGCCGTGCTCGCCATCGGCCGCTTCATCAACGCGATCATCAAGTTCCTGATCGTGGCGCTGGCGATCTTCTGGCTGCTCAAGATCCTGACGAAGCTGCGCGTGCGGGAGGAAGCGGTGAAGGGCCCGACGCCGTCGGAGAGGCTGCTGGCGGAAATCCTGGAAGAACTGAGGAAGAAGCCCTGATCAGGGTTTCCATTCCCTCCCGTCCCAGCGTTCCGGCACATCGACGGCGCCGCCGAGGATCGCGATGCGCAGCGCCTCGCACCGCGCCGTGATCTCCGGCGCCACGTCGGCGGCATAGGCCAGGCGCACCGCGGCAGGATCCTCCAGCCCGATGCGCCGGTCCTCCCATCGATCGGCCAGGAAGGCAGAGATGGCGGCGTCCATCGTCACGCCGTTGTCGGCGACGGCGGAGGCGAGGAAGACCGCATCCTCCGCGGTCCAGTCATGCACATTGCCGATGCAGCGGATGCCGGCGGCGCGCGCAGCCTCGATCGCGCCGGGGCGGCCGGCATCCAGCATCTGGAACTGCACCTCCGCCCCCGCGCGCGCCTGCGCCGCGGTCCATTCCCGCGCCAAAGCAGGGTCGTGCTGGTTGCCGCAGAAGCCGCTGAGCAGCCGCGCGCCGGGCCGCGCGTGCAACAGCCCCGCCGCGAAGCCCGCGCGGCCGCGCAGCCCGGGCGGGACGGGTTCGCCGGACAGATGCGCCGCGACGCCGCCCTTGATCCACCACCCCGCCAGCGCGCCGGCCAGGAAGGCCGATTGCTCCTGCAGCACCTCGAAGCACGCGATGTTGGGGCCTGCGATGCGTCCCTGCGTCACCGCGAAGGCCACCTGCGGGAAGGAGGGCGCGACCTGCCGCACCGCCTCCTCCCCCTGGCCGCCATGGGCGATGACCAGGTCGCTCTCGCGCGCCGCGGCCTCCACCGTCTCCGCGCGCCGCGCGGATTCGTGCTGCCAGGCCTCAACCGCCGTGACGGGCAGCCGCGCCGCGGCACGCCGCAGCCCCGCCACGCCCGCGGCGTTGAAGGCGCCGCCGCCGGGACGGCCGAAGAAGATCGCTGTGACGCGGGGCCGGTTGCTCATGCCCACACGTCCCGCGCCGCTACTGCGCCGTCAAGCCGAGAGCCTTCACCGCACCGCCGACCACCCGCACTTCCTCCGTCACGAAGGCGGTGAATTCGGGCTGCGTCATGGCGCGCATGGCGATGCCGTGTTCGTCGATGCGGGCGCGCACGGTCGGGTTCGTCAGCGCTGCCATCGTCTCCGTGTACAGGCGCTGCGTGACGGCGGGCGGCAGGCCACGAGGGCCGGCCAGGCCGAGCCAGTTCTCCGCCAGCAGGCCGGGGAAGCCGGCCTCCGCCGTCGTCGGCACCTCCGCCGCCATCTCCTGCCGCGCGGGGGCGGTGATGGCGATGGCGCGCAGGCGCCCGGCGCGGATGTTTTCCACATTCTGCGGCAGCGTGTCGAAGGACAGCGGGATGGCGCCGCCCAGCAGATCCGCCTGCATCGGCGCGCTGCCGCGATAGGGCACATGGGTCAGCGCCGCGCCGGTGCGCTGCATGAACTGCTCGCCGAAGATATGCGCGACGGATCCGGCGCCGGAGGTGCCGAACCCCGGCGGGACGCGCTGCGCCTTCACCCATTCCACCAGCCCCGCCAGATCCGTCGCCGGCACCAGGCGCGGGTTGACGACGATCACCAGCGGCGTCGCGCCGATATAGGCGATGTGCGTGAAGCCCCCGACGGGGTCGTAGGTCACGCTCGGATAGATGGGCGGCGACATCACGATCGGCGCGGTGTTGGACAGCATCAGCGTGTAGCCATCCGCCGGCTGCGTCGCGACATAGGCGGCGCCCAGCGTGCCCCCCGCGCCCGGCCGGTTGTCCACCAGCACGCGCTGCGGCAGGCGCTGCGACAGCACATCCGCCAGCACCCGCGCGACAATGTCGGACGACCCGCCGGGAGGAAAGGTGACAATGATTCGAATGGGCCTGGTCGGCCATTCCGCGGTCTGCGCCAGCGCCGGTGCGGCCAGAAAAGAGGCTGCAAGTGCTGCAATAAAAGGCAGTTGGCGGCGGCGCATGGTGAAGACTCCGGGTGGCGCCGGGGCTCCGCAAACCGCGTGCCGCCGCACAATGAAGTGTCGCGATTCACTGACATCGGAAAGTGTAAGGCGCGGATAGTGATTGCTGGCGGAGTCGTCGGGCCGAGTGCTAGGGTTTTATTCAATGATGATCCTCCCCCCTCGCACCCCTGCCAGCCGCCTCGATGGGACCAGGCGTCGCGTGGCGCCGGGCGAAGGCGCATCCCGATGAGCGCGGGCGGCATCTCCATCCACGCCGTCGATGTGGCGCATGGCCGCCCGGGCACCGGGATGCGCGTGGAGATCCACCGCCTGCTGCCCGATGGCGAACGCCGCGTGCTGGCCGATGGCGTGCTCGGCGCCGATGGCGCGCTGGACCATCCCGTGAAGACCGGGGAGGGTGTGGAAGCCGGGGTGCATGAAGTGCTGTTCCACCTCGGCGCCTTCTTCGCCGCCACCGCCGAACGCCCGCCGCCGCCCTTCCTGGAAGTGGTGCCCTTCCGCTTCCGCGTCTTCGACGCCGCGCTGCACTACCACCTGCCCATCAAGTTCACGCCCTGGGGCTTCTCGCTCTACAGAGGGGCCTGAACAGGGCAGGGGTTCGGGGCCGTGCGGCTTCTCGTCATCAACAGCAACACCACGGACAGCGTCACGGCGCGCATCGGCGCCGCCGCCCGCGCGGCCGCACGCCCGGGCACCACCATCGAGGCCGTCTCCGCCCCCTTCGGCCTGCCGCTGATCGTCAGCCGCGCGGATTGGCTGGTGGCGGGCCCCGCCACGCTGGCGGCGCTGGCCGACCGGCGCGGCAGCTACGACGCCGCCATCATCGCCTGCTTCGGCGATCCGGGCCTGGATGCCGCCAAGGAACTGGCCGGCGTGCCCGTCATCGGCATCAGCGAGGCCGCCTTCCACGCCGCCTGTATGCTGGGCCGCCGCTTCGGCATCGTCAGCTTCACCGCAGCCCTTCGCCCGATGTTCGAGGATGTGCTGGCCCATCACGGCCTGACTGCCCGCTGCGCCGGCTTCCGCATGGGCCCCGCCTTCGCCGGCGACCCCGGCCTGGTGGCGGAGGAACGCGCCGCGCTGCTGGTCGATCTCTGCCGGCAATCGGTGGAGTTGGATGGGGCGGAGGCGGTGATCCTCGCCGGCGGCCCTCTCGCGGGCCTCGCCCCCGCCATCGCCTCCCAGGTCCCTGTCCCGCTTATCGACGGCACCGTCGCCGCGGTGCGCCTGGCGGAGGCACTGGTCGGCCTCGCGCCACCCCATGCCGCCGCCGCGCCCCGGCCGCGCGCGCTGACGGGCTTCGGGGATGGGCTGGCGGGGCTCTACGCGGGTTAGCGGCACGGGGATTGCTCCCCTTCCGGGCGCGAACCAACCCTGGAAGCCCAGCATGACCTTTCGCCGTCGTTCCCTGCTGCTCGCCGCCGCCGTCCCTCTGGCCACACCCCGCTTCGGCCATGCCCAGGGCACCTGGCCCAACCGGCCCGTCCGCATCCTCAACCCCTACGCCCCCGGCGGCACCAGCGACCTGATCATCCGCCCGCTGCTCGATCGGCTGGAGCGCGCCTTCGGCCGGCCCTTCCTGGTAGAGAACAAGGCCGGCGCCGGCGGCGCGCTCGCGACCGGGGAGGCGGCGCGGGCCGCCCCCGATGGCCACACGCTGCTCGTCTCCAACACCGGGCCGCTCGCCGTGGCGCCCTTCCTGTTCACCAACCTGGCCTATGACCCGAAGCGTGCCTTCACTTGGATCGGCATGCTGGGCGGCGCGCCGATCGTCTGCGCGGTGAAGGGCGATGGCCCGATCCGGGACCTGGCGCAGTACCGCGCCATGGCCGCGCGGGGGACGGAGGAGGTCTCCTTCGGCTCCTCCGGCATCGGCTCCGTCGGGCACCTGACCGGCGTGATGTGGGGCATGCAGGCGGGCGTGCGCATGCTGCACGTGCCCTTCCGGGGTGCCGCTGAAGCGCAGCAGAGCGTGCTGGGGGGCAACACCACCTCGCTGTGGGATACCTCCGGCGCCAATGCCGGCGCGATCCGGGGCGGGTTGCTGCGCGGCATCGCCGTCTCCTCCGCCCAGCGCATCACCGCGATGCCGGAAGTCCCGACGGTGGGGGAGGCCGGCTTCCCCGGCGCCGTCGCCACCAACTGGTTCCTGATGGCCGGCCCCGCCGGCATGGACCCCGCGATCGCGGCAAGGGTCAACGAGGTGCTGCAGCAGGGCCTGAACGACCCGACGGTGAAGGAGAGGCTGGAGAGCGTCGGCGTCGTCTCTCTCGGCAACCCATCGCCGACAGAGATCGCTGCCTTCGTCGCCGCGGAAGCCGATCGCTGGGGCCCCGTGGTGCGCGCCGCGGGCGTGCAGCCGAGTTGATCGGGGCGGCGGCGCGAGGGTCTTCGCGCCGCCGCATCCCGCTGGCAGCATGGGCCGGCAACAAGAGGTGCCGCGCATGCCCCGATTGCCCCGCCGCCCGCTTCTGGTCGCCGCGCTCGCCCTGCCGGGAATGGCGCTGGCCCAATCCCAGCCCTGGCCGACGCGCACCGTGCGCATCATCGTGCCGTTCCCCGCCGGCGCCGGCACGGATCTGCTGGCGCGGGCCTATGCGCAGCGCCTGTCGGAGGTCTGGGGCCAGGCGGTGGTGGTGGAGAACCGCGCCGGCGCCGCCGGCATCATCGGCACGGAAGCCGCCTTCCGCGCGCCGCGCGACGGCTACACGATCCTGATGGCCAATTCCTCCGTCCTCGCCATCGGCCCCGCCATCAACCCGACCCTGCCCTATGACCCCGTGAACGGCTTCGATCCCGTGGCGCTGGTGGGGTCGAACGACAATGCGCTGGTGGTGCGCACGCAATCGCCCTTCCAGACGGTGGCGGACATCGTCGCCGCCGCGCGGGCGCGCCCCGGCGTGCTGACCTATGCGACGCCGGGCACCGGCACCTCCGGCCACATGGCGGGCGAATTCTTCAAGCAGCTCGCCAATATCGACATCACCCATGTCCCCTATCGCGGCAGCCCGCAGGCGCTGACGGATACGCTGGGTGGCCAGGTGGACATGACGATGACGACGTTGAATTCCATCGTCGCCGCCGTCCGCAACGGCCAGGCCCGCGCCCTGGCCACCACCGGCCGCACGCGCGACCCGCTGCTGCCGGAAGTGGCCACGCTGGCCGAGCTGGGCTTCGCGGGCTACGAGGCCAGCGGCTGGCTCGGCTTCGTCGTCCCCGCGGGCACCCCGGCCGAGATCACGCAGAAGATCGCCGCCGACATCCGCCGCATCTACGCCGACACCAGCTTCACCGACCGCATCGCGGGGCAGGGCATGCGCCCCATCATCAGCACCCCCGAGGAATTCCGCGCCATCCTCGCGCCCGAGCTCGCGCGGTGGCGGGACGTGGCGCAGAAGGCGGGCGTCAAGCCGGAGTGAGATTGCTGTTGTCGGATCCTGGGCGATCCGCGCCCCGCTGCGTACGGCCATCGCCGTGACTCGCCTCCGCTCGATCCTGGTGCTCGCGGCGCCGACCGCCCTCGGCTCCATCCTCCAGGCCGGGGCGCAGCTGGTGGAAATGTGGCTGGCGGCGCGGCAGGGCACGCCGGCGCTGGCGGGCTGGGCCGTGGTGCTGCCCTTCGCGCTGCTGATGCAGATGATGTCGGGCGGCGCGATGGGGGGCGGCGTCGTCTCCGCCATCGCGCGCTCGCTCGGCAGCGGGCGGCCGGACCAGGCGGCGGTGCTGGTGCTGCATGCCGTGTTGATCGCCATCCTCGCGGGCCTGGCCTTCGCCATCCCGCTGGCGGTCTTCCCGCACGCCGTGCTCGGCCTGGTCGGCGGCCCCGCGGCGGCGGAGGCCGCGGCGGGCTATTCGATGTGGCTCTTCGGCCTGGGGGCGGTGCCGTCCTGGCTGGCGAACACCCTCGCTTCCGTGCTGCGCGGCGGCGGGCGGCATGCGCTGGCGGCGCGGGTGCTGGTGATCGCCTGGGGCGCCTATCCGCCGATCGGCTGGCTGCTGGCGGAGCCGCTGGGCATGGGCCTGGCAGGCCTCGGCGCGGCCTTCGGCGGCGTCTTCCTGCTGGCCTCGCTGGCGATGATGGTGGTGGTCTGGCGCGGCGGCGCGGGCTTCCGGCCGACGCTGCGCGTGCGGCCCTCCGGCGCCATGTTTTGGCGCATCCTCTCGGTCGGCCTGGTCGCCTGCATCATCGCCGCCATCGCCAACATGACGACCATCATGGTCACCGCGCAGCTGGCGCCGCGCGGCCCCGCGGTGGTGGCGGGCTATGGCATCTCCGCGCGCCTCGAATTCCTCATGATCCCGCTGGTCTTCGCGGTGGGATCGGCGCTGACGGCGCTGGTCGGCCGCGCGGTCGGCGCGGGGGATTGGGCGGAGGCGCGGCGCATCGCCTGGACGGGCGGCGCCATGGCCTTCGCCGTCGCCTTCACCATCGGCATCGTGGTGGCGATCTTCCCCGCCTTCTTCGCCCGGCTGTTCAGCGGGGATGCGGCGGTGGTGGCAGTGGCGACGCAGGCGCTCGGCATCATCGGGCCAGCCTATGGTGGCTTCGGGCTCGGCATGGCGCTCTACTTCGCCTCCCAGGGCGCGGGGCGGATGCGATGGCCGCTGGCGGCCGCGCTGTCGCGCTTCGGCCTCGCGGTCGGGGGCGGCTTCGTGCTGGCGCAGGGGCTGGGCCTCGGCCTGACGGGGCATTTCATCGGCGTCGCCCTCGGCATCACCGCCTACGGCGCCGTCATCGCCGCCAGCATCCGGCCCGGCCACTGGCGCTGACCGCGGCAGGCCGGCATCCTGGCGCGGGAGGAACCGCCATGACGAACCGTCCTGTGGCGCTGGTCACCGGCGCACGACGCGGCATCGGCCGCGCATCCTGCGTGGCGCTGGCCCGCGCGGGCTATGATCTGCTGGGCTGCGACCTGGCGGAGGATGGCTTCGCCGAGACCGCCGCGGCAGTGGAGGAAGCGGGCGGGCACTTCGACTGGACACTCTGCGACGTCTCGGACCTCGGCGCCGTGGCGGACATGGTCGCCTGGGCCTGGCAGGCGGGGCAGGGGCTGGAGGCGCTGGTGAACAATGCCGGCGTCGGCGCCATGAAACGCGGCGACATCCTCGATGTCTCGCCCGAGAGCTGGGACCGCTGCATGGACATCAACGCCCGCGCGCCCTTCTTCGTGACGCAGGCGGTGGCGAAGCGGATGGTGGCCGAAGGCGCGCCGATGCGTGGGCGCCGCGCCGTCGTCTTCGTATCCTCCGCCAATGCCCTGATGGCGTCCCCGGACCGCACCGAATACACGGCCAGCAAGACGGCGGTCAGCATGGTGGCGCGCTGCTACGCCTTCCGCCTGGCGGAGGACGGCATCCCCGTCTTCGACATCCGCCCGGGCGTGATCCGCACGGACATGACGGCGTCGGTGGTGGCGAAGTACGAGAAGCGCATCGCCGAGGGTCTCTCCCCCATCCGCCGCTGGGGCCAGCCGGAGGATGTCGGCCACGCCATCGCCGCCCTGGTGAGCGGTGCCATCCCCTTCAGCACGGGCGACGCCTTCCACATCGATGGCGGCCTGCACATGCACAAGCTGTGAAGGTCGATCCCTCCCTGCTGCGCTTCGAGGATACGGCTGTGGGCCTGTCCTTCGAGACGGGCGGCATCGTGGTGACGGAGGCGCATATCGTCGCCTTCGCCGGCCTCACCGGCGATTTCTTCGACATCCACATGGATGACGACTACGCCCGCGCGCTCGGCTATCCCGGCCGCGTCGCGCATGGGCTGCTCGGCCTCGCCCTCTGCGACGGGTTGAAGAACCGTGCCTCGATGAAATTCGCCGCCATCGTCTCCCTGAACTGGCGATGGAGTTTCACGGGCCCGATCCTGGTCGGTGACCGCATCGCGGCGCGCATCACCGTCCTGTCGAAGCGCGCCACCCGCAACCCCGCGCGCGGCATCGTCACGCTGGGCTTCGACCTGCTGAACCAGAAGGGAGAGGTGGTGCAGCGCGGCGAGAACGATCTGATGGTCCACACCCGCGCTGCCCCCTGAGGCGCCCCTACCGCGCCGCCTTCCGGATGTTCCAGGCGATGATGATCCCCGGCATCGCCAGCACGTCGCTGATCCGCGGCGTGACGGCGGATGGCAGGTACCACTGCCCGAAGGGCACATAGGGCACCAGGCGATAGGCGCTGGCATGCAGCTCATCCAGGATGCGCTTCCGCTCCTCCGCCGTCGCGGCATAGGGGAAGGCATCGATCAGCGCCTGGTGCGCCGCATCGCAGGGCCAGCCCGGCCACGCCGCGTCGCAGCTCGCCGCCATGGGCACGTTGCCCACGGGATCGCTGGCGCCGAGGCCGTTCCAGAAGGTCAGCCCGATATGCCAGCCACCCTCCGCCGGCGGCCGCCTGTTCGCCCGCCGCCCGGCCATGGAGGCGAAATCCGTCGCCTGCACATCCGTGCGGAAGCCCACCGCCTGCATCTGCTGCGCCAGCACCAGCGTCGCCGCATGCATGAAGGGGTTGTCGGTCGGGTCCATGATGACGATGGGGGAGCCGTCATAGCCGCTGTCCCGCAGCAGCTGCCGCGCACGCTCCCGCGCCGCCGGCGATCCGAGCCCCGCCGGCACGCCCGCATTCGTCTCCTGCGGCGACCCGCAGACGAAGAAGGCGTGGCACACCTGGTACAGCGAGGGATCCGGGAACATAGCCTGGAGGAATTCCTCCTGGTTCACCAGCTGCATCAGCGCCTGCCGCGCGCGGGCGTCGTTGAAGGGCGGGTGGATGTGGTTCATGCGGATCATGCCCGGCGCGCCGAGCGTGTTCGTCCGGATGATCCGCATCCCGCGTCGCTGCAGCAGCGGCAGAAAGTCCACGCCGGGGCTCTCGATGTAGTCGAGTTCCCCCTGGATCAGCGCCAGCGCGGAGGTCTGCGCATTGGCGATGTTCAGCCACTCCACGCGATCGACATGCGCGACCTTGCCGCCCGCCGTGCCCGAAGCAGGCTCCCGCCGCGGCACGTAGTTCGGGTTGCGGCGATAGACGACGGTGCTGCCCGGCACCCACTCCTCACGGACAAACATGAAGGGCCCGCTGCCGATGGTGTCGCGGATGGCGGTGAAGGGATCGGCGGCGGCGATGCGCGCGGGCATGATCGCCGGCATGTTCCCCGCGGGCTTCGACAGCGCGTCCAGCATCAGCGCATAGGGGCGGCGCAACTGCCACACCACCGTCTTGCCGTCCGGCTCCGCCGCCAGGCTTGCGGTGATGGCGATGATCTGCCGGCCATGCGGATCGCGCGCGCCCCAGCGGCGCAGCGACACGACGACATCCTCCGCCGTCACCGCCGCGCCGTCATGGAAGGCGAGGCCGTCGCGCAGCGTGAAGCGCCAGGTCAGCGCATCCGGGGAGACGCTCCAGGCGCCGACCATCTGCGGTTGCGGCCGTTGTTCAGCGTCTCGCCCGAAGAGCTGATCGTAGATCATCTGGGCGTGGGAGGAGACGACGCCCGCCGTCGTGTTGATCGGGTCGAGCGTCTGCAGGTCCGCATTCGGCACCATCCGCAGCACGCGCTCCGGCGGCAGCGTCTGCGCGGACGCCGCCCCCGCCATCACGGCAAGCGCCGCCGCCAGCCAGCTCTTCCTCATGTTCTTTCTCCCGGTCATCATTCGAGGCGCGCGCCTTCCGGCACGCGCATGCCGCGTTGCACCGCGGGCCGTTCGCCCATGCGCGCGAACCAGTCCGCCATATACGGCGTCGCGGCAAGGTCACGCGCCGCCCAGCCATGCTTCGCCACCCAGGGATAGGCCGCGATGTCGGCGATGCTGCACTCAGCACCCGCGAGATACGGCACCGCCGCCAGCCGCCCATCCAGAAGCCGATAGACGCGATCGACCAGCGCGACGGTATGCGCCCGCGCTGCTTCAGGCTTCTCCGGCGCCAGTTCGGTCCAGTGATGCGCCTGTCCCGTGAAGGGGCCTAGCGAGGTCAGCGCCACCATCAGCCAGGACAGCGTCGTCGTGCGATTCTGCCCCCACAGCACGCCGTGCTTCTCCGCGAGGTGCAGCAGGATGGCGCCGCTTTCGAAGATCGCTCGGCCGTCCTCCACCAGGATGGGGATCTTGCCATAGGGGTTCAGCGCCAGGATTTCGGGCACGAATTGCTGGCGGGCGCGGATGTTCACGCCGGTGACAGCGTAGGAGAGGCCGCATTCCTCCAGCATGATGGAGACGCGCTGCGAATTGGGCGTCGCCCATCCGTAGAAATGCAGCATGCGGGCCCCGCGGCGGTTTCCCGGGACCCTGCCACCGCGATGGTGGCCCGCGCAAGCCGCGCGCGCGTCAGCCGATGGCGGCGCGCGCCGCGGCGATCCAGCTTTCCGGGCGCAGCAGGCGGCTGACCTCGCCCAGTTGCTGCGACAGCCGCGCGGGGTCCGCGGCGGCCAGATCCTCGCAGCTGTGATAGCCGATCTGCGCCAGGCGGTGCCGCATGCCCGGGCCGAGTTCGCGGATGGCTGACAGGTCGGTCGCCGCGCGCTGCGCCTCCGCCGGGGTGTCCTCGACCAGGTCGATGGCAGCCGGTGCCTCCGCCGTCACGTCGATCACCGTCGCGGTGTCAGGGGTTTCCGCCACCGCCTCCACCGGCGCATCCGCGACGATGGGTTCCTCGATGACGGGCTCGTGGACGACCGCATCCTCCACGACCGCGTCAGGGAGGATCGCTTCCGGCATGGCGGCTTCGACCGCTTCCGCCGTCGTCGCCTCCTCGATGGCGGGCGCTTCCTCCGCCATCGCGGGCGGTGCCAGCGCGCGCTCCGCCTCCACCAGGCTGGCGAAGACCGAGCGGGGTGCCGCAGCCTCCGCCATCACCGGCGGCGGGGATGCATCCGCCGCCACCGACTCCTGCTCCGGCGCCTTCACGCCGGCGGGCAGCACGCGGGCGGCGCGCAGCGCTTCCCGGTTCGCCCGCAGCGCGGCGCGCAGGTCGCCGCGCTGGGCCAGGCGCGCGGCCCGGTAGGCTTCCAGCGCCGCGCGGCCACCAAGGCCGCGCGGCGCCTGTTCCCGTTCCACCGTCATCGCGCGCGCGGTGCGTATCAGGCCGCGGCCGCGGCCGGGTCGGTCGTCAGGCCGACCGCCTCGGCATACTTCAGGTAGGTCTCGACCGAGGCCACGACCGCGCGGATCTCGACGGCGATGAGCTCGATGCCCACCAGCGCCACGCGGATGAAGGCGTCCACCACCACGCCCTTGTCGAGGATGCGGTCGATCACTTCGGCCAGGGAGGAGGAGGCGAGGCTCTTGTTGATGGTCATCGGGCGACTCCATGTTGGGTTGCGCGCCGGCCCGACATCCGGGTTGGCGCCTCGCCGCCCGCTGCGCGGTGGCGACGCACGCCATTTTCGTCGCGCCAGATTGCGGAACGGTTCACGCCGGCGCCGTCAAGGCAAAATTTCGCGATCGCCGTCATCACTGCCGGTGGAGCGCGGTCAGGAAGGCCGACAGCACCGCGCGATAGCCGGACACGGCTTCCGCCACGCGCACCTTCAGCGTCGCCGCATGCACCATCAGCTCCGCCGGCGACAGGCCCGCATCCTCGATCGGGATGTCGCTGACCACGTCGCGCCGCGCGTCGTGGTTCTCGAAGAAGCGCAGCGCCTCCTCCAGCTCGTTGAAGCTGGCGACGTGGAACTGGCCGACATTGCCATGGGTCTCGCCCATCACGCGGATGTCGGCGACGAAGCCGCCCTCATCCGTCTCGTACAGGCTGAGCTCATGCCACTGCGCCGCGCCCGCGCGTTCGCCGCTGTGGCGGCTCACCAGCCGGCCCGTGAAGGTCAGCGGGCGCGCGCCGTTGCGCCGCAGCGTGAAGCTGCCCCCTTGTCGCTCCGCCCGCGCCAGCCCGGCGGCGCGATCGACGCGCGCGAAGCCCGGCGCCGCATCCCGCAGGCTGACCGGCTCGTCCACGCCATAGGCCTCGTAGACGCCGATCGGCTCATGCACGTTGATGACGTTCATCGTGGTTCTCCTCCGGGGGCGGGCGGCGGGATGCCGCGTCGCCGGGGTCGTGGTTCGGGCTGCCGAGCGGCCCGAAGCTGGCCGCCAGCAGGTCGCGCCAGACGGCGCGCAGGCGTGGCGCGATGCTCGCCGCTTCCGCCAGCGCGGCGCGGGATGGCCCGGGTGCCGCGGCCTGCGGCACCAGCGCGGCCGGCGGCAGGTCCCGCAGCGGGTCATGCGTGTGCAGGAAGCGCAGCAGCGTCGGCGCATCCGCCGCCGCCAGCGCGTAGCAGCGTTCCTCCGCGCCGCCCGCGTCGCGCAGCCGGTGGCGGATGGCGCAGACGAAGCCGCCGGTCGCGGCCTCATGCAGCGTCACGCAGGACGCCACGGGAAGGTCCGGCGGCGCCGCTTCCATCCGCGCCAGCAGCCGCCCCTGGAAGCCCAGCGGACGGCGGCCATGGCGTGGCAGCAGGACGAAGTCGAAGCCGGCGGGCTCCTCCGCCAGGCCGGCCCCGGTCGCGGTCATGCCGGCCGTTCCGCATCCAGCGCGTAGAGCACCTCGCCCAGCAGCCCGCGCCAGGCGCGCGTCACCGCTTCCGCCCGCGCCCGCAGCGCTGCGGCGCGCAGCGCGACCTCCACGGCCGAGAGCCGGCGGTCGGAGGCATCGAGGTCCACATCCAGGTCGAGCGGGTCGAAGCCTTCCAGCCAGTCCAGCGCTTCCGCGAGTTCCGGGAACAGCTCCGCCCGATGCACATCCGCCGCGCTGGCTTCCGCGTGGCGCGTCCGCAGCGCCACCGCGACCTCCTGCGACCCGTCCAGCTGCCACAGCGCGACCTCGTGCCAGGCGACGCCGCCGGCGGCGTGGGACCGGCCTTCGGCCAGCAGCCTGCCGCGCAGCCGCACCGGCTTGGCGCCGCTGACCCGCAGCGTCACGGCCTGGACCAGCACCGCCGGCCGCTCCACCCCGGCCTCATCCAGGATTGCCACTGGCACCATGGCCAACCTCCTGTCGTCCCGGTGGAAGCCGGGCTGCCACGGCGCTGTCGGCAAGCGCCGCGATGTCATCACCGCCTACACCCGCCGCGGTGAAGCGCGGGTTAAGCTTGGCCTTACGCCGCCTGCGCGGCGGGCTCGCCCGGCGCACCGGCCGCGTCGCTGGCCAGCGCCAGCGCCGTCGCCACCGCATCCAGCTGGCCGATCACGGTGCCCAGGCTGTCCAGCAGCGCCGGCGTCTCCGCGCCGAAGGCGGCGGGCAGGGCAGGGGGGGAGGGCCCCGCGCTGGCCTCCGCAAGGCTCTCGGCCGCCGCCAGCAGCGCCGCTGCCTCCCGCCCCAGCGCGCCCAGATGGCCGAGTGCCCGGCGCAGCGCCGCCGGCGCTTCCTCGCCCTCGATCGCTTCCATCAGCCGGCCCGCGGCCCCCCCGGGCTCCGGCGCCGCCAGATTCCGCAGCGTCACGACCTGGCGCGCAAATTCCGCCACCACCTCCTGCCCCGGCCGGGCGGCGTCCTGCAGCAGCCGCGCCGCGGCCTCCACCGCCCCGGCGCTTTCCTCCATCCGTTCCCGCGCCGTGCCCGCCGCCTGGGTCAGCTGCGTCGCGAGCGTCACCAGCTCCCCGGTCGCGCGGGCATTCGCCGCCGCATCCTCGCCGGCCTGGCGCGCCAGGCGCTCCGCCAGGTCCGTCGCCGCCGCCGTCACCGTCGCCCCCGCTGCCGCAGTGGCCTCGACCAGGCCTTCCAGCCGCGCGGCGGGGGCCGCCAGCAGCTCCGCCATCCGCGGCGTCATCTGGTCGGGCAGGCCGGCCACCACGGCCTCCATCTGCTCCGCCACCGCGGCCGACAGCGTCGTGGCCTGGGCCGCCAGGCTGTCCTCCAGCCGCTGGTCCAGCGCCTCCCCGACGCGCCCCGGCAGCGCTTCCAGCCCCGCGAGCCCGGCCTCCAGCCGCTCCCCCACCCCCGCCGGCAGGGCAGGGCCCTGGGCCGCCTCCGCCAGCGCCGCCAGTGCCGGGTCCAGCCGCGCCGCCACGGCATCCGCCGTCGCCGCGTGGACGGCATCCAGCCGCGCCGCCAGCGCCGTGGCGACGGCGTCGGCAATCGCGACCCCCTGCGCGGCCGTCGCCGTCACCAGCCCGGTCTTCACCCGGTCCGCGATCGCGCCCGGCAGGGCGGCGAGCCCCGCGCCCACGCGCTCCGCCAGCCGTTCCGCCACCGCGGCCGAGACCTGCGCCCCTTGCGCGGCGGAAGCCGCGAGCAGCGCTGTCTCCACCCGGTCGCCCACCTGCGCCGGCAGGGCCACCATGCCGGCTTCCAGCCGCTCCGCCGCCACGGCCAGGGCGCTGCGCCCCTCCTCCAGCCGCGGCGCCAGCGCGTCCTGCACCCGCTCGCCGATACGGGCTTCCAGCAGGGCGGGCAGGGCGACGATGCCGCCCTCCAGCCGTTCGGCCGCGACCGCCAGCGCCACCCGGCCTTCCTCCAGCCGCGGGGCCAGGCCCTCCGTCACCCGGTCGCCGATCTGCGCGGGCAGGCCGGCCAGCGTCTCCTCCAGCCAGGCATGGCGCCCGGCTTCCTCCACCCGGCTGCCCGTCGCCAGGG
The DNA here is from genome assembly GCA_027482245.1 of Acetobacteraceae bacterium. Lineage (GTDB taxonomy): Bacteria > Pseudomonadota > Alphaproteobacteria > Acetobacterales > Acetobacteraceae > Falsiroseomonas. The sequence continues at coordinate 126,394 of JAIXWG010000049.1, read as the reverse complement.
TTTCCAGCCGCGCCGCGATCGGCATGATTGCCGCATCCACCCGCGCGGCGGCTTCCTCGCCCTGGCGCAGCACTTCCGCCGCCACCGTCTCGGTCGCCGCGCCGATGCGCGCTTCCAGCCGGGCCGCCATCGCCTCCGCCCGCGCCTCCGCGCCCTCCGCGATCGCGGCGACCGCGGCGCGGGCCTGCGAGGCCTCCCCGGCCAGGGGCGCGATCGCCTCCATGGCGGCGCGCGCCTGCGCGGCCTGCGCCGACAGCGCCTCCGCCACGGCCGCGATCTCCGCCTGCAACCCATCGAGCGCCGGCGTCGTCGCGCCCGCCGCCTCCAGCCTCGCCGCCAGGGCTTCCAGCCGCGCCAGGTCTTCGCTCGACCGGTCGATGCGGGCGGCGGAGGTCACCAGCCGCGCCTCCGCCCCCCGTGCCACGGCCTCCATCTGCCGCGCTGCCTCCTGCGCCGTGGCCAGAGCGCCGGCGATCGCCGCCTGCTCGCCCGCCGCGCCATCGCGCGCGGCATCCCGCGCCGCGCCGCCCGCCAGCGCCGCCAGCGCGGCGGCCAGCGCCAGCCCCGCCGCCAGCAGCAGCCGCAGGTCGATGGGGCCGGACCGCCCCTGTTCGCGCAGCGCCGCGACCGTGCCGTCCAGCCGCTGCACCAGCGATGTCAGCACCAAGGCCGGCGGCGCTTCCTGCGCCCGCCGGTCCTCCGCCGCCGCCACCGCTTCCAGCCGCGCCCGCGCGACCCGCGCGGGCAGAGGCAGGTCAGGCCCCTGCAGCAGCGCCGCCACGCCGCGCAGATCCTCCACCAGCGCGCCGCGGTCACCCGCCGTCAGCGCCGCCACCAGCGCCGCCGGATCGGCCGCCGCCATCGATGCGCCTGCCGGCATCACCGGCTGCGGCCGCAGCACTGCCCAGCCCAGCAGCGCCGCGCTGGCCAGCGCCGTGCTGCCCGCCAGCCACCGCCCCAATTCCGTCCCGCCGGGAACCCGCATCGGCTTCGCCCTTCAGAGCAACCGGCCCAGCGGGCCGAGATCGAGGTTGAGATCCTCCGGCGCGATGCCGAGCCGCCCGCACAGCGTCTCCACCGCGCCCCGCAGCTGCATCAGGCCGAGGCCGAGGCGCTCCGCCTCCTCCGCCGTCACCGTGCCGGCTTCCAGCCGCCGCAGCGCCTGGCCTTCCATCAGCCGCCGCACCAGTTCGACCAGCGTCAGCACCAGCCGCGCCAGGTCCTGCTCCACCGTCGCGGGATCCAGCGCGATGCGCGCGAGGGGCGGCGCCTCCCGCACCGGTGCTTCCTGCACGCCGATCATGGCAGCGCCTCCGGCCGCGACGCCGTCAGGCAGGCCGCGCGATCGACGGAGGCGAGCAGCGCCCGCAGCCCGACATGGACGAGATCGACGCCCGCCAGCGACAGCACGATCTGCCCATCCACCACCACGCCCGTGTCCAGCAGCCGGTCCAGCACATCGACCAGCGCCTGCGGCTGCGTGCCCAACGGCGGCAGGGATTCCTTCAGCCCGTCACGCATGGGACAGCGCCGCCCGCGCGAAGGCATAGGGTGGCCAGGGCCCGACGAGCCGCAGCGCGATCCCGCTGTCGGCGAGCCCCCGTGCCGTCTCCGCCACCTCATCCAGCAGCGCCGGCAAATCCGCCCGGCGCACCAGCGCCGTCAGCGGTTCCGGCATGACATGCGCGTGCCGGCCGAGCCGGGCCGCGACGTCCCGCGCCATCATCGCGTGGCGAGCCGCCCGCGCTTCCGCCATCCGCTTCTCCCGCGACCGGGCCAGCAGGAAGGCCGTGCCGGCCGAGGCTTCCCGCGCGCGCCGCGCCAGGTCGCGCAGGTTCTCGTCATGCGCGTCCAGCCAGGCGGCGTGGCGGGTGGGGTCTTCCTCCAGCTTCACGGTGCATTCGGCGCAGCCATCCACCTGCGCCAGCGCCGCGGCCAGCGCTTCCTCCCGCGCTGCCAGCCAATCGGCCAGCGGCGCCGCGCCGGAGAACAGCGCCCCGAAGGCCAGCGGCAGCACCGCCCCCGGCAGGGAGGCCACCACGGCATGATGCGCCGCGGCGCGCGCCGCGACCCAGGCGGGATCGTTGCCCCGGCTGTCCGGCCCGGCCTCGAAGGGCGCGCGCGGCACGACGCTGACCAGCGCCGCGCAGGCCCCGGCGCGCACCAGGGCGAAGCCGGCACCGGGCAGGATGGCGGCGACATCGCCGGGCAGCGCGGCATCCGCCGGCAGCACGGCATAGGCGTAGAGACCGTCCATCACAGCGACTCCGGCAGCAGCAGGCGGCAGGCATCGCGGCTGGCCAGTGCCGCGCGCCGCACCTCCCCCCCGCCCGCCAGGCTGTGCAGCAGGCGGTAGGCCTCGGCGGCTTCCGCGAAGCGCCCGGGATCGGCATCCGGCCCGCGCTGATCGGGATGGAGCCGCCCGGCCAGGCCACGCCATCGCCGCTGCAGCTCCGCCGGTGCCACCGCATCCGGCAGTTCCAGCAGGCTCCAGGCCCGGTCGATCGCATCCGCCGGCACCGCCGCCACGCGCGCCGCGGCGAAGGAGAGGGGCGGCAGCGGCCCGCGCAAATCCGCAGCGACGTCGCGTGTCAGCTCACCCGGCATGGCCAGCAACGCGGCTTCGATCGCGGCCTCGCCGCCCGCCACCACGCGCACCGTGAGCCCGACCGCCGTGTCCTCCGCCACCGGTGACGCTTCCGCCACCGCCAGCACGCGCCCCGCCAGCGCCGCCCGCAGCGCCGCCAGCCGCGCCATCCGCGCTTCCGCCAGCAGGCCGGAGACGGTCGCCGCCAGCGCGGCCTTGCCGAGGCCCCTCATCCCGTCCCGCGCCGGCGCCAGCACGCTGCCCGCCGACCAGCGCAGGATCACGTCCCACTGATGCGTCCCGCCATGATCCGCCAGCGCCCGCGCCGCCGCCTCCGCTTGCGCGGCCAGCAAAGCGGGCCAGGTTTCCGCCGGCAGGGTCGCGGCGCCGGGATCGGCGGGCAGGAAGGGCCCCGCCATGCAGCCGGCCTCCAGCCGCCGCTGCAGCGCCGCCAGCTTCCGCAGCAGCCCGGCGCGGTCCTTCGCCAGCAGCAGCGCCTGGGCCGGCGGCTCCGCTTCCTGCATCAGCGCCGCGACCGCGCCCGCGCGCAGCATCGCCATGCGTGGGCCGGGCAGCGCTTCCATCCGCGCCAGCAGCGGCCCCGCCGCCTCACCCGGCGCGATGCCGAGCAGCCGCAACTCCGCCGTCATGGCGCATCCTCCCCTGTCGTCTCGATCGCTTGCGCGAAGTGCCGCGCCGCCACCGCCACCGTCATCGGGTCCGCGCCTTCCGCCATCGCCGCCAGCGCCGCGCGCCGGCAGAGGCCCGCGAGGTCCGCGCCCACCATCCCGTCGCTCGCCGCCGCCAGCGCATCCAGGTCCACGTCCGGGCCGAGCGGCATCCGCCCCGCATGCAGGCCGAGGATCGCGCGGCGCGCCGCCAGCCCCGGCGCTTCCATCCGCACCACCAGGTCGAAGCGCCCCGGGCGCAGCAGGGCGGGGTCCATCGCATCGGCGCGGTTCGTCGCGCCCAGCACCACGATCCCCGGCGGGTCCGAGATGCCGTCGAGTTCCGCCAGCAGCGTCGCCACCATCCGTTCCACCGTCGCGCCATCGCCACCGCCGCGGCGCCCCGCGATGCAGTCGATCTCGTCGAAGAACACCAGGCAGGGCCGCGACTGCCGCGCCCGGTCGAAGACGCGCCGCAGCGCCGCTTCCGAGGTCCCCTGCCAGGGGGAGAGCAGCTCCGCGCCCCGCACCGCGATGAAGGCGATCCCCGCCTCCGCCGCCAGCGCGCGGGCCAGCAAGGTCTTGCCCGTGCCCGGCGCGCCATGGAGCAGCACGCCGCGCGGCGGCCGCAGTCCCATGCGGGCGAAGGCGCCGGGGTGGCGCAGCGGCCACAGCACCGCGCGTTCCAGCGTGCCGCGCAGCGCCTCCATCCCCGCGACATCGCCCCAGCCGCCGCGCGGCATCTCCAGGTGGGATTCCCGCAGCGCGCTCGGCACGATGCCGGCCAGCGCCTCCGCGAAATCCGCCTGAGTCACGGCCAGGCCCGGCGCGATCTCCGCCTCCTCCAGCGCGCCCGCGCGCCGCAGCGCCGCGATGGCCGCTTCCCGGCAGAGCGCGGCGAGATCCGCGCCCACATACCCCGCCGTCAGCCCGGCCAGCACGCCGAGGTCCACATCGCCGGCCAGTGGCATGGCGCGCGTGTGCACGCCCAGGATCTCCCGCCGCCCGTCCTCATCCGGCGGATCGACGCGGATTTCCCGGTCGAAGCGCCCCGGCCGGCGCAGCGCGGGGTCCAGGCTGTCGGCCAGGTTGGTGGCTGCCAGCACCACCACGTCGCCCCGCTCGCCAAGGCCGTCCATCAAGGTCAGCAGCTGCGCGACGATGCGCTTCTCCACCTGCTTCTCGCCGGACAACCCGTCGCGGCGCGGCGCGATCGCGTCCAACTCGTCGATGAAGACGATGGCGGGCGCTTCCTTGCGCGCACGCTCGAACACCGACCGCAGCGCCCCCTCGCTGGCGCCGTAGTAGCGGTCCATGATCTCCGGCCCGTTCACCGCGATGAAGGCGGCGCGGCTTTCCGTCGCCACCGCGCGCGCGATCAGCGTCTTGCCCGTGCCCGGCGGCCCCACCAGCAGCACGCCGCGCGGTGGCGAGATGCCGAGCCGCGCGAAGGCGTCGCGATGGCGGAGCGGCAGTTCCACCACCTCCCGGATCCGCTCCACCACGCGGGACAGGCCGCCGAGATCCTCGTAGCGCACGCCCCCGGCGGCGGCCGGCGCCGCGGCGCCTTCCAGCACCACCGCCGTGCCCGCCTGCACCATGGCGGGGCTGGCGGGCTGCACGGATTGCACGCGCAGCGCGGCCTCTCGCCCCCCCGGCAGCGCGATGCGCAGGCTGTCCCCGGCGGCGAGCGGCATGCCCTCCAGCACCCGCCCCAGCGCGATCAGCCCGGGCTTGATGGCCGGGCCGCCCAGCGTCACGCGCGTGGCCGCCGGCACATCCCCCGCCGCGCGCACCGTCACGGCCTCCCCCAGCGCCGCACCCGCATTGCCGCGCGTCACGCCATCCAGCGCGATGCGCCCGCCGCCGCGCGCCGCCACCGGCAGCGGCAGCGCCCGCGCATGGGCCACGCGCTTGCCCTCGATCGCCAGCACGTCGCCGATCCGGCATCTGAGCTGCGCCATCGCATCCGGGTCCATCCGCGCGATGCCGCGATTGGCGTCATCCACCGCGGCCCCCGCGACGGTCAGCGACAGCGCCGTCATCCGCGCGCCGCCCGGATCGCGGCGAGTTCCGCCAGCTGCTCCGCCTCCGCCGCCTCGAACTGCTCCTCGGTGATCTCGCCCGCCTCCAGCCGGCGTTCCAGCAGCAGCAGCGCGGCTTCCACCCGGCGCGGGTCGTGCCATTGCTGGTCCACCGCCTGCGCCACCTGGTTCGCCACCCAGCCGACCCCGGCGATGGGCGCGCTGATCGGCAGCGTCAGCAGGGTGCGCAGCAGGCCCATCGCCGCCTCACGCCGCCTGCGCCGGCGCGCCGAACCATTCGGCCCGCAGCGAGACGAAGTTGAACGGTGGTACCGGCCCGACATAGCGGAACAGCAGCCGCGCGCCCTGCCGCGCCTCCAGCGCCGCGACGGCCGCGTCGAAGCGCTGTTCGTCCTGCCGCCGCACCAGGAAGGCGCGGTTGACGATCATCGCCTCATCCACCTCCCGCAGCGTCACCATCTGCGCGGCCAGCGGCGCCAGCGCCGCATCCAGCGCCGCCGCTTCCTGCGCGCGGCGCTGCGCCAGCGCGGCTTCCACGCGCCGGCCGAGCGCGATGCGGTCCTGGTAGCTGTCCTGCATCGGCCGCGTCGCCAGCCGGTCGCGCAGCGCGCGGAGCGACGGCTCCGCCGCCAGGATCTCCTCGAAGATCACGCCGTCGCGCCAGGACACGCGCAGGCCGAGTTCCACGCAGTCGCTGATCGCGGCCATCGCGTCGCGCAGCTTGATGGCGTTCACCGCCAGGCAGCGCGCCAGCGTCACCGCGCAGGGCGCGACCGTGCCGAAGCGCACCGGCAGCACATCCGCCGCCGCCGTCGCGCGTTCCAGCACCGCGGTATGCGTCAGCATGTGGCGCCGCGTCGGCGCGGGCCGTTCCGCCGGCGCCTGTGACACCAGCGCGACGAAGCCCGCCGCGTCCATCGCCTCCACCGCCGCGCCGGCCACACCCTCGCCGAGCGGCGCGCCGCCCGGGGCCTGCATCCCGATGCCGTAGAGCCAGAGACCGCCGCTCATGCGCCGCCCTCCGCCCGCGGCAGCCGCACTTCCAGGATGCCGTTGCGCAGCGCATGGCGCATGCCCTCCGCCCGCACGGCGCAGGGCAGGGGCACCAGGCGGTGGTAGCGGACACGCCCGCTGCCGGTGATGGACAGCGCCTCGCCGCGCAACTCCACCGCGATGCCGTCCGCCTCCACGCCCGGCACTTCCGCCACGACGAGGATCGCCTCCGCTTCCTCGAACACATCGACCAGCGGCTCCCGCGCCGCCGGCGCCACCGTCTCCGGCGTGGCCTCTCGCCGCGTGCTGCCGCCGGAGACCTCGCCATCCAGTGTGCGGATGGAATAGCCGAAGCTCACCTTCGGCTCGCCATCCGCGCCCTTCGCCTGCTCCGCGATCTTGCCGAGCCCTTCCGCCAGGCCCTTCAGCCCCTCCATCATCCCCGTGATGGAGGCGACTGGATCGATCGCCGGCCTCTCGCCCCGTGCCTGCTCCGCCATGGCGCGCGCGACGGAGATCGGGCGCCGCGGCCCGCGCGCGCTGCTCATGCGCCGACCCCCGCCAGGCGCTTTTCCAGCAGCGCCACGCGTTCCGCCAGCATCGCATTCTCCTGCGTCAGCTTCTGCGTCTGTCCGGTCAGCGCCGCATCCGCTTCCCACCAGCGGATGCCCATTTCCAGCGCGCGATCGACGGAGGCGACGACCAGCCGCACCCGGATGGTCAGCAGTTCCACGCCCACCAGGCTGACGGAGATGTCGCCCGCCACGACGATCCCCTTGTCGAGGATCCGTTCCAGGATGTCGGCAAGTGAGGAGCCCCCGATCGCGTGCTGCATGGGATCAGGCTTCCTCGCGCGCCTGGCCGCGCTGGAAACGACCCGTGCGCTTCCAGCGCAGGATGCGCCCGCCATTGTCCAGCGTGACCTCGAAGGCCGCGATCAGGTCATGCGTGCGCGGGATGGCGCGGTGTTCCAGCATGTCGATCGCGACCGCCCAGCCATCCTCCGCCGGGTCCAGCCGCGCGACGGTATCCGCCGGCAGGCCGGTGATCACCGTCATCTGCCGCTTCGCCGTCTCCACGATCTCGGTAAGTTCCATGGGATGTTCCTCAATAGGTCATCGGCACGCCGCGACGGCGCACCACGGGGGACGGCTTTTCCGCCTGCGGGGATGGGGTGGCGGGCAGGGCAAGGGTCGCATCCTCCGCCGGCACCAGCACGCCGATGCGCTCCGACAGCACGGCCATGCGCGACATCACCTGCGCCATGGTCATCGCCGCCGCGTCATGCTGCCGCCGCAGCAGGTCCAGCTGGCGAGAGAGGCGCGACCGCCGCTGCGCGAGCAGCGCGAATTCCGTCGCGGCGCCTTCCAGTGCCGTCTCCGTGCCCTGCCGCCGCGGCCGCGGCCGCGATGTCGCCAGGCTGCTGCGCGGTCGGGCCATCACATCGCCTGCCCGGCCAGGCGCGGCCCGCAGAAATGTTCCACCAGCCGCACCAGCATCTGCCGGTGCTTGGGGTCCGGCACGCCGGCGATGGAAGGCTTCACCCGGCTGCCCAGCACGTCCAGCACGATCTCGACGAAGCGTTCCTCCTCCGCCGAGGCCTCGATCCCCTGCGCCTTGGTCAACCGCGCGATCATCACGGAAGCCCGCAGCGTCGGCCGCCGCGTCCATTCGCGGGAGATGCGGAAATCCCTGACCAGATCGACGATGCGCCCCGCCTGGTCGGTGTCGAGCCCCGACCGCGCCACTGCGATCGCCACTTCCGTGTCGCGGTCGAAGCCGTCGAGGTCGATGGTCACCATCCGGTCCAGCAGCGCGTCCTGCGCTTCCTCCGTCCCCGCATGGTCCTCGGGGTTGGAGGTGAAGATGGCGCGGAAATTCGGATGCACGCGGATCGCCGTGTCGCTGCCGCGCGCCTTGGGCAGCGACAGCACGCGTTCCTCCAGCACGGTCAGCAGCACATTGTTGGCCGCCGGCGGCGCGCGGTTGAATTCGTCATAGACCAGCGTGCAGCCCTCGGTGCAGGCGACCGTCAGCGCACGGTCCAGCCAGACCGGCACCGTCTCCGTCTCCACCTTCATCACGCTGGCGATGTAGCGATCGACCACGCGCCGCGTGCGGCTGCCGCTCTCCCGCCCCACCAGCGCCGCCGTGTCGAAGCTGGCATCGCCGACCAGCAGCAGCACCGGCCGGCCAAGCCGGTCCGCGAGGTCGAGCGCCGTCTTCGTCTTGCCGCTGCCGGCAGGGCCGCGGAAATGCACGGGGAAGCCGGCATCGAGATAGGCGAGCGCGCGCGCCGCCAGCCTTTCCGTCGCCGGCGTGCGCACATGGTCGGGGCCGGGCTGCAGCTGCAGCAGCCCTTCCGGCTCCGCATTCGTCGCGGTCTGGGGTCGCGCCATGCTTTTCATGCTCCACTGAGTTCCAGCGCCACGCCGCGCCGCCAGGCCACCAGGATGTCCGCGTGCCGAGCGGGATCGTCGGTCCACTCTCCGTGCTGGTCCGCGAGCTTCGCGATGCGCGGCGCCGCCGCGGCGCGGAAGGCGTCGCTGCCCGCATCCTCCGCCGCCAGGGCCAGCGCGGCCTCATGCCCCAGCCCCGCGGCGGCCAGCATCGCCGCGCCGATGTCGCAGGCGGCCTGCTGCGCGGGGTGCACGGTGGCGCCGGCCAGCGCATGCGCGCAGGCCGCGCCGAAATCGGCGGCGAGACCGGGCGCGATGCCGCGGCGCGGCGCCGCCAGCTGCGCCAGCGCCGCGACGCTGCGCGCCAGCGCGAAGGCCGCATGCGGCGCCGGCCCCGCCAGCGCCAGCCCGTCCGACCAGGCCAGCCGCGGCATCGCGCCCGGCGCATCCGATGCAGGCCACAGCGTGATGGCGCAGTCCGCCAGCGGCACGCCACCGCCCTCGATCCCCATCGCATCCACCAGCAATGCCCAGAGCTGGCCAAAGGCCATGCGGGCCGCGGCGAGGTCCGGCTGCAGCACGAGTTCCGGCCGCAGCCCATCGCGCAGCGCGACGCGGCACGGCAGCCCCGCCAGGCCTCGGAACGCCGGGGGCAGCGTCACCTCGACGCTGCCGCTACCCTGCCCGGCGGACCGGATGCTCCGCGTGCCGAATTCCATGCGCGCCGTGGCCTCCTGCCACTTGCGGCCCGCGATGATCGCCGGGCCTAGCAGCATGGCTAGCAGCGCAGTGGTTTCGCCTTCGTGAAGATGCGTGACGCGCCATTCCGCTTCCCAGATGGGCAATGTTTCGTTGGTTTTGCCTCGATTTCATGCGGGCGTACGCGCCCGGGCCGTGCAGGGAACCGATCCTTAAGCCTCCTCCCGGCAAGATGATCACTGCCACCGTCGCCGACAGGATGTCCGGCCGCCAAGCCAGGCCCGGGTGCGACGCCCACGGAGGTCCCTCGTGGCAGGGCCGAGAAGGGAAGCCGAGGCATGGCGAACGTCAGGGCACATATCTGGAACGGGCGCCCGGCGCCCTGCGAGCACGACACGCTGCCGCTGGCGCGCATCGGCACCGTGCAGCCACATGGCGTCATGATGGTCGTCGTGCCGGAAACCGGCATGGTCGAGCATGTCAGCGCGAATGTGCAGGAGATCCTGGGCGTCGCGCCGCAGGCCGTGCTCGGCCATTCGCCGGCCGCCGCCTTCCGCGATGCCGAAAGCCTGGCCCGCATCGGCGAGATCCTGCGCCCCGGCCGCCGCTACTTCGACAACCCGACGCCGCTGATGGCGCAGGGAAGGCGGTTCGAGGCGATCTGCCACGTCGGCAACGGGCGACTCTTCATCGAGATCGAACCCTATGTGGAGGCCGAGCACGACTACCAGACGATGGTGGCGACCGCGCTCGATGCCGTTGCGCGTCAGACCACGGTGCAGGGGCTGTTCGAGGCCTCGGCCAAGATGATGCACTTCGTCACGCGCTATGACCGCGTGAAGCTCTACCGCTTCCTCGCCCATGGGCACGGCGTCGTCGCCGCCGAACACCATGCGCCGGACAGCAAGCTTCCGCATTCCTTCCTCGGCTATCACTTCTCCGCCTCCGACGTGCCGGAGAATGCGAAGGAGATCCTCCGCACCGGCAAGACGCGGCAGAAGCCGACGCAGCGCGGCTCCGTTCCCCTCCTCACCATGGGCGGCGGCGGCGAACCGGTGCCGAGCGGCGATGCCGTGGACATGACGGATTGCTGGCTGCGCGGCATCCATCCCTGCGACAACGGCTACAACCGTAACCTCGGCGTCGGCAGCAACATCATCTTCCCCATCAACATCGACAACAATGTCTGGGGCCTCTTCGTCGTCCACAACAAGGACGAGAAGTTCCTGAACTACGACAGCCGCGTGGTCATCGAACAGCTATCCATGATGTTCGCCTCCCGCCTCGTGGAGCTGGAGGCGCAGGAGGCGCGCATCGGGGACCGCCAGCGCCTGAGCGCGGAGATGATCGCGACCGTCGATGGCAGCCAGGCCATGCTGGCCGCCGCCGCCGCCATGCGGGGCGAACACCTGACCAGCGCGCGGCTGCACGCCATGCACGCCGTCTCCCGCCACGTCGCGGCGCTCGCGCCGACCTACGTCTCGATCAGCGGGGTGGAGGTCGCGGCCGCGGGACGGGCGGAGGATCGCTTCTCCTCCGACCTGCTGCGCCTCGCGGATGCCGATGGCGCGGCCGTGCTGCGCGCCGGCCCCGCGGGGCATGTCCACCTCGTCGGCGTGACGCCGGATGCGCTGACGGTGCGCGGCATCGCCTCCCTCTTCGGGTCGCGCCTGCCGAGCTTCGACAGCGCGGAATGGCGCGTCTTCGCGACCGATGCGCTGGGCGACTACACGCCGGCGGGGCCGGAGCTTCGCGCCGTGGCCAGCGGGCTTCTGGCCGCGCCCATCGGCAATCGCGGCGACATGATCATGTGGTTCCGCCGCGAACGCGTCATCGATGCCACCTGGGCGGGACGACCGCCGAGTGCGGCCGAGCTGAACAGCGAGAAGATGTTCAGGTCCCGCGACGATTTCGCCGCGCATCGCGCGCCGCTGGCCGGTGCGTCGCGACCCTGGCTGGACCAGGAGATCCTGCTGGCCGCGCAATTCGCGGGCGCCATCGGCGACATCTGGGCGCGCCAGGCACGCGGCGTCTCCGCCCCCGTCTCCGACCAGCCCGGCGATCCCGTGGTCGTCGATCCCCGGTCCGAAGCCGACCTCTTCGCCCCGCGCGGTGCGGGCGCCCTGCCGGCCACGCTGCCCGCCGCCCCCGGCAGCCGCTGGCATTCCGTGGCCTGAGGAGACCCGCCATGTCCATCAATGTCTCCGTCCAGGCCAGCGGTTCGCAGGCCTCCGTCACGCTGCGCGGCGTGCTGGACAGCATGAGCCAGGTCACGCTCAAGCAGCAGCTTGAACCCGTCCTCGCCAATGGCGCGGTCACGCAGATCCGCCTCGATTTCGCGGGCGTGCAGAGCATGGAGGCCGCGAGCGCCGGCATGCTGATGATGCTGAGCCACACGGCAAAATCGAAGAACAAGTCCGTCGGCATCGTCAACGCCAACCCGGCGGTGCTGTCCCTGATGCACAAGGCCAATCTGGGCAAGGTGCTCCAGATCCAATAGCCACCGCGGAGGTTGTCATGGACGGCACGGCAAGGATTGCGGGCGCCGAGAGTGACGGGGTGGTCAATGACCGCCGCGGCAGGCCGCGCCCGGAGGGCGAGAAGGACTTCTCCCGCCTCGACTTCCTCTCCGCCCGCGTGCTGGAGGAATGCTCGGTGATCCGCGATGCGGGCGCCAAGCTCTCCAGCACGCTGGAAGGCACGATGATGGAGGCCTGCTCGCTCTCCGTCAGCGCGTCGGAGACGTCCGACTTCCTGAGCCGATCCCAGGCGGCCGGTGAGGCGCTGCTCGCCTCCACGCAGGAGATGACGAGCCTGACGGACGCCGCCCGCGCCCAGGCGGAGGATGCCGAATCCCGTGCCGCCGCCGGCGCCACCTCCATCGACGCGCTGGTCTCCACCTTCGCCACGATCGGGGAGTTCCTGCGCGGCATCAACAAGATCTCCGCGCAGACGAACCTGTTGTCGCTGAATGCACGGATCGAGGCGACGCGCGCCGGCCAGCACGGCGCCGGCTTCGCCGTCATCGCGCAGGAGGTGAAGGTGCTGGCCGGGGAAGCCGGGACGCTGAGCGCCAACATCGAATCGCGGCTGCGCGACCTGGTCGCCGCCACCCGCGGCGTGCAGGCCGATTTCGGCGCCATCGTCGGCGCCGTCCATGGCGCGACGGCGACGCTGACGGACCTGCTGGGGCGGCAGCGATCGCTGGCGGAACGCATCGCCGATGGCTGCCAGCAGACCGTGGATGCCGCCGGCATGATGGCCGGTGTGAATGACGTGATCACCCGCATGCAGCTCGCGATCAGCGAGACGGGGGAGGCCTATGTGCAGCTCACCCGTTCGCTCGACACGCTGACGGTCTCGGCCGAAGGCGTGGTGCGCAACCGCGAGGGGCTGCTGACCGCCACGATCGAGACGCAGAAGGCGCTGACATGATGTCGATTGCACTGGCGGAGGCCCCGGCCTTCCCCACCCTGGCCCCACCGCTCACGCTCCGGCTGCGGCAGGAAACGCGGGACCTGCATGACCGGATCGAGGCGAATGCCCGCTTCGCGCGGCTGATGGCCCCCGACCTGACCATGGCGGAATACAGCCGGCTCGTGGCGCGGCTGCATGGCCATCACGCACCGCTGGAAAGCGCGCTGGAAGCCATGGCGCATCGCCTGCCGGCATGCCTGGCGCTGCACCGCCGCCTGAACCGCCGCGCGGCCCTGGTCGATGACCTTGTCGCGCTCGGCTATACGCCGGACGCCATCGCCGCCCTGCCGCGCTGCGAGGCGCTGGCCATCCGCAGCGTGGAACAGGCGCTGGGCGCCCTCTATGTGCTCGAGGGCTCGACGCTGGGCGGCCAGCTCATCGCGCGCCACCTGCACGCCACGCTCGGCATCGGCGCCGCCGACGGCGCCGCCCATGTCGTGCCGCATGGGCCGGAGACCGGCACGCTGTGGCGCGACTTCCGCCTTGCGCTGGATGAGGGTGCGGAGGCCGCGCAATTCGATCCCGACGCCGTCATCGCCGCGGCGCGCCGGGCCTTCGACGTGCTGGACCGCTGGATGGCGGGCGCCTGACGCATGTCGCTGCTGCGGCGCCTGGAGGATGCGGCCGATGCGCTGGCCGCCACGGCGCTCGCGCTGCCCGGCGCGCGGGCGCTGCCGATGGAGGATTGGCTGGCGCGAGCCGCCGTGGCCGGCACGCTGCGCCGGCCGATCGCCTGGCGCAACACGGTGGTCCGAACGCCCGCGCTGCGCCGCCTGCATGTCGAATACTTCGCGATCCCGGGCGAGATCGCGGTGCTGCATGCCTGCGCTTTCCCGCATCTCGACCAGGCGCTGCCGATCTACGGCTTCGACGTCATCGCGGGCGAGGATCGGGCGACGGGCTGCTTCCTCGACCTCTCGCCAACGGTGCCTCAGGCCGATGTGCTGATCGAGGCCTGGGGCGAGGACGTCGCCGCGCAGCGCGCCGCGCTTGGCGCGTCCCGCATCCTGCCGGAGTGGACGGCGATCTTCTCGCCCCGCGTCGTCGCCGTGCGGCCAGCGGATGCCGTCGCCTTCCAGGCCGGGCTTGATCTCGGCGCCGCGACGCTGCGGCGCCTCGCCCCGGCCGGGGGCTGCGATCCCGGCGCGATGGCGGCCGCACAGGCCCGCTACATCGAAGGCCAGCGCCGCAACGACCGCACGCGCCGGATGCTCGCTTCCTGCATCGGCGCCGACCTCGCCGATGCCTTCATCGCGGAATGCCTCTTCCCGCCGGTGCCGAGCCCGGCGGCGGCCGCCTAGCCTTTCACACGCTCCCGCGCATTCCGCAGCAGGGCGATGCCGCGATACACGCCGTGCACCATCTTGCTGTAGGGCAGCACGACGAACAGCGACAGCACCAGGCCGAAATGCAGCGCCAGCATGAAGCCCATGGCGCCGGTATGCCGCACCGCCAGCAGCAGCAGCCCCGTCGCGCCGATCAGGAACAGCAGGCCGAGCATCGCATACTCGCCGCCCATCAGCTTGCGCGCCACCGGCACGGGATCGGTGATGACCTTCACCCGCATCAGCCCGGCCGTGCCGATGCACAGCAGCACGCCGCCCCAGGTGCCGAGCTGCACGGGCAGGCTGAAGAACTCATGCGGTGACCGCCAGCCGAAGACGTGGTGGTAGATGGCGCCCGTCGTTGTCGCCGCGAAGCAGAGCATGAAGCCGTAGAACATCGCCTGGTGCAGCCAGCGGCGTTGCTGCGCGAAGCTGTCATCGACATCGTTGCAGCCATGCCCGCCACCGCCGAGATTCCGTAGCGTCAGCACATCCACGGCGGCCTCCGCCGCCGGCGCCGGCGTGATCGGCCCGCCCAGCCCGCCCGTGCCGCGGAGGTAGCGTACCGCCCCCATCGCCATGGCCAGGATCGCGAAGCCGAAGCTGGCGCCGGCCAGCGTGTTGATCAGCCAGAGCGGGATGATGCGGAAGAAGGCGCCCGTGCCCGTCTGTGCCGTCCACAGCTTCGACGGATCCACCAGCGCCACCGCCAGCAGCAGCGCCAGCGTCACGAACAGCGTCGCGACGGCCACCACCACCGTGCCGTTCTTCTCGAAGGCGCGGCCCATCGCGGGCGGCCAGGCGTATTGCGCGTAGCTCTCCTGCCGGATGGTCGCGAAGGTGGCGGGGATGTTGATGCCGAAGGCATGCGGCGGCGCGTACTGGCAGGCGTGGTAGCAGCCCTTGCAGCCATGGCAGAGATTGGCGAGGTGCGTCAGGTCCGCGGTCTCGAACTCCCGCCGCGCCGCCATCGCCGGGAAGACCGCGCAATAGCCCTCGCAATACCGGCAGGCATTGCACACTGCCATCTGGCGCCGCGCTTCCTGGTAGGCGTCGCTTTCCGTGACCTCGGCCTCGCGCAGCAGCGCGTCCAGCTTGCTCATCTCAGTTGCGGACATGCTTCGCCGCTCCCTCACCGGCCAGGCGGCCGAAGACCGTGCCCAGCGTCATGCCGAACCCCGCCAGGTAGCCCTGGCCGAGGATGTTGCCGGACATGATCTCGCCGCTGGCGAACATGTTCCCGGAAGGCTTCCCATCCGCCATCAGCACCCGCGCCTTGTCATCCACCTTCACGCTGAGGAAGGTGAAGGTGATGCCGGGCCGCAGCGGATAGGCGTAGTAGGGCGGCCGGTCGATGCGCCGCGCCCAGTGGCTTTTCGGCGGCGTGAGACCCTCCGTCCGGCAGTCATCCGGCACCATCGGCTGGAAGGTGCCGGGCACGACGGCGGCGTTGTAGTCGGCGATCACCTTCTCCAGCTTCGCCGCATCCATCCCCGCCTGCTGCGCGATGCCCGCGATGCTGTCCGCCTTGTAGGGGGGATAGACCGAGGGCAGGAAGTTCATCACCGCCTGGCTGTCCGTCACCGCCAGCGCCACCTGGCCTGGCTGCTGCGCGATCAGGCGGCCCCAGATGGCGTAGCGCTTCGGCCAGACATCCTCGCCCTCGTCATAGAAGCGCTCGACATTGCGGTTCACGACGACGGCGAAGGGCACGCAATCCAGCCGCATGGCGAGCCCGCCATCCTCCATCGGCGCGCGGGCGTCATTCGCCACCGCGTGGAACTGCGTCGGATCGCCGACCTCCTGCACGCCCTGCGCCAGCAGGTCCTTGAGGATCGTGCCCTGCGCATAGGGCGTACCGCGGATCTGGAAATTGTCCGCCGCATCGCCCCAGTATTCCCGCAGCCAGTTGCGGTTGGCCTGGAAGCCGCCGCTCGATGCCACCAGCGCCTTGAAGCGGATGCGTTCCGGGAAGCCGGCATGGCTGACGACCGCCTCCGTCGCCCAGCCTTCCTCCACCTGGATATGCTGAACCTCGGTGTCATAGAGCGTGACGATGCCGAGCCTGGCGCATTCGCGGTACAGCGCATTCAGCAGCGCCTTGCCGCCGCCGAGGAAGAACGCATTGGTGCGCGACAGCGACAGCGTGCCGGAGAGGCTGGGCTGGAACACTACGCCGCAGCTCGCCAGGAAATCCGGCGCATGCTGGCTCGCGCGGATGCACATCCGCGCCAGCGCCTCATCCGTCTTGCCCGCGGTCACGCGCCGCAGATCGTCCCAGTACTCCTCCTCCAGGTAGCTGTCCGTCATCACCTGGGTGGGCCCCGGATGCATGGTTCGCAGGTTGCGCGTGTGCCGCGAATTGCCGCCGCGCAGCGGGGGAGGGGACGCCTCGCACAGGATCACGCTCGCGCCGGCACGGGCCGCCGTGATGGCGGCGCAGAGCGCGGCATTGCCGCCGCCGACGACCAGCACGTCATAGGTTCGGGAGAAATCGGGCATGCTCGGACTTCCTGGATGCCCTGTTGTATCCAACGGTATCCAGTGATGTCCAGATACCCGTTCCATTCGCGCCCCGGCCTGGGCTAGACAAGCGCCATGGACATGCCCCTGCCCAGCCGCGAACCGAGCCGGGACCTCGGCCAGGAAGCCTATGCGCGCATCCGCGCCGCGATCCGGGACGGCACCCTGGCGCCTGGCCTGCGCCTGACGGAAACGGACCTCGCCGCCCGCTTCGGCGTCTCCCGCACCCCCGTCCGCCAGGCCATCGCCCGCCTGGAATCGGAGGGGCTTCTCACCCACGAGGCCCGCCGCGGCCTGACCGTCACGCGGCCGGACCACGCGCAGGTGGTCGAGCTCTATGTGATGCGGGAGGTGCTGGAAGGCGCCGCCGCGCGCCTGGCCGCCCAGCACGCCAGCCCGACCGAGATCGGCGCCATGGCCGAACTCATCGCGTCCGAACCCGCGCATTTCGACGACGCCCAGGCCCTGGCCGCCACCAACCAGCGCCTGCACGGCCTGCTCTACCTGGCCGCCCACAACCGCTATCTGCTGCGCAGCCTGGAACAGCTCGGCGCCACCATGGCGCTGCTGCCCACGCTGCTGACCGTCGGCGGCCGCGCCCAGCAGGCCCACGCCGAGCACCAGGCCATCCTCGCCGCCCTGCAGGCCCGCGATGGGGAGGCCGCCGAGACCGCCGCCCGCGCCCACGCCCAGGCCGCGCAGCGCCACCGCCTCGCCTGGCTGGTCCGCACGGTGGGCGTGCCCTACGCCGCCCCCGGCGGCGGGTGATCGCCACCCACCGCCGGCGAGTCATGCTCCGTCAACGAATCTCGGGAATCATCGGGCAAACGGAGCAGCCCGATGCCGGATATGTCACTGCGAATCCGCCTTCTATCGGCCATCGGGGGCGCGGCACTCGTCTCCGGCGCTGCCATGGGTGGCTTCGCCCTCTGGCAGCAGCACGCTCAGGCCGCGCGCAGCCTGGATGCGATGATCGGCGCCGCCGCGGACCGCCTGTCCACCGCCATCGAGGATGAAGGCCGCATCGCCCTCGGCATCGCCACCACCCTGTCCGGCAACCCGGACCTGCTGCGTGCCGTCCTGGCGAATGACCGCGCGGCCACCCTAGCCATCCTCGCCCCCGCCCATCGCGCGCTGAGCGAAGCCTATGGGCCGGGCCTGGTGAACGTGGTCACGCCGCCCGGCATCGCCTTCGCCCGCGCCCACACGCCCGAGGCGCATGGCGACCGCATGGTCCCGCGGCGCGAAACCATCCAGCGCGCCTTCGCCGAAGGCCGCCCCGCCGCGGGGATCGAGCCGGGGCGGGAGAACATCAGCATCCTCGCCGTGGTGCCGCTGCGCCACGAAGGCCGCGTGGTCGCCGCCGTCGATGCCGGCTTCTCCATGGGCCCCGCCATCGCCGAACGCCTTCACCGCCAGACCGGCGCACAGGTGGTCCTGCACCGCACCGCTGGCGACCGCCTGGTGGTCTTCGGCGCCAGCCGCCAGGGCGGCGGCCTGCTGCCCGCGGAAGCCCTGCAGGCCGCGCTCAGGGGCGAAAGCACCACGCGGGCCATCACCCTGGACGGGCGGGAGGGCGTCGCCCGCGCCCAGCCGCTGCGCAGCCTGGCCGGGGAGGTCGTGGGCGTCATCGAACTCTGGCAGGACAGCACCGCCATGGCGGAGGAGGCCGCGGCGAACCGGCTGAGCCTGCTCGGCGCCCTGGCGCTGCTGCTGCTGGCCGCCGGTGGCGCCGCCATCTGGCTGGCGGAAGGCATCCGCCGCCCGATGACGCGGATCGCCCATCGCCTGCACGGCATCGCGGGCGGGGAGACTGCCGCCCCCGTGCCCTTCCGCGACCGTGGCGACGAATTGGGGGAGATCGCCCGCGCCGCCGAAACCCTCCGTGCCACCACGGAGGAAGCGGCAAGGCTCCGTGCCGAACAGGATCGGCTGCGGGATGCGGCCGAAGCCGAACGGCGCAACACCGCCCTTGCCATCGCTGGCCAGCTGGATCGGGAGATCGGCGCCGTCGCCACCGCGCTGCACCGCGCCTCCGACGCGCTGGCCGAAAGCGGCGCCGAATTCGGCCACCGCGCGAGTGCCGCCGGCGAACGCGCCGGCCGGGCGGCGGAAGGCGCCGGCCAGGCCTCGGCGGAAGTCTCCACCGTCGCCGCCGCCACCGAAGAACTCTCCGCCTCCGTCGCGGAAATCACCCGCCAGGTGGCGGAGGCCGCCCGCACCGCGCGCCAGGCGGTGGAGGAAGCCCGGCGCACGGACCAGACCGTGGGCGGCCTGGCGGAAGGCAGCCAGCGCATCGGCCAGGTCGTGCAGCTCATCGCCGACATCGCCGCGCGCACCAACCTGCTGGCCCTGAACGCGACCATCGAAGCCGCGCGCGCGGGCGATGCGGGCAAGGGCTTCGCCGTCGTCGCCTCCGAGGTGAAGGCACTGGCGGCGCAGACCGCCAAGGCCACCGACGACATCGGCCAGCAGATCGGCGCGATGCAGCAATCGGCCCTGGCCTCCGCCAGCGCCATCCAGGGCATCGCCGGCATCATCGGCACGCTGGACAGCATCGCCGCCGCCATCGCCGCCGCGGTCGACCAGCAGGGCTCTGCCACGCAGGAAATCGCCCGCAGCGTCCAGCAGGCCGCCCACGGCACCGCCCGCGTCACCGCCGAGGTCGCCGGCGTCTCCGACGGCACCGCGAGCCTGGGCGAGGCCGCCCGCCAGGTCATCGCCCTCGGCCACGAGGTCGGCGCCCAGGAACGCCGCCTGCAGGACAACCTCGCCGGCCTGTCAGCGCGGCTCCGGGCGGCCTGACGGGGGGCGGCTGCAGCAGCGTTCCCCCGCGCTTCCTTCGCCCCCGGTCAGCCCCCCGGCGCCAGGCCCACGCGCCGGCGGAGGAGCGATCGCGCGCCGTCGCCGGCCATGGCGGGCTGGTAGGCGAGGGGGATGATATCCCGCATGCGCGTCCAGGTCCCGGCCTCGGCGCCATCCGGCACCTGCACGGTGGAGACGCCGCAGCGCAGCAGCGCGGCGTACTGGTCGGGGATGACGTGGCCGGTCGCGCGGATCTCCCCGGTGTAGCCGTGGTATTCGCGGAGGGCCCGCGCCTGGGTGAAGGCGCGGCCATCCCGGTGCTTCGGCAGCACCAGCGCCACCAGGGCCAGGCGCGGCAGCCAGGGCTTCAGCGCGGCAGGGTCCGTGCCGGGCGGCAGCGTCACCCCCAGCGGCGCGTTGCGGCCCGCCAGCCCATCCGCTTCGCGGCGCAGCCGGTCCAGCGACACCAGCGCCGCGCCTTCCGGCAACGCCTCCTCATCGCCGACCAGCGCATAGGGGTCCTCGACCAGCCGGCCGCCGTCAAGCAGGGGCATAGAGCGCGTCCTTGAAGGGTGCAGGGCCGATGCGGCGATAGGTGTCCTTGAACAGCTCGCCCGCCTCGCGATGCGCGACATAGGTCCGCACCAGCGTCTCCACCGCATCGACGACGGTATCGTAGCTGAAGGCCGGACCGATCAGCTCCCCGATCGTCGCGTCATTCGTTGCCGATCCGCCGAGGGTGATCTGGTACACCTCCTCGCCGCGCTTATCGACGCCGAGCAGCCCGATATGGCCGACATGGTGGTGCCCGCAGGCGTTGATGCAGCCCGAGATGTTGACGTGCAGCGTCCCGATGTCGAGCTGCCGGTCGAGGCTCGCGAAGCGTTCGCTGATGCGCTGCGCGACGGGGATGCTGCGCGCGGTCGCCAGCGCGCAGTAGTCCATGCCGGGGCAGGCGATGATGTCGCTGATCAGGCCCACATTGGGCGTGGCCAGGCCGTGCTGCCGCAGGCCCTTCCACAGCGCGTGCAGATCCTCCTGCCGGACATGCGGCAGCACCAGGTTCTGCACGTGGCTGACGCGGATCTCGCCGAAGGAGAAGGCTTCCGCGAGTTCCGCCACCGCCTCCATCTGGTCGGCGGAGGCATCGCCCGGGATGCCGCCGATGGGCTTGAGCGAGATGACGACGGAGACGTAGCCAGGCGCGCGGTGCGGGTGCGTGCTGTTGCGCGCCCAGGTCGCGAAGGCGGGGTCCGCTTCCAGCGCCCGGCGGTAGCGCGGCGGGTCGTCCTGCAGGTCGGCGAAGGGCGGGGGCGCGAAGTTGGCGCGGATGGCCGCGACGATGGCGGGGTCGAGCCGATAATGCCCGTCCGGCATCGCGGCCAGCTCCGCCTCCACCAGGCGGCGAAACTCGTCGCCGAGGTCGCGGACCAGGATCTTGATGCGCGCCTTGTAGATGTTGTCGCGCTGGCCAAGCGCGTTGTAGACGCGCAGCACCGCTTCCATCGTCTTCAGGAAGTCGGGCTCCGGCACGAAGTCGAACAGCTTCGTGCCGATGATCGGCGTGCGGCCGAGCCCACCGCCCACCCAGACCTCGAAGCCGATGGTGCCGGCCTCGTTCCGCTTCGCCGTCAGGCCGATGTCGTGCACCTGGATCGCCGCGCGGTCATGCGGCGCGCCGGTGATGGCGATCTTGAACTTGCGGGGGAGGTAGGTGAATTCCGGGTGCAGCGTGGACCATTGCCGCAGGATCTCGGCATAAACGCGCGGGTCCACGATCTCGTCCGCCGCGGCGCCGGCGAATTCGTCGGTGGTGACGTTGCGCACGCAGTTGCCGCTGGTCTGGATGGCGTGCATGTCCACATCGGCCAACGCCTGGAGCATGTCGATCACATCCTCCAGCTTCGTCCAGTTGAACTGGATGTTCTGCCGCGTCGTGAAGTGGCCGAAGCCGCGGTCCCAGCGCCGCGCGATCACGCCCAGCTGCCGCATCTGCCGCGCATCGATGACGCCATAGGGGATGGCGACGCGCAGCATGTAGGCGTGGAGTTGCAGGTAGAGGCCGTTCATCAGCCGCAGCGGCTTGAACTCGTCCTCCGTCAATTCGCCGGCAAGGCGGCGCGCCACCTGGTCGCGGAATTCCGCGATGCGCGCGGCCAGGAAGTCCCTGTCCACCTCGTCATAGCGGTAGGTGCGGGCATGGGGCGGGATGGCGTGGGTGATCTGGTCCATGGCGGTCAGGAGGCCAGCTGGAGGGCGGGGCGGGGTTCGGCATCGACGGAGGGCCCGGCGGCGCGCAACCTTTCCCGGAACTTTGCCGGCACCGGGCCCGGCGAGACCTCCACCGTGTAGGCGCCGACGACGAGTTGCGCGCGTTCCGCGGCCTGGCCGAGTGCGAGCGCCGCTGCCGCGTCGTCGGGCGCGAAGACACGGGCGGCCGCGATGTCGCCGGTCCAGCCGGCCGTGCCGAGCCAAACCACGCGGCCGGTGCGGAGATCATTGGCGGTGACCACCACCGGCGCGGTGGCGGGGCGGATTTTCGCCGGTGCGGCCATGGCTCTCTCCCTCCTGCAACGCAGGCGCGGCGCTGCGTCGGCGTGACCGCCCCCATTTAACGCGTGGCGTCCGTCCTATCAATGCGGGTTGCCCGCGCCTGGTTCGCGGAATGACAAATTTTTCCCGACAAGGGGCGGATTGCCTTCCGGGAATCCACGAAAAGCCCCATTGATGGTCGTGTTGGAGTATGGTCTTCTCTCGAATGATTGGCCCGATAAACGATGGTGAATGGTGAATAAGCGCTCCGCCCTCGGCCCGGCCCAGGGCCCGATGCCTGGAGAAGTCTGGCTGGTCGGCGCCGGCCCCGGCGATCCCGGCCTGCTGACGCTGCGCGCGGCGGAGGCGCTGAAGCGCGCCGACCTGGTGCTGCATGATGCGCTGCCCGGTCGCGCCGTGCTGCGCCTGGTGCGGCCGGGGGCGGACATCGTCGCCGTCGGCAAGCGAAAGGGCGCGGCACCGGTCAGCCAGGCCGCGATCAATGCCCGCCTCGTCGCCGGCGCCCGCGCGGGGCTGCGGGTGGTCCGCCTGAAGGGGGGCGATCCCTTCGTCTTCGGCCGGGGCGGCGAGGAAGCGCGCGCGCTGGACGCCGCCGGCATCCCGTGGCGGGTCGTCCCCGGCGTCACCGCCGGCACCGCCGCCCCCGCGGCCGCCGGCATCCCGCTGACCCATCGCGGCGTGGCCAGCGCCGTCACCTTCGTGACCGGCCATGACGAGGCCGGCGACCTGCCCGGCGCGGTGGACTGGGATGCGCTGGCCCGCACCGGCGGCACCATCGCCGCCTTCATGGCACTGTCGCGGCTGGATGAGATCGCGCTGCGCCTGCTGGCCGGCGGCCGTGCAGCCGCGACGCCCGTCGCCGTGATCGCCCAGGCGACGACGCCGGACCAGCGGGTGCTGCACACCACGCTCGGCACCTGCACGCTGGATGCGCGCCGCGCCGGCCTGCCGACCCCGGCCCTGGTGGTGGTGGGAGAGGTCGCGGCGCTGGGCCTCGGCGCCGCGCTGGCGGAGGACCCGCCGCGCCGCGCCCTTCTCAGATAGCGAAGTTCAGCGGCTCCGTCGTCGGCCGCTTGAGGCCCGCGGCCTGGGCGCGTTTCAGCAGGTCATCCAGCGTCAGGCCGGCGAAGCGCTCCCGCAGCCCGTCTTCCATCTCCCGCCACAGCGGCGCCACCACCGCCACCTGCAGCTTGCCGGTCAGGTCGCCGGGCATCGCCTCCGGCTCCTCCGTCACCGCGGCCACGATCTCGATCAGCTTGATGTCGCGCGGCCGCCGCCCCAAGCGATAGCCGCCGCGCGGGCCGCGGACGCTGTCCAGCAGCCCGGTCCGCGACAGGGCCTGAAAGACCGGCTCGATCCCCCGCCGCGCCGCGCCCATGCGCTCCGCCACCTCGGCGCCGCCCGTCACCTCCCCGCCCCGCCCGGCGTGGAAGCCCACATCCAGCATCACGGCAATCGCGGTCATCACCCGGTCCTGGCGGAGCAGCATTTTTCTCGAATCCCGCACGTTGGAGGCGACGTTATCTACGGCGTCCTGCCGTGGTTTACCAGCCCCGCCATGGACAGCCCCGCCCGGCCGCGCCAATACAGCGCGATCAACGCCGCGCGCAGCCGAAGGCTTCCTCCGCATGCCCGACCGTCAGAGCCGGAAGACATCGCCGACCAGCCCGCCGGGCCGCGGCCGCGTCCATGGCAGCATCCTTGAGGTGGTCGGCAACACCCCGATCGTCCGCCTGCCGCGGCTGGAGGCGAAGCAGGGCCTGGCCGCGCAGCTCGCCCTCAAGCTCGAATTCTTCAACCCGCTGGGGTCGGTGAAGGACCGCATCGGCCTCGCGATGGTGGAGGCGGCGGAGCGCGAGGGGCTGATCGCCCCCGGCCGCTCCACGCTGGTGGAGCCGACCTCCGGCAACACCGGCATCGCGCTCGCCTTCGTCGCCGCCGCCAAGGGCTACCGCCTGGTCGTCGTCATGCCCGACGGCGCCAGCATCGAGCGCCGCAAGATGATGAAGCTGATGGGCGCGGAGCTGGAGCTGACGCCCGCCCGCCGCGGCATGGCCGGCGCCATCCAGCGGGCGGAGCAGATCATCGCCGCGACGCCCGATGCCTGGATGCCGAAGCAGTTCGACAACCCCGCCAACCCCGCGATCCACGAGGCGACGACGGCCGAGGAGATCTGGGCCGATACGGGCGGGGAGGTCGATGCCATCATCGCCGGCGTCGGCACCGGCGGCACGCTGACCGGCATCGCCCGCGCGCTCAAGCCCCGCCGCCCCGGCCTCCGCATCATCGGCGTGGAGCCCGCCGAATCGGCCGTGCTGTCGGGGGAGGAGCCGGGCCCGCACGACATCCAGGGCATCGGCGCCGGCTTCCGCCCCTCGGTCCTCGAGCTCGATCGCCTCGATTCGGTGATGCGGGTGTCGGAGCGCGAGGCCCTCGCCGCCGCCCGCGCCTGCGCGCGGGAGGAGGGGCTGCCCATCGGCATCTCTTCCGGCGCCGTGCTGCACGCCGCGATGGAGGTGGCGCGCGACCCGGCGATGAAGGGGCGCCTCGTGCTGGGCATCGCCGCCAGCTTCGCCGAACGCTACCTCAGCACCCGGCTGTTCGAGGGAATCTGACGGGCCTCAGTTCTCCCCGAACTGCAGCGCCGCCAGGCGGGCATAGAGCCCGCCCTCCCGCACCAGCGCCTCATGCGTGCCCATGGCCACGATGCGCCCGGCCTCCATCACCACGATGCGGTCGGCGTTGCGCACCGTGGCCAGGCGATGCGCCACCACCAGCGTGGTGCGGCCCTTCGACAGCGCCTCCAGCGCCTGCTGCACCGCCTGCTCGCTCTCCGCATCCAGCGCGCTCGTCGCCTCGTCCAGCAGCAGGATCGGCGCGTCGCGCAGGATGGCGCGCGCGATCGCGATCCGCTGGCGCTGCCCGCCCGAGAGCGTGACGCCCCGCGCGCCGAGATGCGTGTCGTAGCCCTGCGGCATCCGCGCGATGAAGCCATCCGCCGCCGCCGCTTCCGCCGCCGCCCGCATCTCCGCGTCCGTTGCATCGGGCCGCCCGTAGCGGATGTTCTCCGCGACGGAAGCCGAGAAGATTGCGGCATCCTGCGGCACGATGCCGATGCGCGCCCGCAGCGCCGCCGGATCGGCCTGCGCCACATCGACGCCATCCACCGTCACGCGCCCGGATTGCGGATCGTAGAAGCGCAGCAGCAGCTGGAAGACCGTCGTCTTGCCGGCGCCGGAGGGCCCGACCAGCGCCACCGTCTCCCCGGGCTCCACGACCAGCGAGAATCCGTCCAGCGCCGGCGCATCGGGCCGCGTGGGGTAGCGGAAGGCCACATCCTCGAAGGCCAGGCGGCCCACGGCCGGCGCCGGCAGCGGCACGGGGTTCTGCGGCGCGGCGATGGCTGATTTCGCCGCCAGGATCTCCAGCAGCCGGTCGGCGGCGGCCGCGGCGCGCTGGATCTCGCCCCACAGCTCGCTCATCGTGGCGCCAGAGGACGCCAGCAGCATGGCGTAGAAGACGAAGGCGGAAAGGTCGCCGCCCGTCATCCGCCCCGCCACCACGTCCCGCCCGCCGACCCAGAGGCTGAAGGTGATGGCCCCGAAGCCGAAGAGGATCACGGCCAGGATCAGCGCGGTGCGGGACGCGATGCGGCGGAGCGCCGCGCCGACGGATCGCTCCACCTCCTCCCCGAACCTTTTCCGATCCTGCGGTTCATGCGTGAAGGCCTGCACGATGCGCAGGCCGTTCAGCGCCTCCTCCGCCGTCGCGGCCAGGTCGGCCACGCGTTCCTGCGCGGTCTTCGACAGGCGGCGTTCGCGCCGCCCGAACAGCACCAGCGGCGCCACCACCAGCGGCAGCACCACCAGCATGATGCCCGCGAGCTTGGCGCTGGTCGCGACCAGCATCACCAGCGCGCCCGCGCCGGTCAGCGCGTTGCGCAGCCCCATGGAGATGGCGGAGCCGATGAGGCTCTGCAGCAGCGCCACGTCGGCGGTCATGCGGGACAGGATGTCGCCCGTCCGTGCCGTCTCGAAGAAGGCGGGCGACAGGGACAGCACATGGTCGAAGACCCGCCGCCGCAGGTCCGCCGCCACCCGTTCGCCCAGCCATGACACCAGGTAGTAGCGGGCGGAGGTCGCGACGGCGAGCACCGCGACGATGCCCCCCATGGCCAGCGCCGCGCTGTCCAGCCCCTCCGCGCCGCTGCTGAATCCGTTGTCGATCAGCCCCTTCAGCCCCTGGCCGATCGCCAGCGTCATGGCGGCCGCCAGCAGCAGCGCGATGCCGGCGCCGATGGCGCGGGGCAGGTAGGGGCGAAGCTGCGGCAGCAGCAGGCGCAGCGAGGTGATCGGTGCGCGGGCGGGGGAGGGGTTCGTCACCACTCCAAGGTGGCGCTTCCCCTGCAACTCGAAAAGCCCTCTCCCCCCGCAGGGGGGAGAGGGTTGGGTGAGGGGGGCTTGATGGCGCCCTACTTCAGGAAGTCCGGCTCGATCAGCCGCGGCAGCAGCAGCGCCATGTCAGGCCACAGGATCAGCGTCGCCAGCACCGCCAGCATCGGTACCAGCATGATCATCGTGTCCTTCAGTGCATCCGTGATGCGGATGCCCGCCACCGAACAGGCGATCATCAGGCAGAGCCCGTAGGGCGGCGTCACCAGCCCGAAGGCCAACGAGACGATGGAGATCATCGCGAAGTGGATGGGATGCAGCCCCGCATGTTCCGCCATGGGCTGCAGGATGGTGCCGACGATGATGATCGCCGGGATCGCATCCAGGAAGCAGCCGACGATCAGGAAGACGCCCGCGATGAAGAAGCCCGTCATCGCCGGCCCCATGTCCCAGGCGATGACGCCGGACAGCATGGCCTCCGGGATCTTGTAGTAGGCCAGCAGCCAGCCGAAGGCGGATGCCGTGCCCACGCAGAACAGCGTGATGCCGGACAGCTTGCCGGTGTCCATGAAGGCTGTCTTCAGCCCCTTCATGTCCATCTCCCGGTAGACGAAGATGGACAGCCCGCCGGCATAGAGCACCGCGATGCAGGCGGCCTCCGTCGCCGTGAACCAGCCGAAGATCTTGCCGCCGATGATGATGAAGGGCGTCATCAGCGCGGGCACGGAGACGATGAAGGAGGCGATGAATTCCTTCAGCGTCGCCCGCGTGTAGGTCGGGTAGTTCCGGATCTTCGCATAGACATGCACGGTCGCCATCTGCGCGACGCCGATCAGCAGCCCCGGCAGCACGCCCGCCAGGAACAGCCCGCCGATCGACACCGTCAGCACGCCGCCCCAGACGATCATCAGGATGGAGGGCGGGATGATGACTGCGAGTACCGCGGAAACGGCGGTGATGGCGACGGAGAAGCTGTCGTCATACCCCTCCTTCCGCTGCGCATCGATGAAGATCTTGGACTGGCTGGCCGCATCGGCCGTGGAACTGCCGGAGATGCCCGCGAAGAAGATCGAGAGCACGACATTGATCTGCGCCAGGCTGCCCGGCATGTGGCCGACGATGGCGCGGGAGAAGCGCACCAGCCGGTCCGTGATGCCGCCGATGTTCATGAGGTTCGCGGCCAGCAGGAAGAAGGGGACCGCGATCAGGATGAAGCTGTTGAAGCCGTTGAACGTCTCCTGCACCAGGATCATGGGCCAGAGGCGATCCTCCAGCAGCAGCAGCGGCAGGCACGCCAAGCCGAGCGCGATGGCGACGGGCACGCGCAGGAAGAGCAGCCCGAAGAAGCCGCCGAAGAGGAAGGCCGCGGCCTGCCCGGCCGTGAGGGTGGAGGCCATCATGCGCGGGGTTCCTCGGCACCGGTCAGCACCGCCAGGTCATCCCAGATGCGCTCGGCCATGAAGATCAGGAAGCTGAGGCCCGCGACGGGCCAGGCGATGTAGATGGTCCAGAGCGGCAGTTCCGCCAATTCGCTGATGCGGTACCAGGCGCTGTCCACGAATTCCCAGCCCCACCAAACGAAGACCAGCGCGAAGATCACGACGAAGAAACCCGCCAGCAGGTCTGCCGCCGCCTTGCCGCGGCCCTTGAGGTTGGGGAAGAGGTCCACGTTGAAATGCGTCCCCTCCCGCACCGCGACCATGGCGCCGATCATCACGGTCCAGACCAGCAGGAAGCGGCTCGCCTCCTCCGTCCAGATGTAGCGCGGCAGCAATTCGGTGAAGCGCGCGAAGATCTGCAGCGTAACCGGTGGGATGATGCTGGCGACGGAGAAGACCAGCAGCCATTCCAGGAAGCGGGCGTAGAGTTCGTTGAAGCGGCGCAGGGCGCCACGAACGCCGGATTGCGGCGCCATGCGGTGGTTTCCTTGGAAAGCGGGCGGGCAGGAAGCGGGGTGGCGGATGCCACCCCGCGGATCGCCTTACGAGGTGATGGCGTTGATGCGGGTCTGGATGCCCTCGGCATCGATCTCCCGCGCATAGGCCGCCATCACCGGCAGCACGGCGGCGTTCATCTGCGCGCGCTCCGTGAAGGGGATGCGGCGCAGGCGGCCCGCGGCTTCCAGCGCCGCCACCTTCTGCTCATCCTCGCTGCTCTCGGTCTGGCGGCCGAAGACGCCGGCTTCCTTGCCCGCACGCCGGATCGCCTCCTGAAGCTCCCGCGGCAGGCGCGCCAGCGTCTGGGAGGAGAAGCAGAGCGGACGGATGGTGATGGCGTGCTGCGTCATCAGCAGGTTCGGCCCCACCTCGAAGAACCGCATCTGCTCGACGCCGGCGGCCTCGTTCTCGCCGGCCTCGATGACGTTGTTCTGGATGGCGTTGTAGATCTCGTTATAGGCGATGACCTGCGGCGCCATGCCGATCGCCTGGAAGGTACGCGACCAGATCGGCGCGCCCTGCACGCGGACGCGAAGGCCGCGCAGCTCCGCCATGGTGCGGGCGGGGCGGGAGGAGAAGATGTTGCGGATGCCGCCGCCGGCATAGCCGATCAGCTCCACGCGCGCGCGCCGCGCCACCTCATCCGCCACCGGCTTGAACAGGTCCTGGTCCAGCACCGTGTTCCAATGCGCGAGGTCACGGAACAGGAAGGGCGCGTCGATGAAGGGCGCCGCGCGGCTGAAGGTGGACATGTGGGCGGGGCTGACGATGGCGTAGTCCACCGCGCGGCCGGCCGACATGTATTCGAAGAACTGCTTCTCCAGCCCCAGCGAGCTGTTCTTGTGCATGACGAAGTTGATGGGGCGCCCGTAATACTGCTTCACCAGCTCCTCGAACCGCGTCATGCAGCGGTTGAAGACGTGCTCGTCGTTGAACTGGCTGGCGCCGTTCAGCGTGATGGGGGCCTGGGCGATGACGACGTTGGGCGCGGCCAGAAGGCCGGAGGCAGCGGCGATGCCGCCGAGCAAGGCGCGACGTTCCATGGACAATCTCCCCATTGTTCGGCCGGGTCGTGCGCCCGGCTCTGGAAGGGGAGGCTAGCGCGGTCGCGGCCTGCTTGGGAACCGCCCAGTTACCGGGATTCCGCCACCCATTTGAGGATATGCCGCGCCACCAGGCAGCGCGTGCCATCCGCCTTCATGACCTCGCAGGCCGCTTCGCTGCGGCCGCGCGCGGGGTCGGTGCTTTCCACGATGTAATGCGCTGTCAGCACGTCCCCTACGAAGACCGGCGCCAGGAAACGGACCCGGTCATAGCCGAGGGAGACAGGCACGCCCTCAGCCCCCGCCGCCATGGCGCGGTGCGCGATGCGCGACGCGGTGGAGGAGAGCAGCCCCAGCACCAGTGCCCCATGCGCGATCCGCTGGCCATAGGCGGTTCGGGCGGCATAGGCCTCGTCCACATGCAGGGGATCGTGGTCGCCGGTGATCTCGGCGGTCAGCAACAGGTCGCGCTCCGTCACCGCCTTGGTGAAGCTCTCCGTCGCCCCGGCCTCGATGCCAAGGATCACAGCGCGGCCAAGCGCGGGTTCGCGGGCTTGCCAGGCTTGCCCGCGATCTCCGCCTTCAGGCCCATCGGCGCCGCGGCGAAGAGCCGCGGATCCATCGGCCGCAGATCGGGCGCGACGGCGGGGCGGAAGCCCATGCGGCCGGCGATGTCCTCCACGCCGAGTCCCGGCGCGATCTCCACCAGTTCCGGCCCCGCATCGCCCAGGCGGAATACCGCCGCTTCCGTCACATAGAGCACGGGCTGCCCCCGTTCCCGCGCATAGGCGCCGGAGAAGGTGATCTGCTCCACCTGCGCCACCGCCTTCGGCTTGCCGCCGGCCGTCAGCGTGCCGCCGAAGACCACGCGCTTCGCGTTCTGGCTGATGTTGATGAAGCCGCCCGGCCCGATCAGCTTGTCCCCGAAGCGGGAGACGTTGACGTTCCCGGCCGCGTCGAATTCCGCGAAGGAGAGGAAGGCAAGGTCGAGCCCCCCGCCATCGTAGAAGTCGAACTGGTAGGGCTGATCGAGCTGCGCGTCGGGGTTCATCGCCGCCCCCGCATCCCCGCCACTCGCCGGCGCACCGCCGACATTGCCCTGTTCGTTGGTCAGGCAGATGGCGTCGAGGCAGCCTTCCTCCGCCGCCACATTGGCGATGCCGGTGAAGATGCCGGAGCCGAGGTTGCAGATGGCGCGCGGGAACAGCTCCAGCGCCCCCCGCCGCGCCACCACTTTTCGGGAATCCTGCTTCAGGACGGGGATGTCGTCGAGGGGGATGCGCAGCTCCCCCGAATAGGCGGTGGAATACGGGACGAGGAAGGTCTGCTCCTGCGCCGGCTCCACGACCACCAGGTCGACCAGGATGCCCGGGATCTTCACCATCTTCGGATGCAGCGTGCCGCGCGCCGCCATGCGCTTCACCTGCACCACCACGATGCCGCCGCAGCGCTTCGTCGCCTGCGCCTCGCTCAGCATCTCGAGCGTCACCGCCTCCTGCTCCATGGAGACGTTGCCATCCTCATCCGCCGTGGTGCCGCGCAGGAAGGCGATGTCGATCTGGTAGGGCTTGTAGAAGAGCATCTCCTCGCCGCGCACGACCTCCAGCGTCACGAGGTCCTCCTTCGCGGAGGGGCTCTGGCGGCCGCCCTGCAGGCGCGGATCGACGAAGGTGTGCAAGCCCGTCTTGGTGAACAGCCCCATGCGCCCCGCCGCCATTTCCCGCATCAGCTGGGAGAGTGCGCCCTGCGGCAGGGACCAGGCCTCGATCTCATCGTTGAGGGCCATGCGGCCGACGGGCGGGCTGTTGACGAAGCTGCCCGCGATGTTGCGCCGCAGCAGGCCCTTCTGCGCCAAATGACCCATGCCGCGCTGGCCGCCATCGCCCACGCCCACGGGATGCAGCGCCGTGATGGCGCGCGGGCTGCCTTCGTCGCGGAAGCGCTGGCCGAGCGCGGCCAGCAGCGCATCCGGCACCGCATGCCCGCCGCCCGACCCGCCGATCAGCAGCGTGTCGCCATCCCTGACGAGCGACGCCGCCTGTGCCGCCGAGACCCTGCGCATCCCGCCCGTTCCCTCCGATTGATTTGCCGCTACGCTATCCCGCGACAACGGGGATGGAAACGGATGGACGGGCAGGTCGTGCTGCATCGGGACGGGGCGGTCGCGCGCCTGACGCTGGATCGCCCCGCCAAGCACAACGCCATCACCAACGACATGGCGACGCAGTTGGCCGACCACGCCCGCGCCATCAACGCGGATGAGACGATCCGCGCCGTGCTGCTGGAAGGCGCGGGCAGCCGCGCCTTCTGCGCCGGCATGGACCTCAAGGCCATCGAGGCTTTTCGTTCATCCTGGGATTTCCGCCACCGGCCCGACTATCCCGGCGCGGTGCGGTCCATCCGCAAGCCCGTGGTGGCGGCGCTGAAGGGCTGGGCGCTCGGCGGCGGCTTCGAACTGGCGCTCGCCGCCGATATCCGCCTCGCCGCACCCTCCACCCGCATCGGCTTCCCCGAGGTCACGCGTGGCTGGGTCGGCGGCGGCGGTGCCTCCCAGCTGCTGCCGCGCCTCATCGGCACCGGCCAGGCGATGCGCCTGCTGCTGACCGGCGAGACGATCGAGGCGGAGGAGGCGTTGCGGCTGCGCTTGGTCGAGCAGCTGGTGCCGGAGGAGGCGCTGGCCGACACCGCGCGCGCGCTCTGCGAGAAGCTGGCCGGGTATTCGCCCGTCGCCGTCCAGGCCGTGAAGGCGGCGGTGCGCCAGTCGATGGAGGCGCCGCTCGGCGCGGGCCTCGCCTATGAGAACGAGATGAACGTGCTGTGCCTGGCGGCGCTGCGCGAAGGGAGCCCGCGATGATGCGCGTCGGACTGGTCGGCCTGGGCATGGCCTCGCTGCCCCACATGCTGGCGCTGCGGGACCTGGAGGCCGAGGGGCGGCTTCGCATCGCCGGCGGCTTCTCCCCCAGCGCCGATCGCCGCGCCGCCTTCGCCGCCCGCTGGTCGGTGCCGGTCTTCGACACGCTGGATGGCGTGATCACGGCCAGCGACCTGCTGCTGGTGCTGACGCCGCCCGGCGCGCACCTGCCGATGGTGCAGGCCGCCGCCGCCGCGGGCCGGCACGTGCTGGTGGAGAAGCCGCTGGAGATCACGGCGGAGCGCGCGCAGCGCCTGGTCGATGCCGCCGCGGGCATCACCCTCGCCGTGGTGTTCCAGCACCGCTTCCGCCCGGCCTCGCTCCGCCTGAAGCAGGTGATCGAGTCCGGGGCATTGGGGACACTACTTTCCTGCTCGGCCTCCATCCGCTGGTGGCGGGATGCGGCCTATTTCGCGCAGCCGGGCAGGGGGATGAAGGGGCGGGATGGCGGGGGCGTGCTGCTGACGCAGTCGATCCATACGCTGGACCTGCTGCTGCACCTCGCGGGTCCCGTGGACCGCCTGGCGGCGCTGGCCGTCACCAGCCCGCTGCGCGCCATCGATACGGAGGACATCGCCGCCGCCACGCTGCGCTTCGCCAATGGCGCCATCGGCGTGCTGGACGCCACGACGGTGGCGGAGCCCGGCTTCCCCGAACGCATCGAGATCGCGGGCACCGGCGGCAGCGCCGTCCTGGTCGCCGAACGCCTGGAACTCCACCTGAAGGGCCAGCCGGTCGAGGTGCTGGACCGCGGCCTGGCCGGCGGCGGCGGCGCGGACCCCATGGCCTTCGATCACGGCCCCCACCGTTCCATGATCGCGGAGGTCCTGGCCGCCATCGCCGAAAAACGTCCACCCAGCAACAGCGGCGCCTCCGGCCTTTCCGTCCAGCGGACGATCGAGGCCATCCTGCGCAGTGCGAGGGAGGGAAGTTTCGTCACGCTGTAGTCACCGTCTTGAAGCCCGCGCGGGGCTGGCGCAACGTGGCTGCGATGGACAGACCGGCCCTCGAACTCATCGGCCTTCGGACCGAATTCCGCATCGGCGGCCAATGGCACCCCGCCGTGCGGGACCTGTCGCTGACCCTCAACCGGAACGAGACGCTGGCCCTGGTCGGCGAAAGCGGCTGCGGCAAGTCCGTCACCGCGCTCTCCGTCATGGGGCTGGTGCAGCCGCCCTATGGCCGTGTCGCCGCCGGCCGGATCGTGCTGGATGGCCAGGACATCGCGGGGCTGAGCGAGAAGCAGCTGGAATCCGTGCGCGGCAACCGCATGGCGATGATCTTCCAGGAACCCATGACCAGCCTGAACCCGGTCATGACCGTGGGCGACCAGGTGGCGGAGGCGCTGCGCCTGCATCGCGGCATGGACCGCCGCGCCGCCCTCGCCCGCGCGCGGGAGCTGTTCGAGGAGGTGAAGATCCCCTCCGCCGCCACGCGCCTGGCCGAATACCCCCACCAGTTCTCCGGCGGCATGCGCCAGCGCGTGATGATCGCGATCGCGCTCGCCTGCGAACCCGCGGTCCTGCTGGCGGATGAGCCGACGACGGCGCTCGACGTCACCATCCAGGCGCAGGTGCTCGGCCTGCTGGCGGACCTGCGTGCCAAGTACGGCATGGCGGTGGTCTTCATCACCCACAACCTCGGCGTCGTCGCGCAGATCGCGGACCGCGTGGCGGTCATGTATGCGGGGGAGATCGTGGAGCAGGGCCCGGTCGAGGCCATCTTCGCCAACCCGCAGCACCCCTACACGCGGGCGCTGTTCTCCGCGATCCCGCGCCTCGATGCCGCGGGCCAGGCGCTCTCGGCCATCCCGGGCCGCGTGCCGCCGCTCGACTCCATGCCGGCGGGCTGCCGCTTCGCCGCCCGCTGCCCACAACGCCGCGCCGGCTGCGAGCAGGAACAGGTCCTGGCCGAGACCGAGCCCGGCCACGCCGCCCGCTGCCACGTCGCGACAGGGAGAGTTCTGGCCGATGCTTGATCCAGTGGGGAGAGTCGTCCTCATCACCGGCGGCACCCGCGGCATCGGGCGGGAGATCCTGCGCCGCCTGCACGGCTCCGGCTGGCTGGTCTCGGCCGGCATCCGCGGCAGCGCCTCCAAGCTCGCCGCCGGGCCGGACCTCATGCTCCACCCCTGGGATGCGGAGCAGGATGGCGCCTCCGAAGCCTGGGTCGCCGCCACCATGGCCCGCTTCGGGCGCATCGACGCGGTGGTGAACGCCGCCGGCATCAACCCGATGGGCCGCCTGCTGGATGAGGACGAGGCGCCGATCGACCAGCAATGGCGGGTCAATGTGAAGGGCCCGATGCGCCTGATCCGCGCCGCCTGGCCGCACTTGGTCGCCGGCGGGCAGGGCAGGGTGGTCAACCTCGCCTCCCTGTCCGGCAAGCGCGTCGCCAACGAGAACCTGGGCTATGCCATGAGCAAGTTCGCCGTGGTGGCCCTGACGCAGGAGGTGCGGCGCCTCGGCTGGGAACACGGCATCCGCGCCACCGCCGTCTGCCCCGGCTTCGTCGCCACCGACATGACGGCCAAGGCCAAATGGCCCCGCGACGCGATGAGCCGGCCGGAGGATGTGGCCGTGCTGGTGGAGACGGTGCTCCGCCTGCCCAATTCCGCAACTGTCGGCGAGATTAAGGTTAATTGCCGTTTCGAGGCGCTGGCATGACCGTCACGCGCCTGGTGGACCAGGACCGGCCCGCCATCGCCTTCACCGTGGACGGCACCGAAATCGTTGCGAAACAAGGTGATACCCTGCTGACGGCCATGCTGGCGGGTGGCCTTTCCCATGTCCGGACCAGCGAATTCGGGGATGGCGGAAGGGCTGGATTCTGCTGGATGGGCGCCTGCCAGGATTGCTGGGTTCTGGTCGAGGGCTCTGGAATCCGGCGTTCCTGCACCACATTGGCGGAACCTGGAATGAGGGTGATCCGTCGATGAAGAGTGTCGTGGTGGTTGGTGCCGGCCCGGCCGGTATCCGCGCGGTGGAACAGCTGGTCCGGTCGGGCGTCCGCCCGATCTGGATCGACGAAGCCCCGGATGGCGGGGGACGCGTCACCCAGCGCCCGCCCGCGGGCTTCCAGCGGGATGCCGCCAGCCTCTACGGCGCCGATGCCGGCCGCGCGAAGCGCCTGCACGCGACCCTCGATGCCATGAAGGCCCGCACGGATTGGCGCCCGGACACGCTGGTCTGGAACATCCGGCCGGAAACCCGGACCCTGCAGACGCTGACGGGTGGCTCCCAGCAGGGGGAGGTCAGCTACGACGCCCTCATCCTCTGCACCGGCGCGGTGGACCGCGTGGTGCCGATGCCCGGCTGGACCATGCCCGGCGTCACGACGCTGGGCGGCGCGCAGGTGGCGCTGAAGTCGCAGGGCGTGGGCATCGGCATGTCGCCCGTGCTGGTCGGCACCGGGCCGCTGCTGATCCTGACCGCCCTGCAGTACATCAAGGCCGGCGCCAAGCCCGCCCTGGTGCTCGACACCACCCATTTCCTGCAGAAGTTCTGGGAAACTTCCGGCCTGCTCTGGAACACGCCGACCTTCCTGCGCGGCATGATGATGGATTTCCGCCTGCGCCTGTCCGGCGTGAAGTACGTGGAGGACGCGACCCCCATCGCGATCGAGGGTGACACCGCCGTCACCGCGCTGCGCTGGCGCGACACGGGCTGGAAGGAACACGTCACCCCCTGCGATGCCGTCGCGCTGGGCTGGGGCCTGAAGCCCGAAAGCCAGCTGGCGGACCTGGCCGGCGTGCCCTTCGACTACGACACGAAGCAGCAGAACTGGGTGCCCCGCCGGGACGCCGCCGGCCGCACCGCCGTGCCGGGCGTCTTCCTGGCCGGTGACGGCGCGGGGATCGGGGGCGCGGAGGTCGCGGAACTCGCCGGCGCCCGCGCCGCGCTGGCCCTGCTGGCGGACGCCCACCTGCCCTCCGACGCCGCGCTCACCGCCCATCTCGACACGCGGCTGCGCACCGAGGCCCGCTTCCGCGCCGCGCTCGACCGCACCTTCCCCTATCCCGCCAAGCTGGCGGCGAAGATGGCGGATGAGGTCTCGGTCTGCCGGTGCGAGGTGATCAGCGCCGGCGAACTCCGCGCCGCCGCCGCGGCGGATGCGCCGGAGATGAACCGCGCCAAGGCCTTCTCCCGCGTCGGCATGGGCCGCTGCCAGGGCCGCCTCTGCGGCCCGCCGGCGGCCGAGGTCCTGGCCGATGCGCTGGGCGTGAAGGTGGCCGAGGTCGGCCGCCTGCGCGGCCAGCCCCCCGTCAAACCCATACCCGTCCAATAGGTCTGAATGGCTGACACCGCCGAGGTCATCATCATCGGGGGCGGGGGCGCAGGGACCTCCGCCGCCCTTCACCTGGCGCTCCGCGGCGTCTCCGTCATCCTGCTGGAGCGTGGCCTGGTCGGCAGCCAGGCCACGGGATCGAACTACGGCGGCGTCCGCCAGCAGGGCCGCCACCCCGCGGGCCTGCCGCTCGCCATCAAGTCCCGCGCCATCTGGGCGCGGCTGCCCGAACTGACCGGCACCGACGCCGAATTCGACCCCTGCGGGCACCTCAAGCTGGCCCGCAGCGAGGAGGAGGAGCAGTCGCTCCTCGACTGGAACGCCAAGGCCGCCGAATTCGGCCTGCGCCCGCGGATGATCGGCCGCAACGCCATCCGCGACCTGCACCCCTATTTCAGCGACAGCGTCATCGCCGGCAGCCTGATGGAGGAGGATGGCAGCGCCAATCCCCGCCTGCTGGCGCCCGCGCTCGCCCGCGCCGCCAAGGCCGCCGGTGCCTCCATCCGCGAACACCACGCCGTCATGGCGCTGGCGCATGACGGATCGCTGTTCCACGTCACCGCGAACGGCCAGGCATTCCGCGCCCCCTGGCTGTTGAACTGCGCCGGCTTCTGGGGGGGCGAGGTCGCGGCCCGGTTCGGGGAGGCCGTGCCCATCCAGCCGCTGCACCCCAACATGCTGGTGACGGAGCCGCTGCCCTACTTCCTGCGCAACAGCCTGGGCGTCGTCGGCGGCGACCTCTATCTGCGCCAGATTCCCCGCGGCAACGTCATCTTCGGCGGAGGTCATGGCGAAGGCGATGACACGGCGCTGAGCGTCCGCCCGACTCCCGGCGCGACCTTCGGCGCCATGCAGCGGGCGATCGCCGTACTGCCCGCGCTGCGCGATGCCATGATCATCCGGTCCTGGTCCGGCACCGATGGGCAGATGCCCGACAAGTTTCCGGTCATCGGCGCGTCGCACACCACGCCCGGCCTGTTGCATGCCTTCGGCCTTTGCGGCGAAGGTTTCCAGACCGGGCCCGGCATCGGCGCCGTGCTCTCGGAACTGGTGATGGATGGCCGCACCGACGTGCCGCTGGACGCCTTCGACATCGGGCGGTTCCGGGTGCAGTCTGCGGCGGCCTGAAGAAGAACCGGCCCTGAATTGGGCCTTGGGTAGGACGGGGAAGGCGAAAGCAATGCGAGGATTGAAGTCGGCGCTGCTCGGCAGCGTCATGGCGCTGGCGGCGGCCATCGGCACGGTGCCGAGTGACGCCCAGGCGCAGGGCCAGACGCTGCGCGTCGGCATGGCGGCGCAGGATGTCGGGCGGCTCGACCCGCACTTCGCCGTCTCCACCATCGACCGCGTGGTCGTGGCCTGGATGTTCAACGGGCTCGTCCGCTTCAAGCCCGGCTCCATCGATCCGTCGGAGATCGAGCCCGACCTGGCGGAGCGCTGGGAGAGCAGCGCGGATGGCAAGACCTGGACCTTCCACCTGCGCCGCGGCGTGCAGTTCCATGGCGGCTTCGGGGAGCTGACGGCGGAGGACGTGGTCTTCAGCCTGGGCAAGTCCGGCACCGCCGCGACCTCCGCCTTCGCGGCCGATTTCCGTGCCTTCGAGAAGGTGGAGGCGGTGGACAGCCACACCGTCCGCATCACGCTGAAGGAGAATGTGCCGAGCCTGCTCGGCATCCTGACCAACTACTCCGGCGGCTATATCGTCAGCCGCCGCGCGGTGCAGGAACGCGGCGACGCCTTCGCCCGCAACCCGATCGGCACCGGCCCCTTCGCGCTGGATCGCGTCACGCCGAACCAGTCCGCCGAACTTGTCGCGCACCAGCAGTATTTCCGCGGTGCCCCGCAGCTGGCCCGCATCTCCTACCGCTTCATCCCCTCCGACGCCTCCCGCGACCTGGCCTACCAGAACCGGGAGCTGGACGTGAATTACGGCCGCGCGGACCAGACCTGGCTGAACCGCACGCGGCAGATCCCCAACACCGTGGTCGATGTCTTCGAACCCGGTGAGCTGGCGATCCTCAACCTCAACACCCGCCAGCCCCCCTTCAACGACATCCGCGTGCGCCGCGCCCTGGCGCATGCCGTCAACCGCGCGGAGCTGGTCCGCTTCCGCGGCCAGGACGTGACGCGCGAAGGGCAGAGCCTGGTGCCGCGCGGCTATCTCGGCTTCTCCAACGCCACGCCGCTGCTGCCCTTCGACAGCAACCGCGCCCGCGCCCTGCTGGCGGAGGCCGGGCACCCCAATGGCCTGACCATCCGCGTCATCCACACCCAGCTGCCGGAGATGCTGACGATGATGCAGGTGGTGCAGCAGCAGCTGCGCCGGTCCGGCATCACGCTCGACCTGCAGGTGGTGGAGCATGCGACCTGGCACCAGCAGATCCGCCAGGACCTCTCGCCGCTGGTCTACTACTCCG
Source organism: Acetobacteraceae bacterium (assembly GCA_027482245.1). Classification (GTDB taxonomy): domain Bacteria; phylum Pseudomonadota; class Alphaproteobacteria; order Acetobacterales; family Acetobacteraceae; genus Falsiroseomonas. The sequence continues at coordinate 87,334 of JAIXWG010000049.1, read as the reverse complement.
CCGCGCGCTTCCCGGTGGCGGACATCTACCTGACGCAGTTCTACCACGGGCGCTCGCGCGTGCAGACGCCGACGGCGGTCACGAACTTCAGCCATTGCGACCAGGCCGACAGCCAGATCGACGCGGCCCGCGTCTCCACGAACCTGGAGGAGCAGCGCCGCCTCTGGGCGGAGGCGCAGAAGATCCTGATCGAGAATGTCTGCGGCGTGCCGCTGCTGGAGACCCTGCTGGTCTTCGCCCGCCGGGACAATGTGGACTATGGCTATGAGCTGAAGGGCAGCATGTCCCTCGGCCCGCTGATCACCGAAGCGACCCGCATCCGGTGATCCTCCGCGCCCTCATCGCCCGCGCCACTTCCCCCTCCCCCGCGATTGCGGGGGAGGGTTGGGGTGGGGGTCATCGCTACATTGGTGGGGGTCGCGCAACCCATAGCCCGATCGTGCCCACCCCATGATCGGCTTCGTCCTCCGCCGCCTCCTCGCGGCCATCCCGACGCTGATCGCGGTGCTGACGCTGGTCTTCGTCATTGTCCGCATCGTCCCCGGCGACCCCGCCCTGGTCATCCTCGGCGACCAGGCGACGCCGGAGGCCGTGGCCGCGCTGCGCACGCGCCTCGGCCTCGATGCCTCCCTCTGGCAGCAGTATTTCCGCTTCATCACCAACGCGCTGATGGGCGATTTCGGCAACTCCATGGTGACCAACCGCCCCATCATGGCGGAGGTCGCGGCCGTGCTGCCCCACACCATCGACCTGACGGTGGGGGCGATGATCTTCGGCATCATCGTCGGCGTGCCCGTCGGCATCTGGGCCGCGCTGCACCGCAACGGCATCATCGATGTCGGCGCGCGCATCCTCTCCCTGGTCGGGCTCTCCTTCCCCGTCTTCGTCTCCGGCATCTTTCTGCTGCTGGCCTTCGCCCTCCATTGGAGGATCTTCCCTGTCATCGGGTCGGCCAACCTCGAAGACTATGGCGACCGCCTGCACAAGCTGATCCTGCCCGCCATCACGCTCGGCCTCGTCATGGCCGCCTACATCACGCGCGTGACGCGCAGCGCCATGCTGCAATCACTGGGTGAGGACTACATCCGCACGGCGCGGGCCAAGGGCGTGCCCTGGCGGCGCGTGGTCTGGGTGCACGGGCTGCGCAACGCCTCCATCCCCATCGTCACCGTCGTCGGCCTCTATGTCGGCATCCTGCTCGGCAATTCCGTGCTGACGGAGATCGTCTTCAACCGCCCCGGCCTCGGCAAGATCATCGTCGGCGCGCTGAACCAGCGGGACTACACGATGCTGCAGGGGCTGATGGTCATCTACTGCTTCCTGATCGTCGTGGTGAACCTGGTGACCGACCTGCTCTACGGAATCCTCGACCCGCGGGTGAAGCAGGCATGAGCAGCACCGATTCCGCCGCCGAACTCGTCGCCCCCGCGGCGATCCCCGCCTGGAAGCGGGCGCTCGGCAAGGCGCGCAGCAATCCGACGACGCTGGCCGGCGCGCTGATCTGCCTGGCCATCGTGCTGGCCGCCGTGCTCGCCCCCTGGCTCGCGCCGCATGACCCGTCGGAGCAGGACATCATCAGCCGCCTGCAGCCACCCTCCGCCGATTACTGGCTCGGCACCGACCAGTTCGGGCGCGACATCCTGTCGCGCCTCATGTGGGGGGCGCGCATCTCGCTCACCGTCTCGCTCGGCGCCATCGCGGCGGCGATGGTGATCGGCGGCGCCATCGGCCTGGTCTCCGGCTATATCGGCGGCAAGTTCGACCTCTTCGTCATGCAGGTGATGGACGTGCTGCTGTCCTTCCCCTCGCTCATCCTCGGCCTCATCGTCGTGGCGCTGCTGGGGCCGGACCTCGTCAACCTCGTCGTCGCCATCGCGCTGACCGCCATCGCGCCCTTCGCCCGCGTTGCCCGCGCGCCGACCCTCGCGCTGAAGGAACGCGCCTTCGTGGAGGCCGGCCGCGCGCTCGGCTTCAGCCACACGCGCATCCTGTTCCGCCACATCCTGCCGAACATCCTGTCGGAGGTGATGGTGATGGGCACGCTGTGGCTCGCGACCGCCGTGCGCGTGGAGGCCTCGCTGAGCTTCATCGGCCTCGGCGTGAAGCCGCCGACGCCGACCTGGGGCGGCATGACGCGCGACGGGTTCGAGAACATCCTCGACGCCCCCTGGCTCGCCGTCTTCCCGGGCATCGCCATCCTGCTGCTGGTGCTCGGCCTCAACATGGTCGGCGACGGCCTGCGCGACGCGACCGATCCGAAGCTGAGGAACGAATGAGCCCCTCCGCACGCCGCCCGGAAAGCCCTCTCCCCCCAACGGGGGGAGAGGGTTGGGTGATGGGGGCCTCCCGCCCATGACCGCCCCGGTCCTCGAGGTCACGAACCTCCGCAAGCATTTCGTCTCCAAGAAGGGCTTCCCCACGCCGAAGACGGTCACGGTCCGCGCCGTGGAGGATGTGTCCTTCACCATCCACCAGGGCGAGGCCTTCGGCCTGGTCGGCGAATCCGGCTGCGGGAAGTCCACCGCCGCCCGCGCCCTGCTGCGCCTGATCGAACCCGATGGCGGCACCATCCGCTGGAAGGGGGAGGATGTGCGCGCCGCCCGCGGGCCCGCGCTGAAGGCGCTGCGGCGGCGGATGCAGATCGTCTTCCAGGACCCCTATTCCAGCCTCGATCCGCGGCAATCCATCGGCTCCGCCCTCATGGAGCCGATGCATGTCCATGGCATCGCGGAGGGTGCGGAAGCCCGCCGCCGCGCCGGCGCGCTGCTGGAGGAGGTGGGCCTGCCCGCCGCCGCGCTCGACCGCTTCCCGCATGAATTCAGCGGCGGCCAGCGCCAGCGCATCGGCATCGCCCGCGCGCTGACGGTGGAGCCCGAGCTGATCGTGGCGGACGAGCCTGTCTCCGCGCTCGATGTCTCGGTGCAGGCGCAGGTTCTGCTGCTGATGCAGGAACTGCGCAAGCGCCGCGGCCTCAGCTTCCTCTTCGTCAGCCACGACCTCAGCGTCATCCGCTGGTTCTGCGACCGCGTGGCGGTGATGTATCTCGGCCGCATCGTGGAGGAAGGGCCGGCATCCCGCGTGCTGGCGGAACCGCTGCACCCCTACGCGCAGATGCTGCGCGATGCCTCGCCGATCCCGGACCCGTCGCGCCGCGGCATCCTGCCCCGCATCATCGGGGAGATCCCGAGCGCGGCGAACCCGCCCCCCGGCTGCCCCTTCCACCCCCGCTGCGTCCACGCCATGCCGCAATGCGCCCGCGACATGCCCCGCTGGACCAGCGCGGGTGAAGGCCAGGGCGGCGTCGCCTGCCACCTGCACGGCTGAGGCCGGAACCCTCCCCCGCGCTTGCGGGGGAGGGCAGGGTGGGGGTCCGCGCGGCGTCCCCGCATTGCCACCGCTTGCCCCACCCGGCATCGTCCTGCGCGTCCAGGACAGAACAACAATGCCCAGCACCCTTTTCTCGCCCATCACCCTCGCCGGTCGCACGCTTCGCAACCGCATCGCCTATGCCGCCATGTCGACCCGCTTCCCCGCCGGCGGGCGCGTCACCGACACGCTGGTCAACCACCTGGCCGCCCGCGCCGCCGGTGGTGCCGCGATGGTCATCACGGAGGCCCTCTGCGCCGCGCCCTCCGCCGCCACCGCCGTCCGCATCGCCGCCTATGACGAGGCCGCGCGCCCGGGGCTGGAGAAGCTGGCCGCCGCCATCGCCCGCCACGGCGCCCTGCCCATCGGCCAGCTCTGGCATGGCGGCAGCGCGCATCACGGCGCGCGGGGCCTCGATTCCGTCGGCGCTTCCCCGGTTGCCGACGGCATGTCCTGGACCGTGCCCCGCACCCTGACCCCGGGCGAGATCGAGGGCCTCGTGCAGGACTACGCCGAGACCGCGCACCGCCTGCTCCGCGCCGGCTTCGCGGGGGTGGAGGTCTCCGCCGCCCATGGCTTCCTGCCGCTGCAGTTCCTCTCCCCCGTTACCAACCGCCGCACCGATGACTGGGGCGGCGACGTCGCCGGCCGCACCCGCTTCACGCGGGCAATCCTGGGCGCCATCCGCGCCCGTTGCGGCGCGGGCTTCGTCGTGGCGCTCAAGATGCCGGCGCATGACTTCGTGCCCGGCTCCATCGACCAGGTGGAGGCCGCGCGCCTGGTCGCCGCCATCGTCGCGGATGAGGCGCCGGATGCGCTGACCTTCAGCCAGGGCAGCCACGCCCATGGCTGGGCGCTGCACCGCCATGCGCCGGACATGCACGAGCCTGTCGCCCCCTATCGCGACCTCGTCGCCGCCATGCGGGATGCCGCCGGTCCCGTGCCCATCGGCTTCATCGGCCGCGTGCCCACCCCGGCCCTGGCGGAGGAGCTTCTCGCCACCGGGACCGCCGACCTTATCATGCTGGCGCGCCCGCTGCTGGCCGACCCCTTCTGGCCCGCGAAGGCGGAAAGCGGCCTCGCCGCCAGCATCACCCCCTGCATCCACTGCAACACCTGCTGGGGTGAGATCCACCGCGGCGCCGCCATCGCCTGTTCCGTGAACCCCCATGTCGGCACGCCCCGCGACGCCAGCCCCGCCGTCCCCCGCGCACCGGTCGCGAAGCGAGTCGTCGTGGTCGGCGCCGGCATGGCCGGGCTGCAGGCCGCGACGGCGGCGGCGGAGCGCGGCCACAGCGTCACGCTGCTCGGCACGGGGCAGGGCGGTGCGGCCGCGCTGCACGCCAGCCTGCCCGGCTGTGCGGATATCGCCGCCGCCATCGCCCAATCCGCGCGCCGCGCCCGGCTGGCGGGCGTCGACCTCCGCCTCGGCGCGCCCGTGGGTGCCGCCGGTGTGCTGGCGCTGCGGCCCGACGCGGTGGTGCTCGCCACCGGCGCCACCATGGTCCCGCCGCCCGGCTTCACGGACCATGACGGCACCGCGCTCGACATCCGCGCCGCCAGCCAGGCCCTGCTGGCCGATCCCGCCCGCCGCGGCAGCCTGGCCGTGGTCTTCGACATGGATGCGACGCCCGGCGCCTATGACGCCACGCTGCTGATCGCGTCCCGCTACGACCGCGTCATGCTGGTCACGCCGCGGGAGGTGATCGCGCGGGACAGCCCGGTGCTGACCATGCAGGCCATCCACCGCCGCCTGGCCGCGGCCAGGGTCTGGATCATGACCTGCCAGGAACCCGTGTCCCTGAAGCGCGGCGCGCTGACGCTGCGGCACCTGCTGACGGGGGCGGAGACGGAGATCCCGGGCGTCAGCCTCTTCGCCCATGCCACGCCGCGCACGCCGAACGACGCGCTGGTGGCGCCCCTGCAGGAAGCGGGCGTGAAGCTCCGCGCGGTCGGCGATGCCCTCGCGCCCCGGCTGATGATGTCCGCGGTGCGGGAAGGCCAGGCGGCCGGAGAGGCCGCCTGACCGACGACCCTACAGGATGAACCAGGCCGCCTGCGGCGCCGCGCCGTTCAGCTGGAAGCTGAAATCCGCCAGCATGTCGCCGTTGACGTCGGCGCTGACGAGGTACTGGCTGTTCGGCGCCTGCGCGTAGCGCAACTGCCCCGCCGCGCCGCCGAAGCCCGCGGACCCGATCCAGGCGAAGGCCTGGTTCCCGCCGAGCAGCATGTTCGCGTCGATGGCGGAGAGGTCGATCAGGTCGCCCGCCCCGAAATCCATGATGACGTCGAGCGCCCCCGGCCCCGAATCCCCGGTGGAGGCGAAGACGAAGCGGTCCGCGCCGCCGCCGCCGATCATCGAATCCGCGCCGCCGCCACCCGTGATGGTGTCGTTGCCGAGGCCCGTGTTGATGTCGTCCGCGCCCGCGCCGCCGATGACGGAATCCGCCCCGCCGCCGGACAGGATGGTGTCGTTGCCCGCCCCGCCGCCCAGGCGGTTGTTGCCTTCGCCGGCATTGATGCGGTCATCGCCATCGCCGCCGCCGATCGTATCGGCGCCCGCGCCGGCGTTGATCACGTCGTTGCCCGCGCCGCCATCCAGGAAGTTGTTGCCTTCCCCGGCATTGAGGACGTCGTTCCCGTCATCGCCCGCCAGCGTGTCGGCGCCCGCGCCCGCCGTCAGCCGGTCATTGCCCGCGCCGCCGGAGACGCTATTGTTGCCCTCGCTGACGCCGATGTCGTCATCGCCCGTGCCGCCGATCGCGGTATCGTTGCCGTTGCCGGCGATGATGATGTCGTTGCCGGTACCGCCGAGCAGCCGGTTGTTGCCCTCGCCGCCGCTGATGTTGTCCTGGCCGTCGCCGCCATCGATCGTATCGCCGCCGGCATCGCCGCGCAGGATGTCGTTGCCGCCCTCGCCGGCCAGCGAGTCATTGCCCTCGCCACCCACGACCTGGTCGTCGCCCAGGCCACCCAGCGCGGTGTCGTTGCCGGCCTCGCCATAGATCAGGTCGGTGCCCGTGCCGCCCTGCGCGCGGTCATCGCCATCGCCGCCCCAGAGCTGGTTGCTGCCGCTGGCGACGATCAGGCGGTCATTGCCCTCGCCGGCATAGAGGATGTTGTTCCCCGCGCCGCCATCCAGCGTATCCGCGCCGGCATAGCCCCAGAGCTGGTCATCGCCCGCCAGCCCTCGCAGGAAGTTGCCGATGGCGTCGCCATAGAGGACGTCGGAGAAGGCGCTGCCCGTCAGGTTCTCGACGCTGGAATAGGTGTCGCCGATCGCCTCGCCGCTATTGCGCAGCGGATCCGTCAGGCTGGCCACCACGCTGGTCGTGGCATTCGCATAGGTCGCGGTGTCGAGCCCCGATCCGCCAACCAGCCGGTCGCCGCCCAGCCCGCCTTCCAGGATGTCGTTCCCCGTGCCGCCACTCAGCGTATCGGCGCCGTCATCGCCCTTCAGGCTGTCGTCGCCGGTGTTGCCGAACAGGCTGTCCGCGCCCGTGCCGCCGTAGAGGCTGTCCGCACCCTCGCCGCCATCGGCGCGGTCGTTGCCGGCCTCGCCGCGCAGGATGTCGGCATCCGCGCCGCCCAGCAGCGTGTCGTTCCCGTCGCCGCCCAGCAGCGTGTCCGCGCCCGCATCGCCGTCCAGCCGGTCGTCGCCTTCCTGGCCGAAGCCGCGGTCGTCGCCCGAGCCGAGGTTGGCGTAGTCGTTGCCCTCTCCGCCATAGACGGTGTCGGCGCCCTCGTTGCCGGCCATGCTGTCCGCGCCGGCCTCGCCGAACAGCAGGTCGTTGCCGGCCTCGCCCGCCAGGCTGTCATCGCCCGCGCGACCGCGCAGCACGTCGTCGCCATCCGCACCGCGCAGCAGGTTGGCGGCCGCATCGCCATGCAGCGTGTCGGCGAAGCCGCTGCCGGACAGGCCCTCGATCGCGTTGTAGCTGTCGCCCGCCGCGTCGCCGGTGTTGCGGGACGGCGTGCCGAGGTCCGCCATCACGCCCGTGCCGGCGCTGCCATAGCTCGCGATGTCGCGCCCCGCGCCACCGCGCAGCACGTCCCCGCCGCCATCGCCGGCCAGCGTATCCGCGCCTTCGCCGCCTTCCAGCGTGTCCGCATCCGCGCCGCCGGACAGGCTGTCATCGTCCAGCCCGCCCGTCACGCTGTCGCGCCCGCCGTCGCCGGCCAGCGTGTCCGCGCCTTCGCCGCCATCCAGCGTGTCGGCATCCGCGCCGCCGGAGACCAGGTCATCCCCGGTGCCGCCCGCCAGGCTGTCCCGGCCCGTGCCGCCCACCAGCGTGTCCGCCCCCGCCATGCCGAGCAGCGTGTCGTCGCCGCCATCGCCATGCAGGCGGTTGTCCAGCCGGTTGCCGGTGATGGAGTCGTTGCCCCCCAGCGCATCGACCTCCCGCTGCCGCGTGGTCAGCGTGAAGGTGTCGTCGCCTTCGGTGGCGATGTAGAAATTCTCGTAGGTGATGGTGTAGCGCGCGGTCTGCGTCGGCAGCGTGTAGCTGTGCGACGTGGTCACGAAGGGGATGAACTGCTGCGCGATGATCCAGGAATCCGCGTAGACCGGCCCGTAGCCGAAGCCGAAGGATTCCTGGATGTGGTAGACCAGGACGTCGATGTCGACGCCGACGCTGAAGCTGCCCTCGAAGATGGTGACGTCGAAGCTGCTCGTCAGCTGCAGCCCCGTCGTGCAGAACAGGGTGCCGACCAGCGCGTAGCTCGCATCGACGGTGAAGGACCCTTCGCCCTGCGGCGTGTCGAAGACGAAATTGTCGCCGAGCCGTCCCGTCAGCGTCTGGCCGAGGCTCGACACCATGGTGACGTCGACGCGGTCCGGCACGAAGGAGAATTGCTGCGCGATGGCGGCGCTGCCGACCAGGCCCGCGAAGAGGTTCGTGTAGTCCAGGCTGACCGACAGCGGGCCGAAGGACCCGGTGTAGTCGAAGCGGAACACCTCTCCCGGCACGCCGAAGATCGCGGCCAGGGCCTCGGGGAAGTTGAAGTCGACGGTCAGGAACGGGTTGCTCGCGCCGATCGTCACCAGGTTGCCCAGCGGGTCCGAATCCGGCGTCAGGGTGCTGGTGGACAGCTGGATCGGCGCCGGCAGCGCCGCGCTGATGCTGGCGCCGAGCTCGCCATAGCTGAGCGGCGTGAAGTTCGCCCCGCTGATATGGACCAGGTTCACCCGGGTATCGAGGAAGGGGGCATCCGGGAAGCTGAAGCCGTAGGGGCCGATCGGGATCTCGAAGGTGATGTCCGGCAGCACCGGGATCTCGATGTCCACGCCGGCGCCGGCCGAGAAGCTGGCGCTGATGATCGCCTTGGCCTTCGCCACCAGGTCGAGGTCGAGGCTGCTGCCCGCGAGATCGATGCCAGTGGAGGTGAGGGAGGCCGTGCCCGCCGTGTAGCCCGCCGTGTTGATGCTGGAGGCCTGGTTGAGCGTGTCCTCCTTGCGGGAGACCTGCTCATTCACATTGATGGCGTAGCTGACATCGATGTCGCCGGTCTTGAGGATCAGCGACCCGATCAGGCCGAAGCCGAAGGCGTAGTCGATGCCGAGCGTGGCGGAGATGTAGGCGTAGAACTCGTCGCCCACGCGGTTGGAATAGCCGACGGATTCATTGCCCGACACCTCCTGGTAGAGGTCGTCGAAATCATACTGGATGGTACCGGGAACGCCGGCGCCCCACATGCCGGTCTCAAGGCCGAAGCTCAGTGACGTAGACATGGGACGTTTTTCTCCCCCGGTTGCTCGCGCCGAGAGAAGCCGCGGCGTCATCGCCTCAGCATTCGTCGCCGCCGACGCGCCCGGTCGCCGGAGGCAGCCAGGGACGTCGTTTTCGAGACAATCGGAGAGTGGACTGTTACGCGTCCGTGAACAAGTAGTTTGACAGAATTATCCAGTATCATGTCATGAGACGGCCGGGCCGCGCGGGCCCCCCCTCGCGCTGCGGCGCGGCGGTCAGTCCACCCGCGCGCCCGACAGCTCCACCGCCCGCTTCCACTTCTCCAGCTCCCGCCGGTGGAAGGCGGTGGTGGTGGCGGGGTCGCTGCCCACCACCGTCGCACCCAGGTCCAGCAGCCGGTCCCGCACCGTGGGCCGGTTGAGCGAGGTGCGGATTTCCGCCGACAGCCGCTCGATGAAGGGTGCCGGCGTGCCCGTCGGCGCGAAGAAGATCACCCAGGCGGCGGCATCGAAGCCCGGCACCGTCTCCGCCACCGCCGGCACCTCCGGGATCTTGGGCGACCGCTCGGCGGAGGTGACGCCGATGGCCCGCAGCTGCCCGCCGGAGAGGAAGCCGGGGAGGGAGGGCAGGCCCTCCACCGCCACCTGCACCTCGTCCTGCATCACCGCCTGCACGGCCTGCGTGCCGCCGCGGAAGGGGACATGCACCATGTCGATTCCCGTCGCGGCCCGCAGCAGTTCAACCGCCAGATGCGCCGTGGAGCCCGAGCCGGAGGAGCCGTAGTTCAGCGCTCCCGGCCTGGCCCGCGCCGCCGCCACCAGGTCCGCGATGCTGCGGATCGGCCCGTTCGGGTTCACCACGACGACCTGCGGGAAGGACACGGTGTGCGACACCGCCACGAAATCCCGCGTGGCGTCATAGGGCAGCGTGCGGAACAGGAAGGGGTTGATGCCCATCGTGCCGGGCGATCCGACGAGCAGCGTCTGCCCATCCGGCCGCGACCGCGCGACGAATTCCGTGCCGATATTGCCGGATGCGCCCGTCCGGTTGTCCACCAGGAACTGCTGTCCGAGTCGCTCGGACAGGTCCTGCGTCACCAGCCGCGCCACCACATCGGTCGCCGACCCGGCCGTGAAGGGGTTCACCAGCCGCACCGGCCGGTCCGGCCAGGGCGCCTGCGCGGCCGCTCCCTTCAGCGCGGGCAGGGCAAGGGTCGCGGCAAGCAGGCTGCGTCGGAACATCGTCAGGCACCCCCGGTTGGCCCCGGCAGTCCGCCGCCCCCCGCGCCCCCTGTCAAGCACGACCCGCTCCCTCCCCCGCGCTTGCGGGGGAGGGTTGGGGTGGGGGTCGCCGCAGCCTCGCAGCAATCCGAACCGCCAGTGCCGCACCAATGACATCAGTCACTTACCGCCAGCAGATCAGTGGTGAGGGCTCCGCCCTGCCCACACCCCACCCGCCAGGGCCGAACCGGCCCTGGACCGTCTCGAAGGGGTGCCCGCCGCCTTCACACCAGCGCCACGCCGCGCGATGGTCCCGGCCATGAAAACCCACGACGTCCTCGTCGCCGGAGCCGGCGCCGCCGGCCTGGTCGCCGCCCTCGCCGCGGCCCACCACGGCGCCCGCACCCTGCTGCTGGATTCCGGCCAGCCCTCCACCTTCGCCACCTCCGGCGGCCTCTTCTCCGCCCCCGGCACGCGCTGGCAGCGCGAGGCCGGCATCGAGGACTCCGCCGACCTTTTCATCAGCGACGTCCGCGCCAAGAACGGCGACACCGTGCCGGACCTTCTGCTTCGCACCGTGGCCGAAGGCGCGGCCGAGACCGCCGACTTCATCGATGGCCCCGCCGGCGTGCCCCTCCACCTCCACACCACCACCAACTGGCCCGGCCACGCGGTGAAACGCCTGCACGCCACGGCGGGTGAGAGCGGCGCCGAATTCAACACCCTGCTGCGCGAAGCCCTGGCCCGCTTCCCCAACCTCACCTTCCTCGATGGCGCGGAAGTCACCGCCCTGCTGCCCGACGTGACCGGCGCGACCTACACGCGCGACGGCATCACCCACCATGCGGAGGCCGGGGCCGTGATCCTCGCCACCGGCGGCTATGGCGGCGCGCCGGACCTGCTGGCCCGCTTCGCACCCCCCGCCCGCCACGCCGTCCATGCCGGCGGCGCCGGCTCCACCGGCTTCGGCGTCCGCGTCGCCGCCGAACTGGGCGCGGAGATGCAGTGCATGGACGCCTACCAGGGCCAACCCCACGTCTCCCCCCACCTCATCGGCACGGTCCGCCCGCGCTTCGGCGCCTCCCTCCCCGCGCTCGGCTCCGTCATGGTGAACCGGGAAGGGCGGCGCTTCTGCGCCGAGGATATGGGCCCCTCCGAGATGACGGGCGTCCTGCTCTCCCAGCCCGAGGGCCGGGCCGTGGAGATCTGGGACGAGCACGCGCAGCAGGCGGCCCAGGCCGGCGGCCCCTTCCGCCGCGCCGTCGAACTCGGCGCCATGACCCGCTGCGAGAGCGTGGCGGAGATCGCCAACCGCTTCGGCCTGCCCGAGGCCGTGCTGGTGGAGACGCTGGCTCATGCCGCCGCCTGCGCTTCCGGCCAGGCCTCGGACCCCTTCGGCCGCCGCAACTGGAAGGCCTCGATCGCCGCGCCGTTCTATGCAGCGGAGATCACCGGCGCCCTGGCCCATACCCAGGGCGGCGCGCGGGTGGATGCGGTGGCGCGCGTGCTGCGCCCCGATGGCAGCGCCATCCCGCGCCTCTTCGCCGCCGGCGGCGTCGCCTGCGGCATCAGCGGCACGGGCACGGCGGGCTACATCCCCGGCAACGGCCTGGCGCAGAGCTTCGTGCTGGGTTTTCTCGCTGGTCGTGCGGCGGCACGCGGGGCTGATCCTGCGGCGGCACGCGGGGCTGATCCTGCGGCGGCCGCCGCCGGGTGACCGTCCCCAGCCCCTGCATCCAGGTCTGCGTGCTGGACCGCCTCACCGGCCACTGCATCGGCTGCGGCCGGACCGGGGAGGAGATCGGCGCCTGGCCCTATTGGCCCGACACCGCGAAGCACCGCCTGCTGGCCCTGCTGCCCGCCCGGATCGCGGCGCTGGAGGCGAGGGGCCTCCGCGCGGACCTGACCCCGCGCCTGCCGCCCGCCTGACCGCGCGCTTGCGTGTCGGGTTTTGTTCCTGATATGTTCCTTGCGCCACCTGCCATAGGCATATCCTTGGGGTCCGCGGGGTCGCTGCGGAAAACCCCGGAATCGGTGCTAAAAGTGCTAAAGAGGGTAAATCCCCTGAGGAATTGAGGGGGCGTCCCGGACGCCCCGCCAATTCACTCCGCGCGGATGTTGAACCGCCGCACCACTTCGGCATAGCGGGCGGCGTCGTCGCGGATGGCGGCGGCCAGGACCTCCGGCCCCTCATCCGTTGCCTCCACGCCGAGGCCGGCGAAGCGCTCCGCCAGGTCCGCACGCTTCGCCGCGGCGCGGCTGGCGGCGTTGATCCGGGCGATGATGGCGGGATCGGTGCCCGCCGGCGCGACCAGCCCGTGCCAGCCCACCGCCGTGATGGCGCCGAGGCCGAGTTCGCCGAGCGTCGGCACCTCCGGCAGCGCGGTGGTGCGGGCATCGGCGCTGACCACCAGGCCGCGCAGCCGCCCGCCGCGGACGTGGTCGGTGACGGCGCCGATGTTGATCATCACGCCCTGGAGCTGCCCCGCCATCAGGTCGTTCACCGCCAGCGCCCCGCCGCGATAGGGCACATGGGTCCAGCTGCTGTCGGCGGCGCGGGAAAGCTGTTCCAGCAGAAGATGCGCGAGGCTGCCATTGCCCGGCGTGCCGACAGCCGGCGGTTCACGGCGGGAGGCCGCGAACCACTCGGCAAAGTCCTTGGCGGGATGGTCGGCGCGCACGACGAGGATCTGCGGCACCCGCACCGTGCGGTGCACCGCGGCGAAGCCGAGCGGATCATAGGTGAGACGCGGCGTCAGCGCGCCCGTGATGGACAGCGTGTCGGACCCCGCGAGCAGCGTATAGCCATCGCCGGCCGCCCGCGCCGCGGCGGCATAGCCGATGTTGGACCCGCCGCCAGGCAGGTTCTCCACCGTGACGGACTGGCCGAGTGCATCGCCGATCGCCCGCGCCGACAGCCGCGCCACGATGTCCTGGCTGCCGCCCGGCGCGACCGGGACGATGAGGCGGATGGACCGCTCCGGCCACCCCTGGGCGCGGGCCAGGCCCGGCAGGCACAGCCCCGCGGCGGCGAGCCCGAGCAGGGAGCGGCGGCGGAAGGCGGGGGTGGCGGTCATGCTGCGGTCCTCTCCGGCGCAAATCACGCCGGTAGGTCGCAGATACAGTCACGGTGCGTGGAAATCAAGAACGGCGCAATCAACGCCGTTCAATCGTGTCATTCGACGTAGATCATCTTCCGCGTCATGCCCCCATCCACCACGAACTCCGCCCCCGTGACGAAGCCGGCCTCCGGCCCGACCAGCCAGGCGACGAGCCCCGCCACATCCTCCACCGTGCCGACGCGGCCCGCGGGGTGCTGGGCGTGGTCCTCCGGCCGCAGCGCCTCCCCCTTCGTCGCGATCCAGCCGGGGCTGACGCAGTTCACGCGGATGGCGGGGCCGAGGCTCATCGCCAGCGCATGCGTCAGCGCCACCAGCCCGCCCTTGGAGGCCGCATAGGCCTCCGTCTCGGGCTCGGACTGGTGCGCACGGGTGGAGGCGATGGTAACGATCGAACCACCCTGGCGGCGCAGCAGCGGCGCGGTGGCGCGGGCCAGCAGGAAGGCGGCGGTCAGGTTGGTGCGGATCACCAGGTCCCAGGTCTCGGGCGCCAGCTCTTCCGGCGGGGAGCGCCGCATGATGCCGGCATTGCTGATGACGGCGTCGAGCCGGCCCTCCTCCGCCTCGATCCCGGCGATCAGTGCGGCGACGGCGGCGGGGTCGCCGACATCGGCGCGGACCATGCGGGCCGGGCCGGGCGGCCCGACCTCGACATCCACGCCGACGACGCGGAAGCCGTCCCGCGCCAGGCGTTCCACGATGCCGCGGCCGATGCCGCGCGCCGCCCCCGTCACCAGCGCCACGCGATCCGTCATGCGAAACTCCTGCGATGCCGGCGCGGAACGCGGCGATGGGGGCGGGGTTCAGGCCGCCTTGGGCTGGGCCAGCAGGGGCACGCGGCCGGGCAGCGCCTGGCCGCGCGTCAGCAGGGCCAGCAGCGCCTCCGCCGGCGGGCCGCCGATGACCGGCACGGCCAGCTCGCGGAACTTGGCTGCCAGGTCGGCATCGGTCAGTGGCGCGTCGGGGTCGCCCTTCCGGGTCGGCTGGAAATGCTCCAGCACCCGGCCGTCCGTCAGCGTCACCTGCAGCCTGGCCGCGCGCCGTGCCGGATAGGCGCCGGCGAGTTCGGGGTCGAGCGAGACGGTGATGTGCGGCATGATCGCCCGGATGCGCGGATCCGCCAGGCGTTCAGGCGTGAAGGCCGCGACGCGCACGCCGCCCAGCACAAGCAGCGCGCCGATGCAGTATTGCGCGCTGAAGCGGGCCTGCTGTTCGGTCCAGACCTCCGGCCGGTCGCAGATGTCCTTGGTCGGGCCGTAGCCGCCGACATGGATCGCGGCGACGTCATCCGCCCCGAATCCATGCTGTGCCCGCAGCGTGTCCAGCCCGTCCAGCGCCGCGAAGATATGGCCGCAGCAGCCATGGTTCTTGAAGGTGATGCCGGTGACCAGCGGCACGGCCTCGCCAAGCCCCGCCAGGGCCTTGTCCCACTGCCCCGCATCGTCGCTGGTCGCCGCCGCGAAGCCCACCGGGCCATGCAGCACGTCGAGCGCGCCCGTCACGCCGCCGGACGCGGCCAGCGCCGCCAGCGCGCCGGCCTCCGCCGCATGGCCGGGATGCATGGGCTTCGACATGCCTTCCCCCCGGAAGGCCTGCTGCAACCCGCCCGCCATGGTCGCGGCGGTGGCGATGGCATGGGCCATGCGCGTGGCATCGAGGCCCAGCACCACGCCGGTGGACACGGCCGCGCAGATTGTGCCGACCGTGCCGGTGATGTGCCAGTTGCGGTAATGACTCGGCTGGATCGCAAGGCCGATGCGCCCGCCAACCTCGTAGCCCGCGATGACCGCGCGAAGCAGCGTGTCCATGGAAGCACCGCGCGCCTGCGCCGTCGCCAGCGCGGCGGCGATGGTGGGGCCGCCGGGATGCAGGCCGCTGTCGCGGTGGATGTCGTCGAACTCGACCACGTGGCTCGCCACCGCGTTCAGCAGGGCGGCGTGGCGGATGCCGCCGGCCTCGCCATCGACGTAGCAGATCGCGCCGCCCGCGCCCCGTTCGCTGGCAAGCGCCGAGGCCAGCAGCGTCGCCGGCGGCTGCAGGCAGCCCGGCAGCATGGCCGCGAACCAGTCCACCAGCGCGCGGCGGGCATGGTGCTCGACCGGTGCAGGCAGCGGCGCGTGGCGCCAGGAAGCGGCGTAGTCCGCCAGGCGGAGCAGGGGGTTGTCCATGGCCGTTCTCCTCTGCGCAGAGGCTACTCCCTCACGCCTCCCGCTGGAACACCGCCGCCATGTCGCGCCGGGCACCGGCGAGGTAGCGCGCATGCCGCACGCTGCCCGGCAGCGCCGCCCATTCCCGGGCCTGGCCGCGCAGGAAGAAGGGCAGCCGCGCGATCATGGCGGCGTGAGCCTCCGCATCGGCCTCGATCGCCGCCATGGTGCCGGCCGTGATCTCCGCGAAGCGGATCAGCCGGAGCCCGGCCGCCGCGCCTTCGCGCGCGAGCATCGCCTGGTAGTCGAGCGCGCTCCACCCGGTGCCGGCGGAGAGCGAGAGGTAGCCGCCCAGCATCAGGACGCGTGCCGCTTCCCGCAGGAAGGCGGCCGCGCCGACATTGGTGAGGGTGCCGATGCTGACCAGCACGTCGAAGCCCGCTGCCGGGAAGGGCAGGGCCTCGCCGCGCGCCTGCATCAGCGTGATGCCGGGCTGGTCGCGCAGCCGCTGCGTCGCGGCGGCGATGGCGCTGCCGCTGGCATCGATGCCGACCAGCGCGCTGCGCGGCCAGGCGGCGCGGGCATAGAGCAGACCGCCGCCCGCGCCGCAGCCCACCTCCAGCAGCCGGGCCGGTTCCCACACTAGCCCGGCCAGATGGTCCAGCATGACGAAGTGATAGAGGTTGGCCTGCGCTGGCGTGCCACGCAGCCCGGGCACGGCCATCAGCTCCGGCGACAGCGGCAGCATGCCGCCATTGAAGAAACCGCTGTCGGCCACGGCAGGGATGCGATAGGCGATCTCGTACAGCGCGCGGTTCAGCGCGGCGCGTCCGCGGTCCGGCAGCCTCTGCCGCAGCCATCCGAGGAAGTCGTTCGGCAGGCCCACCGCTACAGCCAGCCGTTCCGCCGGAACAGCCAGTAGGGCACGACGGCGGAGGCCACCATGAGCACGAGCGCCATCGGATAGCCGAAGGCCCAGTGCAGCTCGGGCATCACCTCGAAGTTCATGCCGTAGACGGTGCCGACCAGCGTCGGCGGCAGGAAGAGGACGGAGGCGATGGTGAAGACGCGGATAATGCGGTTCTGCTCGGCATTCGTCAGGCCGAACAGTGCTTCCAGCACGAAGCTCAGCTCCGTCGCCAGCTGCGCGTCATACTCCGACAACGCGCGCACATCGCCCTCCATCGACGCCAGGCGTCGCATGGCGGAATCGGGCAGCCCCTCCACGCCGTTCTGGCGGAAGAAGGCGAGCATGCGGCCGAGGCCCAGTAGGCTTTCCCGCAGGCGTGCCGCCAGCGCATTGATCCGGCCGAGCCGCTTCACCAGCACGCGGGGATCGCTGGTGCGGCGCCGCGGCTTGCCCTCCACATCAGCGAAGGCTTCCGCCGAGACGCGCTCCAGATCCGCCTGCGCGCCATCCAGGATCTCCGCCGCGCGATCGATGATGCTCTCGACCAGCGCGAGGAAGACTGTCTCCGGCCGTTCGCGCACCGCGGGCTCCCGCTGGCATTTCTGCACGAAGGCGCGGAAGGGCAGGGGGTCGGCCTCCCGCACCGTCACCAGCAGGCTGGGCGTGAGCACGAAGGTGACATCGGCGGCGATCGGCCGCCGCCCCTCCGACACGCCGGTCACCACCGCCGCGGTCATTACCAGCGAGCCGTTGTCGAGGTAGAGCCGCGCGCTTTCGCCGATCGCCGCCGCTTCCGCGCGAGTCGGAATGTCGATCCCGATCATGCGCTCCACCGCCGCTTCCTCATGCTGCGTCGGGCGTTGCAGGTCGAGCCAGAGCACGCCGAGCGGCAGCGCATCGGTGGGGGCGTCGTCCTCCACATGCAGGTGGCCGTCGCGGGCGGAGAAGGTGCGGAGCATGGCGGCCAGCATAGACCCCTGGCAGGCGCGCGAAAGGTGGTTGACGCCTGGGCGTGACGGGGCCTAGCGTTCCGTATCCCGCAACCATGGTTCCATTTTATGGAACTTCTGCCGAAGGCGGCCTGGTGACGATCCTCGATGGCGCGGCGCAGGTCTTGCGCTGCTACGGCGCCGATTGCACGGAACTCACGGTCACCGACCTCGTCGGGCGCCTTGGCATGCCCAAGAGCAACGCCTCCCGCCTGCTGCGCGCCATGCGCGATGCCGGGCTGCTGGAGAATGTGGGGGAGAGCAAGCGCTACCGGCCCGGCCTGCTGCTGGTGGATGTCGCGCGCGCCTATCGCCGTTCCTCCTCCCTCATCGACCGCGCCGATGCCGTGGTGGCGGAGGTTTCCGCCGCCTGCGGCCATACCGGCTACGTGACGCTGCGCGCGGGGCTGGAGGTGACGGCGGTGACGGACCACCAGGGCACGAATGCGCTGCGCGTCGCCTCCACCATCGGCCGCCGCCTGCCCGCCTTCGCCAGCGCCACCGGCCGCAGCCTGCTGGCGCGGCTGCCCGATGCAGAGGTGCGGCGCCTGCATGCCGGCGGCCTCGCGCCGCCATCGCCGAACGCGCCGCAGGATGTCGAGGATCTGTTGCGGCGCCTCGCGGAAGTGCGACGCCGCGGCTACGCGACCTCACATGACGAGGCCAATCGCGGCGTCGGCGCCATCGCCGTGGCGGTGGCGGAGCCCGAGACGGCGGAGGTGGTGAGCCTCTGCATCTCCTACCCCGCCGCCACGACGGATGCGACGGAACGCCGCACCATCACGCGCGCCTTGCTGGAAGGCGCTTCGCGCATCGGCGCCATCACCGGCGACGCCGCCCACCTGCCCGCCAGGCGCAGCGCCTGAGCATGAGAGAATGAGCATGGACACCGCACGCTGGCGCATCGGCTTCGACATTGGCGGCACCTTCACCGATTTCGTGCTGGTTGATGCCAGGGACGGCCAGGTGACGCTGCACAAGCGCCTGACCACGCCGCATGACCCCGCCGAGGCCGCGCTGCTGGGGCTCGAGGAGCTGGTGGCGATGCGCGGCATCGCGCTGCCGGAGGTGTCGGAGATCGTGCACGGCACCACGCTGGTGACGAACGCGATTATCGAGCGTCGCGGCGCGAAGCTCGGCCTGATCACCACCGACGGCTTCCGTGACATCCTGGAGATGGGCACGGAACAGCGCTACGACATCTACGACCTGTTCCTGCAGTTTCCCCAGCCGCTGGTGCCGCGAGACTTGCGGCTGGAGGTGGCGGAGCGGATGGATGCGCAGGGCGGCGTCGTCACGGCCCTCGACGCCGCGGCGGTCGCGCGCGCGTCCGATGCGCTGGTCGCGGCGGGCTGCCAGGCGATCGCGGTGGCCTTCCTGCATGCCTATGCCAACCCCGCGCATGAGCGGGAGGCGGCGGCGCTGATCCGTGCGCGCCATCCCGGCATCGCGGTGTCGATGTCCTCCGGCGTCGTGGCCGAGATGGGCGAATACCAGCGCATCGTCACCACCTGCGCCAATGCCTATGTCCAGCCGCTGATGCAGGGCTACCTGGCGCGCCTGCACGGCGCGCTGGCGGCGCGCGGCTATGACGGGCCGCTGCGGCTGATGCATTCCGCCGGCGGGCTGGTGTCGCTCGACACGGCGCGCGACGTGCCGATCCGCCTGCTGGAAAGCGGGCCTGCCGGCGGCGGATTGGCGACCGCGCTGTTCGGCGCGCTGGCCGGCAAGCCGGACGTGATCAGCTTCGACATGGGCGGCACCACCGCCAAGGCCTGCATGATCGAGGATGGCCGCGCGGAAGTGGCGCCGCTGCTGGAAGCCGCGCGACTGCAGCGCTTCACGCGCGGTTCGGGCCTGCCGATCAAGGCACCGGCGATCGAGATGATCGAGATCGGCGCCGGCGGCGGCTCCATCGCCGCGATCGACGAGGTCGGCCTGCTGAAGGTCGGCCCCCATTCCGCGGGATCGGACCCCGGCCCCGCCTGCTACGGCATGGGCGGGCTCAAGCCGACCGTGACGGATGCGAACCTTGTGCTGGGCTACTACGATCCCGGATTCTTCCTCGGCGGCCGCATGAAGCTGGACCTGGAGGCCGCGCGTCGCGCCGTCGCCACGGTCGCCACGCCGCTCGGCCTGTCCATCGAGGAAGCGGCCTGGGGCATCCACAAGGTGGTGGTGGAGAGCATGGCCGCCGCCGCCCGCGTCCATCTGGTGGAGAAGGGCAAGGACCCGCGCCACTACGCGATGGTCGGCTTCGGCGGTGCAGGCCCCGCCCATGCCGCCGACGTCGCCCGAGCCATGGGCGTGACGGAGGTCATCATCCCGCCCGCCTCCGGCGCGGCCTCCGCCCTCGGCTTCCTCGCCGCGCCGCTGTCCTTCGACGGCGTCCGCAGCCTGCGCTGCGAATTCCGCGACGGCTTCGACAGCGATGCCATCAACGCGCTGCTGGCAGCGCTGGAGGAAGAAGGCCGCGCGCGCCTCGCCGAGGCCGGCATCGCCACCGGTGACGTTGTGATCGAGCGCAGCGCCGACATGCGCCTGGTCGGCCAGATGCACGACATCAGCGTGAAACTGCCGAATGGCCGCATCGACGCGGCTTCGCTGCCGGCCATCCGCGAGAGCTTTGCCCGCGCCTACTCCGCCCGCTACACCATGGTGCCCGATGGTGCGCGGATCGAGGCGGTGAACTTCCGCGTGCGTTCCGCCGGCCCCACGCCGGTGCTGCCGCTGGCCGGTGCCGCCGGCGGCGCGGCGGCCGCGCACCTCAAGGGCCATCGCCGGGCCTGGTTTGCGGATGGCGCGACCGAGGCCAGCGTGCATGACCGCTACGCGCTCCGCGCCGGCGACGTCGTCGAAGGCCCCGCCATCATCGAGGAGCGCGAGAGCACGACCATCATCGCGCCCGGCGACCGCGTGACCGTCGATGGCAGCCTCAACCTGCGCATCGCCGTCGCCCAGCCCCGCGCTGCCGCGACGCTGGTGACGGCGACGATGGATCGCGCTGAGGCCGTGCGCCGCATCGCCGCCGATCCCATCGGGCTGGAGATCATGTGGTCCCGCCTGGTGAACGTGGTGGAGGAGATGTGGCTGACGGTCTGCCGCACCGCCTTCTCCCTCGTCATCTCCGAAAGCCAGGATTTCGCCTGCGAATTGCTGGACCACCGCGGCGAACCGCTGGCCCATAGCCCGCGCGCCATGCCGGTCTTCAACCTGACGCTGCCGCGCGCGGTGAAGGCGCTGCTGGAACGCTACCCCGCGGAGACGCTGAAGCCCGGCGACGTGCTGGTCACCAACGATCCCTGGCTCTGCGCCGGCCACCTCTTCGATATCGCGGTCGTCACGCCGGTCTTCAGGCAGGGCGTGCTGGTCGGGCTGATGGGCACGGTCGGCCATGTCTCCGACATCGGCGGCACCAAGGATTCGATGCGGGCGCGGGAGATCTACGAGGAAGGCTTCCAGATCCCGCCGATAAAGCTGGTGGAGGAAGGGCGGCCGAACGAGACGCTGTTCCGCCTGCTGGCCGAGAACGTCCGGAACGGCGAACAGGTCGTCGGCGACGTGAACTCCTTCATCACCGCCAACGCCATCGGCGCGGAGCGCCTGCTGGCCTTCATGGACGATTACGGCATGGAGGAGCTGGGCGCGCTGGCGGAGGTGGTGCAGGGCCTGTCGGAGAAGGCGATGCGCGATGCGATCCGCGCGCTGCCCGACGGTATCTACCGTTCCACCATCTGCAACAACCCCTTCGGCAAGCTGGTCGAGTACCCCGTCGCCATCACGGTGAAGGGCGACGAGATGGTGATCGACTTCGCCGGCGCGCCGCCACAGATGGCGCAGGGCGGGCTGAACTGCACCATGAACTACACGGCGGCGCATGCGACCTATCCGCTGAAATGCATGCTGACGCCGGGCGTGCGTGGCAATGCGGGCTGCTACCGCCCCTTCACCGTGCTGGCGCCTGAAGGCTCCATCCTGAACTGCACGAAGCCCGCTTCGGTGAACATCCGCACCCGCACGGGCTGGTACCTGGCGCCCGTGATCTTCCGCGCGCTGGAGGATGCGGCACCCCGCCAGGTGCAGGCCTTCACGGGCCTTGCGGTGGCCGCGACGATCTACGGCCAGGACGCGACGGGCCGCTTCTACTCCGACATGCTGTTCTGCGGCGGCGGGCAGGGCGGATCGGATCGCGGCGACGGGCTCTCCACCATGCTCTGGCCGACCTCTGCCTCCAACACCTCCATCGAGCTGCTGGAAAGCCGCGTGCCGGTGCTGGTGATGAGCAAGCGCTTCGACATCGACAGCGGCGGCGCCGGCCGTCACCGTGGCGGCCTGGGGCAAAGCGTGCGGCTGCGCAAGCGGTTCGACGATGGGCGCCCGACGCTCGTCTCCGTCTATCCCGAGGGGGTGCGCAACCCGATCCCGGGCCTGGCCGGTGGTGCGGCCGGTGGCGGCGCGATGGGACAGGTGCTGGACGCGGCCGGCAATCAGGTGCGTGATTGCGGGACGGGGCAGCTGGTGGAACTGACTCGCACGGATGAGATCGTGGAACTGACACTCGCGGGTGGCGCCGGCTATGGCGACCCCGCGGAGCGGGATCGGGCACTGCTGGCGCGGGACGTGGCCATGGGCTTCGTCTCCGCGGAGTCGGCGCAGCGTGACTACGGGCAGGCGATGGCGGCGGAAACAGCCGCGTGAAGGAGATGGGCATGAGCACACCGATGTCGGCCGCGTTGTCGCGGCGCGCCCTGCTGGCAACCGCGGCAGGCGGCCTTGGCGCGCTGGGGCTGCCGGATGGCGCCGTCGCGCAGCAGGGCGGGCGGCGAATCCTGGTGATCGCGTCGAACCAGGACATCCCGAACTTCGATCCGCATATCGCGACGGGCTATTCCGCCAGCATGCTGCTGCGGAACACCTATGACAGCCTGGTGCGGGTGGAGGGCAATCCGCCGCGCCCTGTGCCGCACCTCGCTTCATCGTGGACCGTCTCCGCCGATGGCCTGGTCTATGACTTCAAGCTGGACAGCGCGGCGAAGTTCCAGGATGGCAGCGCGGTAACGGCGGAGGACGTGGTCTATTCCTTCCACCGCCTCATTCGCCTCAACCGTGGCAATGCCTGGATGATCCAGGGCGTCGTGACGCCAGAGGGCGTCACCGCTGTCGATGCCGGCACCGTGCGCTTCACCTTGGCGAAGCCGTTCTCGGCCTTCCTGCAGGTGCTGCCCTGGGCTTGGATCGTGTCGAAGAAGCAGGTCGAGGCCAATCTCGGCAGCGATGACGGCCAGACTTTCCTGCGCTCCAACCTCGCGGCCTCCGGCTCCTTCCGCGTCCGACGCGCGGAAGCCGGGAACCTCTATGAGCTGGAGCGCGTGGCGAATGCCTGGAAGCCCGGCGGTGGCAATTTGACCGGCGCCATCTGGCGCATCGTGCGGGAGACGGCGACGCAGCGCCTGCAGCTCCAGCGCGGCGAGGTGCAGATCGCCGTGGACCTGACGAGCGAAGACATGGACGCGCTGCGCGACCGCCCCGGCATCGTCCGCGTGATCGAGCCGGAATACCGCACCTTCTCCATCAAGCTGAACACGCGCCACGGCCCGCTCATTGACCCGGAGCTGCGCAAGGCCATCAGCTACGCCACCAACTACCAGGCGATCGCCGATGCGGCCGGCTATGCGGACCTCATGATCGGCCCGCTGCCGAACGGCATCCTCGGCCACAATCCCGATCTTCCCGTCTATCGCACGGATCTTGCGAAGGCGCGGGAGCATCTGGCGCGGTCTCGCAGCCCGAATGGCGGCATCAAGCTGACCATGGTGCATGTCGCGGGTCTGGACCAGCAGCGGCGCTGGGCGCTCATCATGCTCGACAGCCTGAAGCAGCTGAACATCGAGCTGGAGATCCGCCCGATGAACTGGCCGGACATGGTCGCCGCCTGCCGATCGCCGGAGACCTTCCCCGACCTGTTCCCGGTCTACCAGACCGCGAATTACGGCGATCCCGACAACATCGCCTTCGCCGCCTATCACTCGTCCCGCAACGGCAATTGGCAGAACGCCGTCTACAACAGCCCGGAAGTGGATGCGCTGATCGAGGCCGGGCGATCGGAGCCTGACGAGGCGAAGCGCATCGCGATCTATCGCCAGTTCCAGGAGAAGGTGGTGGCCGACGCGCCGGACATCTTCGGCGTGCTGGAACGCCGCAAGCTGGCGCTGCGCGACAACGTCCAGGGCTTCCGCTTCGTCCCCGTCGCGTCCAACGCGATCGAGGTCGCGGGCCTGTCGCTGCGATGAGGCTCGCGGCAGGGAGCACCGCATGATCCGCTTCCTGCTGCGGCGCCTGCTGCTGACGGTGCCGGTGCTGCTCGGGCTCACCGTCCTCGTCTTCGTCATCGGCCGGATGCTGCCGGGGGACCCGGTGGCGCTGGCTGCCGGGCCAAATGCCAGCGCGGCGGAGATCGCCGACGTCGCGCGGGAATTCGGCCTGGATCGTCCGCTACTGACGCAATATGGCAGCTACCTCTCGGGCCTGCTGCGCGGCGATTTCGGCGTCTCCATCTTCACGCGGCGTCCGGTGGCGGAGGATCTCGCGGCCTTCCTGCCGGCGACGCTGGAGCTCGTCTTCGCCGCGATGATCATCGCGGTGGGTGTCGGCCTGCCGATGGGCCTCGCCACCGCGGTGTGGCGCGACCGCTGGCCAGATGCGGTGTCCCGCGTCGCGGCGCTCGGTGCCATCTCCATGCCGCGCTTCTTCCTCGGCCTGCTGCTGCAGCTCGGCTTCGCGATGTGGCTGGGCTGGCTGCCGCTGTCCGGCCGCTTCCCGATCACGGAGGATCCGCCGCCCTGGGTGACAGGATTCCTCACCATCGATGCGCTTGCCGCTGGTGATATCTACGCCTTCGGCGTCGCCTGCCAGCACCTGCTGCTGCCGGCGCTGGCGATGTCGCTGTCGCCGCTCGCCACCATCATGCGCATGATGCGCGCCTCGACGCTGGAGGTGCTGCAGCAGGATTACGTGCTGACGGAACGCGCGCTCGGCCTCTCCCGCTCGCTCATCCTGTTCAAGTATGTCAGCCGCAATGCGGTGGCGGCGACGCTGACGGTGATCGGCCTCTATTTCGGCTGGCTGCTCGGCGGCACGGTGCTGGTGGAGACGGTGTTCGACTGGCCGGGCGTCGGCCTCTATGCGACGAAGTCGGTCGTCAGCCAGGACTTCATGCCGGTGATCGGCGTCACCCTCGTCATCGGGACGATCTTCGTCTCCTCCAACCTGCTCGTCGATATGGCGCAGGGCCTGGTCAATCCGCGGGTCCGCGTCGAATGAGTGCGACAGTCGCGCCGCGCCAGGCCTTCCGCCGCGCCGCCTATCGCTTCACGCGCAGCTGGCTGTCGGTGCTCGGCCTCGTAATGGTCGCGGGGCTGCTGCTGCTGGCGGTGGCGGGACCGTGGCTCGCGCCCTTCCCCGATCATGTCGCGGGCAGCGTGAACACCGCCGCGCGCTTCCGTCCGCCCAGCTTCGCGCATCCCTTCGGCACGAACGAGGTCGGGCAGGACGTGCTGTCGCTGGTCATGGCAGGCGCGCGCGTTTCCATCGTCGCGGGGCTCGCGGTGGTGATGCTCGGCACGCTGGTCGGCACCGTCATCGGTGCCATCGCGGGCTATGCGGGCGGCTGGGTGGATGAGGTGCTGATGCGCCTCGCCGACCTCAAGCTCACCATCCCCGGGTTGATGCTGGCGATGGCAGTCGCGGCGGCACTCGGTGCGGGCATGGCCAACATGGTCTTCGCTATCGCGCTCTCCTGGTGGCCCGGCTATGCGCGGCTCGTGCGCGCGGAAGTCATGGCGCGGAAGGAGGAGATGTTCGTCACCGCCGCACGCGCCATCGGCGCCAGCGGTGGGCGCATCCTGTTCCGCCACATCCTGCCGAACGTGGCCACGCCGGTGATCGTGAAGATGTCGCTCGACATGGGGTTCGCGATCCTGACAGTCGCCTCGCTCGGCTTCATCGGCATCGGCGTAAGGCCGCCGACACCGGAATGGGGTGCCATGCTGTCCGTCGCGCGCGGCTACATGCCGGACTTCTGGTGGATGGCGCTGGCGCCGGGCATGGCGATCTTCGTCGCCGTCTTCGGCTTCAACCTGCTCGGCGACGGGTTGCGCGACCTCTTCGACCCCAAGGCCCGGCGATGACGGCGCTGCTGGAGATCCAGGGCCTGTATCTCGGCATGCAGTCCTTCGATGGGGAGGCGCATGTCCTCAACGGCATCGATCTCACCATCAACTGTGGCGAGGTCTGGGGCGTGGTGGGGGAGACGGGGTGCGGCAAGTCCCTGACCGGCCTTTCCGTCTCCCGCCTCGTCCCCACGCCGCCCGCGCGCTACCGCGGCGGGCGCATCCTGTTCGAGGGCCAGGATGTGCTCGCGCTGCCGGAGGGCGAGCTGCGAAAGCTCCGCGGCCGCCGCATCGGCATGATCTTCCAGGACCCGACGACGAACCTCAACCCGAGTTTCCGCATCGGTGACCAGCTGGTCGATGTCGCGCTGGCCGCCGCCCGGCATAGCGCCGACATCCTCGGGCCGAAGCCGACGCGCGCGGCGGCGCGGGACCTGGCCGCGCGGATGCTCGACAAGGTCGGCATCCCCAACGCCGCCTCGCGGCTCGACGACTATCCCCATCAGTTCTCCGGCGGCATGCGGCAGCGCGTGCTGATCGCGATGGCGCTGATCGGCCGGCCCTCGCTGCTGATCGCGGACGAACCGACGACGGCGCTCGACGTCTCCGTCCAGGCGCAGGTGCTGGCGCTGCTGAAGGGGATGGTGGCGGAGACGGGGATGGCGGTGATGCTCATCACCCACAACCTTGGCGTGGTGGCGCAGAGCTGCACGCATGTCGCGGTCATGTATGCCGGCAACATCGTCGAAAGCGGCCGCGTCGCGCAGGTCATCCGCCGGCCGACGCATCCCTATACCAAGGCCCTTCTGGCCGCGATCCCGACGCGCCAGGTCATGCGCGGCGCTCTGCAGGGCCTGGCTGGCAGCGTGCCGGACCTGCTCTCTCCCCCGCCGGGCTGCCGCTTCGCGCCGCGCTGCGCGCATGCGCGCGCCGAATGCGCGGTGCTGCCTGAGGCCGTGGCGGTGGAGGACGGCCACCGCGTGGCCTGCGTGCTCGCCCATGCTTGAGATCGAGGGCCTCACCAAGACCTTCGTGCGCGGCGGACTTCTACGCAAATCCGCACCGGTCACCGCGCTGCGCGACGTTTCCCTTCGTGTCGCGAAGGGAGAAAGCTTCGGCCTGGTCGGTGAATCCGGCTCCGGCAAGTCAACGCTGGCCCGCTGCATCCTGCGGCTCGACCAGCCGACATCGGGCCGCATCCTGTTCGAGGGCGAGGACATGGCGCGGCTCTCCCCCGCCGCCATGCGGCGTCTGCGGGCCCGCATCCAGGTCGTCTGGCAGGATCCCTACGCCTCGCTCAACCCGCGCATGTCGGTGCATGACATCGTGACGGAGCCGCTGGTGGTGCACCGCGCGGCCATCGGGCTGGACGCGCGCGGCCGTACGGAGCGCGCGGCGCAGATCCTGGCGCAGGTCGGGCTCGGGCCGCAGCACCTGCACCGCTACCCCCATGAATTCAGCGGCGGCCAGCGCCAGCGCATCGGCATCGCCCGCGCCCTGGTGACGGAACCCGCGCTGCTGCTGCTGGACGAGCCGACCAGCGCGCTCGACGTCTCCGTCCAGGCGCAGGTGCTGAACCTGCTGGTGGACCTCCAGGCGCGCCTCGGCCTCACCTACTTCTTCATCAGCCACGATCTTTCCGTCATCCGCTATATCTGCGACCGTGTCGCCCTGCTGCATCGGGGCGAACTGGTGGAGCAGGGGCCGACGGCCGCGATCTTCGACGCGCCACGGCATGAGGTGACGCGCACGCTGCTGGCGGCCATGCCGGAAGTGGTGGTGCCCGACTGACAATGGGGAGAGGGCGATGAAGCTTCTGCGATTCTCGACCGGCGGTGCCGCGCGCTACGGGCTGCTGGAGGGCGCGGAAGTCGTCGCCCTGCCGGCGGAGACGATGGCGGAGGCGATGGCCTGCACGGATGCCAACGGCCCGCGCTACCGCCTTGCCGCCATCACCCTGCTGAACCCGCTGCCGGAGGCAAGGCTGTTCTGCATCGGCCTCAACTACCCGAAGCCGCATCCCCTGGGCGGGGAGGTGAAGGGCCCGGCCAACATCTCCTACTTCCTCAAGCACCAGGCGGCGCTGGTCGGGCCGGGCCAGGCGCTGCGGCTGCCCGGCGTATCCGACCAGTTCGACTATGAATGCGAATTGGCCGTCGTCATCGGCCGCGGCGGCCACCGCATCGCGGAGGCCGATGCGATGGAGCATGTCGGCGGCTACACCATCCTCAACGATGGCTCCGTTCGCGACTGGCAGGCCCACAGCGTCACCGCCGGCAAGAATTTTTTCGAATCGGGCAGCATCGGGCCCTGGGTCGTGACGTCCGACGAAGTGTCCGACTGGCAGGACCTCACGCTGCGCACACGGCTGAACGGGAAGGTTGTGCAGGACAGCAAGGCGGGTGCGATGTTCTTCGGCATCCCGGCGCTGATCGCCTACCTCTCCACCATCACGCCGCTGCTGCCCGGCGACGTCATCGCGACGGGATCGCCGGAGGGCACCGGTGCCACGCAGAAGCCGCCGCGCTTCCTCCGCAGCGGCGACACGCTGGAATTCGAGGTCGATGCCGTCGGCGTGCTGCGCAACAGCGTCGGCTGAGCCTCACTCCGCGTCGGGCTGCCGGTCCGGCGCGGCCGCCTGGAAGGCGGGCAGGACGGCGCAGGCGGCCTCGATGCGCAGCACGGTGGGGTAGGGGGCGAGGTCCACCCCGAAGCGCCGCGCATTGCCGAGCTGCGGCACCAGGCAAAGGTCAGCGAGGCCCGGGCCATCCCCGTGGCAGAAGCGGCCCGTCTCCGCCTCCCGCGCCAGGCGCGCCTCCAGCGCCGAGAGCCCCGTCTCGATCCAGTGCCGCGCGAAGGCGTCGATCGCCGGCTGTTCCTGTCCGAGTTCGTGCTTGAGGTAGGCCAGCACGCGGAGGTTCTGGATCGGATGGATGTCGCAGGCGACGATCTGTGCCAGCGACCGCACCCTTGCGCGGCCCCAGGGATCCATCGGCAGCAGCGGCGGCAGCTTCTTGGTCTCCTCCAGCCATTCGATGATGGCCAGCGACTGCGTCAGCACGCCCTGGCCCGGCACCTCCAGCGCCGGCACCAGCCCCTGCGGGTTCTTGGCGACGTAGTCCGGCGCCGCCTGTTCGCGTTTCCGCAGGTGGCGCGCCACCCTGTCGTAGTGCAGCCCCTTGAGGTTCAGCGCGATGCGCACGCGCCAGGCGGCGGTCGAGCGGAAATAGCCCTGCAGCACCAGCCCATCCATCGCGCCGTCTCCCCCGTTGTGCCGGAAGCCTCCCACGGAACCCGGCGGCCCCGTCAAGGGGCGCGGGCCAGCATCAGGCGGATGTCGATGCCCGCCGCGGAGGGACGGTCCAGCCGCAGCCCCCGCTCGATGTCGCTCAGGTGCTTCTGCATCAGCGTCACGGCCGCGCGGTGGCGCCTCGCGCGGATCAGCGCCACCAACTCCCCATGGTCGTCATGCCAGCAGGCGAGCCCCGCGCGGTCCTCGTACAGCGCCACCACCAGGCTGGTCCGCGCCACCAGCAGCCGCACCTGTTCCTCCAGGATCGGGTTGCCGGACAGCCGCGCCACGAGGGTGTGGAAGCCGCCCGAAAGCCGGATCGCCTCCCGCACCCGGCCGGCGCGGCGGAGGCGATGTTCCTCCGCCAGATTCTCCAGCAGCAGGGCCGCATCGGCGGGGTTGCCGCGGCGGGCCACGGCCTCCACGCAACCGCCCTCGATGGCGCGGCGGGCGGTGAAGATGGCGCGGGCTTCCTCGGCATCGGGCGCGGCGACGATGACGCCGCGATTGGGCGGCGCGACGGCCAGCCTCTCCCACACCAGGCGGCGCAGCGCGTCGTTGATGGCGCGGCGGCCGAGGTCGAAGGTCTCGACCAGGGACTGCTCCGTCAGCCGCGTCCCGGGCGGCAGGCGCTGGTCCACGATCGCCTCGAAGAGATGGGCGTGGACGGCATCGGCATCCTCCGCCTTCGGGCGGTTGGCCGTGTTGATGACGCCCACCAGGCGATGCGGATCGCCCGCCATCTGCCGCTCCTTCGCGCACCGGATTGTGCACAATCCTGCGCGGGATCGCCTTTCCGGGCAATCCGGCGCTGGCACGGCGGTTGCAGCGCGCCCCGGGCCACCCCGAGGAGCAACCCCGATGCCGACCCGCCGTTCCCTGCTGCTCGCCGCCCCCGCCATCCTGGCCGCCGGCACCGTCCGCGCCCAGGCGCTGGAGGTGAAGGTCTCCCTCGCCGCGCCCTTCGATGGGTCGAACGCCGCCTTCTTCCTGGCCGAGGAACGCGGCTGGTTCCGGGAGGCCGGGCTGCGCTGCACCTTCGACAGCAGCGGCGGGTCGGGCGAGGCCGTGACGCGCGTGGGTTCCGGCACCTACGAATTCGGCATCGGCGACATCAACGTGCTGCTGGAGTTCAACGCCAAGAACCCGGGTAGCGCCGCGCGCTGTGTCTACATGGTCTATTACCGCAGCCCGCTCTCCGCCGCGTCCTTCCCGCGCGCCGGCATCGCAACACCGCGCGACCTGGCGGGCAAGCGCATCGGCGCCGCGCTGACGGACGGCGCCTACCGCATCTTCCCCGCCTTCGCCGCGACGGCCGGCATCGATGCCGGCACCGTCCGCTGGCAGTATGGCGACC
Source organism: Acetobacteraceae bacterium (assembly GCA_027482245.1). GTDB lineage: Bacteria > Pseudomonadota > Alphaproteobacteria > Acetobacterales > Acetobacteraceae > Falsiroseomonas. The sequence continues at coordinate 57,076 of JAIXWG010000049.1, read as the reverse complement.
TGCGGCTGCGGGAGGCCTTCCTGATGCGGGGCGATGTGGACGCCATCCTCGGCTTCGACAGCACCATGTATTTCGGCCTGACCCGCGCCGGCGCGAAGCCGGAGGACATCCGCTTCCAGTACTTCGCCGATACCGGCCTGCCGCTCTACGGCAACGGCATCCTGGCCTCGAAGCGCATGCTGGAGACGAACCCGGAGGCCGTTCGCCGCTTCACCGCCGCCGCCGCGCGCGGTTGGCAGGCCGCCGCCGCCGATCCCGCCGCCGCCATCGCCGCACTCCGCCGGAAGGAGCCGCTGACCGACGTGGCGCTGGAGACGGAGAAGCTGCGCTGGCTGATCGAGAAGCAGATGAGGACCGACGAAAGCCGGGCCGATGGCATGGGCGGCGTGCGCGCGGATCGCTTCGCGACCTCCGTCGCCACCGTCTCCCGCGCCTTCGGCCTGACGACGCCGGTCGCGCCGGCCGATGTCTTCGACCCGTCCTTCCTCCCGTCGATGGACATCCGCCGACTGCCGGCCTAGCCCAGCGCATGACCCGCTTCGACACCGTGATCCGCGGCGGCACCGTCGCCACCGCCGCCGACGTGTTCCGCGCCGATATCGGCATCCGCGATGGCGTCATCACCGCCATCGCGGATCGCCTCGGCGATGCGGAGCGCGTGATCGATGCCACCGGCCGCCTCGTGCTGCCGGGCGGCATCGATGCGCATGTCCATATCGACCAGGTGCAGGCGCCGGGCCTGGCCTCGGCGGGTGCGCGCATGGCGGATGGGTTCCTCTCCGGCACGCGCAGCGCGGCCTTCGGCGGCACCACCTGCACCCTGTCCTTCGCCGTGCAGCATCGCGGCGCGTCGCTGCGCGCGGCGGTTGAGGACTACCACCGCCGCGCGGAGGGCAACGCCTTCCTCGACTACAGCTTCCACCTGGTGCTGGCGGACCCGCGGCCGGAGGTGCTGGGCCAGGAACTGCCCGCGCTGATCGCGCGCGGCCACCGCAGCCTCAAGGTCTACATGACCTATGAGGCGATGCGCCTGTCCGACACGCAGATCCTCGATGTGCTGGAGGTTGCGCGCGCCGAGCGCGCGGTGGTGCTGGTGCATGCCGAGAACCACGAGATCATCAGCTGGCTCGCGGATCGGCTGGAACGGCGCGGCGACACCGCGCCCCGCTTCCACGCGACGTCGCGGCCGCTGCCGGTGGAGCGGGAGGCGACGCATCGCGCGCTGACGCTCGGCGAGATCGCGGGCGTCCCCCTCGTCATCGTCCATGTCTCCGGCGCCGAGCCGCTGGAGGAAATCAGGCGCGCGCGGGCCCGCGGCGTGACGGTGATCGCGGAAACCTGCCCGCAGTATCTCACCCTGACGGAGCAGGACCTCGACCAGCCCGACATGCTCGGCGCCAAGGTGATGTGCAGCCCGCCGCCGCGCGACACGGCATCCCAGGCCGCCTGCTGGCGGGGGATCGAGGATGGCACTTTCGACCTCTTCAACAGCGACCACGCGCCCTACCGTTTCGATGGGGAGGGCAAGCTGCGCGCGGGCCCGAACGCGCCATTCCGCAAGGTTTCGAACGGCGTGCCGGGTCTGGCGACCCGCCTGCCGATCCTGTTCAGCGAGGGGGTGGTGGCGGGCCGCATCAGCCTGCCGCGCTTCGTCGCCCTGACGGCGGCCAATAACGCCGCGACCTATGGGCTAGACCGCAAGGGACGGATCGCCATCGGCGCCGATGCCGACATCGCCATCTGGGACCCCGAACGCCGCGTGACCATCACCAATGACCTGCTGCACCATGACGTGGACTACACGCCGTGGGAGGGCATGGCCGTGACCGGCTGGCCCGAGCGCGTGCTGTCACGCGGGGAGGTGATCGTGGAACAGGGCGAGTTGCGCGCCAGGCCGGGGCGCGGGCGCTTCATCGAGCAATCCGTCTCGTCCGCCTTCGGGCCCCGCGCATGGATCTGAGGATTCGCGGCCGTCGCGCGCTGGTGCTCGGCGGCAATCGCGGCATGGGGCTCGCCATCGCGCAGGCGCTGGCCGCGGAGGGCGCGCGCGTGGCCATCGCGGCGCGGGACCAGGGAACCACGGCGCAGGCGGTGGCAACGCTCGGCCCTGGCGCCGCGGGCTTCGCGCTGGACCTGATGGACACCGCCGGCCTCGATGCCTTCGCCGCGCGCGTGCAGGACAGCTTCGGCGCGCCCGAGATCCTCATCAACAACACTGGCGGCCCCGCCTATGGCGGCGCGGCGGGGCGCGACCCGAAGGATTGGACGGAAGCCTTCCAGGGGATGGCGCTGGCGGTCTATCGCCTGACCGACCTCTTTCTGCCCGCGATGCGCGCGGCGGGGTGGGGGCGCATCCTCACCGTCGTCTCCACAGGGGCGGTGCAGCCGCTGCCCGTGCTTGGCATCTCCAACGCCATCCGCGCCGGCATCATCGCCTGGTCCAAGACCCTGTCGGCCGAGGTCGCCAGGCAGGGCGTCACGGTCAACATCCTGATGCCCGGCCGCGTCGGCACCGATCGCGTCCACCTGACCGATGCCGCCGCCGCGGCGCGGGAGGGGATCAGCCAGGACGAGGTGCGCGCGCGGTCCTGGGCGCAGATTCCGATGGGCCGCTATGCGCGGCCGGAGGAGGTCGCGGCGATGGCGGCCTTTGCTTGTTCCGATTCCGCATCCTATGTCACGGGCACGGTGCTGCGCGTGGATGGGGGCTTCATTCGTCATGTCTGAATCCGGGCTGGCGTTTCGCCAGCTTGTGCGGGGGGGGTATCGCGGGCTCAGCGTCGGCCGGGCCCGCGGCCATGTTCAAGCCAATCTGGTGATCCTGCCGGCCGACGCGGCGAAGGAATTCGTCCGCTTCTGCGAGGAGAATCCGGCCGCCTGTCCGCTGCTGGCCGTCGGCAAGAAGGGCGATCCCAGGCTGCCGGAACTGGGCGCGGACCTCGATGTTCGGACGGACCTGCCGGGCTACATGCTCTATCGCGACGGCGTCGCGACGCCGGTCGAACACCTGATGGCGGCCTGGCGGAAGGACATGGTGGCGGTCGCCATCGGCTGCTGGTTCGGCGCGGAAGCCGCGCTGGCCCGCGCCGGCATCCGGATGCGCCATGTCGAGCTCGGCATCCAGGGCCCGCTGTTCCGGACCTGGATTCCCGCGGTGCCCGCCGGGCGCTTCAGCGGCAACCTCGTCGTCTCCATGCGGCCCTTCGCGGTCGATGACGTGCGCCGCGTCTCCTTCATCACCGGGCGCCTGCCGCGCAGCCATGGCGCGCCGATCCATCGCGGCCATGCCGCGCATCTCGGCATCCTCGACATCCAGAAGCCGGATTGGGGGGAGGTGCTGCTGCCCGACCCCGGGGAGGAATGCCTGTTCTGGGCCTGCGGGCTGACGGCGCTGACCGCGCTGGAGAATTCAGGCCTGCCCTACTACGCCACGCATGCGCCAGGCTGCATGCTGGTGACGGACCTCCAGGAAGGATAGTTTCCATGGCGCTGACCCGCCCCGCGACGAAGCTGACGCATGAGGCCGCGATCGCGCTGATCCGCGCCGCCGTGGACCACGCGGCTTCCATGGGCCAGCCGCAATGCATCGCGGTGGTGGATGAGGGCTGCAACCTGCTGTCCTTCATCCGGATGGACGGCGCCCGCGTGCTGTCGGTGGAATCCGCGCGCCGCAAGGCGGAAACCGCGGCCTCCACCGGGCGGGCCACGGGCGGGATGGGGCCGGAGCTCGAGATCAAGCTCGCCATCGCGACCGAGGGGCGGATGACCAACCTCAAGGGTGGCGTGCCGATCGTCATCGACGGCACGGTCGTCGGTGGCATCGGCGTGGGCTCGGGCACCGGCGACCAGGACAAGGAAGTGGCGGAAGCCGCCATCAAGGCCGTCTTCGGGTAGCTATTGCGCCCGGCAGCGGGCTTGGCCAGGGTGCGGCCCCAACGCCGAACCCCGGGAGGAACCATGCTGTCGCGTCGCCACCTGATCGCCGGAACGGGCCTCGCCGCCCTCGCCACCCCTGCACTCGCGCAGGCCCCCTGGGTGCCGCCGCGGCCCGTGACGCTGGTCGTGCCCTATCCCGCGGGCGGGCCGACGGACCTGATCGCCCGCATGATGGCGCAGGAATTCTCCGCCGATCTCGGCCAGCCCATGGTGGTGGAGAATGTCGGCGGTGGCGCCGGCGCCATCGGGACGCGCCGCGTGGCGCAGGGGGTGAAGGACGGCACGCAGCTGGTCTTCGGCACCAACCAGACCCATGCCACCAACATCTCCCTGATCCCGCAGGGCGGCGGCTACCACCCCATCAACGACTTCACGCCGATCGCCCTGCTGGTGGACCTGCAGCACATCCTGGTCGTGAAGAACGACCTGCCGGCGCGGACCATGCCGGAGTTTCTCGACCTGCTGCGCGCCCAGCCGGGCCGGCTGAACTGCGGCTCCACCGGCCAGGGATCGGCGGCGCATCTGACGCTGGAGCTGTTCCGTGCGCGGACGGGCCTGCAGATGAACCATATCGCCTATCGCGGATCGGCGCCGCTGATGCAGGACCTGCTCGGCGGCCACATCGACGCCAGCTTCGCCACCACCCCCACCGTGCTGTCGCAGGTGCAGGCCGGGCGGGTGCGGGCGCTGGCCGTGGCCTCCCCCAACCGCTCGCCCCACCTGCCCGAACTGCCGACCCTGGCGCAGGCCGGCGTCGCGGGCGTGGAAGCCGATGCCTGGCTCGCCTTCTTCGCCCCCGCCGGCGTGCCGGAAGCGGCCGTGGCGCGCTACCGGGCGCTCGCCGCCCAGGCCATGGGGAAGGAGAGCGTGCGTGCAGAGTGCATCCGCCTCGGCATGGCGCCCAACCTGCGGGAGGGCGCGGCCTTCGCGTCCTTCCTGGCGGAGGATGTGCAGCGCTGGGCGGAGGTCGTGCGCACCGCGAATGTCACGGCGGAGTAGCGTCCTCGTCACCGGTGGCGCGGGCTTCCTCGGCGGCCGCATCGCGCAGGCGCTGGAGGAAGGTGGCGCCGCGGTCACGCGTTTCGACCGCGTCGCCGCGCCGGGCGTGGTGGCAGGCGACATCGCGCGCATCGCGGAGGCCTTCCCGCCCGCCACGCGCTTCGACGCCGTCATCCACGCCGCCGCCATCACCACCCAGGCGAGCGAGGCCGATCCCGACGCCGCCTGGGTGATCAATGTGGAGGGCACGCGCGCCGCGCTGCGCCTGGCGCGGGGGGCGCGCTTCGTCCTGCTCTCCTCGATCGGCGTCTTCGGCGGCGGGGAGGCCGAGCCGGACGAGGCCAGCCCGCCGCGCCCCGCCTCCACCTACGGCATGACCAAGATGGTGGCGGAGGCGCTGCTGGCCGATGCCACGCGGCGGGGCGACGGGGATGCGGTGGTGCTGCGCCTGCCGATCTCGGTCCTGCGCACGACGCGAAGCGGCCCGCCGGGCGCCGGCTTCATCAGCGACCTGGTCGCCCATGCCCGGCGCGGCGCCCGCTTCACCGCGCCGCTCGGCCCGGACCACGCCCTGCCCATCGCCAGCGTACGCGCGGGCGTCGCGCTGGCCTGCCGCGCCGCGCTGATGCCGGCGCTGCCGGCGCGGCTGCTGCATGTGCCCTCCCTGGCCGTCAGCGCCGCGGTCGCCATCGCGGCGCTGGAGGCGGAGGGCGTGCCGGCGCGCAGCCTGGTCGATTTCGCGCCCGACCCGAGCGTCGAGACGCTGGTCGCGGGCTGGCCGCGCCGGCTGGCGACGCGCTTCCCGGCCTTCTCCGCCGACCTGGCCGATGCGGATTTCGGCGCGATCCTGCGCGTTGATCGCGACGCCTGACCGCTACTCCGGCCGCAGCCCCGCCGCACGGACGGAGTCGCGCCAGCGCTCCAGGTCCTCCGCCATCATCGCCGAGAAGGCGTCGGGCGATTCCGAGGGCGCGACCTCGTTCCCCGCCTCCACCATCGCCCGCGTGACGGCCGGGCTGCGCACCACGGCGGCGGCGTCCCGGTGCAGCCTTTCGATGATCGGGCGCGGCGTGCCGGCGGGCGCCAGGATGCCGTACCAGTTGTCGGCCTGGAAACCGGGATAGGTCTCCGCCACCGTCGGCACGTCAGGCATGATGGCGGCGCGCTTCAGGTTGCCGACGGCCAGCGCCCGCGCATTCCCCTGCGTCACCAGCGGCAGGGCGACGCCGATGCCGAGGAAGGCCATGTCGATGCGGCCCGCGATCAGGTCCGTCAGCAGCGGCGCCGCGCCCTGGTAGGGGATGTGCAGCATCTCCACGCCGCCCCGCGCGGCGAGAGTCGCGGCGCTGAGGTGGTTGATGCTGGCGGGCCCGGCGGAACCGTAGGTCAGCACCCCCGGCTGCGCCTTCGCCAGCGCGACGAGGGAGGGGATGTCCCGCGCCGGCAGGTCACGCCGCACGACCAGCGCGGAGGGCGAGGAGACCAGCTGGCAGACCGGCGCGAAGAGGCGCAGCGGCTCCAGCGCCGCCTGGCCGCGCGCCAGCGGGCTGATCGAGACCGGCCCCGGCGAGGCGACCAGCAGCGTGTAGCCATCCGGCGCGGCCTGGCTGACATGCAGCGCGCCGATGGTGCCATTGGCGCCGCCCCGGTTCTCGATGACGACGGGCTGGCCCAGCAGTTCCGCCATCCGCGCGGCGATGGGCCGCGCGGCCAGGTCGATCGGCCCGCCCGGCGGCCAGGGCACCACCAGGCGGATGGGGCGCGTGGGGTAGCCATCCTGCGCGCGGGCGATGGCGGGGGCGAGGATGGCGCTGGCCAGCAGCGCGCGGCGGTGGAGCGTGATCATTCCAGCGCCCCGATCGCCTTCCACGCCTTGTCCATGCCGTAGAAGCGCATGACATCGGCGACGCGATCCGGCGGCGGGCGCCAGTTCTTCTGCCCGTGGCGGCTGCGCGTCAGGCCGAACTGACGTTTCATGTCCACCATCATCTCCGCCAGCTTGTAGGTGGCGGCGATGCCGTCGATGACGGGGATGTCGTCCACGCGATGCACGCCGTTGGTCGTCAGGAAGACGTTCTGCGGCATCTCGCCAGGGATGATGACGTCGCATCCTGTGTTCTTGGCGAAGTCGCGCACCGTCTCCTTGAACCGGCTGATCACCGCATCGGGCGTGGCGAAGCCGCCGAAGATCTCCTTGTAGGAGTAGCCGGAGGCCACCGTGCCGGCGAAGCAGGCGCCGAGGCCGATGCTGTCGAGAAAATCCTTGATCTCATTGCCCAGCTGCGGCGCGAAGCGCGTGATGCCGAAGCGGTAGCCATACATGGTCGCGAGATGCGCGGCCGCTTCCAGGTAGTTGGCGACGGGGATGTCCACCAGCGCGCGGATTTCCGGCAGCATGACGCCGGAGAGGTAGCTCATCACGAAGGCATCGTAGCCCTGCCGTTCCGCGGCATAGGCCGCCGCCATGGGCTGCGCGCGATGCATCAGCGCCAGCGGGCGGAACTGCAATTCGTCGATCGGATAGTCGGTGGCGTAGGTGCCCTTCAGGATGCCGTGCATGACGATCTCCGTGTCGGGCCGTACGACGGAGGCGAGGTGCTTCTTCGTCGCCGCCGCGTATTCCGGCAGGTCCTCGAAGATGACGAGCCCCTGGTGCCAGATCTTCATCGCCATGAGGGTTTCCTCCCTGAAGCACCCTTCGATTCACGCCTCCGGGTGCTCGGCGGCTGCGCCGCCTGCGCCCTGCGGCGACCGAAGGGTCATCCCACCTTGATGCCGGTGGCGCGCGCGAGCTCGCCCCAGCGTTGCAGGTCAGCGGCGATCTTGGCCGCGTATTGCGCGGGGGTCGTCGCCTCGATGTCGAAGCCCTGGGCGCGCAGCGCGGCGGTCAGGTCCGGCGCGTGCAGCGCCGCCGCGATGTCGCGGTACAGGTGGTCCACGATGGCGGAGGGCGTGTTGGCGGGGGCCATGACGCCGTACCAGCTGTTGACCTCGAAGCCCGGCAGCGTCTCCGCCACCGTCGGCAGATTAGGCAGGCCGCTCGATCGCCGTTCGGTGGACACCGCGATGGCGCGCAGCGTGCCCGCCTGCATCTGCGCCACCGCCCCGGCGAAGTTGATGAAGGCGAAGTGCAGCCGCCCGCCCAGCAGATCCGTCACCACCGGCGCGGCGCCCTGGTAGGGCACGTGCAGCAGCTGCACGCCGCCCATCATGGCCAGCATCTCCCCGGCCAGATGCGTGGTGCTGGCGGGCCCGACGGAGCCGTAGGACAGCGCGCCGGGCTGCGCGCGGGCCAGCGCCAGCAATTCCGCCACGCTGTTCGCCGGCACGTCCGGCCGCACCACCAGCACGATCGGGCCGGAGACCAACTGGGTGATCGGCGCGAAGTCGCGCACCGGGTCGAAGGGGACGCTCGACGAAAAATTCGGGCTGATGGCGATGGGCCCCACATGGCTGAAGAACAGCGTGTAGCCATCCGGCGCCGCGCGGGCGACGGCGGCGGCACCGATGGTGCCGTTGGCGCCGGGCCGGTTCTCCATCACCACGGGCTGGCCGAGCGATTCCGACAGTTTCTGCGCGACGGGGCGCGCCACCACATCGGCGGGCCCGCCCGGCGTCCAGGGGTTGATTAGGCGGATCGGCCGCGCCGGCCAGGCGGGCTGCGCGCGCGCCAGGCGGGGAAGGGACAGCGCGGCGCCCGCGCCCAGCAGCATCCGGCGTGTGGTTCCTGGCATTGCTTTCTTCCTCCCCATCCCTGCCGCATCAGCGGCCGGTGAATTGCGGTTTTCGTTTCTCCCGGAAGGCCCGCGCGGCCTCGAGCCGGTCCTCGGTGTTGAGCAGATGCGTCAGCAGGTCGACTTCCAGCCGCATGCCGTCGCGCAGCGGCAGGTCCTGCGCCGCGCGCACGGCTTCCTTGGCGAAGGCCATGGCGGTGGGCGGCCGCGCGGCCAGGCGCTGGGCCAGCGCCTCCGTCTCCGCCGCCAGGTCGGCGCGCGGCACCACGCGCGTCACCAGCCCGATCTCCCGCGCGCGCTTCCCGTCGATGCGGTCGCCGGTCAGGATCATGTCCAGCGCCTGCGCCAGCCCCACCATCCGCGGCAGGCGCTGGGACCCACCGACGCCGGTCATGATGCCGAGCCCGGTTTCCGGCAGGCCGAACTGCGCATCCTCCGCCGCGATGCGGATGTCGCAGGCGAGTGCGACTTCAAGGCCACCGCCTAAACAGAATCCATGGATGCTGGCGATGATGGGCTTCTTCGTCAGGTCGAAGGGCGAGATCCAGCTGTCGGGCACGCGCGCCTGGCGATAGGCGGGGGGTGAGGGGACCTCGACGAATTCCTTGATGTCCGCACCGGCGCAGAAGGCTCGGTCGCCGGCGCCGCGCACCACCACCACGCGCACCTCCGGATCGGCCTCCGCCGCACGGATCGCGGCGGCCAGGTCCGCGCGCAGCTGCATGGACAGCGCGTTCATCGCCTCTGGCCGGTTCAGCGTGACCCAGGCGATGTGGTCGCGCGTCTCGGTCAGGACAGTGGTCACTTCACGAGTTCCCGCGCGATGACCATGCGCAGCACTTCGGAGGCGCCTTCGCCGACGCGGTAGTGGCGGACATCGCGGTAGAAGCGCTCCACCGGCACGCCGCGCATCAGCCCGGCGCCGCCATGGATCTGCACCGCGCGATCGGCGACGCGGCCCACCATCTCGCTGCATTGGAGCTTGCAGATGGCGGCGAGGTTGCCGAGGTCCTCCCCCGCCGCGGCCTTGCGCAGCGTCTCGTAGAGGAAGGCGCGGGAGACCTCGATCTCCGCCTTGCTGTCGGCCAGCATCCACTGGATGGCCTGGCGGTCCGCCAGGCGCTGGCCGAAGGTGCTGCGGTCCTTCGCATGGGCGATCGACATCTCCAGCAGCCGGTCCGCGGCGCCGACGCAGGCGGCGGAAACGCCGAGGCGACCATTGCTCAGCGATCCCATGGCGATGGCGAAGCCCTGGCCGGCATCGCCGAGCAGCGCGTCATCCGGCACCACGCAATCCGTGAAGGTCAGCTCGCCGAGCTTGATCGCCTCCGACCCGATGGTGGTGTCCACGCGCGTGACGTCGAAGCCCGGCGTGCCGCGCGGGACCAGGAAGGCGCCGATGCCGCCGCGGGCGCGCTTCGCGGGATCGGTGACGGCCATGACCATCACGACGTCGGCGGCGTGGCCGCCGCTGATCCACTGCTTGCGGCCCTCGATCTTCCAGCCGCCATCGACCTTCGTCGCGCGGGTGGTGATGGCCGCGGCATCGGATCCCGCGCCAGGCTCCGTCAGGCCGAAGGCGGCGCGCAGCCGCCCGGTGGCCAGGCCCTTCAGCCAGCGATCCTTCTGCGCTGATGTGCCGTGCCGCGCGATGGCGATGGGCGTCAGCCCGCTGGTCGCGTCCAGCAGCAGCGTAAAGCAGCGATGGCTGCGCGCCACCTCCTCCATCACCAGGCAGTAGGTGGGCAGGTCGGCGCCGCCGCCGCCATCGGCCTCCGCCAGCAGCATGCCGAGCCAGCCCTGGCGGCGCATCAGGTCCCAGGCGACATCGGGGATCTCCCCTTCCGCATCGATGCGGGCGGCGATGGGCTCCAGCTGTTCCGTCACGAAGCGGCGGATCGGGCCGCGGAGTTCGGCGAGTTCGGGGGAGAGTTCAATGCGCATCATGGGGACCTGTCGCATGGGCGGCCTCGGCCGCCTGCGCGGCGGCGATGATGCGCGCGCGCAGCGGGCCGTTCAGCCATCGCTTGTTGGTGGCATAGGCGGTGGAATCCATCGCGCCGAGCGCGGCGGCACGGGCCTCCGCGGCCGCATCCAGCGCCGCATCCGCCTGCACCGCATCGGCCAGGCCGCAGGCCAGCGCGGCGCCGGCATCCATCGGCAGGTTCGCCTGCATCAGCCGATGCGCCGCCTGCCGTCCGCCACGCGCGCTGATGATGGTGATGCCAAGCGGCGAGGGCATGGCCAGCGCGATCTCCGGCATGGCGATTGAGGCGCTGGCTTCCAGCAGCACCTCATCCGCCATCAGCGCCAGCATCGCGCCGCCGCCGACGCATTTGCCGCGCACCATCGCGACCAGCGGCTTCGGGCAGTCCAGCACGGCCAGGATGCTCCGCAGCAGCAGCGCGCGGCGGAGCTTCTTCGCCTCCGGCACCGGCAGGCCGAGATCCTCGCGCAAATCGGCGCCGGCGCTGAAGACGCGCCCGCCGGCGCCGGTCAGCACCACGGCGCGCGCGGCGCTGTCCGTCGCGGCCTCGGCCAGCGCGGCGACGAGGGCATCCTGCAGGGCGCGCGACAGCGCATTCGCGGCCTGCGGGCGATTGAGGGTGAGGCGGAGCACGCCGCCATCGAGGCGTTCGGTGAGGAGGGTCATGCCGCAGGGTCCCGCGTCACGACCAGCGCGTCCAGCACCCGCACGCCCTGCGGCAGCACGGTGATGGGGTTCACGTCGATCTCCTCGACCCGGTCGCCGAGATCGGTGGCGAGCCAGGAGAAGCGCGCGACGGCATCCGCCATCGCCGGGATGTCGCAGGCGGGCGCGCCGCGATGGCCGTGCAGCAGGGGAGACAGGCGAAGCCCCTCCAGCGCCTCCGCCGCTTCGGCCGGGGAGAGGGGCGGCAAGCGGAAGGTCACGTCGCGCAGCACTTCCACGAGTGTGCCGCCGAAGCCGATGGTGAGTACCGGGCCGAAGGTGATGTCGCGCGTCAGGCCGAGCAGCATCTCCTGCCCGCCCGCCACCATCTCCTGCACCAGCACGCCCTCGATCCGCGCCGTTGGCGCGTAGGCACGGGCATTGGCGATGATGGCGGCGAAGGCGTCGTGCACGGCGTCCGCGCCCTGGACGCCAAGGCGCACGCCACCCGCTTCCGTCTTGTGGGGGATGTCGGGGGAGAGGATCTTCAGCGCGACCGGCCCAGCGATGCGCGCGGCCTGCGCCACCGCCTCGTCCGCTGTCGTCGCAACGGCCTCCCGTGGCCCGTGCAGGCCGTAGCAGGCGAGCACGGCGCGGGACGCCGCTTCCGTCAGCGTGCCGGGCGGCGCGGCGTCCAGCAACTGGCGCGCGCGGGCGGCATCCAGCCCGGCGGGGCGCTCTGGCGGCGCGGTGCGGCGGCGCAGGAAGGCCGCCCAGTCCATGCTTCGCGCCAGCGCCTGCGCGCAGGGCAGGGCGTCGCGGAACACCGCATGACCCTCCCGCACCAGCACCTCCGGCGTCAGCGTAGGATCGGCGGCGGAGCGGCCGGTCCACAGGATGGCGACGGGCTTGTCGGAGGCCTCCGACAGCGCGGTGATCGACCGGATGTCGTCATTCGGCGCGATGGTGATGACGGGCACCAGCACATCCACGGCGGGATCGTCCAGGATGATCGCCGCGGCCTTGGCAAAGGTGTCCTTGGTGCCGATGGCGCCGGCGCTGAGGTCGGTCGGGTTGTTCACCGCGGCGAAGCCAGGGATCAGCGTCCGCAGCTTCGCCGCCGTCTCCGTCGCATAGTCGGGAAAGCCGATGCCGACGCTGGCCGCCTGGTCCGTCAGCGCCACCAGATTGCCGCCGGAAATCGCCAGAGCCGCCGCGCCATGCCCCGCGGGGCGCTGCCGGCGGCGCAGCAGCATCGCGACCTCGTAGAGTTCGCGAGCGTCATTCACGCGGATCAGGCCAAGCTGCCGGGCCGCGGCATCGAAGACCGCATCCGATCCCGTGATGGCGCCGGTATGGGACGCGGCGGCCCGCGCGCCCGCTTCCGTCCTGCCGAATTTCACCAGTGCGATGGGCTTCTCAAGTTCCGCCGCGCGCGCGGCCAGAAGGCGCAGGCGGGCACCGTCCCGGATGCGCTCCGCCAGCATCAGCACGACCTTGGTGTGCGGGTCCTCCAGCATGAAGGCGGCGTAGTCCAGCAGGTCCATATCCGCGTCATTGCCGCTGCTGACCTGGTAGGAGATGCCGAGCCCCATCTCCTGCGCGCGCCACATCACGTTGACCTGCGCCGCGCCGCCGCTCTGCCCCACCACGCCGATATCGCCCGCCGCGCGCCGCGGCCCGCTGATGGTGGCGGTGGAGGTCAGGGCGAAGCCATCGACGAAGTTGATCATGCCGTTGCAGTTCGGGCCCATGATCCGGACGCCGCCCGCGCGCGCCACCCGCACCAGCTCCGCCTGCGCCGCCAGTGTCTGCTCCGTCCCCAGCTCCCCGAAGCCGGAGGAGAAGACGGTGGCGTAGGGGATGCCGAGCCGCCCGCATTCCGCCACCGCCTCGATGCACGCCTTGGCCGGCAGCACGATGCCGACATGGTCGGGGCGGGCGGGCAGCGCCGAGAGGTTCGGGAAGCAGGGGCGGCCGAAGACGCTGCTGCGGTTCGGGTTCACCGGGAAGGCATCACCGGCAAAGCCGAAATCCAGCATCTGCTTCAGGCAGCGCCCGCCGAACTTGCCCAGGTCCTCCGTCGCGCCCAGCAGCGCCACCGCCTTAGGCGCGAAGAAGGGCCTAAGGTCCGGGAAGCCGTGGCCGGTCAGCGCTCCGGGTTTGAATTCGCTGTGCGGATTGGCTATTTGCATCGTGGGTGGAGCCTCGCGCCGCCCCGGGCCGCCGTCAACCGGCTGCCCATGCGGTGCAGCATCACGGGACGGGGGGCGCGCGGGTGGAGGAAGCGAAGGACCGGCAATTCGTCACCGCGCTCGCCCGCGGCGTGCAGGTGATGCGCTGCTTCACCGCCGCGCGGCCGGAACTCGGCACGACGGAGATCGCGGCGATGACGGGCCTGGCGCAGTCCACGGTCTGGCGGCTGTGCCACACGCTGATCGGCATGGGCGTGCTGGTGCCGGGGCGCGACCCCGGGCGGCTGCGGCCTGGCTACGGGCTGCTGTCGCTGGGCTATGCCGCGCTGGCCAAGGGCGGCATCGCGGAAGCCGCGCAGCCCGGCATGCAGCGCATCGCGGACCGCTTCGGCGTGCAGCTGTCGCTCGCCACACGGCAGGACGACACGATGCTGATCGTGGCGCGGGCGGAGGCACCGACCATCCTCCGCCTGTCCTTCACCGTCGGCGCCACGCTGCCCATCGCGACCACGGCCCTCGGCTGGGCATACCTCGCTGGCGTCGGCGCACCCGAGCGGCGGGCAATGCTGGCGCGGCTCGACGCGGCCAACCGTGCGGAGATCGAGGCCGCGCTGGACCACTTCGTGCACCACGGCTTCGTCATGAACCTGCGCCGCGCGCATCCCGACGTGAATTCCATCGGCGTTCCCGTCGCCTCCCCGGACGGGTCGCGGGTGATGGCGCTGAATTGCGGGGGCGCGGTGTCGGTCGTCACGCCGGAACTGCTGGCGGGTCCGGTGGCGGAGGCGGTGCGCGCGCTGGCCGCGGGCCTGGCGCCGGCGCTGGACGCGGCCTGACTACCGGGCCTGGCGCAGCTCCACCGCCGGCAGGAAATCCGGCGTGAAGACCTCCGCCGCGCCGGGCTTCCGGGGCAGGTCCAGCGCCTCCGCCAGCTGCGCGATGCCCTGGGCCAGGCGGGCGGGATGCGCATCCCCCAGGCCGAGGATCGCGCCCTCGGGATGCGCCATCTCCCGCGCGATGGTGCCGCGCCAGCGCTTCGTCTCGATGCGGAGGTCGATGGCGGGCGCCACGCGGCGCACGGCCTCCACCCCCCGCTCCGGGTCGGCCACCGCGGCGGCGAAGCCCCGCGCCACCGCCGCCACCAGCGCCTTCAGCACCTCGGGCTCCCGCTCCACCAGGTGGCGGGAGGCGACCAGCGCATTGCCGTAGAGATCGGGCAGCCAGGCGGCGTAGTCCAGGAAGCGGAGCGACCCCGCCAGGTCCAGCCTGGCCCCCTCCAGCGACGCGATGATGGTGTTGGCGAAGCCGAAGACGCCATCGGCCGCATCGCCCAGGATCATCCGCCGCACCTGCTCCGCCAGCGATGCCTCGGAAGGCTGGATGCGGACCGTGCGGGCATCGAGCCCGACCGCGCGCGCCAGTGCCGGGAAGGCCAGCAGCGCGGCATCCCGCGCATGGCCCGTCAGCAGCCTGCCCGCCAGCTCCACGGGGTGCTGCACCCCGCCGGCGAGGGGCACGGCGATGGTCAGCGGCGTGCGGTTGAAGCCGATGAACACCGCCTGCGGCCCGCTGCCCGGCGCGCTGTGGCCGAGCCGCATGACCAGCGCGGAGAGGTCCCCATAGGCGAGGTCGCAGACATCCTCCGCCATGTCGGCAATCACCGCCGCGGCGCCGTTGCCGGGCTGCCAGTCCACCGCGATCCCCGCCGCCGCCAGCAGCCCCATCTCCTCCGCCAGCAGGAAGCCGGCATGGGGGCCGGAGAAGCCGGCATTCAGCCGGATGCGAAGCCGGCGCATCAGGCGGCACCCAGGAAGCGGGGGGTGAACAGCCGCGCGGGATCGGGTGGTGGCAGGCCGCGGCTGGCGGCAAAGCCGGCCGCGGAACGGGCGAGGCGCCCGGGATCGACGGCGCCAGGCATGGCGGGCAGGGGCCCCGCCATCTCCACCGCCAGCGTCGTCTCCCAGCGCAGGCGCTCCGCCGCCGGGTCCGCGCCCGGGGCGAAGGCCAGCACGGCCTCCATCGCCGCCTCTGGCTCCGCGATTGCTCCCCGCAGCCCGCGGGCGAGGGCGGTGCAGAGGGCGCGCAGCATCGCCGGGGCTTCGGCCACCAGCCGGGGCGAGGCCATCACCAGGCTGCCCAGGCTGTCGGGCAGGGCGGCGTCGTAGCGCAGGAAGCGCAGCCCGGCCGTGGCCGGCGCCCCGATCGCAGCGGTGATGGTGCTGACATAGCCGAACAGGCCATCGGATTCCCCGGCCAATAGCCGCGCGACCAGCCCGGCCATCGGACCCTCCGCCACGGCGATGGCGGTGGCGGCCGGGTCGATGCCGGTGGCGGCCGCATAGGTGGGGAAGCAGCGCAGCGCGACGTCGGAGGCATGGCCCATGACCCGCCGCCCCGCCAGGTCGGCAGGCGCCCGCACCGGCCCCGCCGCCGGCACCGCGATGGCGCAGGGGGAGGCATTGTGCACGGCGAAGATGCCGACCGGCGCCGCCACGGGATCGCGCGCCGCGACCTCCATCAGCGAATGGATGTCGCCATAGGCCAGGTCATGGCCCCCGGCCGCCAGCCCGGGGGCGGCGTTCCAGGCGCCGGTGCCGGGCGTGAGGGCAAGGTCGATCCCCGCTTCCGCCAGGTATCCCCGGCGGATGGCCAGCAGCAGCCAGGCCTGTGGGCCCGAGAAGCCGGCGTTCAGCAGCATCGAGAGGCGCGGCATGGGCGGGCTTCGGTCTTCCTCGTGGTGAAGGGAAGGCGTGGCACGGGATTGGCATGCAAGGACCGTACCGATGACGACGGAGCCGCCTGATGACGAGCCGCCGGGCCCTGCTGGCCGCCACCGCCGCGACCCTTGCCGCGCCCGCCCTGGCGCAGCCCGCCTGGCCCTCGCGCCCGGTGCGGATCCTGATCTCTTTCCCCCCGGGCGGGTCGAGCGACTTCGTGGCCCGCGTCATCGCGCCGCAGATGGCGGAGATGTTCGGGCAGTCCTTCGTGGTGGACAACCGCCCCGGCGCCGGCGGGATGCTGGCGGCGGAGGCGCTGAAGCGCGAACCCGCGGACGGGCACACCTTCCTGCTGTCCAACAACGCGCCCTTCACCATCGCGCCGACCATGTTCCCGCGCATCACCTACAATGCGGTGCGCGATTTCGCCCATGTCGCCTATCTCGGCAGCACCTTCGGCGGCTGCGTGGCGCATCCCTCGCTGGGTGTGGGCACGCTGGCGGAACTGGTGGCGAAGGCGAAGGCCGCGCCGGGCACGATCAATTTCGGCTCCTCCGGCATCGGCAGCATCGGCCACATCACGGGGGTGAATTTCTGCCTGCGCGCGGGCATCGACATGGTGCATGTCCCCTATCGCGGGGCGGGGCCGCTGCGCATCGACCTGACGACGGGCGTGGTGGCGCTGAACTTCGAGGGAATCGTGGGCAGCCTGCCCGCCATCGCGGCCGGGCAGCTGGTGGGCCTGGCCGTGGCGGCGGAGGACCGCATCCCCGCCGCGCCCGCCCTGCCCACCTTCCGGGAGCTGGGCCATGACATCGTCATCAAGAACTGGCACGGGCTGAGCGCGCCCGCCGGCCTGCCGCCCGCCATCGCGGAACGGCTGCAGCGGGGCCTGGCGGAGATCTGCACGCGCCCCGCGACCACGGCGCAATTCGCCACCATCGGCAACTACTACGCGCCGATGGCAGGCGCCGAATTCCCGGCCTTCGTGGCCGAGCAGATCGAGACCTGGCGGCCGATGATCATCGCCGCCGATGCGGTGGATAAGTGATCCCTATCCCACCCGCCGCACGCCCTGGTCCGCGCCCATCCTCTTCTCCAGCCAGCGCACGGCGAAGGAGATGCAGAGGATCAGCACAAGGTACTCGAGGATGAGGATGGTGTAGAGTTCCAGCGGCCGAAACACCGTCACCACCAGCTCATTGGCCTTGCGGGTGAGCTCCTGGTAGCCGATGACGCTGGCGAGGGAGGACATCTTCACGACGTAGATGAACTGGTTGGCGATCGGCGGCAGGACGCGGCGGATGGCCTGCGGCAGGATGACGAAGCGCATGCGCTGCCAGGGCGACAGGCCGAGCGCCATCGCGGCCTCCCGCTGCCCCTGTTCCACGGACTGGATGCCGGCGCGGAAGATCTCCGCCTCGAAGGCGCTGTCGCAGATCGCGATCGCCAGCATCGCGGCGACGAAGACGTCGAGCCGGATGTCGAGCACGACGGGCAGGCCGTAGAAGACCCAGAGGATCATCACCAGGATGGGGATGGAGCGGAACAGCTCCACATAGACGCGGTTGGTCCAGCGGAGCAGGCGGAACCGCGCCATGCCCATCATCGCGACCGCCAGGCCCAGCACGACCGACAGCAGCATGGTCGCCAGGCTGAGCGAGATCGTCGCCCAGAAGCCCGACAGCATGAAGGACAGGTTGGCCTGGCCGCGGGCGTCGCGGGGGTCCACCACGTGCCAGCCCCAGTTGCCGCTGCAGGCCGACAGCAGCGGCATCGCCACCAGCAGCAGGAGGAAGGCGCGCGCCTTGAGGTTCATGCCAAGCCCTGCCATCCGATTCCTGCCGATGCCAACCAGCCCACCCGTTGCACCTGTTCAATCGATGTCGCAACCTTACCTCTCGAAGCAAGCCCCGCTTGCGACCTGAGGAGACCCCCATGCAACGCCGCTTCCTCCCCGCCGCCGCCGCGGCGGCTGCCGCCGTGGCCGTCCCGGGCCAGGCCCTGGCCCAGGCGGCCGGATCCTCCCGCCTCCAGGCCATCCAGTCCTCCGGGCGCATCCGCATCGGCACCACCGGCGACTTCAACCCGATGAGCTTCCGCGACCCGGCCAGCCGCGAATACCGCGGCCACCAGATCGAATGCGGCCAGCGCCTGGCGCGGGACATGGGTGTGCGGGCCGAATTCGTCGCGACGGACTGGCGCACCCTGATCAACGGGCTGGTGGCGGACCAGTATGACATCGTCTGCACCGGCACCTCCATGTCCGTGGCCCGCGCCATGGCGGCCAGCTTCACCATCCCCTGGGGGCGCAACGCCTTCGTGCCGCTGGTGCATCGCCGCAATGCGACGCGCTTCGCCAACTGGGATGCGCTGAACCAGCGCGGCGTCACCATCGGCACCAACCTCGGCACCACCATGGAGCAGTTCGTGCAGCAGGGCCTGCCCAACGCCACGCTGCGCCGCGTGGAAAGCCCGGCGCGGGACTGGCAGGAACTGCTGGGCGGCCGCGTGGACGCGACCATGTCGTCCATGATCGAGGCCGCCTTCCTGACGAAGGAATACCCGGACCTCGTCGCCATCTTCCAGGACAACCCGCGCAACCCGATCCCGATGGCCTTCCTGAGCCCGCTGAACGACGTGATCTTCGCGAACTTCCTGAACGCCTGGATCACCATCTCCACGGCCAACGGTTTCTTCGCGGAGATCAATGCGAAGTGGGGCATCGTGCAGGCGTGAGCCCTCGGACGGCGCATGCCACGGACCGGCCGTGGGAGGTCGCCTGCGGCTACAGCCGGGCGGTGCGCGTGGGCCCCTATGCGGAAACCGCGCTGTGCAGCCCCTGCGCGCCGGATGGCACGGTGCTGCACCCCGGCGATGTCTACCGGCAAACGCTCGTCTGCCTCGACATCATCCGGGAGAGCCTGGAGGCCGTGGGCATGACGATGGCGGATGTGGTCAAGACCCGCATCTACGTCGTCAACCCGGAGCATTGGAAGGAAAGCGGCCGCGCGCATGGGGAGGTTTTCGCCAGCATCCGCCCCGCCCTCGGCTGGATCTACATGAGCAGCTTCTTCGCCCCCGGCATCACGGTGGAGGTGGAGGCGACGGCCTACCGCGCGGCATGATCCTGCGCCGCCTGGAAGGCCGCGAAGGTTTCCGCGACGTCGGCGACCGCGGCCTCCAGCAGCGCATGGCCGTGTTCCGCGCGGGCGAGGGAGGGGTCGCTGCCGATCACCCCGTCCGGGAACATGGCGCGGTGGCGCGCCGCATCCAGGTGGCGGTCGCCGCCGGCATCATGCAGCGGGTCGGCGGGCAGGGGGCGGAAGGCGGGCCAGGATTCAGGCGGCGCGGCGGCCTCCGGGTGCAGCGCCATGGCGATCGCGACCTCGGACGGCGTGGCATGGAAACCTTCGCGGTCGCCGTAAAGCTCCCGCCGCAGCGCGGCCAGGCGCGGGCCCTCCCACCAGGCCCGCAGCTTCACCGTCAGCGGCGCGGGCAAAGCGAGGCGCCCCGTCGAGACATCCGCCATCACCTCCTGCATCGCGGCCTGCGCCGGTGCGACGTTCCCGCCATGGCCGGTCAGCAGCAGCACTCGCGTGAAGCCGCCCAGCGCCAGGCTTTCCAGCACATCGACCAGCACGGCCATCAGCGTCGAGGGCCGGAGGCTCGCCGTGCCGGCGCGGCGCAGATGAAACTGCGCCTGGCCATAGGCGAGGACGGGCGCGCTGATGCCATCCGCCCGCGCCGCCGCGCCATCCGCCACCGCCTGCGCGCAGATCGCATCCGTCCCCAGCAGCCCCGGCGCGCCATGCTGTTCAAGGCTGCCAAGGGGCAGGATGATGCCGCGCCTGCCCGCGGCGAAGCGCGCCTCCAGCGCCGAGACGCTCATCCGGTCGAGACGCATCCATGGATTCCCTGACATGCCGAATCGCTGTGCTGCTGCAGGATCGCACGGACCGGCCGCTGCGCATCGCCGTGGTCGGTGCCGGCATCCTCGGCCTCACCACCGCCTGGGCGCTGGCGCGGCGGGGCCATGCGGTGACGGTGCTGGAGGGCGGGCTGATCCCCAACCCCGGCAGCTCCTCCGCCGATGAGGGCCGGATCATCCGCCACGCCTATGGGACGATGGAGGGCTACGCCGCGATGATGCCGGCGGCCTTCACCGCCTGGCGCACCCTCTTCGCCGAGACGGGGGAGGACCGGCTGGTGCCGGCGCGTGCCATCTACGCGCTGCGGGAGGAGACGCCCTGGCAGGGCGCGGTGGCGCGCAGCCAGGCGCGCCACGGCCTGCCCTTCACGGAGGTCGATCCCGCCTCCATCCCCGTCCTCAACCCGGATGGCGTGATCCGCGCGATGGAGGTCGGGGGTTCGGGCATGCTGCTCGCCGCGCCCATCCTGATGGACCTGGTGCGGCTGCTGCCGCGCCTCGGCGTGGAACTGCGCGGCCACACCCATGTCGCATCCTGCCCGGAAGGCGGGCCCGTGCTCGCCGATGGCACGCGCGTCGCCGCCGATGTGACGCTGGTCGCCGCCGGCGCCGGCGTGCTGCGGCTGTTGCCCGACGCCGCGCGGCGATTCGGGCTGCGGGCGTCGCTTCAGACCGTCGCCTATCTCGAACCGCCGCCTGGGCTGTGGGAGGAGGCGCCGATGCTGCTCTGCCGCCTGCCGGGGCATGCGACGGGCGGCGTCTATGTGCTGCCGCCGCGGGCGGGCACGCGCCTCAAGATCGGGGACTACGACACCTCGATCACCGTCGACCCGGCCGCGCCGCGCGACCCGCCGCGGACCGGGCGCGTCGCTGCGCTGATGGAGGCCGGCGCCCGCGCCATCGCCGGATTCGGGGCGTATCGCCTGATCGCGGCGCGCCACTGCCTCTACACCATGGCGCCGGAGGACCGCTTCGTTCTGCGCCAGGTCGCGCCCGGCGTGACGCTGGCCAGCGCCTGTTCCGGCCACGGCTTCAAGCTGGCGCCGCTGATGGCGCTGGGCCTGGCGGCGGCGGTGGAGGGACACGTCACGGGCGAGGAACTCGCCTTCTGGGCTGGCGGCCACGCGCCTTCCGCATGACAATGGCGACAGAGGAGACTGTCACCATGGCCTATGCGACCGCGAAGCAGATCGCCGTCAGCGAGATCCCCGTCATCGACATCGCCGCGCTCGTGGCCGGCGACCCGGCGGGCAGCGCCGCGGCCGGCCAAGCGATGCGGGAAGCCAGCGAGCGGATCGGCTTCTTCTACGTCGCCAACCACGGCATCCCGCAGCCGCTGATCGATGGCGTCTTTGCCCGCGCGCGCGACTTCTTCGCCCTGCCGGAGGACGCGAAGGCCGCGGTGAAGGTCAACAAGCGCCATCGCGGCTGGATCGGCCATGGCGGCGCCAAGATGTATACGGGCGCCAAGGTCGACCTGAAGGAGAGCTTCGTCTTCGGCCTGGAACTGCCGGAGGATGATCCGGACGTCGCCGCCGGCACGCCGCTGATGGGCCCGAACCAGTGGCCCGAAGCGCTTCCCGCGCTGCGCGACACCGTCTATCCCTATTACGAGGCGGTGCTCGGCCTCGGGCAATCCGTGCTGCGCGGGCTCGCGCTCAGCCTCGGCCGCGATGCCGGCTTCTTCGCGGAGCGCTTCGCCCGGCCGCTCGCCCGCGGTTCGCTCATCTGGTACCCGCCGCAGCCGCCCGACCTCGGCCAGGACCAGTTCGGCGTCGCGCCCCACACGGATTACGGCGGGCTGACCTTCCTCTACCAGGACATGACGGGCGGACTGCAGGTGCGCAGCGCCAGCGGCGAATGGGTGATGGCCCACCCGATCGAGGGCACCTTCGTCGTCAATATCGGCGACCTGATGCATCGCTGGACGAATGACCGCTTCCATTCCAACCCCCATCGCGTCGTGAACACCTCCGGCAAGGCCCGGCAGAGCATCGCCGTCTTCTACGACCCCGGCTTCCACACCGTGGTCGATCCGCGTGACCTGCTGGACGATCCTTCCCAGGCGAAGCATCCGCCGGTGGCCTGCGGGGAATGGGTGGTGGGCCGCTTCGACAAGGCCTTCCGCTACCGGGCACCCACGGGCTGAACCGCGCGATGGCGGCGGATCGGTCCCCCCTGCTGGAGCCAGGCTGGCGGTATGTCGAGGCCCCGCGCCTCGACGCCTTCCGACGCGGGGATTGGGAATTGCTGGCCCGCCAGCGCCAGGTCTTCGACGCCGGGCAGCAGGCGGCGCATGCGCTGCGGCTTCTGGAGGCGACCGCCGCCGATCCCGGCTTCGGCTACCAGGTCAACAACTACCGCCACAGCATCCAGGCCGCGACGGCCGCGATGCAGGATGGACGGGACGAGGAATACGTCGTCGTCACGCTGTTCCACGATGTCGGCTTCACCATCTGCCCGAACAGCCATGGCGCCTTCGCTGCCGCGATGCTGGCACCCTATGTCAGCGACGCCAGCCGCTGGATCCTGGAACGGCACCAGATCTTCCAGTCCCACCACTGCCACGACCACCCGGATGAGGCGGTGGACCCCGATGGCCGCGACCGCTGGCGCGGCCACGAACACTTCGCCGCCACGGCCGAATTCGTGGAGCGCTACGACATCACCACCATCGCCGCCGGCCTGCCGGAGGCGCCGATCGCCGTCTTCGCCCCCATGGTCGCGCGTATCCTCGCCCGCCCCCCGCGTCGCATCCTTCCGCCGTGAGGCCGCCCCCCGCCGCCGCGCGATGGCAGGGCCGCCGCCGCGCCCTGGCCGACATCCTGCAATTCGCCCTCTTCGCGGGCGCGCTGGTCTGGCTGGTCGTCTCCGGCGCCGCGGGGATGGGCTACAACTGGCAATGGCACCGCGTGCCGCGGTACCTGTTCCAGCTCTTCGAAGGCGAGTTCTTCCCGGGCCCCCTGCTGAAGGGCCTGGCCGTGACGCTGGAGATCAGCGCCATCGCGCTGCTGCTCACCATCCTCATCGGCCTCGGCGCCGCCATCCTGCGGCTGTCGGGCTCCGTCGCCGGACGCTGGGTCGTGGCTGCCTATGTCGAGGCCATCCGCAACACGCCGCTGCTCGTGCAACTCTACATCGTCTATTTCATCCTGGCGCCGATCCTGGGGATGGACCGCTTCTGGGCCGGCGTGCTGGCGCTGGCGATCTTCGAGGGCGCCTTCGCCGCCGAGATCTTCCGCAGTGGCATCCAGGCGGTGCGGCTCGGGCAGTGGGAGGCGGCGTGGACGCTCGGCCTGTCGCGCGCCCAGGCCTATCGCCTCATCGTGCTGCCGCAGGCGCTCCGCGTCATCCTGCCGCCGCTCGCCGGTCTTGGCGTGTCGCTGATCAAGCATTCCGCCATCGTCAGCGTCATCGCCATCTTCGACCTGACCAATGAAGGCCGCAACGTCATCAGCGACACCTTCATGACCTTCGAGATCTGGCTGACCGTCGCCGCGCTCTATCTATGCGTCACGGTCACGCTATCCCTCGCCGTGCAGGGGCTGGAACGCCGGCTGCGCGGCGGCATCGCCTGAACCACCAACACGGAGAGACGACCATGGGCTGGATCACGAGACGCTTCCTGGCACCCGCCGCCGCCGCCGGCGCCGCCGTGTCCATCACCGGCACCGCGCAGGCGCAGACGACGGATGCGCGCGCCGCGCTGGCCGCGACCTCGGTGATCGAGGAGATCAAGCGCCGCAACACGCTGCGCGTCGGCATGTCCACCTTCGTGCCCTGGGCCTTCCGCAACCGCGCGGGCGACCTCATCGGCTACGAGATCGACGTCGCCACGCGTCTCGCGCAGGACATGGGCGTGCGGCCGGAATTCGTCCCCACCGCCTGGGACGGCATCGTCCCCGCGCTGCTGGCCGGGCGCTTCGACATGATCATCGGCGGCATGACGGTGACGGCGGCGCGCAACCTCTCCGCCAACTTCACCAGTTCCTACTCCGCCTCCGGCGTCGATCTCGCCGCCAGCCGCCGCCTGGCGGAGGGCATGACGACGATGGAGGCCTGGAACCGCCCCAACATCACGATCAGCGGCCGCCGCGGCACCTCCGCGCTCGCCGCCGCGCAGCGCCTCTTTCCCCGCGCCACCTTCCGGCAGTTCGACGACGACGCGCAGTCGATCCTGGAAGTGGTCAACGGCCGCGCCCATGGCATGGTCGGCTCCATGCCCCGCCCGCGCTTCGCGGTGCTGGAGAATGAGGCCGCGCTGTTCAGCCCCTTCCCGCAGCCGCTCGCCCGCCAGATCGACAGCATGGCGGTGCGCAAGGGCGACCCGGATGCGCTGAACTTCCTCAACAACTGGATCGCATCGCGGCAGCTGGACGGCTTCCTTGAGGAACGCCAGGCCTACTGGTTCCAGAACCGCGAATGGCGGGACCAGGTTCCGGGCTGATGCACCGTCCAGGAGGACCCTATGCGCGGGGCACCCCGCGCTTCGGCCTGCTGGACGCGGCTCTGCTGGCTGTCGTGGTCGGCGCGCTGGGCTTCCTCGCCTGGCGTGCCGGCGCGGCGCTGGATTATCGCTGGAACTTCGGGCCGGTGCTGGGCTTCGTCGCACGGCAGGACGCGACCGGCGCCTGGGTCGCGAACCTGCTGCTGCAGGGCGTGATGACGACGCTCCGCGTCTCCTTCTGGGCCGCCATCGTCGCCGCCGTGGTCGGCACGCTCATGGGCATCGCGCGCAGCGCCACCGCCCTGCTGCCGCGCCTCATCGCCGGCGCCTATGTCGAGACCATCCGCAACATCCCGCCGCTGGTCTTCATCTTCGTCTTCTACTTCTTCGTCACCGCGCAGATCGTCCCGGCACTCGGCATCGAGGACTGGATCAGGCGCCAGGATGCCGACACGCTCCGCCTCATCGCCTGGCTCTTCGGCCCGCCGCAGCAGGCGGCCGGCGTCATCGCCGCCATCCTCTGCCTCGGCCTGTTCGAGGGCGCCTATGTCGCGGAGATCGTCCGCGCCGGCATCCAGTCCCTGCCGCGCGGGCAGTGGGAGGCCGGGCAGGCGCTGGGGCTTTCGCGCCTGAAGCTCTTCCGCCTGGTGATCCTGCCGCAGGCGGTGGCGCGCGTGGTGCCGCCGCTGGCGGGGCAGGGGATCAGCCTGGTGAAGGACAGCTCCATCATCTCCCTCGTCTCCATCCAGG
Organism: Acetobacteraceae bacterium; assembly: GCA_027482245.1. Taxonomy (GTDB): domain Bacteria; phylum Pseudomonadota; class Alphaproteobacteria; order Acetobacterales; family Acetobacteraceae; genus Falsiroseomonas. Next base: position 31,735 of record JAIXWG010000049.1, on the reverse strand, counting down.
ACCTGTCCTTCCTGGGCGCCGAGGTCGCCGCCACCACCAACCGGGTCTTCGAGACCTGGATCATCGTGGCGCTCTTCTACTTCATCATCTGCGCCGTGCTCTCCGCCGCCGCCGCGCGGCTGGAACGGCGTTTTCGTCAGAGGAACTCATGACCGACGAAGCGAACCCCGCCTGGATCCGCCTGGTGCCCTACGACGAAAGCGAGGGCTACCTGCGCACGCTCTATGACCGCGTGAAGGGCCCCGGCGGCAAGATCGACAACGTGATGCGCGCCCACAGCCTGCGGCCGCACACGATGGAAGGGCACAGCGCGCTCTACAAATCCGTGCTGCACCACACCGGCAATTCCATGCCGGTCTGGTTCCTGGAATGCCTCGCGGTCTACACGTCGCTATCGAACCGCTGCGACTATTCGGTCGCGCACCACTTCGCCGGCCTGTCGCGCCTGCTGAAGGACGAGGCCCGCGCCGGCTCCATCTACAAGGCCTTCGCCGCCGCGCAGCCCGAACGCGTCTTCGACGGCAAGGAACTCGCCCTGCTGCGCTATGTCCGCAAGCTCACGCTCGACCCCCAGGGCATGGTCGAGGCCGACATTAACGCGCTGCGCGAGGCCGGCGCCAATGACGGGGAGATCCTGGAGGCCAACCAGGTCTGCGCCTATTTCAACTACTCCAACCGCCTGCTGAACGGGCTGGGCGTGACGACGGCCGGGGACATCCTCGGCACCTCGCCGCCCAACACCGATTCACTGGACGATTGGGAACATCACTAGGGGTCAGATGCGGTAGGCGCGGCGGGCATTCTCCCACAGCGCCTTCCGCGCCAGCTCCGGCCCCAGCACCCGCTTCACCAGGTCGATGTCGCCGGTCTCGAAGGGCCGGCGCGCGCGGGTGGAGGGCATGTCCGTGCCGAAGACCAGCGCATCCGGGCTCTTTGCCGCGATCGCCTCCAGCGCCTTCGGCACATCCATCGTCACGCGGCCGAAGCCCGTCGCCTTCACCCGCGCGCCGGCGGCGACGAGGTCCAGCACCACCGGCAGCCCGGTCTCCGTCATGCCGAGGTGGTCGATCATCAGCGGCGCCGGCAGGCGCTGCAGCTTCGCGACATGCGGGGCGAGCGCCGCGGCATCCGCATAGATCTCAGGATGCCAGCCGCCCACCGCATGGGCGCGGCTGGCCAGCGCCACCAATTCGTCGACGCTGTCGATGCGGCCCCTGAACATGTTGAAGCGCAGCGCCCGCACGCCGGCGCGGGACAGGGACGCGATCTCCGCATCCGGGATGTCCGCCGGCACCTGGGTCACGCCGACCCAGCCCGCGCCCAGCGCCTGCAAGGCCGCCAGCAGGTAGGTCTGGTCGAACCCGTGGAAGCTGCCCGAGACCACCGCGCCGCCCTGCACGCCCAGCGGCCGCGCCGCCGCCAGGTAGGCCGGCAGCGCGAAGGGTGGCGGCATGTAGCCCTGGTTCTCCACCAGCGGGTAGGCGGGGTCGATGATGTGCAGGTGGCTGTCGAAGATGGGTTCGGGCGCCTGCGCCGCAGCGGGTGCGGCGACCAGTGCCGCCCCCATCGCCAGCAGGCCGCGTCGGCTGAGGGTCATGGTCGTTGTTTCCTCCGGTGATGGCGTCAGCGCAGGCTGACGCGATAGGCGAAGCGGTCGCCATGCCCCCAGGCGCGGCGCCATTCGATGGGCGAGCCATCCACCGCCAGGCTGAGGCGGTCGATGATCGCGACCGCGCTGCCCTCCGCCACCGCCAGCAGCTCGGCGCGGCGGGCATCGGCCAGGCCGACGCGCAACTCATCCTCCACGCCGCCGACCACCAGGCCGAATTCGCGCTCGTAGAGGGGGTAGAGCAGCGTCTCGAAATCCGACAGCGCGCGGTCGCGGAGAGCCGCGAAGCGGGGCAGGGGCAGGTGGATCTCCTCCATCACCACCGGCGCGCCGGCCCAGTACCGCAGCCGGTCCAGCCGCAGCGCCGCATGGCCCGGCGGCAGGCGCAGCGCGGTGGCGGCGGCGTCGGGCAGGGTGGTCACGGCGCGGCCGATGATGCGGCTTTCCGGGATGACCACGCCGCCGCCCTGCTGGTCCTGGAAGTGGAAGAAGCGGAACAGCGGCGCCTGGAAGGCCGGGCGACGAACGAAGGTGCCGCGGCCCTGGCGGCGTTCCAGCAGCCGCTCATGCACCAGTTGCTCCAGCGCCCGGCGCAGCGTGTTGGGTGCCACCCCGTATTCCGCGGCCAGCTGCGTCTCCGACGGGATGCGCCCATCGGCCGGCCATTCCTGCGCCGCGATGCGCGCCGCCAGCGCATCCCGCAGCCGCGCATGCAGCGGCAGGCGCGCATCGGCGGCGGGTAGGGCACGGGGGGCCGAGTTCGACATGGGCGGAGCTTGCACGCCACCCGCCTTCGGTGCAATGGTCCTTTAAAGAAGTGGAGGATTACCATGCGTCGCCGGACCCTTGCCGCGGGGATCGCCCTGCTTGCCCTGCCGCGCCTCGCGCGGGCGCAGCCGCGCTTCCCGGACCGGCCGCTGCGCCTGGTCGTCCCGTTCCCGCCCGGCGGCAGCTACGACATCGTCGCGCGCCTGCTCTCCCGCCCCCTGGCGGAGGCCTTCGGCCAGGCGGTCGTCATCGACAACCGGCCCGGCGTCGGCGGCAATCTCGGCGCCGATGTCGTCGCCAAGGCGGCGCCGGATGGGCACACGCTGCTGCTCTGGGGCGACGGGCTGCTGATCAACCAGGCGCTCTTCCCGACCCGGCCGTGGGAGGCGCTGCGTGACTTCGCCCCCGTCTCCCGCATCGCGCAGAGCCCGCAGGTGCTGATCGCCGCCGCGGGGCGGGGGCTGGATACGCTGCCCGCACTGCTGGAAGCCGGGCGCCGCCGCGACGTCACCTATGCGACCGCGGGCGTCGGCACGCCGGGGCATCTGGCGGCGGAGCTGCTGCGGTCCCGCAGCGGCGCCAGGCTGGTCCATGTGCCCTATCGCGGCGGCGCGCCTGCCATCACGGACCTTCTGGCCGGGCAGGTGGACACGGTCTGCACCGGCATCCCGGCCTGCCTGCCCTTCCTCGGGGATGGCAAGGTGGTGGGGCTCGGCGTTTCCTCCGCCACGCGCTTCCAGGCCCTGCCTGCCGTGCCGCCCATGGCCGATGCGGTGCCGGGCGTGGCCGTCGATACCTGGTACGGCGTGCTGGCGCCGTCCCGCACCGATCCCGCCATCCGCGAACGCATCGCCGCCGTGGTCGCGACCGTGCTGGCCGAGCCCGCGACGGTGGCCGCGCTGCGCGCCCAGGGGTTCGAGCCCGATGCCGCCGGCCCCGCGCCCTTCGGCGACTTCCTGGCGCGGGAGGCCCCGCGCTGGGCCGACCTCGTCGCCCTGTCCGGCGCGAAGGTGGAGTGATGGCCCTGTCCGAGACGCGCCACGCCACCGCGGCCGATGGCCTGAGCCTCGCCTACGCCATCGCCCCCGCGCCCGGGGCGCCGCGCATCGCGCTGCTGCATTCGCTCGCGCTGGACCACCGCTTCTGGAACGGCGTCGCCGCCGCGATTGATGGGCGGGCGGAGCTGCTGGCCCTGGATTGCCGCGGGCATGGCGCCTCCGGCCGCGATGCGGGGCCGGTGCCCGTCTCCCGCATGGCGAATGACCTGGCGGCGGCGATGGACCATGCCGGCTGGGACCGCGCGCTGGTCTGCGGCTGTTCCATGGGTGGCACCATCGCGCTGGCCTTCGCCGCCGCGCATCCCGCGCGCTGCACGGCCCTCGTCCCGATCGACACCACCGCCTGGTACGGCCCGGACGCCCCCCGCGCCTGGGACGACCGCGCCGCGAAGGCGGAGGCCGGCGGCATGGCCGCGCTGCTGCCCTTCCAGCACGCCCGCTGGCTGAGCCCCGCCTTCCGCGCGGCGCACCCGGAGGTCGAGGCCGCCGCCGATGCGGTGTTCCTGGCGAACGACGTCGCCTCCTACGCCGCCGCCTGCCGCATGCTGGGCACGACGGATCTGCGGGAGGCCATCACGGCCATCCGCGTGCCGACGCTGGTCATGGTCGGCACCGATGACGGCGCGACGCCGCCCGCCATGGCGGAGGAGATCGTTCGCCGCATCCCCGGCGCCACGCTGCATCCGCTCGAGGGCGCGCGGCACCTGACGCCGCTGGAACGGCCCGCGGAGATCGCGGAAGCGCTGCTGGACCTCGCTAGTCGGCGGTGATCCGCGCGCGCGTCGCGACCTCCCGCCACTGCGGGACCTCGACGCGCATGCGCTCCGCCAGCCGCGCCGGGCCATCCAGCAGCAGCTTGGCGCCGCTCTCCTCCATCCGCGTCGCCAGGACATTGCCGCGGGCGAGCGGCGCCATCTCCGCCGCCAGGCGCTGCACGATGGCGGGCGGCGTGCCGCGCGGGCCGAACATGCCGTACCAGATGGCCAGGTCGAAGCCCGGCGCGACCTCCGACAGGCTCGGCACCTCCGGCAGCGCCGCGCTGCGCTCCCCGCTCGTGATGCCGAGGCCGCGCAGCCGCCCGTCCCGCAGGTGCGGCAGCGCGTCGATGGTGCCCGCGACCACCAGGTCCGTGTCGCCTGACAGCAGCGCGGTGGTGGCCTGGGCCGCGCCGCGATAGGGCACGTGCAGCAGCTCGATCCCCGCCCGCGTGGCGAAGAGCGCGCCGCCCATATGCGTCGTCGATCCGACGCCGGAGGTGCCGTAGGTGATGCCGTCCGGCCGCGCCTTGGCCCGCGCCACCAGGTCCGCGAGGTTGCGGATCGGGTGGTCCGGCCGCGTCATGATGACCATCGGCGCGTCGCTGATGACGGTGATCGGCACCAGATCGTTGATCGGGTCATAGCCCGGGTTGCGCATCAGCGCCGGCGCGATGGCGACGCCGGAGGTCGAGACCAGCAGCGTGTGCGGATCATTCGCCGCCACCACCTCCCGCGCCCCGATCGACCCGCCCGCGCCGGGGCGCGTCTCCACCAGCACGGTCTGGCCCAGCGCCCGGCCGAGATGGTCCGCCAGGAAGCGCGCCGGCACCTCCACCGGGCCGCCGGGGGCGAAGGGGACGATGAAGCGGATGGTGCGGCTGGGCCAGGGCGCCTGGGCGAGGACCGGCATCGGGAGGGCTGCGGCGGCGGCCATGAGGGCACGGCGGGTCAGGCGCGTCATTCTCGGTTCCTCCCTGGTGGTTGACATCATCAACCAATCTGGCCGAAACCGGCAAGGGCCTGGATGGGGGACCGCCGCATGGACCGCATGGGATTCCGATCGCGCCTGCCGCGCCTGCTGGGCATCCGCCACCCGATCATCCAGGGCGGCATGAGCTGGGCGTCATCCAGCCCCGCCTTGGCGCTGGCCGTCAGCCGGGCGGGCGGGCTCGGCGTTATCGCGGCGGGGCCGATGCGGCCGGACGACCTGGTCGCCGCCATCCGCACCGTGCGCGCAGGCACGGACGCCCCCTTCGCCGTCAACGTGCCGCTCTACAACAAGCGATCTGCCGAATTCCTCGACATCGCGGCGGCGGAGCGCGTGCCGGTGATGATCGGCAGCCAGGGCGGTCCGCGCGGCCATGTGGAGCGGTTCCAGCGCCTCGGCGCGCGCTGGCTGCATGTGGTGGCGGCGCCGGAGCATGCGGTGAAGGCGGAGGCCGCTGGCGTCGATGCGCTGATCGTCGTGGGCGGCGAGGCCGGCGGCCACCCGCCGCCGCATGAGGTCTCGACCCTCGTGCTGGTCCGCGCCGTCGTGAAGGCCGTGACCATCCCCGTGGTGGCCGCCGGCGGCATCGCGGATGGCGCCGGCATCTGCGCCGCCTTCGCGCTGGGGGCGGAGGGCGCGCAGCTCGGCACGCGCTTCCTGATGACGCGGGAGGCGACGGTGCACGACGCCTACAAGCAGGCCGTGCTGGCGGCCGGCATCGCCGACACGGCGCTGGTCGGCAGGCAGGGCCTGCCCATCCGCCAGCTCCGCAACGACTTCGCCCGCGCGATGGAAGCGGCGGAGCGCGCGGGCGCGACGAAGGAGGCGCTGGACGAGATGTTCAAGGCGCGCACGCTGAAGGATGCCGCGCTGGACGGCGATGTCGCGAACGGCAAGACCGAGGCCGGGCAATCCGCCGGCCTGATCGACGACATTCCCGGCGCGGAGGAACTGGTGGCGCGCCTGGTGCAGGAGGCCGAGGCCATGCGCCTCCGCCTGGCGGGAGATGCCGCATGAAGCCGCTGGAGGGCGTCCGTATCCTCGACCTCTCACGCGTGCTGGCCTGCCCCTTCGCCACCATGCTGCTGGCCGAGATGGGCGCCGAGGTCATCAAGGTGGAACAGCCCGGCGCCGGCGACGAGACGCGGAGCTTCGAGCCCTTCTTCGATTTCGGCGTCAGCGGCTACTACCTCGCCTGCAACCGCGCCAAGCGCAGCATCACCGTGGACATGCGGAAGGAGGGCGGGCGCCAGGTGATCCGCGACCTGGCCGCGCGGGCCGATGTGGTCGTGGAGAACTTCCCGACCGGCGCGCTGATGCGGCGCGGGCTGGATTACGCGTCGCTGAAGGAAGTGAACCCGCGGCTCGTCTATCTCTCCTGCACCGGCTTCGGCCAGACCGGGCCCTATGCGAAGCGCAAGGGCTACGACACCGTCTTTCAGGCCATGGGCGGGCTGATGGGCCTGACGGGCGAGCGCGGCGGCGGCCCGGTGAAGCCCGGCCTTCCCGTCGCCGACCTGACCTCCGGCCTCTGGGTCGCGATCGGGCTGCTGGCGGCGCTGCGCGGGCGGGATGCGACGGGGCAGGGGGCACATGTCGATTTCAGCATGCTGGACGGCCAGGTGGCGCTGCTGACCATCGCCGCCGCGCGGCTGTTCGCGCTGGGGGAAGTCCCGCCGCGCCTCGGCACCGAACATCCCGGCCGTGTGCCGACCGCCAGCTTCCGCTGCCGCGACGGCCGCTTCCTGCACATCACCGCCAGCGACCAGCACTGGGCGCCGCTCTGCACCGCGCTCGGCCTGCAGGAGTTGCTGGCGGATGCGGCGCTGTCCACCAATGCCGGGCGGCTTGCGCAGCGCGACCGCGTGATGGCGGCGATGACGGCGGCGATGGAAGCGATGACGCGGGCGGAGGCCGTCGCCGCGCTGGATGCGGTCGATGTCCCCAACGGCCCCGTGCTGGCGCTGGACGAGGTCGTGGCCGACCCCCACGTCCAGGCCCGCGGCTGCATCACGGATGTTGCGCATGGAGAGGCGACGCACCCCGCACTGCGCCTGCCCTTCCGCTTCGACGGTTTCGACGACCCCGTGCCGCGGCCCGCCCCCGCACTCGGCGCCGATACCGACACGATCCTGTCCGAACTCGGCTACGACGCCGCGCGCATCACCACGCTGCGCGAGGAATCCGCGCTATGACCGATGACGTCCTGCTCTACACGAATGATGACGGCCTGGTGACGCTGACGCTGAACCGCCCGGCCGCCCGCAACGCGCTGAACACCGCGCTGGCGGAATCGCTGGCCGCCTCCTGCCGCCGCGCCGCGGCGGAGGCCGCGAAGCTGGTCGTGATCCGCGCCAACGGCCCCGTCTTCTGCGCCGGCGCGGACCTCAAGGAACGCCAGGGCATGAGCGACGACGCCGTCCGCGCGCGGCGCATCAAGGGTTTCCTGGCGTATGAATTGATCGAACGGCTGCCCATGCCGTCCATCGCGGTGGTCGAGGCGCCCGCCATCGGATCCGGTGTCGAGATCGCCGGCGCCTGCGACTTCATCGTCGCGACCCCCAAGGCCAGCTTCCGCACGCCCGAGGCGCTGTGGGGCACGGTCGGCGCGACGCAACGGCTGCCCCGCATCCTCGGCAAGCGGCTCGCCAAGGACATGATGTTCACCGGCCGCACGCTGACGGCGGAGGAAGCGCTGGCCGCCGGCTTCGTCACACGACTGCTCGCGCCGGAAGCGCTGGAGGCCGCGCTGGCGGAGATCACCGCCACGATCCTCAAGGCCCCCGTCACCGGCCTGGCCCTCGCCAAGCGCAGCATCGATGAGGGGCTGGAGCGCGATCCCCGTGGCGCGCTGGCCACCGAACTCCTCGCCATCGAGGAAAGCCTGGCCGCCGCCGAATGGCGCAAGACCATGGCGGGCTTCGGATCATGACATGGACGAAGCGCCTCGCCGACTTCCTCGACGCCAACGCACGCGAACGCGGTGGCGAGGAAGCCGTGGTCGCCCGCGATGCGCGGCTGACCCACGCGCAGCTGCGTGACGAGGCCCGCGCCATCGCCCGCAGCCTTATCGCGCGCGGCATCGGCAAGGGCGACTTCGTCGGCCTGCTGATGGGCAACGACGCGCGCTGGGTCAGCAGCTTCTACGCCTGCGCCCTGGTCGGCGCCGTCACCGTGCCGATCAACACGCGCTTCAAGGCGCCGGAGATCGCCTTCGCGCTCTCACGTGCCCGCTGCAAGGCCGTGCTGCTGGCCGGCAACTTCCTCGGCATCGACTTCGCCGCCGCGGTGCGCCAGGTGGCGCCGGAACTGCCGGACCTCGCGCACATCATCGTCAGCGGCGAGCCATCCTGGGAGGATTTCCGCGCGCAGCAGGCGCCGGAAGCGGCGCTGGAGGCCGCCATCGCGCAGGTCGGCGCCGACGACGCGCTGCTGGTGCAATACACCTCCGGCACCACCGCCCATCCCAAGGGCGTGCTGCTGACGCATCACAACATGCTCCGCAACGCCGCGGTCTGCGCGCGGAAACTCGGCGTGCGCGGCGACGACCGCTACCTCAACTGCCGCCCCTTCTTCCACGTCGCGGGCTCCACCCTCTCCCTCCTTGTCTGCCTCGTCACCGGCGCCGTCCTCGTCACGCCGCCGACCTTCGAGGCCGGGGAGGCGCTGGCGCTGCTGGAGCGGGAGCGCTGCACCGTCACCTCCGGCAACGACGCCATCTTCCAGCTGATGCTCGCCCATCCCGCCTTCGATCGCGCGCGCATCCATCTCCGCGGCGGCTGGGCGGCGGCGGGGCCGGAGACGATGCGCCGCATCGTGGAGGAGATGGGCGTGCGCGACCTCTGTTGGGCCTATGGCCTCAGCGAGGCATCGCCCAACGTCGCTCTCTCCGACCATCGCGAGCCCGTCGCCGCCCGCATCGCCGGCGGCGCCGTGCCGCATGAAGGCCTCCAGGTGCGGATCGCCCACCCCGAGACCTTCGCCCCCCTCCCGCCCGGCACGGCCGGCGAGATCCAGGTGAAGGGCTGGTCGGTGATGAAGGGTTACCTCAACGACCCCGACAACTCGGCCAAGGCCTTCACGCCCGACGGGTTCCTCCGCACCGGCGACCTCGGGACCATGGATGCCGAAGGCCGCCTCCGCATGGCGGGCCGCATCAAGGACGTGATCCGCGTGGGCGGGGAGAATGTGGCCCCGGCGGAGGTGGAGGAGGTCCTGTCCGCCCACCCCGCCGTCGCGCTGGCCCAGGTCGTCGGCGTCCCCGATGCGCGCCTCGGCGAGGTCTGCGCCGCCTTCGTGCAGCTGCGCGACGGCGCGGCCATCGAGGCCGGGGAGCTTCTCGCCTGGCTGAAGCCGCAGGTCGCGAATTTCCGCCTGCCCCGGCACCTGCGGATCGTCCCGGATTTCGAGGCCATCGGCATGACGGCCAGCGGCAAGGTGCAGAAGGTGAAGCTGCGGGCCCATGCGCTGGAGGTGCTGGGCCTGGCTTCGTGACACCTCGATGAATTTGGTCGTTGTATACGGAAACCGCGGCGGCGCGTTCATGCGGCCTTCACAACCGCCCCATGATTCTCCATGTGGAATCAGAGCGGTTCACCGGGGCAAGAGGTCCCGGCCCGGCCTGGTTGGGGAACAGGGCTGGCCATGCCTGATGGAGTGATGCTGGGCGGCAGGCCTTCGGGCGATCTGCGCCGCCAATGCGCCGCGGTGCCGTTGACGGGGGCGCAGGGCGATCTGCGCGTGGTGCTGGTCACCAGCCGGGAGACGCGGCGCTGGGTGGTGCCCAAGGGCTGGGTCGAGCCCGGCGAGGCGCCCCACGTCAGTGCCGCGCGCGAGGCCTTCGAGGAGGCGGGGCTGGAGGGCGAGGCCGAGCCCGACCCCCTCGGCACCTATGCCTATGACAAGCGCAAGGCCAATGGCGTGCTGCTGCCCTGCGAGGTGCTGGTCTTCCGCTACCGCGTGACGCGGATGCTGGCCGAATGGCCGGAGCGACACCAGCGCGAACGCCGCCTGTTCCGCCCCGAGGCCGCCGCCGCCCTGGTCCTCGAACCCGACCTCGCCCGCCTGCTGCGCAGCCTGTCGGCTTGACTCCCTCCCCCGCGATTGCCGGGGAGGGTCGGGGTGGGGGTTTGACGCGCTCTGCGGCGGGCGCGCCTACGCCCCGAACCCTTCCGGCGTGATCCCCCGCGGCTTCACCATGTCGTAGGGCCCTCGGGCCAGGAAGCGCCCGGTGCCCGGCTCCGCCTGCACCTTTCCGTCGCGCATCACGACCTCGCCGCGCCGGATCGTCGTCACCGGCCAGCCCGTGACTTCCAGCCCCTCATAGGGCGTGTAGTCGATGGCATGCTGCATCAGCGCGTTGGTGATGGTGACCTTCTTCTTCGGGTCCCACAGCGCCAGGTCCGCATCCGCGCCCGGCTGGATCGCGCCCTTCCGCGGATAGAGGCCCATCAGCCGCGCGGGGTTCGTGCTCGTCAGCTCCACGAACTTCTCGATGGAGATGCGGCCCTTCGACACGCCCTCGCTGAAGATGATCGGCAGCCGCGCGGCGAGACCGGGGATGCCGTTCGGGATCTTCTCGAAGCTCGCATCGCGGCCGGAGGAGCCCTTGCCCTTGTCGCCTTCGTAGCTGAAGCCGCAATGGTCGGAGGAGACGACATCGAGCGTCCCGCGCCGGATCATCTCCCAGATCCGCGCATGCTCCGCCGTATCGCGCGGAGAGGGCGAGCACATGAACTTCGCGCCCTCGAAGCCCGGCCGGTCCATGTCGGCAGCGGTCAGCGTGACGTACTGAGGACACGTCTCCCCCCACACCTTCACGCCGCGTGCCTGGGCGCGGGCGATCTCCTCCGCCGCATCCTCGCAGGACACGTGGAAGACCTGGATCGGCTGGTCCACGAGTTCCGCCAGCGCGATGGCGCGGTGCGTCGCTTCGCGTTCGACCACGCGCGGGCGGGACCAGGCGTGATACTTCGGCCCCGTCAGGCCCGCATCCAGCAGCGCGCGGGTGCGCCAGCCGATGGCGTCGTAGTTCTCGCAATGCACGGTGACGAGGCAGCCATGCTCGCGGGCCGTCAGCAGCACCTTGATGTATTCGGCGTCGCTGAGGTGCAGCGGTTCATAGGTCAGGAAGACCTTGAGGCTCCGCACGCCGTCGGCCACCAGCTTCGGCACCTCGTCCTTCAGGACGGCCTCGGTCGGGTCGCTGATGATCTGGTGGAAGGCAAAGTCCAGCATCCCCGTCTCGCCGCGGCGGCGCGCATCGACGTAGCGTTCCCAGACGCCGAAGCCCTTCCATTGCGGGATGAAGCAGACGACGCTGGTGGTGCCGCCGGCGAAGGCGCTGGCGGACGCGGTGACGAAGCTTTCCTCGTTCACCGTCACCTGCGGCTCGCCGTCGCTCATCGTGTAGCCGCCGCGCGACGTCTCCTCGATGTGGCAGTGGCTGTCCACGCCGCCGGGCAGCACCAGCAGCCCACCGGCATCGATCATCTGGGCGGCGTCCGTGATGCTTTCCGCGATGGCGGCGATGCGGCCATCCTTGATGCCGATGTCGCAGCGCGTGACGCCGAAGCTGGTGGCGACCTGGCCGCCACGGATGGCGATGTCGTAGGTGCTCATCGTGACCCTCCTATCGTCGGTCTGCTGCATGGCCCGCAAAGCCGCGGCCATAGCGTTTCTCGAGCTGCCGCTGCACCAGTTCCCAGGCGGTGGTCATCACCAGGTACCAGATGGCGGCGGCGATGAAGAGCTCCAGCACCAGGAACTTCTCCTGGATCAGGATCTGCGTCCGCCGCAGCAGCTCCTCCATGGAGATGACGCTGGCGACGGAGGTGGTCTTGAGCAGCCCGTTCACGCTGTTGCCGAGCGGCGGGATGATGATGCGGAAGGCCTGCGGCCAGGTGATGGTGCGGAAGACCTGGATGCGCGACAGGCCAAGCGCCAGCCCGGCCTCCCGCTGCCCCGCACTGACGGCGGAGATGCCCGACCGCACGATCTCACTGAGATAGGCGGCCTCGTTCAGCGCGAGGCCGAGCAGCGCCGCGGTCGTCACGCTGAAGCGGATGCCGAAGAGTGGCAGGCCCGTATAGATGATCAGCAGCTGCACCAGCAGCGGCGTGCCGCGGAAGATCCAGCAATAGACCCCCGCGATGCCGGCCAGCACCTTGTTGCCGGACAGCCGCATCAGCGCGATGACGACGCCGAGGATGAGCCCGCAGATCAGGGAGGCGGCGGTCAACCACAGCGTGATGACCGCGCCTTCCAGCAGGAAGGGGTTGAACAGGTAGTCGAGAAACCCCGACCAGCTCCAGATATGGATGGCTCAATCCTCCTGACGACAATGCCCGGGCGGCGCAACCTGCGGCCGCCACAGGCGGCCGAGGCCACGAAGGTTGCCCGCCGCCTGGGAACGCCGCAATTTATTGCGGGCCGACGACTTCGAAGCCGGCGGTGTACTTGGCGACGCCGTAGCGGTCGAACAGCGCGTCGTAGCTGCCATCCGCCTTCATCTCGTTCAGCACCTTGGCGACTTCATTGGCCAGCACGCGGCTGCGGAAGGCGAGGCTCGCGGGCGTCGGGAACAGGCCGTGCAGCACGCGGGGGAAGTCGCCGCGCTGGTCGTATTCCGCGGCAACCGCATCGACGCTGGTCACGACCTCGACCTGGCCCGCGCGCAGCGCCTGGAAGGCGATGGCGAAGTTGTCGAAGGTGCGGATGGTCAGCGGGCGCAGGCCCTTGGCCACCAGGTCGGTGCTGATCTGGCGCGTACGCGCTTCCTCGAACCCGCCGAGTTCCACGCCGACGGTACGGCCGGCCAGGTCATCCACGCTGCGGATGTTCAGCGGGTTGCCGCGGGCGGCGGAGAGCGCGACGGCCGCATTCTCATACCGCAGCATCTGCATCATCTGCGCGCGCTGCTCGGTGTAGAAGGTGCCGGAATTGATCATGTCCCAGCGGCGGGCGGCCAGGCCCGGGATCATGGCGCTGAACTCGATCCGCACCCATTCCGGCGTCAGGCAGAGGCGACGCGCGATCTCCACGCCGAGATCGACGCGCAGGCCCTGCAGCTGGCCCTGGGCGTTGACGAATTGCAGCGGCGGCAGCGTCGGGTTGATCGACATCACCAGCGTGCGGGACTTCGTGAGTTCGCTGTCCGCCACGCGGGGCGTACAGGCGGGCGTCTGGGCCATGGAAGGCGTGGCGATGGCGGCAAGGGCCGCGGCAAGCAGAAGGCGACGCATGTGTATTCTCCCTGTGCAGTCGTTGACGTCAGGCAACCTGTCGGGCGCCCTCGGATAGCAGCCCCAGCTTCTGCAGCACGGCCGACAGCGCGGCCGTATCGGCGCCCGGCAGCGGCAGCCGCGGCGGGCGGGGATTCCCCATGCCCATGCCCATCAGCTTGAAGCCCATCTTCGTGCCGCTGACGTAGCGCGGGCCGCCGACGAAGGGCAGCAGCGGCATCAGCTTGCGGTACATGGGCAGTGCCTTGTCCATGTCCTTGTCGAAGGCCGCGGCATGGAACATCTCGGTCGAGAGCTTCGGCGCCAGGTTGCTGCACACCGCGACCCAGCCGATGGCACCCAGCCAGGCGCTTTCGTAGCCGAGCACGCCCGCGAAGACTTCCATGCGGTCGCCGCAGAGATCGACGATGTCGCGCACGCGGGTCACTTCCAGCGTGCTTTCCTTGACGTACTTGCAGTTCGGGATGCGGGAGATCTCGGCCAGCATGGCCGCCGTCATGTCCACATTTGCCGTGGCAGGGTTGTTGTAGACCATGATCGGGATGCCGATCGCCTTCGCCACCGTGTCGTAGTGGTGCATGAGTTCGGGCAGCGTCGGCACGGAATAGAAGGGCGGGATGATCATCACGCCATCGGCGCCCAGCGCCTCGGCTTCCTTCGAGGTGCGCACGACCTCCCGCGTATCCTCGGCGCCGGTGCCGATGAGGACGGGCACGCGGCCGGCGGCGGTCTTCACCACCGTCTCCACGATCTGCGTGCGTTCATCGGGCGACACGGACAGGAACTCGCCGGTGGAGCCGAGCGGGATGAGGCCGCGTATACCTTCGCGGATCTGGAATTCCACCAGCCGCTCCAGCGCCTTGACATCGACGGCGCTGCCATCTTCCGTGAACGGCGTGATCAACACCGTGTAGCAGCCGCGAAAAGGCTCGCCGGCCATCGAATGACTCCCATCTGCAAGGCGGGCGCCATCCAGCCCAGTTTCCGCGAAAGCATCAAGCCCACTCCATGCGCCTGACCCATCCGGACATCCATCCCGCTGCCGAAGCCGTGGGCATCACCTTCGATGGCCGCCCGATTCCCGCGCTGCCCGGGGAAACGGTGGCCGCCGCGCTCTCCGCCGCTGGCGAAATGGTGTTGAGGTATACGGCATCCGGCGCGCCGCGCGGGCTGCATTGCGGCATGGGCGCCTGCTTCGACTGCCTCGTCACCATCGATGGCCGCGCCAACCAGCGCGCCTGCCTCGCCAAGGTGGAGCCGGGCATGAAGGTCGAACGCGCCGCGCCCGAACGCCCCGCGCCCCTCGCGCCGGCGGCGGAGCATCAGGGGGAGCAGCGGGGCTGCGACCTGCTGGTGGTGGGCGCCGGCCCCGCGGGCCTGGCTGCCGCCATCGCCGCGGCGGAGGCGGGGGCCAGCGTCATCGCCCTCGATGAACGCGACGCGCCCGGCGGCCAGTACCTGAAGCCGCTGGCGAAGAGCCACAGCCACGCCGCGCCGGACCGCCAGTTCCGCCAGGGCGATGCGCTGCGGGACCGCGCGAAGGCGGCGGGCGTGGTGTTCCACTTCGGCGCCACCGTCTGGGGCGGCTTTGCCGAGAACGAGATCGCGGCGCTGGTCGAGGGCCGCAACGTCCTGTTCCGCCCGCGCCGTCTCCTCATCGCCGCGGGCGCTCATGAACGCCCCGTGCCCATCCCGGGCTGGACGCTGCCGGGCGTGATGACGACGGGCTGCCTGCAGACGCTGGCGCGCGCCAACCGCGTCTCGCCCGGCGAACGCGTGGTCATCGCCGGCAACGGCCCGCTCAACCTGCAACTCGCCTGCGAGCTGGTGGAGGGCGGCGTGAAGGTCGCGGCGGTACTGGAAGCCGCGCCCAAGCCCGGCTTTCGCGCCTGGCGCCAGGCGCTCCGCCTGGCCGCGAAGGCGCCCGACCTGGCCTGGGACGGCGCGCGCTACCTCGCGACCCTCAAGCGCGCCGGCGTGCCCCTGATCTGGGGCGCGACGCCCGTGGCGGCGGAAGGGGAGGCCCGCTTCACGCACCTCCGCGCCGCCACCCCCACCGGCGAGATCACGATCGAGGCCGATGCGCTGGCGCTGAACCTCGGCTTCCAGCCGGAGACAGGCCTCGCCCGCGCGCTCGGCTGCGCGCATCGCTTCACCGATTCCGGCCTCGGGCGGCTGGAGACCATCACCGACGAGGATGGCCGCACCAGCCTGCCCACCGTCTTCGCCGTCGGCGATGGCGCGCAGGTCGGCGGATCGCGCATCGCGCTGTCCCGCGGCCGCCTGGCGGGCCTGGCGGCGGCGCGGGACCTGCTGCCCAACGTCGCGGAGGATGCGGCATCGCGCCGAGCGCTTGCCCGCGCGATCGATTTCCAGGATGCGCTCTGGCGCTTCTTCGCCGTCCCCGCCTTCGATGTCACCGCCATCGCCGATACGACGACCGTCTGCCGCTGCGAGGAAGTCACCGCCGGCACGCTCCGCGCCGCGAAAGCGGAGGGTGCGTCTTCGCTCGGCGCGGTCAAGAAGGCGACGCGTGCCGGCATGGGGCGCTGCCAGGGGCGGATGTGCGGCGCGACGGTCGCGCGGCTCGTCGGCGCCTCGGAGGAAGCAGGCTTCGCCGCGCCGCGCGCGCCTCTCAAGCCCGTGCCCGCCATCGCGCTGGCGATGGAGAAGCCGGAATGGATGGAAGGCCCCTCCGCCGATCCCGGCCCGACCGCGCCCGCCACGCGCAAGCCGCCGACGGGGGAGACGCTCACCTGCGACGTGCTGGTCGTCGGCGGCGGCGCGCTCGGCCTTTCCACCGCGCTCGCCTGCGCCCGCGAAGGCATGGACGTGCTGGTGGTGGAGCGCGCGGAGCCCGGTCAGGGCGCCACCACGGCCAATGCCGGCAGCCTCCACGTCCAGCTTCACGCCTATGACAGCGCCGGCGCGGCGGAGGGCCCGGACAGCGCGGCGGCGCAGGTCCTCGCCATCGGGCCGGAGAGCATCCGCCTCTGGCGCGCCATCGCCGCCGAGTCCGGCGAGCATCTCGGCATCCGCACGGAAGGCGGCATCATGCTGGCCGAGACGGCCGAGCAGATGCGCGCCCTGACCGCCAAGGTCGCGATGGAGCGCCAGTTCGGCCTGGCCAACGATGTGCTCGGCCCGAACGAGCTGTATGCGATGGCGCCCTACCTCGCCCCCGGTTTCGCCGGCGCGGCCTTCTGCCCGGATGAGGGCCAGATGGATCCGCTGCGCGGCCTCTCCGTCCTGCTGCGCGCCGCGACGCGGGGCGGTGCCCGCATCCGCGGCGCCACCGCCATCGCCGCGATCGGGCGCGACGGCGCGGGCTTCGTCGCTGACACCGCCGACGGCCTTCGCATCCGCGCCGGCCATGTGGTGAACGCGACCGGCCCCTGGGCCGCGCAGCTCGGCGCCATGCTCGGCGCGTCCATCCCCGTGAAGGCCGCCGTGCAGCAGGTGATGGCGACGGAAGCCGCGGGCGGCGAGATCATGCGCCACCTGGTGCTGCATTCCGGGCGGCACCTCTCCGTCAAGCAGGGCGATGCGGGGCATCTCGTGATCGGCGGTGCCTGGCCGGGTGTGACGGACAGCGCCGGCCGCCCGCGCAACCTGCGCGCCTCGATCGAGGGCAACCTCTACGTCGCGCGCACCGTGCTGCCGGCGCTGGCGGGGCTGCATGTCATCCGCGCCTGGACCGGGGTGAATGTCCAGCTGCCGGGGCCCATCATCGGCGCCGATGCCCGCGTGCCCGGCCTGCACCACGCCGTCACCTTCAACGGCTGGACGCTCGGCCCCATCGCGGGGCAGCTGGTCGCCGACGGCATCAGAGGGCGGACGGGCGCGCCGAGGGTCTTCTCCCCCAACCGTTTCTGAATTGTCGCTTGTGCGGTTGCGAAGGCGTGCCGATGCTGCGGGGATGAACCGCTTCGACCTCCTCGTCATCGGCCACGGCATCGTGGGGCTCGCCCATGCGCTGAAGGGCGCGCGGGCGGGTCTGCGCGTCGGCGTGCTGGACCGCGACGTCCGCGCCAATGGCGCCTCCATCCGCAATTTCGGCTTCGTCACCGTCACCGGCCAGGGCGCGCCTGACACCTGGCGCCGCGCCCGCCATGCCCGCGATGTGTGGGCCGATGTCGCGCCGAAAGCCGGCATCCCCGTCATCCACCGCGGCACGCTGATGGCCGCGCGCCGGCCGGAAGCCGTCGCGGTGATCGAGGAATTCGCCGCCGGCCCGATGGGAGAGGGCTGCACGGTGCTCCGCGGTGACGCGCTGCCCGAACCGCTCCGACAGGACGGCGCCGTCCGGGCCGCGCTGCACTCCCCGCACGAACTCCGCGTCGAAAGCCGTGATGCCATCCCGAAGCTGCGACACTGGCTCGCCGGGCAGGGCGTCACCTTCTTCCCTGGCCGCGCCGCGCTTGCGGTCGAGGCGGGCCGGGTCGAGACGCCACAGGGTCCGCTGCTGGCGGACCGCATCGCCGTCTGCCCGGGCACGGACCTGGTTTCCCTGTTCCCCGACGCCTTCGCCAAGCGCCAGGTGACGCTCTGCAAGCTGCACATGCTGCGCCTCGCCGATCCCGGCTGGCGGCTGCCGGCCGCCGTCATGAGCGACCTCGGCCTGCATCGCTACCGGGGCTATCATGGCTGCGCCTCGCTGCCCGCGCTGCGGGCGGAACTTGCGCGGGACCAGCAGCCGCATCTCGACAACGGCGTGCACCTCATCGTCGTCCAGTCGGCGGATGGATCGCTCGTGGTCGGCGACAGCCACCACTACGACCCGACGCCCGATCCCTTCCAGCCCGAAGCCGTGGATGCGCTGATCCTCGACGAATACGCGAAGGTGCTGGGCACGCCGCCGGCCACCATCGACCGCTGGATCGGAATCTATCCCTCCGGCCCCGAGGATGCGTTCTTCGAGGAGGTGGCCCCGGGCGTCATGCTCGTCTCCGTCACCTCCGGCACCGGCGCCTCCACCGCCTTCGGCCTGGCCGCCGATGTCTTCACCGCCTGGGGGCTTCCCGCATGATCAAGGCCGTCATCCTGGACTGGGCCGGCACGGTGCTGGACCATGGCAGCCGCGCGCCCATGGGCGCCTTCGTCGAGGCTTTTCGCCAGTTTGGCGTCAGCATCTCCATCGCCGATGCCCGCGGCCCCATGGGCATGGCGAAGGCGGACCACATCCGCATGGTCGGCGGGGCCGTCAACGATTCCTGGCGCGCGCGGCACGGCCGCGACTTCAGCGAAGCCGATGTGCAGGCGATCTTCGAGGTGTTCGAGCCCCTGAACATCGCCGCCGTCGAGGCCCATTCCGCCCTGATCCCCGGCGCGCGGGAGACGCTCGCGGTGCTGGCCGGACGCGGCATCCGCGTGGGCTCCACCACCGGCTACACCCGCCCCATCATGCAGCGCCTGGCACCTCTGGCCGCGGCCCAGGGCTTCACGCCGGAGATCATGGTCTGCGCCGGCGACCTCGCCGCCGGCCGCCCGGCGCCGCTCCAGATGTGGAAGGCGATGGCGGAAATGGGCGTCTGGCCGGCCTCCGCCGTGGTGAAGGTGGACGACACGCCGCCGGGAATCGGGGAGGGCCGCGCCGCCGGCACCTGGACCGTGGGCCTGGCGCTCTCCGGCAACATCGCCGGCCTGTCGGCGGAGGAACTCGCCGCGCTGACGGAGGCCGATCGCGACGCCATCCGCAGCCGCGCGACGACGGAACTGGTGGAATCCGGCGCACACCTCGTCATCGACAGCATCGCCGACCTGCCCTGGGCCATCGATGCGATCGAGGAGCGGATGGCGGCCGGGGAGGGGCCTTAACCGCTGATTGACGCCCGCCATCGAACTGAAACAGTATCGTCATCACAGCGACGTCAGATCGCGGCTAGGGCAGGTAACGCACGCCAGGGAAGGACCCCACCCGCATGCGTTTCGCCGTTTTCGCCGCCGGCCTGCTGGCCGCGCTTCCGCTTGCCGAGGCCGACGCCCAGTCGCGAACCCGGCTGACCGTCTACACCGCGCTGGAGAATGAGCAGCTCGCCCCCTTCAAGGCGGCGGCCGAGGCCGCGGTGCGGGACATCGAGATCGTCTGGGTGCGCGACAGCACCGGCGTCATCACCGCGCGCCTGATCGCGGAACGCCAGAACCCCCGCGCCGATGTCGTCTGGGGCCTCTCCGTCTATTCGCTGCTGCAGATGGAAGCGCTGGAGATGCTGGAGGGCTACACCCCCGCCGGCGCCGATGCGCTGCGCCCCAACATGCGCAGCGACCGCAGCCCCATGACCTGGACGGGCATGGATGCCTTCGTCTCCACCATCTGCTTCAACACGGCCGTCGCCGCGCAGCGCAACCTGCCGCGGCCGTCCACCTGGGCGGACCTGCTGGACCCGCGCTTCCGCAACCAGGTCGCCATGCCCAACCCGTCATCCTCCGGCACCGGCTTCCTGACCGTGGCCGGCTGGATCGGCGCGATGGGGGAGGCGAATGCCTGGACCTACATGACCCGCCTGCATGAGAATGCGCAGGTCTACACCCATTCCGGCAGCGCCCCCTGCAACAACGCGGCGCGCGGCGAATACGGCGTCGGCATCTCGCTCGACATGCGCGCCGTCACGCTGCGCAACCAGGGTGCGCCGATCGAGGTCATCATCCCGACCGATGGCGTGGGCTTCGACCTGGAGGGCACGGCCATCCTGCGGGGCACGCGCAACCTGGATGCGGCGAAGCGGCTGGCGGATTTCGCCGTCTCCCGCCCCGCCATGGAACAGTATGGCCGCTTCTACGCGCTGCTCGCGATGCCGGGCGTCGATGCGACGGTACGCAACTACCCGCCGGAATTCGCGCAGCGCCTGGTGAATGTGGATTTCCGGGAGACGGCGCTGCAGCGGGACCGCATCCTGCGCGAATGGTCGCAGCGCTTCGACGGCAAGTCGGCGCCGCGCTGAGGGCGCGCAAATGACCGCCCTCGACACGCTGTTGCAGGGCGGCCTTCGCCGCGCGGCGACGCAGGCGCCCTATCTCGACATCGCGGGGGTGGGCAAGCAGTTCGGCACCTTCGTCGCGCTGAAGGATGTCAGCCTCTCGATCGGGGAAGGGGAGTTCATCTCCTTCCTCGGCCCGTCCGGCTGCGGCAAGACGACGCTGCTGCGCGCCATCGCGGGACTCGATCCCGCGACGACGGGCGTGATCCGGCAGGCGGGGCGGGACATCACCGGCCTGCCGCCGGCGGCGCGCGATTTCGGCATCGTCTTCCAGAGCTACGCGCTGTTCCCCAATTTTTCCGTGAGCGACAACATCGCCTATGGCCTGCGCGGCGCCGCCTGGCCGAAGACGCGGGTGGTGGCGCGGGTGGCCGAACTGCTCGACCTCGTCGGCCTCGCGGAGCACGCGAAGAAGTACCCGGCGCAGCTGTCGGGCGGGCAGCAGCAGCGCGTGGCCCTTGCTCGCGCCTTGGCGCCGGAGCCCGGGCTGCTGCTGCTGGACGAACCGCTCTCCGCCCTCGATGCCATCGTCCGCGTGCATCTGCGGCAGGAGATCCGCGACCTGCAGCGCCGCCTCGGCGTCACCACCATCATGGTGACCCATGACCAGGAGGAGGCGATGAGCGTCTCCGACCGCATCCTGGTGATGAGCGCCGGGCGCGTGCAGCAGATCGGCACGCCGGAGGAGGTGTACAGCGCCCCCGCCACCGCCTTCGTCGCCGGCTTCGTCGGCCGGTCCAGCGCCTTCGACGCGGTGGTGCAGGCAACGCCCGGGACCATCAGCGCGCATGGCGTGACGCTGGCCGCCGATGCCGCGCGCGGCCTGGTCTATGGCACCGCCATCCGCGCCTTCCTGCGGCCGGAGGATGTGCGCCTGGGCCCGGCGGCGGAAGGCCTGCCCGGGGCGGCGCCGATGACCGTCACGCATCTGGAATTCCTCGGCCCCACCTGCCGCATCGCGCTGGAACGCGGCGGCTTCCGGCTGGAGGCCGATGCGCCCCCCGATTTGGTGCGCGCCACCGGCGCCCTGCCGGGGGCTTCGGTCCTGGCCGCCGTGCCGCCCGACCGCATCATGATCTTCCCCGCGGATGAGTGAGGCCCTGGCCGGCCCCCTCGTCCGGGTGGAGGCCTCCGCCGACCAGCGCCTGATGCGCGCGGGCCTGTGGCTGGCCGGCGCCTTCCTGCTGCTGGCCCTCGGCCTGCCCATGGCCGTGCTGCTGTCCCGCGCCTTCGAGGACCAGGCCGGCCACTTCGTCGGGCTGGCCAACTTCGCGACCTATGTCAGCACGCCGGCGCTGCTGCGATCCGCCTGGAACAGTGTCTGGACCGCGGCGCTGACCATGGCGATCGTCGTGCCGCTGGCCTTCACCTACGCCTATGCGCTGGCGCGGTCCTGCCTGCCGCTGAAGCCCGTCTTCCGCGCGGTGATGCTGCTGCCCATCCTGGCGCCGTCGCTGCTGCCGGCGCTCTCCCTCATCTATCTCTTCGGCAACCAGGGCATGCTCCGCTGGATGCTGCCGATGGACAACATCTATGGCGCGCCGGGCATCATCGTGGCGCAGGTGTTCAGCACCTTTCCCTCCGCGGCCATCATCCTGTCCGTCGCGCTCACCACCGCCGATGCGCGGTTGTACGAGGCCGCGGCGGCGCTGAAGGCGGGGCGCGCGCGCATCTTCGCGACCGTCACGCTGCCGGGCGCGCGCTTCGGCCTGGTTTCCGCCGCCGTCGTCACCTTCACCGCCGTGGTCACGGATTTCGGCATCCCGAAGGTCATCGGCGGGCAGTTCCCGGTGCTGGCGACCGATGTCTACAAGCAGGTGGTCGGGCTGCAGGACTTCAACATGGGCGCGGTGGTGGGCCTCGTGCTGCTGCTGCCCGCCCTGCTGGCCTTCGCGCTGCAACGCTGGGCGGAAGGCAAGCGTGCCGCGACGCTGACGGGCCGCGCCGTGCCGCTGGTGCCGAAGCCGCGGATCGCGCGCGACCTGCCGCTGACGCTGTTCTGCCTGGCCATGGCCGGCGTGCTGGTCGGCATCGTCGCCGTCGCCGCCTGGGGTTCGCTGCTGCGCTTCTGGCCCTGGAACCTGTCGCTGACGCTCGACAACTACGATTTCGGCCGCTTCGATTCCTCGGGCTGGGGCGCGGTCGGCACCTCCATCCGCATGGCGCTCGCCACCGCCTGCCTCGGCACCGCCATCGTCTTCCTGGGCGCCTATGTGATGGAAAGGGCG
This sequence comes from Acetobacteraceae bacterium, assembly GCA_027482245.1. Lineage (GTDB taxonomy): Bacteria > Pseudomonadota > Alphaproteobacteria > Acetobacterales > Acetobacteraceae > Falsiroseomonas. The sequence goes on along the minus strand of JAIXWG010000049.1, from coordinate 9,106 downwards.
CCGCGGCTGACGGGCCTCGATGCATCGCTGCGCGGCGCGGTCGGGCTGCTGGCGACGGTGCCGCTGGCGATCCCGGGGCTGGTGCTGGGCCTCGCCTACATCCTGTTCTTCAATCACCCCGCCAACCCGCTCGGCTTCCTTTACGGGACGCTGGCGATCCTGGTGCTGAACTCGCCGGTGCATTTCTACACCGTCGGCCACCTGACCGCGACGACGGCGATCCGCCAGCTGGACCCGGAGTTCGAGGCCGTGGGCGCCAGCCTGAAGGTCCCGGTCGTGGAGACCTTCCGCCGCGTGACGCTGCCGATCTGCCTGCCGGCGATCCTGGAGATCTGGGTCTACCTCTTCGTCAACGCCATGACGACGGTCAGCGCGGTGATCTTCCTCTACGGGCCGGGGACCAAGCCGGCCTCCGTCTCTGTGGTCCACATGGATGAGGCCGGGCAGGCCAGCGCGGCCGCCGCCATGGCCTGCGTGCTGCTGGGCGTGGCCGTCCTGGCCAAGCTGGCGCAGATGGGGGTGGGGGCGCTGACGGCGCGGGCGACGCAGGGCTGGCGGCGGCGCTGAGGAAGGGCTGGCAGCGCGCTTCCGTTCCCGCTATGTTCTGACGACCAACGCCCTTTCCGCATCCAGGCGACCCCCGAAGGGGCCGCTGAATCGGTGCTAAAGGTGCTAAAAAGGGTAAATCGGCTTTACGCCCGAGGGTCAGTGCAGCCGGGGCGCCTTCATGAAGCTGGTGCGGTCCGCGCTGGTGACGGGCAGGCTGAAGCGGCGGCCATCCCGTTCCACCGCCACCTGCACCAGGATCCCCGCCTGGCCGAGCGACCAGAGGCGCCGCCACAGCGCGGCCAGATCCGCGGCGTCCTCTCCATCCAGGCCGACGATGCGGTCGCCGGGCTTGATCCCCGCCTTCTCGGCCGGCCCCTTGGCCGCGACGGAGGCGACGATGATGCCTTCCTCCTGGTCCGCGCAGTAGAGGCCGAGCCAGGGCCGCGCCGGCTTGTTGACGCGCCCGAAACTGGTCATGTCGTTCAGGATCGGGTGCAGCAGTCCGATCGGCACCGCCATGTTGAGGTCTAGCCGTCGGCCCTTCGAATCCCGGTGCTGCAGCACCAGCGACCCGATGCCGATCAGGGCCCCATCCTCCCCGATCAGCGCGGCCCCGCCCCAGGAGGGATGGGCCGGCGCGGTGAAGAGCGCTTCCTCCAGCAGGTATTCCCAGTAGCCGGCGAAGGGTTCACGCGCGACGATGGAACAGGCGAGCGCGCCTCCTTCCGCCGCGTTGCGGCCGGTATGGGGGGCGGCGGCCAGGATGGTGGTGGCGCCGGCCTCCGGCAGGGTGGTGGCGCCGAGCGGGATCGCCGGTGCCTCCAGCTTGCCCAGCGCCTGGACCAGGCCGAAGCCGGTCTCGAAATCATAGGCCAGGCCATGGCCCTGCACGACGCGGCCGGTGGCGGTCGTGATCCATATGCTGTCGGCCTCGCCGATCAGGTAGCCGATGGTGAGCACCAGCCCCTGGTCGCCGATGACCACGCCGCTGCCTTCCCGTTCCGTCCCGAGGGTGCGGGCGGAGAAGGCATCGGCCGGCACGCGCGACTTGATGGCCACCACGGAAGCCAGGGTGCGTGCCAAGTCGAAGCGGTATTCGGCCGGGTCGGGCCGCATTTCCGGGGGGATCGTCCAGTCCTCGTCCGCCATCACTGCTTCCGCTGCCAAGGCGGCATCTTAGAAGAGCCCGGGGCTGCTGGGAACGCCCCGGCGGTTTCGCGGGGTTGCGGGGGCGGGATCGGGAAGCGGGGTCGGCAGGGCGGGCGCCGTGAGTGCTTCGGCCACCGGGTCCGGCATGATGCGCGGGCAGCGGAAGGCGATGCGGTATTCGTTCGGCCAGATCTCGCTGCGGACGACGTCGAAGCCGCGTTCGCGCTGGGCGCAGTAGGCTTGCGCCAGTTCCACGCCGCGCCGCGCCGCGGTGGCGGGGGTGGAGGCGTGGGTGGTCAGGCCGAAGACCTCCGGCGACAGCTCCACCACCTCCGACCGGGTGGCGCAGGCGGCCAGCAGGGGCAGCAGCAGGAAGGCGTATCGGGCCAGTGTCCGCTCTCCGCAGTGTGATCGCGCTGCGAGGCTAGGGCACCCTCTCTGGCGCCACCAGCCGGAGAATCAGGCCGCGGCAGCCTAGAAAAGCCCTCTCCCCGGAGGGGAGAGGGTTGGGAGAGGGGCGATTACTTGGCTTTGGCTTCCCGCCGCCTGCGGGTCAGGATGAACTCCGTGTACCCGTTCGGCTGCGTCGCGCCCTCGAAGACCAGGTCGCAGGCCGCCTTGAAGGCCGGCCCGTCGAAGCCCGGCGCCATCGGCGTGTAGAGCGGGTCGCCCGCGTTCTGGCGGTCCACCACGGCCGCCATGCGCTTCAGCGTCTCCTCCACCTGGGCGCGTGTCACGATGCCGTGGCGCAGCCAGTTGGCGATGTGCTGGCTGCTGATGCGCAGCGTGGCGCGGTCCTCCATGAGGCCGACATCGTTGATGTCCGGCACCTTGGAGCAGCCGACCCCCTGGTCCACCCAGCGCACCACGTAGCCGAGGATGCCCTGCGCGTTGTTGTCGAGTTCCGCCTGCACGTCCTGCGGCGCCCAGTTGGTGTTGGTGGCGACGGGGACGGTCAGGATGTCCTCCAGCTTCCCGCGCGGGCCGCCGGCGGCGATCTCCGCCTGGCGGGCGGGGACGTCCACCTGGTGGTAATGCAGCGCGTGCAGCGTGGCGGCGGTGGGGGAGGGGACCCAGGCTGTGTTGGCGCCGGCCTTGGGGTGGCCGACCTTCTGTTCCAGCATCGCGGCCATCATGTCCGGCATGGCCCACATGCCCTTGCCGATCTGGGCGCGGCCGCGGAGGCCGGCGGCCAGGCCGACATCGACGTTCCACTCCTCATAGGCCTTGATCCAGGGAAGGCCCTTCATGTCGTTCTTGCGCACGACGGGGCCGGCTTCCATGGCCGTGTGGATCTCATCGCCCGTGCGGTCCAGGAAGCCGGTGTTGATGAACACCACGCGATCCTTCACGGCGCGGATGCAGGCGGCCAGGTTCACCGTGGTGCGGCGTTCCTCGTCCATGATGCCGAGCTTGGCGGTGTAGCGCGGCAGGCCGAGCGCATCCTCGACGCGCTTGAACAGCAGGTCCGCGTGGCGGACCTCCTCCGGCCCGTGCATCTTCGGCTTCACGACATAGACGCTGCCGGTGCGGCTGTTCATGCGCTTGCCGCGGCCAGGCGGCTGGATGTCGTGCAGCGCGATCATCACGGTGACCATGGCGTCGAGCGCGGTCTCCGGGATCTCCTGCCCGTCCAGCGTCACGACATCCGTCATCATGTGGTGGCCGACATTGCGCACCAGCATGACGGAGCGGCCATGCAGCGTGATGGCGCCGCCATTCGGCGTCTTCCACACGCGGTCGGCGTTCAGGCGGCGGGTGATGGTCTTGCCGCCCTTCTCCAGGTCGGCCGTCAGGTCGCCCTTCATCAGGCCGAGCCAGTTGCGATAGACGTCGATCTTGTCCGCGGCATCGACGGCGGCGACGCTGTCCTCGCAATCCATGATCGTCGTCAGCGCGGCTTCCATCACCAGGTCGCTGACGCCGGCCGGATCCTCCCGCCCGATCGCGCTGCCGCGGTCGATGTGCAGTTCCATCCGCAGCCCGTTGCTGGACAGCAGGATGGCGTTGGGCGCCCAGGTTTCCCCCTGGTAGCCCATGCACTGGCCGGGGCGGGCGAGGTGCGCCTTGGTGCCGTCCTTCAGCGTGACGACGAGGGTGCCGCCCTCGATCGCGTAGGAGGTGCTGTCGGCATGGCTGGCGCCGCCGGCCAGCGGCACGGCCTGGTCCAGCACCTTGCGGGCGAAGGCGATGACCTTGGCGCCGCGCTTCGGGTTGTAGCCGCGGCCACGCTCGGCGCCGTCCGTCTCCGGGATCGCATCCGTGCCGTAGAGCGCGTCATACAGGCTGCCCCAGCGGGCATTGGCGGCGTTCAGTGCGTAGCGGGCGTTGGAGACGGGGACGACCAGCTGCGGGCCGGCCATGGTCGCGATCTCGGGATCGACATCGGTGGTGCCGACGGTGAAGGGCTCCGGCGCGGGCGCCAGGTAGCCGATCTCCTTCAGGAAGGCAGTATAGGCGGGCAGGTCCACGGGGCGGGCGGGGTTGGCGCGGTGCCAGGCATCGATCTTCGCCTGCAGCTCGTCGCGCTTGGCCAGCAGCTCCGCGTTGCGGGGCGCCCAGTCCGCCAGGATGGATTCGAAGGAGGACCAGAAGCGCTCGGGCTCGATCCCGGTGCCGGGCAGGGCCTCGTCCTCGATGAAGGCGCGGAAGGCCGCCTCCATGCCGAGCTTGCCGATCTTCACGGTCTCTGCCACCGGATCATCTCCCTGCCTGCATTCCCGGCTCGCCGGGGTCGTCGTCCCGGCGCCATCTGCGGGCATTTGGGTGATGTGGCAAGGGGGATGACTGCTTGCAGCCATCCCCCAGCGCCGAGCCGCTAGCGGTCGAGCACCGCGCGGTCGTTCTTGGCGGTCAGGCTGCGGAAATGCGGCTCCAGCTCCGCCTCGCTCAACCCGAAGGCCTGCACGAAGCCCATCACCAGGCGCTGCTCCTCCGGCTCCGCCTCTCCGTCCGACATGGCGCTGTCGATCATGTTGAGGATGATGCAGAGCTTCTGGTCGTGGCGGAGCTTCGGCCCGGCGGCGGCGGCGAACTGCTCGGCCGGCGTCGCGCGGCAGTAGCGCAGGGCGTTGTCGAGGGCCTGGCGCGTGGCATTGGGGCCCATGACGGAGAGGAGGTGGCCGATCTCCTCCTGGTCCATCTCGCCGTCCGAGGCCATGCAGTAGAGCAGGCTGGCGACGAGGCAGTTGCGCGGCGTCAGGTCGAAGGCTGGCGCCTGGGTCTTGAACATCCCGAACATGGTTGGTGTCTCCCGGCAGGGTTGTGATGGCGCGCCGGGCACGTCTTCCGGTGCCGGTCGCGCCGCTGCCGCAACAGCCAGGGATTCGCGCGCGGGGCAAGGGGGCAACGTGTTGCAGGAATGCGACACCGCGCTGTTACCGCCGTGGTCGCAGACAAAGACCAGAACTCCGGGCTTACCGAACCAATAGATTGAATTTAGACTGGATACGATTGACCGAGGCCCCCCGCATCGTGATCACCCTCTCCCCCGACGCAGCCGAGGCGCCGAGCCTCGATGCCGCGCCTGATTCGCGCCGCCTGGCGCCGGTGCAGCCGCGCACCATGGTCGAACAGGCCGCCGAGGCCATCGTCGCCGCCGCCGCCCGCGGCATCTTCCTGCCCGGCGACCGCCTGGTGGAGGCCGAGATCGCCCGCGACCTCGGCATCTCCCGCGTCCCGGTGCGGGAGGCGCTGCGCCTGCTGGAATCCCAGGGCATCGTCGTCAGCACGCCCTACAAGGGCATGCGGCTGATGCAGATCACCAACCGCAACGTGGCGGAGCTGATGCGCGTGCGCACGGCGCTGGAGACGCTGGCGCTGCGGGAGATCTCCTCGAGCGGCCCCGCCACGGCGGAACGGCTGGCGCCGGCCTGGCGGGCGGCGGAGCGGTACGAGGCCGCGGCGCAGGGCCCCGACGCGGCCGCGATCGTCGCGGCGGATGAGGCCTATCACGGTGAGCTCTGCCGCCTGTCCGGCAACGGGGTGCTGCACGGCCTGTGGCTGAGCGTGGCGCGGCAGCTTTCCGTGGTCTGGGGCCTGGGCCATGATGTGCGGCCGAAGCCCCGGATCGCGCAGGAACACCGGGACATCCTGGAACGCCTGTCCCGCGGCGACGCGGCCGGCGCGCAGGCGGCGCTCGATGCGCACCTCGCCTGGCATGAGGACCTGGACTTCGAACGCCAGGTCGAACGCCGGCGGCTCGGCAAGAACCGGGCCTGACGACCCGCCGGCGATCCTCGCCCGCGGCCTGGCTGAGGAGGATCGGTGCATGTTCCAGGTTGGGCAGAAGGTCTGGCACCGCGACGGCAAGCGCAGCGGCGTCGTCCTGGACAGCGATGGCGATCGTGTCTTCATCGAGCAGGAGAACGGCGCGGAGCTGGACTTTCCCGCCCGCGAGCTGAGCGTGACGGCGCCCGCCGCGGCGACGCCGGCGCACCGGGCCGCGGCTTCCGTCCCCTATTCCATGGTCGACCGCACCCTGATCGCGTCCGACATCACGCCGGAGCATGTGCGGGTGCTGGGCCTGATCCCGCCCCGCACCGTGCAGGCCGTGGCCGCGCTGTATGAGAAGCGGCCGCGGGCGGGCAAGTTCAGCGCGCTGGATGTTGCGCAGAAGCTGAACCTGATCGCGGAGATCACGGACGTGCCCTACCGCACCATGCGCGCTCACAGCGACCGGCCCGGGGAGATGGGGCTGCTGATGGGCAAGGGACTCGCGGACAGCCAGAAGGGCTGAGCCGCCGGGGTCAGGCGCAGCCTGCCGCGCCGACCCGCCTCGTGGTGTCCTCCGACTCCTCCGCCGGCAGGTAGGCGCTGCGCTCCGGCCAGGATGCCGGCGAGGCCAGGACGGCCCGCAGGGCGGCGGCCATGCCGGACGCATCGCCGAACCTCTCCGCGGCGGCCTTGGCAGTCGCCCGCGCCACCACGGCTGAAAGCCCCGGCGGCAGGCCGGGCACCAGGCTGTCCAGCGCCGGGATCGGACGATGGACGATCGCATGGGTCACGGCGAAGAAATCGCCGGGCGGCCGGAAGGGGTGCCGGCCCGCCAGCATCTCGAACAGCACGACGCCCAGGCCCCAGAGATCCGCGCGCGCATCGGCGGTCTCGCCCCGCAGCTGCTCGGGGGCCATGTAGGCCGGGGTGCCGGCCAGCGTGCCGGCCAGCGTCAGGTCGCTCGCCTCCGTGCGCGCGATCCCGAAATCCGTCAGCTTCGGCGTGCCGTGCCCGGCATGCTCGCTCATCGTCAGCAGGATGTTGGCCGGCTTCACGTCGCGGTGGACCACGCCGCGGGCATGGGCATGCGCCAGCCCGTCCAGAAGCGCCGCCACGATCGCCACCGCCTGCCGCGGCGAGATCTCCCCGCGCCGCATGGGCGCGCCCAGCGGCTCCCCGATCACCAGTTCCATGACGATGTAGAACAGGCCCTCATGCATCCCCGCGTCATGCACGGTGACCAGGTTGCCGTGGTTCAGCCGGGCGGAAACGCTGACCTCCCGCTCCATGCGCTGGCGTTCTTCCGCACTGGTGCGGCCGCGCATCATCTTCAGCGCGACCAGGCGGCCCAGCCGGCGGTCCACCGCCTCCACCACCACGCCGGAGGCCCCGTGGCCGATGATCTCACGCAACTCGTAGCGACCGGCGATCACGCCCGACATCCCAAGGCCTCGACTGCTTCGACAGGCGCTGCCGCAGGAAAGGCGCCGGGGGGATCAGGGCGTGCCGCGCGGGGCCGGCACGGCACCACCCTAGGGGGTCTCCGGCGAGGAGGGAATTGCCCGGGACGCGATGAAGGTGTTTCGGGGCCTGCGAAACTTTCGTTGGCAGGCAACGAAGAAATGCAACCGGAGAGGTTCCCCGCGCGATCCCGGCCCGATCCGGACGGCCAGCTCGCGCCGGGGTTGTCGATCGCGCCCGGCGGGTCGATCCTGCACGCCCCGGAGGACACCGCCTGATGCCGCTCACCTACACCCCGCCCGTCCATGTCAGCCAGCACTGGCAGGTCACGAAGCCCGCCGCGACGGGCAGCCGCGGCATGGTCGCCAGCCAGTCGCGCGACGCGGCGGAGGCCGGGATCGCGATCCTCGACGCCGGCGGCAATGCGGCGGACGCCGCCGTCGGCATGGCCTTCGCCCTTGCTGCCATGGAGCCCTGGAACAGCGGCCTCGGCGGCATCGGCTTTGCGCAGGTCGCGGCGCCCGGCAGCGCAGCCGAGACCTTCGATTTCGGCCCCGTCTCGCCCGCCGGCCTCGATGCCAAGGACTTCCCCACCACCGGGCGGATGAAGCAGGACCTGTTTGCCTGGCCGGAGGTAGAGGGCGACCGCAACATCCACGGGCCGATGAGCTTCGTCATCCCGTCCTCCGTCGCGGGCTATGCGCTGCTGCATGAGAAGCGGGGCCGGCTGCCGGCGCGGGACGTGCTGGCACCGGCGGTGGCGCTGGCGAAGCGGGGCCTCGCGCAGGACTGGTTCACGACGCTGAAGATCGCGAATGCGGCCTCCACGCTGAAGCTCTATGCCGAATCGGCGCGCATCTACCTGCCGGGCGGGCTGCCGCCCGTGGCGCCCTACCAGGGCACGCCGGGCTTCTTCCAGCTGGGCAACCTGGCGGCGACGCTGGAGCGGCTGCAGAGCGCGGGCTTCCGCGACTTCTATGAGGGCGACATCGCGGCCTCCATCGCGGCCGATGTGAAGGCGATGGGGGGCGTGCTCTCCGCCGCCGACCTCGCGGGCTGCCGGGCGCGGGTGCTGCCGGCGGTCTCCGTGCCCTGGCGGGGGCGGACGCTGCACCTCTCCAACGGCCTGACGGCCACGCCGACCTTCAGGCGCGTGATGGAGCTGATGGAGGGCGCGGACTGGTCCGGCAGCGAGCCCGCCACCGCCTGGCACATCGCCTTCGCCAAGGCGATGCAGGCCGCCTATGCGGAGCGGCTGGAAGGCCTGGGCGATGCGGAGCCCAAGGGCGCCGACAGCTGCACCACCCACCTGACCGTCTGCGACGAGGACGGGATGATGGTGGCGATGACCACCACGCTGCTGTCCTCCATGGGCAGCCGGGTGGTGCTGCCGGGGTCCGGCGTGCTGATGAACAACGGCGTCATGTGGTTCGACCCGCGGCCGGGTTCCCCCAACCAGATCGGGCCGAGCAAGCGGCCGCTGACCAACATGTCGCCCGTGCTGGTCTCCGACCCCGCGGGGGTGCCGGAGATGGCACTTGGCGCCTCCGGCGGGCGGCGGATCCTGGCCGCCGTGTACCAGACCCTGGCGCTTGTGGCCGGCTTCGGGATGGATCCGGACGCTGCGGCGCACTTCCCGCGCATCGATGTCAGCGGGCCGGAAGGCGCCACCGCCGACCGCCGCCTGCCCCAGGCGACGCTCGATGCCCTGGCGGCGATGGGGCCGCTGGAG
>JAIXWG010000006.1 GCA_027482245.1 Acetobacteraceae bacterium | reverse complement strand
TCAACTACCGCACCTTCAAGCCGGAGCGGGACGGGCTGTTCTGCGCCCGCATCTTCGGCCCGATCAAGGACTACGAGTGCCTCTGCGGCAAGTACAAGCGGATGAAGTTCCGCGGCATCATCTGCGAGAAGTGCGGCGTTGAAGTGACGCTCGCCAAGGTCCGGCGCGAGCGCATGGGCCATATCGAGCTGGCGTCGCCGGTCGCGCATATCTGGTTCATGAAGTCCCTGCCGAGCCGCGTCGGCCTGATGGTCGACATGAGCCTGAAGGAGCTGGAGAAGGTCCTCTACTTCGAGAGCTATGTGGTTCTCGAGCCTGGCCTGACCGACCTGAAGCTCCACCAGCTTCTCACGGAAGACCAGTATCAGAACAAGCAGGACGAGTTCGGCGAAGACGCCTTCTCCGTCGGCATCGGTGCCGAGGCGGTGAAGCAGATGCTCGCCGCCATCGACCTCGACAAGGAAGCCACCCGGCTGCGCACGGAGCTGAAGGAGACGACCTCCGAGGCCAAGCGCAAGAAGCTGGTGAAGCGCCTCAAGATGCTGGAGAGCTTCGCCGAGGGCGGCGCGCGTCCGGAGTGGATGATCCTGGACGTCGTCCCGGTGATCCCGCCCGAGCTGCGCCCGCTGGTGCCGCTGGATGGCGGCCGCTTCGCGACGTCCGACCTGAACGACCTGTATCGTCGCGTCATCAACCGCAACAACCGCCTGAAGCGGCTGATCGAGTTGCGCGCGCCGGACATCATCGTGCGCAACGAGAAGCGCATGCTGCAGGAGGCCGTTGACGCGCTGTTCGACAACGGCCGCCGCGGCCGTGCGATCACGGGCGCCAACAAGCGCCCGCTGAAGTCGCTGTCCGACATGCTGAAGGGCAAGCAGGGCCGGTTCCGCCAGAACCTTCTCGGCAAGCGCGTGGACTACTCCGGCCGTTCGGTCATCGTGGTGGGCCCGGAGCTGAAGCTCCACCAGTGCGGCCTGCCGAAGAAGATGGCGCTGGAGCTGTTCAAGCCCTTCATCTACTCGAAGCTCGAGAAGTACGGCCACGCCACCACCATCAAGGCCGCGAAGCGGATGGTGGAGAAGGAGCGGCCGGAGGTGTGGGACATCCTCGAGGAGGTGATCCGCGAGCACCCGGTCCTGCTGAACCGCGCGCCGACGCTGCACCGCCTGGGCATCCAGGCCTTCGAGCCGACGCTGGTCGAGGGCAAGGCGATCCAGCTGCACCCGCTGGTCTGCACCGCCTTCAACGCGGACTTCGACGGCGACCAGATGGCCGTCCACGTGCCCCTGTCGCTCGAGGCGCAGCTGGAAGCGCGCGTGCTGATGATGTCCACCAACAACATCCTCAGCCCCGCCAACGGCAAGCCGATCATCGTGCCTAGCCAGGACATCGTGCTCGGCCTCTACTACCTGAGCCTGGAGACGCCGGAATACCGCGCGGCGGATGAGCGCGCGGCGCCGGCCTTCGCCACGATCGGCGAGATCGAGCAGGCGCTGGCCGCCGGCACGATCAACCTGCACACCAAGATCCGCGCCCGCCGCAAGGCCGCGGACAAGGACGGCAACACCGTCACCGAGCGCGTGGTGACGACGCCGGGCCGCATGTTCATGGGCGCGCTGCTGCCGCTCAGCGCCGCGGTGCCCTATTCGCTGCTGAACCGCCAGCTGACCAAGAAGACGATCTCCGACGTCATCGACGCCGTCTATCGTCACTGCGGCCAGAAGGAGAGCGTGATCTTCGCCGACCGTCTGATGGGCCTTGGCTTCCGCCATGCGGCGAAGGCGGGCATCAGCTTCGGCAAGGACGACATGGTCATGCCGGACAGCAAGTACACGCTGATCGGCAACACCAAGGACCAGGTGAAGGAGTTCGAGCAGCAGTACCTCGACGGCCTCATCACCGCCGGCGAGCGCTACAACAAGGTGGTCGACGCCTGGTCGCGCTGCACGGAAGAAGTCGCGCAGGCCATGATGAAGGAGATCCAGAAGCAGGAGATCGGCAAGCCCGCCAACTCCGTCTGGATGATGTCGCATTCCGGCGCGCGCGGTTCGCCCGCCCAGATGCGCCAGCTCGCCGGCATGCGCGGCCTGATGGCCAAGCCGTCGGGCGAGATCATCGAGCAGCCGATCATCAACTGCTTCAAGGAAGGCCTGACGGTGCTGGAGTACTTCAACTCCACGCACGGCGCCCGCAAGGGCCTGGCCGACACGGCGCTGAAGACGGCGAACTCCGGCTACCTGACCCGCCGCCTGGTGGACGTCGCGCAGGACTGCATCATCGTCGAGGATGATTGCGGCACCGAGCGTGGCATCACCGTGCGCGCCGTGATGGATGGCGGCGAGGTCGTCTCCTCCCTGTCCGAGCGCATCCTGGGCCGGACCACGCAGGAAGACGTCATCGACCCGGCCGACGGCAAGGTCCTGGTGAAGAACAACACGCTGATCGAGGAGCCGGAAGCCGAGCTCATCGAGAAGGCGGGCGTGGAGGCGGTGAAGATCCGCTCCGTGCTGACCTGCGACGCGCGCGTCGGCGTCTGCGGCCACTGCTATGGCCGCGACCTCGCCCGTGGCACGCCGGTCAACACCGGTGAGGCTGTCGGCGTCATCGCCGCGCAGTCGATCGGCGAGCCGGGCACGCAGCTGACGATGCGCACCTTCCACATCGGCGGTGCCGCGCAGCGTGGCGCGGAGCAGTCGGCGGTGGAGGCGATCGCGGACGGCACGGTGAAGTTCCTGAACCGCGTGGTGGTGACCACGAGCCAGGGCGCGACCATCGTCATGGCCCGCAACTGCGAAGCCCTGCTGATGGACGCGAACGGGCGGGAGCGCGGCCGGAGCCGGGTGCCCTACGGCGCCAGGCTGCTGGTCGAGGAGGGCGCGACCGTGGCCCGCGGCCAGAAGCTGGCGGAGTGGGACCCCTTCACCCTGCCGATCATCACCGAGAAGAACGGCAAGGTGGAGTTTGCCGACCTGATCGAGAACGTCACCCTCATGGACCGCATGGACGAGGTGACGGGTCTCTCCTTCAAGGAGGTCGTCGAGTACAAGTCCGTCGGCCGTGGTGCGGACCTGCGTCCACGCCTGATCCTGCGCGACGCGGCGGGCAATGTCGTGAAGCGCGACAATGGCGCGGAAGCGATCACCGTGCTGCCGCCGGGCTCGATCCTCTCGGTCGAGAACGGGAAGGAAGTCAGCATCGGCGACGTCATCGCGCGCATGCCGCGCGAATCGTCGAAGACGCGCGACATCACCGGCGGCCTGCCGCGGGTGGCGGAGCTGTTCGAGGCACGGCGCCCGAAGGACGCGGCGATCATCGCCGACGTCGACGGCCGCGTTGAGTTCGGCAAGGACTACAAGGCCAAGCGCCGCATCCTGGTGGTGCCGGAGCAGATCGGCGACGAGCCGGTGACGCCCCGGGAATACCTGGTGCCGAAGGGCAAGCACGTTTCCGTTCAGGAAGGCGACTACGTGAAGGCCGGCGACCCGCTGGTCGACGGCCCCCGCGTGCCGCACGACATCCTGCGCGTGCTGGGTGTCGAGGCGCTGGCGAACTACCTCGTGAACGAGATCCAGGACGTCTATCGACTGCAGGGCGTGAAGATCAACGACAAGCACATCGAGGTCATCGTTCGCCAGATGCTGCAGAAGGTCGAGATCCTGGATCCGGGGGACACGACCTACCTGATCGGCGAGACGGTGGAGCGAATCGAGTTCGAGATCGAGAACGAGAAGCGCATCGCCGCCAAGGAACGCCCCGCGCGCGCCGAGCCGGTGCTGCAGGGCATCACCAAGGCCTCGCTGCAAACGACCTCCTTCATCTCGGCCGCCTCCTTCCAGGAGACGACTCGGGTGCTGACGGAGGCCGCGACGGCGGGCAAGGTCGACAACCTGATGGGCCTGAAGGAGAACGTGATCGTCGGGCGTCTGATTCCGGCGGGCACGGGGTCCGTCATGAACAAGCTGCGCGCCGTGGCGGCGCAGCGCGACCGCGGCCGCATCCCGACCAGCCCGGCGCCTCTGCCGGGCCCGGCGCGGGCCGCGGAATAAGGATAGGAGAGGGGCTTCCAGCCCCTTCCGCCTGGCGTGTGGCGGCCCGTGACCGGGCTTCGCCACCGCATGGCGCAGTGGAACGACGGCGGCGCCCGCGGAGGTGCCATCGGGCCTTCGGGAAGTTCCACTTCGCTTGACTCAACAGGACACGGCGAATATACGGCGGGTCCTTGGTCGGGGTCGGTGCATCTGCATCGCACGGCCGGGCTGTAATTTTGGTCCACAGCGATGCGTCGCCGGCGCCGCCCTCCCGTAGTCAGGGAAGGCTGAGGCCGGTGGCAGGACGGTAGCCCGCAGGATGCGCAATTGCGCGTCACGCGGGCCAACGTGCTTGGCGGCGCTGTGGAGAGACGGGACGGGCACGAAGGGGCGTCATGCCGACGATCAACCAGCTCATCGCCACGGGGCGAGAGCCCATTGCGAAGCGGAACAAGGTTCCGGCCCTGCAGGGCAGCCCTCAGAAGCGGGGCGTCTGCACGCGCGTCTACACGACGACGCCGAAGAAGCCGAACTCCGCTCTGCGTAAGGTGGCGAAGGTCCGCCTGACGAACGGCTACGAGGTCGTGAGCTACATCCCCGGTGAGGGTCACAACCTGCAGGAACACTCGGTCGTCCTGATCCGCGGTGGCCGCGTGAAGGACCTTCCGGGCGTTCGCTACCACATCCTGCGTGGCGTGCTCGACACGCAGGGCATCGCCAAGCGTCGCCAGCGCCGGTCGCTGTACGGCGCGAAGCGGCCGAAGTGAGGAACTGAGAGATGTCGCGCCGCCATAGCGCCACGAAGCGCGAGGTCCTGCCGGACCCGAAGTTCGGTGACCTCGTGCTGAGCCGTTTCATGAACGTGCTCATGTACGACGGCAAGAAGAGCACCGCCGAGGGCATCGTCTACGCCGCGATGGACACCCTGAAGCGTCGCGGGGGCCCGAACAGCGACCCGCTGCGCGTGTTCCATGAGGCGATGGACAATGTGAAGCCGGCCGTGGAAGTCCGCAGCCGCCGCGTCGGTGGCGCGACATACCAGGTGCCGGTCGAGGTTCGTCCGGAACGGCGCCAGGCGCTCGCGATCCGCTGGATCATCGACAGCGCGCGCAAGCGCGGCGAGCACACGATGGAAGACCGCCTTTCGGCGGAGCTGATGGACGCCGCCAACAACCGCGGGTCGGCCGTCAAGAAGCGCGAAGACACGCACCGGATGGCGGAGGCGAACAAGGCCTTCAGCCACTACCGCTGGTAAACACGATCCGATCCTGAGGACCTGAGCAATGGCCAAGGCGAAATTCGAGCGGACGAAGCCGCACTGCAACATCGGCACGATCGGGCACGTGGACCATGGGAAGACGTCGCTGACGGCGGCGATCACCAAGGTTCTGGCGAAGACGGG
>JAIXWG010000015.1 GCA_027482245.1 Acetobacteraceae bacterium | reverse complement strand
CGGCCTTAAGTGAGTGAAGAATGAGGAGTTGGCAATGTCCGGCGGCTTTCCTGTCGATCTGATCCTGTTCGCCATGATCGCGGCCTTCCTGGTCCTGCGCCTGCGCAGCGTGCTGGGCCGCCGCACGGGCTTCGAGCGTCCGCGGCGGGAGGATGGCGCGGGCTACGACCCCCGCGGCCCGCGGCCGGTGGACAATGACCAGCCAACCCTGCCGCCTGCCAGCGTCTCCCCGGCCAGCCAGGCCCGCGTGTCCGTGCCCGATCCGCGCAGCCCGGTCGGCCAGGCGCTGATGCGCGTGCGCGGCGTCGATCCGTCCTTCGAGCCGAATGCCTTCCTGGCGGGGGCGGAGGGCGCCTTCCGCATGATCGTGGACGCCTTCGCCCGTGGCGACCGCCAGACGCTGCGCGCCCTGCTGTCCGACGACACCTATGCGGGGTTCGAGGGTGAGATCAGCCGCCGCGAGCGCGAGGGCGAGACCCAGCGCAGCGAGGTGCGCGCCATGCAGGACATGGCGATCGAGGCCGCCGACCTGCGCGGCACCGTGGCCGATGTGACGGTCCGCTTCGTCAGCGACCAGGTGAACCTGACCACCGCGCGGGATGGCAGCATCGCCGCGGGCGCCGAGGCGGTGACCGAACTCACCGACGTCTGGACCTTCCAGCGCGACCTGAAGAACCCCGACCCCACCTGGCGCCTTGTTGCCACGCGCAGCGTCTGAACTGACCACTCCCTCCCCCGCGCTTGCGGGGGAGGGTCGGGGTGGGGGTCCGCGGCACCGTGTCGCACGGCCTCTGACCCTGCTGCTGGCGCTCACCCTCGCCGCCTGCACCAAACCCCTTCCCCATCCCGTCCCCTTCACCGACCTCCCCGGCTGGTCCACCGACCGGGTGGCCCAGGCCATCCCCGCCTTCCGCGAGAGCTGCACGGTCCTGGCCCGCATGCCCCCCGACCGGGCGCTCGGCGGGGAGGGACCGTTGGCGCGGGATGCCGGCGACTTCGCCCCCGCCTGCGCCGCCGTCGCCGCGCTGCCGGCCGATGACGAGCCTGCCGCCCGCGCCTTCCTGGCCCGCCACTTCACGCCCTGGGCGGTGGGGGAGGGCACGCTGACCGGCTATTTCGAGCCCGAGCTGCGCGCCAGCCCCGTGCGGACGCCGGCGCTCTCCACGCCCCTGCTGGCCCGGCCGCGCGACCTGGTGGAGGTCGATCTCGGCAGCTTCGCGACCGACCTCCGCGGCCGCCGCACCGCGGGGCTGGTGCGGGATGGCAGACTGCAGCCCTTCCCGGACCGCGCCGCCATCGCGGGCGGGGCGCTGGAAGGCCAGGGCCTGGAACTCGCCTGGGTGGATCCGGTGGACGCCTTCTTCCTGCATATCCAGGGATCGGGCCGCGTCACCTTTCCGGATGGCCGCGTGCTGCGCCTCGGCTACGCCGCGCAGAACGGTCACGCCTATGTCGCCATCGGCCGCTTCCTGATCGAGAGCGGGGCCGTGGCGCGGGAGGCGATGTCGATGCAGGCGATCCGGGACTGGCTGCGCGCCGCGCCGCCGGCCGACGCCGCCGCGCTGATGGCCCGCAATCCCAGCTACGTCTTCTTCCGGGAGCTGACGGGCCTGGCGCCGCAGAAGGGCCCGCTGGGCGCCCTGGGGGCGCCCCTGACGCCCGGGCGGTCCATCGCGGTGGACCGGACGCAGACGCCGCTCGGGACGCCCGTCTGGGTCGCTGGACGGGGCGTGGAGCGCCTGGCGGTGGCGCAGGATACGGGCGGCGCCATCCGCGGCGCGGCCCGGGCCGACCTCTTCACGGGCTGGGGCGATGAAGCGGTCGAGGCCGCGGGGCCGATGCGCGACCCCGCCCGCCTCTTCGTGCTGCTGCCGCCATCAACCCCCTGAGCGGACGATCCGCACCAGCTGCGCGACATTCTCCGGCGGCGTGATCTTCTCGATCCCGTGGCCGAGGTTAAAGACGAAGGGCCGGCCGCGCATGGCGGCCAGGATCTGCCGCGCCTCCGCCTCCAGCGCCGCGCCGCCGGCGATCAGCGCCAGCGGGTCGAGGTTGCCCTGCAGCCCCACATTGGCCGGCACGGCGGAAGCCGCGAAGCGCGGGTCCATGGCGGTGTCCATGGCGACGGTGTTCACCCCCGTCCGCTGCGCATATTCGCCGATCAGCGGCCCCGCCAGGCGCGGGAAGCCGATGATGGGGATGGAGGGATGCAGCTTCTTGAGCGACCGGACGATGGTCGCCGTCGGCTCGATCACCCAGCGCCGGAACTGGGACGGCGGCAGCATGCCGGCCCAGCTGTCGAACAGCATCAGCACCTCCGCCCCCGCCTCCGCCTGCGCCAGCAGGTAGTCGGTGGTGGCATCGACCAGGGTGCGGATCAGCCGGCCGAACAGCGCCGGGTCGTTGAAGGCCATCCCCCGCGCGGTGTGAAAATCCTTCGAGCCATGGCCCTCCACCATGTAGCAGGCGACGGTGAAGGGGCTGCCGGCGAAGCCGATCAGCGAGACCTTGGGCGCATGCTGGTCGAGCGAGGCGCGGGTCAGGCGCACCGTCTCGAAGATCGGCGCGGCGCGTTCGCGAACCTTCTCCAGCTCCAGCGCCGCGACGCCCGCGGCGTCCCGGATCGGGTCGAGGACCGGGCCCTCGCCTTCCGCGAAGCGCAGCCCCTGGCCCATGGCCCAGGGCACCATGAGGATGTCGGAGAAGAGGATCGCGCCATCCATGCCGTAGCGGCGGATCGGCTGCAGCGTGACTTCCGCCGCCATCTCCGGCGTGGTGCAGAGGTTGATGAAGCCGCCGGCCTTGGCCCGCACCTCCCGGTATTCCGGCAGGTAGCGCCCGGCCTGGCGCATCAGCCACATCGGCGGCGGCCACACGGCCTCGCCGGACACTGCCCGCAGCAGGGGCTTGTTCTCGCCCGTCGCCGCTCCCGCCTCAACCGTCAACCCAGCCTCCCTCGATCCATGCCTGCATCCTGCCCGATGGCGCGGCTTCCGGCGACCCATCCGGACAAGAAGAAAGAATCCTTAAGAGTCTTGGGGTAGATATTGGGGGGTGTGGGCGGTGTGGATCACCGGTCCGGGCGCTTTCATCCACAGCCCTGTCCACGCGAGCTTCGGCGGCCAAGCCCCTGTCCCGGTTCGGCAATCCGGACCATCCCCATCGGCGTGCCGAAGGGTCGGGGATTCCCCCCGTGTACCGCGGGATGCACGGTTCTCCCCACTCGGCGGCGCTTCGGGCTTGACCCCGCGGGGTTTTCCCCGTCATCCCCGCTGTCCCCGTTATTCTCCTCAGGCACAGGCCAGGCCCGGAAGCTCATGCCGATCCGCTCGACGAACCTGCACCTGGTGTCGGACAGCACGGGGGAGACGCTGAACTCCATCGCCCGCGCCACCCTGTCCCGCTTCGACGACCCGCATGTGGTGCATCACCGCTGGTCCCTCATCCGCTCCCGCCTGCAGCTCGACCGGGTGCTGGACGGCATCGAATCCGAGCCCGGGCCGGTGCTGTTCACCCTGGTGGACCGCAGCCTGCGCCTGGCGCTGGAGGAGCATTGCCGTCGCCTCGGCCTCGAATGCCTCTCGCCGCTCGAGCCGGTGATGGAACTGCTGCAGAACGCGCTGGGCGAACGGGCGCGGGAGAAGCGCGGCGCGCAGCATGTGATGGATGCCGACTACTTCCGCCGGATCGACGCCATGCACTACGTGCTGGCGCATGATGACGGGCAGGGCACGGCGGGCATCGCGGAGGCCGATGTCTGCATCGTCGGCGTCTCGCGTTCGTCGAAGACGCCGACCTGCTTCTACCTGGCGAACCGCGGCATCAAGGCGGCCAACGTGCCGCTGGTGCCCGGCGCGCCGCTGCCGCCGGAGCTGGAGACGGCGCCCTGCCCGGTCGTCGGCCTTCACATCGAGACCAATGCCCTGATCGAGATCAGGCGCCACCGGCTGAAGCTGATCGGCGCCCATGGCGTGCACCACGACACAACGGACTATGTGGACCATGAGGCGGTAAAGGCGGAGATCCAGGCGGCCCGCCGGCTCTGCACCACCCATGGCTGGCCGGTGATCGACGTGACGCGGCGATCGATCGAGGAGACGGCCGCGACTGTCCTACAATTGATGGAGGCCTGGCACGCCCGCCGCGGCCGCGCCGCCCAGCCGCACCAGCCGGAGGACCCGGCCTCCGGCGTCCTCAAGGCCGGCGCGTGATCCAGGCGGAGACGCCCGCGCTGGTGCTGGCCAGTGCGTCGGCCAGCCGCCGCGCCATGCTGGAGGGCGCCGGCCTGCGGTTCGAGGCGATCGCCGCGGCGGTGGACGAAGGCGCCATCAAGGAATCCGCCCAGGCCGAGGGCATCCCCCCGGCCGAGGCCGCCCTCATGCTGGCCGATGCCAAGGCCATGCGCGTCGCGTCCCGGCGGCCGGAGGCGCTGGTCATCGGCGGCGACCAGCTGCTGACCTGCACCATCGACGGCAAGGTCCACTGGTTCGACAAGCCCATCGGACTGGACGGCGCCCGCCAGCACCTGCGCACCCTGCGCGGCCGACGGCACGAACTGGTGACGGCGACCGTCGCCTGGCGCGGGGGCGAGCGCATCTGGCAGGACGTCTCGACCCCGCGGATGACGATGCGCGACGTCTCCGACGGCTTCATCGAGGACTACCTGGCGCTGGAGGGGGAGATCCTCTGCTCCTCCGTCGGCGCCTATCGCGTCGAGGGGCCGGGCATCCAGCTCTTCAACCGGATCGAGGGCGAGCACAGCGCCATCCTCGGCCTGCCCCTTCTGCCGCTGCTGCGCTTCCTGCGGCAGCACGGGGTGTTGTCGGCCTGACGGCTACTTACCCACGGGCAGGAAGATGAAGACCACCGCCGCCAGCAGGCACACGCCGGCGGCGACGAAGTTCCAGCGGATGGTCTCGCCCAGGAAGGTCACGCTGAAGACGGCGAAGACGGCCAGGGTGATCACCTCCTGCATCACCTTCAGCTGCTGTCCGGTGAAGGTGCCGTAGCCCAGGCGATTGGCGGGCACGGCCAGGCAGTATTCGAAGAAGGCGATCCCCCAGCTCACCAGGATCGCGACCCATAGCGGCCAGGACGGCGCCTTCAGGTGCCCGTACCAGGCGAAGGTCATGACCACGTTGGACAGCAGCAGGAGGAGCGGCGTGGCGTAGAGGGCGGACATGGGGAGGCCTCGGGCTTGGTCGGGGCGCGAAGGTGACGCCGCGGCCGCCAAGGCGGAAGGGCCGCCCGCCATCACAGCCTTGCGCCCGCCGCAACGATTCGATAATTCGGGAATCATGGAAACGACCGAGGCGATCGAGGCGCTGGGCGCGCTGGCGCAGGAAACCCGCCTGCTGGTCTTCCGCCGCCTCGTCGTCGCGGGGCCGGAGGGGCTGCCGGCGGGGGAGATCGCGCGCCTGCTCGCCGTGCCCGCCAACACCCTCAGCACCCACCTCGCCATCCTGTCCCGTGCCGGGCTGGTCGTGTCGCGGCGGGAGGGGCGGCACGTGATCTATGCCGCCGAAATGTGCGGCATCGATGCGCTGATCGACTTCCTGCTGCGGGATTGCTGCGGCGGCCGGGCGGAGCTCTGCGGCGCGCTGACCAACCGGAGACCGATGAATGACCAGGCCGCCTGACGCCCCCGCCATCACCATCTGGCACAACCCGGCCTGCGGCACCTCCCGCAACGTGCTGGGCCTCATCCGCAACAGCGGCGCGGAGCCGCGCGTGGTCGAGTATCTCCGCGACCCGCCGTCGCGGGACGCGATCCGGGACGCGGCGCGGCAGGCTGGCCTCCCGATCCGGGCCCTGCTGCGGGAGAAGGGGACGCCCTTCGCCGAACTCGGCCTGGGGGATCCCGCCCTCGACGATGACGCGCTGCTGGACGCGATGGTCGCCCATCCCATCCTGATCAATCGCCCGATGGTCTTCACGCCGCTGGGCGTCCGGCTCTGCCGGCCGTCGGAGGCAGTGCTGGAGATCCTGCCGGACCCGCAGCGCGGCGCCTTCGCGAAGGAGGATGGGGCGGCGGTCGTCGATGACGCGGGCCGGAAGGTCGCGCCCGGTGCCTGACCTGCCGCGGCGCCTGGTGGCGGAAGCGCTGGCGACTGCGCTGCTCCTGGCGACGGTGGTCGGGTCCGGCATCATGGCGGCGCGGCTGTCCGGCGGGAATGATGGCCTCGCCCTGCTGGCCAATGCGCTGGCCACGGGTGCCATGCTGCCGGTGCTGATCCTGGTCTTCGGGCCGGTGTCCGGCGCGCTGATGAACCCGGCCGTCGCCGCCGTGCTGGTCCTGCGGCGGGAGATGCCGGGCCGCGTCGCCCTGGCCTATGCGGCCGCGCAACTCGCGGGCGCTGTCGCTGGCGTGGCGGTGGCGCATGCGATGTTCGACCTGCCGCTGGTCCAGGCCGGCAGCACGGCGCGTGGCGGGACCGGCGCCTGGATCGCGGAGGGGGTGGCGACGGCGATGCTGCTGCTCACGATCCTCGGCGTGCGGCAGGCGCGGCCGGGGGCCGTGCCCTATGCCGTCGGCCTCACCATCACCGCGGCCTACTGGTTCACCGCCTCGACCTCCTTCGCCAACCCCGCCGTCACCATCGCGCGCGCCCTGACCGACAGCTTCGCCGGCATCGCGCCCGGTGATGTCGCGGGCTTCATCGCGGCGCAGATGCTGGGCGCGATCGGGGCCGCGATGCTGTGGCGCTGGCTGGCGGAGGCGCGGCCCTCAGCCGCCTGAAGGTGCGCGCCGGTCCGCCGGCGGCAGGCGCCACAGGAGAAACAGCATCACCGCCATGGCCGGCAGCGCCGCGACGGTGGTCAGCACGAAGAACTGCGACCAGCCCAGCGACTGCGCCAGCGCCCCCGCGCTCGCGCCCAGGCTTCGCAGCGGCACGGCGGCCAGCGAGGACAGCAGCGCGTATTGCGTGGCGCTGAAGCTGCGGTTCACCAGGCCCGAGAGGTAGGTGAGGAAGGCCGCATCGGCCAACCCGTCGGTGAAGTTCTCGATCCCCACCTGGGCGAAGAGCATCGGGATGTCCCGACCGCCGCCGACGAGGGCCAGGTACATCAGGTTCGACAGCATCTGCGTCAGCCCAGTCAGGATCAGCGCGCGGCCGACGCCGATGCGCCCGACCAGCCAGCTGCCCGCCACGGTCCCTGCGAGCGTCGCCCCCAGCCCGAAGACGGTGCCGACGGCGGCCAGATCGTCCCGCGTGAATCCCTCCGACCGGTAGAAGACCGTGAGGGGGATGCTGGCCAGCGCCTCCCCCAGCTTGAACAGCGCGATGAAGGCCAGGATGGCCAGCCAGTAGCGGCGGCCCATGAAGTCGAGGAAGGGGGCGACCACGTTCTGGCGCAGCCGCTCCACCCAGCCCAGCGCCACCGCCGGCGGCACCACGCCTTCGCGCCCCGCGAGCGTTGCCGCGATGCCGACCAGCATCAGCGCCGCGGCGTAGAGATAGGCGCCCGACCAGCCGAGATGGGACACCAGGAACAGCGTGCCCGCGCCGCTGGCCAGCAGGGCCAGGCGGTAGCCCCAGACATAGGCGGCAAGGCCATAGGCCTGGCGTTCGTCATCCTCGCCCAGCATCTCGATGCGCCAGGCATCGATGACGATGTCCTGGCTGGCCGACAGGAAGGCGACCAGCACGGCCAGCGCGACCGTCAGCGTCGCGTCGCCGGCCGGGTTGGTCAGGCCGATGGCGGCGATCGCGGCCATCAGCGCCAGCTGCAGCAGGATCAGCCAGCCGCGCCGGCGCCCCAGCAGCGGCGGGCGCACCGCATCGAAGAAGGGGGACCAGAGGAACTTGTTGGCATAGGCCAGGCCGATCAGCGCCGTCAGCCCGATGGCCGACAGCGACATGCCGCTTTCCGTGAACCACTGCCGCAGCACCTGCCCCGCCGCCAGCGGCAGCGGCAGCCCGGCCGAGAAGCCGAGGGCGAGCATCAGCAGGAATCGGCGGTCGCTGAAGAAGCGGCCGCGGCGCGGGGAGGCGGTGTCGTTCATGCGCCCACTCTCGCCACGTCACGCGCCGCGCCGCCAGCCCTCGTCACGCGGATCAGCTGCGTTCCAGGTGCCGCGTCAGGGATTCCCGCGCCTCCCGCAGCCGGCCGAGCAGCCGGGCGGGCGTCACCAGCCGCATCCCGGGCGGCGTCGGCTGCATCAGCACCGTGCCCCCCGGCACCAGGCCGAGCGTGGTGCGGAGCGACCCCGGCAGGGTCAGCCGCCCCTTCCGGTCCAGCGTCGGCAGCCGGACATTGCCTGCCGGCTTCTCCTCCCCGGCCGGGGAGACCCGCAGCTCTTCATCCTGCAGGACGACCAGCAGCGGCTGGTTCGGCAGCAGGCCCGTGGCGGCGCGCAGCGGCGGCGGCAGCAGGACACGGCCGCGGGCATCGATGCGCAGGCGATGCGGCTTCTCCACCGGCACCGCCTTGGCGGGCCCGTCCTGACCTGGCTGGTCGTGGTCTCGCGTGTCCATGCGGGTCCCGTATCATCGCCTGGGTTGAGTGTGGCGCAGATGCGGGCGTTTCCGCAAACGGGGCCGTGACCAGGTCCGGATGAACAGGTTCTGAGCGTCGCTGCGCGCGGGGGGCATGGGTGGCGCGCCCGGCCTGCGCATCGCGCAGGTGGAATATCCTTGGGGTCATCCGACCATCCGTGTAGGATTCCCCTCAGGTCCAGCGGGTGCCCCCCACCCTGCGGACTGGCCGCCCGCGGCGCGCTGCACCCCCCCAAACCGGACCTCCTCCGGCGGTGCGCCGCGGGCGCCCCCCCCGGGTTCCCTATGATTGGCGTGGGTTTTCCAGGTCGGTCGCGCTGAAGGCGGCGGGCAGGAGCTGGCCGATGGTCGTCGCGCGGATCGCGCCGGCGGCATCGCGCGTCACGACCCGCAGCGATCCGTCCGGGGAGAATTCCGACAGCACCTGGCGGCACAGCCCGCAGGGGCCGAGCGCGATGCCGGCAGGCCCCGCCACGGCAACGGCCAGGAAGCGCCGGCGGCCGCCCGCGACGGCGGAAACGACGGCCGTGCGCTCCGCGCAGATCGTGGCGCCGTAGCTGGCATTCTCCACGTTGCAGCCCGGCACCACCGTGCCATCCGCCGCCAGCAGCGCGGCGCCGACGGTGAAGCGGGAATAGGGCGCATGGGCGAAGCCACGCGCGGCCTCGGCCGCCGCCATCAGCGCGGCATCATCGATCGGGTCCATGGCGGCGATGGGAGCGGAGGCGGTGGCCCGCCGTCAACCGCAGCCCGCGCCCTGCCGCGTCGATCCGACAACGCGCCCCTGCTGCAGTTCGAAGGTGCTGGTGCAGCTGCGCGGCGCGCCACCGCCCCCGAAGCCGAGCCCGATGCCCGTGCCGAAGGCGGTGCCCCCGCCCCCGCCCCAGCCGAAGCGCCCGACGCCGAAGCCGATGGAGGGGCTGACCGCCGGCGCCGACGCGCCCTGCTGTTCGAAGGTGAGGAAGCGCCTCCCCTCCGCCTCGTAGCTGCCGACCGGCACGCCGAGGCGCTGCACGAGCTCTGCCTCCGTCAGGCCGGTGGCATCCAGCGGCGGCGCGGGCTGTGCGCAGGCGGCCAGGGCGAGGAGGGGAAGGAGTAGCGGCAGAAGGGGGCGCATCGCTCGGCTCCGGGGCGGTACGACCCCAACGCGCGGCAGGCGCGCGGGATGCGGCGCCTCAGCCTTCCGCCGCGAAGACGATCCGGCGGATGGCGAAGAAGCGCAGGCGATGGCCCTGGAGGGTGAGGGTGCCGCTCACCGCCTCTTCCCGGCCTGCCTCGTCCGGGAAGGTGACCGACCCGTCGGCGCCGATGACCAGGGACAGGCTCTGGCCCTCACGGCCACACAGCCGGATCGCGCCGATCAGGCTGGCGGCGGTCAGGGAGGGAAGGTTGAGGACATCGATCCCCCGGCCGCCATGCACCACCTCGTCGCCGTCATCGGGATGCCAGCTGTGCCAGCGGGGGGCCGGTGGATCCTCGGCGGCGCTGCGCGGTGCGCGGGGCGATCGGCTGGCGTGGCGTGCCCTGGTCGGCTGGGTCATGGTCGTCAGTCCCGCAATGGCCCGCGCCGTGTCCGGCGGGCATCCTCGCCGCGGACACTAGGCGGCGGCGGGCGAAGGGGGCCAAGAGCCTGGTCCGATGGCGGGCTTCGGCAGAGCCTATGGGTGACTCGCAGACACGAAAAAGGCGGAGTCCCGGAGGACCCCGCCCTGGTCTCACGCCGCCTCGCTCTCCGCGCGGCGGGCGTGCTTCTTGCGCTCATGCGGGTCGAGGTAGCGCTTGCGCAGCCGGATGGCCGAGGGCGTCACCTCAACGAGTTCGTCATCCTCGATGTAGGAGATGGCCTGCTCCAGGCTCATCCGCCGCGGCGGCGTCAGCAGCAGCGCCTCATCCTTGCCGGCGGCACGGATGTTGGTGAGCTTCTTCTCCTTGATCGGGTTCACTTCCAGGTCGTTGTCCCGGGAGTGTTCGCCGAGGATCATGCCGACATAGACCTTCACGCCCGGATCGACGAAGAGCTGCCCGCGCTCCTGCAGGTAGAACAGCGCGTACTGGATCGCCTCGCCGTCCGAGTTGGAGATCAGGGAGCCGTTGCGGCGGCCCTCGATCACGCCGGCCCAGGGCTGATAGCCGAGGAAGAGGCGATTCATCATGCCGGTGCCGCGCGTGTCCGTCATGAACTCGCCGTGGTAGCCGATCAGGCCGCGGGACGGGATGTGGAAGGTCAGGCGCACCTTGCCGCCGCCGGACGGCCGCATGTCCTGCATCTGGCCCTTGCGGATGGAGAGCTTCTCCACCACCACGCCCGAATAGCCCTCATCCACGTCGACCAGGACTTCCTCATAGGGCTCCTCGCGCTCGCCCGTCTCCGGGTTCTCCCGCGTCAGGACGCGGGGGCGGCCGATCGTCAGCTCGAAGCCCTCGCGGCGCATCTGCTCGATCAGCACGCCGAGCTGGAGTTCGCCGCGGCCGGCGACCTCGAAGGCGTCGACTTCCTCGGACACCTTCACCTTGATGGCGACGTTGCCCTCGGTCTCCTTGAACAGGCGGTCGCGGATCTGGCGGGACGTGACCTTCTTGCCCTCGCGGCCGCCGAGCGGGCCGTCATTGATGCGGAAGGTCATGGCGAGGGTGGGCGGATCGACCGGGATGGCGGGCAGCGGCTCCGTCACTTCCGGGGAGGCGATGGTGTCCGGGATCGTCGCGTCGGACAGGCCGGCGATGGCGATGATGTCGCCCGCCTGCACCTCATCCACCGGCACGCGGTCGAGGCCGGAGAAGGTCATCAGCTTGGTCAGGCGGCCGGTTTCCACCACCGTGCCGTCCTGGCGCAGCACGCGGACGGGCATGTTGATGCGCGCCGTGCCCTGCTCCACGCGCCCGGTCAGGATGCGGCCGAGGAAGTTGTCCGCCTCCAGGATCGAGGCGTTCATGGCGAAGGGCTTCTCGAGGTCCACCTTCGGCGCCGGCACATGGCTCAGGATCAGGTCGAACATCGGCCCGAGGTCCTTGCGCGGCCCGTCCATGGACAGGTCCGCCCAGCCCTGGCGGCCGGAGGCGAACATGGTGTGGAAGTCCAGCTGCTCATCCGTCGCTCCGAGCGCGGCGAAGAGGTCGAACACCTCGTTGTGGACCTCATCCGCGCGGGCGTCCTGGCGGTCCACCTTGTTGATGACGACGATCGGCTTCAGGCCGCGGGCCAGCGCCTTGGTCAGCACGAACTTCGTCTGCGGCAGCGGGCCTTCGGCCGCGTCGCACAGCACGATCGCGCCATCTACCATGGAGAGGATGCGCTCCACCTCGCCGCCGAAATCGGCGTGGCCGGGCGTGTCGACGATGTTGATCTTCACCCCCTTCCATTCCACGGCGGTGGACTTGGCCAGGATGGTGATGCCCCGTTCGCGTTCCAGGTCGTTGCGGTCCATGGCCCGTTCGGCCACCACCTGGTTGGCGCGGAAGGCGCCGGCCTGCTTCAGCAGGTTGTCGACCAGCGTGGTCTTGCCGTGGTCGACGTGGGCGATGATGGCGACGTTGCGGATTTCCATGGGTGCAGTCCGACTTCCGGTTCGGGCCGACCCCGGGCGCCCCGCGACGAACCACCGGACGGCGGTCATCACAGGCGCAAAGCGGGCCCTTTGACTTGATGCGGCGCACACATAAGGGGGTGCGCTGGAAAAAGCGAGCAAGAACCGCGCCCCGAGACCGGGCGGCAGCCCTGCGTCCCGGTCACGGCCGCGTGGAGCTCCCCTTCAGCCCGGCGCCTTGGACGAACTGGGCGGGATGTCGCCGGGATTGGCGGGGCCGCGCGGATACTCGGCATCGGGTCCGATCGGCACCGGCGGGCTGGCGGTGCCGCCGACCGGCATGTCCTGCGGCGCGATACCCGGCAGGACTTGCGGGCGGAAGACCGGCGCGGCCTGGGGCGCGACGGGCATGGGTGCGGGGGCAGGCGTCCATTCGGGGGCGCGGTCCGGCACGGCGGCCGGCTGGGGGCGGCGGTCGAGCCAGGCCAGCGCCTGGTCGATGCGCGCCGCCGCGGCCACCCGGTCCCGCCCGGCCAGCGCGGCGCGAGCGGCGGCGATCTGGCCGACGGCCCCGCCCTGCTCCGGATTGCCGGCCTGGCTGGCCAGTTCCGACCGCGTCAGCAGCCGCGCCTCCGCCCGTTCCAGCAGGTCCATCGCCTCCGCCATCCGGCCGCCGGCCAGGGTCTGGCCGGCCAGGCGCAGCAGCGTGGCGGGATCGTCGATGCCCTCCACAAGGGAGGGTGCGGGCGGGGCGGCGCGCATCGCCGGGCGGCTGGGCGCCACGGCGGCGCCGGTGCCGTCCTGCGCCAGCACCGGCACGGGCAGCAGCAGCGGCAGGACGAGGAGGGTGGCGAGGCGGGCAGGCATGGCGGTTCTCCGGCGGGGGTCAGCCCCCCGCCCGGTGAACCGCGGCCCTGCCCGGCGGGTTCCCTAGCCCTTCGCGACCAGCGCCTTCAGGTCGGCCTGCGGGCGGGCGCCGAAATGGCTGATCGCCTCGGCCGCCGCCACGCTGCCCCAGCGGCCGCATTCCGGCAGCGCCTTGCCGTGCGCGAGGCCCGCCAGGAAGCCCGCGGCATAGGCATCGCCCGCGCCGGTCGTGTCCACCACCTGGGTCGGCACCGCGGCGACGTCGAAGCGCTCCGCGCCCGCGATGACGACGCTGCCCTTCTCGCTGCGGGTCACGGCGGCCAGCGCCACCTCCTGCCGCAGCATCGCCAGGGCCGCGTCGAAATCCTCGGTCTCGTAGAGGGAGAGCAGCTCGGCCTCATTGGCGAAAAGGATGTCGGTCTCCTCCTTCACGAAGGCGCGGAAGGCGGCGCGGTGGCGGCCGACGCAGAAGGCGTCGGAGAGCGTGAGCGCGATCCTCCGACCGGCTGCGTGAGCAGCGCGGGAGGCCTTGAAAAAGGCTTCCTGCGCCGCCGGCGGGTCGAAGAGGTAGCCCTCGAGGTAGGTGATGGCGGCGGAGGCGACCTCGGCCTCGTCCACGTCGTCGGGGCCGAAGGTGACGCAGGCGCCGAGGAAGGTGTTCATCGTCCGCTGCCCGTCGGGGGAGACGAGGATGAGGCAGCGCGCGGTCGGCGCGCCCCCGACCAGCGGTGCCGTCGGAAAGCGGACGCCGGCGGCGCGGATGTCATGCGCGAAGACTTTCCCAAGTCCGTCATCCGCGACCTTGCCGAGGTAGCCGACGCGCGCGCCGAGCGCCGCGGCCACCGCGCAGGTATTGCCCGCCGAACCGCCGGAGCTTTCGACGCCCGGGCCCATGGCGGCGTAGATCGCCTCCGCGGTCGCGGCGTCGATCAGCGCCATGCCGCCCTTGGGCATGCCATGCGCGGCCAGGAAGCTGTCCTCCGCGCGGGCCTGCACATCGACGATGGCGTTGCCGATGCCGAGCAGGTCGAGCGTGGGCAGGGTGGTGGTGGGCATGGGACGGGGGACCTCGCGCAGGCGTCAGGGGGGATCAGGCGGCCGGAAGTTGCCGGAAGGGGCGCGCCGCCGCTAGTGCCCCTCGATGCTCAGAGCCCTGTTGCTGGCCTTTCGTCAGTTGCCCGATCCCGCCTTCCGCCAGCCTGTGCTGCTGGGGGCCGCCGGGGCGATGGCCGGCCTTCTGGCGATCGGTGCGCTGGCATCCTGGGGGCTCGGGCACTTGGCGGCGGGTACCGGCTGGCTCGCGGGCGTCGCCGCGGCGGCGGGCGGCGTGCTGGTCCTCTTCTCCGCCTGGTGGCTCTTCGTCCCCCTGCTGCTGGCGGTGTCCGGCCTGTTCCTGGATGGCGTGGCGGCGGCGGTGGAGCGGCGCCACTACCCCGCCCTGCCGCCACCGCGCGGCGCGTCGCTGGCCGGGCAGGCCTGGTCCAGCGCGGTGCTAGCCGCGAAGATGGCGGGGCTGACGCTGATCCTGCTGCCGCTGTCCCTGCTGCTGCCGATGATCGGGGTCGTCGGCCTCTGGGCCGTCGCCGCCATCGGCCTTGGGGAGGGGCTGTTCGAGGGTGTGGCGCTGCGGCGGATGGATCGCGCGGCGGCGGAGGCGCTTCGCCAGCGGCGCCGGTCCATGATCTGGGGGATGGGTGCCGCGCTGGCCGCGCTGGCCGCGGTGCCGCTGCTCAACCTGCTGGTTCCGGTGCTGGGCACGGCGGCGATGACACACCTGTTGCACCAGGGCGATGCGCCTGCGAAACCAATGGAATCCAGGGGATGAGTTTGTGGACAAGTGTGGGAGAATGGCTCGGCGCCGTTGTCTCCGCGCATCCCCGCGTGTTAGCCCGAGGCTGAGTACGGGCATGGCGGGGGCAGCGCCCGGCAGGCGGGCCGGGGCGACCTGGGCCGTGCTGCCCGGTACGGCCTGGCTGCCGCAGCCACCTACGCCGGGTGTTGAAGGGGGACGATCATGAATGTCTTTGGCCGCCGCCGTGATGAGAAGCCGGCCGCGGAACCGTCAGACCTCCAGCCCGCCACCGTGCCGACCACCCGCGACCCCGATCTGGGCGCACCTCCGTTCCGACCCTCCAGGGATGCCTCCACCATGAGCCTCGCGCCGAAGCCCCCTTCCCCCACGCCGTCCATGCCGGGTGGTCCGACGCCGCCTGCCGGCACGGCGATCCCGCCGCGCCCGCTCCAGATGGGTGGCGCCATGGGTGGCGGGATGCCGGGCGGCCAGCCCGGCGCGCCGACGATGCCGACGCCGCGCCCCGCCAGCCCCGACCGCCGCACGCTGGTCGTCGGCCGTGGCATCAGCCTGCAGGGCACGGTCGCCGATGCCGAGCGCCTGGTGGTCGAAGGCACGGTCGAGAGCCAGATGATCCAGGCAACGGAGCTGTCCATCAGCCAGACCGGCGTCTTCAAGGGTGAGGTCCAGGTCGAGGACGCCGAGATCGCCGGCACCTTCGACGGCACGCTGACCGCCCGCGGCCAGCTGGTCATCCGCGGCACCGGCCGCGTCATCGGCGTGGCGCGCTGCCGCCGCCTGATGGTCGAGGATGGTGGCCAGATCTCCGGCCGCATGGAGATGCTGGGCGACACGCAGGTTCCCCCCGGCCCGGCGCCCCGCGCCTACGCCGAGGGCTGAGGCCCCTGGTCCGGGGTGGGGCGCAGGCCCCGCCCCGGCGGATGCCCGCCGCGATGCGACGCTTCCTCCCCCTCCTGCTGCTGCCGCTGGCGGCTTGCGTGGCCCAGCAACCCTCCGACACCGCCCAGGTGTTGCAGGAGGCGCTGGCCACCCACCAGGCCAGCCTGGCCGGCATCGCGCCGCGCCCGGCCGGGGCGGGTGGCGAGGGGACGGAGCCTGCGACGGTGGCACCCATCGTCGCGCGCCCCGCACCGCCTGGCAGCGTGCCCACACTGGCGGGCCAGCTGGTCGGCCAGCCGCCGGAAGCCGTGACGCAGTGGCTGGGCGAGCCCCGGCTGCGCCGCAGCGAAGGCAATGCGGAGATCTGGCACTACCAGGCCACGCAATGCCACCTGGACGTGATCCTGTACCGGGAGGAAGGGGCGCGGCCCGCGCTGCGCGTCGCCCATGCCGCCGCCCGCGCCGTCGGCACCGCGCGCCGGGGCGAAGCCGCCTGCCTGCGCGACATCGCCCGCGGCGCCATGCTGCGCCCGACCGGCGCGCCGCTGGCGGAAGAGGCGCGCGCGGGGGCCTGACTCTACAGGTACTTGCCGCGCTCCATGATCTCCAGCGTGTAGTCCCTGTAGCTCATCCCCAGTTCCTCGGCCCGCGCCAGGCGGCGCAGCGCGATCTCGGGCGGGGGCGTCTTCCACGCCTTGCGGCTGGCCCGCTTCCACAGGAACAGCCTGCCGCCGCCGGGATCCGGCTCCTCCTCCAGCGGCGGGCCGCCATTGTGGCCGATGCCGGGCGGAAGGCTCACGCGGCCAGGTCGCGATAGAAGAAGGTGCTGCCGCAGGGGCGGCCATCCGGGTGCAGGGCGTAGCGGGGGATGGTGCCGATGGCGATCCAGCCGAGCCGCCGGTAGAGCCGCTCGCCCTCTCCGCCTTCCGCCGTGTCCAGCACCAGCAGGGTGCGGCCGTTGTCGGCCGCCAGCGCTTCCGCGGCGCGCATCAGCGCGGTGCCGATGCCGCGCCCGCGGGCGGTGCGGCGAACCAGCATCTTGGCGATCTCCGCGCGATGCGGCTGGTTCGGCGGCATGTCGAGCAGCAGCTGCACGGTGCCCAACACGGTGCCGGTCGCCGGATCCTCCGCCACGAACAGCGCCCGGTTCCCGGCCGCGACGCCCGCCGCCACGCCCTGCCAGAAGGCCAGCGCCCGGTCCGGCTCCAGCGGGTGCATGAAGCTCACGGAAGCGCCGCCGGCGACGCAATCCACCAGCACCTCGGCCAGCGCGGGCGCCAGGGAAGCGGCCTCCGCGACATTAAGGCGACGGATGAGGGCAGGCGCGGCTCGGTTCATGGCTGGTTCCGTCTTGCCCCTGCGACTATGGTGGACGCATGTCCACCATGCAAGACGAGTTCATCGCACCGCAGCAACCCGATGACGCCGCCCGGCGCCTAGCCGAGCGCCTGCGGCTGGAGCGCGAGGCGCGGGGCTGGTCGATCGCGGAGCTGGCCGCGCGGTCCGGCGTCTCCCGCGCCATGATCAGCAAGGTGGAGCGCGCGGAGGCGAGCCCGACGGCCGCGCTGCTGGGCCGGCTGTCAGGGCCCTTCGGCCTGACGCTCTCGGCCCTGCTGGCGCGGGCGGAGGCCATGCCGGGCGGCGGCGTGGTGGCGCGGGCGGCGGCGCAGGCGCGGTGGCGGGACCCCGGCACCGGCTATCTCCGCCGCCAGCTTTCGCCCCCAGGGGCGGAGCCGGAGATGGTGCGGGTGGAACTGCCGCCCGGGGCGCGCGTGCCCTACCCGGCGGAATCCTACGCGCTGCTGCGCGGCCAGTGCATCTGGCTGCTGGAAGGCACGCTGCTGTTCCATGAGGGGCGCGTGACGCACCGGCTGGAGCCCGGGGATTGCCTGGCGCTCGGCCCGCCGGCGGATTGCGCCTACGAAAACCCCTCCGCCACGCAGCCCTGCCTCTACGTGGTGGCGCTGGCGCGGCGCTGAAGCTTTAGGGAAACAGGGGCATGCCCGCCCCCCATGCCCGATGACCCAGTGGATCGACGCCTTCCTGCCCGTCTTCGGGCTGCTCGGCCTCGGCGCCCTGCTGCGGCGATACCTGCTGCCCAATGACGCCGTCTGGGCGGGGATGGAGCGGCTGATCTTCTGGGTGCTGCTGCCCTGCCTGATCGCGACGGCGCTGTCCGGCGTCAGCCTGGCGAATTTGCCGGTCGGCGGCATGGCGGTGGCGATCTGGGCGGCGCTCGGCTTCGGGACGCTGGCGGCGGTGGTGCTGGCGCGGCTGCTGGGGGAAGGGCATGCGGCCATGACCTCCGTCCTGCAGGGCGGCATCCGCTTCAACAACCTGATGGGCTTCGCCATCGCCGGCGCCGTCTGGGGCCAGCCGGGGCTGGCGCTGGCCGCCGTGACCACGGGGCTGATCGTGCCGGTGGTGCAGGCGATCTCCACCATCGCCTTCGCGCTGGGCGGGGATTCGCGCATCCGGCCCTGGCGGCTGCTGCGGCAGGTCATGGCCAATCCGCTGATCATCGCGGTGCTGGCGGGCTTTCTCCTGTCCGCCCTGGGCGGGCTGCCGCCGGGGATCGGGCCCATGGTGCGCAACCTGGGCCAGGCCTCCGTCGCGCTCGGGCTGCTCTGCGTCGGTGCGGCGCTGACGCCGCAGGGGCTGTCGGCGCGGCCGCTGACCCAGCTGGCGACGGCCTGCCTGAAGCTGGTGGTGATGCCGGGCGTCACCTGGATGTTCTGCGCCGCCATGGGCATCGGGCCCATGCCGACGGTGATCGCCGTGCTCTTCATGGCCCTGCCGACGGCGGCGACCAGCTACGTGATGTCCCGCGCCATGGGGGGCGACGCGCCGCTGATGGCGGCGATCACCACCAGCGAACACGCACTGTCGCTGCTGACGCTGCCGGTCTGGCTGTTCCTGCTGGGGCGGCTGCTGTAGCGGGGCGGTGAGCCCCGTCCCCGCCGGGAAACTTTTCGTGCGCCTCACGTATTGAGGCTCGCCACCCCGCCCATTCCGCCGCATCCCGGCGCCACCGGGGACGGACCCGGCAGGAGCAGACAGGGCGCATGACGGCTGGCTGGGCGACAGTGCCCGAGATCCTGGTTTGGGCGGTGTCGCTGCTGCTGGTGGGGCTGACGATCCTGCCGCTGTCGAAGCGCCCGTGGTGGTGGATCCGGCTGTGGGACTATCCGCGCCTGCAGCTGGCGGCCGGGCTGATCGGCACGGCGGCCTTCCAGGCCGTGGTGCTGCCCTGGGGCGGGGCGGAGGGCGCGCTGCGCGTGGTGACGCTGGCCTGCTTCACCTGGCAGATCTTCCGCATCTGGCCCTACACCATCCTGCACCGGAAGCAGGTGCCGGGCACGCGGCACCCGAACCCCGCGGAATCGCTGACGATCCTGGTGGCCAACGTCCTGCAGGACAATCGCCGCGCCGGCGACCTCCTCGCCCTGATCCGCCAGGTCGATCCCGACGTCATCCTGACGCTGGAGACGAATGCCTGGTGGGAGGCGCAGCTGCGCCCGCTGCTGGAGACCCATCCCTTCGCCGTGCTGCATGCGCTGGAGAATACCTACGGCATCCACCTGTTCTCCCGCCTTCGCCTGCGGGATGCGGTGGTGCGGGACCGCGTGACGAAGGACATCCCCTCCATCTTCGCCCGCATCCGGCTGCGATCCGGCCGGCTGGTGGACCTGCACTGCCTGCACCCGGAGCCGCCGCAGATCGGCAACGACGTGGCGGAGCGCGATGCGGAACTGCTGCTGGTGGCAAAGGAGGTCGCCGGCAACCCGCGCCCGACCATCGTCTGCGGGGACCTGAACGACGTCGCCTGGTCCCACACCACCCGCCTGTTCCAGCGCCTGAGCGGCCTGCTGGACCCGCGCGTGGGCCGCGGCCTCTACCCCACCTTCCATGCGGAGCACTGGTTCGCGCGCTGGCCGCTGGACCATGTCTTCCACGATGCGCGCTTCCGCGTCGCGGGGCTGAGGGTGCTGCCCTATTACGGGTCGGACCACTTCGCCATCTGCATCACGCTCTGCCACGACCCCGCCGCCGCGGCGGAGGCCGAGATCCCCGAGGCGGACGAGGATGACGCGGAGGAGGCCGAGGCCAAGATCGCGGAGGGGCGAGAGGCCGCCGCCCTCGGCACGCCCCCCGTCCAGGATTAGCGCCGGCGACTACCGGCGGGGCAGGAAGCCCACGATCTCCTCCGCCCGCGCGCAGATCGGCGCGGCGATCGCCTCGGCCCGGTCGGCGCCGAGGCGAAGCTGGGCGTCGAGCGCCGAAGGGTCGTCCAGCAGCCGCGTCATTTCCGCCTGGATCGGCGTCAGGTGCGCGACCAGGGCCTCGACAAGGGTTTCCTTGAAACTGCCAAAACCCTTGCCGCCATGCTCCCGCAGCACGTTCTCCGGCATGGTGCCGGTGATGGCGGCGAGGATGCCGACCAGGTTGCGCGCCTCCGGCCGCGCCTCCAGGCCCGAGACGTGGTCGGGCAGCGGCTCCGGGTCCGTCTTGGCGCGGCGGATCTTCAGCGCGATGGCATCGTGGTTGTCGGTCAGGTTGATGCGCGACTGGTCGGAGGGGTCCGACTTCGACATCTTCTTGGTGCCGTCGCGCAGCGACATGACGCGGGCGGCGACGCCCTGGATCATCGGCTCGATGCGCGGGAAGAAGTCCACGCCGTAGTCGTGGTTGAACTTCTCCGCGATGTCGTTGGCAAGCTCCAGGTGCTGCCGCTGGTCGTCGCCGACCGGCACCATGGTGGCGTGGTAGGTCAGGATGTCGGCCGCCATCAGGTTCGGATAGACATAGAGGCCGCTGGAGGCTGCCTCCCGGTCCTTGCCGGCCTTGTCCTTGAACTGGGTCATCCGGTTCAGCCAGCCGAGCCGCGCCACGCAGTTGAAGATCCAGGCCAGCCGCGTATGGGCGTGCACATGGGACTGGATGAACAGCGTGCAGCGCCTGGGGTCGAGCCCGCAGGCGATCAGCGCCGCCGCCATCTCCCGCGTCTGGCGCGCCAGTTCCTTCGGGTCCTGCCAGACGGTGATGGCGTGCAGGTCCACGACGCAGAAGATGCTCTCATGCGTGTCCTGCATCGGCACCCAGTTGCGGATGGCGCCGAGGTAGTTGCCGAGGGTCGGGACGCCCGAGGGCTGGATGCCGGAGAAGACGCGGGTCATGGCTATATCGCTCGTGTGATGGGCTTGGTTGTGCCGGGTGGGCGTCTGGCGTCAAGCCGGAGGGGCTGGCGTCAGGCGGGATAGGCGCGATGCCCGAAGATGGCGGTGCCGATGCGGACATGGGTGGCACCCTCCGCGATCGCGGCCTGGTAGTCGCCGGACATGCCCATCGACAGCGTCTTGAGGCCATGGCGCGCCGCCATCTCCCGCAGCGCGGCGAAGTGCGGGCGGGGGTCGCCCTCCACCGGCGGGATGCACATAAGGCCCTCGATCGGCAGGCCGTGATCGTCGAGGCAGGCGCGGATGAAGGCATCGGCCTCGGCGGTGGGGACGCCGGCCTTCTGCGGTTCGTCGCCGATGTTGACCTGAACCAGCAGGCCCGGGCGGCGGCCTTCCTTCGCCATGGCATCGGCGATGGCGGTGGCGAGCCTGGGGCGGTCCAGGCTTTCGATCACGTCGGCGACGCGCACGGCATCCCGGGCCTTGTTGGTCTGTAGCGCGCCGATGAGGTGGAGGCGGAGCCGCGGGTGGTCCGCCCGCAATCCCGGGAATTTCTGCTGTGCCTCCTGCACCCGGTTCTCCCCGAACACGGTCTGCCCGGCGGCCAGTGCCGCCAGCACGGCCTCCTGCGGGTTGGTCTTGGAGACGGCGACCAGGGTGACGGAGGCGGGGTCGCGATTGGCGCGGAGGCAGGCTTCCGCGATGCTGTCGCGCACCCGCGCCAGGTTGGCGGCGATGGGGGCAGGCATGGTCTGGGGATCGGACATGGCGCGGACGCTAGAGGTCTGGTCGCGGCGCCTCAAGCCGCCCCGCGCGCGGGGGCGCATCCTGCCGCGGCTATGGCTGCTGTCGGACCCGGACCGGCTGCCCGATCCGCGCGCCGCCGCATCCCGCCTGCCGCGGGGGCAGGGCGTGCTGGCGCGGTCGGTGAAGCGCGGGGTGCTGCGCGCCCTGGCGCGGCTGGCGCGGGCGCGGGGCCTCATGCTGCTGGTCGGCGGAGATGGCCGGGCGGCCTT
The DNA here is from genome assembly GCA_027482245.1 of Acetobacteraceae bacterium. Lineage (GTDB taxonomy): Bacteria > Pseudomonadota > Alphaproteobacteria > Acetobacterales > Acetobacteraceae > Falsiroseomonas. The sequence continues at coordinate 304,443 of JAIXWG010000015.1, read as the reverse complement.
GCGGGTCCGGGCGGGGCTGCATGTCCCGGACCGGCGGGATGCGCGGGGGCTGCTGCCCTTCCTGCTGGCGCGCCGGGCAGGCGCACCTTGGGCGCTGCTGTCGATGGCCGTGCATGGCCGGCCGGCGCTGGCGCGGGCGCGCCGGCTGCGGCCCGACCTCGGCTTCGTCTCCCCGGCCTTCCCGACGGCCAGCCACCCCGGCGCGCCGGCGCTGGGCCCGCTGCGCTGGGGAATGCTGGCCGCGCTTCTGCCCGCGCCGGCGGTGGCGCTGGGCGGCGTCGGGCCAAGGACCGCCGGGCGGCTGCCGCTTCGCCGGGTGAAGGGCCTGGCGGCGATCGGGGCGCTGCGCGGCTGATTGCTGCGTGCCGGCGCCTGGCGATGGTCTCTCCTGGCGCCGCGGGCTGCTCACGCGCCGCGAAATGTCGCGCAACATCCTGTGGCTCCGCCGCCACACTGTCTCGCGGAAGTCGCGAGGTGGGTTGCTGGACCGTTGCCGGCGGGGAGGGGGCCGGACCATAGTCGGCCCGGGCCTGACTGCCACCGGGAGTTTTCTTCGGGTGGCGGCGTCCTGCCGAGGGGGGCAGGCGGGTCGTCGCATGCCGGGGGCCACCCGGTGCAGGAGGAGGTTTAACTATGCGCAAGATTCTGCTGGGCACCACTGCGGTGGTCGGCGCTGCGCTGCTGAGCAACGTCGCTCAGGCGCAGACGGCCCCGACGGTTCGGATCGGCGGCTACTTCGAGTTCACCGGCGCCTATGTGAAGGACAGCCAGGACCGCAACGCTGTCACGACCGGCACGGTGCAGCGCAACCGCGACAAGATCGACTTCCGCTCTGACGCGGAAATCGTCGTGATCGTCGGTGGCAAGGCCGCCAACGGCCTCAGCTACGGCGCGCAGGTCGAGCTGCAGATCGACAATTTCATCCCGACCGCCTCCACCACGGCCGGCACGGGCGTGGACACGGACGAGGCCTGGGGCTTCGTCTCCAGCCCGACGCTCGGCACCCTGCAGTTCGGTGACCAGGACAGCGCGGCCTCCCAGATGGCCGTCTCCCTGCCCGGCGCCGTGGCCCAGCTCGGCATGTCCTCCCAGTGGGACGAGTTTGTGGCCCTCGCCGCGGACGGCAACCGCTACCTCGTCGCCGACATCAACGACGGCAACGACAGCACCAAGATCATCTACATGTCGCCGCAGTTCTTCGGCTTCGACTTCGGCGTGAGCTTCGCGCCGAACCGTCGTGAAGGCGAAGAATACCGCTCGGTGACGTCCGGCCTGACCGCCAGCACGCAGGTTCTGCAGCGCGACCCGAACGACACTCCCCGCAACGAGCTGTCCGGCGCCATCCGCTACCGTGGCAGCTTCGGCAACATCGGCGTGCAGGCCGGCCTCGCCGCGCACCGTATGGACGCCCAGGCCGTCGCGCCGACGGCGGCGCAGCTGCAGGACATCTCCGAGTACCAGGCCGGCCTGCAGGTCACGGGCTTCGGCCTGACCGTCGGCGGCATGTACCGCTGGGGCCGTTACGGCGGCGTCACCGGCACGGCGCTGCGTCAGGGCCTCGGCAACTCCTCCACCTGGGGTCTCGGCGCGACCTACGTGACCGGCCCGATCGCGGTGGGCGGCTTCTACGCCAAGGCCGAGCGCGACCAGGGTGCGCTGGCCGACCGTACGCAGACCGTGTGGAGCCTCGGCGCTTCCTACACGCTGGCGCCCGGCATGGACCTGTTCGCGAACTACTCGAACATCTCCGACAAGAACATCTCCAACAGCTCGTCCAACCCGACGGCGCTGGCGCCGGCCGGCAATGGCCCGGGCGCGCGTAACCGCGACATCGACGTGTTCGTGGTCGGCACCCGCCTGACCTTCTGATCCCTCGCGGATCGAAAGGGCTGACGGCCCGGATTGGGGGGGCGGCGGGGAAACCCGCCGCCCTTCTTCTTTTCAGCCTGTTTCGCCGAAGGGGCGGTTTCAGACCCTCCGGCAACGCGCCAGTTTTCCTCCGCCCGCAAAGCGGCTAGGAAGCAGGCCGGGGTACCCCGGTGCCCCCGATCGCTCGGGATGGGAATCATGCGGCGGCTCAGGAATGTCTTGTCGGTCGGCCTCGTCGCCACTGTCCTCGTGGGGTGCTCCACCCTGTCCGAGAACATGCGCGTGCCCGGCCTCGACGAATACAATGACGACAGCAAGCGGGCCCGCGTCCGTGGCCGCCTGACGGGCGAGGACGGCATCCTGATCGTCGGCAACGACCGCGGCAGCCAGCGCGGCAGCGGCGGCGCCGGGGAGCAGAGCGGGATCGGCGTGAACGCCTATCTGTGGCGCGCCTCGCTCGACACCCTGTCCTTCATGCCGCTGGCCTCCGCCGATCCCTTCGGCGGCGTGCTGATCACCGACTGGTATTCGCCCCCCGGCACCGCCGGCGAACGCTTCCGCGCCACGGCCTACATCCTTGGCCGGCAGCTGCGCTCCGACGGCGTGCGCATCGCCATCTTCCGCCAGGAACTGCGCGGCAATGCCTGGGTGGACGTCCCCGTCTCCGCCGGCACGGCGTCCGAGCTCGAGGACCAGGTGCTGAGCCGGGCGCGCGAGCTGCGTTCCCAGGCGACCGCCGCGGCGCGCTGACGGGCCGGGGCCCCGCGGGCCCTGCCACCTCCTCCGTTCTTCGCCACCCCGCGCCCTTTCCAGCGGCGCGCGGGGGTTCTATGCCTGCGGCTCCCAGCAGACCGACGCACCGCAGCATCATGAACGAGATCGCCCCGAACCCCCCCGCGCGCCACGACTTCGCTGCCGCCGAGCCCCGCTGGCAGGCGGAATGGGACAAGCGCGGCGTCTTCTCCGTGCCGGACGTGCCCCCGGCGGGCGCGAGCAAGTACTACGTGCTGGAGATGTTCCCGTACCCCTCCGGCAAGATCCATATGGGGCACGTCCGGAACTACACGCTGGGCGACGTGGTGGCGCGCTACAAGCGGGCCCGCGGGCACCTGGTGATGCACCCCATGGGCTGGGACGCCTTCGGCCTGCCGGCCGAGAATGCGGCGCGGGAGCGTGGGATCCATCCTGGCCAGTGGACCTACGCCAACATCGCCAACATGCGCGCGGAGCTGAAGCGCATGGGGCTGTCGCTCGACTGGTCCCGCGAATTCGCGACCTGTGACGTCGCCTATTACGGCCAGCAGCAGAAGCTGTTCCTGGATTTCTGGAAGGCCGGCCTGGTCGAGCGGAAGGAAAGCTGGGTCAATTGGGACCCGGTGGATGGCACCGTGCTCGCGAATGAGCAGGTGATTGACGGGCGCGGCTGGCGGTCCGGCGCGCTGGTCGAGAAGAAGAAGCTCAGCCAGTGGTTCCTGAGCATCACGAAGTACGCGCCGGACCTGCTGGAGGCGCTGGGCGGGCTGGATCGCTGGCCCGAACGCGTGAAGCTGATGCAGTCCAACTGGATCGGCCGCAGCGAGGGCGCGCGGGTGCGCTTCAGGCTCTCGCAGCCGGTGGACGGGACCGAGGAGGTGGAAGTGTTCACCACCCGGCCCGACACGCTGTTCGGCATGTCCTTCCTGGCGGTGGCAGCGGAACACCCGCTGGCTGCCGCAGCCGCCGCCGCCAATCCCGCCGCCGCGGAATTCGTCGCAGAATGCCGCCGCATGGGCACCAGCGAGGCGGCGATCGAGCAGGCGGAGAAGCGCGGCTTCGACAGCGGTTTCCGGGTGAAGCATCCCTTCGACGGGCGCGAATACCCCGTCTGGATCGCGAACTTCGTGCTGATGGAATACGGCACCGGCGCCATCTTCGGCTGCCCCGCCCATGACCAGCGGGACCTGGATTTCGCGCGGAAGTACGGCCTGTCCGTCACCCCCGTGGTGCTGCCGCCGGGCGGCGATCCCGCCGCCTTCGCGGTCGGTGACGTCGCCTATACCGATGACGGCACCATCTACAATTCGGACTTCCTGGACGGCCTGGCCGTGCCGGCGGCCAAGCGGGCGGTGATCGATCGGCTGGAAGGCCTCGGCACCGGCAATGGCGTCGTGAACTGGCGCCTGCGGGACTGGGGCGTCAGCCGCCAGCGCTACTGGGGCTGCCCGATCCCGGTCATCCATTGCGACGATTGCGGCGCGCAGCCCGTGCCGCAGGACCAGCTGCCGGTGGTGCTGCCGGAGGATGTCGATTTCTCGAAGCCCGGCAACCCGCTGGACCACCACCCGACCTGGAAGCATGTCGGCTGCCCGTCCTGCGGCAAGCCCGCGCGGCGGGAGACCGATACCTGCGACACCTTCGTCGACAGCTCCTGGTATTTTGCCCGGTTCTGCAGCCCGCAGGCGGAGCCCCCGGTGACGCGCGCGGCCGTGGACGCGTGGCTGCCCGTTGACCAGTATATCGGCGGCATCGAGCACGCGATCCTGCACCTGCTCTACAGCCGCTTCTTCACCCGCGCGATGCAGGCGACGGGGCACCTCGGCGTGGCGGAGCCCTTCGCGGGCCTCTTCACCCAGGGGATGGTACAGCACGAAAGCTACAAGGGCGCCGATGGCCGCTGGCTGTACCCGGAGGAGGTGGAGTTCGGCACCGCCGCCGATGGCAGCCGCACCGCGACGGTGAAGGGCAGCAACGAGGCGGTGACCATCGGCCGCATCGAGGCGATGTCCAAGTCCAAGCGCAACACCATCGATCCCGGCGCGATCATCGCGAAATACGGGGCCGATACGGCGCGCTGGTTCATCCTGGCGGACAACCCGCCGGAGCGGGACATGGAATGGACGGAGTCCGGCGTCGCCGGCGCCTTCCGCTTCACCCAGCGCCTGTTCCGCCTGGCCAGCAACGCCCTGCCCGCCCTGCCACCCGCCGGCACGCCGGCCGAGGGGGCGACCGGCGCCGCCCGCAAGCTGCGCCAGGCCACGCACCGCACCATCGCCGCGGTGACGGAGGCGCTGGAGAGCTTCGCCTTCAACGTCGCCGTCGCCCGCATCCATGAATTCGCCAATGCGATCGGTGAGGCGGAAGCCAATGCCACGGCCGAAGGCATGGGCGCCGCGCGGCGGGAGGCGCTGGAGATGCTGGCGCGTCTCTCCGCGCCCATGATGCCGCATCTGGCGGAAGAACTGTTCAGCCTGCTCGCCCCAGGCGGCGGGCAGCTGGTGGCGCAGATGCCCTGGCCGGAGCCCGACCCCGCGCTGCTGAAGGCGGAGACGGTGACGCTGGCGGTACAGGTGCTGGGCAAGCTGCGTGCGACGATCGAGGTCGCGGCCGGCGCCTCGGAAGCCGAGATTTTCGCCCTGGCCGAGGCCGAGGAGAACGTGCAGCGTGCCTTCGCGGGCAAGCCGGTCAGGAAGCGCATCCATGTCCCCGGACGGGTCGTCAACTTCGTTGTCTGAGCGCGCGGCCCCTGTCGCGCGCAGCGCAGCCCTGCTCGTCACGCGCCGCGCGGCCCTGGTCGGGGCCGCGGGCCTGCTGGCGGGATGCGGGTTCCGGCCGCTCTATGGCCGTGACGGCGCGGCCGTCGCGGCGGGCGGGGAGCCCGCGGTGCGGGACCAGCTGCTCGCCACCCGCGTGGCACCGATCAATGAGCGCTTCGGCCAGCTGATCCGCCGCGGCCTGCTGCAGCGCCTGGGCACCGGGATCGGGGGCGCCCGCCAGCCGATCTACGAGTTGCGCGTCGGCCCCGGCGTGGCGGCGGAGGGCGTGGGCGTGCAGACCGACGGCGCCGCCACCCGCGTGCGCTACATCGCGACAGCCAACTGGGTCCTGGTGCGGCTGGGGCCGCCGCCGGAGGGCATCATGTCCGGCCAGGAACGCTCCATCGAGGCCTACAACATCCCCGCCAACCAGTTCTTCGCCGCCGACAGCAGCCGGGAGGCGACGGAGCAGCGCCTGGCGGCGACGCTGGCAGACCAGATCGTGACGCGGATCGCGACCGAGTTCCGCCGGCGGGCGCAGGGCCATGGCTCGGCGCCGGTGGAGGTGCCCGTCATCCCGGCGCCGACGGCGGGCGATATGGCCCCGCCGAGCCTGTCGGATCCCGCATCGCCCGGCCTGCTGGGGCTGCCGCCGGGCTCCCGCTGATGCCGGCCTGACCACGTCCCATGGCGAAGATCGATGCCCGGCGCGTGCAGGCGGTGCTGGCCGACCCCGCCGGCCTGCGCGCGGTGCTGCTGTTCGGCGAGGATTCCGGCCTCGTGCGGGAACGGGCGGAGGCGCTGGTGCGCGCCGTCCTCGGCGGCGCCATGGACGACCCCTTCCGCCTCGCGGACCTGACTCGGGAGGAGGCCGCGCGGGCCGGCGTGCTGGCCGGGGAGGCAGCGGCCCTGGCCATGACCGGCGGGCGGCGCGTGGTCCGGCTGCGGGATGCGACCGATGCCCATGCCAATGCGCTGAAGGACATGCTGGCCGCCAGGGGCGAGGCCCTGGTGGTGATGGAGGCCGGCGAGCTGCAGGCCCGGTCCAAGCTGCGCGCCATGGCCGAGGCGGCGCCGGATGTCGCCGCCATCCCCTGCTACCGGGAACGTGACGAGGCGCTGGCGGGCACCATCGCGCGGCTGCTGCGCGAGCAGGGCGTGCAGGCGGAACCCTCCGCCCTGTCCTGGCTCTCGGCCCGGCTGGGCGAGGACCGCATGATGCTCCGCCGGGCGGTGGAGGTGATGGCGCTCCATGTCGGCCAGGGCGGCACGGTGGATGAGGAAGCGGCCATGGCCTGCGTGGCCGAGGGCGCGGCGATGGACCTGGACGAGGCGCTGATGGCGGCGACCGCCGGCGACGCCCTGGCCGCGGACCGGGCCCTGGATGCGGCCTTCGCCGAAGGGGCCAACCCCGTGATGGTGGTGCGCGCCACGCTGCGGCACATGCAGCGCCTGCATGAGGCCTCGGTCGCGGGGGGCGATTCCGGCGTGCTGCGGCCGCCGGTCTTCTTCCGCCACAAGCCCGCCTTCGACCGCGCGCTGCGCAACTGGCCGGCCGCCGCCCTGGAAGCGCAGGGCGCCGCGCTGCTGGAGGCGGAGAAGCGCACCAAGACCACCGCCTTCCGGGAGGCGGACCTGGCCATCGCCCGCGCCGCCATCGCCGCCATCGCCCGCCAGGCCGCCGGCTTCAACCGGCGCTGAGCGTCACCCGCCCGACAGCAGGCGGACGATCCCGTCGAGCTGGTCGAGGTCCCTGTAGCGGATCGTGACCTCGCCGCCCTTGCCCTGGTGCTTCACCAGCACCTGCAGGCCGAGCTTCTCGGTCAGGTCGCGCTCCAGCGCCCGTGTCTCCCGGTCCTCCGCCTTCTCCCGCGGCCCGGCAGGGCGCGGCTTGGAGGCGACGAGGGCTTCCGTCTGGCGGACATTGAGGCCGCGCACCACGACCTGCGCGGCAAGCTTCACCGCATCCGGCGCGCCGATCAGGGCCCGGGCATGGCCGGCCGACAGGCTGCCCTGGCGCACCATGTCCCGCACGGGCTGCGGCAGGCCGAGCAGGCGGAGCGTGTTGGCGACGTGGCTGCGGCTCTTGCCGACGGACTGGCCGAGGCTTTCCTGCGTCAGCCCGAATTCCTCCAGCAGCCGCTTGTAGCCCTCCGCCTCCTCCAGCGCGTTGAGGTCCTGGCGCTGGAGGTTCTCGACGAGGCCGGCGGCCATCGCTTCCCGGTCGCCAAGGTCGCGAATGACGACCGGCACCTCATGCAGCTGCGCCACCTGCGCCGCGCGCCAGCGCCGTTCGCCGCCGACGATCTCATAGGCGCCGGGATGGTCGGGCTTGGGGCGGACCAGGATGGGCTGGAGGATTCCATGTTCCCGGATGGAGGTGGCGAGCTCCTCCAGGCTGGTGCTGTCCATCACGCCGCGGGGCTGGAAGGGGCCGGGTTCCAGCGCCTCGATCGGGACCTGGCGCAGCGCCTCCCCCGGCGCGGGCGTGGGCGCGTCCGGGATCAGGGCGGAAAGGCCGCGGCCCAGGCGGGAGGTCGGCTTGCGTGTCGTGCTGCTCATGGCCGGCTCCGCGCCCGCTCCCGCTTCAGGAATTCGGCACCGAGCTTGACGTAGGCCTGCGCCCCGGGGGAGCGGAAATCGTAGAGCAGGACAGGCAGGCCATGGGAAGGCGCCTCGCTGACGCGGACATTGCGGGGGATCACCGTCTCGAACACCTTGTCCTTGAAGAACCCGCGGACGTCGCTGGCGACGAGCTCCGAGAGGTTGTTGCGGCGGTCGGCCATGGTCAGCACGATCCCCTCCAGCGACAGCCGGCTGTTGAGGGCGCGGCGGACGCGATCGATGGTGCGGGTGATCTGGCTGATGCCCTCCAGCGCGAAGAACTCCGTCTGCAGCGGCACCAGCACGCCATCCGCGGCGACCAGGGCGTTCAGCGTGATGAGGCCGAGGGAGGGTGGGCAATCCAGGAAGATGTAGTCGTAGGTGGCGAGTGTCGCCGCGGCCTCCGCGAAGCACTGGGCGAGGCGCCGTTCCCGCGCCTCCAGGCCCACGAGCTCGATCTCGGCACCGGCGAGGTCGGGATCGGCCGGTAGAATGGTCAGGTTCGGCACCGGCGTCGGCCGCAGCAGGTCGCCAAGCGGCCGGCCCTCGACCAGCAGCGCGTAGGTCCCGGCGGACCTGTCCTGGCGGCCGATGCCGAGGCCGGTGGAGGCGTTGCCCTGCGGGTCGAGGTCCAGCAGTGCCACCTTGTGGTCGGCCGCCAGCACGCTGGCGAGGTTGATCGCCGTCGTCGTCTTGCCGACGCCCCCCTTCTGGTTGGCGAAGGCCAGGATGCGGGGGCGGTGGTCAGGCTTCCGGGCTGGCATGTCGGATATCGCTCAGGCGGAAGATGGTGGCGTCAGGGTCGGTCTGGCTGGCGAAGCGCTCCACCTGGCAGGACCAGGCGGGGCGGGTGGCGGCGAGCTCCGCCTCCGCCGTCCGCCCCTTCGGGAAAATGGCGGCGCCGCCCGGCGCCAGCAGCCGCGCGGCATGGGGCAGCAGGCGGTCGAGCGGCGCCAGGGCGCGGGCGGTGACAAGGGCGAGTGGCGGCAGGATGGCGTCCTCGATTCGGGTCGGGTGGACCTTTACGCGCTTCAGGTCGAGTCGGGCCGCCGCTTCCGTCAGGAAGGCGGCCTTGCGCCGGTCAGATTCCACCAGATGCATCGGCCGCCCTGTAGCGATGGCGAGGACGAGGCCCGGCAGGCCGGCGCCGGCGCCGAGATCGGCCATCGGTTCATCCCCCGGCGGGACAAGGCTGGCCAGCTGGAGGCAATCCAGGATGTGGCGCTGGCGCAGCACATCGGGGGCCGCATCCGCGACCAGGTTGATCCGGCTGTTCCAGCGGATCAGCAGGTCGAGATAGGCGTCGAGTATCGCCTGCTGCGCCGCATCGGGCGGCGCGCAGTCGGGCAGGCGCGACAGGGTCGGCTGAAGGGGCTGTTTCACGTGAAACACCCTTATACCGCCTGCGCCGCCATCCGTCGAAGATGGACGGCCAGCGCGGCGATGGCGGCGGGCGTCACGCCCGGCACGCGGCCTGCACTGCCGAGGCTATCCGGTCTGGCGCGTAGCAGGCGCTGCTGCATCTCCGTCGAGAGTCCGGGGATGGCCTTGAAGTCGAGGCCATCGGGGATCGCCAGCCGCTCCTCCCGCGCCAGCATGCGGCGCTCCGCTTCCTGCTTGCGGAGGTAGGGGGCGTAGAAGGCCTCGGCCTCCACCTGCACGGCGATGGCGGGCGGCAGTGCGGCGAGCCAGGGAAAGGCGCTGGCGGCCATGGCGGCGGTGGTGTCCGGCAGGGCCAGCACCTCCAGCACCGTGCGCCGGCGGCCATCCTGGCGGATCGGGATGCCGGCGGCGGCCAGGGCGTTGGGGGTGGCCAGATCCTCGCCGGCGCGGGCCAGGGCGGCTTCGACATCGGCGGCGAAGGCGGCGTGGCGGGCGGCGCGATCGGCACCGATGCAGCCCCAGGCGCGGCCGCGATCGGTCAGGCGCAGCCCGGCATTGTCGGCCCGCAGGCTCAGGCGATGCTCCGACCGGGCGGTCAGCATCCGGTAAGGCTCCGTGACGCCCTGCGACACCAAGTCATCGACCAGCACGCCGATATAGGCCTCGCCACGGCCCAGCACGCGATCAGGCGTTTCGCCCGCGGCCCGCTGGGCGGCGTTCAGCCCGGCCATGAGGCCTTGCGCGGCCGCCTCCTCATACCCCGTCGTGCCGTTGATCTGGCCGGCCAGAAACAGGCCGGGCGCCGTCCGCACCTCCAGCGTCCGGTGCAGCGCGCGCGGGTCGACATGGTCGTATTCGATCGCATAGCCCGGCCGCAGGATGCGGGCGCGTTCCAGCCCGGGGATGGAGGCGATGATCGCCGCCTGGACCGCTTCCGGCAGGCTGGTGGAGATGCCGTTAGGATAGACCGTGTCGTCATCCAGCCCCTCCGGCTCCAGGAAGATCTGGTGGCGCTCGCGATCGGCGAAGCGGACGATCTTGTCCTCGATGGAGGGGCAGTAGCGCGGGCCGACGCCCTGGATCTGCCCGGAATAGACGGCGGAGCGGTGCAAGTTCTCCCGGATCACGGCATGGGTCGCGGCGCCGGTCCAGGTGATGCGGCACATCACCTGTCGGTTGGTGATCTGCTCCGTCAACCAGGACATGGGTTCGGGCGGGTCATCGCCGGGCTGCGGCTCCAGCGCCTCCCAGTCGATGGTCCGGCCATCGAGGCGCGGTGGCGTGCCGGTCTTGAGCCGGGCGAGCGGCAGGCCGAGGCGTTCCAGTGTGCGCGCCAGGCCGATGGCCGGCGCTTCCCCCACGCGGCCGGCGGGGAAGCGCTGCTCACCCAGGTGGATCTCGCCGCGCAGGAAGGTGCCGGTGGTGATGACGACGGCGCCGCAGCGGATGCGGGTGCCGGATGCCGTGACCACGGCGGCGACCGCGCCGGCGCTGTCCAGTTCCAGGTCTTCGACGGCCTCGCCCATCAGCGTCAGGTTCGGCGTCTCCGCCAGCAGACGCTGCATGGCGGCGCGGTAGAGCTTGCGGTCCGCCTGGATGCGCGGGCCGCGCACGGCGGGTCCCTTGCTGCGGTTCAGCACCTTGGCGTGGATGGCGGCCGCGTCCGCGGCGCGGGCGATCAGCCCGTCCAGGGCGTCGATCTCCCGCACCAGGTGGCCCTTGCCGATCCCACCGATGGCGGGATTGCAGGACATCTCCCCGACCGTCTCGATGCGGTGGGTGAGGAGGAGGGTCCGCGCCCCGCAGCGGGCGGCCGCGGCTGCGGCCTCGCAGCCGGCATGCCCACCACCCACCACCACCACGTCGTATGGCATCGTCGCCGTCATGGGCGGGGTATAGGGCCTCTACTTGCCGATGCAGAAGTCGCGGAAGATGGAATCGAGGATGCGTTCGACATCGACACGCCCCGTGACTCGCCCCAGGGCGAGCAGCGCCGCGCGATAGCCCTCGGCGGCCAGTTCCGGCAGCGGTGCCGCCTGCGCGAGACCAAGCTGTTCGACCGCCTCCGTCAGCGCGGCCCGATGGCGGGATCGCGTCAGGGCCGGCGCCTCCCCCAGGCCCGCGTGACGCTCCGCTTCCTGCTCCAGCGCCCGCCGCAATTGGTCGAGCCCCTGCCCCGTCCTGGCGCTGGTCGCGATGACCGCGCCAGGAACGTCGAGCGCCGGCGGTGGGGCGAGATCGCATTTCGTCGCCACGATGATCGCGCCCTGCGCCTCACGCAGCAGCGCCATTGTGTCTCCGTCCGGTGGCGCATCCGCCGCGAAGGCGGCGATGAGGAGATCCGCCTCCCCCGCCCGCCGCATCGCGCGCCGCACCCCCTCCTGCTCGATCGCATCGTCGCTGTGGCGCAGCCCGGCGGTATCGGCGATCACGGCCGGCACACCCGCCAGCTCGATCCGGCATTCCACGATGTCCCGCGTCGTCCCCGCTACCGGGGAGACGATGGCGGCGTCCCGTCCCGCCAGGGCGTTCAGCAGGGAGGATTTCCCGGCATTCGGCGCGCCCAGGATGGCGATGGACAGGCCCTCCCGCAGCCGTTCTCCCCGCCGCCCGTCATCCAGGTGGGATCCGATCTCCTGCGCCAGGGCGCCGGCGGCCTCGCGCGCCCGGTCGGCGACATCGCTCGGCAGATCGTCCATCTCGAACTCGATGGCGGCTTCCTGCTGCGCCAGGATGCGGGTGAGCCGCTCCGTCCAGCCGCCATAGAGCCTGGCCAGCGCCCCATCGGCCTGGCGCAGCGCCTGGCGCCGCTGGGCGGTCGTCTCCGCCGCGATCAGGTCGGCAATCGCCTCGGCCTGGGTCAGGTCCATGCGACCATGGAGGAAGGCGCGACGGGTGAACTCGCCCGGCTCGGCCGGCCGGCATCCCAGCCAGGCCAGCGCCTCCGTCACCGCCGCCACCACCGCGCTGCCGCCATGCAGATGCAGCTCCGCCGCGTCCTCGCCCGTGTAGCTGGCGGGCCCGGGGAACCAGAGCACCAGCGCCTGGTCCAGCGTCTCTCCACCCTCGGGATCCCGCAGGCGGCAAAGGCTCGCCCGGCGCGCTGCCGGCAGCCGCCCGGCCAGTCGTGTCACTGCCGCCGCCGTCCCCGGCCCGGACAGCCGAACCACCGCCACGGCGGCCTGCCCGGCGCCCGAGGCGCGGGCGAAGATCGTGTCGGTCAGCACCGGGCGCGGCGGGGCGGGTGTTTCACGTGAAACAGGGTGGCGATGCGGTCAGCCCTTCGGGACCACGTCGTGCTCGGTCAGCATCAGGTGCCGGGTCCGCCCGCCCTGCTGGAGATGGGCGGTCAGGATCGCGTCCACATCCTCCCGCGTCTTCGGCGCGTACCAGACGCCCTCGGGGTAGATCACCAGCGCTGGCCCGAACTCGCAGCGGTCGAGGCAGCCGGCCTGGTTGATGCGCACCCCCTTCAGGCCAAGCTCCTTTGCCCGCACCTTCATGTAGTCGCGCAGCGCCTCGCTGCCCGCCGCGGCGCAGGAACCGCGCTTGTGGCCATCGGGGCGGCGATTGCAGCAGACGAAGACATGGGCGCTGAAATAGGGCGGCGGATCGGCCTCGGCAGACGGGGCGGCGGCATCGGTCACAGGTCAACTCCCGGCAGGGCTGGCGGCGCCTTCGATGTAGCGACCGCTGCCCGGCCCGGCCAGGGCGATCCTGCCGCGGCACCACCCCGGCTTGACGAGTGGGGCCGGAATGTGGCGCATGGCGCGCCCTGGACGGATGCAATGCCCCAACTCTCCTGCCTGACCCCTGTTGGCGAGGTGACCTTCTCCGAGGACGACGGCGCCATCGTGGCCCTCGACTGGGGCCGTGGCCGCGACCAGGACCGCACGCCCCTGCTGGTGGAGGCCGTGAGCCAGCTCCAGGACTATTTCGACGGCAAGCGCCTGGCCTTCGACCTGCCCCTTGCCCCCTTCGGTTCCGCCTTCCAGCAGCGGGTCTGGAACGCGCTGCGCGCCATTCCCCCGGGCGAGACACGGTCCTATGGTGACCTCGCCCAGTTGCTCGGTTCTTCCGCCCGCGCCATCGGACAGGCGAATGGCGCCAACCCGATACCGATCGTGATCCCCTGTCATCGCGTCGTCGCCGCGGCCGGAAGGCTCGGCGGCTACTCCGGCGGTGACGGGGCTTCCACCAAACGCGCGCTGCTCGACCTGGAGCGGCGCGCGGCCGCCAACCCCCCCGGCCCGCAGGCCGAGCTCTTCTCCTCATCCCCAGGGACCATCCCCCGATGAACCATGCCATCCGCGTCCACGAATATGGCGGCCCCGAGAAGATGGTGTGGGAGGACGTGCCCCTCCCCGCGCCGAAGGCCGGTGAGGCGCTGGTCCGCCACAAGGCCGTCGGCCTGAACTACATCGACGTCTATTTCCGCACGGGCCTCTACAAGGCGCCCGCCCTGCCCGCCACCATCGGCATGGAAGCCTCCGGCATCGTGGAAGCGGTGGGAGAGGGCGTCACCAACGTCGCCCCGGGCGACCGCGTGGCCTATGCCACCGCCCCCATCGGCGCCTATGCGGAAGCCCGCACCATCAAGGCCGATCGCCTGGTGAAGGTGCCGGAGGCGATCGCCTTCGACCAGGCCGCCGCCATGATGCTGCAGGGCATGACCGCAGGCTTCCTGCTGACCCGCACCTACAAGGTGCAGCCCGGCCAGACCATCCTGGTGCATGCGGCGGCCGGCGGCGTCGGCCTCATCATGACGCAATGGGCCAAGCACCTCGGCGCCACCGTTATCGGCTGCGTCAGCACGGAGGAGAAGGCCGAACTCTCCCGCGCCCACGGCGCCGACCATGTCGTGGTCGGCATCGAAAGCCTGCCCGCGCGGGTGAAGGAGATCACCGGCGGCGCCATGCTGCCCGTCGTCTTCGACAGCGTCGGCCGCGACACCTTCACGACCTCGCTGGACTGCCTGGCGCCCTACGGGATGATGGTCTCCTACGGCAACGCCTCCGGCCCCGTGACGACCGATATCGGCATCCTCGCCGCCAAGGGCTCGCTCTACCTGACTCGCCCGACGCTCGCGACCTACACCTCGAAGCGGGAAGACCTGGAAGCCCATGCGGCGGCGCTCTTCGACGTCGTCGCCAAGGGGGCGGTGAAGATCCGGGTGAACCAGAACTTCGCGCTGAAGGATGCGGCAGAAGCGCATCGGGCGCTTGAGGCGCGGAAGACGACCGGGAGCACGGTGCTGCTGCCCTGAACGAGAGCTACGGGGGCGCTGCCCCCGTACCCCCGCCGGGGGCCGTGGCGGCCCCCGGGCCCCGCCGTCAGTCTTTCAGCAGGTAGACGTAGCGGTAGCGCTCCACCAAGCCGAGGCCGGCGTTGAGCGTCAACGACGCCTTGTTGGTGCAGGCGACCTGGGCATAGGCCCAGCTTGCACCCTGCCCGGCGGCCCAGGCGCCCGCCGCGGCCATGACGCGCTGGCCGAGGCCGCGGCGCCGGAACTCCGGCCGGACCGAGAGGTCGAACAGGCCGGCCAGCGGACCGTCCGCGGTCACGAAGGCCGTCGCAGCCGGCACGCCATCCTCATGCAGCAGCACCCAGGCCGCCGGCACGGCCAGCAACTCCGCCATGCCCGCCTTCTCCGCCCGCCGCGCCGGGGATTGGTGCTCCGCCGTGGCTACCACGGCCATCCAGCGCTCCTCCGGGCCCGACAGGATCTCGACCGCCGGATCGGGCTTCGCGAAACCCGCGAGTGGCCCCGCGATCACCTGGCTCTCGTCATGCCGCCGGTAGCCCCGCACCTCCAGCATCGGCACCATCCCCGCGGGATCGAGCGGCGTGGAGCGGAAGCGGCAGACCTGGCCCATCCGGGCATAGAAGGCCTCGATGCGATCGATGCGCGCCGCCAGCCCCGGATCGGGCCGCGGGTCCATCGGGCAGGCGGCATTGGCGCGCCCTGTCCCGCCGAGGTAGCGGCGCACCACGAAAGGCCCATCGAAGATCAGCCGCGGCGCCGGCACCGCCGTCAGCGTCGCCTGCTCCACCGCGAAAACGCCGGGAAACTCACTCACGCTCATGCCTGCTCTCACGCTTCCTGGGCCAGCCGGGCCACGGCCTCCCGATAGGTCGCGTCGAACAGCGCGTCGAGGGCCGGGTTCACCCCCCGCAGCCCCGCCGCCACCCGTCCCGCCCAGCCGATGTATTCCACGCGCCGCGCATGGTCCCACCCCGCCGGCGGGCTGGCCGCGATGGCGCGGAGGTTGGAGATCTTGTCCGCCAGCTTCAGCATCTTCGCCGCATCGGTCTTCTTGGCCGCGTGCTTCACCTGCAGCGCCTTGCGGACCTCCTTCGGCAGGGTCTTGTCATCCGTCGCCTCGGCCACCACGCCTGCGACCAGCTCGCCGAACTCGGCCACCAGGCGCTCATGCGTGATGGGTTCCGGGTCCTTGTCGCTGTCCTCCACCGTGTCGTGCAGCAGCCCGGCGAGGATCGCCTCCTCCGGCGCGCCATGCGCGGCGAGGATGGCGGCGACTTCCAGCACATGGTTCACATAGGGCTCGGCGGAAGCGCCCTTGCGGCGATGCGTGGCGTGGACGCGGGCGGCGAAGGTGGCGGCGCGCAGAAGGCGGGCCGAGGCGGTTTCGGCCTGGCCAGTATCCGGGGGTGCGATGATGTCCATTTGTGTCTCGGTGTCCTTCGGTTCGCATACTGCGCCATGCGGCGGCGTGCCGCATCCCGCCTGGCGCGGCCGGCGCGGTGCCGCTGGTTGATGGCGCCTTCCCTGCCCGCCGCCCTGCTGGCGGCGATGCTGGTGGCCGTCGCGCCGGGCCGGGCCGCCGCGGGCGTCAGCCCCATCACGACGGCGGAGGGCCATCTGCGCTTCGCGCTGGCTGTGCTCTGCGCACGCTGCGCCAACGATGTGGAAGCCGAGGGCGTCAACCGGCCCATGCGCCGCGCCATCGTCGCGGGCCCGGCGCTGGAAGCGGCGCGGGATGCCGTGGAGATCGCCATGCAATCCGGCAACCACCGCCCTGCGGCGGCAGGCCGTCCGATTGCCCGTGCCCTGCAGGCGCTCGAATCCGTGGATGAGGCGATGGCGGCGCGGCAGGCGCGACGCGCGCTGCGGATGCTGGAATCGCTGCCGCGATAGCGGCCAGCGTTCTGCACGCCGGCCGAGCCAAAGCGCGTCGCCGCTCATGCGGCGGCGCCAGACGAAGCGCCGGCGTCTGGGGGGCCTTCTCGCTCCAGCGAAAAGGCCCGACGACGTCAGGTGTTCATCGCGTCGAAGAAGTCCTGGTTGGTCTTGCTGTACTTCAGCTTGTCCAGCAGGAACTCCATCGCGTCCTGCGTGCCCATCGGGTTCAGGATGCGGCGCAGCACCCACATCTTGGACAGCGTCCCACGATCCACCAGCAGCTCCTCCTTGCGGGTGCCGGACTTGGTGATGTCGATCGCGGGGAAGGTACGCTTGTCGGACAGCTTGCGATCCAGGATCAGCTCGCTGTTGCCGGTGCCCTTGAACTCTTCGAAGATCACTTCGTCCATGCGGCTGCCGGTATCGATCAGCGCGGTGGCGATGATGGTCAGCGAACCGCCTTCCTCGATGTTGCGGGCCGCGCCGAAAAAGCGCTTCGGCCGCTGCAGGGCGTTCGCATCGACACCGCCCGTCAGCACCTTGCCGGAGGACGGCACGACGGAGTTGTAGGCGCGGCCGAGGCGCGTGATGGAGTCCAGCAGGATGACGACATCCCGCTTGTGCTCCACCAGGCGCTTCGCCTTCTCCAGCACCATCTCCGTCACCTGCACGTGGCGGGTTGCCGGCTCGTCGAAGGTGGAGGCCACGACCTCGCCCCGCACGGTGCGGGCCATGTCGGTCACTTCCTCCGGCCGCTCATCGATCAGCAGCACGATCAGGAAGACGTCGGGGTGGTTGGCGGTGATGGACTTGGCGATGTTCTGCAGCATCACCGTCTTGCCGGTGCGCGGTGGTGCCACGATCAGCGCGCGCTGGCCCATGCCGATGGGCGCCACCAGGTCGATCACCCGGTGCGTGTAGTCCTTGGTCGGTCCCTTCGCGACGCTCTCGGCGTCCGGGTTTTCCATCTTTAGGCGCCGCGTGGGGTAGAGCGGCGTGAGGTTGTCGAAGTTTATGCGGTGCCGCAGCGCCTCGGGCGGCTCGAAATTGATGGTATCAACCTTCAGCAGCGCGAAGTACCGCTCCCCATCCTTCGGCGCCCGAATCTGGCCTTCCACCGTGTCGCCGGTCCGCAGGCCGAAGCGCCGGACCTGGGCCGGGGAGACGTAGATGTCGTCCGGCCCAGGGAGGAAGTTGGCCTGCGGGCTGCGCAGGAAGCCGAAGCCGTCGGGCAGGATCTCCAGCGTGCCATCGCCGTAGATGGCCTGCTCGTTCTCCGCCAGCGTCTTCAGGATCGCGAACATCATGTCCTGCTTGCGCAGGGATGAGGCGTTCTCGATCTGGAGCGACTCGGCGAAGCCAAGCAGATCGGCCGGTGACTTGGCCTTCAGTTCGGAAAGATGCATGGGCGGACGCGTCCCGCGGAAAGGGAGATCGGGCGGACCCTGGCAAAGGCGGAGCGGGTGGGCAGCGCGGCTGGAAGGCCACTGCCACCATGCCCTTTTAGCCCGCCGCGAGCCCCGTTCTCGGGCTTTGTCGCGGTGACCAGGGAGCTTGGGGAGGGAGGGACCGGCGGCGCCGCACCTGCTGCCTGGAACCCAAACCAGGGAACCGCCAGGAAGAGGGGGGCAACGCACGACCGATTGCCGGAAGGCGGTTCGACCCTAAGGAGGCGAACCGTCCCCGTCAACCGCCAGATGGACGCCAGGCGCCGGGATTCAAGGCGTTTGGCAAGGGCTTTCGCGGCAAGCCTCAACCAGCCTTGGATGCAGCGCCCCTACGCCGCCCCCCGGCGGAACGCCTCCACAGGCCAGAGACTTGCCGCCGGCATCACCCGTTCCAGCCGCGCGCCGCCCGCCGCCGGCCGCAGGGTCAGCACGCGATCGTGATAACGGTCGAGCCCCGGGCGGTGGCCAATGGACAGCAGCGCCGCGCCCGCCAGCTCCGCCTCGAACAGGGCGAACATGGCAGCCTGGTTCGCCTCGTCCAGCGCGGAGGTCGCCTCATCCATGAAGACCCAGCGCGGCCGGTGCAGCAGCAGTCGCGCGAAGGCCAGGCGCTGCTGCTCACCCAGCGACAGCACCCGGTCCCAGCGCGCCACCGTCTCCAGCCGCGGCACCAGGGCGCCGAGCCGGCATCGGCGCAGCGCCGCGGCCGCCGCTTCCGCCGGGAAGGCATCCGCCGCCGCCGGATAGGCCAGCGCCGCGCGCAGGCTGCCGAGCGGCAGATAGGGGCGCTGCGGCATGAACAGCGTCGCCGACCGGTCCGGCACCGCGATGCCCCCCTGCCCCCAGGGCCAGATGCCGGCGATGGCGCGGAACAGCGTCGATTTGCCGCTGCCGCTTTCCCCCGTCACCAGCACCCGCTCCCCCGGCCGCAGCGTGATCCCGGCCTCCGCCACCAGGGCGCGGCCGCAGGCAGTGCCCAGGCTGAGGCCGGTCAGCGTCAGCGCCTCCCCCGCGCCGATGACGATGCCCGGCGTCTCGGCCTGCCCGTCCGCAGCCTCACAGGCGCGCTCCAGCTCCACCACCCGCACCACATGGCCGCGCCAATCCGCGAGGCGCGGCCAGTTCTCGACGAACCAGGACAGCGCCCGGGTCACCTCCACGAAGGCCTGCGTCATCTGCATCAGCACGCCAAGGGTGATGGCGCCGGCGAAGAAGCGCGGCGCGCCCAGCAGCAGCGGCAGCACCCCCGCCACCGCCATGTAGCCGGCGCCGAGCCACATCAGCTGCCGTTCGCTTCGCAACAGGCGCAGCATGGCGGCCTCCACGCTGCGATAGGCGCGGGCGAGCCCCCTCTCCTCATCCGCCTCGCCGCGGATGAGCGCGATGCCCTCGCTGTGCTCCCGGATGCGCAGCAGGGCGAAGCGGTGGTCGGCCTCCGCCTGGTTGCGGTCCAGGTGGATGCGCGGCATCGCGCGCCCCACCCGCCACACCACCAGCGCCCCCAGCCCCGAATAGAGCGCGGCGGCGATCAGCATGCTGCCCGGCACGGCGATGGTCGTGCCGCCGATGGCGACATCCAGCGTGCCGGAGAGGTGCCAGAGCAGGCCCGCGAAGCAGGCGAAGAGCGCCACGCTGTGCAGCAGCCCCAGCACCAGGTCCACGGTCATGATGGTGGCCCAGCGCGTGTTCTCGCCGATGCGCTGGTCGGGATTGTCGGCGCTGCCCTGCCCCATCTCCATCCGGTAGTGCCGGTGGTTGGTGAGCATCGCGCCCTGCAGCTTCAGCACCAGCCAGCGCCGCCAGAGGAAGGCCAGCACCTGCCGGGCCCAGAGCCGCCCCACGGCCACCGCCATGCTGAGCACCGTCAGCGCCACGAACCACCAGAGCTGCCCCTGGAAGGCCAGGGCGTCACGCTTCTCCAGCGCATCGAAGGCATCGCGCTGCCAGTCGCTGAAGGCGTAGGACAGCGCGATCTGTAGCAGCGTCAGCACCACCGCCGCCGCCGTCAGCCCCCAGGCCGTCAGCGGCGCCGCGCCGTACCAGCCCCGCGCCAGCCGCCAGGTTTCCCGCAGCGCCCCATCCCCCGGCGCCGCCTCGCTTGTCGCAGCCATGGGCCCCTCCCCCAGCAGGAGCCCTAATGCGTATACAATAGATCGTGAGCAAGCAATCTTGATCTGTCGGCGGGCGGCGACCCGTCCGCCGTGCGATCAGAACGGCTTCGCGATCACCATGAGCACGATGATGATCATCAGCACCGTCGGCACCTCGTTCAGCATGCGCCAGCCGCGCTCCGTCCGCGGCCGCTCGTCGCGCTCGAAGGCCTTCCGGGCCAGGGCCAGGTCGTGGTGGAACCAGGACATCGCCAGCACCGAGGCGAATTTCAGGCGCCACCACCCGGCCGTCCAATCGACCACGCCCGGCGTGAGGACCAGCAGCAGCCCGAAGGTCCAGGTGGCGATCATGGCGGGGTTCATGATCGCCTTGAGCAGCCGGCGCTCCATGACCTTGAAGGTCGCGGACCGCACATCCTCCGGCGCCACCTGCATGTGGTAGATGAACAGCCGCGGCAGGTAGAACAACCCGGCCATCCAGGCGATGACCGAGATGACGTGCAGCGACTTGATCCAGGGATAGGCCGGCGCCAGGAAGTCTATCGTCATCGGGTCCCTTCCCTCGCCAGGCCGAGGTCGCGCAGCACCGTCGCGTTCATCGCGCTTTCCGCCGCGAAACGCTCCCGGAAGGCAGCGCCGTTCAGGTGCAGCGGGATGGCGTTCAGCCGCTCCGCCGCCGTGCGGAAGCTTTCCGTCCCCACGGCCGTGGCGCAGGCGCGTTCCAGCACCGCCGCGGCGGCGTCCGGGATGCCGGCGGGCGCCAGGATGCCGCCATGGGAGCTGCCCTCCAGCGGCTGGCCGAGTTCCGCCAGCGTCGGCACCGCGGGCAGCCCCGCCAGCCTCTCCCGCGCCAGCACGCCCAGCACGGGCAGGCCGGTGGCGGCGGGGATGGAGCCGCTTTCGATGAACATGTGGATCTGCCCGCCCAGTGCGGCCTGCGCCATCGGCCCGGCGCCGGTGAAGGGCACGTGCAGCCCCTCGATCCCATGCGCCTTCAGCAGCGCCGCGGTCAGGATGTGCTGCGTGCTGCCCTGGCCCGGGGAGCCGAAGATCAGCGCCTCCCTCGCCCGCTGGCCGAAGGCCACCATGCCGGCCAGGTCGGTGAAGGGCGCCTGGCGGCCCAGCACGACGACCTGCGGGTTGTCATAGACCAGGCAGAGGAAGCGGAAGCTGTCCATGCCATAGCTCAGCGCCACCTGGTGCGGCTGGGCGGTGATGGGGTTGTTCGGGCTGAACAGCAGCGTCAGCCCGTCCGGCCGCGCCCGTGCCGCTTCCGCCGCGCCGATCGTGCCCGCCGCGCCGCCGCGGTTCTGCACCACCACCGTCTGGCCGAGCGCGCGGGAGAGTTCCGGCTGCAGGGCGCGGGCCATCAGGTCCGTATTGCCGCCGGGCGGATAGCCGACGATCAACGTGATGGGCCGGGACGGGAATTCCTGCGCCGCCGCGCCGCCAGCGGCCAGCGCCAGCAACGCCGCGCCGATGAACCTCATGAATCGCATCGCCGTTCCTCCCCGGGGCGGCAGGCTACCAGCCGCCGAGGCGGGGCGTCAGCCCTGGCCCACCCCTTCGAGCCCCAGCAGCCCCGGCAGCTCCGCCATACTGGTAAATGTCTCGGCGCCGACGGCCTGCAGCGCGGAGGCCGGCGTCGGATGGGCGAAGCCCAGCACGCGGCAGCCCGCCGCCCGGCCGGCGCGGGCGCCCGTCACGCTGTCCTCCACCACCACGCAGTCATGCGGATCGACCCCGCAGGCGGCGGCGGCGGCGCGGTACATGTCGGGCGCCGGCTTCGGGTTCGGCACGTCGTTGTAGGTGAAGGACCGCCCGCGGAAGGTCTCCGCCAGGCCGAGCCCCGCCAGCTTGGTATTGAGTTCCGGCCGCGAGGAATTGCTGGCCACCGCCACCGGGATGCCCGCCGCGATGATCCGGTCCAGCGCTGCCAGCACGCCGCGCACCGGCGTGACTTCCTGGTGCAGTTCCCGCAGCACGCGCCGCACCACGCCCTGGATGAAGTCGGCAGGCACGGCATCCGGGCCGAGGCGCTGCTGCAACCGGGGCACGATGGCTTCCCAGGACAGGCCCATGAAGTGCTGCTCGCACTGCTCGGGCGTCATCTCCCAGCCCAGCGCGCTGATCTCCTCCGCGATGATGCGGTTGTGCATCGCCTCGGTGTCGGCCAGCACGCCGTCGCAATCGAACAGGACCGCCGCCGGCCGTCTTCCCATGCCCGGGCCCGGGCGCATCATGCGCGTTCCTTGGCGCGCTGCATGGCGGCCATCAGCGTCGCATGGGGGCAGTCCCCGTGCTGCTTCGGGCATTGCCGGGGCCCCGCGAAGGAACACAGGTTGCGCCCGCTGCCCCGCGCATGGATCACCAGATCCGCCAGCGCGGCGATGAAGGCGGGGTCCGAGTTCTGGGCGGGGGCGCGATAGTAGCCGGGCACGCCGAGCTTCTCCGCCTCCTCCCGGTACTCCACGTCGAGCTCCACCAGCGTCTCCGAATGCTCGGAGGTGAAGGCGATGGGCACGACCAGGACCGCGACCTTGTCATGGCCCGCGCGCTCCAGCTCATCCTCCGTGGAGGGGCCGATCCATTTCTGCGGCGTCACGCGGGACTGGAAGCAGACGACGTGGTCGAGATCCGGCAGGCCGAGGCGCTCCACCACGCCGGCCACCGTCTGCTCCACCTGCCACTGGTAGGGGTCGCCGGCCTTCACGATGCTCTCCGGCAGGCCATGGGCGCTGAACAGCACGCGGAGCGGGATGGCGGGGTCGAGCTCCGCCCGCGCCTTGTCCCAGGCGCCGCGCACCAGCGCCGCGGTGGCAGCGGCGAAGCCGGGATGGGAGTGGAAGCAGCAGAGTGTCGTCGTCGGCGCATCGAGCTTCGCCCGCGCCGCCGCCCGCGCCCAGTCGATGGCGCTGCTGCCCGTCGTCGTCGTGGAGAACTGGGGATAGAGCGGCAGCAGCAGCACCTCGTCCGGCGCCCATGCCTTCACGGCGCGCGCCGTCTCGTCGCTCATCGGGTGCCAGTAGCGCATGGCGACGAAGCACTTGGCCTCGATGCCGGCGTCCCGTTTCAGCAGGACCTCCAGCGCCGCGGCCTGCTCCTCCGTCAGCTCCCGCAAGGGCGACTTGCCGCCGAGGATGGCGTAGTTCTCCGTCGCCGGCTTGGTGCGCCGCCAGGCGATGATCCGGCCAAGCCAGGGGCGCACGAAGCCCGGCACGCGCAGGATGGCGGGATCGGTGAAGAGGTTCACCAGGAAGGGGCGGATGCTTTCCGGCGCGTCGGGGCCGCCGAGGTTGAACAGCACCACCGCCACGCGGCGACGCCCGCCGGTGGCGGTCGGGACGGGCGGGGAAGGGGCGGGGAGATCCATGATGCGCGGGACATGCCATGTCGCGGCCCGGGGTCAAGGCTCGGCTTCGCCGGGAGCACCAGGAAAACGCGAAAGGGGGCGATTCCGGCCCGGAATCGCCCCCCTGCATCGATGCCGTCTATCGGATCGATCGATCAGCCGACCGCGCTGAGCGGTCCTTCCACCCCGACCTCTACCCCCTGCGCGCGGAAGGCGGCCTGCAGCCGGGCCAGCTCCTCCGCCAGCGGGCGGTGCACGTCGCGGCGCCCGTGGCGCGGCGTCAGCTCGAACAGCCCGTTCGGGCAGTAGCGGTCCTCGTCCCAGCCCATGTGGGAGATGACGGGGTAGAGGCAGACGCCATGCACCGGCAGGCCGGCCTGGCGCGCCGCCATCGTCTCCTCCGCCACGTAGCGCAGCCAGGGGGCGCGGGGCGCACCCTCGATGCTCGTCTCGGCCACGAAGATGTCGCGCGGCGCGTAGCGGCGGGCAGTGTCGCCCAGCAGGTCGCGGAAGGGGCGGAAGCGGGCGCTGTCGAAGACGCTCAGCGGCTCCGCATGGTGCAGCCACTGGTTGTTCCAGTAGTAGTTGACGCCGATCACATCCAGGATGTCCTCCGCGCCGCCGAGCTCCGGCTCCTCCCGCCCCGCCAGCATGTCCCAGGACTGCCACTGGCTGGCATTGTGGCGCGCCACCTCCTCGGCCTCCGCCGGTTCGCGGGGCACGATGTTGATGACGGGATCGACGGCGGCGAAGCGGGCGCCCGGCGTCGCATCCCGCACCGCGCGGGTCCCGGCAATGGCGGCGCGGGCCAGGTTGCGCTTCAGGTCCATCCCCCGCCCGGTCTCATGCGGCGAACAGCGCGCCATGTCGCCGCCGGCGAAGGCCAGGAAGCTGATCTCGTTCACCGGGCAGACGAAGGGGGCGCGGCCCGTCTCCTCCCGGTGCAGGCGCGCGAAGGCGGCGGCGTAGCGGGCGAAGCGGTCGACGAAGGCGGGCGAGAAGACGTCGAGGTCATCGGGCCAGCCGTAGTGGCAGAGGTCCCAGATCACCTGCGTGCGCGTGGCCTCCGCCGCCCGCAGCAGGGGCAGCACGGCCGACCAGTCATACTGGCCCGGGGAGGTCTCCACCAGGTGCCAGCGCACCCCGTCCCGGGCCGCGCGGATGCCGTGCTCGGCGAGCTGCGCATAATCCTCCCGCGCCAGCAGGTCGTGGCGGGTGGCGGCGATCATGTCGAGGCGCCGGCGGGACATGTTGCGGTGGGTCGAGCATTCGAACCCGCCAAGGAAGAAGGATTGGAAGATCGGCTTGAGGTGGGGCTGGGGGATCACGCGAAACTCCGTGGACAGGGAGGCGGACCTGGGAAGGCCTGAGGCGCTAACGCCCCGGCGGCGAAGGGTTCATCGCCGCACATCACGCAAGCGTGAGGCGGCGAAGTGTGTATCGCGTATTGTATGCAATCATGTCCAGCGAATTTGTCGGTGCGGGCTGCGTTCCTCCCGCGCATAGGTCCGGATGTCTCATGGCGATCGTCCGTGTCATGAGTTCCACGGCGCCAACGCGCGCGATAACATATTTGCGAAGTTCTTAAACGCTTGTTAGCGTTGGCGCGGTTCGGCAACAAACGGATATCGTAACCATGGCCACCCTTCCCCGCCTTCTTGGCACCAGCGGTGCCAACACCCTGACCGGTGCGAATTTCGCCCAGCAGATCTTCGGCTTCGACGGCGATGACCTGATCCAGGGCGGCAGCGCGAACGACCAGGTCTTCGGTGGCCTCGGCAACGACATGGTGTTCGGCGGTCTCGGCAACGACACGGTGCGGGGCGAGGCCGGCAACGACACGATTGCCGGCGAGGGTGGCGACGACCGGCTCTTCGGCATGGATGGCGCCGACAGCCTGATGGGCGGTGCCGGCAATGACGTCCTGTTCGGCGGCGCCGGCAATGACCGGCTGAACGGCGAGGACGGCGACGACCGGCTGGATGGCGGGGACGGCTTCGACATCCTCACAGGCGCCGCTGGCCGCGACACGCTTTTCGGCGGCATCGGCGACGACAGCATGAGCGGCGGCGCGGGCAACGACTCCCTCAATGGGGACGCTGGCGCCGACAGCCTGGACGGTGGCGCGGACAGGGACACGGTGCGGGGCGGCGGCGGCGCCGACAGCATCCGGGGTGCCGGTGGGGCCGACAAGCTCTATGGCGATACCGGCAATGACCTGATCCAGGGCGATGGCGATGCCACCGTCTCGGGCCCCGGCGGCAATGATTCACTGTTCGGCGGCGCTGGCGCCGATACCCTGGCCGGCGGCGTCGGCGCGGACCAGCTGTACGGCGGCTCGGAAGCGGATATCTTCTTCTTCGTGGATGGCGACTCCAACGTCGGCACCCCCGATACGATCCGCGACTTCGAGCGCAGCTTCGACGAAATCGTCGTGCAGACCAACGGGAGCAGCTCCTTCTCGCTCATCGGCACCAGCGCCTTCACGGTGGATCCCGGCTTCGGCGCGGTGCGCTATGACGTCGGCACGGACAAGCTGACCTACCAGATCGATACCGACGGCGATGGCACCGCGAATCTGGAGATCATCGTCAACGGCAACGCACGGCTGACGTCCTTCGACTTCGTCTTCGTGCCCTTCTAGGCCCGACCGGGAAGGCCGCCCTGAGGGCGGCCACCCAAGACCCGTGAGGCCTGCCCGGCTGGACCGCCTGGCAGGCCTCATCTGCTTCCGCCGCGCGCCTCCGCCGGCAGCCAGACCCGGAGGGCCGATCCCATGCCTTCCTCGATCCCGGTCAGCACTGCGCCGCGGTGACGGTTGACGATGGGCTTCGCGATGATGGCGTCTGTTCCGGGCCAGGCGCCGCCGCGCCCGGCGGCGGGTCCTCAACCCTCCGCCGGCAGCCAGACGCGGAAGGTGGACCCGACGCCTTCCTCGCTCTCGATCAGCAGCACGCCGCGGTGGCGGTTGACGATGTGCTTGACGATGGCGAGGCCGAGGCCCGTGCCGCCGATGCTGCGGCCGCGGCCCCGGTCCACGCGGTAGAAGCGCTCCGTCAGGCGGGGGATGTGCTGGCGCGGGATGCCCGGCCCCTCATCCGCCACGGACAGCATCACGCCGGGCCGCGCGGGCCAGCGGGTGCCGCCGGGGTCCGCCGGCGCGACCGCAAGGCGGATGGTCCCGCCCTCCCGCCCATAGCGGGCCGCATTCTCCAGCAGGTTTCGCAGTACCTGGCCGATCTGCCCGGCATCGGCCGGCGCGGCCATCGTGCCGGGCGTCAGCGCCAGCGCGACCGTCACGCCGCGCTGCGCCAGGACCGGGCCCAGCGCCTCCGCCTCCGCCGCCGCCAGGGCCGCCAGGTCGACGCGCCCGATCGGCGGCTGGTGTTCCGTGATCTCGATGCGGGACAGGCCGAGCAGGTCGTCGATCAGGCGGCGCATGCGGTCCGCCTGGTCCGCCATGATGCCGAGGAAGCGGGCCTGCGCCTCCGGATCGTCCTTGGCCGGGCCGCGCAGCGTGTCGATGAAGCCGATGACGCTGGCAAGCGGCGTGCGCAACTCGTGGCTGGCATTGGCGACGAAATCGGCGCGCATCCGTTCCACCGCCCGGTCCCGCGTGCGGTCGGACAGCAGCAGCAGCAGCCGCCCGCCATCCGACAGCGGCGGGTGCAGCGGCACGGCATGCACCGTCAGCTCCCGCGGCACCGGCACGGGCAGGGCGATGTCGGCCCGGCGAGGGGCGCCATCGGCCCGCGCCTCCGCCACCGCCTCCGCCAGCGCGGGGTGGCGGAGCAGCGCGGCCAGGTCCCCGCCCGGGGCGCCGCCGCCGCCGCCGAACAGGGTCCGCGCCGCGCCATTCGCGCGCAGCGGCGCACCACCCTCATCCAGCACCACCAGCGGGTCCGGCAGCCGTTCGATGATGGCGGCGTCCGCCTGCCGCAGCCGCGCCACCTGGTCGGCCTGCGTCGCCAGCGCCCGGGCCAGCCGCCGCGCCGTCTCCCCGATCTCCGCGACCGAGGGCAGCAGCAGCGGGCCTTCCAGCGCCGGGACCTCCCCATGGTCGTCGGCCGCTTGGCGCAGCGCCTCCGACAGCCGGCGGAGGTTGCCGAGCCAGATGCGGGCCAGGGCCAGGGCGGCGAGGGCGGTGACGCCCAGCGCCACCAGGCCGGGCAGGGGGGCCAGCGCCTCCGTGCCCATCAGCACCACGAGCGTCGCGGCCGGTACGCCGCCGATCAGCCCGGCGGCGGCCAGCACCCGGCCCGTGGACAGCGGCATGGCTGGCCCGGCGTCAGCTGCCAGGCGCGCCGGGCAGGGGGGCCGGTTCCACCTGCACCGGGTCGGCGCCGCTGGAGACGGCGTAAAGCGCCAGGCCGCGCAGCGTCTGGCCTTCCGGCAGCAGGCGCACCGGGCCATCGGCGCCGGCAAAGCCCTCCATCGCCGTCACCTGCGCCGGGGAGGCACCCTGGCGCAGCGCGCGCACCGCGATGGCCGCGGCGTCATAGGCCGTGGCGGCGACGCGCGGCGGCGTCTCCCGGAAGGCGTCGCGGTAGCGGGCCTCGAACCGCGCGCGGGTGCGGCCATCGGGCCCGGCGAACCAGGCGCCGGCCAGTGCCGGCTCCGCCCGCATTGCGCCATCCTGCAGCCAGAGCGAGGTGCCGAGCAGCCGCGGCGGATTCTCCCCGGCTTCGGCCACCCAGGCGGCGGCGAAGCGGCGGGCGCGCTCACCGGCCTCACCGATCAGCACGGCTTCGGCCCGCGCGGCGGAGACCCGGGCGCCGGAGGCCGCCATGGCCGGTTCCGCATTGGCGGGGTGCAGCGCGATGCTGGGCGCGGGCAGGCCAAGTTCCGCCACGGCGCCGCGCAGCGCGGAGCCCAGGGCCCGGCCGAATTCATTGTCCGGCGCGCCGAGGGCGAAGCGCTGCGCCCCCTGCTGCGCGGCGGCCGCCACCACGCGGCGCACCTGCTGCTGCGGCGTGATGCCGAGCACCCAGGTGCCGCCGCCGGCGCGCTGTGCGTCATTGGTGAAGGCCAGCACCGGCACCCCCGCGGCGCGGGCGGGCTCCGCCACCGCGGCGGCCTCGGCACTCGTCAGGGGGCCGATGATGATGCGGGCACCATCGGCGATGGCCGCGCGGGCGGCGGCGGCGGCGCCCTGGGGCGTGCCGCCGGTGTCGCGCGGCGCGATCTCCACGCCCTGCGGGGCCTCGTCGAACAGCGCCATGGTGCCGGCATTCAGCATGGCCTGGCCAAGCGGCGCCTGCGCGCCCGTCAGCGGCAGCAGCATGGCCGCGCGCTGCGGCCCGACGGGGGCGGCCAGCACGGGCGCCGTCCCGCCGATCGGCGGCGCGATGCCGATGAAGGACGACCGCGGGGGTTGCGGTGCGCAGGCGGCCATGCCCAGAAGGGCGGCGATGGCGACCCCGCCCAACAGGCGGCGCGGTGCCGGGCGGTCTTGCAGTTGAGGGGCAGAACGACTTGGCAAGCGGTGACCCTCCAGAGCGGGCGACGAACCGGGAAATCCCTGACGGGCTTTCCCTGGTGGCGACGCCGATCGGCAATCTCGGCGACCTGTCGCCCCGGGCTCTCGCGGTGCTCGGCGGGGCGGATGCCGTGCTCTGCGAGGACACCAGGGTAACAGGCCATCTGTTGCAGCGTTATGGCGTCTCCGCGACCTTGGTGCCACTGCATGACCACAACGAAGCGGAGATGATTCCGCGGATCCTGGACAGAATCGCGCGGGGCGAGAAGTTGGCCCTGGCCTCCGACGCCGGCACGCCCCTCGTCTCCGACCCCGGCTACCGGCTGGTGCGGGCGGCGATCGAGGCGGGACACGCCGTCACGGCCATTCCGGGGCCCAACGCGGCGGTGGTCGCGCTGACGCTGTCCGGCCTGCCGCCACACCCCTTCGTGTTCCTCGGCTTCCTGCCGCCGAAGGACGGCCCCCGCGCCGCCGCCATCGCGCGCCACCGGGCGGCGGAGCGCGCGGGGCTGACGGCGACCATCATCCTGCACGAGGCGCCGCACCGGCTGGCGGAGACGCTGGCCGCGCTGGCGGAGGGCCTCGGCCCCGATCGTCCCGCCGCCGTCGCCCGCGAACTCACGAAACGGTTCGAGGAGGTGCGGCGCGGCACGCTGGCCGAGCTGGCCGCCCACTACGCCACGGCCGAGGCGCGGGGCGAGATCTGCCTGGTGGTCGGCCCGGCGCCGGAGGAGACGACCGCGGCCGAGGACCTCGACACCCAGCTGCGCGCCGCCCTGGAAGGGCAGAGCCTGCGCGATGCGGCGGCGATGGTGGCGGCGGCGACGGGCCTGCCCCGGAAGCAGGTCTATGCCCGGGCGCTGGAGATCTCCCGCGAGGCCGGGTGACGCCCTCAATCTTTAGCCGCACTAACCCCTTTTAGCACCTTTAGCACCGATTCCAGGGGTGCCGGGGGCGGGGAAGACGCGCGAACTGGCGCTGGCGATGGCCGAAACATACCAGGAACGGATGCGCCGGGGCCAGCGGAATCGCGGCCCTCAGCCGGGATGCGGCGGGTAGATCAGCAGGCTGCCGGGGGCCATCTGGTTCGCCAGCGTCGTCATGCAGGCGACGATCCGGCGGTCCCGCCCCAGCACCATCCCCGCCACCGGCACCCCTGCCGTGCCCGCGACCGCCGCCACCAGGTCCTGGTTGGTGATGACGGCGCCGCAGCGGCCGGCCAGCGCCCGCATCCGCCCCACCGTCAGCTGCCGCCGCCGCTCCACCGGGTCCGCCAGCTGGGGCAGCAGGATGGGGGAGTTCGGCAGCAGCGCCTGGGCGAAGGCGGTGCTGCCGGCATAGTCGTCGCCTTCCCCCTCCGCCGCATCGGCCGGCAGGGGCAGGACGGGCCAGCCCTTCATCGGTGCCAGCCAGGCCGCGAGTTCGGGCAGGCGCGCCCGCCAGGTGGCGCGCATCTCCGGCGCGCCAAGCAGCGCCAGGCCGAGCAGCGGGCCGGGGGGCAGGCCCTCCAGCAGGCTGGGGTCGGGGCGGACGTCCCGCTCGGCGTAGAAGTTCACCCGCAGCGGCGCGGCGACCCGCCAGACCAGCAGGGTATTGGCGGTGTGGTGGTCCCGCGCCTCGATCACCGTGGCGTGGTCCAGCACCTCCACCCCGCGGGGCGGGTCGCGCCGGGCGGCGGAGCGTTCGAGCGTCAGCCCGCGGGCTTCCAGCGTGGCGCCGGCGGCGACCGCGCGGGCGGCGAGGGCGAGGGCGCGGTTGAGCGTCGGCCGGTCCTCGAACACGCCGGCCAGCACCACGCGGGTGACGCCGAGCGCCACGACATCCGGCTTGGGCGGCACCGCCGTGAAGGCCTGGGGCGCGCGGGGGGCCGGGGTTGCGACCAGCACCGGCCGGTCCGCCCCCAGCGCCCGGGGCAGCGGCAGCAGGATGGCGCGGGATCGCAATTCCCGGAATGGCCGCTCCGCGATCAGCAGCGTCTGCGTCACGCCATGCCCCCCGTCGCCAGCGCCGTCATTCGGCCACCGGCTCCGGCGGCGGCACCTCATCCAGCCCTACGCAGCGCGACCCCTTCGGCAGGTCGTTCGCCAGCGTCACGAAGGTGCGGCGCAGGCTGTTGTCGATCAGCGGGTGCAGCCCGATCACGCGCACCCCCGCGCCGATGGCGTGGATGGCGTTGTGCTTGCGCTGCGTGACCAGCACGTCGCAGCGGGCGATCAGGCCCTTGAGGCGCCGCGGCGTCATCTCCGCCTGCCAATGCGCGCGGTCCAGCAGCAGGGGGGCGGCGATCGGCGCGTCGGGCAGGAAGTCGCGCAGGAAATCGGCGGCGCCGGTCAGGTCATCCTCCTCCGCGCTGTCGATGTGGACGGTGCTGACGATGGGCACCACGGCGTGGCCGGCGAATTCCGCCAGCACCGCCCGCACCCGCGCCGCATCGTGGCGCAGGCAGTCCCGCATGAGGGGAGAGGGGATGATGGACAGGCCGAGCAGGGGCGGTCCCCCCTGACGGGCCCCCCCCAGATCGGGCGGGCCGAGCAGGGCAACGGCCAGGTCGGGATCGGGGGCGATGCGGGCTTCCGGGAAGAAGGTCAGGCGAGGCAGCCGGGCCAGCCCGGCTTCCGCCAGGCGTTCGGCGGACAGCGGATCACGCACCGAGAGGCTGGCCAGGTTGGCGAAGACGTGGTGCGCGGTGGCGTCCAGCCAGGACCGGTCCTTCAGCAGCCAGGCGACGCCGAGGTTGTGCAGATGGATTTCCGTCCCCTGCGCCATGGCGCGGGCCAGGAAGGGCATCCAGTAGCGGAAGGCGTCCACCACGCCGAACATGCCGCCGCCGAAGACGATGCGGGCGGGGGCGAGGGCCAGCATCGCCTCGCCGTCCGGGAAGCAGCCCTGCAGGCCGGGGACGCAGCGGAGCGTCCAGGCGGCGTTGACGGAGAAGGCGTGGGCTTCCGCGGTCGGGAAGGATTGCAGGGCCTCGATCAGGCAGAGCTCGTCGCCGAGGTTGCCGTAGCCATAGGCGCCGAGGAAGGCGGTGCGCATGGGGGTCAGGGTGTCGCGGGGGGAACGCCGTTCCCCCCGCACCCCCCATGCCAGGGGCGAACCGCCCCTGGACCGTCATCAGTCAAAAACCTCGCGGTCCAGGGTCCCGTTGGACCCTGGCCGGGGGTGCAGGGGGGCGGAGCCCCCTTGCGATAACCACTTGGGCGGGGGGGCAGAGCCCCCCTGCGGTCGGACCATCGTCGCATCCGCTAACGCAACAGCACCGGCAGCAGCGCGTCCAGCCGCAAAAGCCCGTCGGCGGTCGCGGCCAGGCGCCCATCGGGCCGCCATTCCAGCAGCCCTTCCTCCGCCAGCCCGTCCAGCGCGCGGCGATCGACGCAATCCTCGAAGGGCAGGGTGCTCCGCGCCTCGATCCGGGCGGGGTCGATGCCCTCATGCAGCCGGAGCCCCATCAGCAGCGCCTCCCGCGCCCGGTCGCGGGGGCTGAGTGCTTCTTCCTCCACCACCGCATGGCCATCGCGCTGCACCCGCGCCAGCCATTCCTCCGGCGCCCGGTGCCGGCGTGCCGCGACAAGGCTGCCATCGGGGAAGGACAGCCGCTGATGCGCGCCGGCCCCGATGCCGAGGTAGTCGCCATAGCGCCAATAGGCGAGGTTGTGGCGGCTCTCCGCGCCCGGCTTCGCGTAGTTGGAGACCTCATAGGCGCGAAGGCCGAAGGAAGCGGCTTCCTCCGCGGTCGCAGTGTAGAGGCGCTCCGCCTCCTCCCCCTCCGGCAGGGTGAAGGCGCCGCGGCCGAACAGGGTGGCGAACTGCGTGCCGGGTTCGATCGTGAGCTGGTAGAGCGAGAGGTGGTCGGCGGCGAGCGCCAGGGCCTGGCGCAGCTCCGCCCGCCAGGCGGCTTCCTGCTGGCCGGGGCGGGCATAGATCAGGTCGAAGCTGAGCCGCGGGAAGGTCTGCCGCGCAGCCTCCAGCGCCGCGATGGCTTCGCGGATGTCATGCTTGCGGCCGAGGAAGGCGAGGGCGGCGGGGTCCAGCGCCTGCACCCCGAGCGAGGCGCGGTTGACGCCGGCGGCACGGAAATCCCGCAGCTTCGCGAGTTCGACGCTGGTCGGGTTGGCTTCCAGCGTGATCTCGATGTCGGGCAGCGGGTCGAAGAGGCGCGTCGCATCCTCGATCAGCAGCGCGGCGGTGGAGGGCGCCATGAGGCTCGGCGTGCCGCCGCCGAAGAAGATGCTGGCCAGCGGCCGGCGGCCGGCGCGATCGGCCTCCCGCTTCAGTTCCTGGCGCAGGGCGGCTGCGAAGGCATCCTGGTCGATCCGGTCCCGCACATGGCTGTTGAAGTCGCAATACGGGCATTTGGCGGCGCAGAAGGGCCAGTGGATGTAGAGGGCGAGGGATTCGCGCATGGGGTTCCGGGACCGGGGCAGCGCTGTATATGGCGGCGCGCCGTCGGCGTGGCGAGGCATGGTAGGTGGGGGGCTTCCGCATGTCGGGCGGTTCGGTCGAACGGGTGAGGGCGGCGCTGGCGGCGGCGGGGCATCCCGACACGATCCAGGCCTTCCCGGAGGGCACGCGGAGCGCTGCCGATGCGGCCGCCGCCGTCGGCTGCGACGTGGCGCAGATCGCCAAATCCATCATCTTCCGCGCCGGCGGCCAGGCGGTGCTGGTCATCACCTCCGGCGCCAACCGCGTGGACATGGGCAAGGTGGCGGCCGCGACGGCGTTTCACGTGAAACGTGCCGATGGCGGCTGGGTGCGGGACGTGACGGGCTTCGCCATCGGCGGCGTGGCGCCCATCGCGCATCTCACGCCGCCGGTGGTGCTGGTGGATGAGGACCTCTTCGCGCTGGGCCGTATCTGGGCCGCGGCCGGATCGCCCATGCATGTGTTCGAGACGACGGCCGAGGCGCTGCTGCGGATGAGCGGCGGGCGGCGGGCCGATGTGAAGGAGGTCGCGTGATGCTCCCCGTGACCGCCTTCTACGCAGGGCTGCTCGGCTTCGGGTTCCTGTATCTCTCGCTGCGCGTCGTGAAGCAGCGCCACGCCCATCGCCTGGCACTCGGCACGCAGCACCGGCTGGTGGAACGCGCCGTGCGGGCGCATGGGAACTTCGCGGAATACGTGCCGCTGGCGCTGGTGATGATGGCGCTGGCGGAGGCGAACGGCCTGCCGGAATGGGGCGTGCATGTGCTGGGCGTCGTGCTGCTGGCCGGGCGCGCGGCGCATGCCTTCGGCATATCGCGGGAGCCGGAGGTGATGCAGTGGCGCTCCATCGGCATGGGGCTGACCTTCGCCATGCTGGGGACGGCGGCGGCTGCGCTGGTGGGGCTGGCGGCGGCGGGGCTGTGACCGCCGTCAGCGCCGGACGATCAGCGCATCGACGGCGGTGACGGACTGGCCCAGGCAGATCAGCGGATTCACGTCGATCTCGCTGACCAGTTCAGCCTGGTCGGCGACGAAGCGGGAGAAGCGGGAGAGCGTGCCGGCCAGGGCGTCGATGTCCACCGGCGGCGCGCCGCGGAAGCCGTCCAGCAGCGCGGCGCCCTTCAGACGGCGCAGCGCCGCCGCCGCGGCCGCGGGGCTGAAGGGGGCGGGCAACAGCGCGGTGTCGCGCAGCAGCTCCGCCATCACGCCGCCGAAGCCGAAGGCGACCAGCGGGCCGAAGGCCGGGTTGATGCGCGCGCCCATCAGCATCTCCACGCCGCGCGGCACCATGGGCTGCACCAGCACGCCGGCGATGCGGTCGGCCGCGGTGGCAGCTAGGGCGCGGTCCATGACGGCGTCGAAGGCGGCTGCGACGGACGCGGCATCGCCGAGGTTCAGGCGGATGACGCCGGCTTCCGTCTTGTGCGGGATGTCGGGGCTTTCCGCCTTCAGCGCGACGGGAAAGCCGAGCGCGGTCGCGGCGGCCACGGCCTCGGCCGCGGTGCGCGCCAGGCGTTCCGGCACCACGGGGATGCCATAGGGGGCGAGCAGCGCCTTCGCTGCGCGCTCCGCCAGCACGCGGTCCGGCGCGGTGCGGAGCGTGGCGGTGGCGGCGTCGCGGATTGCGGGCGGCGTCGGCGGCAGGGCACCGCCTGCGGCGGAGCCCTGCCCCAGCCAGGCGCCGATGGCGGCGAAGAGGCGCGGCAAGCTGCGGAAGGTGGCGATGCCGGGCTCGGCCTCCAGACGCTGCACGCCCTCGCCTTCCAGCCATTCGCTGGCCCAGTAGCAGGCGATGGGCTTGCCGTGGCGGGCGGCCAGGCGCTTCCAGCCCTCGAACCGCGTGGCGCCGAAGGCATCGGCATAGGGGTAGACGACGAGCAGCGCGGCATAGGCGGGATCGGCCAGGAAGGCATCGGCCGATTGCTCGAAGGCGCTGTCGTCGTTCAGTGCCATGGCGGTGACGTCGCAGGGATTACGCGCCGCGCCGAATTCGGGGACATGGGCGCGCAGCCGCTCCGCCGTCGCGCCCTCGGGCTGGGGCAGGGGCACGCCGGCCGCCGCCGCCTGGTCCGCCGCGGCGACGCCGAAGCCGCCGGAGGCGAGCACGACGCCAACGCCGGTTTTCCCGCGGGGACCCTGCGGCCTCCCGGCCTTGGCGAGGAAGCGGGCGGTCTCCATCACCGCGTCCAGGCTCTCCACGATGACAGCGCCCTCGGCTTCCAGGACGGCGCGATAGGCGGCGTGGTCGCCGGCCAGCGCCCCGGTGTGGGACAGCGCGGCCTCCGCCCCCGCCTCGCTCGCGGCCATCTTGTGGATGACCAGCGGCTTGCCGGTGCGGGCGGCCAGCGCCGCGGCCTGGGCGAGCTGGCGGGGATGCTCCACGCCCTCGAACACCGCGGCGATGGCGCGGCAGCCCTCATCCTCCGCCAGGTAGGCGATGAGGTCGGCGATGCCGACATCGGCCGCATTGCCGACGGGGATGGCGTGGCTGACGGCGACGCCGCGCTCCATCGCCTGGGCCAGCGCCATGCTGACGGAACCCGATTGCGTCACGATGCCGATGGCGGCGGAGTCGAGCGCGCGCGGTTCCGGCATGCGGCCGAACATCATGCGCGCGCCGATCCGGTAGTTGGTGGCGCCGAGGCAGTTGGGGCCGAGCAGCCGCGTGCCGGTGCCGGCCACCATGCCAGCGAGCCGCGCCTGCATCGCCACCAGCTCGGGCTTGCGCGTCTCCGCATAGCCGGAGGCGTAGAGGATCACGCCGCCGACGCCCGCCGCGATGCAGTCGGCCAGCGTCTGCTCCACCTGGTCGCGGCCCAACGCCACAATGGCGCAATCCGGCACCAGGGGCAGGGCGGCGAGGCTGGGGTGGCAGGGCAGGCCCTCGATCACGCCGCCGCGCGGGTTCACCGGCAGGATGGCGCCCCCGAAGCCACGGAGGTTGCGGATCGTGCGCAGCCCGAAGGACCCCTCCCGCGCCGAGGCGCCGATGACGGCGATGGAAGCGGGGTGCAGCAGGCGGCGGAGATCGGCGGGGGCGTAGGGGGCGCGGGTTTCCATGCGCCATTCTCGGCCCTGACCGTCGCGGCGGGAAGCCGCGCGGGGTTGTGCGCGGCGGGAAGCCGCGCGGGGTTGTGCGCGGCGCGGTGGGGGACGATGTGGCAGGGATGAGCACGTCCCCCGCCTGGCCCTTCGACAACAGCTACGCCCGCCTGCCGGCGCGCTTCCATGCGCGGCTCGACCCGACGCCGGTCGCGGGCCCGCGCCTCATCAAGGTGAACCACGCGCTGGCGCGGGAGCTGGGGCTGGACCCCGATTGGCTGGAGACGCCGCAGGGCGTGGCCGTGCTGGCCGGCAATGCGGTGCCGGAGGGGGCGGCGCCGCTCGCCGCCGCCTATGCCGGGCACCAGTTCGGGCACTTCACCCCGCAGCTCGGTGATGGGCGCGCGATCCTGCTGGGGGAGGTGGTGGGGCCGGACGGGCAGCGCCGCGACATTCAGCTGAAGGGATCGGGGCCGACGCCCTTCTCCCGCCGCGGGGACGGGCGGGCGGCGCTCGGGCCGGTGCTGCGCGAATACCTGGTGAGCGAGGCGATGCACGCGCTCGGCATCCCGACCACGCGCGCGCTGGCGGCGGTGACGACCGGGGAGGATGTGTTTCGCGAAACCGCGCTGCCCGGCGCCGTCGTGACGCGCGTGGCCGCCAGCCACATCCGCGTCGGCACCTTCCAGTATTTCGCGGCGCGCGGCGACATCGAGGGGATCCGCATCCTCGCCGACCACGCCATCGCGCGGCACTATCCCGAGGCGGCGACGGCGGAGAACCCCCATCTCGCTTTCCTGGAAGGCGTGGTGGCGCGGCAGGCGGCGCTGGTGGCGCGGTGGCTGCTCGTCGGCTTCATCCATGGCGTGATGAACACCGACAACATGGCGGTGTCGGGGGAGACGATCGACTATGGCCCCTGCGCCTTCATGGATGCCTATGATCCCGGCGCCGTCTTCAGCTCCATCGATCACGCCGGGCGCTACGCCTATGGCAACCAGCCCCGCATCGCGCAGTGGAACCTGACGCGGCTGGCGGAGACGCTGCTGCCCCTGCTGGCGCCGGAGGAGGAGCCGGCGCTGGAGGCCGCGAAGCAGGCGCTGGCGGGCTTCGGCCCGGCCTTCCAGGACGCCTATCTCGGTGGGCTGGCGCGCAAGATGGGCCTCTCCGACCAGCGGGACGGCGATGCGGAACTGACGCAGGATCTTCTCACGATCATGGCCGAAGCGGGCGCTGACTTCACCCTCGCCTTCCGCGCGCTGGGCGACGACGCCGCGCTCCGCACGCTGTTCGCCGACCCCGCCGCGCTCGATGCCTGGCTGCCGCGCTGGCGCGCGCGGCTGGAGGACGACCCGCAATCGCCCGCCGAACGCCAGGCGATGATGCGCGCCGCCAACCCCGCCTTCATCCCGCGCAACCACCAGGTGGAGGCCGTGATCACCGCCGCCGTGCAGCGCGAGGATTTCGGCCCGTTCGAGGAACTGCTCGGCGTGCTGGCCAGGCCCTATGAGGACCAGCCCGGCGCCGAGCGGTTCCAGCTGCCGCCGAAGGCGGAGGAGCGCGTCCTCGCGACCTTCTGCGGCACCTGATCCCGCCCGCTACACGAACAGCGCGTTGTACTGGCCGGTCGTCATCGCGCCGATCTGCGTGGTGGTGAAGCCGGACACCTGGGCAGCGGTCAGCGCCGCGATGTCCGTCGTCTCCAGCCCCGTGATCTGCGTCGTCGTCAGTGCGGCCAGCTGCGTGGTGGTGAAGCCCAGCATCTGCGTCGTCGTCAGCGCGGTGATGGAGGTGCTGGTCAGCGCCGTGACCTGAGTCGTCGTCAGGCCGCGGATCTGGCTGGTCCCGAAGCCCACCACCTGCGTCGTCGCCAGGGCGCCGAGGCTGGTCGTGGTCAGGCCCGTCACCTGCGCCGAGGTCAGCGCACCCAGCTGCGTCGTCGTCAGCGCCGCCGTCTGGGTGGTGGACAGCGCGGCGATGTCCGTCGTCTCCAGCCCCCTGATCTGCGCGGTGCCGAGCGACCCGATCTGGGTCGAGCTCAGCGCGCCGATCTGCGTCGTCGTCAGCGACGCCACCTGGCCGGTGGTGAGGCCACCGAACTGCGTGGAGCCGAAGGCCGCGATCTGCGTCGTCGTCAGCGCCGCGATCTGCGTCGTCGTGAAGCCGCCCGCCTGGGCGGAGCTGAGCCCCGCCACCTGCGTCGTCGTCAGCGCGCCCAGCTGCGTCGTCGTCAGCGCCGCGATCTGGGTCGATCCGAAGCCGCGCAGCTGCGTGGTGCTCAGCACCGCGAGGTCCGTCGTCTCCAGCGCCGTGGCCTGCGTCGATGTCAGCGCGCCGAGCTGGGCGGAGGTGAGGCCGCCGATCTGCGTCGTCGTCAGCGCCGCAAGGTCGGTCGTCTCCATGCCCCTGATCTGCGCGGTGGACAGCGCCCCGATCTGCGTCGTCGTCAGCGCGCCGATCTGCGTGGTGGTCAGCGACGCCACCTGGCCGGAGGTGAGCCCCGCCACCTGGGTGGAGCCGAAGCCGCCGAGCTGCGTCGTCGTCAGCGCCGCCACCTGCGTCGTCGTCAGCCCCGCGACCTGGCCGGTGGTCGGCGATGCCAGCTGCGTCGTCGTCACCGCGCCGAGCTGCGTCGTGGTCAGCGCACTCAGCTGGGTGGAGCCGAGGCCTCGGAACTGTGTCGTCGTCAGCACGCCGAGATCCGTCGTCTCCAGCGCCGCCGCCTGCGTCGATGTCAGCGCCGACAGCTGGCCGGAGGTCAGGCCCGCAACCTGCGTCGTGGTCAGCGCCGCGAGGTCCGTCGTCTCCATGCCCCTGATCTGCGCGGTCGCCAGCGCGCCGATGGCGGTGGAGGACAGCGCGCCGATCTGCGTGGTGGTCAGCGCCGCGATCTGCGCGGAGGTCAGCGCGGCCGCCTGGGTGGAGCTGAGGGCCGAGAGCTGGGTCGTGGTCAGCGCGCCCAGCTGCGTCGTCGTCAGCGCCCCCAGCTGCGTCGATCGCAGCCCGGCGAACTGGGTGGTGGTGAGGACGCCGAGGTCCGTCGTCTCCAGCGCCGCGGCCTGGTTGCTGGCCAGGGCCGAGAGCTGGGTGGAGGTGAGGCCGGCGATCTGCGTCGTCGTCAGCGCCGCGAGGTCCGTCGTCTCCATGCCGCGGATCTGGGCGGTGGATAGCGCGCCGATCTGCGTCGTGGTCAGGGCACCGATCTGAGTCGTCGTCAGCGACGCCACCTGGCCGGAGGTCAGGCCCGCGATCTGGGTGGAGCCCAGCGCGGCGATCTGCGTTGTGGTCAGCGCCGCCACCTGCGTCGTCGTCAGCGCGCCGGCCTGGGTGGAGGTGAAGCCGCCCAGCTGGGTCGTCGTCAGCGCGCCCAGCTGCGTGGTCGTCAGGCCGACCAGCTGGGTGGAGCCGAGGCCGCGCAGCTGCGTGGTGGTCAGCACGCCGAGGTCGGTCGTCTCCAGCGCCGCCGCCTGGGTGCTGGTCAGCGCGCCGAGCTGGGCGGAGGTGAGGCCGCTGATCTGCGTCGTGGTCAGGGCCGCGAGGTCGGTCGTCTCCATGCCGCGGATCTGGGCGGTGGAGAGCGCGCCGATCTGCGTGGTCGTCAGCGCCCCGATCTGCGTCGTCGTCAGCGCCGCCACCGCGGCCGAGCCGAGGCCCGCCACCTGGGAAGTGCCGAAGCCGCCGAGCTGCGTCGTCGTCAGCGCCGCCACCTGCGTCGTCGTCAGGCCCGAGACCTGGGTGGAGGTCATGCCCGCGATCTGCGTCGTCGTCACCGCGCCGAGCTGCGTGGTGGTGAGCGCGCTGAGCTGGGTGGAGCCGAGGCCGCGGAACTGCGTGGTGGTCAGCACGCCAAGGTCCGTCGTCTCCAGCGCCGCCGCCTGCGTCGATGTCAGCGCCGACAGCTGGGCGGAGGTGAGGCCCGCGATCTGCGTCGTGGTCAGCGCCGCGAGATCCGTCGTCTCCATGCCACGGATCTGGGAGGTCGCCAGCGCGCCGATGGCGGTGGAGGAGAGCGCGCCGAGCTGCGTCGTGGTCAGCGCCGCGATCTGCGCGGAGGTCAGCGACGCGCCCTGGGCGGAGGTCAGGCCGGCGAGCTGCGTCGTCGTCAGCGCGCCCAGCTGCGTCGTGGTCAGCGCGCCGAGCTGCGCGGAGCCGAGGCCAGCGAATTGCGTGGTGGTGAGGACGGCAAGGTCCGTCGTCTCCAGCGCCGCCGCCTGGCCGGAGGACAGCGCGCCGAGCTGGGTGGAGGTCAGGCCGCCAATCTGCGTCGTGGTCAGGGCCGCGAGGTCGGTCGTCTCCATGCCCCTGATCTGGGCGGTGGACAGCGCGCCGATCTGCGTGGTGGTGAGCGCGCCGATCTGCGTCGTCGTCAGCGACGCCACCTGGCCGGAGGTGAGGCCGGCGATCTGGGTGCTGCCGAAGCCGCCGAGCTGCGTCGTCGTCAGCGCCGCGACCTGCGTCGTGGTCAGGCTGCCCGCCTGGGTCGAGGTCAGGGAGGCGATCTGCGTCGTCGTGACGGCACCCAGCTGCGTCGTCGTCAGCGCGCTGAGCTGCGCGGAGCCGAGGCCGCGGAACTGCGTAGTGGTCAGCACGCCGAGGTCGGTCGTCTCCAGCGCCGCCGCCTGGCCGCTGCTGAGCGCGCCAAGCTGGGCGGAGGTCAGGCCGCCGATCTGGGTAGTGGTGAGCGCGGCGAGGTCGGTGGTCTCCATCCCTCGCACCTGGGCGGTGGAGAGCGCGCCGATCTGCGTCGTGGTCAGCGCCCCGATCTGCGTGGTGGTGAGGGACGCCACCGCGGCCGAGCCGAGCCCCGCCAGCTGCGTCGAACCAAGCCCGCCGATCTGCGTCGTGGTCAGCGCCGCGACCTGCGTGGTGGTCAGGCCCGAGACCTGGGTGGAGGTCATGCCCGCGATCTGCGTGGTCGTCACCGCGCCAAGCTGCGTCGTGGTCAGCGCCGCCAGCTGCGCGGAGCCGAGGCCGCGGAACTGCGTGGTGGTCAGGACCCCGAGGTCCGTCGTCTCCAGCGCCGCCGCCTGGGTGCTGGTCAGCGCGCCAAGCTGGGCGGACGTCAG
Organism: Acetobacteraceae bacterium; assembly: GCA_027482245.1. Taxonomy (GTDB): domain Bacteria; phylum Pseudomonadota; class Alphaproteobacteria; order Acetobacterales; family Acetobacteraceae; genus Falsiroseomonas. The sequence goes on along the minus strand of JAIXWG010000015.1, from coordinate 263,011 downwards.
GCCCGCGACCTGCGTCGTGGTCAGCGCCGCAAGGTCGGTCGTCTCCATGCCGCGGATCTGGGCCGTGGCCAGCGCGCCGATGGCGGTGGACGACAGCGCGCCGATCTGGGTGGTGGTGAGCGCGGCGATCTGCGCGGAGGTCAGCGCCCCCGCCTGCGCCGTGCCGAGCGTGGAAAGCTGCGTCGTCGTCAGCGCACCGATCTGCGTCGTCGTCAGCGCCCCCAGCTGCGTGGATCGCAGCCCGGCGAACTGGGTGGTGGTGAGGACGCCGAGGTCCGTCGTCTCCAGCGCCGCCGCCTGGTTCGAGGACAGCGCGCCGAGCTGCGCCGAGGTCAGGCCGCCAACCTGCGTCGTGGTCAGGGCCGCGAGGTCGGTGGTCTCCATGCCACGGATCTGGTCGGTGCCGAGCGCACCGATCTGCGTGGTGGTGAGCGCGCCGATCTGCGTCGTCGTCAGCGACGCCACCTGGCCGGAGGTGAGGCCGGCCAGCTGGGTGCTGCCGAAGGCACCGAGCTGGGTGGTGGTCAGCGCGGCCACCTGCGTCGTCGTCAGCGCGCCGGCCTGGGTGGAGGTCAGGCCGCTGATCTGCGTCGTCGTGACGGCGCCCAGCTGCGTCGTGGTCAGCGCCGCCAGCTGGGTGGAGCCGAGGCCGCGGAACTGCGTGGTGGTGAGGACGCCGAGGTCGGTCGTCTCCAGCGCCGCCGCCTGGCCGCTGGTCAGCGCGCCAAGCTGGGCGGAGGTCAGGCCGCCGATCTGCGTGGTGGTGAGGGCGGCGAGGTCGGTGGTCTCCATGCCGCGGATCTGCGCGGTGGAGAGCGCCCCCACCTGCGTCGTCGTCAGCGCGCCGATCTGCGTGGTGGTGAGCGAGGCGACCTGGCCGGAGGAGAGCCCCGCCAGCTGCGAGGAGCCGAGCCCGCCGATCTGGGTCGTGGTCAGCGCCGCGACCTGCGTCGTCGTCAGCCCCGCGACCTGGGTGGTGGTCAGGGACGCCAGCTGCGTCGTCGTGACGGCACCCAGCTGCGTCGTAGTCAGCGCCGCCAGCTGGGTGGAGCCGAGGCCACGGAACTGCGTGGTGGTGAGGACGCCGAGGTCCGTCGTCTCCAGCGCCGCCGCCTGGGTGCTGGTCAGCGCGGAGAGCTGCGCGGAGGTGAGGCCCGCGACCTGCGTCGTCGTCAGCGCCGCGAGGTCCGTCGTCTCCATGCCGCGGATCTGCGCGGTGGGAAGGCCGCCGATGGCGGTGGAGGACAGCGCGCCGATCTGCGTCGTGGTCAGCGCGGCAATCTGGGCGGAGGTCAGGCCCGCCGCCTGCGCCGTGGTCAGCGTCGCCAGCTGCGTCGTCGTCAGCGCGACAATCTGGGAGGTGGTGAGCGCCGCGATCTGGGTGGAGCCGAGGCCCGCGAACTGCGTCGTCGTGGTCAGGACGCCGATATCGGTGGTCTTGAGCGCCGCGGCCTGGGCGGTGGTCAGCGCGCCGAGCTGGGTGGAGGTCAGGCCGCCGATCTGCGTCGTGGTGAAGGCGGCAAGGTCCGTCGTCTCCATGCCGCGGATCTGCGCGGTGGAGAAGGCGCCGATCTGCGTGGTCGTCAGCGCACCGATCTGCGTGGTGGTAAGCGAGGCGACCTGGCCGGAGGTGAGGCCCGCGATCTGCGTAGAGCCGAGGCCGCCGATCTGCGTCGTCGTCAGCGCCGCCACCTGCGTGGTGGTCAGGCCGCCGGCCTGGGTAGAGGTCAGCGCCGCCAGCTGCGTCGTCGTGACGGCGCCGAGCTGCGTCGTGGTCAGTGCACTGAGCTGGGTGGAGCCGAGGCCGCGGAACTGGGTGGTGGTGAGGACGCCGAGATCCGTCGTCTCCAGCGCCGCCGCCTGGGTGGAGGACAGCGCGCCGAGCTGCGAGGAGGTGAGGCCGCCGATCTGCGTCGTGGTCAGGGCCGCGAGGTCGGTCGTCTCCATGCCACGGATCTGGGCGGTGGAGAGGACGCCGATCTGCGTTGTCGTCAGCGCCCCGATCTGCGTGGTAGTCAGCGCCGCCACCGCGGCCGAGCCGAGGCCCGCCATCTGGGCGGTACCGAAGCCGCCCAGCTGCGTCGTCGTCAGCGCCGCCACCTGCGTCGTCGTCAGCCCCGCGACCTGGCCGGTGGTCAGCGATGCCAGCTGCGTCGTCGTCACCGCGCCGAGCTGCGTCGTGGTCAGCGCACTCAGCTGGGTGGAGCCGAGGCCTCGGAACTGTGTCGTCGTCAGCACGCCGAGGTCCGTCGTCTCCAGCGCCGCCGCCTGCGTCGATGTCAGCGCGGAGAGCTGGCCGGAGGTCAGGCCCGCGACCTGCGTCGTGGTCAGGGCCGCGAGGTCCGTCGTCTCCATGCCGCGGATCTGCGCGGTCGCCAGCGCGCCGATGGCGGTGGAGGACAGCGCGCCGATCTGCGTCGTCGTCAGCGCCGCGATCTGCGCGGAGGTCAGCGCGGCCGCCTGGGTGGAGCTGAGGGCCGAGAGCTGGGTCGTGGTCAGCGCGCCCAGCTGCGTCGTCGTCAGCGCGGCAAGCTGGGCGGAGCCGAGGCCAGCGAATTGCGTGGTGGTGAGGACGCCGAGATCCGTCGTCTCCAGCGCCGCCGCCTGGCCGCTGGTCAGCGCCGAAAGATGGGTGGAGGTGAGCCCGGCGACCTGCGTCGTGGTCAGCGCGGCAAGGTCCGTCGTCTCCATGCCGCGGATCTGGGCGGTGGTGAAGGCGCCGATCTGCGTCGTCGTCAGCGCGCCGATCTGCGTCGTCGTCAGCGACGCCACCTGGCCGGAGGTGAGGCCCGCCAGCTGGGTGGAAGCCAGCGCACCGATCTGCGTGGTCGTCAGCGCCGCGACCTGCGTCGTCGTCAGCGCGCCGGCCTGGGTGGAGGTGAAGCCGCCGAGCTGCGTCGTCGTCAGCGCGCCCAGCTGCGTCGTCGTCAGGCCGACCAGCTGGGCGGAGCCGAAGCCGCGCAGCTGCGTGGTGGCGAGAACGCCAAGGTCCGTCGTCTCCAGCGCCGCCACCTGCGTGCTGGTCAGCGCCGCCAGCTGCGTGCTGCTCAGCACCGCCATCTGCGTCGTCGTCAGCGCCGCCAGCTGGGTGGACACCAGCGCACGCATGTCTTCCGTGGAGAGCACGCCGATGGTCGTCGTGGTGAGACCCTGGATCTGGGTCGTCGTGAAACCAGCAAGAATCGACATCAGCCCGCTCCGGTTTGGAGGATCGCATGCGCGAGGCCAGCACCGTCCGTCCCCGCAGGGACGGATCACAGGCGCCGACGCGGGGGTGACATCTTGTCGTCCCGGCTCCCGCCCAGCGTAGCGGAGGCCAAGTTTCCACATGGTGAAGACGGCGCAGGGCACGATCAGGGACGACGCTAACCGCTTGTTCAGCGCTGGCGGCGTAGCGGGGGTGCCTCAGCGCTGCGCCAGGAACGGAGCATGCATCAGGCCAGGATCGCCGACCTCATCGCCGCCGCGCAGTCCATGCCGGCGCCGGATGCCATTGCCGCCTACCAGGCCTGGATCGCCGCTCAGGCGGATGACCCGCTGCTCTACGCTGCCGCCTTCAACCTGGCGGTGCTGCTGGACCGCGAAGGCCGGCACGATGCGGCGGCGGAGGTGCATCGTCTGGCCGCGCGGCGCAACCCGGGCTTCCTGCCGCCCTTCATCAGCCTCGGCCTGGCGCATGAGCGGCGCGGCGAGGTGGTGCAGGCGCTGGAACATTGGAGCTACGTGGCCAACACGCTGCAGGCCGTGACGCGCGACGGCATCGCCAACCGCGCCAGCGCACTGAAGCAGATGGCGCGGCTGCAAGAGGATCTGGGCGCCTTCGCCCAGGCCGAGGATTGCCTGCGCCAGGTGCTGGAGATCGACCCGGCGCAGCGCGACGTGTTGCAGCGCTGGCTGAGCCTGCGCCAGCGCCGCTGCGCCTGGCCGCTGCTGGACGCGCCCGCGGGCATGACGCCGGCGTCGCTGGTGCGGGAGGCCGCGCCGCTGACGCTGGCGAACATGACGGAAGACCCGGTGCTGCTGCTGGCCCATGCCGCCGCCTGCACGCGGCGGGAGGTACCGGTGCCCGACGATTTCGCCGTGACCGAGGACTTCGCCGCGCAATTCGCCCGGCCGGGGCGGCGGCGCATCGGCTACCTCTCCTCCGACCTGCGGGACCACGCGATCGGGCACCTGATGGCGGATCTGTTCCGGCACCATGACCGCGATGCCTTCGAGGTCTTCGTCTATGATGGCGGCCTGGCGCGGGAGGATGCGACCAAGGCGCGCATCCGCGGCAGCGTCGAGCATTGGCGCGACATCATCGCGGTGGATGACGATGCGGCGCTGCGCATGATGCGGGATGACGGCATCGACATCCTGGTGGATGTGAACGGCCATACGCGGGGCAGCCGCCTTCTGCTGCTCGCCAGGCGGCCGGCGCCGGTGATCGTCAACTGGCTCGGCTTCGCGGGCACCATGGGCAGCCCGTTCCACCACTACATCATTGCGGATGAGATGATCATCCCGCCGGGGCGCGAACACCAGTATTCCGAAGCCGTGCGGCGGCTGCCCTGCTACCAGCCGAATGACCGGCACCGCACCGTCAGCCCGACGCCGGCACGATCCGCGCTTGGCCTGCCGGAGGATGCCTTCGTCTTCTGCTGCTTCAACGGCATGCAGAAGATCACGCGCTTCGTCTTCGATCGCTGGATGGCGATCCTGCAGGCCACGCCGGGCAGCGTGCTGTGGCTGATCCAGGGTGGCGCGGCGGCGGAAGCCGCGCTGCGCGGGCAGGCCGAAGTGGCGGGCATCGATCCCGCGCGGCTGATCTTCGCGCCGCCGCTTCGCAACGCCGACCATGTCGCGCGCTACGGCGCGGCCGACCTGTTCCTGGATACCTGGCCCTATGGCGCGCACACCACGGCCTCGGACTGCCTGTGGATGGGCACGCCCATCCTGACCGTGCCGGGGCGGAGCTTCGCCTCGCGCGTCTGCGGCAGCCTGGTGAAGGCGGCGGGGCTCGGCGATTTCCTGTGCCAGGACTGGGACGACTATGTCCGGCGCGCCGTGGCACTCTCCGCCGATCCGGCCACGCTGGCCGCAGCGCGGGCGCGGCTGCTGGAAGGGCGGATGACCTCCGTCCTGTTCGACACGGCAGCGCAGATGCGCGCGCTGGAGGAGCTGTATCGCGGCATGTGGCAGGATGTGACGACCGGGCGGCTGCCGCGGCCGGACCTGAGGAACCTCGACGCCTATCTGGAGATCGGATCGGCCTTCGCCCTGGATGGCGCCGCGCCCGCCGACGCCGCGGCGCTGGAGGCACGGTGGCGGGATGCGCTGGCGCGGCGTGATGCCTTCAGCCCGCTGCCGCCGGATCACCGGCTGTGGCCGGCGGCGAAGGCGGCCTGACCATGCTAGACAGCATCCATCCCCATTGGCTCGATGACTTCTTCGCCGGCCACGCCACAGCCTTCGATGACCCGCGCTTCGCGGGGCTGGGGCTGGAGGTGCTGCTGCCGCGGGCGGAGGCGGCGGTGGCGCGGGGGCGGCGCGATGTCGCCATCGCGGGCTATCGCGCCTGGATCGGCGCCAATGCGGGCGCGCCCCAGGGCTTCGCGGCGTGGTTCAACCTCGGCGTCGAATTCGCGCAGGCCGGCGACCATGGCAACGCCATCACCGCCTATCGCAACGCGCTGCTGCTGAAGCCCGATCTCCACCAGGCCGCGGTCAATCTGGGCCTCGCGCTGGAGGCCAGCGGCCAGGCGGAAGCGGCGCTCTCGGCCTGGCAGCAGGCGCTGCAGCCCGATGAGGCGCGCATCACGCTGCTGAACCATCGCGGCCGGCTGTTGGAGATGCGCGGCGCGCTGGAGGAGGCGGTGGCGGCGCTGCGATCGAGCCTGCTGATCGATCCGCACCAGCCCGACGTGCTGCAGCACTTCACGCATCTCCGCCAGCGCATCTGCGCCTGGCCGATCCTGGAGCCCGGCATCCCGGGCCTGGGGCTGGAGGAGCTGTGCCTGAATGCGGGGCCGCTCGGCGCGCTCGCACTCTTCGATGACGTGGCCTTGCAGAACCGCATCGCCGCAGGATGGGTGGCGCGCAAGGTGCCGGTGGCGCCGCAGCATCTGGCGCCGGAGGGTGGCTACCGGCATGACCGCATCCGGCTCGGCTACCTCTCCTCCGACTTCTGCCGCCACGCCATGAGCTTCCTGATCGCGGAGGTGCTGGAACGGCACGACCGCAGGCAGTTCGAGGTGTTCGGCTACTGCTCCTCCCCGGAGGATGGCAGCGACATTCGCGCGCGCGTCATCGCCGCGCTGGACCACCACATCCCTGTCGGCGCGCTCAGCGAGGAAGCGGTCGCGCGGCGGATCCGGGCGGATGAGATCGACATCCTCATCGACCTCAATGGCCTGACGCGCGGCGCGCGACTCGGCGCGCTGCGCTGGAAGCCGGCGCCGGTGATGGCGACGTGGCTCGGCTATATCGGGCCGGTGCCGGTGCCGGAGCTTGACTGGCTGATCTGCGACGGGCGCACCATCCCGGCGGAGACGGCGCCGCTCTACGCGCCCGCGCCGTTGGCGCTGCCGGGGCTCTACCAGGCGAATGACGCGCAGCCCATCGCGCTGCCCGCCGTCTCTCGCGCCGAGGAGGGGCTGCCGGAGGATGCCTTCGTCTTCTGCAACTTCTCCCACTACTACAAGATCACGGAGGAGATGTGGGGCGCCTGGATGGAGATCCTGCGCCAGGTGCCGAAGAGCGTGTTGTGGCTGGTGGACGACAACTTGCCGGGCAGGCGGAACCTGCTGGCGCGGACGGCGGAGGCCGGCATCCCGGCGGAGCGGCTCGTTTTCGCCGCGCGCGTCGATCCCGCGCGGTATCGCGCGCGCCTCGCGCTGGGTGACCTCTTCCTCGACACCACGCCCTACAATGCCGGCACCGTCGCCTCCGACGCGCTGCGCATGGGGCTGCCGATCCTGACGCTGTCGGGCCAGGCCTTCGCGTCCCGCATGGCGGGCAGCCTGCTGGCGGCGATCGGGCTGCCGGAAGGGATCACGACCAGCCGCGCAGACTACGTCGCGCGCGCGGTGGCGCTGGCGACGCAGCCCGCGATGCACGCCCGCGCGAAGGCGGCGCTGGCGGGGGATGCGTGGATGCGGACGCTGGGGGATACGGCGACCTTCACGGCGCGGCTTGAGGCAAGCCTGCGCGGGGTGTTGAAGCGCGGCTGATATGGGGAAGGCTCTGCCTTCCCCATGCCCCATCCGCCAGGGGGCAGAGCCCCCTGGACCATCGTCAATTATCTCCCGGTCCAGGGTCCGGCTGGACCCTGGCGAGGGGGTGAAGGGGGAGCAGCGCTCCCCCTTCAGGCCGCGCGCGCCAGCGTCGCCAGCCTTGCTTCCAGCGCCCCATCCAGCACCCCGCGCCGATCACACAGCGACCGGTACCACTCGATCCGCCGCCGCATCTGGTAGGCCGCCATGCGGTCGTCCCGCACCCAGCCATGCGCCGCTTCCGCGATGCTGCGCGCCGCATCGGGGTTGGCGATGAAGCCGCGCAGCGCGGCCAGCAGCGCGGCGGGGTCGGGCAGGATCACGCCCGTCTCCCCATCGCGGATGCTGTCCTCATAGACCGTGGGGCTGGCCAGGCAGCACAGGCGATACGACGCGGCCTCCACCGCCTTGATGTCGGACTTCATGCTGTTGAAGCGGTTGCGCGCCAGCGGCAGGAAGGCGAGTTCGCAGCCCGCCATGATGCGGCGATAGGTCGCGTAGTCGCAGGATGGCGTGAAGCGCTTGTGCGGCGTCGCCAGCGCGTCGAAGCTGGCGCGGTCGTGCACCACCTCGATCCGGAGCCGGCCTTCGGCCTCCGCCATCGCCTGGTCCAGCACGGGCAGGAAGGGCGCGATATCGGCCTCCCGGTTCAGCGCGCCGAAGAAGATCGTCAGCTGGCCGGAGTCACGAAAATTGCGAGGGACGGGCAGCGTCTCCACGCTGTTGGGGAAGGCCTCCACCTCCGGGTTCCATTGCCGCAGCAGTCGCGCCAGGCGGGGTGTCGAGGTCTGCACGGCGTGGACGGCGCGGAAGGTCATGTCATCCGCCGCGGCGATGTCCGGCCAGCGTTCGGGGTCGTCGTCGAATTCCTGCACGATCACGGCGCCGCTGCCGCGCAGCCCCTGGATGTAGCCGAGGGAATCGGCGCCCGGCCGCAGGAACAGGCGCTGCAGGATCATGACGCGGTCGGTATCCGGCCCGCCCGGCGGCGCGGGCAGGTCGGCGGAGGCGATGGTGCCGATGCCCGGCGCCGTCGCGATGTCCCGCAGCGGCTGCAGGACGCGCACCTCCGCCATCGCCGCCACGGGGTCGGCGAGCGTGCGGGCGCCGACGATCATCGTCTTCGGCGCGCGGCGCGTGGCGCGCCACACATATTGCAGCGGCTTGCTGCGATCGAGCCAACCGGCCTGGTCGATGCCGAGTGCCTTCAGCGCCGGCGCCATGGCCGTCGCGAAGGCCTCCGCCTGTTCCGGCAGGAAGATGCGCGGCGCGACCTCGATCGGTACCAGCCCGGCGTCCGACAGGGCCTGCTGCATCATGCGCGGCGTGAACCAGCGGAGATGCGTGCGGTCGTAGAGGCCGTGATCCTCGTAGTTCCAGGCGCCGGCCAGCAGCCGCGCGGCGAAGGACCAGTGTTCCAGATTGGGGATGCAGACCAGCAGCACGCCCTGGTCCGCCAGCAGCGACGCATCGCGCTTCAGCACCGCCCAGGGGTCGCGCAGGTGTTCCAGCACGTCGCCGAAGATCATTGCGTCCAGCGACCCGTCCTCGATCGGCGGACGCGTCGTCTCGATGTCCAGCGACAGGACTTCGTCCAGATGGGTGCGTGCGCGGGCGGCGAGCGCGGGGTCGGGTTCGATGCCGATCACGCGGGTCTTCGGGTTGATGCGGCGGAAGGCGGCGCCGAGCCCGCCGGCGCCGCAGCCGATATCGAGGATCGTTGTCGCGTCACGCGGAATGCGGGCCAGCAGGTCGGGGTTGGCGTCCGACCCGTAGATGAAGCCGTCGTCGTGGGGCATGGGGGAGTCTCCGTCCTGGAGGATCACGGTCACGGTTCCCGGATGCTTTCCTGGAAGCCGCGCAGCAGGGGTTCGATGAAGAAGTCGATGATGCGGCGGGAGCCGACCTGGATCTCCGCGCTCACGGTCATGCCGGGGATCAGGCGCGATCCCGGCGGTGCCTCCGGCAGGCTTGGCGTGTCGAAGGTGATGCGGGCGCGGTGCGCGGGCGGGCCGCCCGGGGCCTCCCCCTCGCGCGGCTGCGAATCCGGCGCCAGGCTCTGCAGCCGGCCCTGCAGCGCGCCGTGGCGCTGGAAGGGGAAGGCATCCACCTTCACCACGGCGGGATCATCCCCGCGCAGCCGGCCGATGTCGCTGGAGCGCAGCGTGATCTCCGCCACCAGGGGGGCGCGCAGCGGCACCAGCGTGACCAGGGCCTCGGCCTCCCGCAGCACGGAACCGGCGGATCGGCGGGCGATGTCCAGCACCACGCCGTCTTCCGGCGCGACGAGGACGCTCATCGACGCCAGGCGCTCGGCCTTGGCCAGCTGGTCCTCCGTGCGCTGCAACTCGCCGCGGAGCCGCACCGTCTCCTCCAGCAGCTGGCGTCGCCAATCGTCGCGGAAGGCGTCGCGCTCCGCCTGCTTGGCGGCGAGCACGCCCATCAACTCCTCCGCCCGGTGCCGGGCCTGGCGCTGGTCCTGTTCCGCGCGCAGCCGGTCGGAGCGCGCGGCCAGCGCGTTGAGGCGCGATCCGACCTGGCTGGCGAGCAGCCGGCCGCGCATGGATTCGACCTCCGCCGCGATGGCGGTCTGCTCCGCGCGGATGGCGTCGCCATCACGCAGCGCGGCGATGGAGGATTCGAGCGCGCGGATATCGGCGGCATAGCCCGCCATGCGCGCGGCATAGAGCGAGGCCCGTTGCGCCAGCAGGAGGGATTGCAGCGTGCCGTCGGCCGTCAGCGGCATGGGCGCGGGCGCGCCCGCCAGTTCGGATTCGATGCGGTCCAGCTGGGCGGAGAGGCTGCGGCGCTGCGCGACCAGGGAGAGGCGATCGGCTTCCGCGAAGGTCGGGTCCATCAGCGCCAGGATCTGCCCCTGCACCACCACCTGGCCGGGACGGACGCGGATTTCCTGGATGACGGCGCGTTCCATCGGCTGCACGACCAGCGGCGGCGCATCGGCAGCCAGGCGCCCGCTGCCGGTGACGACGACATCGACGCGCGCGATGCTGGCCAGCGTGACCAGCCCCGCCAGCAGCAGGGCCAGCACCCAGGGCCAGAATCGCAGCGACGGTGGCGGCGGCTCCTCGATCAGCCGGTCCAGATCGTCCTGGAACTCGATCGCTTCCGGCGCCAGCCGCGGCGGCCTGGCCCGCGCACGGCGGCCCCCGCCGAGCCGCGGCAGCGCGACGGGCGCCGCGGGGGCTAGCGCAGGTGCTGTGTCTGCTGCTGCCATAGGTGCCTGTAGATGTCGCAGCGTTCGAGCAGCACGGCGTGCGGCGCGCAGTCCACCAGGCGCCCCTGGTCCAGCACCAGGATCGCATCCGCCTGCACCAATGAGGACAGGCGGTGGGAGACGATGATCATGGTGCGGCCGCGGCCGATCTCGGCCAGGTTGCGCTGGATGATCGCCTCGCTGTCCGGATCCAGCGCGCTGGTGGCTTCGTCGAAGATCAGCAGGCGCGGGCGCGTCAGCAGGGCGCGGGCGATGGCGATGCGCTGGCGCTGGCCGCCGGAGAAGTTGGTGGCGCCTTCCTCCACCATCGTGTCGTAGGACAGCGGCAGGCGCCGGATGAATTCCTCCGCCCCCGCCAGGCGCGCGACCTCGATGATCTCATCCAGCGTGGCGTCGGGGCGGGCGGCGGCGATGTTGTCCCGGATCGTGCCGTGGAACAGCAAATTGTCCTGCAGCACGATGCCGACGGAGCGGCGGAGATGGTCGAGGTCGATGTGCCGGATATCGACGCCGTCGAGCTGGATGAGCCCGTCCTGCGGCGCGTGGATCGCCTGGATGAGGCGCGTGACGGTGGTCTTGCCGGAGCCCGAGCGGCCGACCACGCCGATGGCCTGGCCCTCGCCGACCGCGAAGGTCACGCGGTCCAGCGCGGGCGTGGCCGCGCCGGGGTAGCGGAAGACCACATTCTCGAACCGCAGCGCGCCGGTGATGGTGGGGCGCGCGGTTCGGTCATGGGCGCCGCGTTCGGGCGGCGTGTTCATCACCGTGCCGAGCATGGCGATGGACAGCGCCGCTTCCTGGTATTCGTTGATCAGTGCCACGATCTGCACCAGCGGCCCGGTGACGCGGTTGGACAGCATGGTGAAGGCGACCAGCGCGCCGATCGTCAGCGATCCGTCGAAGACCAGCAGCGCGCCGATCGCCAGCACGCCGATCTGCATCAGCTTCTCGAGCGTGGAGGTGATGACGTTCCCGGCGGAGGAGATGCGGCCGACGGCGGCGTGCTGGCGCGCCGCGCCCGCGATGCGGTCGTCCCACACCTTCTGGCGCGCGGGTTCCAGCACGAGCGACTTCACCGCGCGCATGTTGTGCAGCGTTTCCACCAGATAGGCCTGGCGCGAACCTTCCTGCTGGTAGAGCGCATCGAGCCGCCGGCGGAAGGCGGGCACCATGGCGCCGATGACGGCGGCGATCGCCAGCGAGAAGCCCAGCACGACGGCCGTCAGCACGCCGCTGTAGAGCGCCAGGAACACCAGCAGCACCGGCAGCAGCAGCGCATCCAGCATCACCTGGAACAGCCGGCCCGTCAGGAAGTGGCGCGTCTTCTCCGTCTGCTGCATGTGCCGAACCAGCACGCCCGCCGAATGCGACTCGAAGAAGTGCAGCGGCAGGCCCATCAGGTGGCGGAATGTGCGGGAGTTGAGCTTCGCGTCGATCTTGTTGCTGGCCGTCAGCATCAATTGCTGGCGGAGGTAGCCGAAGGCGCTGTCGAAGACCGTCAGCAGCAGGAAGACCGTCACGACGGCGACGAGGGTCTGATACGCCTGGTGGGTGATGACCTTGTCGATCAGCACCTGCATCAGCAGCGGCGTCGCGAAGCTGATGAGGTTGGCGACGATGGCGGCGACGGCGACGCCGGCGAAAAGGCGCCGGTGGCGAATGATCTCCGGCAGGAACCAGCGGAAGCCGAAGGGCTGGTCTTCCTCCGTCAGCCGATGCTCGCGCTTCACCAGCAGCAGCGTGCCGCCCCATTCCGCGAGGAAGCGATCGGGCGGCACGAGCTGGACGCCGAGATGTTCCGCCGCGGGGTCCAGCACCGCCGCCATGCCCGTGCCTTCGGGGCCCGGCACGGTCTGGATCAGGATGGCCCAGGACCCGTCGCGCCGCAGCAGCATGGCGGGATAGGCGGTGCCGAGTGCCGCGGCCTTGTCCCAGCCGCAGCCGCGCAGCGCGCGCGCCTTCAGCCCCGCCGCGCGCAGCGCGCGCAGCACGGGGGCGAGCATGTCGCCATCCGCCACGGCCGGCAGCTGGTCCGGCCGCAGGCGCAACCCGTGATGCATGGCCACGAGAAAGACGCAGCGGATCGCCGTGAGGGCGGGAGCCATGGTTCGCGCCCGCGGTCAGCCTGCCGCCGGGCTCGTCGGATCCTGCTGGTTTCTGCGCATCATGGGCTTCTCCCGCTCGGCCGGCGTGTTGCCGGCCTTGGGGGATAGCCCGGGGAGGCTTGACGGGCGGTTAGCGTTTCAGGCGCCGAGCGGCCCGACCGTGATGGTCAGCGTGCCGCGGCCCGCGAATTCGCCGTGCAGCACGCCGCCCGCGGCGGGGACGGGAAGCAGGCCCGTCAGGCTGCCCAGCGTGATGACCTCCCCTGCCTTGGGCTCATGGCCGATGGCGAGGCAGCGGTCGCGCCAAGCCTCGATCAGGGGCGCGATGGGCATGGCGCGATGGGGGCCGGCATGCTTCGCGACCTCGATCCCATCGACGGTGAGGCGCATGGCGGCGTTCTCGACATCCGCCCATGTCCAGCCACCCCCTTGGGGGCCGACGGAGGGGCCGACGACGCAGCTGCCGTTGGAGACGATGTCGGCGATCTTCTCGAGGTCCGAAGGCTTGGCGCCCGGCGCGTAGCGGGTTTCGACGAGCTCGAAGAGCATCACCATGTCAGCGATGCCGGGCATCGCGTCGGGTGTCAGCGCGGCGAGCTCGGCGGCGGTCAGCGCGTGGGTCAGGCGCAGCGCCACTTCCAGCTCCATCCCGCTATGCAGCGGAAGGCGGAGCGGCTTGTCGGAGACGGGCGCCATGGCGGCATCGGGCAGGGGGGCGGCGAAGACATGGGCGTTGGCGCGGCCCACCTTCCAGCCCGCGATGGACCAGCCGAGCGCGGCGTAGGTGGCGATCTGCACGGCCTCGGCTTCCGCCTGGTCGGCGGGGCGGAGTTCGGGGGGCAGCCCCTCCGGCTTCTCCCGTCGCCCGCGCCGGATATCGGCGAGCAGGGCGGCGGCACCGGCGATGCGCGCGTCGCGCGTCTGCGGGGCATCGAACATGAAGGCGTCTCCCGTTGCGGCCAGGCCGGCCGCGGGGGGACGCTAGTTGTGATGCACGCGTCGCGTCAAACCGGCGCGCCGTTCCAAACCGGGAAGCTGCCGGAGGCGACGGGCAGGCCGGGGCGGCGCCAGACGGCGCGCCAGGCGACCTGGTCGAAGACCATGCCCATGTGGAAGAACTGGCCGCCGGCGGACAGCTCGATCTCCGCGACCTGGCCGCGCAGCGCGGGGGCCAGCTGTTCCATCGCATGCGCCACCAGCTCATGGCGGGGCACGCCGTGGATGGTGCCGGCATCGATCGGCAGAAGGGTGTTGCCGGCAAAGGAAGCGGGGGCGAAATCGAAGGGCATGGGAAGCTCCGTGACCGGGATCGGGTATCGGGATCCCGTTCCTCGGGGGGTGCCGGCCATTCTGGCCCGGTTCGCGTGGGCTCACTTAAGCGCACCGACGGTTGACGACGGGTAAATCCCGCGGGGACTTTCCGCAGGACCGCGGATGGGCCATCTGCCAGCCATGCAACGACGCACCCTGATCGCCGCCGCAACCCTGCTGAGCGCCCCCGCGCTGGCGCAGCAATCCCGGCCCGCCACGCCGGCCCCGGCCCCTGCTTCCATCGATCGCGCGGCGCTGGCGCGGGTGGAGGCCTATCTCAATGGCCTGCGGACCCTGAAGGCGCGGTTCCTGCAGGTGGCGCAGAACGGGGCCTCGGCGGAGGGGACGGCGCTGATCAGCCGGCCCGGGCGCATGCGCTTCGACTACAACCCGCCGGAGCCGATGCTGCTGGTGGCCTCCGGCGGGCAGGTGATGATGTATGACCGGGACCTGCGCCAGCCGAGCACGGTGCCCGCTTCCTCCACGCCCCTCGGCCTGCTGCTGCGGCCGGAGATCCGGCTGTCCGGCGACATCACCGTGACGGGGACGGAGCGCTCCGGCGGGTTCCTGCGCGTCGGCCTGCACCGCACGGGGGCCCCGCAGGAGGGACGGCTGACGCTGGCCTTCCAGGAGCAGCCGATGGAACTGCGCCAGTGGACGGTGCTGGACGCGCAGGGGCGGGAGACGCGCGTCACGCTCTATGAGGTCGAGACGGGCGTGCGGCTCGACAACAAGCTGTTCGACTTCAACGACCCGACCTTCATGGAGCAGGAGGGGCTGCGGCGGGCGGGTTAATCGCGCAGGCGCTTCGCCCAGGCCACCAGCCCCGCCACGACGCGGCCGACCGCGGCGCGGCTCGCCTCATCCACCAGGTTGCCCTCCGCGTCGAACTTGCCCCGCGCGGCGCCGACGAAGGCTTCCGGCCCCGGCATCACGCGCATGCCGATGGCCTGCAGCGACATTCGCAGATGCTGCTGCGCGCGGGCGGTGCCGAGCATGCCGGGGGAGGTGCCGATGATGCCGGCGGGCAGGTCAGCCAGCGGCGTCTTCCGCGTCTCGCCATCGGGCGCGGTGACGCCGCCGATCCCCTCCCCGCGCGAGGCCCAGTCGATGGCGTTCTTCAGGGGCGCGGGGATGCCGGCATTGTATTCGGGGCAGGCGACCAGCAGCGCATCGGCAGTCCAGAGGTGGCGGCGAAGCCGCTGCACGGGCTCCGGCCAGGCGGGCTTCTCCAGATCCTCGTTCATCAGCGGCAGGTCGCCGATCTCGGCCACCTCCAGCGTCACGCCATCGGGCAGCATGGTGGCCGCGGCGCGCAGCAGGGCGCGGTTGGTGGAGGCGGCGCGCAGGCTGCCGGCGATCCCGATGATGCGCATCACGCCTCCTCCTCCAGCAACCCCAGCCGGGTGAGGCGACGGCAGAAGGCCAGCGCATCCCCGCCCAGCGCATCCGGCGTCGTGCCCTCCGCCAGGGCGGCGATCCAGCCGGCTTCCTCCGGCGACAGGGCCAGCGGGTCCCCGGCCCAGCGCAGCCAGGCGCCGCCGGTTTCATCATCCGGCACCAGGGCGTGCAGCACGCCGGAGGCGAGGCGGAGCCGCGTCGCGCCCTCCGGCAGGCGGGGGAAGAGGCCGCGGCCCAGCATCGGCGCGCGCTCTGCGGCCAGGCGGTCCAGCAGGGCGAGCGCCGTGCGCTCCAGCGCCGCGGGCTCCGCCAGCAGGGCCGCCAGGGGCCGGGCGAGGGGGGCGAGGGCGCCCGGGCCCTCGGCCAGGCGCCAGGTGGGGAAGGCGGCGCGGAGGCCCGGCTCCGCCTCCTCCAGCAGGTCCACCGCCATGCGCAGCACGCTGGCGAAGGAGGGTTCCATGAAGCCGACGGTCACGTGCAGGGATGGCGCCGCCCCATCCTGCGCCGCCGCGTCATGCAGCACGCCGCGGGGGACGTAGAGGGCATCGCCCGGGCGCATGGTGACCTCCACGGCCTCGGCCAGCGGCTCCACGCCCCCGACCCAGGGGGTGCGGCGCGTGGGTGCCGGGAAGGGCTGGCCGGGCCAGATGCGCCAGTGCTTCTCCCCGGTCACCTGCAGGACCAGCACGTCATGCGTGTCGTAATGCATGCGGAAGCCCTGGGCGCCCGGCGGCGTCAGGTAGATGTTGGCCTGCACCGCATGCAGGAAGACCTGTTCCAGCCCCCGGCAGAAGCGCGCCAGCGCCGGGTGGAGTTCGTGGAACTGGGAAACGACGAGCGTCGCGCCCCGGTCGAAGGCGCGGAACAGGCGGGGGAGGTCGGCCGCGCCATCGGCGCCGGCATACTCATCCTCCGGCACCGCGGCGCTGCCCTGGCGGCTGCCATCGGCCATGGAGATGCGCGGCCGCCGCGCGGCATCCGTCGCCAGGAAGGCATCGAGGTCCGCGATGGACAGCAGGGGCGCGTAGCGGCCGGGGTCGGGGGCCGGGAAGTGGCGCCACTCCGTCCCCTCCCGCAGCGCGAAGCCGTCCTCCACCGACAGGTCGCCGAAGCCCAGCGCCCAGGCTTCCTCCGCCATGCCACCCATGCCCGCCGTCTCCCCGCCGATCCGATGGCGCATCATCGGCGGGCGGGGGCCGGCGCGGAAGGGGGGCGCGCGGCGTCAGGCCAGGTCGGTGCCGGGCAGCGCCAGCAGCGCAGCGCAGGCGTTGCGGACATGGAGCCGCATGCCGGCTTCCGCCGCCGCCCCGTCCCCCATCAGCAGCGCCGCCACCACGCGGGCATGCTCCTCCGTCGCCCGCTGCCGCGCCGGGCGGTCCAGCAGGCGCTCCAGGACAGGCCGTGGCAGCGCTGGGGACAGCGGGCGCAGCGCCTCCGCCAGCGGCGCATTGGCGGCGAGGTCCAGGACCAGGCGGTGGAAGAGGAGGTCGGCGCGGGCGAAGGTGTCCACGGGGTCATCCGCCGCTTCCGCCGCACGCTGGTCCGCGAGGCTCGCCAGCAGCCGGTCCCGCGCGGCGGGGGCGGCCCCGGTCGCAAGGCGCGCCGCCAGGCCCTCCAGCGCCTCCCTCACCGGCGCCATGGCGGTGATGTCAGCGCGGGCCAGGCGGCGCACGGCGGCGCCGCGGTTGGGGGCGATCTCCAGCACGCCCTCCGCCGCCAGGCGCTGGAAGGCTTCGCGGACCACGCCGCGGCTGGTGCCGAATTCCGCCACCAGCGCCGCTTCCACCAGCCGGTGGCCGGGGCCGTAGAGGCCATCCCGCACGCGGTCGCGCAGCGTCCCGGCCAGCGTCTCCACGCGGTTGCGGGCCTCGGGCGGGGACGGCTCAGCCAGGGTCGGACCATGGGCGGTCATTGTCCGACAATGTCCCGAAGGGCCGTGCAGGGAAAGGCGGCGCCTACTTCGCTTCCTGCAGCGCCGTCTCCATCGCGGCGAAGTTGGGCATGAGGCCCGAGGGGATGGTCTTGCGGCCGACCTCGATCGCGACCTGCGGCGCATTGCCGTGCAGATGCGCGACGAGGACGGCGCGGATCACCTCCAGGAACCGCGCATCCTCCTCCACCACGCCCTTCAGGCGGACGGCGATGGGGCCGACGAGCCCGTAGGCGAGCAACACGCCGAGGAAGGTGCCGACGAGCGCCGAGCCGATCATCGCGCCCAGCACCGCCGGCGGCTTGTCGATGGAGCCCATGGTCTTGATGACGCCGAGCACGGCGGCGACGATGCCGAGCGCGGGCAGCGCATCCGCCATGTTCTGCAGCGCATGGGCGGCGTGCATCTCCTCGTTCTTCACCTTCTTCAGCTCGCTCGCCATGATGTCCTCGATCTGGTGAGGATCGTCGGCGTTCATGCCGACCATGCGCAAATAGTCGCAGATCAGGTGTGTGGCGTGGTGGTCGGCCATGATGCGGGGATAGGCCTGGAAGATCGCGCTTTCCTCCGGCCGCTCGATATGCGGCTCCAGCCCCGCGGCGCCCTTGGACTGCGCCACCTTCAGCAGCTTGTGCAGCAGCACGCCGAGGTCGAGGTAGTCCTGCGTCTTGTACTTGCTGCCCTTCATCGCCTTCCCGATGCCGCCCAGCGTGTGCTTCACGTCGGAGATCGAGTTGGACATGAGGAAGCTGCCGACGGCGGCGCCGCCGATGATCAGCATCTCATAGGGCAGCGAATGCAGGATCGGCTCCATGTGGCCGCCCGCGATGATGAAGCCGCCGAAGACGCAGCCCAGCAATACGGCAAAGCCGCCGATCAGGATCATGGCGCAGTCCCTCCTTGGGCTGGCAGCAGCATCAGCACCGCGACCCGTCGGTTCGCGGCATCAAGCGGGTTGGCGGGGACGAGGAGCTCGCGCTCCGCGCGGCCGGTCACGCTGCGCATGCGGCGGTCGGTGACGCCGGCATCGACCAGCAGGCGGCGCGTCGCATTGGCGCGTTCGGCGGAGAGGTCCCAGTTGGACCGTTCCGCGCCGCCCCGGAAGGGCGCGGCATCGGTGTGGCCGGTGATCTCGATGGGATGCGGCAGGCGGGCCAGCACCTGCGCCACGCGCAGCAGCAGCGCGCGGCCGCGTTCATTGGGGGCGGCGCGGCCGGTCTCGAACACCGGCTGGCCTTCCGCATCCACCAGCTGGATGCGGAGCCCCTCCGGCACCTCCTCCACGATCAGCTGCCGGCCGAGCGAGGCGAGGGCAGGATCGTTGCGGACGGCCTGGCGGATCTCCTCCGCCGCGCGGGTCAGCAGTTCCTGGCGTGCGGCTTCGGCCGCGCGGCGCAGCGCCTCGTTGTCCACCGAACCACGCCGGGCGACATTGTCGGCACCGCGCAGCGCGGCATCCAGGTCGCCGGCGCGGCGGGCGGCATCGGCCATGGCGTCGCCATCCGGCACCGCCTGGGCGGGCGGCGTCGCCTGGCGGGCGGAAGGACGGGGCAGGCGGATCTCCGGGCCTTCCTCCTCCTCCTCCGCATCCAGGCCGGGCTGGGCGGTGCGCATGGTCGGCACCAGCGGCGCGTCGGCGATCAGCGGCCCGTCGCTGTAGAGGCTGCGGCCGCCGAAGGGCTGGCCGGAACCGCTCGGCCCGCGGGCCAGTTCGTTGGGCTGCGCGAAATAGTCGGCGATGCCGCGGCGCTGCGCTTCCGTCGTGGCGTTGACCAGCCACATCAGCAGGAAGAAGGCCATCATCGCCGTGACGAAGTCGGCATAGGCGATCTTCCACGCGCCGCCGTGGTGCGCGTGCTCGCCATCCTCGATCCGCTTGATGACGATCGTGGGCTGGTTGCCCTTGCCGCCTGGTTTCGCCATGGGGTGCCTCCTGGCCCGTCCCGTCAGGCGCCGGCCAGGCCGAAGCCGGCGGCGGGCACCAGGTGGGCGCGGCGGGCGCGGGGCTGGCCGGCGGCGAAGCGGGCGCGCGCGGCGGCGACCGCGGCGGGGCCCGGATCCTCCGCCACATAGCCCAGGCCCCAGACGGTGCGCACGATCTCCGCCGCGCCGGCGGCGGCCAGCTTGCGGCGCAGCTTGCAGACGAAGACGTCGATGATGCGCTGGTCGGGCCCTTCCTCGTCGCCATAGAGGCGGCTCATGAAGCGCTCCTTGCTCAGCAGGGCGGAGCGGCGGAGCAGCAGCGTCTCCAGCACCTCGAACTCCCGCCCCGTGATGTTGACGGGCCGGCCATCGACCAGGACGGATTGCCGGTCCCGGTCCAGTGCGACATTGCCGCAGAGCAGGACGGAGGGCGCATGGGCGGCGGTGCGCCGCACCATGGCCTGCACGCGCGCGACGACGACGGGGCCGAAGACGGGGCGCGCCACCAGGTCATCCGCGCCATGGTTCAGCGCCGCCGCTTCCTCCGCCGCCGTCGCCGGGCCCGCGATGACGAGGATGGGGGACTGCACGCCATGGCGGCGGATGTCGCGCAGCACGGGCAGGGCTTCGCGGCCCAGATCCTCCACGCTCAGCACGACGGCATCGAAGGGTCCGCTTTCCGCCGTCGTCACGCCGATGCCATCCAGGTCCGCCGCCTGCTCCACGAAACGGCCGGCCCCGGTCAGGGCCTGGCGGAGCGGCGCGCGATCATCGGCCGTGACGCCGAGCAGGATTCTCATCGGTCTTTGCCTCGCGCTTTTCGCAGGGTGATAGGGCGCCGCCGTGACGGGGGCGGCGCTGAAGAAGGACATGTCCACCGCGCCTCAGGCGCAGCTGGCGGCCGCGCCGTCAGGCGGCAGCCGCTTCGCGATCTCGATCCGCAGGCGCAGCGCCACGGGCGCGCAGACGCGCCGCGCCTCCGCGCCCTCGGCGGCCAGGGATTCCGCTTCCGCCGCGGCGGCTTCCAGCACCTCCATCGCCGGTGGTTCATCGGCCAGCAGGCGGCGCTGCATGTCGCGCAGCAGCGCGATGCCCTGCCGCGCCGCGTCCTGTGGCGAGGGGCGGCGACGGCGTGGCGGCGGGTCGCCCTGGTCCGCGGCGCCCTGGATGGCGAGCAGCCCGGCGGCGGAGGCGGGGCCGCTGCCGGCCATCACGCCGCCGGCGGATTCGGCACCGCCGAGCAGCGCGCCGAAGTCACCGCGCAGCGCGCGCAGCCGCGATGCCGCGGGGGGCAGCGTCGGAGGGGCGGCGGTGGCAACGCGCAACATGGGCAGGGGCACCCCTTCTGGGTCTGACGCCTGCCCGTTTGCGCGCCGTCGATTTCTGCGGTGTGAACAATGCGGCCGGTACGGCCCCGCCGTGCCGCCGCGCTGCCAGCGTCGCGCGGCTTCGTGATCGGTGCGTCCCGCCCGTCCGTGATGATGGCCGCGGTTCAGAATTGGTAGCGGTGCTGGCATGGGCGTTGCGATGCCGCGCGCATGATCCGCATCCTGTCTTCCCTGCTGCTGCTTGCATCCTTCCTGCTGGGCACGCCCGCGCGCGCGCAGGTCGCGCTGTGCCGCGCCGCCATCACGGCGGCGGAGGCCGAGTTCTCGATTCCCGACCGGCTGCTGCTGGGCATCGGCCGCGTGGAAAGCGGCCGGCGCGATCCGGAGACGGGCGCCTTCGACCCCTGGCCCTGGACCATCAATGCGGAGGGACGCGGCAGTTTCTTCCCATCGCGCGAGGCGGCGGTGGAGGCGGTGCGCGCCCTGCAGGCGTCCGGCGTGCGGTCCATCGATGTGGGCTGCATGCAGATCAACCTGCGCCACCACCCCAACGCCTTCGCCAGCCTGGAGGAAGCCTTCGACCCGCAGGCCAGCGCCCGCTACGCCGCACGCTTCCTGACGAGCCTGCAGCAGCGGGCGGGGGACTGGACGACGGCCGCGGGGCACTACCATTCGCAGACGCCGGAATTCGCCGAACGCTACCGCGCGCGCCTGGCCGCGGTGATGGCGAATGAGCGTCGGTCGCCGACGCCGGAGCCGGCCGTGGTGCCGCGCCTGGCCGCCGCGCCGGCGGCGCCGGGGGGCATGACGCTGGCCGCCGTGGCGCCGCCCGCGCGGGGCGCGCTGGATTCCTATCGCGCCGCGCCGATCCCGATTGCGGGCCGTGGCCCTGGCGGCGCTGGGCAGAATCTGCCGGCCGCCACGCCCAACCCGGCACCGAGTGCCGCGCCGGCCCAGCCTGCGCCGGTGCAGGCGGCGCCGATGCAGGTGGCATCCGTCCGGGCGCCGCATGTGGTGGCCGATGTCGGCCTGGGCGGCATCGGCAACCGCCGCCTCTTCTGAGCGCAGCAGCAGGGGGACGCTGTCCCCCTGCACCCCTCCCTTGATCGACCAAAACCCCGCGGTCCAGGGTCCCGCCGGACCCTGGCGGATGGGGTCCGGGGAAGGCAGCGCCTTCCCCGGTCCTCCCTGACGCCACAACGAAAAACCGCGCCACCCCCTGCGGGATGGCGCGGTGCGTTACGCCCGGCGCTGCGACGTGGCGTCAGCCCAGGAACTTGGTCAGCGACAGGCTGGAGAGCATGGCGAGCGACCGGTAGCTCGCCTCCAGCTGCGTCTGCGTGGCCTGGGCGCGGCTGATCGCCTCCGCCAGGTCGATGCCCTCCACCTGTGACAGCTGGCCCTCCAGCTGGGTGGCGAGGTCGGTGTGGCGCACGCGGGAATCGGTCAGCCGCTTCTCCGCGGTACCGAGGCCCGCGGCCTCGTCGCTCACGCCCGACAGCCCGGCGCGCAGCGCGCCGAGCGCACCGTTGACGACCTGCTGGTAGTCCGCGCCGTCGGTGACGCCGAGCTGGTCCATGTTGGCGATGACGGAGAGCCCGTAGATCAGGTCGCGCGCCCAGGATCCGGTGCTGTCCGCGTCCTTCGACGGCGTCGCGGCCGCGTTGCGGTTGGGGTAGAGGCCGATCTGCACGGCACCACCCTCGCTGACCGGCACGGAGGTCAGGCTGTCCTCCACCTCTCCGTTCGCGGCCGCGGTGGCATAGGCGGAAAAGGGCGTAATGGCGGGGGCGTTGCTGGCGCCGAGGTCGCGCAGCGTGCCGCGCAGCGCGGCGCCGCCGCCCGTGGCCATGCCCTTCATCGCATCCTTGATGGCGGCGAAGAGGTTGCCGTCCTCCACGCGGCCCGGGATCGGCGTGCCATCCAGGTCGGCGCCGCCGAACAGGCTCTCCCCCTGGTAGCGTTCGTTGATCATGCCGGTGACTTCGCGCAGCGCGGCGCGCGCGCCGATGGCGGCGGCGCTGACCTGCGTGGCGCCGCCGCTCAGCAGCGCCGTCGCCGTCGCGACCATGTCGGTGGTGATGGTGGTGACGCGCGACAGCGCGGATTGCGTGACGGCGGCGCGCGCCTCCCCGCGTTCGGCGGCGCGGGCGAGCGATTCGTGGCGCGCGACTTCCGCCCGCAGGTCGATGGCGCGGCGCGCATCGCCGCCGAGCCCCGCATAGGTCGCGGCACGCTGGCCGCTGGAGGTCTGCCGCGTCTGCTCCGCGATGCGCGCGCGCAGCGTGCTGGCGGCTTCCGTGGCGCGGTCCACGGCGGCGAAGCCCGAGATCGTCATGGCCATCTCCCCTTCAGCGGACCATGCCCATGAGCGCGTCCCACATCGACTGGATGGCGGAGATCACGCGCGCATTGGCGGTATAGGCATTCTGCAGCGTCACCATCGACGCCATCTCCGCATCCACGTCCACGCCTTCGCGCTTCTGCACCAGGGCGTTGATCTGGGTGGAGAGGGTGGCGGTGCTGGTCTCCTCCGCCGTCGCGTCGCCCGCTTCCTTGGCGTGGCCGGCGGTGACCGCCGCGGCATAGTCCAGCAGCGCCCGCGGCGGGGAGAAGGAGGAGGTCAGCGTGCCGCTGGGGCCGAGCCCGCTGCCGGGGATCGCGGCATGCGGCACCCCCGTGGCGCGCTGGTTGCCGAAGGCGTAGTCCAGCACGCGGTCGAGCAGCTTGGTGTAGCCCGCCTGCCTGTCGGGGTTCGGCGGGAAGGCGGGCACGTCGCTGGTGCCGTCGCGCAGAAGCGACGGTGCCGCCTTCACCTCCGGATTGACAGTCATGCGGCTGGCGAAGCCCACCGACCGCGCGCTGCCCGAAGCCGGCGGCGCGGCGCCGTCGCTGTCGGTGAAGAGCGTGAGGCCCTGTTCGCGGAGCCGCCCGGCCATGGTGGAGGCCAGCGTGTCGAGTTCCGCCGTCATGCGCGGCAGCGTCTCGTCCCGCAATTCCAGGCCCGCGCCGATGCGGCCACCGCGCGGCACGTCCGACAGCGGGATGCCGTTCAGCGTCAGCCCGGGCAGCGTGCCGGCCGGGGCGCCGTGGTAGGATCCGGGCGCGATGACGGCATCGGCGATGCCGAGGGGGCTGCCCTTCGTGTCCAGCGGCAGCACGGCGCCGCCCTGCAGGATCAGCGTCAGCGTGCCGTCCTGGCCCTCGGCCGGCGTCACGCCGATGAGTTCGGAGAGCTGGCCGATGGCGGCGTCGCGCCGGTCCAGCAGGCCGCTGTCATCCAGCCCGGCGCTGCGCAGGGCGCGTGCCTGGCCGTCCAGCGCCGCGACGTTGCGGAGCAGGCTGTTGGCGTTGTCCACATCGCTGCGCAGCCCGTCCTGCACGGATTGCCGCGCGCGCGTGATGGCGCCCGCCAGGTCGTTCAGCTGCGTCGCCACATCCTCCGCGACGCCCAGCGCCTCTCCCTGCGCGGCGGTGTCGTTCGGGTTGGCGCGGAGTTCCGTCAGCCGGTCGCGCAGCGTCCCGATCCGCCCGCCGAGGCTGGCGCCATCGGCCGGCGATCCTTCCAGCTCCGCCAGCGGGCCGAGCACGCCGGCGCGCAGCGCCGATGCGGCGGCTTCGCCGCGCGCGCCGCGGGCTTCGGTGCGCAGCGCGCGATCGACGTCGCGCTGGGGCGTGGAGCTTCGCACGCCGGCGGCCGACTGTTCCCCGCGCACGGCCTTGCGCGTGTAGCCCTCGACACCCGCATTGGCGACGTTCTGGGACGTCGCCTCCATCTGGCGGGAGGTATGGCGGATGCCGGCGGTGGCGCGCAGCAGCGCGGATTCCAGGCTCATGCCGGCATTCCCCCTGGCTGGCGGGCGTTCATCCTGGCCACCGCTGCATCCTCCGCCGGGATGTTCCCGGCCCTGTCTGGGTCTTCCACGACGGAAGGCCGCCAGGCGGCATTCCGACCGCGGGAGGAGACGCTGGGGATGTGACCCCGGCATTAACCATTGAGGATTAAGCGCCGGTGGCAGCCTCCGGCGCGGCGTCCTGCGGCGTGGGGGCGTCGGGCAGGTGGATGGTGAAGATGGCGCCGTGCGGCCCGTTCTCCGCCTCGATCCGCCCGCCCATCGCGACCACGAGGCCGTGGCAGATGGACAGGCCGAGCCCGGTGCCGCGATCCGGGCCCTTGGTGGTGACGAAGGGCTCGAACAGCCGGTCCAGTACCAGCTCGGGCAGGCCGCCGCCGCTATCCTCCACGCAGAGCCGCGTGAAGCCATCCTCCGCCGGCGTTGCGGTGATGGCGATCCAGCGCGGCACCGATGCGGGCCGGGCGGACAGCACATCGCCCGCATTGGCCAGCAGATTGGCGATGACCTGTTCCAGCGCCACCAGGTGGCCCATGACGCAGGGCGGGGGGTCGCCGAGCTGCGTGCGCACCTCGATCCCCGCTTCGCGCAGCACGCCGCCGGTCAGCGCCATCGCGCCTTCCACCGCATCGGCCAGCGGTACGGGCTGGGGCGGCGCGTGTTCGTCCACGCCGCGGGCGAAGCGGCGGAGATGCTCGATCAGCGCTGCGGCGCGCTGGGTGTAGCCGGCGATGCGGTCCAGCCGCTGCTCCGCCATGTCCACGCGGTCCCGCCGCATCGCGGTGCGGGCGTTGTTGGCGGCCAGCGCGATCGCCTGCAGGGGCTGCTTCAGCTCATGCGCCAGGCCGGCCGACATCTCCCCCAGCGAGGCGAGGCGCGCGGCGGCGATGGCGCGGGCTTCCGCGGCGCGTTCGGCGGTGACGTCGGCGATGTAGCCCACGGCATCGGCGCTGCCATCGGGCAGGCGGTCGATGACGGTCAGCGTGACCTTCACCGCCAGCAGGCGGCCATCGGCGCAGCGCAGCCGCAGATCCTGCGACCATTCGTCGGCGCCGTTGAACAGCGTGCGATCGCCGGTGAAGCCGGCCTGGGGCGGATCGAAGATGGCGCGCAGGCCGCCGGGCGCGTTGACCTGTTCATAGGGCCAGCCGGTCATGCATTCGATGGAGCGGCTGATGTAGGTCTTGGTGCCGCGGCCGTTGGGCGCGATCAGCACGCGGAAGACGACGATGGGCGCGGCTTCCAGCGTGCGGTCCAGTTCACGCCGCGCCGCATCGGCGCGGGCGGCGGCCTCGCGCTCCGCCGTCACGTCGCGGCTGTAGCCCACGACTTCCCCGCCCCCATCGGCGCGCAGCGACAGGCGCTGCAGGCTGGTCACCAGCGTGGGGCGCGGCGCGAAGGCCGATGCGGCGGTCCATTCGAAGCTGGCGGTCTGCGTCGCCAGCGCGTCGCGCAGCGCGCGGCGCAGCGCATCCTCCGGCGGGTCCTGCGCGCCGCCGGCGCGGTAGAGCAGCCGCGCCGCGCCATCCGCCGTGACATCCAGCAGGAAGAGGCCGACGGGCAGGCCGGCATGCAGGCGCTCCACCTCCTCCCGCCCCTGGCGCAGCATCGCCGCCATGTCGGCCAGCGCCAGGTTGCGCCGGGCGACGCGGCCGAACAGCAGCGCCAGCAGCACGACCGCCGACAGCGTCACCACGGCGACGCGCGCCGCGCCGCGCAGCAGCGGCATCGCCTCCATCTCCGCTTCCGCATCGACGGCGGCGAAGGCGATCAGGTTGGTGTCGTCCACCGTCTGCACCGCCATGAACTGGTCGCGGCCGCTGACCTGGTTGGGCTGGCGAAAGGTGAATTCCCCGCGCGATCCGAGGGCGGCCAGCGCTTCCGGCGGCAGGGGGATCAGCAGGCCGATCAGGGAGGCGACGTCATGGCTGCGCGCCAGCAATTCGCCTTCCCGCCGCAGGATGGCAAGCACGTCGTTCGGCCGCGGCGTCATGCGCGCCAGGCGTTCGGAGACGTCGCGCGGGCTGATGGAGGCGATGACGACGCCGGCGAAGCGCCCGGCCTCATCCTCCAGCCGCGCCACGGCGGCGAAGAGTGCCAGGCTGGAGGCGCGGCCGGAGAAGGGCGCGCTGAGGCGGAGCCCGGGCGTGCCCGACTGGGCTTCGACGAAATAGGCGCGGTCGGCGACGGAGAAGGGCCGCGCATTGGGGTCGGAATGCCAGGCCACGGTGCCGTCCGCATCGGCGATGACGATGCTGGCCAGCGTGGCGCGGCCCGCGGCCGCTTCGCTGATGATGCCGCGCATCATCCGCTCCGTCTCCCGCCGCGCCGTGTCGTCGCCGCTGGCGCGCAGCGCCTGCCAGCGGCGGGCGAGCACGGTGGCGAAGCTGGCATCGTCCACGACGTGGGAGGCGACATGGCCGACCGCGGCGGCGGCGGCGCTGGCGCGGAGGAAGGCGTCCTGCGCGCTCAGCCTCTCCGCACGGCCGATGACGGCTTCCGCCACCAGCCAGGCGGGCAGCGCGACCAGCAGCGCGAGGATGACCAGCACGGGGCGGGCGGCGCCGCTGCCAGTTCCCTTGCCAGTTCCGTTGCCGGGGCGACCGAAGCGAAGCGCCATGGGGAGTTCATACCGCCGGTCGGGCCGCCAGGGAAACGTTCCCTGTGGCGCGGCCCGTCAGGCGGCGCCGTCCGCCGGCACCCAGCCCGCGGCGGCGCCGCGGCCGGCTTCCAGGGATGCCATGCGCGCCAGCATGATCAGCGCGCCCGCGTAGTAGTCGGGCGCCGAGGCCACCGCCGGGAAGTCCGGCCGCACCAGCCCGGCATTCGCCCGGCGGCTGGCGATGGTCAGCGCCGCGACGGCGCGCACGCCTTCATGCCCGGGATAGGGCGACAGGGCGCCGGTATGCAGGTCCGTCCAGGCGGGCAGGGTTTCCGGCCGCGCGCTGTCCCAGAAGGCGGCGGCGGAACGCAGCGCATCGGCCTCGTTCAGCCCGGCCCAGGCGAGGTAGAGCGGCACGCGGATCGCGTCCCAGGAGAAGCGCGGCGGCCATCCGGTGGCGGGCGTCATGCGTCCGGTCGCGGCATCGATGTGCAGCCAGTCCGGCGGCAGGCGCCAGTTGCCGAAGCGGCCGGCGGAGAGGATGTGGCGGCCATCGGCCTCCACGCGCCGCAGCTCCGTCCCCGGCACCAGGGCGGCCAGCGACCGGATGGCGGGCAGGTTGTAGTAGGACGGGTTGACCACGCAGGCATTCGGCCGCGTGAAGCCGTAGGCGCCCGGCAGCAGCACGGTGCGCCCGGCGATGTCGCGCGTGCAGAGCTTCACGATGTCCTGCGTGATGGCCCTGGCCATGTCCTCCCACGCCGGCATGGACCAGCGCGCGGCGGCGCGCTGCAGCGCCCAGGCGATGGCGATGTCGCCATCCGTCGCGTTGTTGTTGTCCGGCACCGCCACGGCCTGGTGGGGCCGCCAGGACCAGGCGAAGAGATTGTCGCGCGGGCGGGCGAGATTGTCGCGCGTCCAGCCCAGGATGCGTTCGAAGCTGGCGCGGTCGGCGCACCATTCGGCCAGCAGCATCGCGAAGCCCTGGCCTTCGGAATGGGAGACGCCGCCATTGCCGCTGTCCACCACCCTTCCGTCACGCGTGACGAAGCGGTCGCGGAACTGGCGCCATTCCGCGATGTCGCGGGCATCGGCGGTGGAGGCGAGCGGCGGCGCGGGCGGCAGGTGCATGATGCCGGGGTTGGTGGCGGGCGCGGCGACGGTCCGGGGACGGAGCGTCAGGCTTGCCACGGCGCCGAGGCCAAGGGTCAGCAGGGCGCGTCGTCCAGGCAGCACGGTGCCATGCCGCGCCAGTGGCGCGGGGTCCGGCGGCAGGCAGGACGCTTCGGTGATGGCCACGATACTCCTCCGCGCCGTCCATGGCCCTTTCCTGGGGCTCGACGGGCACCACGCATCGTTGCCGCATCGGGGGCGAAAAATCGCGTCGGGTTCGGTCGGGAAGGTTCAGAAGTCGGTCGCAAGTATCGGGAAACGCCAGCGAATCTGCCGGCGGCGACGGCAGCGCAAACGCGAAGGCCCGGCCGGATGTGATTATCCGGCCGGGCCTTAGCCTGGCTGTCCCGTGCGCGGCCTGCGCCGCGCGGTCGATTGGGACGTCGGCGCCTTCAGGCGGCTTCCGCCCCCGCCGCCGTCAGGCGGCCTTGGTTCCCGCCGCCGTCAGGCGGCCTTGGTTCCCGCCGCCGTCAGGCGGCTTCCGCCCACGCCTTGGCGGGGCTGGTCAGGCGGTTCGGGCGGCGCAGATGGCCCTCCGCGAAGCGCGACCGGGCGGCGGCGATGGCCGCCGGCGGCGGCTCCTCCGCCATGTAGCCGCGGCCCCAGGCGGTGCGGATGAACTCCGCGGCGCCGGCGGCGGCCAGCTTGCGGCGCACCTTGCAGATGAAGACGTCGAGGGTGCGGCTGTCCGGGCCTTCGTCAGACCCGTAGAGGCGCTGCAGGAAGTCGGCCTTCGTCACCAGGCTGCCGCGGCGCAGGAACAGCATCTCCAGCACGTCGAATTCGCGGCGGGTGATGCGGACATCGCGGCCATCCACGGTCAGCGCCAGGTTCGCCTGGTCCAGCGTGGTGTTGCCGATGGTGATCCAGGCGGAGAGGTGGCCGAGCATGCGGCGCTGCAGCGCGCGCAGGCGGACGACCAGGGTGGTGATCGCCATCGGCGCCATCAGCACGTCGTCGGCGCCGGCATCCAGCGCCTCCGTCTCGCTCTCCGGCGTCGCGGCGGCGACCAGCACCACGGTGGGGACGCCCAGCCGCTGGCGCGCCACGGCGCGGATGCCGGCGATGACGCCGGCGGTCAGGCCCGCGGCCTCGATCAGGATGGCGTCATAGGGGCCGGTCTGCGCGGCGACGGCGCCGGGATCATCATCCAGCGCGACGGTGTCCACCATCAGGCCTTCATGCCCCAGGGCAACCTTGAGCCTCTGTCCCGCCGGCAGGGTGGAAGCGACAACCAGAATGCGCATGTCGGTATCCCTCGCGATCTTCGCCCGGCAGCGAACGATGTTCGTCCGCCCTCGATCCGTAACGGGATCAATGTCGCTGGAGGGGGTCTCAGGATCGAGTCGGCTTTATTAAGGCTTGGTCGCGCCCTTCACCTCTCGTTTACGTGTTTCGCCGACTCTGTCAGGAAATGTCTGGCGTCTGTTCGGGAAAGGTAGGGCGGGCAGGGCACTGGCCGTGGCCGCGGGGGGTCGCGGTCAGGCGTCAGGCGTCAGGCGTCCGGCGCCGCGGGGGCGCTGGGGGCGATGGGGAAGGCCAGCGTCATCACCGCGCCGCCTTCTCCGTTCGTGGCGGTGATGGATCCGCCGAAGGCCCGCATGGCCGCATGCACCAGCGGCAGGCCGAGCCCGGTGCCCTTGCCCGGCGCCTTGGTGGTGAAGAAGGGTTCGAACAGCCGGTCGATATGGGTTTCGGGGATGCCGCCGCCATTGTCGGCGATGGTCATCACCACCATCGTGCCCTGCGCCGCGGCGGCGATGCGGATCCAGCGCTCGCCTTCCGCGCGATGCTCGTCGATCGCGTCGCGCGCGTTCATCAGCAGGTTCACGATGGCCTGTTCCAGCGGCACCAGGCGCGCCATCACCGGCGGCAGGTCGGGCGGCAGGTCCACGCTCAGCTCGATGCCGGCGGCGTGCAGGGCGCCGTTGGTGAGGACGGAGGCCCCCTCCACCGCCTGCGCCAGGGCGAGGGGCTCGGGCTCACCTTCATCCGACCGGCCGAAGACGCGCAGGTGGTCCACGATGTCGCGCGCGCGCTGCGCCTGCTGGCCGATGCGCGACAGGCGTTCCTGGATGTCGGGCAGGGCGGCGGCGCCGCGGCGCTGCAGGGCGCGGGCGGCGTTGTCGGCCGCCAGCGACATGACGGCGAGCGGCTGGTTCAGCTCATGCGCCAGGCCCGTCGCCATCTCGCCCAGCGTGGTCAGGCGGCCGGCATTCTGCAGCTTCGCCTGGATGGCGCGTTCGTCGGAGATGTCGGCGATGTAGCCCACCATCTCGACCGACCCGTCGGCGCGGCGATCGACCACGCGGACGGAATCGCGCACCCAGATCCACTGGCCATCGCCGCGGCGGACACGGAATTCGCGCTGCGCCTCCCCCTGCCGGACGAGGCTGGCATAGAACTCGCCCTGCCGGGCGGCGTCCTCGCCCTCCATCAGGTCATGCGGGTCGGCCATGCCGAGCAGCTGTTCCCCGGTCCAGCCGATGACGCGGCCGGCGCTTTCGCTGACATGGGTCAGCGTGAAGCTGCCATCGGGCCGGATGTCCCCGCCATAGATCAGCCCGGGCAGGCCGGCGATGCGCCGGGCATAGGTGCGGCTGGCGGCCTGGGCCAGGGAACGCTCGATCTCCGCCGCTTCCGCCGCCCGGCGGGCCGTGGAGCGGGCGCGGACCGCCAGCCCGACCCAGAGCAGCATCAGCGTCACCGCGCCGCCCGCGCCCGCCGTCAGCCGGACCAGCAGCGCCACATTGGCGACGCCGGCCTGGCTGGCCGCATAGTCCTGGATGTAGGCGACGGTCAGCGGCGTGCCCGCCACCCGGCGCCAGGCCGTGATGCTCTGCTGCCCATCCGGCGTGACGCGCAGCGTGGAGCCGGTGAGCTGGTCCGGCGCCATCTGGCGCAGCGGGTCGTCGGCGGCGAGTTCGGTGCCGATGGCGGTGCCGGGGTTGCGGCTATGGGCGGCGCGCAGCGTGCCGCGCAGGATCATGGCGCTGTCCTGCGGCCGGAACTGGATCTCCGCCAGCGCATCCGACAGGTTGTGCAGGTCCATGGAGACGACGGCGACGCCGGCGAAGCTGGCATCGGGGCCCAGCACCGGGCGCGTCAGCTGCACGGTCCAGCGCTGGCTGACGCGGCCGACCAGCGGGATGCTGATGAACAGGCCGCGCAGCCCCTGCGCGTGCACCCTGAAATGCTCCCGGTCGCCCAGATAGACGGGCGCGCCGGAGCCGGGGATGGAGGACCAGAGCATCCAGCCGTCGCGGCCGATGATGGCGACCTGGATGAAGCCGAACTGGCCGGCATTCACGGTGCTGGCCAGCTCCGTCTCGATCGCGGACCGGCCCTGGTCGTTGCCGGATTCGCGCAGCACCAGCCAGGACTGGGTCAGGCGGTGCAGGACCTCTACCGCTTCCAGGCGCCGCAGCAGCACCTGGTGGACGACGTCGGCGGCGGCTTCCGCTTCCACCCGCGCGCTTTCGGTGGCGTCGCGGGACAGGCGGGCGATCAGCGCTTCCCCGGCCAGCAGCATGGCGCCGCCGATCGCGAGAGCGACGAGCCAGGCCAGCCAGCGTCGCGACGCGGCGCGCGGGGGGTAGGCCAGCGCGTTCATGAGGCGTGGTGCGGCGGGCATGAGGGGACTGAAAAGGGGCCTGGTCCGGAGCAGCGGGGCGCATCCTGCCGGATGCGTGTTGCCGGAGTGTGGCGAAAGGCACGCATGGGCGGGCAGGATCCGCGGCCAGGCCCCGGATGCGTGGCGCCGCCCGGCCGGCGGGCCGCGCTGCGGTTCCCCGCCACCCGGGCTATCCCCGCGGGAAGCCGGTGAAGACGTAGCCCTGGCTGCGGATGGCGGTGATCGCCCTTTCGCCCCCCGGCCCCAGCTTGCGGCGGAGATGCATGACGAGGTTGTCGAGCGCCCGGTCATCCGGCCGCCAGGGCCGGCGGAGCACGCGCTTGGTCAGCGTCTCCCGGTCCACGGGGTGGCCGGGGGCTTCGGCGAGCACGGCCAGCAGGTCGAATTCCGCGCCGGTCAGCGGCACGACGGAGCCGTCGCCGCGGCGCAGCTCCCGCTCCACCGTCAGCAGGGTCCAGTTGCCGGGCTGGGGCTGGTCGGGCTCCTTCTCCCGCTCCTTCTCCGGCTGGCGGGTCTGCTGCACGCGGCGGAGATGGGCGCGGATGCGGGCCACCAGCTCCCGGCCGGAGATCGGCTTCAGCAGGAAGTCGTCGGCGCCGATCTCCAGCGCCACGATGCGGTCGGTCTCCGCCCGGTTGCCGGTCAGGATCAGGACGGGCGCGTCGGTCAGGGCGCGCAGCGTGCCGATGCGGGGCAGGGTGTCGACGCGGCCCAGCCGCTGGTCCAGGACGACCAGGTCGGGGGCGGATGCCTCCACCGCCGCGATGGCGGCTTCCCAGGTCGCGGCCGTGGTGGGGCGCATCCCGTAGTCGGACAGGGTAAGGGCCATTTCCTCGGCCAGCGCCTCGTCGTCCTCGACGATCAGGACGTTGGGCGCCGGGCCCGCCTCCTCGGCGCCGAATTCCGTGCCTGACGACATTGACAAGACCAAAGCTCCCGATCCGTAGCCTGCGTCGTCACGATAATGCCCCGAATCTGATGGGACTGGGTATCTTCGGGACAACAGGTCAGAAAATCCGACACTTCCCGACAAACTCAAAGCCCTCTCTTCCGCCAATATCCGCCGGCCATGAAGGCGGGCGGCACCATCCAGGCCGCGGGGTGCCCTGCACCACGGATCCACCCCCCTTCGGCACAGGATCCGCAGGGGGTCCAGCGAGACCGGATTATGGACATTGGCACCGTGTCATCCACCGATT
Organism: Acetobacteraceae bacterium; assembly: GCA_027482245.1. Classification (GTDB taxonomy): domain Bacteria; phylum Pseudomonadota; class Alphaproteobacteria; order Acetobacterales; family Acetobacteraceae; genus Falsiroseomonas. The sequence continues at coordinate 230,060 of JAIXWG010000015.1, read as the reverse complement.
GCGCCATGGTGGTGGTGGTTGACGACGAACCCGACATCGCCCGGGAGATCGCCGAAGGCCTGTCCGCCGATGGATTCCAGGCCGTGGTCGCCGCCTCCGCCGAACAGGTCATCGCCATGCTGGACCGCGACGGTGGCCGGATCGGCGTCGTCGTGACCGATCTGCGCATGCCCGGCATGGATGGCCTCGACCTGATCCGCCGGCTGCGCGACCCCGCCCGCGGCACCGCGGCGCCCGAGGTGGTGATGATGAGCGGCCATGCCTCCGCCGCCGAGAAGCAGGCGGCGCGGCTGGCCGGCGCCCTGGCCGTGCTCAACAAGCCCTTCGCCTGGGACGACCTGGCGCGCGCGGTGGACCAGGCGCTGGACCTGGCGCGGGCGCGCCGGGCGGGGCTGTCCGTACGCGGGCCCGACGCCGGCTGAACCGCGCGGGCGCAACCCAACGGGGGCGCGGCGCCTCACGATCCTATGGCGGCTCCTTCAGCAGTTGCTAATATCATGCTGCTTGTCTGGGCCACCCACCGGCGCTGGCGCACCGGCTGGGGCCGAAGACAGATCGCCAAGGATTGCCAGGCATGTTCGCCAACGAAACCCAGCCCGCCGCGGGCGAGGGAACGCCGGCCGAGGAGGCCAGGCTGGTCGTCCTGGTCGTGGACGACGAGGTCTGGATCGCGGAGGAACTGGCCCTCGGGCTGGAGGAAGCGGGCATGGCGGTGAAGATCGCCACCTCCGCCATCACCGCCCAGGCCGCGCTGGCGGAGACCGCCGATATCGGTGTCGTCGTGACCGACATCCGCATGCCGGGGGAGGATGGGCTTTCCCTGGTTCGGCGCCTGGTGATGAACCGGCCGGAGACGGATGCGATCGAGACGGTGGTGATGACCGGCCACGCGACGATCGAGGATGCGGTCGCCGCCGTGCGCGCCGGCGCCTTCGACTTCGTCCGCAAGCCCTTCACGCTGGATGAGATGATCGCGGTGGTGGCCGCCGCGCGCAGCCGCGCCGCCACCAAGCGCCAGGAAGCGCGCAACCGCCAGCAGGAAAGCCGCCGCCTGGCCGCGGCGGAGGCGGAGCGGGAGGAGGCGCGGGCGCGGGACCCGCTGACCGGCCTGCCCAACCGCGCCGCCTTCAGCGCCCGCCTGGCGGAGCTGACGGTGGAGGTTGCGCGCGACGGCGGCGGCATGGCGGTGATCGCCATCGACCTGGACGGCTTCGCGGCGCTGAACGAGGCCGGCGGCAGCGCGGTGGGCGACCTGATCCTGCAGACCATCGGCACCAGGCTGCGCCAGGCCGCGGGCGATGCCTGGTTCGTGGCGCGCATCGGCAGCGACGAATTCGCCATCGCCTCCGGCGCCTGCGCCAGCCAGGCGGATGCGCTGGCGGTGGCGGAGCGGGTTCGCGCCGCGATCGAGGAACCGATCCCCCACGTCACCGGGCCGCTGCGCCTGACGGCCAGCATCGGCGTCGCCCATCGCGCCACGGCGGATCGCGTCGCGCTGGACGATGCGGCGCTGGTGGCGGGCAGCGTGGCGCGGCGCGAAGGCGGCAGCCGCTGCGTGTTGTTCACGCCGGCCATGCAGGAAGCCGCCGAACGCCGCCTGACCGTGGTGCGCGACCTGCCCCAGGCCATCGCCCGGCAGGAAACCGCCATCTACTACCAGCCCATCTTCAACATCGCCGACCGCCGCCTGCTGGGGTTCGAGGCGCTGATGCGCTGGCGGCACCCGACGCTCGGCTTCATCTCCCCGGGCGAGTTCATCGCGATCGCGGAGGAGGGGCGCGTCATCCTCGACCTCGGCGCCTGGGCGCTGCGCGTGGCCGCGGCGCAGGCGTCCCAATGGGGCGCGGGGACCACGCGGGACCTCTACATCACCGTCAACCTCTCCGGCCGCCAGATCGCGGAAGCCGACGTGCCGGGGATGTTCAAGGCGGCGCTGGAGGCCGAGGGCCTGCCCGCCAAGGCCCTGGTGGCGGAAGTGACGGAAACCGTCGCCCTCGGGCCCCAGGCCGGGGAGGTGGTGGACGCGATCCGCGCGCTCGGCATCCGCGTCGCGCTGGATGATTTCGGCGCCGGCTACTCCTCCCTCGGCGTGCTGGGCGGGCTGTCGGTGGACACCGTCAAGCTGGACCGCGCGCTGGTCATGCGCGTGGTGACGGATACGCGCGAACGCCGGCTGCTGACAGGCCTCGTCTCCACCATCCACGCGCTCGGCCTCAAGGTCGTGGCGGAGGGGATCGAGACGGATGGTCAGCTTCAGGTTGTGCGCCAGGCCGGCTGCGAGGCCGCGCAGGGCTACCTGCTCGGCCGCCCGCTGACGGCCGCCGCCGCCACCGCCCTGGTGATGGCCGAGGCCTGACCGCCCCGACGGCGACTCCGCCGCCGCAACAGTTCCCGCTGACGAGAATTCCTGACGAAGCCCGACAGGCGCCACGACAATCATGGCGCTAGACAATGACCACTCGCCCGCAAGTTGAGCGGCCCGGGTGGACAGGAACGGGGCAGTGTCATGCAGCTTCTCATCATTGCGGATGCGGCGGTCGGGCCGAACCGGGTCGCCGAGAAACTGGCGGCCGCGCAGGTCCAGACGCGCGTGACGACGCCGGGTGCCATCGCCGATGCCGGCGAGGTGCTGGACGACGACGTGGATGGCGTGGTGATCGATACCGGCGACCTGGCCGGCATGGGCTTCCCGCTGCTGCGCCGCTTCCGCGACGCCGGCCACAAGCTGCCGCTGCTGCTGCTGGCCCAGGCATCGCCCCGGGCGGAGGCCGAGGCCTTCAACCTCGGCGCCGATGCGGTGATGCCGCGCGGCGCCCCCGCCGCCACGGTGATGGCGCGCATCGAGGCGATCCGCCGCCGCGCGCCGGTGCGCAAGGTGGCCGGCATCCGCTGCGGCAATGTCAGCATCGACCGGGAGAGCGGCCTGCTCAGCGTCGCCGGCCAGCCGGTGGAGGTGACGCCCTGCGAACTCCGCGTGCTCGACATGCTGATGGGCGCGCGGGGCGGCGTGCTGGGCAAGGAACGCATCTGCGACGCGCTGCGGGAGGGGGAGGGCGATGCCGCCCCGGGCGTGCTGCGCGTCTTCGTCTGCCGCCTGCGCCGCAAGCTGGCCGAGGCCGGCGCGGATGACATCATCCGCACCGTCTGGGGCGTGGGCTACCGGGTAGAGGCGCCGTCCAGCGGCGCGCGCCCCGGCATCGGCAACCCCGTGAACGCCTTCGGCGCCGCGATCTGAGGCGCGACAGGGATGCCCGACATGCAGGTGCAGATTTCCGAGGAACGGCCGGCGAGCAGCCGGGCCGCCGATACGTCCGATGCGCGGCTCGGCGTGCGGGTCCGCCAGCTTCGCCGCCTGCGCGGCCTGTCGCAGGCCGATGTCGCCCAGGCGCTGGGCGTGACCTACCAGCAGGTGCAGAAATACGAGACCGGCAAGACGCGCCTGCCCGCGCGCATGCTGCCCGTGCTGGCGCGCATGCTGGGCGTGGACACCGAATTGCTGCTGGCCGGCGTGCAGGGGCAGGACGCCGCCGTGCCGCTGCCCCACCAGGGGCCGGATGAGCGGGAGACGGCGGAGCTGGTTTCCGCCTTCGCCTCCATGCGCCACCCGCAATCCCGCCGTCGCCTGCTGTCGATCGTGCGCGCCTTCGCCGCGGAAGCCGGTGCGACGGAAATGTAATGCCGCGCCGCGGCGGAATGTGATGCCGTCCCGCGACGGCCGCCTTGCGGCCGCCGCACGTGATTGACAGTCCCATCCGCATCCGGTCGTCTTCGGGAGCCCGCCGCGCAACGATCGCGCCATGGGCGAGGGAGGACGCGGCATGCCACGCTATCCGGCGCTGTTCCTGGCACCCATCCTCGCCGTGCTGGCGGGGCTCCTCACGCCGCGCACCGTGGCGGCGCAGGATTATCCGAACCGCCCGATCCAGCTGATCGTCCCGACATCGCCGGGCGGCACGCTCGACCTCTCCTCCCGCCTGCTCGCGCCCTTGTGGAGCGAGGTGCTGGGCCAGCCCATCATCATCCAGAACCGCGCCGGCGGCGCTTCCGCCATCGGCACGCGCGCGGTCGCGCAGGCAGCGCCGGATGGCTACACGCTGCTGGTGGCGAGCGATTCCTCCTTCGTCACGGTGCCGCTGACGCGGACCGACACGGGCTACACGCTCGACAGCTTCACCATGCTGTTCTCCTACGGCGTCGGGTCGCTGTTCGTCGCGGTGCACGCGGCATCGCCCTACCAGTCGCTGGCGGACCTCGCGGCCGCGGCGCGGCGCGATCCGGGCAGGCTGACCTATGCCAGCTACGGCATCGCGAGCCTGGCGCATTTCGGCGGCACGATGCTGTGGCGGGCGCTCGGCGTCGATGTCGCGCATATCCCCTACCGCTCCACGGCGGAGGCCAACGTCGCGCTGCTCGGACGCCAGGTGGATGTCGGCATCACCGGCTCGCTTGGTGGCAGCAGCGATGCCAGCCGGGTGCGCGTGCTCGCGACCTCCGCGCCGCAGCGCCTGGCCTATGCGCCCGATGTGCCGACGATGCGGGAGTTGGGGCATGATCTGGAGCTCGGATTCACCAACACCGTCGCGGGGCCGCGCGGCCTGCCGCCCGCCGTCACGGCGCGGCTGCTGGCGGCGCATCGCACGGTGATGGAGCGACACGGCGCGATGCTGCGCGACCGGCTGCTGGCGGCGGAACTCACGCCCGTGGACCTCGATGGCGCGACCGCGCTGGCGGGGATGCGGGAGAGGGAGGCGCGCTTCCGCGCGGTGCTGGGCGCGATGAGCCTGCAGGAATGAGGACGACACCGTGATCAATGCCGCCACCCTGCCGCTCGGGCGCATCAAGGTCCTCGACCTGACGCTGGCGCGGTCGGGCCCGACCTGCGTGCGGCACCTCGGCGACTGGGGTGCCGATGTGCTGCGGATCGAGCCGCCGGGATCGGCGGCGGGCGAGATCACAGGCAAGCAGGACGGCTTCGACCACCAGAACCTGCACCGCAACAAGCGCTGCATGACGCTCGACCTGAAGACGGAGGAGGGGCAGGCGATCTTCCGCCGGCTCGCCGCCGATGCGGATGTGGTCGTCGAGAACATGCGTGCGCCGGTCAAGTACAAGCTGAAGGTGGATTACGAGACGCTGAGCGCGCTGAACCCGCGCATCGTCTATGGATCCATCTCCGGCTTCGGGCAGGACGGGCCCTATGCCCATCGCGCGGGGCTCGACCAGATCGTGCAGGGGATGGGCGGGCTGATGTCCATCACCGGCCTGCCGGGGCAGGGGCCGGTGCGCGTCGGCATCCCGATCGCGGATCTGACGGCCGGCAACCTGCTCGCGCTCGGCATCATGATGGCGCTCTATGAGCGGGAGGCGACGGGCCGCGGCAAGTGGGTGCAGACCAGCCTGCTGGAGGCGATGATCTTCATGCTCGACTTCCAGGCCTCCCGCTGGCTCATGGCGGGCGAGGTGCCGGGCCAGGCGGGCAATGACCACCCGACGGGCATCCCGACCGGCGTCTTCCCGACGATGGACCGGCCGATCACCATCGCCGCCTCCTCCGCCCGCCACTGGACGCGGTTCTGCGAGGTGGTGGGCAAGCCGGAATGGCTGCAGCACCCGGACTGGCAGACGATGGCGGGCCGGTCGAAGGACCGCGCGGCGATCAACGAGGCCATCAGCGGCGTTACCGCCACGCAGCCCTCCGCGCATTGGATATCGTTGCTGGAGGAAGCCGGCATTCCCTGCGGGCCGATCAACACGGTGGACCAGGTCTTCGCCGATCCGCAGGTGCAGCACCTGCGCATGGCGCAGCCCGTGACGCATCCGCGCCTCGGCGAACAGCACATGGTGGGCACCGCCATCAACATGGCGGGCGTGGAGGAAGGCATCCGCCTGCCGACGCCGAGCCACGGGCAGCACACGGCGGAGGTGCTGGCCTCGCTGGGCTATGACGAGGCCGCCATCGCGGCCCTGCGCGAGAAGGGCGTGGTGTGACGGACCTTCTGCTCACCCGGAAGGCCGACGGCATCGGCTGGATCACGCTGAACAACCCGGCGAAGCGCAACGCCATCACGCTGGCGATGTGGGACGCGATGGCGGCCGCCGTCACGGACTTCATGAGCGACGACGCCGTGCGCCTCGTGATCATGAGCGGCACTGGAGAAAGATCCTTCGCGGCCGGCGCGGATATCGGGGAGATGGAGCGCATGCGCGCGGAAGGCCGTGCGGCGGAGTACACCGCCCGCGCCACCGCCGCCCGCGCCGTGCTCGACACGCTGGAGAAACCGCTGATCGCGATGATCCAGGGGCACTGCATCGGCGGCGGCCTCGCCCTCGCGCTGCGCGCGGACCTCCGCGTGGCGTCGGAGGACAGCGTCTTCGGCGTGCCCGCCGCGAAACTCGGCATCGCCTACGCGACCTGGAGCCTGGAACGGCTGACGGCCCTGGTCGGCCCCGGCTTCGCGAAGGAGATGCTCTTTACCGGCACCAACTACCCCGCGGAGGTCGCCTTCGCGCGCGGGCTGCTGAACCGTGTGGTGCCGGCGGCGGAACTGGAAGAGGCGGTGATGGAGTTCGCGCGGATCATCGCGCGCAACGCGCCGTTGTCGATGCGTGCGGCGAAGATCACGATCGACCAGGTCAGCGGCGACCCGGCGCTGCGCGACGGCGCGCGCATCGCGGCGCTCGCACAGGCCTGTGCGGAGAGCGACGACCTGAAGGAAGGGCAGGCGGCGTTCCGGGAGAAGAGAAAGCCGAACTTCCGAGGGCGGTAGAACGGGGGGAACGCTGTTCCCCCCACACCCCCCATGCCAGGGCCGAGACGGCCCTGGACCGTCGTCAAGTCAGGGGCATGCGCGTCGCCACAACGCCCGTCAGCGCCGACAGAGCATTGGCGACGGCCGCACCCACGCCGGGGACGCCGGCCTCGCCCAGGCCGACGGGGTGTTCCGCACTGTCGATCAGCGCCACCTCGATCGCCGGCGCATCGGCGAGGCGCAGCAGCGGATAGGCGTCGAAATTCGTCTCCACCACGGCGCCGTCGCGCACCGTGATCTGCTCCCGCAGCGCGTTCGACAGGCCGAAGATGATCGCGCCCTCCATCTGCGCGCGCGCATGGTCGGGATGGATGATCCGCCCGCAATCCACCGCCGCCCAGACGCGATGCACCACCACGCCCTGCGGCCCGCGCGAGACCTCCGCCACCTGCGCGACATGCGCACCATCGCATTCATGCACGGCAACGCCCCGCGCGCGGCCCGCGGGCACGGCACCACCCCAGCCCGCCATCGCCACGACGCGGTCCAGCACGGCCAGCAGCCGCGGCTGGTCGCGCAACAGGTGCCGGCGATAGGCGACGGGATCGATGCGCGCCTGCCGCGCCAGGCGATCGATGAAGAGTTCGACCGCGGCGACGTTGTTCTGGTAGCTGACGGCCCGCATGAAGCCGACCGGCCGCGGCGCCTCCGCCAGGACGAACTCCACGCGGAGACTCGGGACGGCGTAGGCGATCTCCTTCAGCCCGTAGGTGGAGGTGCCGTCCTTGCCGTCATGGAAGAATTGCGGGAAGGCGCGCTGCAACAGCGATGCGGTGCAGGTGCGCGCCAGCAGTGAAACCGGATAGCCCTGCGCATCGATCGTCGCCGACAGCCGCGTGGCAGCCGCCGGCCGGTAGTAGCCTTGAACAAAATCCTCCTCCCGCGACCAAAGCACCTGCACGGGGCGGCCCAGCGCTTTCGCCAGGGTCACGGCCTGCACGATCTCGTCGCGCTCATACCGCCTTCCGAAGCCGCCGCCGGCCAGCATGGTGTGGATGGTGACGCGGTCTTCCGGCAGCCCCGCGACCTCGGCGGCGAGCGTCCGCGAATAGGTCTGTTCCTGCGTGCCGATCCAGACCTCGCAGAGGCCGCCCTCGATGCGCGCGGTGCAGTTGGGCACCTCCATGCAGGCGTGGTGCAGCAGGGGGGCGTAGAAATCGGCGGTGACGGTGGCGCCGGCATGCGCCCTCGCATCACCCTCGTTCCGCATCACGACGCCGGCGCGGTCCAGCCCCGCGCGCAGGTCGCGTTCCAGCGAGACATCGTCGAAGACCGCGCCGCCTTCCCAGGCGATGTCGAGCGCCGCCAGCGCGCGCTTGGCCACCCAGTGCCGGTCCGCCACCACGGCAACGCCGTTCGGAACCGGCAGGATGGCGCGCACGCCCGGCGGCAGCGGCCCGGTCGGCAGCACCGCCCTTCCGCCATGGGCGGGGCTCCGCTTCACCGCGGCGCAGAGCATGCCGGGCAGGCGGAGGTCCATGCCGTAGATGGCGCTGCCATTCACCTTGATCGCGGCATCCAGGCTGCGAACGGGGTGGCCGATCAGGCGGAAACTGGCGGGATCCTTCAGCGGCGGGTCGGCGGGCGGGGTGAGGCGCGCGGCATCCGCCGCCAGTTCGCCATAGGCCAGGCGCCGGCCGCTGGCGGCGTGGAGCACGAGGCCCGGCTCCGTCGTGCAGTCCGCCGCGGCGACGCCCCAGCGCGCGGCGGCGGCGCGGACCAGCATGTCCCGCGCCGCGGCGCCGGCCTGGCGCATCGGCAGGAAGCGTTCGGTGATGCTGATCGCGGCGCCCGTCATCTGCCGCTTGCCGCCGGGGCGCTTGAACTCCTCCCCGGCCGAGGCCAGGGCGAAGCGGACCTTCTGCCAATCGGCGTCCAGCTCCTCCGCCACCAGCATGGGGAGGGAGGTCGCGACACCCTGCCCCATCTCCAGATGCGGCACCTTCACGGTGACGAGGCCCGCGGCATCGATGCTGAGGAAGGCGTTGAGGTCGCCGCCCCCGCCAGCGGCCCGTGCCGGGATGGCGAAGCGGATCGTCAGCAGGCCCGCGCCTGCCACCGCCTGCAGCGCCATGCGCCTGCCGAATCCCGCGACCATCGCCTGCCTCCCGCCCGTTGGTGCGAAGGTAGATCGACTGTCTTCGGTGCGGAAGCGAAAGCGGTGGTGCCCCGCCGGCGGGCGGGGCACCGGCTGGGCCTACACCGCCTCCGCCCGCAGCAGCCGCGCGGCGGCCACCAGGTTCTCCATGGCCGGCTTCACCTCCGCCCAGCCGCGCGTCTTGCAGCCGCAATCCGGGTTGAGCCAGAGCCGGGCGCGCGGGATGCGCTGGGCCGCGCGCTGCGCGAGGCGCGCCATCTCCGCCGCCGCGGGCACGCGGGGCGAATGGATGTCCCAGACCCCGGGCCCGATCCCGTTCGGGTAGTCGAAGTCGGAGAAGGCCTCCAGCAGCTCCATGTCGCTGCGCGCGGTCTCGATCGAGATCACGTCGGCGTCCATCGCGGCGATGCTGTCGATGATGTCGTTGAACTCGCTGTAGCACATGTGGGTGTGGATCTGCGTCTCGTCCCGCACCGCGCTGGCGGCCAGGCGGAAGCAGGCGGTGGCCCAGCGCAGGTAGTGCTCGCGGTCGGCCTGGCGCAGCGGCAGGCCTTCGCGGAAGGCGGGCTCATCGATCTGGATGACGGGGATGCCCGCCGCTTCCAGATCCGCGACCTCGTCCCGGATGGCCAGGGCGACCTGGCGGCAGACCTCCTCCCGCGTGATGTCGGTGCGGACGAAGGACCACTGCATCATGGTCACCGGCCCTGTCAGCATCCCTTTCATCGGCTTCGCCGTCAGCGACTGCGCGAAGGCGGACCAGCGCAGCGTCATCGGTACGGGGCGCGTGACATCGGCCCAGATGACCGGCGGCGCCACGCAGCGGCTGCCATAGCTCTGCACCCAGCCATGCTTCGTGAAGGCATAGCCGCCGAGCTTCTCCCCGAAATGCTTCACCATGTCGTTGCGCTCGAACTCGCCATGGACGGGCACGTCCACGCCGATCTCCTCCTGCCACCGCACGGAGTCCGCGATCAGCGCCTCCATCGCCGCATCATGCGCGGCCTGGTCGATCTCGCCGCGGGCGAGCCGGGCGCGCAGCGTGCGGACCTCCGCCGTCTGCGGCCAGGACCCGATCGCGGTGACGGGCAGGTCGGGCAGGTTCAGCCTCGCCTGCTGCGCCGCCTCGCGCACCGCATAGGGGCTGGCGCGGCGTTCCATGGCGGGCGTCACGGCGGCGATGCGGGCCGCGACGCCGGCATCGTGCAGCCGCGCATCGGCGCGGGCTTCCGCCAGCGCGCGGTCGCTCTCCGCGAAGGCGGCGCCGACGGCCTTCTCCCCCTCATCCGCCGCGCGGGCCAGGGCCGCGACCTCCTTCAGCTTCTCGTTGGCGAAGGCGAGGCGCCGGGCCAGGGCGGGGTCCAGCGCCGTCTCCAACGCCAGGCTGTGCGGCACATGCAGCAGGGAGCAGGAGGGTGCGACCATCAGCCGCCGCCCGAAGCCCGCCTGCTGCGCCTGCTGGATTTGCCCGAGTGCCTGCCGCAGGTCGGTGCGCCAAACGTTGCGGCCATCGACGAGGCCGAGCGACAGCCAGCGGTCGCGCGGCAGCGCCTGCAGCACCGGGGCCAGCTGCCCGGGTGCCCGCACCAGGTCCACATGCAGCCCGGCGACGGGTAGGGAGGCGGCAAGGCCGAGATTGTTGCGCAGCCCCTCGAAATACGTCGCCAGCAGCAGGTCGATGCCGGGTGCGGCATCGGCGAGCGCGCGGAAGGCGGTGCGATAGGCCTCCGCCGTGCCGGCGGGCAGGTCCGTCACCAGGCATGGTTCGTCGATCTGCACCCAGCTGGCGCCGGCTTCGCCCAGGTAGCGCAGCGCATCGGCATAGGCGGGCAGCAGCGCGGGCAGCAGGTCCAGCGGCCGCGTGCCGTCATCCCCCTTGGAGAGCAGCAGCAGGGACACGGGGCCGAGCAGCACGGGGCGCGTGCGGGTGCCGTGCTGCATCCCCTCCCGCAGCGCACGGGCCCAGCGGTTGTCCAGCAGCCGCGGCCGCGTGGCCGCGGACAGGCGCGGGACCATATAGTGGTAGTTGGTGTCGAACCACTTGGTCATCTCCAGCGCCACGGCATCGCCGGGGATGCCGGCGGCGCGTTCGGCATCGTTGCCGCGCGCGCCGCGCGCGAGGGCGAAGGTCGTCGTCAGCGAGGCCGGGCCCTCACCCTTCCAGCCATAGCCTGGCGGGATCAGGCCGAAGGCGCAGGCGGTTTCCAGCACATGGTCGTAGAGCGCGAAATCGGCCGCGGGGATGTGGCTGATACCGGTGCCCTGCTGCAGGGCCCGCGCCCCGGCGCGCAGCGCGCCGGCGATGGATTGCAGCTCGGCCTCCCCGATGCGGCCGGCCCAGAAGGCTTCGAGGGCGGTCTTCAGCTCGCGCCGGGGGCCGATACGCGGGTAGCCGAGATTGGCGGCGATGGTCATCGCAGACGTCTCCGTTGCCCGGTGCACCCAGCCCGGCCGTGGGGGTGGCGCGCCCCCTTCTCGAGGGGTGCACGGCGCGGGCAGGTCTCCTGGCTCGCGGGTGCCGGGCTTGCGCCCATCGCCACCGGCCCTGCCTTCCCGCTTGCGCAGTGGCGTCCCCCGCCCCCCTGGAAAAGGGAGGGGGGAATCGGGCCGGCGGCTTCCCGCCGACAGTTGCTGGGGCAGCGTCCGACTTGGGGTGACCCCGAACGGACTTCCCTTTTCACCCGCTCGCGCGGGACCAACGCCCCATCAACATATCTTTATGTGATGCGAGCCTCAAGAGCCCCTCCGGTGCCCCGCTGGCGGCCATCGCCACCCCAGCGCGCGGGTGTTACAGCCGGGGCTCAAAGTCCCGACAAAGACCCCGCATGACCGGCGCCGACGACCGATTTGAGATCTTCCTGGCGGCCCCGCCGGGCCTCGAGGACACGCTGGCGGGGGAGGTCGCGGGCAAGGGCTTCCGCCAGCCGAAGGTCGTGCCCGGCGGCGTCGTCACCCAGGGCGGGTGGTCGGATGTCTGGCGCGCCAACCTCTGGATCCGCGGCGCCAGCCGTGTGCTGGCCCGCGTCGCGCAGTTCCGGGCGGTGCATTTCGCGCAGCTCGATGAACGCGCCCATGCCGTGGACTGGAACAGCCTGCTGCGGCGCGACGTGCCCTTCCGGGTGGAGGCGTCCTGCGCGGGGTCGAAGCTCTGGCATTCCGGTGCGGTCGCGCAGCGCGTCGCGACCGCGATCCGGGAGACGGTGGGCGCGCCGGAGGCCGAGGACGCGCCGGTGCTGGTGCGGGCGCGGGTGGAGAAGGACCTCTGCACCCTCAGCATCGACACCTCGGGCGAGGTGCTGCACAAGCGCGGCTTCAAGCAGGCGGTGAACCCGGCGCCCCTGCGGGAGACAATGGCCGCGCTGTTCCTGATGCAGTGCGGCTATGACGGCACGGAACCGCTGGTCGATCCCATGTGCGGCGCCGGCACCTTCGTGATCGAGGCCGCGGAGATGGCCGCGCGCCTCAACCCCGGCCGTGCGCGGTCCTTCGCCTTCGAAAGCCTGAAGACCTTCGACGCGGAGGCCTGGGCGCGGATGCGCGCGGTGGCGCGCGCGGGGGTGGAGGGGGTTGCCTGCCTCGGCTTCGACCGGGATGCGGGGGCGGTCGCGATGAGCATCGCCAATGCGGAACGCGCCGGCGTCGCCGCGCGGACGCGCTTCGCGCCGGGGGTGGTGAGCGACCTGGCGGCGCCGGAGGGGCGGCCCGGCCTGGTCATCGTCAACCCGCCCTACGGCAACCGGATCGGGGAGAGGCGGGCGCTGGTGCCGCTGTACCGGGCGCTGGGCCAGGTGCTGCGGACCCGCTTCGCGGGATGGCGCGTCGGCCTGGTGGCGGCGGAGCCTGCGCTGGCGCGGGAGACGCGGCTGCCCTTCGTGCCCCCGGGCCCGCCGGTGCCGCATGGGGGGCTCCGGGTGACGCTGTTCCGCACGGGACCGCTGGGGTAGCGGGCGTGGCGGGGGGCATTCGTCTCTTCCTGCTGTTCGCGGCGCATTGCGTCGGCACCATCAACATCATGGGCGTGATGGCCTTCGCGCCGGCCATCCAGCGGGACCTCGGCCTGGATACCGCGACCTTCGGGCTGCTGGTCGCGGCCTATTACGGGGCGCAGCCGGTGGTGGCGCTGCCAGGTGGCTGGCTGGTGGACCGCATCGGCGTGAAGGCGGCGCTCGCTTTGTCCATGACCGGGGTCAGCATCAGCGCGGGGTTCTTCGCCGTCTCCGCGGGCGGGGGCATGGCGGCGGCGCTGCTGATCCTGGCGGGCATCGCCTATTCCCTGGTGAACCCGGCGACGAGCGTCGGCGTCGTGACCTGGTTCCCGCCGGACTGGCGCAGCACGATGATGAGCGTGAAGCAGGCCGGCGTGCCGGCGGGCGGGCTGATCGCGGCCGTCATCGCCGGGCTGGCGGGCCCTGATGCCTGGCGGGTTTCCGCGAGTGCCGTGGCGGTGGCGGCGGCGCTGACGGCGGTGCTGGCGGTGGCGGCGCCGGGCGGCGGCATGGCCCCGGTGGCGCGCGGGCCCATGCTGGCGGGGCTGCTGGGCGTGCTGCGCAACCGGGCGCTGATGCGCGTCTGCCTGACGACCTTCCTGCTGAACACCGCGCAGGGCGCCTTCTACGCCTATCTCGTGCTGTACCTGGTCGGGCCGGCGGGGCTGTCGGCCGGGGTGGCGGCGCTGATCTTCGGCGCGACGCATGTCGTCTCCGCCATCGCGCGCATCCTGTGGGGGCTGCTGGCGGACCGGGTCTGGGGCGGGGACGGGCCGCGGGTGCTGCGCATCATCGCCTTCGCCGCCTCGCTCGGCTTCGTCGGGCTGGCGCTCGGCGCGGGGCTGGGGGCGCCCGCGGCGGGGGCGGCGGCGCTGGCGCTCGGCATGACCATCGCGGGCTTCGCGGGGGTGGCGCAGGGCGCGGCGGCGACGGCGGCGCCGCGGGCGCAGATCGGCGCGGCGATGGGCGTCTTCATGGTGCTGACGCCGCTGGGCTCCGTCTTCGGGCCCTCCCTCTTCGGCGGGCTGATCGGGCTGACGGGGGGCTACCTGGTGCCCTACCTGCTGCTGGCGGCGCTGACGGCGGCGGTGGGGGCCTTCGTCCTGCGGCGGTGAGGGAGGAACCGGCGCCCGCCGCCGGCAGTCCGGCGAGCCAAGGGGCCGGATGGCCCCGCCGGCGCCTGAGGCCTGCAAAAGGCCCTACCCGCCGGCGGTGCGCTCGTAGTGCCGGTAGTACTTGTCGGTGATCAGGTCCGTCTTCACCACGATGCAGACATCGGTGGTGTTGAACTGGTGGTCGATCACCGCGCCATCCCCGACGAAGCCGCCGAGGCGCAGATAGCCCTTCACCAGCGGCGGCAGCGCCACCATCGACGCCCGCATGTCGAGCCCGCCGGGCGGGATGCGGTCCATCGCGACGTAGCGGGACGGCACCGCGCGGGGCCGCAGCGCCGGCGGCGCCAGGTGGTTGGCGTGGAGGTAGGAGAGCTGCGACGCCAGCGCATCGATGTCCGTGCCCGGCAGGGACGCGCAGCCGAACATCAGGTCGATCTTGTGCCGGAAGACGAAGGCGGCGATGCCCCGCCACAGCAGCTGCAGCGTGCCGCGCGTGCGATAGGCGGGCGCGACGCAGGACCGGCCGAGTTCCAGCACCTCACCCGGGAAGGCCAGGAGCGGGCCGATGTCGTATTCGCTGGCGGAGTAGAAGCGGCCGAGCCGGTCGGCGGCGGCGCGGCGGATCAGGCGGTAGGTGCCGATGACCGCTTCCGGCCCGTGGCCGAGGTCGTGGTCCAGCACCAGCAGGTGGTCGGCCACCGCATCGAATTCATCGCCATCGCGCCTGGCCTCCAGCGTCGCGGCATCGGCGCGGGCGCCCATCTCCTCGTAGAACACCTGGAAGCGCAGCGCCTGGGCGGCATCGATCTCCGCCGCGCTTTCGGCGATGCGCAGGCCGAGGTTGCCGGCGCGCAACTCCTCGAACCCCTCGGCGCGGGGCGCCGCGCGGGGGGGATCCGCCGGCAGGGGCGCATCCTCGGGCAGGGGCCCATCCACGCTCATCAGGCGACACTCATGGCATGCTCAGGCCTTGGGCTTGGCGCGGGAACGGGAGGGCGGCGTGGGCGGGCCCTTGCGGCCGAACAGTTCCAGCCGCTGGCCGACCAAGTTGAAGCCGAGCCGTTCGGCGATGGCGCGGGCCACGCGTTCGAACTCCGCATCCTCGAACTCGATGACGCGGCCGGTATCGACATCGATCAGGTGGTGGTGGTGGCCGCGGTCGGTCGGGTCGTAGCGGGCGCGGCCGCCGCCGAAATCCCGGCGCTCCAGGATGCCCTTCTCCTCCAGCAGCCGCACGGTGCGGTAGACGGTCGCGACCGAGATGCGGTCATCGAGGGCGGCGGCCCGGCGGTAGAGTTCCTCGACATCCGGATGGTCCTCCGCCTCGCTCAGCACGCGGGCGATGAGGCGGCGCTGGCCGGTCATCTTCAGGCCGCGCTCCACGCAGAGCCGCTCGATCCGCGAGGGATCGGGGCGGGTCGTCTCGGCGTGGCGGTCGTGGCTGTGCATGCGTCGGGCGAGGGGTCCTGCGTGCGGCCGGGGTCAGCCCGGCCGGTGCGTGGGCATCAATAGCGCCCGCGGCCTCAGGCCGCCACCCGGGGCCGTTGGCCGCAGGCCACCTGGGGTCGTTGGCCGCAGGCCACCTGGGGTCGTTGGCCGCAGGCCACCCGGGCACGTTGGCCGCAGGCCACCCGGGGCAGGTGGCGCCGCGGGTCGCCCGCCCGGCGGTTCAGGCTTCCTGCTCCGCCGCCGCGCGGCCGCGGGCGCGCGCGGCGGGGGCCTTGGCGCGGGGCTTGGTGCCGAGGCCGATGCGCTTGGCGAGGGAGGACCGGTGCTTGGTGTAGTTGGGCGCGACCATCGGATAGTCCGCCGGCAGGCCCCAGCGTTCGCGATACTGGTCGGGCGTCAGGTTGAAGGAGGTCTTCAGATGCCGCTTCAGCATCTTCAGCTTCTTCCCGTCCTCCAGGCAGATCAGGTATTCCGGGGTGATCGACTTCTTCACGGGAACGGCGGGCTGCGGGCGTTCCGGCGCTTCCGTCGCCGGCTGCCCGATGCCGGCCAGGGTGCGGTAGACGTCCTGGATCAGGTTCGGCAGGTCCGCGACGGCCACCGAGTTGTTGGAAACATGGGCCGAGACGATTTCGGCCGTCAGGCCCAGAAGATCGGGGTTTGCCGTGGTATCGGCCATGTTTCTTGTCCTGCCCGCGTCGTCGGGGCGCGACGGCCCCACTATTTCCCCGGCCGTTCGGGCGCCATGCCCGCTGCCGCGACGCGCATGCGCCACCATATTGCCGTGAATCGCCGTTTCGCAATGACGTTTCCGGACAAGGAAGGCCGTTTCGTGATGAATTCGCCCGCCATGCAAGAACAGAGTCACGATGTGGCCCTCGATATCACTAACGAGACTTGCCCGATGACCTTCGTGCGCACGCGCCTGGCGCTGGACCGGATGACGAGCGGCCAGGTGCTGCTGGTGCGGATGAAGGGGGACGAGCCGCGCCGGAACGTGCCCCGGACGGCGGCCGAACAGGGGCATGGCGTGCTGGGGATGCGGGAGGGGCCGGACGGCGTTGCGGAGCTCTGGCTGCGGCGGAAATGACCGCAAGCGCGCAGGCGTGATCGGGCCTGCGGCCTCGTCATCCGCGTGAAGCTTGGCGTGGCATCGGCCGATCCCTACCGTCCCGCCATGATCGCCGACCCACCCCGGATGGCCCTGGCCTGGGCGCGGATGCATGCACGATAGTGCCGCAACCGACCCGTCCGCCCCCGGCGGCGGGATGGCGGCGCGGGTGCGGGAGTTCGACTGGGCGGCGACGCCCGCGGGCCCGGCGGCGGCGTGGACGCCGATGCTCCGCACCACCATCGCCCTGGTCCTCGCCATGCCCTTCCCGAGCGTGCTGCTCTGGGGCCCATCGCTCACCATCGTCGCCTACAACGACGCCTACCGCCCCCTGCTGCGCGACAAGCCGGAGGCGCTGGGGCAGTCCTTCCTGGATGTCTGGGCGGAGGTGCGGCCGCGCATCGCCCCGCTGGCCGCCCGCGCTCTGGCCGGGGAGACCGTGTCCCTGAAGGCGGAGCGCTTCCTGCTGGACCGGGGCGGGGGCGCAGAGGAAGCCTGGTTCGACTACGGCTTCAGCCCCGTGCTGGACGAGGCCGGGCGCGTCACCGGCGTGCTCAACAGCGGGGTCGAGATCACGCCGCAGGTGGCGGCGGAGCTGGCGCTGCGGGAGCGCAACCGCCAGGACCTCGAGCGCAGCGAGACGGAGCGGGAACGGCAGCGCCGGCACTACGAGGCGATCCTCGGCAACACGCCGGACCTCGCCTATGTCTGGGCGCTCGACCACCGCTTCATCTACGCCAATGAAGGCCTGCTGCGGATGTGGGGGCGGCGCTGGGAGGAGGCGATCGGGCGCAACTGCCTCGAGCTCGGCTACCCCGACTGGCACGCGGCCATGCATGACCGGGAGATCGACCAGGTGATCGCGACCGGCCAGCCGGTGCGGGGCGAGGTGCCCTTCGCCGGCACCTTCGGGCGGCGGATCTACGACTACATCCTGGTGCCGGTCTTCGACGCGGAAGGCCGGGTGGAGGCGGTGGCCGGCACGACGCGGGACGTGACGGAGGCCCGCCAGGCGGAGGAGGCGCTGCGGGAGAGCGAGGCGCGGTTCCGGCTGATGGCGGATGCGGTGCCGCAGATCGTCTAGATCACGGATGCCGAGGGCCGGATGGAATTCTTCAACCGGCAATTCACGGACTACACCGGCGCGCCGCACCGCGCGCTGATGCCGCCGGAGGTGGCGGAGGCCTTCCTCCACCCCGAGGACGGCCCGGCCGTGGTCGCGGCCTTCCGCGCGGCGCTGGAGACGGGCGCGCCCTTCGAGATCGAGCACCGCATCCGCTCCGCCGCCGGCGCCTGGCGCTGGTTCCTGGCGCGGGCGGAACCCTATCGCGACCCCGGCACGGGACGGATCATCCGCTGGTTCGGCGCCTCCGTCGACATCCATGACCGCAAGCTGGCCGAGGCCGCGCTGCGGGAGAGCGAGGCGCGCTGGCGCGGGCTGTTCGAGCGGATGCAGGAGGGCGTGCAGGTCAACGAGTTGATCCGCGACCAGGCCGGGCGGGCGGTGGACATGATCTACCTCCAGGTCAATGCGGCGTGGGAACGACAGACCGGGCTTTCGCGCCAGGCGGTGACTGGCAAGCGCGCGAGCGAGGTGATCCCGGCCGAGGAGGCCGCCTTCTGGGCCGGCACCATGGATGGCGTGGTCGAGAGCGGGGAGGCCGCGCATGTCGAGCGCTTCGTGGAGGCGCTGGGGCGCTGGTACGAGGTGGTGGTCTATCCCGTCGAGGACGGGCGGGCGGCGGCGCTGGTGATGGACGTGACGGTCCGCAAGGCGGAGGCCGAGCGCCAGGCGCTGCTGATGCGGGAGGTGGACCACCGCGCCAAGAACGCGCTGGCGGTGGTGGAGGCGGCGCTGCGCCTGACCCAGGCGCCGGATGTGGCGAGCTTCCAGCAGACGGCGCTGGGGCGCGTCTCGGCGCTGGCCCGCGCGCAGACGCTGCTGTCCCAGGATCGCTGGCACGGCGCGGACCTCCGCGCGCTGGTGGAGGGGGAACTGGCAGCCTTCGTGGGAGAGGGCGGGCCCCGCGCGGTGGTGGAAGGCGCGCCGGTGGTGCTGCCGCCGGGCGCGGCGCAGCCCATCGCGATGGCGCTGCATGAACTGGCGACGAACGCCGTGAAATACGGCGCGCTGTCCCGGCCGGAGGGGCGCGTTTTGATCGGCTGGCGGGTGAAGGACGGGCCCCGGGGGGTGCTGTGCCTGGACTGGGTGGAGCGCGGCGGCCCGGCGGTAACGGGCGCGCCGAGGCGGCGGGGCTTCGGCAGCCGGGTGCTGGACGCGACGGTGCGGGGGCAACTGTCCGGCAGCGTGACGGTGGAGTGGCGGGAGACGGGGCTGGTCTGCGGGATGGAGGTGCCGCTGCGGGGGGTGGGGGCGGATGAGGGGGCGGTAGGGGTGGGGTTCTGAGAAGACGACCGTCCGCGATGGCCGCCGCCTCGTCGCGGCAGCACGGCGTCCGGCCGCCGGCTGGTGGCCGCACGATCAAGTGATGGGTGTGATCCGACGTCCTCAGGGCGAGGCGCTGGCCGTGGCGCCGCCGGCGCCCGACGCGCCGTAACCGCTTGCGGCACCTGATTGCCGGCGTCATCGGGGCCCGCGACGGCAGGATGGTTCCGAATGGCGCAGCCGGGGCGCAGCCGGGCAGCAGGCCCCTGCCGTGCCGCCAGCCTGGCCCGGGACCCCGCCGCGGGCCTTGCATGCTGACGATCAAGAACGTTTAACCAGACGGCAATCGGCGTCCGGCTGTCATCCAGGGAAGCGCAATGGGGGATGTCACGGCGGATGGTCCAGCCGCCAGGGGGGCTTCGCCACTCATGCGCACCGCTCCCGCAGGGCTGCCGAGTCTGCGTGCGCACCTGGTCGGCCTCCTGCTCGCCTCGCTGCTCCCGACCCTGGTGATCGGCGGTGCGGCTGCCTGGTACCTCGCGGAGAGCTATCGCGCCGCCTTCGAGGCGCGGCTGCAGGACACCGCGAGGGCGCTCGGCCTCTACCTCGACGGGGAAATCGAGAGCCGCCTGAATGCCGTCGCCTCCATGGCCGCGTCGCCGCTGCTGGAAGGCGATGACCTGACGGCGTTCCGTCGATGGGCACAGCGGACGGGCGAGGCGCTGGATGGCTGGGTCGTCGTCAATGACGCGGCGCCGGGCCACCAGCAGATCCTGAACACCGCGCTGCCCGAGGGCGCGGCCCTGCCGCCGCCCTCCCCGCCGGGCGAGGGGGCCTGGCAGGTGCTTCGCCGTGCCGTGGAAACCGGGCAGCCGGCGATATCGGACCTTTTCATTGCGCGAGCCTCCGGACGCCCATCCCTGGCCGTGGCGGCACCGGTGACGCTGGGCGGCCGGATTGCCCGGGTCGTGGCGCTGGGCGTGGACCCGGCGCGGCTTTCGGCCCGGCTGCGTGACCATGCGCCATCGGGCAGCGCCTATGTCTCCGTCGCGGATGGGGAGGGGCGCATCGTGGCGCGGTCGCGGGACCATGAGCGCTACATCGGAACCATCCCCCCCAGCCGTTCCGTATCGGCGGACGAACGGGCCGGACGGGTCTTCACCGCGAAATCCGTCTATGGCGACACGACGCTGTTCTCGGCCCAGCCGCTGCGCGTGGCGCCGGGCTGGAGCGTCGTCGTCGGCGAACCCTATGCCCGCTACCGCGCGACCTGGCTCTGGCCGCTGGCCGTCCTGGCCGGGACGGCGGGCGCTGCGTTGGCGATCGGGCTGGCCATCGCCGCTTCGGTGGCGCGCCGCATCCTGCGGCCGGTGACGGCGCTGGTGGAGCGGGGCAACTCGATCGCCGCGGGGCGAGGCCGGGCCGGGGCCGTCCCGCCCGCGCAGGTCGCCGAATTCGAGGCGCTGCGCGCCGCGAGCGAAAGCGCGGAGGTAGCGCTGGCGACGCGGGAGGCCGGGTTCCGCGCCATCTTCGAGACGGCGGCGGCGGGGGTGGTGGAGCTGGACGCGGGCACGGGCCGCTACCTGCGCGTCAACCGGCGCTTCTGCGAAATCGCCGGGCAGCCGGTGGAGGCGCTGGTGGGGCTGCTGGGCCCCCGTGACCTGTGCCACCCGGACGACCGCGCGCGGCTGCCGGCGTCCCGGGCGCTGGCGCAGGATGGCGAAGCCGATGGGGAATACCGGATCATCCGGCCCGACGGCAGCATCGTGCAGGTGCTGGCGAGTGTCGACATCTCGGCCCGGGATGCGGCGGGAAGGGCGACCCGCCTGGTGAGCGTCATGCAGGACGTGACCGAGCGGCGCCGCGCGGAGGCGGCGCGGGAACTGCTGATGCGCGAGGTGGACCACCGCGCCAAGAACGCGCTGGCCGTCGTGCATGCGGCGCTGCGGCTGACGCCGAAGACCGATGTCGAGACCTATGCCCGGGCGGTGGAAGGGCGCGTGATGGCGCTGGCGCGGGCGCAGACCCTGCTGGCGGAGTCACGCTGGGAGGGCACCGACCTCCTGACCCTGGCGGAGGGGGAGCTTGGCACCTTCTCCGGCGGCGATGGCGGGCGGAGCGTGGTGCTGGGCGGGCCGCCCCTGAAGCTGTCGCCGGCCGCGAGCCAGGCGCTGGCCATGGCGCTGCACGAGTTGGCGACCAATGCGACGAAGCATGGGGCGCTGTCGGCCGAGGGGGGGTGGGTGACGCTGGCCTGGTGGCTCGCCCCCGGAGCAGGCATGCTGCGCATGCGCTGGGTGGAGGAGGGCGGCCCGGCGCCCGGCGGCGCCCCGCAGCGCCGCGGCTTCGGATCCCGCGTCATTGCCGCGATGATCGAGGACCAGCTGGGCGGGACCCAGGGCCAGGAGTGGAAGGCCTCCGGCCTGGTCTGGGAGGCGCGCGTGCCGACCTCTCGCGCGCTGGTGGAGGCGGAGGGGGTGGGCGAGGGCGCGGCCGGCCCGTTCATCGTGCCAGCGCCCTGAGGCGCTGCCTCATCGCGGCGCCAGCCCGCGCCGAAGCACCAGCGCATCCGCCCCGTCGGCATAGTACCGCTTACGCCGCCCCACTTCCTCGAACCCCGCCGCCGCATACAGCGCCCGCGCCGCCGCGTTGCGGTCACTGACTTCGAGGAACATCGCCGTCGCCCCGCGCACCACCGCGCCGGCCATCGCCTCCGCCAGCAGCGCGCTGCCCAGGCCCTGGCGACGGGTGGCGGGGGCGACGGCGAGGGTGAGGATCTCGGCCTCATCCGCCGCGACGCGGCATAGAAGAAAACCCTGGCCAGGCCTCAGCACGCCGAAGGCGCCGGGCATCTCCAGCATCAGGCGGATGGCGTCCGCGCCCCAGGCCTCGGCCGGGGGGAAGGCCAGCGCGTGCAGGCAGGCGGCTTCCGGCGCGTCGGAGGGCGTCATCGCGCGGCGGGCAGGCGGACGGCCGGAGGCTCGACGTAGAGCGGCGTTGCGTCCCGCCAGGGGATGTCACCCGCCAGGCGGCGCATCGCGACCAGGCCGGCGGCGGCGGCGTCCGGCAGGCGGCTGCCGGTCAGCATGGCGTCGAAGCCGCGGGCCAGCAGCCGGGCGGCGGCCAGGGGCGCGGCGTCGCCGACGAGGGCGACAGGGGCGCGGGGTGTCGGGATCTCGCGCTCCGCCATCGGCTCGGGCGCGGCCGCGGCGTGCCAGGCGTCGGCCTCCAGCCGTTCCAGCAGGAAGCGGCCGCGCTTCGTGTCGATCGCGGCCCAGACCGCCCGCGTTGCGCGCAGCCCCTCCGGCAGGGCGGCGGCCAGGGCCTCCCCGGTCGTGACGCCGACCAGGCGGGCGGCGGTGGCCAGCGCGATGCCCTCGGCCAGCGCGATCGCAGTGCGCAGCCCGGTGAAGCCGCCGGGGCCGACTACCACGGCCACCGCATCGGGGCGGGCGCCGCCCAGCACCTGCTCCGCCAGGGGCGGCAGGGCGGTGGGCTGGCCGCGGGCGCCGGCGTGGAAGGCGTGCGCGACCAGCGCGCCATCCTCCATCACGGCGGCGGAGCAGCGGGCCAGCGAACCATCGAGGACGAGCAGGCGCATGGCCGCTGCTCTAGTCGCGTCAAGGAGTCGCGTCCATCGCAGGCTTGCAGCGCCCACCCCGGCTTGCTTTGGTGGCGGCGCAGAAGGACCCCGCCCCATGAACGAGATCAGCGTTCCGCGCCCGAACAACCTCGACGCGTTCTGGATGCCGTATACCGACAACAAGTCCTTCAAGGACAAGCCTCGCATGTTGGCGCGGGCGGAAGGCATGTCCTACTTCACGCCGGAGGGGCGGGAGATCCTGGACGGCACCGCGGGCCTCTGGTGCTGCAATGCCGGCCATGGGCGGCGGGAGATCGTGGACGCGATCCAGAAGCAGGCCGCGGTGATGGATTTCGCGCCGACCTTCCAGATGGGCCACCCCATCGCCTTCGAGGCCGCCGCCCGCGTGGCGGAGATGACGCCGGAAGGCATGGACCGCGTCTTCTTCGTGAACTCCGGCAGCGAGGCCGCGGACACCGCGCTGAAGATCGCGCTCGCCTGGCACAAGGCGCGCGGCGACAGCCAGCGCGTGCGGCTCGTTGGGCGTGAACGCGGCTATCACGGCGTCGGCTTCGGCGGCATGTCCGTCGGCGGCATCGGCGGCAACCGCAAGCAGTTCGGCGCGCAGCTTCCCTATGTGGACCACCTGCCGCACACCCATGGCGTGCCGGGCAACCTCTTCTCCAAGGGGCAGCCCGAGAACGGCGCCCACCTGGCGGAGACGCTGGAGAACCTGGTCGCGCTGCATGGCGACACCATCGCGGCGGTGATGGTGGAGCCGCTGGCGGGCTCCACCGGCGTGCTGGTGCCGCCGAAGGGGTATCTCCAGAAGCTGCGGGAGATCTGCACGAAGCACGGCATCCTGCTGATCTTCGACGAGGTCATCACCGGCTTCGGCCGCATCGGCGCGAATTTCGGGGCGGAGCGGCTCGGCGTCACGCCCGACATCATGACCATGGCGAAGGGCCTGACCAACGCCGCGGTGCCGATGGGCGCGGTCGCCACCAGCAACGAGGTCTACGACACCATCGTCAACGGCGTGCCGGCGGGGATCGAGCTGTTCCACGGCTACACCTATTCCGGCCATCCGCTGGCCGCCGCCGCCGCGATCGCGACGCTGGAACTGCACCGGGCGGAGGACCTGCCCGGCCGGTCCCGCGCCATGGAGGGCTATTTCGAGGATGCCGCGCATTCCATGCGCGACGTCCCCGGCGTGATCGATGTGCGCAACATGGGCCTGGTCGCGGGGATCGAGCTGGCGCCGCGCGCGGGCAAGCCCACGGCGCGCGCCATGGATGTCTTTCGCACGTGCTTCGACAAGGGCGTGCTGACGCGCGTCACGGGCGACATCGTGGCGCTGTCGCCGCCGCTCATTGTCGAGAAGCCGCATATCGATCGCCTGTTCGGCACGCTGGCCGACGCGATCCGGGCCGTGCCCGCCTGAAGGGCGCGCGCCGCCTCGCGCCCCTTCTCCTCGTCATCCTGGCCCTGGCCGGGGTGACGGGCGGCGCCCTGCTGTCCAACCTGCCGGCGGAACGGGCGCAGGCGCCCATGCTCGCGCTGATCATCGTCATGGGCGGGATGGCGCTTGTCGCGGCCGTGCTGTGGCGGGCCGAGGTGACGCGCGGGGAAGCTGCGGCGGAGGCGCGCGTGGCCGCGGCGAAGGCGGAGACGGAGCAGCACGCCGCCAAGCTGCACGCCGACATGCTGGCGACCGCAGCGCATGAGGTGCGGACGCCGCTGAGCGGCGTGCTCGGGTTGCTGGACCTGGTGCTGGGCGGCACCGGCCTGTCCCGCGCGGCGCGGGCGGATACGCTGGCGGCGCGCCAGGCGGCGGCGGACCTCATGCTGCTGCTGCGGGACCTGATCGAGGTGCCCGGCGAGGTGAAGGCGCCGCTGGCGAGCGATCCGTTCCGGATCGACGAGACGATGGACCAGGTGGTGGCGCTGCTGCGGGCGCGGGCCGTCGCGCATGGCAACCGCCTGGCCGTCGCCATCGCCACGGGCACCCATGCGGCCTGGCGGGGCGATCCCGCCCGCATCCGCCAGATCCTCACCAACCTGGCCGCCAACGCCATCCGCTTCACCGAAGGGGGCGAGGTGCGGATCGAGGCGCGGGAGACCGCGGCCGGGCACCTGCAACTCTCGGTCAGCGATACCGGGGCGGGCATCGCCTCCGACCGCATGGCGACGCTGTTCGACCGCTTCCAGCGCAGCGAACAGGGCACGGGGCTGGGACTCTCCATCTGCCGGGACCTGGCGGCGCGCATGGGGGGCGGCATCGCCGTGACCAGCGCGCCGGGCCGGGGCAGCGTCTTCACCGTGACGCTGCCGCTGACGCGCGTGGCCGATGAGGAAGTGGCGCCGCCGGAAGCGCCCGCGCCGCCCCTGGCGCCGCCCAGCCCGCCGCGCCGCCCCGGGCCGCCGGTGCTGGTGGTGGATGACGTGCCGGTGAACCGCCGGCTGCTCGGCCATGTGCTGGACCGCGCGGGCTGGGGGCATGAGGAAGCGGGCGACGCCATGGCCGCGATCGCGCTGGTGCAGACCCGCCCCTATGCCGCCGTGCTGATGGACCTGCAGATGCCGGAGGTGGATGGGCTGGAGGCGACGCGCCGGCTACGCGCCCTGCCCGGCCCCGCCGGCCGCCTGCCCGTGATCGCCGTGACGGCGCAGGGGGGCGACGACGTCCGGGCGCAGGCCGAGGCTGCGGGGATGGACGCCTTCCTGGTCAAGCCGGTCTCGGCGGCGGACCTGACCGCCGTGATCACCCGGGCCCTGTCGAACCGCGCGAAACAGGCGGGCGGCACGCCGCTGTAGCGCCCGCCGGGCCCCGGGGCCTGGAATCAGCCCCGCATCCCCATATAACCGCCCGAACGCCGTCCTGCCGCCCCTTGAGAGGCCCCTGATCCCATGAGTGCTGCCACCACGCCCGCCCCCGTGCCCGTGACCGTGCTGACCGGCTACCTCGGCGCCGGGAAGACCACGCTGCTGAACCGCATCCTGAGCGAGAACCACGGCAAGAAGTATGCGGTGGTGATCAACGAGTTCGGGGAGCTCGGCGTGGACAACGACCTCGTCGTCGATGCGGACGAGGAGGTGTTCGAGATGAACAATGGCTGCATCTGCTGCACGGTGCGCGGCGACCTGATCCGCATCATCGGCGGGCTGATGAAGCGCCGCGGCAAGTTCGACGGCATCATCGTGGAGACGACGGGCCTGGCCGATCCCGCCCCCGTCGCGCAGACCTTCTTCGCCGATGACGACGTGAAGCGCGCCACGAAGCTCGACGCCATCGTCACCGTGGTGGACGCCAAGCACCTGCCCGCGCGGCTGAAGGACAGCCCGGAGGCGCAGGAGCAGATCGCCTTCGCCGACATCATCGTCCTGAACAAGATGGACCTGGTGGATGAGGCGGGGGCGGCGGAGGTCGAGCGCCTGATCCGCGGCATCAACCCCTATGCCGAGATCCGCCGCAGCACGAAGTCCGACGTGCCGATCGAGGCCGTGGTGGGCCGCGACGCCTTCAACCTGGCGCGCATCCTGGAGCGGGAGCCGGAGTTCCTGTCGGGCGAGGACCATCACGAGCATGACAGCGAGGTCAACTCGATGTCCTTCCAGGTGTCCCGCCCGATCGATGCGGAGAAGTTCAACGTCTGGATCGGGGATTTGCTGCAGTCCAAGGGCCAGGACCTGCTCCGGACGAAGGGCATCCTCTACTACGCCGGCGACGACCGCCGCTTCGCCTTCCAGGCCGTGCACATGATCGCCGATGGCGACTATATCGGCCCGGTGAAGGATGGCGACGAGCGGAAGTCGAAGATCGTCTTCATCGGCCGCAACCTGAACCGCCCGCAGCTGCGGCGGGGGTTCGAGGCCTGCCAGGTTCCCGCCTGAACTGACCTTGGGTTGACAGGCGCCGCCCGCGCGACGAAGGCGGGCGGCATGATCTGCGGGACGACGACATGGCCGAAGTGACGGAAGCCGATTTCCTGTTGGCGAGCCGGGGCGTGGCGCGGGATCTCGGCGCCTGGGCCGTGGCCGCGGTCTTCGGGCGGGACGGGCGCAGCCTGAGCTTCGCCCTGGCGGATGGCACGGTCCACATCATGGGCGTGGGCACCCCCGCCGGCGACTGGCAGCGGGTGGAGGCGCATGACGGCGCCGTGCTCTCCGCCGTCGCGGATTGCCGGGCGGGCGTGCTCTCCGGCGGCGATGACGGCAGGCTGGTCCAGGTGCTGCCGGACGGCACCGTGAACCAGGTCGCGAGCTATGGCTCGAAATGGGTGGACCATGTCGCGGCGCATGAGGGTGGCGTGCGCGCGGCCTCCGTCGGCAAGGTGGTGCATGTGCTGGATGGCGCGGGGCAGGCGCTGAAGTCGCTGACGCACCCGACCACGGTCGGCGGCATCGCCATCGACGCCAAGGGCAAGCGGATCGCGGCCAGCCATTACGGCGGCGCCTCGCTGTGGTTCGTCGCCTCCAAGGAGGACAAGCCCAAGGTCCTGGAATGGAAGGGCAGCCACCACGGCATCCTGTTCAGCCCGGACGGCACGCATGTGGTCACCGCCATGCAGGAACCGGCTCTGCATGGCTGGCGGCTGGCGGATGGCCAGCACATGCGCATGTCCGGCTATCCCGGGAAGACGCGGAGCATCCACTTCTCCGCCCGCGGCCGCTGGCTGGCGACGAGCGGGGCGGAGAGCGTGGTGCTCTGGCCCTTCTTCGGTGGCGGGCCGATGGGCAAGGCGCCGACGGAACTCGCGGGCGGCGACGAGGTGCTGTGCAGCGCCGTCGCCTTCCACCCGCAGCACGAGGTGGTCGCCGCCGGCTTCGGCGACGGGCTGGTGCTGATGGCCGAGGTCGCCAGCGGGAAGGTGGTGCCGGTGGCGCCGCCGAAGGGTGCCGCGGTGTCGAGCCTCGCCTGGAACGCGTCGGGCACGCATCTCGCCTTCGGGACGGAAGCGGGGCTCTGCGGCGTGGTCGATCTGTCGAAGCGGTAGGAGCGGGCGTGATGGACATCCTGGAGACGGCGCATCTGCGCATGCCGCGCCTCGGCCTCGGCACCTGGCCGATGAAGGGGGAGGAATGCACGCAGGCCGTGATCTCCGCCCTCGGCATGGGCTACCGGCACGTCGACACGGCCGAGATGTACGGCAATGAGGAAGCGGTCGGCGCGGGGATCGCGGGATCGGGCGTGGCGCGGGGCGAGATCTTCCTGACGACCAAGGTCTGGAACGACAAGCCGAAGGGCGATGCCATCCGCCGCGCCTTCGATGCCAGCCTGCAGCGCCTGGCGACGCCCTATGTGGACCTGTTCCTGATCCACTGGCCCTCGCCGGAGCTCGACCTGCCGGACGCCCTGAAGGCGCTGGCGGCGATCCGGGCGGAGGGGCGGGCCAAGGCGATCGGCGTTTCCAACTTCCCGCCGAAGCTGCTGCGGCGGGCGATCGATCACGGGGTGGGCCTCGCCTGCCTGCAGGTGGAACACCACCCGCTGCTGGACCAGTCCAGGCTGCGCGCGATCTGCGCGGAAGCGGGCATGGTGCTGACCAGCTACTCCCCGCTCGGCAAGGGCAATGCGCCGTCGGACCCCGTGCTGCAGGGCATCGGGCGCAAGCATGGCGTGACGGCGGCGCAGGTGGCGCTGGCCTGGCTGATGACCATGCCCGGCGTCTCCGCCGTGCCCAAGGCGGCAAGCCCGGCGCGCCAGGCGGAGAACCTGGCGGCGCTCGATGTCCGACTGGACGCGGAAGACCTGGCCGCCATCGCGGCGCTGCCCAAGGACAAGCGCTACGTGAACCCCGGCATGGCGCCCGACTGGGTGAACGGGTAGCGCCATGATGGCGCTGGCGGGGATGGCGGGGCTGTTCCTGCTGGCCTGCGCCAGTCCCGGGCCGGTCTGGCTGGTCATCACCTCCACCGCCATCGGCACCGGCCGCCGGGCGGGCGTGCTGGCGGGGCTCGGCGTGGCAAGCGCCACATTGGTCTGGGCGAGCATCGCCATGGCGGGGCTCGGGCTGGTGCTGGCGCGGATGGAATGGATCGGCACGACGATCCGCCTGGCGGGCGCGGCCTATCTTGTCTGGATCGGGTGGCGGATGGTGCGGGGCGCCGGCCATGCCGTGGTGGCGCCAGGCCCGCTGCCCGGGGGTGGTGCCGGCGCCTTCCGCCGCGGCTTCCTGGCCAGCATCACCAACCCCAAGGCCGCGGCCTTCTTCGGCAGCGTCTTCGTCGTGACGCTGCCGGAAGCCGCGCCGGACGGGTTGCGGGTGGCGGCGGTGCTGATGCTGGGCATGCTGTCCGCCGCCTGGCATGCGGGGCTGGCGGTGGTGTTCTCCACCGCGCGCGTGCAGGCGGCCTATGGGCGTGCGAAGCGGCGGCTCGACCTGGTGATAGGCGTGGTGCTGATGGGGCTCGGGCTGCGGCTGGCGGCCGCGCGCTGATCCTTCAGGTGTGGTGCAGCGGGCGTTTGCGCAGTCCCGGTTCCGCCAGGCAGGTCAGCATGGCGCGGCGGAAGGGCGGCGGTTCTTCCATGACAACGTCCCGCCTCGCGGCATCCGCGGCATGCAGCAGGAAGGGCGCGGCGCAGCCGAAACCGGGGCCGCGCATCTGCGCGACGTCCGGCAGGGCATCGGCCGTGGCGGGCATGGCCAGCATGGGGGCCAGGGCGAGGATCGGCCAGGCGCGCATGGCGTGATGTTCCGTTGCTCGTGGCCGTAACGCGGCAACGCCCGTCGCCGTTGCCGGGCGTTTTTTTCGCACCCCGTCTGGAACTGTGACGCCCCGCTGCTTTGTAATGGGCGCGAAGGCAGGAGGGGGAGACCCGTGGCGGCAGCATCGGATGACGAGATCGACCTGGGCATCAGCCTGGAGAAGGTGGCCACCATCGTGGACCAGGCCCGCGCCGTGCAGGGCGATGAGGAGGCGGAGCTGGGCGCGGCGGCCGATGATGGCGGCGACGATACGGAGGAGGCCGGCCCCGACGACGTCACCGAGGACACGCTGCGCGCCTACATCACCGAGCTGAACGATGACGAGCAGGCGGCGCTGATCGCGCTGTGCTGGGTCGGCCGCGGCGACTACGAGGCGGGTGAGTGGGACGAGGCCGTGGGCCTGGCGGCGGAGCGCAATGACGGCCGCGATGCCGCCGACTACCTGCTCGGCATCGACAACCTGGGCGACCTGTTGAGCGAGGGCGTCGCGAGCTTCGGCCTGAGCCTGGAAGAGATCGAACGTTGATGGACGACGGTCCAGGCCCGTCTCGGGCCTGGTGGATGGGGTGTGGGGAAGGCAAAGCCTTCCCCACGGTCATGCGTAGCTCGTCACCAGCCCCGACAGCCCCGCGATCTCCCGGATCAGCTTCCGCCGCACCGCGTTGCCGAAGGATTCGAAATCCTCCGCCGCGATCATGAAGGCGCCCTGCCCGCCGATCACGCTGTCCCGGTAGTAGACGTCGAGCGGGATGGGCGGGGCGCGGCCGAAGGTCGGGCGGTCGTTCAGGATGGGCAGGCCGTTGATGGTGATGCCTTCCGCCACCGCGCGGTCGCGGGCCAGTTCGGCGGGGGGGCCGGAGTTGTTCACCCCGTCGCCGGAGACGTCCACCACCTTGCGCGTCGCCTCATGCGGGCATTCGCCCATGGCGCGGCGCGATGCCTCGATGGCGCCGGAGATGGAGGTCCAGGAGAGGGAGGCACGGGGCGCCTGTTCCAGCGTCGCCGCCCAGCCATTGGCATCGGCCTGGGAGGCGATGCGCATCCAGGGGATGACGGTGCGCTGGTATTCGATGCCGGCCCATTCGATGTAGCAGACGGCGATGGAGCCCAGCATGCCGCCGCGGATCGCCTCCACCACCTTGGGGTCGGAGACGGCGGTGCGGTAGCCCTCCCTCTGCAGCCGGGCCTCATCCTCATCGATCGAGCGGCTGACATCGACGGCGAGGACGAGGGCGACGTCCACTGGCTCATCCGCCCGGGCCGGGGTGATCCGGGCCAGGCTCGCCGCGCCGGCGGCGGCAATAAGGGACCTGCGGCGCATCGGCGGCCTCCGCGTCTGATGGTCCCTTCATGCTAACCGCATCGCGGGCGGCCGGTTCAAGCCTCAATAAAGATTTCGACGCCTGGAGGGTTCAGACCGCGCCGCTCACCGCGCGTCGTCACACCGCGCCGCTCACCGCACGTCGTCACACCGCGGCGCTCACCGCGCGTCGTCACACCGCGCCGCTCACCGCACGTCGTCACACCGCGCCGCTCACCGCGGCGACGACCCGCGCGACCTCCTGCTCCGTCAGGTATGGGTGCATCGGCAGGGACATGATGCGCCTGCAGAGCATCTCCGCCACCGGCAGTTCGGGGGCGTCGCTGATCCCCTCGGCATGGGCGCTCGCATAGGCGGGCTGACGGTGCAGCGACTTCGGGTAGTAGATCGCGGTCGGCACCCCCGCGGCCTTGCAGGCCTCCTGCACGCGGGCGCGGGCGGCCTCGTCCTCGACCAGGATGGAATAGAGGCCCCAGGCATGGTCCGCGCCCTCGGTCGTCACCGGGGTCTGGACCTTGCCGGCCAGGCCCTGGTTGTAGGCCGCCGCGATGCGGGCGCGGCTGGCGAGTTCATCCGCCAGCAGGCCGAGCTTCGGCAGCAGGATCGCGGCCTGCATGGTGTCGAGCCGCCCGTTCATGCCGGTGCGCTCCACCTCGTAGCGGGTCTTGCCCTCTCCGTGCGTGCGGAGGCTCCGCCACAGTTCCGCGCGGTCCGCATCATCGGTCAGCAGCGCGCCGCCATCACCGTAGCAGCCCAGCGTCTTGGTGGGATAGAAGCTGAGCGCCGTCGCATGGCCCCAGCGGCCGAGCCGCTTGCCGGCGAGCGCCGCGCCGAAGGCCTGGGCGGCGTCGTCGAGGGCGAACATGCCCTTCTCCGCGCACAGCGCCTCGATCGCCGGCCAGTCGGCGGGCAGGCCGAAGAGGTCCACGCCCACGATGGCGGCGGGGCGCAGCCGCCCCTCCTTCTCCACCAGCGCGATGCGGCGCTTCAGGTCATCGATGTCGATGTTGTAGGTGCCGGGATGGACGTCCACGAAGACGGGGGTCGCGCCCAGCACCAGCGGCACCTCGGCCGTCGCGGTGTAGGTGAAGGCGGGCAGGAACACCGCGTCGCCGCGGCCGATGCCGGCGCCCATCATGGCGATCTGCAGCGCATCGGTGCCGGAGGAGACGCCGACGGCATGGGCGCAGCCCGCGAATTCGGCCAGCTTCTGCTCCAGCTCCTGCACCTCCGGCCCGTTGATGAAGCGCCCGCTGTCGAGGACGGAGGCCAGGCGGCGGTCGATCTCGGCCCGGATCAGGGCCTGCTGGGCCTTCATGTCGAACAGGGCGATGGGGGGAGGCGTGGTCATGGTCATGCGTCATCCGGTCGATGCCGGGGTTCAATAGACCCGGGGCGCCGCGTCGGCCAAATCACCGGGGGTTTCGGGGCGTTGCCGGGCCGGGCCGTTAGCGTGCCGGTCATGAAACCGGAGTCATGCTTGCCGGAACGACCTGAATCGAGAGTACCCGCATGCGTCTCCGCCGCGCCTTTCTCCTCGGCTTCGGCCTGGTCGCCCTGCCGGGGCTGCTGCTCGCCCTGTGGTTCGCGGGGCAGGGCTGGCGCGCCGTCTCCGTGGCCGAACGCGGGCTGCTCGCCACGCGGGCGATCAGCGACGTGCTGCGCGCCTCCTCCGTCTACGGCACGCAGGCGGGGCGGGTCAGCGCGGTGGCGCTGGCGGCGCAGCCGGACCTGGATGACCTGAACCGCGGGCATGCGGAGATGAGCGGGCTGCTGGCGACCGCCGTCGCCAGCGCGACGGCGGCGGGCTTCGACCCCGCGCCCCTGGTGGCGACGCAGCGGCGCATGGACGAATTCCGCCAGCGCGCGATCGACCTGGCGCGGGTGCCGCCGGCGCAGCGGGACGGCGCGCTGCTGCGCGAATTGCCGGCGGCGCGGGCGGAACTCGGCGGGGGCATGACGCAGCTCGCGCTGGCCATCGGCCGCGACCTGGCGCTGTCCCAGCCGGCGCTCGCCATGCGGCTGGAAATCGCGATGCACGTCGCCTCGCTGCGGGACCTCAGTGGCCAGCGATCCCTGCCGATGACGGGCTGGGTCGGCGGGCAGCCGGTGCAGCCGGCGGCTTGGCGCGCGGCGATGGAACTGTCCGGCGGCATCAAGGAGGCCTTCGCGAGCGCGGAGCGCCTGGCGCGCGCCATCGGCACGCCGCGGCTGATGCAGGCGCTGGAGGAACAGCGCCGGACCTTCGTCAACGGGTCGGAGGTGACCTGGCGGCGGGTGCTGGAGGAAGCGGGCACGCGGATCGGCACCGCGGGCCAGGGCTGGTCGATGAGCCTGGCGGAATACCGCGCCTTCGCGCCGCCCGCGCTGACCGCCCAGGTGGCGCTGCGCGATGCGGCGCTGGAGGAGGCGCGGGACTTCGGCGAGGCGATGCTGGCGGATGCGCGCTGGGAGCTCAGCCTGGCGCTGGGGACGGTGGCCGTGATCGGCGGCTTGCTGGCGGCGGCGCTGGTGATGCTGCTGCGCCAGGTCATGCGGCCGATCGGGCTGCTGACGGGGGCGGTCGGCCGCATCGGGGCGGGCGAGCTGACGCTCGCCGTGCCGGCGCGGGACCGAGCCGACGAACTCGGGGAGATGGCGCGCGCCGTGGACCGGCTGCGCCTGGCATCGCTGGAGCGGGAGGCGCTGGAAGCCGCGCAGAAGGCCGAAGGCGCGGCGCGACTGGAACGCGCCCAGCGCATCGATGGGCTGCTGCGGCAGTTCGAGGCCGAGACCGCCGATGTGCTGCGCGGCGTCGCCTCCGCCGCGACGGAGCTGGATGCGACGGCCAGCAGCATGGCGGCGACAGCGGCGGATGGCACGGAGCGTGCGGGCGCGGTGGCGCGGTCCTCCGCGGCGGCGAGTGCCAGCGTCGGCAGCGTGGCGGCGGCGACGGAGGAATTGTCGGCCTCGATCGGGGAGGTGATGCGCCAGGTCGAGGTCAGCGCCCAGACGGCGCGGCAGGCGACGGAGGCGGCGGAGCGCACGGATGTGACGGTGCGCGGGCTGTCGGAGGCGGCATCGCGCATCGGCGACGTGGTGCGCCTGATCGGCGACATCGCGGGCCAGACCAACCTGCTGGCGCTGAATGCCACGATCGAGGCGGCGCGCGCCGGGGAGGCCGGCAAGGGCTTCGCCGTCGTGGCCAGCGAGGTGAAGACCCTGGCCGCGCAGACGGCCAAGGCGACCGAGGAGATCGGCGCGCAGATCGCGGCGATGCAGGCGGAGACGGGCCGGACGGTGGAGGTGGTGCGGGCCATCGCCGGCACGATCGAGGCGCTGAACCGCAACACCGCGCAGGTGGCGGAAGCCGCGGCGCAGCAGGCGGAAGCGACGCAGGAGATCGGCCGCGCCGCATCCGCCGCCGCGCAGGGCACGCAGGAAGCCTCTCACCACGCATCGGGCGTCAGCCAGGGCGCGGAGCAGACGGGCCGGTCGGCGGCGGAAGTCCGCGCGGCCTCGGCCTCCCTCGCGCGGCAGGCGGAAGGGCTGCGCGGGCGGGTGGACGACTTCCTGGGCGCCATCCGCGCGGCGTGACGCCCGATTAAGGGCGGGGCAAGGTTGCTCGCCTATCCTGCGGCGCAACGACCGCCGCAGGATTACGATGCGCATCCAGTCACGCTTCCTTCTGGGTTTCATCGCCATCGCAGCGCCGGGGCTGGCGCTGTCCACCTGGTTCGCCAGCGAGGCCTGGCGCGATTCCGCCAGGGCGGAGCGCGCGATCCGCGCGACGCAGGTGTTCAGCGACATCGGCCGCGCGCAATCCAGCTTCGCGGTGCAGACCGGCAACCTGACGGTCGCGCTGCGGGCGCCGACGCCTGACCTCGCGGGCATGCGGCAGACGCATGCGGCGGCGATCCAGGGCCTGGCGGCGGCCACGCGCAGCATGGAGGCCGCGGGCAGCGACCCTGCGGTGGTGCGGGAGGCCGCGTCCACGCTGGAGGACCTGATGCGCCGCGTGACGGCCGCCGCGGCCCAGCCGGTGCCGGCGCGGGACCCCGCGCTGCTGCAGGAGGTTCTGGCCCGGCGCGCGGACCTCAGCACCCGCATGAACGCGATCGGCGGCGATGCGG
Organism: Acetobacteraceae bacterium; assembly: GCA_027482245.1. GTDB lineage: Bacteria > Pseudomonadota > Alphaproteobacteria > Acetobacterales > Acetobacteraceae > Falsiroseomonas. The sequence continues at coordinate 195,380 of JAIXWG010000015.1, read as the reverse complement.
CCCGCGTCATCACCACCACCGCGCCGGCCGTGGCCCCCTTCATCGAGGTGGCGCTGCATTCGATGACCCTGCGCGAGGTGGCGGGCCGGCGGGCGCTCGGCGTCTCTCCCTGGATCAGCGGCGCGCCGATCCAGGCGGAGGCGCTGGAAGGCCTGGTGGAACTCAGCGGCCGGCTGACGGATGCGATGGCGAATATCGAGCGGCTGGTGGAGGCATCGGGCGCGCCGCGGCTGACGCGGGCGCTGGCGGAGCTGAAGCGCCTGTACGGGCAGGAAGCCGATCCCTACTGGCGCAGCTTCCTGCGCGTGGCGCGGGCGCGGCTGCAGCCGGCGACGGCGGAAACCCCCTGGCCGCAGGATACCGCCACCTATTCCCGCTACACGATCCAGACGCTGGCGCGGCTGCTGGACATGCGCGATGCGGCGCTGGACGAATCGCTGGAACGTGCCTCGGCCGATGATGCCGCGGCACGGATGCAGCTTGCCATCTCCGTTGCCGGGATGCTGCTGACGGGCGCGCTCATGGTGGCGGCGCTGGTCATGCTGCTGCGGGGCATGGTGGCGCCGCTGGGCCAGCTGACCGGCGCGGTCCGCCGCATCGGCGGCGGCGAGCTGACGCTGGCCGTGCCGGCGCGGGACCGGCCGGATGAGCTGGGCGAGATGGCGCGCGCCGTGGACCAGCTGCGCCTGGCGTCGCTGGAGCGGGAGGCGCTGGAGGCGGCGCAGAAGGCGGAAGCCGCGGCGCAGCTGGAACGCGCGCAACGCGTGGACGCGCTGCTGGAGGAATTCGAATCGGAAACGGCCGATGTGCTGCGGACGGTCGCCTCCGCCGCGACGGAGCTGGATGCGACGGCGAACAGCATGGCAATGACGGCGGCGGACGGCACGCAGCGCGCCGGCGCGGTGGCGCGATCCTCCGCCGAAGCCAGCACCAGCGTCGGCAGCGTGGCGGCGGCGACGGAGCAGCTGTCGGCCTCGATCGGGGAGGTGATGCGCCAGGTCGAGGCCAGCGCCCAGACGGCGCGGCAGGCGACGGAGGCGGCGGAGCGCACGGATGTGACGGTGCGAGGGCTGTCCGAGGCGGCGGCGCGGATTGGCGACGTGGTGAAGCTGATCGGCGACATCGCCGGCCAGACGAACCTGCTGGCGCTGAACGCGACGATCGAGGCGGCGCGGGCCGGGGAGGCCGGCAAGGGCTTCGCGGTGGTGGCCAGCGAGGTGAAGGCGCTGGCCGCCCAGACCGCGAAGGCGACGGAAGAGATCGGCGCGCAGATCGCGGCGATGCAGGCGGAAACGGGCCGGACGGTGGAGGTGGTGCAGGCCATCGCCGGCACGATCGAGGCGCTGAACCGCAACACCGAACAGGTGGCGGAAGCCGCGGCGCAGCAGGCGGAAGCGACGCAGGAGATCGGCCGCGCCGCCGCCGCCGCCGCGCAGGGCACGCAGGAAGCCTCTCACCACGCGGCGGGCGTCAGCCAGGGCGCGGAGCAGACCGGGCAATCCGCGGCCGAGGTGCGCTCGGCCTCCGCCGAGCTGGCGCTGCAGGCGGAGAATCTGCGCGGCCGGGTGGACCGGTTCCTCGGCGCCATCCGCGCCGCCTGACGACGACTGGACCGGAGGAAGCGTTATGCGTGTTCGCCGCCTGCTGCTGCTGTGCTTCGCCCTGATCGCCCTGCCCGGGCTGGTCGCCCTGGCCTGGCAGGCCAAGGAGGCCTGGCGGGAGCTGCAGCAGACTGAACGGGTTGTGACCGCGACCAGGCTGATCAGCGAAGTGCTGCGCGGCCAGACCGCCTTCGCGCTGCAATCCGCGCGCATCAGCACCGCCATGGCGGTGGCGCAGCCGGACCTGGCGGATCTGCGCGCGGGGCAGGAGGAGATGCAGCGCCTGCTGGCGGGGGCGGAGGCGAAGGCGCGGACCGTGGGGCTGGACCCCGCGCCGGCGCGGGACGCGCTGCGGGCGATGACGGCGCTGACGGAACGCGCGGCCACGGCGGCGGCCCAGCCGCCCGCCCAGCGCGATGCCGGCCTGCTGCGGGAGCTGTCGCAGGTGCGCAACGACCACGGTAATGCGCTGAGCGGCCTGGCACGGGGCGCGGCGCGCGAACTGTCCCGCCAGGCGCCGGCCTTGGCGCCGCTGCTGGAAACCGCGATGCAGGGCGGCCAGCTGCGCGACATCGCCGGCCGCCGCGGGCTGCTGCTGAATGGCTGGGTCGGCGGCGGCACCATCACGCCAGAGGCGCTGGCGACGGCGCAGCAGCTGACCGGGCGGGTGGAGGAGATCCTCGCCACGCTGGAACGGCTGGTGGAGGCGACCGGCTCCGCCGCGCTCGCCCGGGCCTACGACACCTCCATCCGCCAGGGCTACCTGGCGGGCGGGGAGCCCGGCTTCCGCAACCTGGTGCGCATCGGCGGGCTGCGCCTGGCCGGCGGGACGGAGGCCTGGCCGAATGACCCCACGGCGCATCGCCGCTTCTCCACCGGCGCGCTGACGCAGATGGTCGGCGTGCGCGACGCGGCGCTGGAGGAGGCGATCGCGACCGGCGAGGCGATGGTCGCGCAAGGCTGGCAGGACCTGCTGATCATCGGCGCCATGGCGGCGGCGACGCTGGCGGTGATGGGCGCGGCGCTGCTGCTGCTGATGCGCCGCCTCGTCTCCCCGCTCGGTGAGCTGGCGCGGGTGGTGCGGCGGATCGGCGGCGGGGAGGTGACGCTGACCGTGCCGGGCAGCGCGCGGGCCGATGAGCTGGGGGAGGTGGCGCAGGCGGTGGAGCAGCTGCGCGCGGCCTCCGCCGAGCGGAACGCGCTGGAAGCGGCGCAGGCGGCGGAGCGGGAAGCGCAGGCGGCGCGCGCGCGGCGCGTCGATGCGCTGCTGGCGGAATTCGGGGAGGAGACGGCCGGCGTGCTGCGCACCGTCGCCTCCGCCGCCACGGAACTCGACACCACCGCGACGGGCATGGCGACGACGGCGAAGGACGGGTCGGCGCGCGCGGCGGCGGTTGCGGACAGCACCGCCATGGCCAGCGCCAATGTCGGCAGCGTGGCGGCGGCGACGGAGGAACTCTCGGCCTCGATCGGAGAGGTGGTGCGCCAGATCGACGCCAGCGCCGCCGCGGCCCGGCAGGCGACGGAAGCGGCCGAACGCACGGATGCGACGGTGCGCGGGTTGTCGGAAGCGGCGGCGCGCATCGGCGACGTGGTGAAGCTGATCGGCGACATCGCGGGCCAGACCAACCTGCTGGCGCTGAACGCGACGATCGAGGCGGCGCGGGCGGGCGAGGCGGGCAAGGGCTTCGCGGTCGTTGCCTCCGAGGTGAAGACGCTCGCGGCGCAGACCGCCAAGGCGACGGAGGAGATCGGCGCCCAGATCGCCGCCATGCAGGCGGAGACGGGACGCACGGTGGAGGTGGTCCAGGCCATCGCCCGCACGATCGAGACGCTGAACACCGCGACCGCGCAGGTGGCGGAGACGGCGGCGCAGCAGGCGGCGGCGACGCAGGAGATCGGCCAGGCGGTGGCGCAGGCCGCGGCCGGCACGCGCCAGGCCTCCGAACACGCGGCGGGGGTCAGCGCCGATGCCGAACGCACGGGCAGCGCGGCGGCAGAGGTGCGCGGCGCCTCGGCCGAGCTGGCACGGCAGGCGGAAGGGCTGCGCGGGAAGGTGGACGGGTTCCTGGTCGCGATCCGCGCGGCGTGACGGGCGGCGCTACGGCGCCGCCCCGTTCGTCTCGTGCTCGAATTCCGGCACCAGCGCGTTCAGCCGCGCCAGGGCGCCCTTGCGGTCCCCGGCGGCGGCCAGCGCCGCGACGCCATCGATGGCGCGGCCCATCTCCTCCGCATCCGTCGTGCGCGGGGTCGCGACCAGCAGGCCCGGGAAGTTGGTGGGGCTGGGCGGCTCCTGGCCGTGGAACAGCTCCTCGAACAGCTTCTCCCCGGGGCGGAGGCCGGTGAAGCGGATCTCCACATCCTCCTCCGGCCGCAGCCCCGCCAGGCGGATCATGCGGCGGGCGAGGTCCACGATCTTCACGGGATCGCCCATGTCGAGGACGAAGATGCCACCTTCGCGGAGTTCGGGCGGCTGGTCCTGCCCGCCGGCGGAGCCGGCAAACCATGGTATTCCGGTGGCGCCGACGACGCTGGCCTGCAGCACCAGGCCCACGGCCTCCCGCACCGTCATGAAGTAGCGGCGCATGTCGGGGTGGGTCACGGTCAGCGGGCCGCCGCGTTCCAGCTGGCGGCGGAACAGCGGCACGACGGAGCCCGTGGAGCCCAGCACATTGCCGAAGCGCACCGTCACCAGCCGCATGCCGGTGCCGCTGGTGCGCGCGCCGCGGTCCAGCGCCTGGCAGTACATCTCCGCCAGCCGCTTGGAGGCGCCCATGACGCTGGTCGGGTTCACCGCCTTGTCGGTGGAGATGAAGACCATCAGCGAACAGCCCGCCGCCCGCGCCGCATCGGCGACGATGCGGGTGCCGAGCGCGTTGGTCAGCAGCCCCTCCAGCGGGTCGTTCTCCACCATCGGCACGTGTTTCAGCGCGGCGGCGTGGAAGACGAGCTCGGGCCTGATCTCCGCCATCAGCCGCGCCATGCGGGCGGCGTCGCGCACATCGGCCAGCACCGCACGGCGCGGCACGCCGGGGTGGCGTTCGCGCAGTTCCAGGTCGATCTCGTAGAGGACGTATTCGCCGTGGTCGAGCAGGGTGAGGCTGGCGGGGCCCAGCGCCGCGACCTGGCGCGCCAGCTCGCCGCCGATGGTGCCGCCGGCGCCCGTGACCAGCACGCGGCGGCCCTGCACCAGGCGGGCCATGCCTTCGCGGTCCAGCGGCACCTGCGGGCGGTCCAGCAGGTCCTCGATCTCCACCCGGCGGAGCGTGACGCGGGGCTCGGCTTCCGCGCGTTCGCCGGGGCGGCGGCTGGCGGGGCCCAGCGCGGTGGGCGTGGGCGCGCGCTTCACCGGCAGCCCGTGGCGGTCCGCGGCATCCAGCAAACGCTGCAGTTCCAGGCCCTGGAGCTGGGGAGTGGCGAGGATGATCTGGGCGGGGAGGCGCCCTTCCTCCCGCAGCTGGTCGAGGATGGAGGCCGCGTCCTCCGCCGTGCCGAGGATGGGCAGGCCGTGGATGCGGCGGCCGAGCTGGCGGGAGCGGAGCGAGAGGATGCCGGTGACGCGGTAGGCGGGGCTGCGTTCCTGGCCGATGGCGCGGATGAAGAGGTCCGCCCCATCACCCGCGCCGACCAGCAGCACGGGGGCGGCGGGGGTATCGGATAGCGGACCGCCGCGGCCGGCATGGCGCAGCCGGGCGGCAATGCGGGGCGCGGCGAGCAGCGCTGCGAGCACCAGCGCATGGATCGCCGGGAAGCCCGGGTTGGGCGGGGTCCAGGCGCCGGCCCAGTGCAGGCCGATGGCGGTGATGGCCGCCGCGCCGCCGGCCGTGCCGATGATGGACAGGGCCTCGGGCAGGGAGGCGAAGCGCCAGTATTGCTGGGGCAGGCGCAGCGGCACGCCGACCGCCATCAGCGCCGCGATGCCGCCCGGGACGGCGCTGGCCCACCACGGGGCTGGCGGCCAGGCGCCGGGCGCGGCCAGCCAGACCGCGGCGGGCAGGGCGAGTGCCGCCACCAGCGAGTCGAGCAACAGGTTGAGGAGGATGCGGTCCCGAGCCGAAGCAGCCATGCCCCGGTTGCTACTCCCGCGCGGTCGCGGTCGCTAGTGCCGGGCGTCATGCCGCCCCCGTCGCATCGGCCTGCCTGGGGCGCCGGGTGACCGTGCCGGGCGGCCCGGGCGGAACCGAACGCTGGACATGGCCGTTAGGACAGCCCGGCCCCATCGACGGCGGGCCCCGCGGTGACCGGGAAGGCATCCCCCGTCGGACCCCCGGGGGGCTGTCACACAGCGCCTGGACCGGGGGGGGGCGATCATACGGGCCTTGTCCCCCCGCCACTCACCGGAGGGCACCGGCCAGGGTCCTGTTTCCTCCGCCATGCCACGCTTACGGGAGAGAACCTGCCGTGACATGCCTGTCGCCTGCCGAGCCCCGCACCCGCGATGGGCTGTCCGGAGCATCGAGGGGTCGGGGCGGGCGCTGGGCGTGCCGGCTGAAGACGATCCTCGTCATCGGCACCTTCCTGATCGCCACGCCCTGGGCCAGCATCGAGGCCGAGGCAGCCGGCGGGCGTGGCACCGGGACTGCGTCCACTGCATCCCATCGGGCGGGTCCGCCGGCGCGGGCGGCCAGCCGCGTGGAGGCCAGGCGCCAGCAGCCTGCCCCGCGCGAGGCGCGGGGGCGCGCCGCGCCGCGCCAGGCAGCCTCCCGCCCCGCGCGCGGGGGCGTGCGGGCGGCGGCCACGCGCGGCGGCCGCATCGACGCCGCGCCTCCGCCCGTGGCGGCGCCGCAGACGCTGCCCGCGGTGAGCCCCGAGGTTCTCCGCGCCCTGCAATCCGTGGCGGCGAGCCCGTCCGAGCGGGTCCTGCTCTTCGCCCTGGCCTCCCGGGAAAGCCGCTTCGTCGCGACGGCGCGGAACCCGGCCTCCTCGGCGCGGGGGCTGATGCAGTTCACCCGGACGACATGGCTCGAAGCGGTGCGGGACCATGGGCCGGCGCGTGGGCTGGCCTTCCATGCGGCGGCCCTGTCGACGGATCCCGAGACCGGCGAAATCTCCGCCCGCGACGATCGGCTGCTGGAGGAGATGCTGGTCCTCCGCGACGATCCGGACCTGTCCGTCGCCTTGGCCATGGCGCGGCTCGGCCTCGAGAAGGAGAATCTTGCCGCGTTCCTGCGGCGGCCGGTGACGGATGCCGACCTCTATCTCGTGCATTTCCTCGGTCCGGTGGGGGCCCGACGGTTCCTGCGGCAGCTTGCCCGCGCGCCCTCGCAGCGTGCCTCGGATGTCGTGGGTCCTGATGCGGTGGCTGCGAACCGCAACGTCTTCATCGCCCGGAATGGCCGCCACCGGACGCTGGGCCAGGTGCATGCGGAGGTGCGGCTGGATCTGAGGCGGCAGCAGGCCGTCCATGCGGGGCTGATGCAGGGCGCGGGCCCGGGCCGGGCGGAGGTGGCGGAGGCGCGGTAGGGCGCTCAGGCACCCGGCGACGAGGGAACCCTCTCGTCCCCCTCGGGACAGGCGGCGCCGGCCGTGCCATGAATCCGGAAACGGATCAGGGGAACGCGGCCATGGCCGAAGGCAGGCTGGTGATCGGGACGAAGCGCTACTCCTCCTGGAGCCTGCGCGGCTGGCTGATGGTGCAGCTGGCGCAGCTGGATGTGGAGGAGGTGGTGGTGCCGCTGGCGGGCGGCGGGGGCACCCAGGCCATCAAGGCGATCTCCCCCAACGGCATGGTCCCCTACCTCGAGCATCGCGGCGCCCGGATGTGGGAGAGCATCGCGATCGCGGAGTACTGTTCCGAGTTCAAGGCCGACCTCTGGCCGCGCAAGCGGGCGGCCCGCGCCCATGCGCGGAGCATCGCGGCGGAGATGCATGCGGGCTTCCGGGCGCTGCGCATGGCGATGCCGATGAATCTCGGCCGGGAGTTTCCGGGCCATGGCCGGAATCCGGAGAGCCTGGCCGACATCGCGCGCATCCAGGCGATCTGGGCGGAGGCGATCGGCGAGTATGGCGGGCCCTTCCTGACCGGCATCGACTTCACGCTGGTCGATGCGATGTATGCCCCGGTGGTGGCGCGTTTCCTGACCTGGCAGCCGGAGCTGAACGGCACGTCGCGTGCCTATGTCGCTGCCGTGCGCGCGCATCCCCTGGTCGATCGCTGGTACCGGGAGGCTGCCGCCGAGCCGGCGGACTGGCTGCTCGACAAATACGAGAACCCCGCCCTGTGAGGTCGTTCCCCCTGACGACGGTCCAGGCCCGTCTCGGGCCTGGTGGATGGGGTCCGGGGAAGGCAACGCCTTCCCCGTTTCTCCCATGAGCAGCGCCACGGTCCTCGACCATCTCGGCCTCTGCGCCCGCGACCCCGCGCCCTTGTGGGCGGCGTGGGAGCGGATGGGCTTCGTCCTGTCCCCCTTCGCGCAGCAATCCGGCCGCCGGACGCCGGATGGTCCGGTGGAGCCCTTCGGATCGGCCAATCGCTGCGCCTTCCTGAAGCACGGCTATGTCGAGCTGCTCGGCATCCACGACCCCGCGCTGTTCGCGAACGGCCTGGACGGGTTCCTGGCGCGCTACGCGGGCGCGCATATCTGCGCCTTCGGGATGGGGGATGCGGAGGGGAATCTGGCGCGGCTGCGGGCGGGGGGGATGGCGATCCCGGGCATTGCCTGGCTGCAGCGCCCGGTCGAGGAAGGCGGTCCCATCGCCCGCTTCGCCCGGCTGCCCTTCCCCGATGCGCCGGAGGGGCGGATCCAGCTGGTGCAGCACATGACGCCGGAACTCGTCTGGGACCCTCGCTGGATGGGCCACAGCAACGGCGCGGAGGCGCTGGAGACGGCGATCCTGGCCGCCGCCGACCCGGCGGAGACGACGGCGCGCCTCTCCCGCCTCGCGGGCATGCCGGCGGAGCCCGATCCGGTGGCGGGTTTTCGCCTGAGGCTGCCGGGCGCGGCGGGCGCGGCGGGGCCCTTCTCGCCCCGGATGGAGACGGTGGTCCGCATCCTGCCGGCGGCTTCGCTCGGGCGGGTGCTGCCGGGGGTGGAGGCGCCGAGCCTGCCCTTCATGGCGGGGATGGTGATCCGCACCGGCGACCAGGGCCGCGCCGCGCGGGCCGTGCTGGCGGGGCTTCCGCTGCGCGACGCGCCGGACGGCATCATGGTGCCGCCGGAGCAGGCGGGCGGCGCCGCGGTGGTGTTCCGGTGACGACCGTCGCGGCGGTCCGCGCCTCCATCCGGACCTATCTGCGGGCGCCCGGACGGGCGGCGGCGCTGGATGAGTTCCAGGCGCGGTTCCTCGGGCCGGGGGAGCTTGGCTTCGACGTGGGTGCCCATGTGGGCGACCGGGCGGCCAGCTTCAGGCGGCTGGGGGCCCGGGCGGTGGCGGTGGAGCCGCAGCCGCTGCTGGCGCGCTTCCTCCGCCGCGCCTTTCGCGGTGATGCGGGCTTCACGCTGGTGGAATCACTGGTGGGCGAGGCGGTGGGCGAGGCCGTGCTGCGCGTCAATTCCGCCAACCCGACCGTCGCCACGGCCAGCGCCGATTTCGTCGCCGCCGCCGATGGCGCGGCCGGCTGGGAAGGCCAGGTCTGGGACCGGGAACTCCGCCTGCCCGTGACGACGCTGGACGCGCTGGCCGCCGCCCATGGCCTGCCCGACTTCGTGAAGATCGACGTCGAGGGGTATGAGGCGGTGGCGCTGGCCGGGCTGACGCGCGCACCACGCAGCCTGTCCTTCGAATTCACCACCATCCAGCGCGGCGTCGCGGCCCAGTGCCTGGACCGGCTCTCGGCGCTCGGCTTCCGCCACTTCAACGCCTGCCTGGGCGAGGGTATGCGCTTCGCCCATGCGGCGCCGATCGGGGCCGCGGCGATGGCCGACTGGATCGAGGCCCTGCCGCATGACGCCAATTCGGGCGATGTCTATGCCAGCCTGGAACCCGGGCGCCTGATGTGAGGAAAGCCGCCATGCGCCTGTCCCGGATGCTCGGCCTGGCCCTCATGCTGGCGGCGTCGCCGGCGCTGGCCGACCGGCCCGACTATGACGAGAAGGGCGTGCCGGAGGGTTCCTTCGCCGCCCTGCTGCCGGCAGGCGGCGACCCCTTCGGCCACCGGGCGTCGCTCGCCGAGCGGGGTGTCACCTTCAACCTCTGGTACCGGAACGACGTGCTGTCCAACCTCTCCGGCGGGCAGCGGCGGGGCACGGTGAACCAGGGGATGCTGGAGACCAGCGTCGCGGTGGATTTCGAGAAGCTGGCCGGGATCACGGGCCTCAGCTTCTTCGCCAACAGCTTCGTGCTGCACAACACCGGCCGGATGCGGCGGGACTATGTCGGCGGCGTCAACACCATCGCGGCGATCGAGGGCGTGCCGACCGCGCGCCTGTCGGAGTTCTGGCTGGAACAGAGCCTGGCCGGCGGCGCGGTGCGGCTGCGGGCGGGGCAGCTGGCAGCCGACGTCGAGTTCTTCTTCTCCGAGGCCTCCGCCCTGTTCCTGCAGAGCGACTTCCCCACCATCGCCGCCCTGAACCTGCCGAGCGGCGGCCCGGCCTATCCGCTGGCGACGCCGGGCGTGATGGCGGCCTGGGACCCCACGGAGGACACGACCCTCAAGATAGCGGTCTTCAACGGCGACCCGGCCGGGCCCGGCTTCGGCGACGAGCAGCAGCGCAACCGCCACGGCACGAATTTCCGGGTGCGCGACCCCGCGCTGATCTTCGCGGAGGCGCAGTTCCGCGCCAACCAGGGGGAGGAGGGCCTGGCGCGCACCGCCAAGTTCGGCGGCTGGGCGCATCTCGGCGGCTTCGACAACCAGCGCCTGCTGGAGAGCGCCGATCCGCGCCGCCGCCGTGGCCAGGGCGGCGTCTATGGCGTGCTGGACCAGCAGCTCTGGCGGCCGGCGGGCGGCGATGCGCAGAGCGGCGTCACGGGCTTCCTCCGCGTCTCCGCCAGCCCCGGCGACCGGTCCCTGATCGGCTTCCAGGCGGATGGCGGCTTCGTCGCGGCCGGGCTGATCCCCGGCCGGCCGGAGGACCGGATGGGCATCAGCCTGCTCTATGCCCAGTTCTCCGACGCCGCGCGGGACTATGACCGCGACCTGCGGGCCCAGGGCACCGGGGATGCCGTGCGGGGCTACGAGATGAACCTTGAGGCGACCTACATGGCGGAGATCGTGCCGGGCGTCAGCCTGCAGCCCATGATCGCCCGGGTCTGGCACCCCGGCGGCGTGCCGGGGCGGAACGCGGTGGTGGCGGGGCTGCGCACGCATCTGCGGTTCTGAGAGGGGCCAACCTTGCCCCGGCGCGCCCGGCCGTGCTGTAGCGGCCGGGCATGACCGTCCCCGCCTTCCTGGAACACCTGGCCTTCGCGGGCGCGCTGGCGGTGTTCTCCGCCCTCGCCGTGCGGCTGATGATCGCCTTCCCGATCCTCGACCACCCGAATGCCCGCAGCGCCCATGTACGGCCGACGCCGCGGGGCGGCGGCATCGGCGTGGTGCTCGCCTTCATGGCGGGGATGCTGGTGCTGTTCCAGGTCGCCAATTTCGCCCGGGTGGCGGATGGCCAGTTCATCGGCGTGATCCTTGCCGCCGGCGCCATCGCGGCCGTGGCGCTGGTGGATGACGTGCGGGACCTTTCCGCCCGGCTGAGGCTGGCGGCGCAGTTCCTGGCGGCGCTGGTGGCGGTGGGCAGCGGGCTGGTGGTGCAGAAGCTGGCGCTGCCCTGGATCGGCGTGGTGGAGCTGGGCTGGCTGGGCGTGGCGCTGACGCTGGTCTGGATCGTCGGCTGCACCAACGCCGTGAACTTCATGGATGGGCTGGACGGGCTGGTAGGGGGCACGCTGCTGCTGGCGAGTGCCGCGCTGGCGCTGCTGGCGGCGCTGCAGGGTGGCTGGTTCGTCTATGCCGCCGCGCTGTTCCTGGCGGCCGGCTTCGCGGGCTTCCTGCCGTTCAACATCCACCCCGCCCGCATCTTCATGGGCGATGTCGGCAGCCAGTTCGCGGGCTTCATGCTGGCGGTGCTGGCCGTCGCGGCGTCCCGCTTCGACGGGCAGCAGGTCTCCTTCCTCATCGTGCCGCTGCTGATCTTCTCCCTGCTCTTCGACGCGGCCTTCACGCTCGCGCGGCGGGCGCTGATGCGCGAACGCCTGGCGGAGGGGCACCGGACGCACCTCTACCAGCTGGCGCAGCGATCGGGCGTGCCGGTGCGGGTGGTGGCGGGCGTGCATTGGGGCTTCGCGGTCTTCCACGCCGCGCTCGCGCTGGCCTTTCTCCAGCTGCCGCCGCCGCTGAAGCCGCTGGTGGTGCTGCCGGCCGTCGCCGGCCAGCTGGTCTGGATGGGGTTCGTGCTCCGGCGCATGCGGGGGGCCGGGCTCGGCTGGCGGTAGCGGTCACGCCGCCGCCTTCACGAAGTCGATGAAGGCGCGCAGCGGCCCGGGGACCAGCCGCCGGCCGGGATAGTAGAGGAAGGGCCCCGGGAAGGGCTGCCACCAGGGCTCCAGCACCGGCTCCAGCGTGCCCCGGTCGAGATGCGGGCGCAGCCAGTCCTCGAACAGGTAGATGATGCCCGTCCCGGCGATCGCGGCCTCCACCGCCAGGTCCACCGCGCCGCCGAGGCTGACCAGCAGCGGGCCTGTGGGGTCCACGCGCACCACCTCCCCCTCCCGCTCGAACTCCCAGGGCGGCATGGCACCGCTCGGGAAGCGGCCGCGCAGGCAGGCATGGGCCATCAGGTCCCGCGGATGGGCGGGGGCGCCATGGCGGCGCAGATAGGCCGGCGCGGCCGCGGCGGCGAAGCGCTGCCGGCGCGGGCCGATCGGCACCGCGATCATGTCCTGCTCCAGCCGTTCATCGTAGCGGATGCCGGCATCGCAGCCCGCGCCCAGCACATCGACGAAGCTGTCCTCCGCCGTCACCTCCACCCGGATGCCGGGATGGACGGCGATGAAGGGTGGCACGATCTGCGGCAGCACCAGCCGCGCGGCGCTGACGGGGACGTTGAGGCGCAGCGTGCCCGTTGGCGTGTCCCGCAGGCTGCCCACGGCATCCAGCGCCGCCGCCACCTCCCCCAGCGCGGGGCCGAGGCGATCGAGCAGCCGCTGCCCGGCCTCGGTCGGGCGGAGGCTGCGCGTGGTCCGGTGCAGCAGGCGCAGGCCGAGCCGCGCCTCCAGCCGGCGCACGGCCTCGCTGAGGCCGGACGCGCTGCCGCCTGTCACCCGCGCGGCCTCCCGGAAGCCGCGCGCGCGGGCAACGGCGAGGAAGGCGTTCAGGTCACCAAGGTCCACCGCCATTGTCCGAAATCCCGCACGGGCCGTTCCGATCCTAGCGGATTATCGCGCAATGCCGCAGCGGCCATTGTCCGTCCCGTCCACAGGAGAACGACGATGACCAGCATCACACAGGCCGGCACCTATCGGCTGGGGGACCGCCAGGTCCGGCGGATCGGCTACGGGGCCATGCAGCTGGCGGGGCCCGGCGTCTTCGGCCCGCCGCGAGACCCCGACGCGGCGCTGGCGGTGCTGCGGGATGCGGTGGCCGCCGGCGTCAACCACATCGACACCAGCGACTTCTACGGCCCGCACCTCACCAACCAGCTGATCCGCGAGGCGCTGTCGCCCTATCCGGGCGACCTCGCCATCGTCACCAAGGTCGGCGCGCGGCGCGGGGCGGATGCGGCCTGGCTGCCCGCCTTCTCCCCGGCCGAGATCGTGCAGGCCGTGCATGACAACCTCCGCAACCTGGGGCGGGAGGCGATGGAGGTGGTGAACCTGCGCTGCATGTTCGCGGTGCATGGCCCGGCGGAGGGCTCCATCGCGCCGCAGCTGGAAGCGCTGATGGCGCTGCAGCGGCAGGGCCTGGTGCGGCATATCGGCCTGAGCAACGCGACGCCGCGCCAGGTGGCGGAGGCGCGGGGCATCGGCGCCATCGCCTGCGTGCAGAACCACTACAATCTGGCGCATCGCGAGGACGACGCGCTGATCGACGATCTGGCGCGGGACGGCATCGCCTATGTGCCCTTCTTCCCGCTGGGCGGCTTCCAGCCCCTGCAATCCGTGGTGCTGGCGGAGGTGGCGGCCGAACTCGGGGCCACGGCGATGCAGGTGGCGTTGGCCTGGCTGCTGCGCCGGTCGCCCAACATCCTTCTGATCCCCGGCACGTCATCCCCGGCGCATCTGCGGGAGAACCTGGCCGCCGGGGACCTGGTGCTGCCGGACGACGTCATGGCGCGGCTGGACGGGATCGCGCGCGGCTGAAGGCCTTCAGCGCATCTCCATCGTCACCGCCGGGACCTCATCCCCCACCCATTGCTCGCTGCGCAGCACGGTGCCGGTCTCGGGATCGGCCCAGAAGCGGTTGGTGAAGGCCCCGGCGGGGCTGGTGCAGGCTTCCCGCACCAGGATCTCCGTGGCCAGGCGGGCGGCGGTCAGCCGGCATTCGATGACGAGGCCGAAGCGCATGGAGGAGGGCTCCCGGCTCGCCCCTGCCAGATCGACGGTGCGCCGCGTGCTGGCGGGCTGGTCGAGCAGGGCGGCCACATCCTCCAGCGGGTCCGGCCCCTCCTGCCGCGTCGCGGTCAGCATCTGGCCGAGGCCGGCGGTCGCGATGATGCGCGGACCCTCCGTCGCCACCGCGACGCCGCCATCGGCGCGCCAGAGGCGGCGATTGCCGGTCTGCTGCGCCAGGGCGAAGACCAGCGGCTGGCGCGTGCCGGTCAGGCGCAGCCCGCCGGCGGGCAGGGCGGCGGCGGGCGCTTCCGCCGCCGGCATCACCCCGCGCAGCGCCGCCGCCACCGGCGTGTCGCCGCAGCCCGCGAGCAGCAGCGCCAGCACCAGCCCGGCAGCCCGCCGCGCCATCAGGCGGGGCGCACCCTTGGCCCGCGCATCTGCAGCAGCGTCAGCACCGCCGCCAGGCCGAGGCCGATCCAGTGCGGGAAGGGCACCACGCCCGGCGCCAGCGCATCGAGCGAGGCGGGGAAGATCATCAGCACCCCCGCCGCCACCAGCGTGACCCGTTCCCAGGCCGGCATGGCGCGCACCAGGAAGCCCTGGCAGGCCGCCGCCAGCGCCGCGAGCCCGGCCGTCGCCAGCACGATCTGCCAGGCGACGTCGACCCAGGTCATGGAGGCGGTGAAGCGCAGCAGCAGCCCCACTCCTTCCGGGTCGGTCACGAAGACGAAGGGCAGGACGAAGGCGGGCAGGGTGTATTTCCAGGCCTGGAGGGTGGTGCGGTAGGGGCCTGCCCCCGTGATCGCACTCGCCGCGAAGGGGCTGAGCGCGGTCGGCGGGGAAACCTCCGACAGCACGGCATAGTAGAAGACGAACATATGCGCGGCGTAGTCCGGCACGCCAAGCTTCATCAGCGCGGGCGCGGCGACGACGGCGCAGATGATGTAGCTGGCGGTGACGGGGACCGCGAGGCCGACGACCCAGACGATCAGCGCCGTGTAGATCGCGGTGATCACCAGCGACCCGCCCGCCGCCTGGATGGCGATGTCGGAGAACTTCAGGCCAAGGCCCGTCAGCGTGATGACACCCACGATGATGCCCGCGCAGGCGCAGGTGGCGGCGATGCCGACGGACTGCACCGCGCCGCTGGCCAGCGCATCGATCAGCTTACGGGGCGTGATCGCCGTCTCCCGCTTGATCCAGGAGAGCACCACCGCAACGACGGTGGCGTAGAGCACGCTGAGCGTCGCCGAATAGCCGATGCCCATGAAGACGACGATCGCGATCAGCGTGGAGAAGTGGAAGCCATACTCCCGCACCAGCTTGCCGACGGGATCGACCTTCATGGCCACCGGCGGGGCCGCGTTGGGGTCGGCCGCCAGCCGCGCCGCGATGCGCCGCTGGTCCAACTCCACCATGAAGAGCAGCGAGGCGTAGTAGAGGCAGGTCGGCACGATCGCCATGACGATGACGTCGAGATAGCCGATCTTCAGATACTCGGAGATCAGGAAGGCCGCCGCGCCCATGACCGGCGGCGAAAGGATGGCGCCAAGCCCGCCCGCCGCCAGGAGCCCGCCCGCGTCATCCGCCCGATACCCCACCTGGCGCATCATCGGCCAGGCGACGGTGCCAAGCGTGACGGTCGTCGCCACCCCCGACCCCGAAGGCCCGCCCAGCAGGAACGATGACAGCACGACGGTGCGGCCGGCACTCGACGGCTTGCCGCCCGTCAGGCTGAAGGAGAAATCGACGAAGAACTTGCCCGCCCCGGTCGCCTGCAGGATCGCGCCATAGATCGTGAACAGCACGATCAGCGTCGCGGAGACGTCGATCGCCGTGCCGAAGATCCCCTCCAGCGTGATGGTGATGTGCGGGATCAGGCGATCCATGTCGTAGCCCTGGTGCCGCCAGGGCGGCGCCAGGTGATTGCCGAAGAAGGCATAGAGCAGGAAGGCAATCGCCACCGCCGGCATGATCCAGCCCGTGGCGCGCCGCGTCACCTCCAGCACCAGCGCGATCAGCATCCAGCCGACGACGATGTCCATCGGCTCCGGGAACACATAGCGGTCCTGGAGATCATCGCCGCCAGCGATGAGATACCAAATGCAGTAGATCCCGGCCGCGATCAGCGCCCAGTCCCAGACCATCACGCGATGACGGAAGCGCGGATGCATCGGGAACAGCGCGAAGCCCAGCACCATCGCGAAACCGACATGCACATAACGCAGCGTCGTCGTCGGCACGATGTCCCACGCTGCCCAGAGATGGAACAGCGACATCGCCAGCGCGACACCCACCGCCGCATGGCCGAGCAAGCCCGGCAGGCGGTTCTGCGCACCCTCCTCCTGCTCGATCAGCGCCTCCACCTTCGCGGCGGTGGCATCATCCAACGCGCCCTTCGGCACCTCGGGCGGGAGGACACTGGTGCTCATCGGCAGGACCTGCTGGGCGAGAGGGAGCGAGCATGCGAGGGGCGCTGCCCCTCGCGCACCCCGCAAAGGGGCAGCGGCCCCTTTGAACCCATCAATTCATGGGCGGCGTGGAGGAGGGGCTCGGCGGGACCGCGTGTCGGGCGGGCGTTCCGTGCCCCTCCTCCACGCCGCCCATCGAAAGGGTTTCCAAAGGGCCGCTGCCCTTTGGCAGGGGGTGCAGGGGGACAGGGTCCCCCTGCAAGCCGCCCCGTCACGCCAGCGTCGCGCCGGCGGAGCGCCAGAAGGCTTCCGCCGCGGGGTGCCAGGGGATGCCGGCGGCGGCGGTCTTCTGGGCGTTGAGGGTGAAGTTGCGGGCTTCGGCGTGGACGCGGGCCCAGTCCTCCCGGTTTTCCCAGGTGACGCGCAGGATGTTGGTGACCATGTCGGCCGACATGTCTTCGCGCACGGCGAGGATGTTGGCGACGGAGAGCTGGTGGTTGTCCGTGCGCTGGCCGGGGTAGGTGCCGGCGGGGATGACTTCGGGGAAGTAGACGGGCCCGTTCTCCTGCACGATGCGGGCGTGCAGGTCCGCATGGTCCACGAGTTGGATTTGCGTGCCGGGCGTGGCGCCGAGGTCGGTGATGGCGGAGGTCGGCACCCCTGAGACGAAGAAGTAGGCGTCGAGCTTGCCGTCGCGGATGGCGTTGGTGGATTCGGCGGGCGAGAGGCGTTCGCGGGCGCGGAAATCCTTGTCGCGGTCGAGGCCGGCGGCGGCGATGACGCGGAAGGCGAAGAGTTCGGTGGCGGAGCCGGGGGCGCCGGTGGAGACGCGCTTGCCCTTGAGGTCCGCGATGGAGCGGATGCCGGTCGCGGCCGTGGTCACCACCTGCATGCGGTTGGTGTAGAGCACGGCGATGGCGCGGGCGGCGACGGCGCGCCCGCGGAAGGGCCCGGCGCCGCGCAGCCCGTCGACCGCGGCGTCCACCTGGCCGAACAGCAGGCCGACGCGTCCGGCGCCGAGCAGCTGGAAGTTGGCGACGGAGCCGCCGGTGACCTCGACGGTGGCGGACATGCCGGGGATGCCGCGGGAGAGGTAGTTCGCGAGCGCGCCGCCGAGCGGGTAGTAGACGCCGCCGGTCGTGCCGGTGGCGATCGCCATCTGCGTGCCCTGCGCCCGCGCGATGCCGGGTGCCGCGATGGCGGCGGCGCCAAGGGCCGCGAGACCGCGGCGGCCAATTGTCGTGGTCATCGGTTGGACCCTCCCTGTGTTGCTTGTGGTCCAGCAATACAGGGGTGTCGCGGATCGCGGAAGAGCGCCCTTCGGCGCTTGACCTGCGTCAAGGAAGCGGGCGCGGGCGGGGCGTAGCGTCTGGGCCATGGGAACCAACCCTCGGAGGGATTGAGCCATGACCAGTCTTCGCGCCCGTGACCTGATGACCGCCGATGTCGTGACGGTGCCGCCTTCGACCCCCGTGATCGCCATCGCGCGGCTGCTGGCGGATCGCGGCATTTCCGCCGTGCCGGTGGTGGCTGCCGATGGGGCTGTCGCCGGCATCGTGACGGAGGCCGACCTGATTCGCAGGCTGGCGGGGGAGGATGACAGGCCCGCCGGCTGGCTCGCTTCCATGTTCGCGAACCCCGCGCGGGATGCGGAGCGTTATGCGCGCACCCATGGGATGACGGCGGCGGATGTGATGACGGAGGATGTCGTCGCCGTCGATCCGGACACGCTGGCTTCCGTGATCGCGCACATGATGGAGGACCGGGGCATCCGCCGCGTGCTGGTGACGCAGGAGGGGCGGCTGAAGGGCCTGGTGTCCCGCGCCGACCTGTTGCGGGCGCTGGTGGCGCCGGCGCCGGAGGCCGGCGAATTGTCCGACGACCGCATCCGTCGCGCCGTGCTGGCGGCGATGAAGCGGGAGCCCTGGGCGGACACCTTCTATGCGCTGGTCGATGTGAAGGATGGGGTGGTGGAGTTCCACGGCTTCAGCCGCAGCGCCGCGGTGCAGCGGGGGCTTCGCGTGCTGGCGGAGAACGTGCCGGGCGTGAAGGGCGTGGTGGACAACACCCAGCCCATGCCGACCTACCTGTTCGCCGCCGCCTGACGGCGGCGGGTGTAGCGCCTTACCCCCACCCCGACCCTCCCCCGCAAGCGCGGGGGAGGGAGTGCCTCTGGCGCAACCTTTCCCTCCCCCCACGCTTGCGGGGTAGGAACAGGGGGGGTTGGGGGGTTTCGGCTTTTCAGTACCCCCGCCGCCCGCGGCCCGGGCCGTCGGAGGGGTCGCTGTCGGTCAGGTTGGTGCGGTAGCCGCCGCCGCGGTAGCCGCCACGGCCATTGCCGGGCCCGTCCGACGGGTCGCTATCCGTGATGCCGGTGCGGCGCACGGGCGCGCCGCGATAGCCGCCGCGGCCATTGCCGGGGCCGTCGGAGGGGTCGCTATCCGTGATGCCGGTGGCGCGGCGGTAGCCGCCACGGCCGCCGCCCGGCGGGTCGTTCGGGTCGCTGTCGCTGACGCCGGTGCGGCGCTGATATCCGCCGCGGCCGTAGCCGGGGCTGTCATTCGGGTCGCTGTCGGTCACGCCGCTGCCGCGATGGCCGCCGCGACCGTTGCCTGGTGCGTCGGAGGGGTCGCTGTCGCTGATCCCCGTGCCCCGCCGCACCACGGGCTGCTGGTAGACGGGTTGCTGCACATAGACGGGCTGCTGCGGCACGCAGGCCGCGAGTGCCGGCGCCGCGCCGCCGATGGCGGCCAGTCGCAGCACGAAAAGCCGGCGACGCAGCGGGGGCTTTTCCTCGGGTTGGTCCGTCATCCGGCGCTTTCCTCGATCCTGGCTCGGGGCCTTGACCGGCCCCTGGCTTGGCGTGATCCGTCAGTCGCGGGATCGCTTCGCGGCGACGGAACCGCCCACGGATCGGGGCGGCAGCGTCACGAAACACATCCTTGCGCATTAGCCATGAAGGTTACAGGCGGGTTGTAACAGATGGCTTAAATTTCAAGATTGCGCCGCGTTTCACGCCCCGGCCGGTCACGGCAAAGTGGGCAGCACCACGATGGTCACGGCGCGGGCCTCAGGCTCGCTCTGCCGGCCGCTGAAGGCGCCGACGCGGGCCTCGGCGCGGATGCGGTCGCGCTCGATCCCCTGCTGGGACAGGGCCTGCGCCACGGCGCGGGCGCGCTGGGCGGCGACCTGGGTGCTGGTGCCGGCGCCGGCGCTGCGGTCGGCATGGCCGAAGACGCAGATGTTCCGGTCCCGGTCACCCTCCGCCAGCTGGGCCGCCGCCGCGATGGCGCTGCGCCCGGCATCCCGCAGCGTCGTGCTGCCGCGGGTGAAGGGCACGGCGAAGACGTCATCCTCCAGCGCCTCCGCGCCCACGCAGGAGAAGCTGCGCGGCTGCGCGGCGGCCGGACCCGCGAGGAGAAGCAGCGCGAGGGCGAGGGCGCGCATCAGCCGGTCCTCGCCAGCAGGCCGCCGGCTTCCAGCCGCGCCAGCAGCCCCGCGGCATCCAGGCCCGGCGCCTTCGCGGCCAACTCGGCCTCCGTGATCTCGGGGCGGGAGAGCAGCCAGGTGGCGGCATCGGCTTCCGGGGGCGTGACGGTCAGGCTGCCCTGCGCGGTCTTCAGCACCCAGTCCGCGCCGCGGCGCACCGGCTTCGCGCCGGGGGAGAGGATGCGGAAGCCGGGGGCACCATCGCCACCTTCCGCCGCGGCGCTGCCCAATCCGCGCGCGGCCAGGATGTCATATCCCCCGCGGCTGAAGCGGTAATTCGCCACGAACTGGGCCAGCACCTGCATCACCTTGGGGTCCTTGCACAGTTCCTGCAGGCGCTGGCCGAGCAGCCCCGCGCGCTGCGTCAACGCGAATTGCGCCGCCGCGCTGCCATCCTGCCGGGGCAGGGGCTTCCTGAATTCCGCGTCATAGAGGACGCGTTCCGCCAGCATGTTCATCAGGTCCATGCCGAGCGGCGCGTGCACGCCATAGGCGACATGGACGCTGGCCGGCGCCTCCGCCAGCGCGTCGTGGTACCAGCCGCGCGGCAGGTACAGCAGGTCGCCGGTCTTCATGTGGACCGTGCCGCGCAGCTTCCCGCGGGCCTGGTCGTGGTGGGATTGCGGCTGCCCGCGGAAGACGGGGTGCGGGATGGGGTACTCCGCCCGGCCTTCCCAGATGTTCCAGCTCTTCTCGCCCTCCACCTGCACGGCCCAGACGTCATGCGTGTCGTAATGGGTGTGGAAGGCCTTGTGGCTCTGCCAGCTGATGTAGACATTGGCCTGCGCCTTGCCGAGGCCCGCCCCTTCGAGGGCGGCGGAGATGCCGGCGAGGCCGGGCGTCAGGCTGTCCACGTCGTTCATCACGACGCTGGCGCCCTTGGCGATCCAGCCCTGCACCAGCTTCGCGTCGGGCTGCAGCACGGATGCGTTGTCGCGGCTGGTGGCGCGGGTGCAGAACTGCTCGGCTGGCACCGTCTGGCTGTCCAGCACCAGCTTCAGGCTGGTGGAGGTCCAGATATGGGACATGTCCAGCAGCCGGTTGATCTGCCGCCAGGACAGCACCTGCGCGAATTTTCCCGGCGTGCCGCGGATGTGCAGCGGCGCCTTGTCGTAATGCTCCGCGAAGAATTTTTCCGGAGTCACGGGGGCGAGCAGCGCAGCGAGGTCTTCGATCATGCCGTGACCCTACCGCACATGGGCGTGATCCGTCATCGCCCCTCGGGCCTTGCGGCGACGGGTGGGGGAACGCCACCTTCCCGGGGTACGCCCTGCACCCGGTACGGTGACAGCGGCGGCCGGAGGAAGGCGCGATGAACGAAGCGGCGCGGGAACAGGACGGCGTCAGGCCGCTGGTGCTGGCGGAGGCGGTGGCCGCGCTGGGGCGCCTGGCGCCCGGGCTGCCGCCGATGGCGGCCGCGCTGCTGGCGCGGCTGCTGGCGGCGGTGCCGACCGCGGAACTGGCCGCCACGCCGCCGGAGGCGCTGGCCGAGGCTGCCGCCAGCCTCTTCGCCTTCGCGGAGCAGCGGCGGCCGCGGCAGACCAAGGTGCGGCTGCTGCAGCCCGGGCCCGGCCGGACCTTCGCGGTGGCGGAGATCGTGACCGACGACATGCCCTTCCTGGTGGACAGCGTGCTGGCCGCGCTCGCCGTGCAGGGGCGCGTGGTGCGGCAGCTGCTGCACCCCGTGGTGAAGGTCACCCGCGATGCGAAGGGCGCGCTGGTGGCGCTGGAAGGCGGCGCGGCGGAAAGCATGATGCGCATCGCCCTCGCCCCCGGGGCCACGCTGCCGCTGGCGGGGGTGGCGGGGGATTGGGATGGCGTGGAGGCCGCACTCGCCCGCGCCATGGGCGATGTGCGCCTCGCCGTCGATGATTTCCCGGCGATGCTGGCGCGGCTCGGCGATGCAGCGCGGGAGCTGCCCGCGGGGGAGGACGAGGCGCGCGAATTCCTGCGCTGGATGGGGGAGGACAATTTCGTCCTGCTCGGCCATCGCCGCCTGGCGTTGGGCGATGCCGGCCTGTCCGTGGCGGCGGAGGAAGACCTCGGCCTGCTGCGCGACGCCAATGTGCCGGTCTTCGACGCGCTGCGCGACCTGGCGGCGCTGCCCGGCGCAGTGCGGGCGAATCTGGGGCGGCTGGAGGCGGTGACGGTCGCCAAGGCCAACATGCGCGCGACGGTGCATCGCCCGCAGCACGCCGATGTGGTGATGACGCGCATCACGGATGGCGCGGGGCGCGTGGCGGGGGTGCGGCTGTTCCTCGGCCTCTTCGCTGCCGGCGCCTACAACCGCAACCCGCGATCCATCCCGCTGCTGCGCGCCAAGGTGCTGCGCATCCTGGCCGCCGCCGGGCTCGACCCCGAAAGCCATGACGGGCGCGCGCTGCGCAACATCCTCGACACCTGGCCGCGGGACGAGCTGTTCCAGGCGCCGGAGGAAGCGATCCTGGCGGGCTGCCGACGCGCGCTCGACCTGCAGATCAGGCCGCGCGCGGCGCTGGTGGTGCGGCGCGATCCGTTCGAGCGCTTCGCTTCCGTCATCGCCTGGCTGCCGCGCGATACCTTCGACACGCAGATGAGGGAACGCGTCGGCCGGCTGCTGGCGGAGAGCTTCGCGGGACGGCTTTCGGCCTTCTACACGCTGCTCGGCGATGCGCCGCTGGCGCGCGTCCACTACGTGATCGGCACCACGCCGGGCGCCGTGCCGGCGGTGGAGGAGGCGGCGCTGGAAGCCGCCGTCGCGCAGGCCACGCGCGGCTTCCGCGACCGGCTGGAGGAAGCGCTGCTGCGGGAAGCCGGCGCCGAGCGCGGCGCGGGCCTGCTGGCGCGCTGGCGCGATGCCTTCCCCCCCGCCTATCGCCAGGCGGAGACGGTGGCGACCGCGATCGGCGACCTGGCGCTGGCGAATGCGCTGGCCCATGGCGGCCGACCGCGGGGCGAACTCTCCCGCCCGCCCGGCGCGGGGCCGCGGACGGTGATGCTGCGGCTCGCGAGCCCCGACGGCCCGCTGGCCCTGGCGGATGCGCTGCCGCTGTTCGAGAGCCTGGATTTGCGCGCGATCGAGGAGGTGCCCTATCGCCTCGACCCCGCCGGCGGGCCGGTCGTCGTGCTGCATGTCTACCGGCTGGAAGCGCGGGCGGATGTCGAGGATGACCGGCTGCACGCCGTGACCGACGCCCTGCACGCGCTGCTGCGCGGGGAGACGGAGGCCGATGGCTTCAACCGCCTGGTGCTGCGTGCCGGCCTGTCCTGGAAGGATTGCTGGCTGCTGCGGGCGATGTATCGCTGGCTGAAGCAGGTGGGCTTCCCCTTCGCGCAGGACAGCGTGGAGGCCGCACTGGCCGCGCATCCCGATGCCGCGCGCATCCTGGTGGACCTGTTTCATCAACGCTTCGCGCCGGATGTGGTGGACCGGGACGAGGAGAAGTTGGACGCAGCCTGGCGCACGCTGCTGGATGGCGTGGCGAACCCGGATGAGGACCGCATCCTGTCCCGCCTGCGCACGGTGCTGGATGCCATGCTGCGGACCAATTTCTTCCAGGCCAAGGACTACCTGGCCTTCAAGATCGACAGCGCGCGGGCGGGGGACATGCCCGCGCCGCGGCCGTGGCGGGAGATCTTCGTGCATTCGCCGCGCATGGAGGGCTGCCACCTCCGCGCCGGCCCCGTCGCGCGCGGCGGCATCCGCTGGTCCGACCGGCGGGAGGATTTCCGGACGGAGGTGCTGGGGCTGATGAAGGCGCAGCGCCTCAAGAACGTCGTCATCGTGCCGACGGGCGCCAAGGGCGGCTTCATCCTCAAGCATCCGCCGCCGTCCAGCGACCGCGACGCCTTCATGGCGGAAGGCATCGCCTGCTACCGCACGCTGGTGCGCGGGATGCTGGATCTGACGGACAACTAC
This sequence comes from Acetobacteraceae bacterium, assembly GCA_027482245.1. GTDB lineage: Bacteria > Pseudomonadota > Alphaproteobacteria > Acetobacterales > Acetobacteraceae > Falsiroseomonas. The sequence goes on along the minus strand of JAIXWG010000015.1, from coordinate 171,558 downwards.
GCGGCCGATGGCAGCGTGGTGACGCCGCCCGCCGTCGTGCCGCGGGATGGCGCCGATCCCTATATCGTCGCCGCCGCCGACAAGGGCACAGCCACCTTCAGCGACATCGCCAACGGGCTCTCCGCCGACTACCACTTCTGGCTGGGCGATGCCTTCGCCAGCGGCGGCAGCGCCGGCTATGACCACAAGGGCATGGGCATCACCGCGCGCGGTGCCTGGGTGATGATCGACCGCCATTTTGCCGAGCTACGCGGCGCGGGGGTGCAGGAGGCGGAGTTCACCTGCGCCGGTGTCGGCGACATGAGCGGCGACGTCTTCGGCAACGGGCTTCTCGTCTCCGCGAAGACGAAGCTCGTGGCGGCCTTCGACCACCGGCACATCGTCATCGACCCCGATCCCGATCCGGCGGCCTCCTTCGCCGAACGGCAGCGGCTCTTTGCCCTGCCTCGATCCTCCTGGGCCGATTACGACGCGCGGCTGCTGTCGAAGGGCGGCGCCATCCTGCCGCGCAACGCCAAGACCCTGCCGCTCTCGCCCGAAGCCCGCGCGCTGCTCGGCATCGAGGTTGAGCGCGCGGAGCCTGCCGCCATCATGCGCGCCATCCTGACGCTGCCCGTCGATCTCCTCTATTTCGGCGGCATCGGCACCTATGTGAAATCCAGCACGGAGACGCAGGCCGAGGCCGGCGACCGCGCCAATGACGCGATCCGCATCGATGGCCGTGACATCCGCGCGCGCATCGTGGGGGAAGGCGCCAATCTCGGCGTGACCCAGGCCGGACGCATCGAGGCATCCCGCGCCGGCGTGCGCATCAACACCGATGCGCTCGACAATTCCGCGGGGGTCAGCACTTCCGACCACGAGGTGAACATCAAGATCCTGCTGGCGGAGGCGGAGCGGGAGGGTTCGCTGACGCGCCGCCAGCGCGACGAATTGCTGGCGGCGATGACGGAGGAGGTCGGCCACCTCGTCCTGGCCGACAACCACGCGCAATCCATCGCCCTCAGCCTGGAGGCGATGACGGCGGCGGAGGACCTCTCCGCCCATGCCGCGCTGATGGCGCGGCTGGAGGCGGCGGGTTTTCTCGATCGCGCCGTTTCCGTCCTGCCGGATGCGGCGGCGATCCGGGCGCGGGCAGCGGCCGGGGAAGGCCTGACGCGGCCCGAACTCGCCGCGCTGCTGCCGGCGGCCAAGCTCTGGCTGGCGGAAGCGATCGAGGAGAGCGGCCTGGCGGAGGAGGCAGCGCTGGCGCCGCTCCTGGTGGACTACTTCCCGACGCCGCTCCGCGAGCGCTTCGGCGCGCTGATCGCGCGGCACCGGCTGCGGCGTGAATTGCTGGCGACGGCGCTGTGCAACCAGGTGGCCAACCGGCTGGGCGTCGCCGCGCTGGGGCGGCTGTCCGGCAGCGCGGGCAGCGCCGCCGCCGTGGCGCGGGGGGCCTGGCTCGCGGGCGCGCTGTTCGGGATCGAGCAGGCGGCGGCCACCATTGATGCCGCGCCCGCGCCGGCAGCGACGCGGCTTTCCGCCCTGCTGGCGCTGCGGCGGCTGGAGGAAGGAGCGGCGCGGGAATTGATGGCGGGCGACGGCCAGGCGCTGGAGGCCGCGCTGGCGTCGCTCCGCCCCGGTGTCGTCGCGCTGGTGGCGGCAGAGGTTGCGGCGCCGGGGGCGGAGGCCGCGCTGCTGCGCGATGCCGGCATCCCCGCCGATGCCGCCGCGCTGGCCGGTGCCGCGCCGCGCCTGGCTGCCGCGCCCGCCGTGGTTCGCCTGGCGGCGGAAACCGGCGCCGCCCCTGCCGATGCGGCGGCCGCCTGGCGCGCGGTCGGCGAGGGCTTCGCGCTGGAGGCGCTGCGCGCGGCGGCGGAGGCCGCGCGCGCCACAGGCCCCTTCGCCGCGCGGGCGAAGGCGGAGGTGCTGGCGGACCTCGCCGGCGTGCAGGCGAGGCTGGCGCGGGCAAGGCTCGCAGGCGGCGCCGCGCCGGCCGATGCGGAAGCCGCGCGCCTGGCGCGGGAGGCGGCCTCGGTCGGCGACCTGGTCGCCATCGGCGTCGCGGCCCGGGCGCTGGCCGCGGTGGCGTGACGGCGGATATCCTGCCGGACCTCCTCGGCTGGGGTCTGCGCCTGGTCTTTTGCGGCACGGCCGCCGGCCCGGAATCCGCGCGGATCGGCGCCTACTATGCCGGCCCGCGCAACGGCTTCTGGCCGGTGCTGGCGGAGGCCGGCTTCACGCCGGGGCTGGTGCGCCCGGCGGAGTATCCGGCGCTGCTCGGCCTCGGCATCGGCTTGACGGATCTGTGCAAGACGCGGTCCGGTGTGGATCGCGCGCTGGCGCCGGAGGATTTCGCCATCGACCGTTTCTGGGCGTCCATGCGCCTGCACGCGCCCCGCGCCATCGCCTTCACGAGCCAGGAGGCCGGCGCGATCGCGCTCGGCCTGCGCAAGCGGGACGTGCCATTCGGCGAACAGCCCGGCCGGCCCGGCATCTTCGTGCTGCCGAGCCCGTCCGCCGCCAATGGGCATTGGGGGAAGCTGCGCCACCACTGGCATGACTGCGCGCGCCAGGCAGGGTTCGCGTGATGGGGCAGGGTCGCCGCGCCTGGGCCTGGGCCTTCTACGACTGGGCGAACAGCGCCTTTCCGACCGTCGTCTCGACCTTCGTGATCGCCGCCTATTTCGCCCAGGGCATCGCGCCCGATCCGGCGACGGGCCAGGCGCAATGGGGCTGGATGCAGTCGGCCGCCGGCTTCGGCGTGGCGCTGCTGTCCCCGCTGCTGGGGGCGATCGCGGATGCGGGCGGGCGACGGCGGCTGATGCTCGGCGTCTTCACCCTGCTGCTGTCGGCCAGCACGGCGATGATCTGGTTCGCGAAGCCCGACCCCGCCTACATGGCCTATGCGCTGGTCTGCGTCGGCCTCGCCACCATCGCCTTCGAACTCGGCACGGTCTTCTACAATTCGATGCTGCCGAGTGTCGCGACGCCCGAGCGCATCGGGCGCGTCTCCGGCCTCGCCTGGGGGCTCGGCTATGCGGGCGGGCTGGTGTGCCTGGCGATCTGCCTTGTCGTGCTGGTGCAGCCCAACCCCTCGCCGCTCGGGCTCGACCGAAGCCAGGCGGAGCATGTGCGCGCGGCGGCGCTGCTGGTGGCGATGTGGGTGCTGGTCTTCGGCTGGCCGGTGCTGCTGGCGGTGCCCGATCCGCCGGGGCCGAGGCCGGGATGGGGCGACGCCGCGCGGCAAGGGCTGGCGGAGGTGGTGGCGCTGGTCCGCACCCTGCCGCGCAACGCGCCGCTGGCGCGCTTCATCCTGGCGCGGCTGTTCTACACGGACGGGCTGAACACGCTCTTCGCCTTCGGGGCGATCTACGCCGCGGGCGTCTTCGGCATGGGCATCGACCGCATCCTGCTGTTCGGCATCGCGATGAACGTCACCGCCGGGCTGGGCGCCGCGGGCTTCGCGCTGGTGGAGGACCGCGTCGGATCCCGCCGCATGGTGCTGCTGGCGCTGGTGGCGATGCTGGTGCTGGGCACGGCGCTGCTGCTGGCGACGACGGAGATGGGCTTCTGGGTCATGGCGCTGTCGCTCGGCCTGTTCTTCGGCCCGGCGCAGGCGGCCAGCCGCAGCTTCATGGCGCGCCTCGCGCCCCCCGACGAGATGGCGGCCTATTTCGGGTTGTTCGCGCTGTCCGGCCGCATCACCGGCTTCCTGGGCCCCGCGGCGCTGGCGGCGGTGACGGCGGCGACGGGCAGCCAGCGGCTGGGCATGGCGACGGTGCTGGTCTTCCTGGGCATCGGCGCGGCGATCCTGCTGACGGTGCGCGACCCGGTCAGGCGGTAGAGTGCGATCGCCTGAGGCGGAATCGCCGAAAGGCGTGAATCGCACGACAAGACAAAAGGCTAGAGTCTGTCGGGCGCTTCCATCTGCGCCTGACAGGCTCTAGCGAAATGCCAGTCGGCCCGCGCGACGGCGAGGTCGATGAAGGCGCGCACGGCGGCGGAGAGAAGGCGTGACGCCGGGTACACGGCGTGGATGGGCAGGGGCGGCGGCTCATGCGCTGCCAGCACCACGCGCAGCCGGCCGGCGGCGACGGCCGCCTTCACCTGGTAGCCCAGCACCAGCGTCAGCCCGTTCCCCTGCTCCGCCGCCCAGATCGCGGCGTCCGCGCTGTTGGTGGTGAGGCGCGGCTGCACCGCCACGCGCTGGTCCCCCACGAAGCGCCATTCCAGCGCCTCCGCCAGGCCGCTGAAGCCGATGGTGGCGTGGCGCGCCAGATCCTGGGGCTGCGTCGGCGTGCCATGGCGGTCGAGGTAGCCGGGTGCCGCGACGACGACGCGCCGCGTCTCCCCGAGCCGCTTCGCCACCAGCCCCGATTCCGGCAGGTGCCCGATGCGGATGGCGAGGTCGACGCCCTCCTCCACCAGGTTGATCGTGCGGTCGGCGAGCAGCAGCCGGGCGGAGACCTCCGCGTGCTGCGCCAGGAAGTCCGCCACCAGCGGCGCCACATGCAGCCGCCCGAAGACGGCGGGGGCGGTCAGGGTGAGGCGCCCGGTGGGGCGGGCGCGTTCGGATTGCGCGGAATCCTCGGCCTCCCGCAGCTGCGCCAGGATGCGCCGCGCACGTTCCAGGAAGCGGGCGCCGGCATCGGTCAGGGTGACGGAGCGCGTGGTGCGCGTCAGCAGCCGGACACCCAGCCGATCCTCCAGCGCCGCGACCTGGCGGGTGATGGCGGAGGGGGCGAGGCCGAGCTGGCGCGCCGCGGGCGCGAAGCCGCCACGATCGACGATGGCGACGAAGGCGGTCAGGGCGTCGAAGCGGTCCATGCCGCCATTGCGCTGCTGGCAATGATGAAGTGTCAAGGATGCGAATTATCGCGCAGGGCGCAACGGCGCAGAAAGTCCCCGTCGCGGCGGGGCTGTCCCGCCGCCCTGCAGGACCTGATCCCATGACCCGCCTCACCACCCATGCCGATATCGACGCCGCGCCGGAGGCCTCTCGCCCCTTTCTGGCCGCCGTGCGCAAGCAGATCGGCTTCGTGCCCAACCTCTTCCGCACCGTGGCCAGCAGCCCCGCGGCGCTGGAAGGCTATCTCGGCCTGAGCAGCGCGCTGGCGAAGGGCACGCTGCCGGCGGCGACGCGGGAACGCATCGCGCTGGCGGTCGCGGCAATCAATGGCTGCGACTACTGCCTGGCGGCGCACAGCTACATCGGCGCCAACCTCGCGAAGCTCGACAGCGCGGAGATCGCCGCCAATCGCGCGGGATTCTCGAACGACCCGAAGGCCGATGCGGCGGTGCGCTTCGCCTCCAAGGTCGCGCGCGAACGCGGGCATGTCGATGACGACGCGCTGCGCCTGGTGAAGCTGGCCGGCTATGGGGAGGCCGAGATCGTCGAGATCGTGCTGCACGTCGCGTTCAACACCTGGACGAACTACCTGAACAACGTGGCGCGGACGGTGGTGGATTTCCCGCCCGTCGCGCAGGCGGCCTGACCATGGCGCGCCGGCCGGATGATCATCCCGCACTGGAGGAACCCGCGCTGTGACCGCATCCAGCGACATCGCCTTCACGCCCTCAGTGAAGGCGATCCAGGCGCGGCGCGGGTCGCGCGCCAGCTATGCGCGGATGGAGGCGCGGGGCGGATGGGCGACAAGCGTGACGCCCGATCTCGCCACCTTCATCGCACGGCAGACCAGCATCGTCATGGCGACGGCGACTGCGGAAGGGCAGCCCTACATCCAGCATCGCGGCGGGCCGCCCGGCTTCCTCCGCGTGCTGGACGACCGCACGATCGGCTTCGCCGACCTGCGCGGCAACCGGCAATACATCACCCTCGGCAACCTGGCGGAGAACCCGCGCGCGCATCTCCTGCTGATCGACTATGCGCATCGCCAGCGCATCAAGATCTGGGGCCGCGCGCGGGTGGTGGAGGATGATCCGGCATTGCTGGAAAGCCTGCGCGTGCAGGGTGAATCGACGCCGGCGGAGCAGGCCATCCTGTTCGCAATCGAGGCATGGGACGCCAACTGCCCGCAGCACATCCCGAGCCGCTTCGAGGCTTCGGACGTGGCCGCGGCGCTGGCGGCGCGGGACCGGCGGATCGCGGAGCTGGAGGCGATGCTGGCCAAGCGCGGGGAGTAGGGTAGGCTCACCCCCAACGAAGGTTGGAGGAACGCCATGCGCATCACCCGCCGCGCCCTGATGGGCGCTGCCGCCACGCTGCTGCCCGCGTCGCTGCCCCTGCCCGGCCTCGCGCAGCCCGCCTGGCCGAACAAGCCCGTGCGCTTCATCATCCCCTTCGCGCCGGGCGGGCCGGTCGAGATCCCCGCGCGCTTCATCGCGGAGCATCTGCAGCGGAGACTCGGCCAGCCCTTCATCGTGGAGACGCGGCCGGGCGCGGGGGGATTGCTCGGCACGCGGGCGGTGATGGCGACGCCGGATGCGCACAACTTCCTGTTCACGACGTCGGCCATCTCCATCCTGCCCGCGGTGATGCGCGACCCCGGCTATGATCCGCTCGTGGATTTCATGCCGGTCTCCATCGTGCTCGATGCGCCGATGGGCGTGCTGGTGCGGCCCGACAGCCCGATCAGGGACCTGGCCGATCTGGTGGCGCGCGCCAAGGCGGCGCCGGGCAGCATCAGCTTCGCCACCGCCGGCAATGGCGCGACGACGCATATGGGCGGTGAGCTGTTCAAGGCACTCGCCGGCATCGACCTGCTGCATGTGCCTTATCGCGGCGCGGGGCAGAGCGTGACGGCGCTCTATGCGGGGGATACGGACCTGCTGATCGTGGGGCTGCTGGAGACGATGTCCCATGTGCGGGAGGGCAGACTGCGCGCCATCGCCGTCACCTCCCCGCAGCGCAGCCCGGTGCTGCCGGATGTGCCGTCGCTGGCGGAAGCCGCGCCCGGCTACGCCGTGACGATCTGGTACGCGATGTTCGCGCCGAAGGGCACGCCGCAGGCCGTGGTGGACACGCTGGCGGCCGAGATGGCGCCGCTGGCGCAGGGATCGTCGCTGGCGCAGCGGCTGGAAGCGGCGGGCGCGCAGCTCGTGCTCTCCGGCCCCGGGCCGCTCGGCGAACGGATGCGCGTCGAGGTGCCGATGTGGAAGGGGATCGCGGAGCGCGCGAATATCCGGCTGGACTGAAAGGGCAGGCGGGGCGCGGGGGCCATCCTGGCCGCCACGCGCCCGGCGCTGCCGCGGCATCCTGCCGCGGGGAATCCGGTGCGGCATCCTGCCGCGGGGCACAGCAAGGGCGGCGTCCTGCCGCATCGAGTGACAGGCGGCATCCTGCCGAGTGGAGTGAGAGGCGGCATCCTGCCGCGGGGGGGGCGCGGGGGCGGCGGTCCTCGCCACCCCCGGGAAGCAAGGGGCCGCCTCAGCGCTTCAGGTTGACGGTTTCCTGCAGCAGCTCATCCGCCGTCGTCACCAGCTTGGTGTTCGCGGAATAGGCGCGCTGGGCGACGATCAGCTTGGAGAATTCGGCGGCGATGTCGACATTCGCACCCTCCACCGCGCCGGCCTGCAGCGTGCCCGTGCCGTTGGCGCCGATGGCGGAGACCTGCTGGCGGCCCGCTTCCATCGTGGTGGCGAAGGCCTGGCCGTCGAGGCGCTCCAGCGCATCCGGATCGGCGAAGGTCGTGACCGGCACCTGCGCGATCGTGCGGCTCTGGCCGTTGTCGTAGTTCACCACGACCTTGCCATCGGCCTGGGTGGCCACGGAGGCGAAGGCGCCGGCCGGGCCGCCATCGCGCTGCACGCTCCGCAATTCATAGGCGCCGCCGCCATACTGCGTGACCCCCGCGGTGGAGCCGAAGCGGCCGAGGTCGATGCCGATGGTCTGGTCGGCGCCGCCGAAGCTGCCGGTGACGTTCAGCAGCGCATTGGTGGGGTTCGCGGGATCGTAGCGGCCGACGGTGTTGCCGGCGGAATCCAGCACCTCCCCGATCGTGCCGGCGGGGGCGCCGTTGGTGCCGAAGCGGACCGTGAAGGTGCCGAGTTCCGGGGCCGTGCCGCCGCCGGTCGCGGGGCGCGTCACCGCCAGGGTCCAGCTGTTGTCGGCCTCCGCACGCGTCCAGCCGAGATCGACGGGATGGAGGTTGCCGAGCTGGTCATAGACCTGCGCCTGGGTCGAACCCGTGGTGCCGGTGGCGGCGCCGGCCGGCAGGTTGGCGGAAAGGGTGACGGCTTCCGTCGGCGCGGGGGGCAGGCTGGCGCGGTCGATGCGGATGGGGGTCAGGCGCGTCGCATCCGGCGTGCCGGTGGCGGGGTTCACCGACCAGCCCTGCAGCACGTCCCCGCTGCCGTTCTGGAGGTAGCCTTCGCTGTTCAGGCGGAAATCGCCGGCGCGGGTGAACATGGCGCGGGCGTCGAAGGTCGTGCCCTCCGCCCCGCTGGTCACCGGGCGCGCCACGCTGAAGAAGCCGCGGCCGCTGATCGCCATGGCCAGCGGATTGTCCACCTGGCTGATGGTACCCTGCACGTCGTTGGTGGCGACGGTGCTGGCGACGACACCGCCGGTGAAGCGGCTGGTGCCGGCGTTGATCACCATGTCCTCGAAGCTGGTGTCGAGGCGCTTGTACCCCGTCGTCTGGCTGTTCGCGACGTTGTCCGAGATGTTCGCGATGGCCCGGCCCTGGGCATTCATGCCGGAGACGGCGGTGGCGAGGGAGTTGAAGAGGGACATGCGGCTGGCCTTGGTTCCTGTGGGTTCGCCCGAGATCTGATCGCTCCCGGGATGGCCCTGGCGGGTGACCCTGGGATGGCGTGCCGGGCACAGGGCAAGGGCCGTGCCAAAGCGCGAGGCGAGGATTAAGGCCGGGTTGACGCCACCGGGTGCCGTTGACCGCCCGGCAATACATGCCGGGCCGGCATCCTTGGCCGGGCCGGAATCGTCACCGGAAGCGGGGAAATCCTTGATGCAGCGTGAAGGGGCGGGTGGCCCGTTCATTGCTGTTCATAGCTTCGGCACCTCTGCCGGGGATCATCACCGATCATGCTGTCCCGTACCCCACCCCCTGGCCCCACCCAGGCCGCGCCCGATGCCCCCCGGCCCCCGCCGCGGGCCGCCGGCGGCTTCGATGCCGCGCTGCGAGAGGCGGAGGCGCCCGAGCCCCGCACACCCGAGGCGCCCCCGGCGCGGAAGGCGGAGGCGCCGCGGGAGGGGTCTCGCCAGGCGGCCGCGACGACGGCGCAGCCGGCCGGCGGGGAGGAGACCACCGTCCCGGCAGAGGCAACCGCCACCGCCAGCGACGTCGCGGCCGAGGAGAAGGCGGCCGGCGACATCACGGCCAGCGACCTCCCGACCGGAGACGTCACGGCCGTCGCGACGGCCGAGGCGCCCGTGACGCCCGCCGCGCCCGTCGCCGCGGCAGCACCGCCGCCCCAGCCCCTGGCCGCCGCCGCGCCCGCCACCCCGCCGCCGGCCGATGCCGCCGTGGCGCTGGCGATCGCCGCCGCGATCCCGGCCCCCCCGCCGTCGCAGACGGCCGTTGCCGCCGCACCCAGGGCCGGCACGCCGGCGCCCGCTTCCGGGCCCATGCCCGCCTCGCCTGAGGCGCCCGCCGCCCGCCCGGAGGCGACTGCCCGTGATGCCACGGCCGCGCAGCCAGCGCCCTTCCCGGACACCGCGGCGCCCCGGGCGGAGGCGGCGCTGCGCGACCTGCCGCGGGATGTCGCCCCGGAAGCCGGCCTGCCCGCGGCGGCGCCCTCCGCCGATCCTGGCCTCGCGCCGCCCGTTCCCGCCGCCGGCCCGCACCAGGCGCTGGCGCCGGCCGCGCCGGTGGAGGCCCCCGCGGCCACGCGCCCCTACGCCGCCGCCATGCCCGCGCAGCAGCTGGCGCCGGTGATCGTCGCGCAGGTCGCGAAGGGGGGCGATGCCTCCCGCCTCATCGTCCAGCTGCGCCCGGCGGAGCTGGGTGGGGTGGAGGTGGTGGTGGAAGCCGGCCGCGACGGCGCCACGCAGCTCCGCATCACGGTGGAGCGGCCGGAAACGCTGGCGCTGCTCAACCGGGACCGCGGCGCCATCGAACAGGCGCTGCAGGCCGTGGGGATCGAGGCCAGGCCGGACTCGCTCCGCCTCGCCCTCGGCGATGTCGGCCAGGGCGGCGGCCAGGGAAGTGGTGCGGGGGGCGGCCAGGCCGGCAACCCCGGCGCCGATCCCGGCGGCGGCCAGGGCGGCCGATTCCGCGGCCCGTCCCGCGGCGGCCGCGCCGGCACGGCCGACGAGATGATTGCCATTCCGCCCCCGCGCCTCCTCGCGCGCGGGCTGCTCGACGTTGCTCTCTGAGGGAGGATCCCGATGCCCACCGCGACCACCGCCGCCGCCGCCAGCACCACGCGCAACACCGCCACCACGGCCAGCACCAGCACGGCCTCCGCCAATGCCGCCACCAGCTCCGCCGCCGCCAGCGCCGCGCGTTCGCTGGGCGGGGACATGCAGACCTTCCTGAAGCTGCTGACGACGCAGCTGCGCCACCAGGACCCGACGCAGCCCATGGATCCGAACCAGCTGACCCAGCAGCTGGCCCAGTTCGCCGGCGTGGAGCAGCAGATCGCGACGAACCAGCACATGGAAGCGCTGCTCGGCCTGCAGCGGACCTCCGCGCTGGTGGCGGCGACGCCGATGATGGGGCGGGAGGTGGAGGTGGCGTCCGACCACCTGCAGCTGTCCAACGGCACGGCGCAGGAAGTGCGGCTGCCGCTCGCGACCGGCAACGTCACGCGGGCACGCGTCGCGCTGACGGATGGCACGGGCGCCGTGGTGCGCGATGCGGTCGTCCAGCTGGGCGCCGCCGCCACGACCTGGAGCTGGGACGGCAAGAACGCGCAGGGCCGGGCGCTGGCCGACGGCCGCTACGGGCTGACCGTCACGGGCGTCGACACCACCGGCGGCACCACCGGCACGCTGCCCGCCGTCGTCGCCGGCACGGTCACGGGCATGTCGCAGGACCAGGATGGCGTGCAGCTCGCGCTCGGCGCGTTGACCACGGGCTTCGATACGTTGCGCCGCGTGCGGTGAGCCTTTGCCTTGCGGGTCGCAAGCGACCCGCCCTCAGGCGCCGGCGCTTCGCTTGGCTGCGCCGGACTTCCGGCGGCGGCCATTCGGCCGCTCGCCCGCCTGCGGCGGGCGCCAGAGGCGGGGCACCCGGCAGGAGATGCCGGTGCCACGCACCCGGAATCAATGGCTTGCGGGTCGTTGTTCTGCCTTGAAATGACTCAATAATCGATGCCACTGGAACGGGCTGCGGTTAACAGGAGGTAAAGGCACCCGGCAGAAGATGCCCACCGCGCGGCAGGACGCCGCCCGGGAGATCGCATGGTGCGCAAGCTTGAAACGGGCATGAAGGCGGGGCGGTGATGGGCGGCCTCGGCAACCTTCTGGCGGTTCTCCGTGGCCTCGGCCCCGCGCGCCTGATCGCGCTGGGCTCCGTCGCCCTGGCGACGCTCAGCGTCATCGGCTTCCTGGCGATGCGCAGTGCGGAGCCGCCGATGGCGCTGCTCTACGGCGACCTCGACCAGCGGGATGCCGCGCAGGTGGTGCAGGCGCTGGAACGCGCCCGCGTGCCGCACCGGATCAGCCAGAATGGCGCCGAGGTGATGGTGCCGACCGACCAGGTGGCGCGGCTGCGCCTGCAGCTCGCCCGCGATGGCATCCCCGCCGGCGGCTCCGTCGGCTACGAGATCTTCGACCGCCAGGGCGGCCTGACCGCGACGCCCTTCCAGCAGGACCTCAACCGCGTCCGCGCGCTGGAAGGGGAAATCGCGCGCTCCATCCGCACGCTCTACGGCGTCTCCGCCGCCCGCGTTCACCTCGTGATGCCGCGGCGCGAGCCCTTCTCCCGCGAACGGGGGGAAGCGCAGGCCTCCGTCGTGCTGCAGATGCGCGGCGCCCAGCGGCTGGACCGCGAAGGCGTGCAGGCGGTGCTGCACCTCGTCTCCGCCGCCGTCCCGGGCCTGAAGCCGCAGAACGTCTCCATCGTCGATGGCCGCGCCGAACTCCTCGCGCGCGGTGGCCAGGCGCTGCCCGGTTCCGAGCAGGGCATTGCCCTGTCGGCGGAGGAGATGCGCCGCGCGCAGGAGATGCGGATCGCCCGCGGCGTGGAGGAGATGCTGGAGCGTACGCTCGGCACCGGCCGCGTGCGGGTGGAGGCGACGGTCGACCTGGATACCGACCGCGTGCAGATCACCGAGCAGCGCTTCGACCCGGACAACCAGGTGCCGCGCAGCACCTCCTCCTCCACCGAATCGACGCGCAGCGGCGAGCCGCAGAACGTCTCCGTCGCCAACCAGCTGCCCGGCGCGCCGACGACGCAGTCGAACGGCCCGCAATCCTCCGAGAACAAGCAGGAGGAGACGACCAACTTCGAGATCGGCCAGACCAGCCGCACCGTCGTGCGCCAGGCGCCCGTGCTGCGCCGCCTGTCCGTCGCCGTGCTGGTCGATGGCGTGATGGACCCGGGCGACGGCACCACCGCGCCGCGCTTCCGCGAGCGGAACCGGGAGGAGCTGGACCGCATCGCCGCCCTGGTGCGCGGCGCCATCGGCTTCGACGAACGGCGAGGCGACCGGCTGGAAGTGGCGAGCCTGCGCTTCGCGGAGCCCATGGGCGGCCCGGCGGCGGAGGATGTGCCGAGCCTGCTGGCGTCCCTGCTGACCCCGGCGGTGGTGACGCGCCTGACCGAAAGCGCGCTGCTGGCGCTGGTGGCCCTGATGGCGCTGCTGCTGCTGGGCCGCCCCGTGGTGTCCCGCATCACCGCATCCCTGCAGCCGCAGGCGGCGCTGGCCGGCGGCGGTGGCGCCATGCTGGCCGATGGCGGCGCCATCGCCGCCGCGCCGGCCGGCGCGCTGGCCGGCCCCATGGGCAGCGTGCCGGGCAGCATCGGCGATGGCCCCGCCGGCGCGCCGGAGGAATTCGTCGATGTCGCGATGGTGCAGGGGCAGCTGCGCGCCTCCTCCCTGAGCCGCGTCTCAGGCCTGGTCGACAAGCATCCGGATGAGGCGCTGGCCCTGATCCGCCGCTGGCTGTCCCCGGAGGACCGCAAATGAGCATGACCCACTCCGTCACCGCGGCGCTGTCCGGCCCGCACAAGGCCGCGGTGCTGATGCTGGCGCTGGGCGAGGAACGGGCGGCGATGCTGCTCGGCCGGATGCATGACGACGAGGTGCGCGACGTCTCCGCCGCCATGGCGTCCCTCGGCCCCGTCTCCGCGCCGGTCGTCGAACAGCTGTGCAACGAGTTCAGTGACGCGCTGGGCGATGCCGGTTCGCTGATGGGCGGCTGGGAGGCGACGGAGCGGCTGCTGCTGCGCTCGCTGCCCAAGGAACGCGTCGCCCTCATCATGGATGAGCTGCGCGGCCCGGCCGGGCGAACCATGTGGGACAAGCTCGGCAACGTGAATGAGAGCGTGCTCGCGAACTACCTGAAGAACGAATACCCGCAGACCGTCGCCGTGGTGCTGTCCCGCATCCGCCCTGACCACGCGGCGCGGGTGCTGTCCCTGCTGCCCGAAGCCTTCGCCATGGAAGTGGTCATGCGCATGCTGCGCATGGAAAGCCCGCAGGCGGAGGCGCTGGAAGGCGTGGAGCGCACGCTGAAGGCGGAGTTCATGTCGAACCTGGCGCGCGCCACGCGCCGCGATCCGCATGAGCTGATGGCGGAGATCTTCAACAACCTCGACCGCTCCACCGAGAACCGCATGATGGCGGCGCTGGAGAGCGTGTCGGACGACAGCGCGTCGCGCATCCGCCAGCTGATGTTCACCTTCGAGGACCTGAAGCGCCTCGACGCCAACGGCATCCCGGTGCTGCTGCGCGCGGTGGAGAAGGACAAGCTGGCGATCGCGCTGAAGGGCGCGTCGGAAGCGCTGCGGGAGATGTTCCTGCGCGGCATGTCCGAGCGTGCCGGCCGCATGCTGCGCGACGACATCGCGGCGCTGGGCCCGGTGCGCCTCAAGGATGTCGAGGAAGCGCAGGCGGTCATCGTCGCGCTGGCCAAGGACCTCGCCCAGCAGGGCGCGCTGCGCCTGACCGATGGCGCGCAGGAGATGATGGTCGAATGAGCACGCCGGATGAAGGCGGCGCGGGCTGGTTCGCCGCCCTGCCGCGCCCGCTCTCCCGCGCCTCCGCGCTGGCGGGCACGCCCTATGCCTTCGCGCTGGATGATTTCAGCGATGTCGAGCCGGATGTCGTGGCGCCGCCGGAGCCCGAGCCCGCGCCGGAACCGGAGCCCGATCCGCTGCCCGCGCTGCTCGACGCCGCGCGCGCCGAGGGTTTTGCGGAAGGGCGCGAGGCCGGGCGCGCCGAGGCGATGCGGAGCATCGAGGCCGCCGCCGCCGCCACGCTGCGCGATGCCGCCTCGGCCCTCGCGCTCGGCGTGACGGAGGCGCGGGAGGTCGCGGAAGCGACGGCCGATGCCGTGGCGCGCGCGGCGCTCGCCGCCGTGGTTGCCGCGCTGCCGACGCTCGCCGAGCGGTGCGGGGAGGCGGAGGTGATCCGCTTCGCGCAGGCCCTGCTGCCCTGCCTGGCCGGGGAGCCCGGCGTGGCGCTGCGCGTGGCGCCCGACCTGGTGGCGCCGGTCGCCGCGCATTTCGCCGACCAGCCGCGGCTGGAGGTGCTGGCCGATGCGGCGCTGGCCCGCGGCGATGCGCGCGCCACCTGGCGCGGGGGCGAGGCGGCGCGGCACGCGGAAGCGGCGCGCCGCGTGGTGATGGATGCATTCGCCGGCTTCGGCCTGGCGTGAGGAGAGACCCATGAGCGACGCACGCAATCCCCTGGTGCTGGACGAGCTGAAGGAAACCGACCCCGCGCTGCGCCGCGCGCAGCAGGGCGGCACCGGCGACCTCGGCGCCATCTACGACATCCCCGTGCAGGTCAGCGCCGTGCTCGGCCGCGCGACCATGCAGGTCAGCCAGCTGCTGAAGCTCGGCCGCGGCGCGATGATCGAGCTGGACCGCAAGCTGGGGGAGGCGGTGGACATCTACGTCAACAACCGCCTCGTCGCCCGCGGCGAGGTGGTGATGGTGGGCGACAACCGGCTCGGCATCACCATGACTGAGATCGTCAAGACCGACCGGGCGGGGTGATCGCATGTCCCGCCTGCTGATCCTCGGCGCGCTGTCCGGTCCGCTCGGCGTTGCCGCGCGCATGGCGCAGTCCCGCGGTGCGGCGATCGCGCAGGCGGACAACCTCGGCGCGGCGCTGGCGCATCTGCGCGGGCCGGGCGCGGACCTGGTGCTGTGCCATGTGGGCCATGACGTCGCCGGCCTGCTGCGCGGCATGGCGGCCGAACGCATCGCCTGCCCCGTCATCGCCTGCGGGCCGGAGGAGAGTGCGGTGGAAGCCATCGCCGCGGTGCGCGCGGGCGCGCGCGATTTCCTGCCGCTGCCGCCCGATGCCGACCTGATCGCGGCGATGCTGGAAGCCGCCGCCGGGCATGGGGAAGGCACGACGGCGCCGGTGGCGCGCGACCCCGCCATGCTGGCGGTGCTGGCGCGTGCGAACCAGGTGGCGCGGGCGGAAGCGAGCGTGCTGATCACGGGGGAGAGCGGCACGGGCAAGGAAGTGCTGGCCCGCCACATCCACGCCGCCAGCCGCCGCGCGCGCGGGCCCTTCGTCGCCTTGAACTGCGCCGCGCTGCCGGAGGCGCTGCTGGAATCCGAGCTGTTCGGCCATGAGAAGGGCGCCTTCAGCGGCGCCGTCGCCGCCCGCCGCGGCAAGTTCGAACAGGCCGATGGCGGCACGCTGCTGCTGGACGAGATCGGGGAGATGGATCCCCGCCTGCAGGCCAAGCTGCTGCGCGCGATCCAGGAGCGGGAGGTGGACCGCCTGGGCGGCACGCGCCCCGTGAAGGTCGATGTCCGCATCCTGGCCGCCACGAACCGAGACCTGGCCGCGGAAGTCCGCGCCGGCCGGTTCCGGGAGGATCTCTATTTCCGCCTCGACGTCGTGCGGCTGAAGCTGCCGCCGCTGCGGGAGAGGCCGGCCGACATCCTGCCGCTGGCCGAGCATTTCGCGCGCCGCTACGCCGACGCCAACGGGATGGAACGCCGCCTCTTCTCCATGGCCGCGCGCGCCGCCCTGCTGCGCCATCCCTGGCCCGGCAATGTGCGCGAACTGGAGAACGCCGTGCACCGCGCCGTGCTGCTGGCGGAAGGCGCCGATATCGGCCCCGACGCGATCGAACTGGCCCCCTGCGCCCCGGCGCCCGCCACCGCCACCCCCGCCCCGGCGGGCGTGGAGGGCTTGGTCGGGCGGAAGGTGGAGGAGGTGGAGCGCGACCTGATCATCGGCACGCTGTCGCACTGCCTCGGCAACCGCACGCGGGCCGCCGAGATACTCGGCATCTCCATCCGCGCGCTGCGCAACAAGATCCATGACTACCGCGCCTCCGGCCTCTCCGTGCCCGCGGCGCCCGGCTATGCGGTGGATTGATCGATGAGCACGACGACGACGCGCCTCTCCGTTCCCACCTGGATGTCGGACGCCAAGCCGGGGGGCGACATCGCGCTGGCGCTGGGCGTGGTCGCGCTGATCGCGATCATGCTGGTGCCGCTGCCGACGGTGCTGCTGGACCTCGGTCTCGCGGTCTCCATCACCTCCTCCGTCCTCGTGCTGATGGTGGCGCTGTTCCTGCAGCGCCCGCTGGAATTCACCAGCTTCCCGACCGTGCTGCTGCTGACCACGCTGCTGCGCCTCGGCCTCAATGTCGCGACGACGCGGGCGATCCTGACCCACGGCCATGAGGGTCCGGCCGGGGCCGGCCAGGTCGTCTCCGCCTTCGGCGCCTTCCTGATGGGTGGCGACGTGCTGGTGGGCCTTGTCGTCTTCGCGATCCTGCTGGTCGTGAACTTCATGGTCGTGACCAAGGGCTCCGGCCGCATCGCCGAAGTCGCCGCGCGCTTCAGCCTGGACGCCATGCCGGGCAAGCAGATGGCGATCGACGCCGACCTGTCCGCCGGCATCATCGACGAGACGGAATCGCGCCGCCGGCGGCGGGAGCTGGAGCAGGAAAGCAGCTTCTACGGCGCCATGGACGGTGCCGCGAAGTTCGTTCGCGGCGACGCCATCGCCGGCATCATGGTCACCTTCGTGAACCTGCTGGGCGGGCTTGCCATCGGGCTCGGCCGGCACGGCATGCCGCTGGCGGATGCGGTGCAGTCCTTCTCCCTGCTGACGGTCGGCGACGGCCTGGTCAGCCAGATCCCGTCGCTGCTCGTCTCCGTCGCCGCGGGCATCGTGGTGACCAAGGCGGGTGCGGAAGGCCGGGCCGACCAGCTGCTGGCGACGCAGCTGGGTTCCGCGCCGAAGCCGCTGGCCATCGCCGCGGGCGGCGCGGTGCTGATGGCGATGATGCCGGGCATGCCCATGCTGCCCTTCCTGGCGCTGGCCGGCGCCGCCGGTGGCGCCGCCTGGATCGGCCGCGGCCATGGCCGGGAGAAGCCGGCCGAGGCCGCCGCCACCGCCGCGGCCATCAGCGGCCCGGCCGCGGAGGAAGCGCAGGCGCAGGAAGCGATGCGCGTGGATGGCGTGCGGGTGGAACTCGGCTACGGGCTGCTGTCACTGGCCGCGGGCGATGCGCCCCGCATGACCGACCAGATCCGCGCCCTGCGCCGCACGCTGGCGGCCGAGATGGGCTTCATGCTCCCCTCCATCCGCGTGCAGGACAACCTGACGCTGGAGCCCGACCAGTACTTGATCCGCATCAAGGAACTGGAAGCCGGCCGCGGCACGCTCCGCGCCTCCCAGCTGCTCGCGATCGATCCCTCGGGCGGCGAGCCCTCGCTGCGCGGCGAACGCTGCCAGGAACCCGCCTTCGGCCTGCCCGCGGTGTGGATCGAGGAGCAGCAGCGGGAGGAAGCGCTGGCCCGCGGCTGCACGGTGGTGGACGCCGCCGGCGTGCTGGCCACGCATCTGACGGAGATCATGCGCGAGAACATGGCGGAGCTGCTGTCCCACGCCGATACGCGCAAGCTGCTGGACGCGCTGCCGGAAGAACAGCGCCGCATCGTGCAGGAGATGATCCCCGCCCAGGCCAGCATGGGCACCGTGCAGCGCGTGCTGCAGACGCTGCTGGCGGAACGCGTCTCCATCCGCGACCTGCCGACGATCCTGGAAGGCATCCAGGAAGCCGTCTCCACCGGCGCCCGCGCGGTGCCGGGCATCGTCGCCACGGTGCGGCTGCGCCTGGCGCGGCAGCTGACGGATGCGGCGCGCGCGCCGTCCGGCCATGTCGCGCTGGTCTCGCTCAGTGCCGAATGGGAAGCCGCCTTCGGGGAGGCGCTGGTCGGCCCGGCGGAAGACCGCCAGCTGGCGATGGCGCCGTCCCGCCTGACGGAGTTCGTGCGCCGGCTGCGTGACATGCTGGACCAGGCGGCGGCGCAGGGGGAGGCGCCGGTGCTCGTCTGCTCCGGCGCCATCCGTGCCCATGTCCGCGCCGTGGTCGAACGCTTCCGGCCCATGACCACCGTCCTGGCGCAGGGCGAGATCCACCCGCGCGCCCGCATCCGCACCCTCGGACAGGTCTGACATCATGCGCATCCGGGTGTTGAAGGCGGCCTCCATGCCGGAGGCGATGGCGCGGCTGCGCGAGGAGCTGGGCCCCGATGCGGCGCTGCTCTCGAGCCGCCCCGTCAATGGCGGGGTGGAGGTGACGGGCGGCCTCGACCTCGAGGATGAGGATGAGGAGCTGCCGGTCCTGATCGGCGCCCCGCCCCGCGCGCCGCTGCCCATGGCGCGGGCCGCGAATCCGGTGGATGACGGCGCGGCGACCGCGCTCGATTTCCATCGCGTGCCGGATGCGCTGGCGCGGCGGCTCTGCGCGGCGCCGCTGGAAGCGTCGCTGGAAGCCAGCCTGCGATTCGCGCGCCTGCCGGATGGCGTGGCGCGGCCGCTGCTGCTGGCCGGCCCGCCCGGCGCGGGCAAGACGCTGACCTGCGTGAAGCTCGCCACGCGCCGCGTGCTGGAAGGCGACGAGCCGCCGCTGGTGATCAGCGCGGATGCGGAAAGGCCCGCGGCGGCGGAACAGCTGGCCGCCTTCACGCAGCTGCTGGGCGCGACGCTGGCCGTGGCGCTGACGCCGGCCGCGGTGGCGCTGGCGATGGAAAGCCGCAGCCCGGGCCAGCCCGTGCTGATCGACACCGCGGGCTGCGATCCCTTCGACCCGGCGCAGGCGCGGATGATCGCGACGCTGATCGCGGTGACGGGCGCTTCCGTCGCGCTGGTGCTGCCGGGCAGCATGGATGCGGCTGAAGCCGCGGACCTGGCCCGCGCCTTCAGCGCGCTGGGCGCCACGCATCTGGTGGCGACGCGGCTTGATGCGTCCCGCCGCATCGGCGCGGTGCTGGCCGCGGCCGCCACGGCGGGCCTGGCGCTGGCGGAAGCCGGCACGGGGTCGCAGGCCGCGGATGGGCTGACGCCGATGGAGCCCGCCTGGCTTGCCGCGCGGCTGCGCCGCCGGTCGCATATCGAAGTCTCCGCCTGGGAGGGAATCGCACCATGAGTGCTGGCAACGGCCGCCTGATCGCCGTGGCTTCGGGCAAGGGCGGCGTCGGCAAGACCTGGCTGTCCATCACGCTGACCCAGGCGCTGGCCCAGCGCGGGCAGCGCGTGCTGCTGGCGGATGCGGATTTCGGCCTGGCGAATGTGGATGTGCAGCTCGGCCTGCAGCCCTCGATCGACCTGATGAACGTGCTCTCGGGCCGCGCCAGCTTCCGGGGCGCGGTGCTGCACCACGCGGAGGGCGGGTTCGACGTGCTGCCCGGCCGTTCCGGCGGCACCGCCATGGCGAATTTGCCGGTGGAGGCGATCGAGCATGTCGGCCTGCTGATGCGCAGCGCCGCCAATGCCTGGGATGTGGTGGTGCTGGACCTCGGCGCCGGGCTGGCCGCCGGCAACCGCCATCTGGCGGCGCTGGCCGATACGCTGCTGGTGGTGACCACGGACGAACCGACGAGCCTGACGGATGCCTATGCCGTGCTGAAGCTGCATGGGCGGGACCGCCCGGATGGCGATGCGCGGCTGGTGGTGAACCAGGCGCGGGACGAGGCCGCCGGCCGGCGCACCGCCGCGGCGCTGCAGCATGCCTGCCGCACCTTCCTGCGCCGCAACCTGCCGGTGGCCGGGATCCTGCGGCGGGACGAGCGGGTGCCGGATGCCATCCGCAAGCAGTCGCCCCTGCTGCTGCGCTATCCCAATTCCATGGCGGCGATGGACGCCACGGCCCTGGCGCGCGCGCTGTAGCGCGCCGCCGGCGGCCGGCGCTGCCTGGCTGGATCAGGACGCATGCGAAAAGGGGCTCGGTGCGATGCACCGGGCCCCTTTCCTCATGCCGCCTGTAGCGATGGCGTCAGATGTTGAAGCCGAAATTCGCCATGGGGATGGAGGACTTGTCCTCCGCGATCGTCAGGTAGCGCTGGATCAGCAGTTCCCGCTTCTTCGGATCGGCCAAATCCTCCACCTTGAAGCCGCGCTGCAGCGTACGGGCCTGGGCCTCCACCTCCTGCAACGCCAGCTCCTTGGGCAGGCCGGCGATGGTGCTGGCGATGCGGCGCAGCACCTTGTTGCCGAGCACGTCATAGACGCCCGTCTTCGTGCTGGCCGGCATGTTCTTCAGGTAGAGCGCGTCGGAGACCGCCTGGCTCTTCTCCTCCACCGCCGTCAGCCGCTTGTAGTCCACGATGCCATCCAGGATGGCCTTGCGCGTGGAGGGCAGGCGCAGGGTCGAAAGGCCGGTATGCGCGAAGTCCAGGCGCTCCGCCGCCGCCTTCCAGCGCTTGTCCGGCATGGTCGCGGCCAGCGACTTCTTGTCGGCGGGATCGGACATCAGCACGCGCTTCGCCAGACCGACATTCTGCGCGTTGTCCGCCAGGCCCAGGCCCTGCAGCAGGACGCGGACAGCTTCCGTGTCCTTGAACAAATCCTCGGGCTTCTTCGACTTCGCCAGGACGCGGTCGAGGCGCGCCATGTCGCGAAGGACCGAGGGATCCTTCGCGAGCCGCGCCTTCTCCTTCTCCGCGGAGGATAGGGTGGTCTTGTAGTAGGTGAAGCGTTCCGGGGCGGTGAGCGTGACGGTCTGCGTATCCGCCCCGAACAAGGTCGAAAGCTGCGCCCCGGTGATCATGGCGGCTATTCCTGCGGGGGCGCCGACAGCATCGCGTCGTCATGCGGGAACAGCTCCCGCACCCGGCGCATCGCCTCCCAGCACTTGCCTTCCTCCAGCTCCTCGATCGCCCGGTCGATCAGGCGCTTGACGGTGGCGGAGGTGCTGGCCTCCGCATAGTCGGTGGCGAGGCCGCGGGCGAGGTCCAGGAATTGCGGACGTTCCGCATCCTCGCAGATATAGGCGGCCTGGATCGCGAAGTAGAGCCGGCGCGCCGGCGTGTTCGCGTCGTTCGGCGCCAGGATCTGCTTGCCGAACAGGAAGCGCACGCGGTTCGACAGCACCACGGAGGCGCGAGTCTGGAACTGCAGCGCCGCGCCGTTGACGAGCATCTTGTCGCCCGCGCGGAATTCCAGCACGAGCCGGCTGTTGCGGTTGCTGGGCGGGTTCATCGCGGCGCTCATCAAGCGGCCCCCTGGCGGGCACCGAGGCCCGCGGCAAAATCCTCGGCGATGGAGGCGAGGAAATCCAGGTCAGGGGATTCCGAATTCGCTTCCTTGACGGCACGGCGGGCGACGGCGGCGATGTTCAGGCGAAGATCGCGCGGCAGCGTCGAGACGGGGTCGAGGACGATGCCTTCGACGGTGGCGAAGACGCGGTGCGCATCGGCGGCCGCGCGGATCGTGGCAAGCGGCGATGCGTCGCGCATCGCGATGCGGAGGCGGGCGGCGAGGATGGCGAAGACGTCCGCCTCCTGTTCCCGCTGGGAACGGCCGGACTGGGCGGCTCCATAGGCACGGAAGGCCAGGGCAGCGTGGGCACGCGGCACATCTTGGGCCTCGGACAGCATGGCCGGTGTCTTCCTCGGCGATGGCGCGTTGGGCGCCAGGAAAGGGCGGGGTGGCGGGGGTGGTCATGGGCCGGGGTTGCCCCCGGCCCATAGCCGTTCAGATCACTGGAACAGCTTCAGCAGGGCCTGCGGCGCCTGGTTGGCCGTGCTCAGCGACTGGGTGCCCAGCTGCTGGCGGATCTGCAGGGACTGCATGCGCGCGCTTTCCTTGGCCAGGTCGGCGTCGATCAGGGCGCCGAGGCCGCCGGACAGCGCGTCCAGCTTGTCCTTGTTGTACGCGATCTGGCTGTCGATCGCCTTGCTGTCGTTACCGTAGGTCGCGAGAGCCACGTTCGTCGCCGCCTCGATGCCACCGAAGTCGGTGGCGGCGGAGCCAGTCAGGCTCGCCTTCCAGTTCTCGGCGTCCGTCGCGCCCGCGCCGCCCGTGACCGTCGCGACATCCGCGAGGTCGAAGGTGGCCTGGGCCTGGCCCGCGAAGGCGTAGGTGTCGCCCTTCTCGTTCCGCACGACGTTGTAGCTGCTGCCCGCCGCGGCCGTCCCGGTGCCGAGGCCACCCGTACCATCGGCATTCGCCGAGGTGCCGAGCAGCGTCTTGCCGTTGTAGGACGCGTCGTTGACATACTGGCCGATCTGCTTCGCCAGCTGCTCGTACTGCTTCTCGTAGTTGGTGCGGTCGGACCCCGTGACGTTGTCGTCGGCCAGCTTCACCATGACGGACTTCACGTCCTTCAGGGCGGAGGAGATCTGGTTCAGACCGGCCAGCGTGGTGTCGAGCAGGCCCTTCGCGTTGCCGAGCTGCTCGTTCGCGCTGGTCACGCCGGCGACGTCGCCGCGCACCTTCTGGGCCACGGCGAAGGCCGCGCCATCGTCCTTCGCGTCGGAGACGCGCAGGCCGGTGGAGACGCGCTTCTGCGTCGTGGACATTTCGTCGGCTGTCCGGTTGAGCGACTGCAGCGCGACCATCGCACCGTAGTTCGTCATGACGGAGTTGGCAGCCATGGTTGTCATCCTCTTGCGACATCGCCCCCGGATCTTCCGGCAGCGTGGTGCCAGCGGCCCGCTCTTTGGGGCATGGCACCTGGGGGAAGACGGTCGCCTTCGGGATCATCCCCGGCACCATCAGGTCCGCTCGTTCATGGAGCGGCGGTGACTGGAAACTGATGCACACCTATTGCCCAGGTGTTGACGAAGCGCGCCGCGCCGTCGCGATGCCGGCCGCGTGTTGGAACGGTGGCCGATTAACACCGCGCTATCATCTGCCTGCGATCCAGGCTGCGCCATAAATGTCTGGATGTGCGATGGAAGACCTGCTCGCCGAGTTTCTCGCGGAGACAAGCGAAGCGCTCGCGGATCTCGATACCGCCCTCGTGGCCCTGGAACGCCAGGGCGGCGACAAGGAAACGCTCGCGCAGATCTTCCGCACGGTGCACAGCGTGAAGGGCGCGGCCGGCTTCCTCGGCCTGCATCGCCTGGGCGCCGTGGCGCATGCGGCGGAGAACCTGCTCGGCCTCTACCGCGATGGCGCGGCCTCCGTCAGCCCGGCCGGCGTGACCGCCGTGCTCGGCGCCGTGGACGCCATCCGCACCATCCTGGCGGGCCTGGCCGAGACGGGCGCGGAACCCGCCGGCGACGATGCCGCGCTGGTCGCGGCGCTGGAAGCGGCGCAGACCGGCGAAGCGGCCCCGGCGCCCGCCCCCGTGGTGGAGAAGCCCGCCCCGGCGGTCGAGCCGGTGGCCGCCCCCGCGGCCGCCCCCACGGTCGCCCCGGTGGCCGCCCCCGTGGCGCCCCCGGTCGTCGCGGAAGCGCCCGCCGCGGCGCCGGCGGAGGCCGTGGCCGCGCCGGCCGCCAACCTGCCGACGCAGAGCATCCGCGTCTCCCTCGGCGTGCTCGACGAGCTGATGACGCTGGCCTCCGAGCTGGTGCTGGTGCGCAACCAGCTGCTGCAGATCGCGCGGGGGGAGGAGGCCTCGCCCTTCGCCGCGCCGCTGTCGCGCCTGTCGCGCATCACCTCCGACATGCAGGAGGGGGTGATGAAGACGCGCATGCAGCCGGTCTCCGCCGCCTGGGGCCCGCTGCCGCGCATCGTGCGCGACCTCGGCACCGAACTCGGCAAGCGGATCGACCTGGTGATGTCCGGTGGCGACACGGAACTGGACCGACAGGTGCTGGAACTGATCCGCGATCCGCTGACGCATATCGTCCGCAACAGCTGCGACCACGGGCTGGAAAGCCCGGAGGCGCGGCGCGCGGCGGGCAAGCCGGAAACCGGGCGCATCGCCCTCTCCGCCCGCCAGGAAGGCGGCCGGATCGTCATCGAGATCGCCGATGACGGCCGCGGCCTGGACCTGGCCCGCGTGCGCGCCCGCGCCCTGCAGCGGGGCCTGGCGACGGAGCCGGAGCTGGCGGCGATGCGGGACGAGGATGTTGCCCGCTTCGTCTTCCACGCCGGCTTCTCGACCGCGGAGGCGATCACCGCCGTCTCCGGCCGCGGCGTCGGCATGGATGTCGTGCGTAGCAACATCGAACGCATCGGCGGGACGGTCGATCTGCAGACCTTCTCGGGCCGCGGCACGACGCTGACCATCCGCATCCCGCTGACGCTGGCGATCGTCTCCGCCCTGGTGGTGCAGGCCGCCGGCGAACGCTTCGCCGTGCCGCAGGCGACGGTGGTGGAACTGGTGGGCCTGGGCGGCGGCGGCGCCACCGTCGAATGGCTGGACGCCGCGCCGGTGCTGCGCCTGCGCGGGCAGCTGCTGCCGCTGGTCGCCCTCGGCCCGCTGCTGGGGCTGGAGCCCGCGCCCGAAGGCGGCGCGCCGGTCGGCGGCTTCGTCGCCGTGCTGCAGGGCGATGCCGGGCGCTACGGCCTGCTGGTCGATACGGTCTTCGACACGGAGGAGATCGTGGTGAAGCCCGTCGCGCCGATCCTGCGCGACCTCTCCGGCTTCTCCGGCAACACCATCCTCGGCGATGGCAGCGTCATCATGATCCTGGATCCCGGTGGGATCGCGCGCATGGCCGGTGTCGGCGCGGGCAGCACGGTGGTGGATACGGAGGAACTCGATACGCAGGACCTGACCCAGGTGCTGGTCTTCCGTGCCGGCGGTTCGCCGACGCCGATCGCCGTGCCGCTCGGCGTCATCGCCCGCCTGGAATCGCTGCCGGGCAAGAGCATCGAGGTCGCCGGCGGCAAGCATGCCGCGCAGTATCGCGGCCAGCTGATGCCGCTGGTGCCGATCGGCCACTGGATGCCGCCCGCGCCGGATGCGATGCAGCCCGTGCTGGTCTTCCAGGATGGCTCGCGCCAGCTCGGCCTGGTGGTGGACGAGATCGTGGACGTGGTGGAGGAATCGCTGGCCCTGCGGCCTTCCGCGGAACAGGCGGGCTTCCTCGGCTCGGCCATCGTCTCCGGCCGCGTCACGGATGTGCTCGACTGCGCCTTCTGGCTGCGCCAGGGCGACCCGAGCTGGTTCGGCAAGCCGGACGCGACGGTGCCGAAGCTGCTGCTGGTGGAAGACAGCGGCTTCTTCCGGCAGATCGTCGTCCCCGCCCTGACCTCCGCCGGCTATGACGTGACGGCCAAGGCCGATGCGGTGCAGGCGCTGCAGCTGCGGGCGGAAGGCGCGATGTTCGACGCCGTGCTGACCGACATCGAGATGCCGGGCATGGACGGCTTCGAACTGCTGGCCGAGGTGCGGCGCGACGGCCCCTGGAAGCGCACGCCGATGGTGGCGCTGACGGGCCGCGCCGGCCCGACGGAAGTCGCCCGCGGCCGCGCCGCCGGCTTCCACGACTTCGTCGCGAAATTCGACCGTGACCGCGTGCTGAGCGCGCTGGCCGCGGCCATCGGGCAGGAGAACCGCGCATGAGCGCCGCCGCTACCCAGGAATCCGACCTGCTGCTGACGTTGCAGGTCGGGGGCCGCCTCTGCGGTCTTCCCGTCTCCCGCATCCGGGACGTGATCCGCTGCGAGCGGATCGCCAAGGTGCCGCTGGCGCCGCCTGGCGTCGCGGGGCTGCTGAACCTGCGCGGCCGCATCGTCACGGCGGTGGACCTGCGCGACCGCCTCGGCCTGCCGCCGGCCGCCGCCGACGCGCAGCGCATGAACGTGGTGGTGGAGGAACGGGGCGAGCTCTACAGCCTTCTGGCCGACGGCGTCGGGGAGGTGCTGTCGGTGAACCCGGAGGCGCGCGACGACGTGCCGCACACGCTGCGCGGCCCGTGGCGCGAACATGCGGTGGCCGTGCACCGCCTGGATGACGGCCTGCTGATCGAACTGGATGCGGACCGCATCCTGGCCTTCGGCGCACGCAGCGGCGGCGACATGCGTCGATGAGCATCGAGCCGCTGCGCGTCCTGGTCTGCGACGACAGCGCCGTGGCCCGCGCCGCCGTGGTGCGGATCCTGGACGGCGACCCCGCGATCCGCGTCGTCTCCCGCGCCCGCAACGGGCGGGAGGCGGTGGAGGCGGTGCGCGCCGGGGGCATCGATGTCGCGCTGCTCGACCTCGAGATGCCGGTGATGGATGGGCTGACGGCGCTGCCGCTGCTCCTCCAGGCCGATCCCGGGCTGCGCGTGCTGGTCGTCTCCTCCCTCAGCGCGCAGGGCGCCGGCGTCGCGATGAAGGCGATGCGGCTCGGCGCCGTGGACTGCCTCGGCAAGCCGACGCCAGGTCAGGACGCGATCTTCGCGGAGGAACTGGTCGCGCGCATCAAGGGCAATGGCGCGCTGCGCCGGCGCGGCCTGCCGCCGCAGCCCGCCCCCGCGCCGGCCGCACCCGCGAAGCGCATCCCGATCGCGCCCGGCATGGGGCCGGCGGTGCTGGCCATCGGCGCCTCCACGGGCGGGCCGGAAGCGCTCGCCACCATCTTCCGCGCCTTCCGCGTGCGGCCGCGCATCCCGATCCTGCTGACGCAGCACATGCCGGACGCCTTCATCCCGATGCTGGCCGAACACCTCTCCCGCCTCGGCCCCGTGCCGGTGACGGTGGCGAAGGACCATGGCGCGCTGGTGCCGGGGGCGGCGCTGCTGGCGCCGGGGGGCACGCATCTCGTCGTCGCGGCGGGACCGGAGGTGACGCTGGCGGCGACGCCACCGGAGCATTTCTGCCGGCCCGCCGTGGACCCGATGCTGCGCAGCGTCGCCGCCATCTTCGGCCCACGCGCCGCGGCGGTGGTGCTGACGGGCATGGGGTCCGATGGCGGCACGGGAGCGTTGGCGGTGCATGCCGCCGGCGGCCTGGTGCTGGCGCAGGACCAGGCCAGCAGCGTCGTCTGGGGCATGCCCGGCGCCGTGGTGGAACGCGGTGCGGCGCGCGAAGTGCTGCCCATCCAGGAACTGGCGCGGCGCGTCGCCGAGATTGCGGGGGCGGCATGACCGACGCTGGTTTCACGGAGATCGCCCGCGCGATCCGCGCGGTCTCGGGCCTCGCCTTGTCCGCGGACAAGGGATACCTGCTGAAGGCGCGGCTCGCGCCCATGATGCAGAAGCGCGGCCTTGCCTCGCTGACGGAACTGGCGAACCGCCTGCCGACGGCGGAAGGCCCCGCGCTTCTGCGGGAGATGGCGGAAGCCACGACGACGAACGAGACGAGCTTCTTCCGCGACGTGCTGCCGATCCGCCAGATCGCGGATGTGGTGCTGCCGGAACTGGATGCGGCGCGGCCGGCGGGCGCGCCGATCCGCATCTGGTCCGCGGCCTGTTCCTCCGGCCAGGAAGCCTATTCCGTCGCCATGGCGGCGGAGGAGGCGAACGGCCGGCGGCGGCTCGACATCCTCGGCACCGATCTGTCCGTCGCCATGGTGGAACGCGCGCGCGCCGGGCTCTACACGCCCTTCGAGATGGAGCGCGGGTTGTCCGCCGCGCAGCGCAGCCGCTTCTTCCGCCAGGAGGCGGATGGCTGGCGCATCGCGGAGCAGCTCCGCCGCAGCTGCCGGTTCGAGGTGCTGAACCTGCTGGGCGACCTCCGCACCATCGGCACCTTCGACATCGTGCTGCTGCGGAACGTGCTGATCTATTTCGACCCGCCGACGAAGGAACGCGTCGTCGCCGCCTGTGCCGCGCATCTGGCTCCGGATGGCGTGATCTGCCTGGGTGCGACGGAAACGCTGCTCGGCCTGCAGGCGCCGCTGGTGCCGGCGCCGGGGCTGCGCGGCGTGTGGAAACGCGCATGAGCATCGCGCTTTCGGCCCGCCACGCCGCCGATGCGCTGCGCGTCGTGGGGTCCGGGGAGCGCATCCAGGGCGCCGTCGCGGCGATCGATGCGTTGTCGGTCGATGTCACGGGCCTCAGCGGCTTCGTCGCCGTGGGGTCGCGGCTGATGCTCGCCTCGCCCGAAGGCCAGGTACCGGCGGAGGTGGTCGCCATCTCCCCCAAGGGCGCGCGGGCCGTGGCCTTCGCGCCGCTGGATGGCATCCGGCTCGGCGCCCCCGTCGCGCTGGCGGGCACGGCGACGCTGTCGCCAGGCCCGGGCTGGCTCGGCCGCGTGGTGGATCCGCTGGGCCGGCCGGTGGATGGCAAGGGGCCCCTGCCGCCCGGGCCCGTGGCGCTGCCGGTGCGCGTCAAGGCGCCGGAAGCGGCGCTGCGCGCGCGGCTCGGTCCGCGGCTCGACCTCGGCGTGCGGGCGCTGGACGGTTTCTGCACCATGCGCCGCGGGCAGCGGCTCGGCCTCTTCGCGGCCTCCGGCGTCGGCAAGTCCACGCTGATGTCGATGCTGGCACGCGGCGCGGATTGCGATGCGGCGGTGATCTGCCTGGTCGGCGAACGCGGGCGCGAACTCCGCGAATTCATCGAGGACGACCTGGGTGAGGAAGGCCTGGCGCGCAGCGTCGTGGTCTGCGCGACCTCCGACGCGCCGGCGCCGATGCGGCGTGAGGCCGCCTTCGCCGCCATGACGATCGCGGAATCGCTGGCGCGGGAGGGCAAGCATGTCCTCCTCATGATGGACAGCGTGACGCGCTTCGCGCTCGCCTGCCGCGAGATCGGCCTGGCGGCGGGGGAGGTGCCGGCAACGCGCGGCTACACCCCCGGCGTCTTCGCCGAATTGCCGAGGCTGCTGGAACGCGCGGGCCCCTGCCTGGAGAACCAGGGCGGGCACATCACCGGCCTCTTCACCGTGCTGGTCGAAGGCGATGACCATGACGAACCCGTGGCCGACGCCGTGCGCGGCATCCTCGATGGCCATGTCGTGCTGGACCGCAAGATCGGCGAGCGGGGCCGCTGGCCCGCGATCGACGTGCTGCGCAGCCTGTCCCGCACCGTGCCGGGCTGCCTGACGGAAGCGGAGCGGCCGGTCGTGCTGCGGGCGCGGGCCATGCTGTCCATCGCGTCGGAGATGGCGGACCTCGTGCGCCTCGGCGCCTATCGCGCCGGGACCGATGCGGCGGTGGACGAGGCGCTGCGCCTGGCGCCGCGCATCGAGCAGTTCCTGGCCCAGCGCAAGGATGAGCCGCGCATCGGCGTCGATGACGCGTTCACGCGGCTGGCGGAGGCGATGCGCTGATGGCGAAGCGCGATCCGCTCTCGGCGCTGCTGAAGCTGCGCGGCCTGGAAGTGGCGACGGCGCGGCGGGACCTCGTCGCCCGCCAGGCCGGCGCGGCCGCGGCGGCGGAGCGCGAGGCGGCGGCGCGCCGCACGCTGGACCTGGAACTGGCCGCCGGCGCCGGGGATTTCGCGGACAGCCTGGCCGCCTGGCTGCCCATGGCGCGCGCCGCCCGCGAACGCGCGGCCGGCGAGGCCACGCTGGCGGCGCAGGCGGTGGAGGCCGCGCGGACCGCGCTGGCGCAACAGCGCGCCCGGGAGCGCGCCGTGGAATGGCTGCTCGACCGCCGCGCGCAGGAAGCACGGGACAAGGCGATGCGGGCCGAACAGAACGCGCTGGACGAGGCCGCCCAGCGCCGCGGCCTGCGGGCGCTGTAGCGGCCCCTACTGGCGCGGCTGCTTCAGGCGCCAGACGAGGGCGATGATCTCCGCCACCGCGCGGAAATGCTCCTCCGGAATCTGCGCATCCTCCGGCAGCTTGTAGAGCGCGCGGGCGAGTGGCGGGTTCGGGATGATCGGCACGCCATGCTTGTCGGCCGCCGCGCGCATCTTGGCCGCGAGTTCGTCCACGCCGCGGGCGATGATGCGGGGTGCGGCGTCCTTGCCGCGTTCATAGGCCAGCGCCACGGCGTAGTGCGTGGGGTTGGTGACCAGCACGGTGGCGTTTGCCACCTCCGCCACCTGGCGGCGGCGCCCGCGGCGGCGCATCTGCGCCATCCGGTGCGCGCGGAAATGCGGGTCGCCCTCATTCTCCTTGTGCTCGTCCTTCATCTCCTCCCGCGTCATGCGCAGCTTGCGGCCGTGCCGGATGCGGACCCAGAGAAGGTCGATGGCGGCGATGCCGCAGAGCGAGACGAGCGTGGCCGACAGCAGGCTGCCGAGGCGCGTCGCGATGACGTCCGTCAGCGCTTCCGGCCCCTCCGCCAGCGCGGCGACGAGGGCGGCGATATCCTCCACCTGCCAGTAAAGCGCGACGCCGACGGCGCCGAGCTTCACCAATGTCCGGCCGAATTCCTCCAGCGCCTGCGTGCCGATCATCTTCTTGAAGCCGGCGATCGGGTTGAGGCGCGAGAACTGCGGCACCAGCCCCTTGCCGGAGACCAGGAACTGCGTCTGCAGCAGCGTGGCCGCCACGGCGCCGATGGCGGCCAGGCCGCCGACGCCGAGGATCGCCGGCGCCGCCGCGATCGTGAGGTCGATCGCCGCCTCGCGCGGCTGCATCTGGTGGGCATTGGCGAAGAGCGCGCTGGCGGACTGCATCATCGCGCGCCCCGTCTCCGGCCCCATCATCGCGAGCCCCAGCGCGGCACCGCCGAGGGAGGCGGCGTGCACCGTCTCCCTCGACAGGGGCACGTCGCCTTCGCGCCGCGCCTTCTCCAGCTTCTGCGGTGTGGCGGCCTCTGTCTTGTCCTCGGCGTCCTTGTCGTCATCGGCCATGGCTCAGCCGAGCCCCGGCAGCAGCGACCAGGCGGCGCGCGCGCTGTCCATCCACTGCGCCAGGATCGCGGGCAGCAGCAGCGCGAACAGCGCCAGCCCCGCCAGCACCTGGGCGGGGGCGGCCAGGACGAAGACCTGCGCCTGCGGTGCCACGCGCGCGAGAAGGCCCGTCGCGGCCTGCGCGACGACGGCCAGCAGCAGCAGCGGCGCCGCGAGCCGCGTGGCGAGCACGAGGCTCGCGGCGCTGGCTTCCACCATCGCATGCGCGGCGACATCGCCACTGAGCGCGGCGCCGGCCGGCAGCACGGCATAGCTTTCGGCCAGCGCACGCAGCGGCAGCGCATAGAGGCCGGAGGACAGGACGAGCGCCGCGGCGGCCAGGCCCATGAAGCGGGACAGCGCCGTGCTGCCCGCGCCCATGGTGGGATCGGGCGCGAAGATGCTGGACAGGCCGATGAAGCTGCCGGCGAGCTGCCCCGCCATGACCAGCGCCAGCGCGACCAGCCGCGCGAGCATGCCGATCCAGAGGCCGATCGCCACTTCGCCCCCCATCAGCAGCGCATAGGCGCCGATGTCGTCGGGCGCGGACGGCAGCACGGGCATCAGCCCCGGCAGCAGCAGCGGCACCAGCGCCAGCACCATCGCCAGGCGGAAGGGGGCGGGGATGTCCATCTCTCCCAGGCCCGGCAGCAGCAGGCCGCAGGCGCCGAGGCGCGCGACCAGCAGCATGGCCGCGAAGGCGATCTCCGCGAGTTCGGGTGTCGCGGTCAACCGGCCCCGCCCACGGCGACGATCCGGTCGAACAGCGTGGTGGTGAAGCCGCGCATGATGCCGGCGGCGGCCGATCCGCCCAGCAGCAGCGCGATGCCGAGCGCCAGCATCTTCGGCACGAAGGCCAGCGCCGCTTCCTGTATCTGCGTCAGCGCCTGCACCACCGCCACGGCCATGCCGATGACCAGCAGCAGCACCAGCAGCGGCCCGCCCAGCATCAGCGCCGTCCACAGCGCCTGCTGGCCGGCCAGCGCGATGGTTTCACCATCATCCATCGTCAACCGCCTCCTGCGGTCTGTTCGCGGTGCGGGGCGGTCTCAGACCGCCATGCGCATCACGTCCTGGTAGGCGGTCACCATGCGGTCGCGCACCGCGACCGCGGTCTGCAGCGCGAGTTCCGCGCGGCTGACGGCCATGACGACTTCCGTCGTACCCATCTGGCCGACGAGCCCCGCCTGCGTCGCCTGGTCCGCCTGGCGGGCCTGCGTGACCGCCTGCTGCATGACCTGGCCGAGCACGGCTTCGAAGCCATCGCCCACGCCGCCGCCGGCAGTGGGCGCTTCCGCCCCGCCCAGCCCGGCCGTGGCACGATAGGCGGCGACGGCGGGCGTCGTGGTAGGAAAAGTCATCATCCGCGAAGGGCCTCGATCGTGCGCATCAGCATGCCGCGCGTGGTTTCGACGACGGAGAGGTTGGCACCGTAGCTGCGCTGCGCCTCGCGCATGTCCATCACCTCGATCAGGCTGTCGACATTCGGTGTCTTGACGTAGCCGCGCTGATCGGCCGCGGGGTGCTGCGGGTCGTAGCGTTCCGGGAACTCCCCGGCCGCGGTGCCGATGCGGCTGGCCTGCACCGTGGGGGCGCCCAGCGCCTGGTCCATGCGGTTGGTGAAGGTGACGGTGCGGCGGCGATAGGGATCGGCGCCCGGGGACTGTCCGGTGCTGTCCCGGTTCGCCAGGTTCTCCGCCACCACGCGAAGCCGCGTGGATTGCGCGGCCATGCCGGCGGCGGAGATGGTGAGGGCGCGGTCGAGGTCCATGCAATCCCGGTCCTTCAGCTGCCGCGGCCAAGCGCGGTGCGGTACATGCCGGCCCAGCGGCGGTGCAGCGCCAGCGCCATCGCATGGGCCTGGTCGGTATCGGCGACCTTCAGCGCTTCCCGGTCGAGGGAGACGCCGTTGCCGTCGGGGCTGGTTTCCACCGCGGCGCGGTCGGGCCGCGCGCGGCCATCGCCGTTCGGCCCAGCCAGGTGGCGCGGTGATGTCTGCGCCATCGCCTGCTGCGCCGTGTTCACGGCCTGAGCGAAGGGCGTCAGGTCCCTCGGCCGGTAGCCCGGCGTGTCGGCATTGGCGATGTTCTGCGCCAGCACGCGCTGGCGCTGTTCCAGCCAGTGCAGGCGCCGTTCGGCCAGCGCCATGGGCGTGGTGCGGTTGCTGTCCATGGCGTGACCTTCGCGCGCGGGTGATTCAGCCGTGTTAACCACGCTCAGCGCAGTTCGCGCGCCTGGTTCTGCAGCGCGCGGGCGCCGGCGATCTCGTCGCGCAGCCGCGGCAGGTTGAGCGCGCCGGTGCTGCGGGACGCCAGCGCCGCGAAGGCTTCCGTGAAGGCGCCGGCAGGCAGGCGCGGCGCGTAGCGGTCGCGCAGCGCATCGAGCCCGGCCTGGTCGCCGGCCAGCGCCAGGAAGGCCGCCATGCGCAGCAGGTCGCGGCGCGCGGCATCGCCCAGCGGGCCCTCGGCGGGCATGGATCGCTGCATGTGCTCGGCCAGGGCGGTCGCGGCGCCGGTCCAGTCCTGCGTCTCCGCCAGCAGCTCCGCCAGCGGCGCGGCGCCATCGGGACCGAGGGCGCGCAGAACGCCGACGGCGCCCGCGCGGTCACCGGTCTGGCGGCGGGCATTCGCCTCCGCCAGGGCGCGGCGCAGGCCGATCTCGCCGGGCAGCGCGGCGCCGCCGCTGTTGCGCAGCGCCTCCAGCGCCGCCGTCGCATCCCCTTCCGCGAGCCGCGCTTCCGCCAGCCGCACGGACAGGCCGCCGGGGTCGGTGCTGAGGGGCAGTGCTTCGCGCAGCAGCGTCGCGGATTGCGCGGGCAACTCCATCGCCATCAGCCGTTCCGCGATGCGCCCGACGGCGGCATCCAGCGCGGGGTCCGGCACCAGGTTGGCCCGCTGTTCCGCCAGCAGGCGGGTGGCCTCCATCGGGGGCGTGTTCGCATCGGCCAATGCGGCGACCGTGGCGCCCCGCATCGCAAGCCGCAGGCTCTCCGCCGCTTCGGGGAAGGCGCCGGCGGTGTCCTGCATCAGCGCCAGCGCCTGGCCATGCTGGCCGGCGCGGGTGCGGAGTTCGGCGGCGCGCTGCCGGCGCTGCAATTCACGCCGGTCGCCGCGCCAGGCGGGGATGGAGGCTTCCAGCGCCTCCGCCGCCGCGCCCGCATCGATGCGCCCGGTGGCCAGGCGAAGCTCCGCCAGGCGGCCGATGGCGCGGGCGCGCGCGTCGCGGTCGCGGCTTTCCGTCAGCGTCGTGTAGGCGAGCAGCGCCGGCTCCGCCTCTCCGCGCGCTTCCAGCACGCGGGCCCAGGCGAAGCGGGACAGCGGGTGGTTGGAGGCCTCGCCCCCTGCCTCCACCAGCGCCGCCGCGTCCCGCATCGCGCCGCCTTCCGCCAGCGCGGCCGCGATCGGCGGCAGCAGACGGTTGCGCAGCGCGCCGGGATAGGCCGTCAGCAGCGGCAGCGCCGCGCGGAAGGCGGCATCCGCGACGCGCCCATCCTCCTGCATCGTGGCGACGCCACGCCACAGCGCGACCTCTCCATCCGCGGGCAGGGCCGGGTTGGCCAGCGCCTCCTTCGCCTCCTCCAGCCGGCCGGCGAGGAGGGAGGCGGCGGCGGAGAGCAGCAGCGCCTGCGGCTGCTGCACGCGGCGCGGATCGTCGCCGGTCGCGAGCTTCAACGCCGCCTGGGCTTCCGGCGCCAGGCCGAGGGCGAGCAGCGTCTCCGCCAATTCGCCGCGCAGCGAATCGCGCGTGGCGGCCGGCGCGGTCGAGATGCGCGACAACAGGTCCTGCCGGCGCGCCAGCAGCGTCGAATCGCTTTCGTCGCGCAGGTGCAGCAGGCGCGGGATGTTGGCATGCGCCGCCATCGGGTGCCGCGCATCCGGCAGCAGTGCCAGCGCGTTGCCGAGGCGCGCGGGATCCACGGGCGTGCCGCGCGGGGAAGCGCTGGCCGCGGGCGTGATCAGCCAGCCCTGCGCGTCGCGGCTGATGCCCGACGCCGCGGGCAGGCGGAGCGCCGTGCCCCCCGGCATCGCCACCACCTCCGCCCCCGCCAGCAGCGGGCTGATGCGGCGGAGCATGGCGATGTCGGGCGCCGTCGCATCCTCGAACACCAGCAGCACGCTGTCGCCGCGCATGATGGCGGCGGTGGCGCCGGTGAAGGGCAGCCGGATGGGCGCGGGGGCGGCTTCGGTGCCGGGCGGGGCTGCGACGATCGGCGGCGCCGCCGGGGGCGCGCTGGCGACGGGCGCGGGTGCCGGGGGCAGGGCTGCCGCGGGCGGGGGCGGGGGCGCGGGCGTCGGCACGGCCGGCGTGGCGGGCGCCGGCAGCGCCGGGGGCGGCGTAGGCGCCGCGGCCATGGGCGGTGCGGGAACAGGGGAAGAGGCCTGGGCCGGCGCCGGTGTCGCCGCCGGTGCGGGCGCCGCTTCCTTGCGCGGCTGGGCCGCGGCCTCGGCCGCCGGCGTGCGATGCGGTGCGCCGGGCGGCGCCGCGGCTGGCGCCACCGGGTCCATCAGGTCCACGACGACGGAATTGCCGACCGTCAGGTGGCGCACGCGCACGCCCGGCCGCAGGGCGAAGACCATCCCCTCCGTCGAGGGTTGAGCATGGGCGAGGTTGCGGAGCGGGCGCGACAGCGCGGTGGTGTCGAGCCGCGCGGCCCGGCCGAATTGCAGCTCCGCCGTCTCCCCGTTCTGCACGACGCTGTAGGGCACGGCGTCGGGCCAGTCGAAGACGATGCGCGTGAAGGTCGGGTGGATGCCAGTGCGGACGCGGATGGAAGGCGCGCCCGCGCCGCGCACATCCTGTCCCGCCACGGGGCCACCCAGGGCGAGAAGGCCGGCGCAGAGCCAGGCGGCGACACGGGTGCGGGACATCGGGCGGTAACCTCGGCTGGGCGGGAAGGGCACAGGGCCGCGGGCGGCGCTGCGCCCGTGCCCTCAGTCGAACAACGCGTCGATGGCGGACTGGCTGATGCCGTTGCCCGGCAGTTGCGGGCCGTTCAGCAGCGCCGTCGCCGCGACGATGGCGGGGATGCGGTCGGGCAGGCCCTGGCGGGCCCGCGCGATCCGACGCTCCACCGCCTGCAGCGCCGCCACGACCTTGGCGATGCGCTGGCCGGTGATGTCCTGGAACGAACACGCTTCGTAGATCCGCGTGATCGCGTGGCTCAGCATGTCGGCATCCGCGTCGCCGACGCGGGCGGCCACCGTCTCCAGCGCCTCGCAGCTGTCCAGGATCTCATGCGTCGCCTGGGCGGTGTGGGACACGATCGCCGCCAGCTCATCGGTCGCGCCGGGGATGTCGGCCGCGTCCGAATCATCGGCGCGCAGCGCGGCGACTTCCTGCCGCGCATCGGCGATGATGCGGCTCAGCGCATCAAGCTCCGACATCAGCGACCGGACGGTCGTGTCCAGGTCCCCCCGGATCGCGACGGGAGGCGCTTGGTCAGGCATGGACCAGCACCTTCTCGATCTTGTCGCGCAGCGTCTCGGCGTTGAAGGGCTTGACGATGTAGTTGGACACGCCGGCCTGCTTGGCGGCGACCACGTTCTCCGTCTTGCTCTCCGCCGTCACCATGATGAATGGCAGGTGCTTCAGGCGCGCATCGGCGCGGACTTCCTTCAGCAGGTCGAGCCCCGTCATCGGCTGCATGTTCCAGTCGCTGATGACCAGGCCGAAATTGCCGGCGCGCAGCTTGGCCAGGGCCTCATGCCCGTCGGAGGCCTCATCCGTCTCGTTGAACTCGATCTGCTTCAGCAGGTTGCGGATGATGCGCGTCATCGTCTTGTAGTCATCGACGACGAGAACCTTCATGTTGCGGTCGATGCTCATGGCTGTCCTGTCCCTTCTGTTCAGGCTGCGTGTTCAGGCCGCTGGCGTCAGGCTGGCGGGCGTGCGGCGCGGAGGCGGGCAAGTTCGACGGTCAGCTGGCGGACACGGTCCGGCAGCATGGCGCCGAGAACGGGGGCGGCCTTGCGGTCGTTCATCCGTTCGACGACCTGCACGAGTACGGGCAGGTCGAGTTCGTTGAAGACGGCGGCGGCTTCGCGCGGCCGCATCGTCTCGTACAGCTTGGCCATGGTGCGCCAGTGCGATTCCTCGCGTTCCCGCGCATCGACATCCGCCTGCTCCAGCCGGCCCTGCAGGGCCGTCAGCTCCGCGAGTCGCGCGGCCAGGCGCTGTTCGGCGACGGCCAGCAGCGCTTCGCGCGTCGCGATCGACCGCTCCCGCTCCTCCAGCGCCTCGCGCCGTGCGCGGAGGCCGGCGGCCATGGCATCCGTCGCGCTGGGCGCGGCGGCGGCCGGGGCGGGCGCCGTTGCCGGGGGCGTGGCGGGCGCCGGCGCGGGCGGCGGATCCGCCGCCATGGCGGCAGCGGAGAAGGTCGGCAGCCCCCCCGTCAGGCCCGGGAAGTCGCGCACCAGCGCCATGCCCTTCAGGCCGAGCAGGAAGCCCGCGATGACGATGAGGACGCGCACGGCGTTGGCGGCGTTCATGCGCTGCGGCTCCGGCTGATGGCGCGCAGCAGTTCCTGTTCGGCACGCGCGCGGGGGACGGGGTTGGCGGACGGCTCCGGCGTCGCGGCACGGCCGCCGCCGCGCAGGCCGGTGTCGAGCCGGTCCGCCGCCACGCCGGCGCGTTCGGTCAGGAAGCGCAGGTCATCGCGCAGCGCGCTGGCCGCCTGCACCTGTTCGGCGACGCTGCGCGCGGCGCTGTCCGCCGTGGCCCGCAGCCGCACGATGGAGGCTTCCGCCTGCTTCGTCGCGTCGGCGAAGCCGCGCACGCTGTCCATGACGGCGGACTTGTCCTTGCTGAGGCCGCTGAGGGCGCGTTCCAGGCGGAGCGCCGCGGGCAGGGCGGCGACGATGCCCGCAACCAGCGCCGCTTCCAGCAGCCATTCCATCATCGCCATGCTCATGCCAGATCCTCCGCCACGCGGCCGGCTTCTTCGCGCGCCAGCACATTCTCGATCCGCACCGCAAGGCGGTCGTTCCGCCGGCCGACCAGCCCCTCGAACAGCGACGTCTCGCCGCAGCGCAGCCGCACAGGCGCGCCCGGGCCAACGCTCAGCAGGATCTGGTCGCCAACCTGCAGGCGCAGCACGTCGGAAAGGGCCATGGTCTGCTCATCCAGCACGACGTCGAGTGCGACGCCCGTCTGACGCAACTCCTCGGCCAGATGTGTTTCCCAGATGCTGTCGCGGCCGAACTTCTCGCCCATGAACTGCTGCAGCAGCAGGTCGCGCACGGGCTCCAGCGTTGCGTAGGGCAGCATCAACTGCAGCTCGCCGCCCCGGCTGTCCATGTCGATGCGCAGCCGCACCAGCACCGCGGCGTTGGAGGAGCGGGAGATCATCGCGAAGCGAGGGTTGACCTCCAGCCGCTCGAACTTGAAGCGTACCGGCGACAGCGGCGCGAAGGCTTCCGACAGGTCGTTCATCACGACGTTGACCAGGCGTTCCACCAGCGTGCGCTCGATCGTCGTGTAGGGCCTTCCCTCGATCCGCATGGCGGAGGTGCCGCGCCGGCCGCCGAGCAGCACGTCCACGACCGAATAGATCAGCGCGGAATCGACGACGACCAGGCCGTAATTGTCCCACTCCTCCGCCTTGAAGACGGACAGCATGGCGGGCAGGGGGATGGAGTTCAGGTAGTCCCCGAAGCGCAGCGACTGGATCTCGTCGATCGAGACCTCGACGGTGTCGGAGGTGAAGTTACGCAGCGTGGTGGAGAGGATGCGGACGAGGCGATCGAAGACGATCTCCAGCATCGGCAGCCGTTCGTAGGAGACGAGGCCGCGCGCGATGACGCGTTCCATCCCGCTGCCGGCGCCGTCCTCGCCGCCGCTGCCATCGCCGAAGCCGAGCAGGCTGTCGATCTCGGCCTGGTTGAGCACGCGGGTCGGCTCCGCCGCGGCGGGCAGGGGCGGGGCCTCGGCCAGGATGCGCTCCGCCGCCGCATGGGCGGCCAGGTCGTCCTCCCCGGCCTCCGCCAGGGCGGCGCCCCAATCATCCTCGGCGGGTTCCTCGCCGGGGGCAGTCGGCTCGTCGCTCATTGCACGATCAGTTCGACGAAGAGGACATCGGTGACGGTGCCAGCGCGCGTCGCCAGGTTGGCGCGCGCCAGCAGTTCTTCCCGCAGTCGCTGCGTGCCGATGCTGCCGCGCAGCTCCTCCGGCCGCATCTCCCGCAGATAGGTGGTGAACAGGTCCTGGAGGCGGGGCATGGCGGCGGTGGCGATGGCCGCATCCTCCCGCCGCGCGACTTCCAGCCGCGCCTTCAGCCGGACAAAGGATTGCCGCCGCGCCCCGGCGTTGAGGTTGGCGACGATGTCGGGGATCTCGACGAAGACCGGCGGCGCGGCCTGGGGCGCGCCCGCTTCCTCATGATGGTCGCCGCCGCCGCCGAAGGGCGGCAGCTTGAGGAAGAAGGCAGCGCCGGCGCCGCCGCCCGCCAGCAGGACCACGGCCGCCACGATGATCAGCAGGCGCGCCTTCCCCTTCTTCGCTGGTGCGTCCTTCGCTGCTGCAGCGCCGTCGGTCATGAGGCCCCCGTCCTGGAATGCAGGACCGATCTATGCCCCGGCTGTTAACGCGTCCTTGCCCGGCGAAACGCCCCTTCAGACCCCGGCAACAACTGCCCCGTAGACCGGCATCGAGGCGGAAGAGCTGCCGTGGACCCTTGCTGGCCGGAAGGCCCGCATGGCGGTCGCGAAGATCCCGACCGCCTGCCCCATCGCGCACCGGCCCGGATCGGCCGGGGCACCCAGGAAGGACCGCGGCGCATGGACACGCCTGGCTACATCGTCCTGTCTCGCCTGGCCGCGCAATCCCGCGCGACCGATGTGCTGGCCGCCAACATCGCGAATGCCGGCACGCCGGGCTTCAAGGCTAGCCAGACCATCTTCGCGCAGCAGCTGGCCCGCCAATCCGGCGCCGAGACGCCGACGGGTGGCGACCAGCTGGCCTTCACCACGGACCGCGCGACCTGGCGCAACATGGCCCCCGGCGCCCTGCGGCAGACCGGCAATCCGCTGGACTGGGCGCTCGGCTCCGATGGTTTCTTCGCCGTGCAGACGCCGCGCGGCGAACGCTTCACCCGCGCCGGCCACTTCACCCTGTCACCCGACAGCCAGGTGGTGGACCCCGATGGCAACGCCGTGCTGGGTGAGGGCGGGCAGCCCCTGACCCTGCCGCCTGGCGATGTCCGCCTGGAGGTGAAGGGCGATGGCACCGTCCGCAGCGAAAGCGGGGAGGTCGGCCGCCTGCGTGTCGTGCGCTTCGACGATGCGCAGCGCCTCGTCGCCGAAGGCAGCCGCCTGTTCAGCGCGCCGCAGGGCGTCGATGCGCTGCCCGTCACCGCCCCCGGCGTGGTGCAGGGCGCCGTCGAGGAATCGAATGTCAGCCCCGTCGCGGAGCTGACGCGGCTGACGGCCGGCATGCGTGAATTCCAGTTCGCCGCGCAATTCATCGAAAAGGAAGGCGAGCGGCTCGGCACCGCCGTCGACCGCATCCTCCGCCGCCGCTGAACGACCGGGAGACCACAAGACCATGCGCGCCCTCGACATCGCCGCCACCGGCCTGCAGGCCCAGCAGACCAACGTCGAAGTCATTTCCAACAACATCGCGAACATGAGCACGACGGGCTACAAGCGCCGCCGCGCCGAGTTCCAGGACCTGATCTACCAGAACCTGCGCCGCGCGGGATCGCAGAGCAGCGACCAGGGCACCGTGCTGCCCTCCGGCGCGCAGCTCGGCCTCGGCGTGCGCACGGCGGCGATCTACCGCATCTCCGAACAGGGCAGCCTGACGCAGACGGAGAACCGCTTCGACCTCGCGGTGCGCGGCAACGGCTACTTCCCCGTGACGCTGCCTTCCGGCGAGACCGCCTATACCCGCGCGGGCAGCTTCGGCCTGGCGCCGGACGGCACGATCGTGACCGCGGATGGCTTCCCCGTCTCCGGCGGCATCGTGGTGCCGGCCGCCGCGCGCGACGTGACGATCAACGCGGCTGGCGAGGTTCTGGTGAAGCTGGACGGCCAGGTGCAGCCGCAGAATGTCGGCCAGATCCAGGTCGCGATCTTCCCGAATGAGGGCGGGCTGGAAGCGACGGGCGACAACATGTTCCTCGCCACCCCCGCATCGGGCCAGGCGCAGCCCGGCGTGCCCGGCGCGGTCGGCTACGGCCAGATCTCCCAGGGCTTCCTCGAATCCAGCAACGTCAACGTGGTGCAGGAGATCACGAACCTGATCACCGCGCAGCGCGCCTATGAGATGAACAGCAAGGTCATCACCGCGGGTGACGAGATGCTGTCCACCCTGACGCGGATGCGTTGATGCGCGCGCTGTCGCCCATCCTCGCGATCACGCTGCTGGCGCTGCCGGCCTTCGGCCAGGCGCCTGCGCCGCGCGCGCAGGCGGTGGTGGAGGCCGGGGTGGTGACGCTGGGCGACATCTTCGACAACGCCGGCCCGCGCGCGGAGACGACGCTCGGCCCCGCCCCCGCGCCGGGCCGCCGCTTCGTGGTGGAGGCCCCGCAACTCGCCGCCATCGCGCGCGACTACGGCCTGGCCTGGCGCCCGGTGGCGGGCGACGAACGCGTGGTGGTGGAACGCCCCGGTCGTGCCATGCGGCGGGAGGAGGTGCTGGAGCCGCTGCGCGCGGAACTCGTCGCCCTCGGCGCCGATCCGGAACTCGACCTCGACATCCCCGGCTTCCAGCCACCGAACCTGCCCGCCGGCGCGCCGGATGCGCGCATCGCCGTGGATGGCGCGCTGTGGGA
Source organism: Acetobacteraceae bacterium (assembly GCA_027482245.1). Classification (GTDB taxonomy): domain Bacteria; phylum Pseudomonadota; class Alphaproteobacteria; order Acetobacterales; family Acetobacteraceae; genus Falsiroseomonas. Next base: position 129,834 of record JAIXWG010000015.1, on the reverse strand, counting down.
TGGCGCGTCCCGCCGCTTCTCCGCGACGCTGGTCGTGGTGGCGGAGGGGATGCCGACCTTCACCCAGCGCGTCAGCGGCCGCGCCGTCGCCATGCGCGATGTCGTCGTCGCCGCCAAGCCGCTGCGCAGCGGCGACCTCGTCATGCCCGGCGACGTCACCGTCAGCCGCATGGCCACGGATCGCGCGCCGGCCAATGCGGCGGAGGATGCGGAGCTTGTCGTGGGCCAGCGGCTGCGGCGCGCCATCGTCGCGGGCCAGGCGCTGGCGCAGGCCGATGTGGTGGCCGCGCCGGTCATCACGCGCGACGCCTCGGTCCAGCTTCTGCACCAGGTCCCGGGCCTCACGCTGACCGCGCAGGGCCGCGCGCTGGAGGACGGCTTCCGCGGGCGCGTCTTCCACGTCCTGAACCTCGCCAGCGGCAGCGTGGTGCAGGCGGAGGTGCTCGGCCCTGGCCGCGCCCGCGCCGTCGGCGCCGCCACCAGCCTGCCGCCCGCCATCGCCGCCCGCGTCAACCGCAGGGAACAAGCCTCAAGATGAAGCGCACCCTCCCCCTCCTCATCCTCCTGTCCGTGACGGGCTGTGCGGAGCGGCTTTCCGAACTGGGCCGCGCGCCGACCATGGCGCCGATCGAGAACCCGAACACGCGCCCCGTCAGCATGCCGATGCCTGCGGCGCAGACCGCGCCGGCAGAAGCGAATTCGCTGTGGCGACAGGGCAGCCGCACCTTCCTGCGCGACCAGCGCGCGGCGCAGGTCGGTGACCTCGTCACCGTGCTCGTCGCCATCGAGGATCGTGCCCAGCTGCAGAACAGCACGGAACGCACGCGCGCCAATTCGGAATCGCTCGGCCTGCCGCGGCTGCTCGGCCTTGATTCCAGCTATGGCCGCCTGCTGCCGAACGGCTTCGACCCCTCGCGCCTCGTCTCCGGCGCCTCCGACAGTTCCTCCGCCGGCACGGGCCAGATCCAGCGGACGGAAACGGTGACGCTGCGCGTCGCCGCGACCGTCACCCAGGCGCTGCCGAACGGCAACCTGGTGGTGGCGGGCCGGCAGCAGGTGCGCGTGAACCACGAACTGCGTGACCTCCAGGTCTCCGGCATCATCCGGCCGCAGGACATCGCCAGCGACAACACCGTCAAGCATGACCGCCTGGCGGAAGCGCGCATCGCCTATGGCGGGCGCGGCACGGTCAGCGACGTGCAGCAGCCCCGCTACGGGCAGCAGCTGCTCGACATCATCCTGCCCTTCTGACCATGCGCAGCCTGATCTTCCTGCTCGGCCTGCTGGTGTCGCTGCCCGCACTCGGCCAGGGTGGCGTGCGCATCAAGGACATCGCGGATGTCGAGGGGATGCGCGACAACCAGCTGGTGGGCTACGGCCTGGTCGTCGGCCTGCCCGGCACCGGCGACCGCCTGCGCAACGCCGTCTTCACCCGGCAGTCGCTGATCGGCATGCTGGAACGGCTCGGCGTCAACACGCGGGACCAGGAACGGCAGCTGGAGACGCGCAACGTCGCCGCCGTGATGGTGACGGCGAACCTGCCGGGCTTCGCGCGGACGGGCAGCCGGATCGACGTGTCCGTCGCGGCGCTCGGCGATGCCACGAACCTGACCGGCGGCACGCTGGTGGTGACGCCGCTGCTGGGCGCGGATGGGGAGGTCTATGCCGTGGCGCAGGGCGCGGTCGCGACCGGCGCCATCGCCGCGCGCGGCGCCGCCAGTTCCGTGACGCGCGGCGTGCCGACCGCCGCCCGCATCGCCAACGGCGCGATCGTGGAGCGGGAGGTCGGCTTCGCCTTCGCCTCCCGCCCCGCCATCCGCCTGGCGCTGCGGAACCCGGACCTGACGACGGCGCGGCGCATCGCTGCCGCGGTGAACCGCTACGCCCCCGGCAACCCCGCCAGCGCGACAGACCCGCGCAGCGTGACCATCGCGCTGGCCGGCCGCGAAGCCATCGGCTTCATCGCGGAGATCGAGCAGCTGCGCGTCGAGCCCGACAGCGTGGCCCGCGTCGTGATCGAGGAAGCGTCGGGCACCATCGTGATGGGGTCCAACGTCCGCATCTCCACCGTCGCCATCGCGCAGGGCAACCTGACCATCCGCGTGACGGAAACGCCGCAGGTCAGCCAGCCTGGCCCGCTCTCCAACGGCCAGACGGTCGTGGTGCCGCGGACCAACATCGAGGTGGACGACCAGAACGAGCGGCGGATGGGCATCCTCCGTGGCGGCACCACGCTGCAGGATCTGGTGCAGGGCCTGAACCAGCTGGGCGTCGGGCCGCGGGACATGATCTCCATCCTGCAGACCATCAAGGCAGCCGGCGCGCTGCAGGCCGAACTGGAAGTGAGGTAGCGCGATGGACATCGCATCCCGTCCCCCGGGCGGCACCCTGCCCGCCGTCAACGCCCCCCGCGCCCCCGTGGCCGGCGCCACCACCGCCGCGCAACGCGCCGCGGCGCAGACCTTCGAAGGCCAGGTGCTCGGCGCGCTGCTGCAGCCGATGTTCGCCGGGCTGGACAGCAAGGGCCTCTTCTCCGGCGGTGCCGGTGAGCAGCAGTGGCGCCCGATGCTGGTGCAGGAAATGGGCAACGCCGTCGCCCGGCAGGGGGGCCTCGGCCTTGCCGATGCCGTGCTGCGAGAGATGCAAAGGAACAGCCGATGACCACGACCCTGATCGAAGCCGCCGAAGTCCTGGAAGCCCTGCTGCGGGAGGAGACGGCCGCGCTGAAGGCGCGGGACCTGCGCGGCGCCGCGGCCCTGCAGCCCGCCAAGACCATCGCCGTGGAGGATTTCGTCAAGGCGCGCGCGACGCTCGACACCAAAGGGCCGCTTGACCATCGCCTGGCGCTGCTGGTGGACGGGCTGCGGGACAGCGCGGCCGCCAACCGCGTGGCGCTGGAGGATGCGCTGGCGCTGCAGTCCCGCGTGGTGAAGGCCATCGCGCGCGTGGCGACGCGCCCGGAAGGCAATGGCATGCCGGGCTATGCGCGGCCGGCCCGCACGGGCACCGGCGCCATCGCCCTGTCGGTCCGCGCCTGACCCGCGCGGTTAACAGCGAATAAACGGCCAGGGTTCTCCTTCAGGTCCATCAGACTGGCGCGGCAGGAGGCCGGCTTCATGGACCCCCAATTGATCGGGACGGCGATCGCCGCGCTGGCCGGCGTGCTGTTCCTCATCCTGCTGCTGGCCCGCGGGCTGCGCCGGCTTGACTGGGCGCCCGCCGTGGCGGGCAGCGGCACGCGTCGCCTGGCGGTGGAGGAGGCGCTGCCACTCGATGGCCGGCGCCGCCTGCTGCTGCTGCGCTGCGACGGCCAGGCGATGCTGCTGCTGACCGGCGGCCCGCAGGACGTCCTCATGCCGCTTGCGGCCCATCCGGCGGCGGAGGCCCGCTGATGCGCCGCATCCTGATCCTGCTGGGCTGCATGCTGCTGCTGGTGCCGACCATGGCCATGGCGCAGAGCGTCAACATCGACATGGGCCAGCAGGGCGGCGCGGGCGCGACCGCGCGGCTGGTGCAGCTGACCGCGCTGATCGGCCTGCTGTCGCTGGCGCCGTCCCTGCTAGTGATGGCGACAGCCTTCGGCCGCATCGTCATCGTGTTGTCGCTGCTGCGCAGCGCGATCGGCGCGCAGGGCGTGCCGCCGAACCCGGTGCTGATCGGCTTGGCGCTATTCCTGACCTGGTTCGTGATGCAGCCCGTGCTGGAACAATCCTGGGCGCTGGGGCTGCAGCCCATGTCGCAGGGCACGCTGGATGAGATCGCGGGGCTGAAGGCGGCGGCGGAGCCCTTCCGCGCCTTCATGGTGACGCATGCGCGCGATGCCGATCTCGCGCTGTTCCTCGACCTCGCCAACCTGCCCGTGCCGGCAGCCGGCGAGGAGATGCCCTGGCGGGCCCTGGTGCCCGCCTTCATGGTCGGCGAGTTGCGCCGCGCCTTCGAGATCGGCTTCCTGCTCTTCCTGCCCTTCCTCATCATCGATATCGTCGTCGCCAGCGTGCTGATGGGGCTCGGCATGATGATGCTGCCGCCACCGGCCATCGCGCTGCCCTTCAAGCTGGTGTTCTTCGTGCTGGTGGATGGCTGGCGGCTGATCGCGGGAAGCCTCGTCCAGGGCTTCGGTGTCGGCAACGGTTGAGAAGTGTCGCACCATATTGGAATCAACAAAGTCTAAACGTTTGTCTCGCAGTCTGGCGCTCACTGATTAGCGGAAGCGCCCCGTGGCCCCCTTCGACCCCCCGACCCCGACGCCGCCTGGAGACGCTGTGCCATCCGGTGCCCTCCAGGCCCTGCTGGCGCAGTGGGTCGACCTTGGCGAGATCGAGCGGCGCGCCTTCATCGCGATGACGGAGGAGGTCAGCGCCTCCTCCCGCCTCATCGAGGACAGCACCGTCACGCTCAGCGCGCAGTTCCGCCACCTGGCAGAAGCGGCGGAATCGCAGACCGCCCGGGTGGAGCGCGTGGCCGCCATCGCCCGCATGATCGAGGTCGAGGGCCGGCAGGTGCCGCTGGCGGAAGCCACTGCCTTCGTGGAATCCATGCTGGGCCGCGCCGTCGCCGGCCTGCTGGATGCGGCGGCGCAGGCCGGGCGCATGCTGAAGGCGCTGGACGAGGTGACGCGGGAGGTGCGCGGCGTCGAGCAATGCGTCACGCGCATCGAGGCGATCAACCGCCAGGCCCAGTTCGTCGCGATCAACGCGACAATCGAGGCGCATCGCGCGGAAGGCGCCGGTGGTACCTTCAAGGTCATCGCGCATGAGCTGAAGGAACTGGCGAAGGAGACGAACGCCACGTCCCGCCTCGTGCATGAACGCATCACGGCGGCGGGGCGGGGCGTCAGCGCCGCGCAGGCGGACCTCGCCCGGATCGCGGGCACGGAGAATGCCGGCATTGCCGACAGCCAGGCGCGGCTTGCCGCCGTGATGGCCGGCATGGTCGAGCAGAACCGCGCGCTGTCGGAGACGCTGGAGGAAGCGCGCGGCGCCGCGGCGGGCATCGATGCCATCGTGGACGGGCTGGTGACGGGGACGCAGTTCCAGGACCGCACGACGCAGCACCTGACCCATGTGATCGAGGCGATGGGCGTCATCAGCGAAGCCACGGCGGCGCTGCAGGCCGACACCATGCGCGCGCTGCCCGCGCTGACGCCGAACGTCTCGGCGGATGGCCCGCTGCTGCGCCGGATGCTGGCGCAGCAATCCCTCAGCAGCGTGCGCCAGCGCTTCCTGAATCGCCTGCTGCATGACGAGGCGGCAGCCGATGTGCACGACGACGCCGGTGCGGGCGACATCGAGCTGTTCTGAGCCGCACGGCGGACAATGCGCCGGCTGCGGCCGGCGGGATGGATTGGATGACCGAAGACATGACGAAGGCGGCAGCCACCGGAGAGGCGTATCGCCTGGCGCCGGTGCTGGACCTGGCGGCGGCGGAGCCCCTGGCCACGGCGCTGCGCGCGATGCTGCCCGATGGACCGATCCGGCTGGACGGCGAAGCGGTGGAACGCGCGACGACGCCCTGCATCCAGGTGCTGGCCGCCGCCGCCGCGACGGCCCGCGCCCGCGGGATCGTGTTCCGGCTGGAGAATGTGTCGGCCGCGATGGCCGATGCGATCGAGGATCTTGGCTTGCGTAGGGCCCTGGAAGGGGAAAGGTGACATGGCGAAGCGTGTGATGACCGTCGATGACTCGCGGACGATGCGGGAGATGGTCTCCTTCACCCTCCGCAAGGCGGGCTTCGAGGTGAGCGAGGCGGAGGATGGCCAGAAGGCGCTGGTGGCGCTGCAGGCGAAGCCGGTGGATGTCGTCATCACCGACCTCAACATGCCCATCATGGATGGCGTGTCGCTGATCCGCGCGCTGCGCGCCGACCCGAAATGCCGGTCGCTGCCGATCCTGATGCTGACGACGGAATCCGATTCCGGGAAGAAGCTGGAGGGCAAGAACGCCGGCGCCACGGGCTGGCTGGTGAAGCCCTTCGACCCGGAGAAGCTGGTCGATGTCGTCAAGCGGGTGGCGGGCTGAGCCATGAGCTTCGACCACCTCCGCGCAACCTACTTCGAGGAAAGTGCCGAGCTGCTGGAGAGCGCCTATGCCCAGCTCTCGGCCCTGGCCGAGGATCGCGGGGATGGGGACACGATGCACGCGCTGTTCCGCGCGATCCATTCCATCAAGGGCGGCGGCGGCGCCTTCGGCTTCACGCGCCTGGTCGGCCTCGCCCATGTGATGGAGACGCTGCTGGACCGGATGCGCGATGGCGCCCTGGCGGCGACGCCGGATCGCCTGGCGCTGCTGCTGAAAGCGACGGATGCGCTGGCCGATCTCCTGGCGGCGGAACAGCGCGAGGAAGCCGTGCCCGTGGCCTTCGAGCAGGGGCTGATCGCCGCGCTGGCAGCGGTGGTGGAGGAGCCGGGTGCCGAACACGTCGCCGCGGCCCCCGCTGCCACCACGCGGCCGGTCGCGGCCGATGGTGCGGGCTGGCGCATCGTCTTCCGGCCGCATGCCGCGCTGTTCAGGCACGCCAACGAACCGCTGCTGCTGATCCGGGCGCTGCGCGCGCTCGGCCCCCTCTCCGTCTCGGTCGCACTCGACCGCCTGCCGGGGCTGGAGGCGCTGGAGCCGGAGGATGCGTATCTCGACTGGACCCTGACGCTCGACGCGCCGGTGCCGCGCGCGCAGGTGGAGGAGATCTTCGAGTTCGTCGTCGATGACTGCGACCTGCTGATCGAACCGCTGGCCGCGACGCCGCTGGCGGCGGAGGATGCACCGGCCGCCACCGCCGCCGCCGCGGTGCAGGCCACCCAGGCCCGTGCCGACCAGCCGGCGGCCGTGCAGTCGGTGCGGGTCGATGTCGCCAAGGTGGACCGGCTGGTCAACCTGGTGGGGGAACTGGTCATCAACCAGGCGATGCTGCAGCAGCTCGGCAGCACCGTGCCGCCGGAGGTCTGCCCGGGGCTACTCGCGGGGCTGGAGACGCTGTCGCAGCACCTGCGGGAGCTGCAGGAAGGCGTCATGGCCATCCGCACGCAGCCCGTGAAGTCCGTCTTCTCCCGCATGCCGCGGCTGGTGCGCGAATTGTCCGAGCAGCTCAGCAAGGACGTCCGGCTGGTCGTCACGGGGGAGGCGACCGAGATCGACAAGACGGTGGTCGAGCAGCTGGCCGATCCCCTCACGCATCTCCTGCGCAATGCGCTGGATCATGGGCTGGAGACGCCGGAGAAGCGGGCAGCCGCCGGCAAGCCGCGCCAGGGCACCGTCCACCTCTCCGCGGAACAGCGCGGCGGGCGCATCCTGATCGAGCTGAGCGACGACGGCCGTGGCATCGACCGCGCCCGCGTGCTGGCGCGCGCCCGTGAACGCGGCATCATCGCCGCGGATGCGCTGCTGACGGATGCCGAGATCGATGAGCTGATCTTCATGCCCGGCTTCTCGACGGCGGAGACGGTGTCCGCCGTCTCCGGCCGCGGCGTCGGCATGGACGTCGTCCGCCGCAACATCCAGTCGCTCGGCGGGCGCATCGCGGTGGAATCGCGCATGGGGGAGGGCTCGCGCTTCATCCTCTCCCTGCCGCTGACACTGGCGGTGATGGATGGCCTCGCCGTCTCCGTCGGGCGTGAAGCGTATATCGTGCCGATCGCCGCCATCGTCGAAAGCCTGCGGCCGCGTCCGCAGGACATCCACGATGTCGTCGGCCATGGGCAGGTCCTGTCCATCCGCGGTGCCTACATCCCGCTGCTCGCCCTGCACCGCGTGCTGGGTGTCGCGGATGCGGTGCAGGATCCCTCGCGCGGCATCGTCGTGATCGCGGAGACGGACCATGCGGGCCGTGTCGGCCTGCTGGTGGACGATCTGATCGGCCAGCAGCAGGTCGTGGTGAAGAGCATGGAAGACAATTACGGCCCGATCCGCGGCATCGGTGGGGCCACGATTCTCGGCAATGGGCGCGTGGCGCTGATTCTGGATGTCGCCGGGCTGGCGGATACGCGCCTGCCTGCCACGCCAGGGCGCCACGCCACCCCGCTGCCTGCCGCACTGCACTGAGGGCGATGCCGGCCGCGGGCCGGATCGCCCGACTGGGACCAGACCACCTGACGGACGCCGGAACGGCGCCGGGCAATCAAGCAGAACAAGAGGAAGTGTAGGCGATGTTCATGAGTCGCGCCGCCAGGGCCTTGCTGCCTGGCGGCTTCAGTGATCGCCGGTCCGGCAGGGACCGCCGTGCCTCCATCCGCAGCCTCGTCGCCGCGCAGGTTGCGCTCGGGCGCTCGCAGGCGCTGTTGACGCTGGCCGCCGATGGCCAGGTGATCGAGGCGAATGAGCGCTTCGCGGCGCTGCTGGGCCTGGCGCCGGATGCGCTGGCGGGACGGTCGCTCGGCAGCCTGCTGACGGCGACGGACCGCGATGGCGCCGTCTATCGCGGCCTGCTCGACCGGCTGGGCCGTGGCGAGGATGCGGTGGTGCGCCTTTCGGCGCGCGGCGTGGCGGGCAGCGATGTGCTGCTGGAACTCGACTGCGCCGCCATCGCGGCGGAACCCGGCCATCCGGTCTCGACGGCCGCCGTGGTGGTGCGGGACATGACGGCCCTGGCAGCGGATGACGCGAAGGCGCGTGGTGACCGCGCGACGATCGCCGCCCTCAGCACGCCGATGATGCTGGTGGATGAAGGCCTTGTCGTCCGCGACGCGAACGACGCCGCTCGCGCCATGATGCGGCAGCATGAGGCAGGCTTCCGCGCGCTGTGGCCCGATGCCGATCCGGCGGCGCCGCAGGGCCTGCGGCTGGCGGGACTGCCGCGTTCCCTGAAGGGGCGCCGCGGCGGCGCGGAGACCTGCGAGGTCGACATCGGCAAGGCGCGCTTCGCGGTCACGCTGACGATGGTGGATGGCGCGCCGCATCGCCTGCTGGAGTGGCGGGAGATCACGGACCAGGCGGGGCAGCAGCGCCGCATCGCGGCCCTCGACCGCGCGATGGCGACGATCGAGTTCGGCCTCGATGGCCGCATCCTCGACGCCAACGCCAACTTCCTCGCGCTCGTCGGCTATACGCTGGAGGAGATCCGCGGCCAGCATCATTCGATCCTCGTCGATCCCGCGGAGAGCCAGGGCCAGGCCTATCGCGCCTTCTGGGACAAGCTGCATCGCGGCGACTACGATTCGGGGCGCTACAAGCGCATCGCCAAGGGTGGGCGCGAGGTCTGGATCCAGGCCAGCTACAACCCCGTGCTGGATGCGGAGGGCAAGCCCATCCGCGTGGTGAAATACGCCACCGACGTGACCGCGGTGCGGGAGCGTGAGGCCGATGCCGTCGGGCGCCTCGCGGCGATTGACAAGGTGATGGGCGTGATCGAGTTCACGCTGGATGGCCGCGTCGTGGACGCCAACGCCGGCTTCCTGGCCTCGCTCGGCTACACGCTGGATGAAATCCGCGGCCAGCACCACTCGATGTTCGTCGACGCGGCCGAACGGCAATCCGGCGCCTATCGCGCCTTCTGGGAGAAGCTGGCCCGCGGCGAGCACGATGCCGGCCGCTACAGGCGGATTGGCCGGGATGGCCGCGAGGTCTGGATCCAGGCCAGCTACAACCCGATCCTGGATGGCGCCGGCAAGGCCATCAAGGTGGTGAAGTATGCCACCGACATCACCGCGGCCGTGATGCAGGAAGCCGATCTGCGTGGCCAGATCGCCGCGATCGACAAGGCGCAGGCGGTGATCGAGTTCGGGCTGGATGGCCGCGTGCTTTCGGCGAATGCGAATTTCCTGGCGACCGTCGGCTACACGCTGGACCAGGTGCGCGGGCAGCACCATTCGCTCTTCGTCGATCCGGCCGAACGGCACACGCCGGAATATCGCGCCTTCTGGGACAAGCTCGGCCGTGGCGAATACGACGCCGGCCGCTATCGCCGCATCGGCCAGGGCGGGCGGGAGATCTGGATCCAGGCCAGCTACAATCCGATCCTCGACATGAATGGCCGTCCCTTCAAGGTCGTGAAGTATGCGACCGATGTGACGGCGGAGGTGCTCGCCGCCCGCGCCGTCGCGGTCACCGTCGGGGATGCGGAGGAAGTGGTCGGCGCCTCGCTGGACGGCGACTTCACCCGCCGCGTCAAGCTCGATGGCGTCGAAGGCGCGGTGGCGCGGCTCGCCGGTGGCCTGAACCGTATCGTCGACGGGATGGAGGAGCAGCATCGCTTCAGCGAGGCGCTGCGGCTCGCGGTCCGTGAGACGCAGGATGTGGTCGCCGCGGCGCAGGCCAACGACCTCAGCCGGCGCGTGCCGCTGGACGGCAAGGCGGGCGACATCGGCGCGCTGTGCAGCGGCGTGAATGGGCTGCTGGAGACCATGTCCGGCATGGTGGGGGCGATCGGCGAAAGCTGCGGCACCATCACCACCGCGTCGCGGGAGATCGCGATGGGCAATGCCGACCTGGCGCAGCGGACGGAGGAGCAGGCCTCCAGCCTGGAGGAGACCTCGGCGAGCCTGGAGGAACTGACCAGCACGGTGAAGCAGAACGCGGAGAGCGCCCTGCAGGCGAACAAGCTGGCGGCCTCGGCCAGCGAGATCGCGACCCGTGGCGGCACGGTGGTGACGGAAGTCGTCCGAACCATGGACGGCATCACGCAGTCCAGCCGCAAGATCAGCGACATCATCGGCGTGATCGATGAGATCGCCTTCCAGACCAACATCCTGGCGCTGAACGCGGCGGTGGAAGCCGCGCGCGCCGGCGACCAGGGGCGCGGCTTCGCGGTGGTGGCGGCGGAAGTGCGCAACCTGGCCCAGCGCAGCGCGAATGCGGCGAAGGAGATCAAGGCGCTGATCTCCGACAGCGTGCAGAAGGTGGATAGCGGGTCGAAGCTTGTCGGTGCCGCCGGCCAAACGATGGAGGAGATCGTCACGGCGGTGAAGCGCGTGACGGACATCATGGCGGAGATCTCGGCCGCGTCGCAGGAACAGTCGGCGGGGATCGAGCAGGTTAACGTAGCGGTCGCACAGATGGACAAGATTACCCAACAGAACTCCGCGCTGGTCGAGGAAGCGGCAGCCGCCGCCAAGTCGATGGAACAGCAGACGGAGATGCTGATGCAGATGGTGTCGGCCTTCACGCTGGATGGAACCAGGGCCGCGCCAACCAGGCCGGTGGCCGCACCGGTCGCGCCTCCGCCCGCCGCCACGAAGCGGCCGGCCCGGGTTGCGGCCAAGGCTGCCGAGGGTGACTGGCGGGCGTTCTGACGCGCCGCGACAAAGGTTGGAACTCACAGTGAAAGGGACCGGCGGCCAGAACCACGCCGCCGGTCGATAACGGGAAGGCTGTCATGCAGGCATCGATGCAGCCCCGGCTGGCCGGGAGCGAAGCGCCACCACGGGGCGCCATCGCCGCAGGCCCCGCGGAAAGCGGCGCGGCGCAGTACATCACCTGCACGCTGGGTGATGCGGAATACGGGATCGGCATCCTGTCGGTGCGGGAGATCAAGGGCTGGTCGGAGACGACGGCCCTGCCGCACGCGCCGGCCTGGGTGCGCGGCGTGATCAACCTGCGCGGCACGATCGTGCCGATCCTCGACCTGCGCGCGCGCTTCGGGCTGGGTGCGACGGAAGCGACGGCGATGCATGTGGTGGTGATCATCCAGACGGCGACGCGCATGGCGGGCCTGCTGGTGGACAGCGTGTCCGACATCATCACCGTGGGCGCGGAGGAGATCCGCGCGGTGCCGGAGATCGGCGCCGGCGTGCCGGAGCGATTGCTGGCGGGGCTCATCCCGCGTGAACACGGCATGGTCTCCCTCGTCTCGCTCGACAACCTGCTCAACCTGACGGACGCCGAATTGGTGCCCGCCTCTTCCGCGTCCCTGTCCTGATCCTGCCGCAGAAAGGCATCCCATGTTCATGAGCCGGACCGCGCGGGCCTTGCTGCCCGCCAGCTTCACCGATCGCCGCGCCGGTGGCGACCGCCGCGCCAGCGCCCGCGACATGGCCGCGGTCATGGCTGCGATCGACGCGGCCCAGCCGATGATGGTGCTGGGCGCCGATGGCGTGGTGCAGGACGCGAATGCGCCCCTGGCCGCGCTGCTGGGGGTCACGGTCGAAGCGCTGGCCGCGCGCCCGCATGCCGCGTTGCTGGAGGAGGCGGAGCGCGACAGCGCCGCGCATCGCCGCTTCCGCGACCTGCTGCTGACGGGCCAGCCCGGCCAGGTGCGGCTGCGTCATGCCGGTGTTGCCGGGCGGGGCCTTGTGCTGGACCTGATGATGCACCCGCTGGCGGCGGAACAGGGCCGCCCGGCGCGCAGCGTCGTGCTGGCGCGCGACGTGACGGTGCAGGCGACGGAGGAGGCGAAGAGCCACCGCGTCACGCAGTCCATCGATGTCGTCTCTGCCGCCCTGATGATGGTGGACCGCGACTTCGTCGTCACCCATGTGAACCGCACGACGGTCGAGCTGCTGAAGCGGCACGAGACGGAGTTCCGGAAGATCTGGCCGAACTTCGTGCCGGAACGCATCGTCGGCATGTGCATCGACACCTTCCACCGCGATCCCACGCATCAGCGGCGGATGCTGGCGGACGAATCCCGCCTGCCGCATCGCACCGACATCAGCGTCGGCGACGTCAAGTTTGCGCTCACCGTCAATGCCAGCCATGCGCCCGATGGGACCTATGACGGCAACATCCTGGAGTGGCAGGAAGTGACCACGCTGCGCACGCAGCAGGGCCAGCTCGCGGCGATCGACAAGGCAATGGCCGTGATCGAGTTCAGCCTGGATGGCCGGGTGCTGCACGCCAACGCCAATTTCCTCGCCGTCCTTGGCTATACGCTGGAGGAGGTGCGCGGCCAGCACCACTCCATGTTCGTGGACATGGCCTACCGGCAGAGCCCGGAATACAAGGCGTTCTGGGAGAAGCTGGGCCGCGGCGAATACGACGCGGCGCAGTACAAGCGCATCGCCAAGGGCGGGCGGGAGGTCTGGATCCAGGCCACCTACAACCCGATCCTGGATGCCAACGGCAAGCCCTTCAAGGTCGTGAAATACGCGACCGACGTCACGGACGTGAAGCTGCAGGAAGCGAATTTCCGCGGCCAGATCGCGGCCATCGACAAGGTGATGGCGGTGATCGAGTTCGGTCTCGATGGCCGGATCCAGACCGCCAACTCGAACTTCCTCCAGACGCTGGGCTATACGTTGGAGGAGGTGCGCGGCCAGCACCATTCGATGTTCGTGGAGCCTGCCTATCGCCAGAGCCCCGATTACCGCGTGTTCTGGGACAAGCTCGCGCGTGGCGAGAATGATGCGGGGCAGTACAAGCGCCTCGGCAAGGGCGGGCGGCACGTCTGGATCCAGGCCAGCTACAACCCGATCCTCGACATGAACGGCAAGCCCTTCAAGGTCGTGAAATACGCCACCGACATCACAGCGCAGGTCGAGGCCGCCGACGCGCTGAAGCAGGCGGTGGCGCAGACGCAGGCGGTGGTCGGCGCGGCGCAGGCGAATGACCTCAGCCAGCGCGTGCCGCTGGACGGCAAGGTGGGAGAGATCGGCGCGCTCTGCGCCGGCATCAACGGCCTGCTGGACACCATGTCGGGCGTCGTCGCCGGCATCACCGAAAGCTGCGCCACCATCGCGACCGCATCGCGGGAGATCGCGATGGGCAACACCGACCTGTCGCAGCGGACGGAGGAGCAGGCCTCCAGCCTGGAGGAGACGTCGGCGAGCCTGGAGGAACTGACGAGCACGGTGAAGCAGAACGCGGAAAGCGCGCTGCAGGCGAACAAGCTCGCCGCCTCGGCCAGCGAGATCGCGACCCGTGGCGGCATGGTGGTGACGGAAGTCGTCCGCACCATGGACGGCATCACGCAGTCCAGCCGCAAGATCAGCGACATCATCGGCGTGATCGACGAGATCGCCTTCCAGACCAACATCCTGGCGCTGAACGCGGCGGTGGAAGCGGCGCGCGCCGGCGACCAGGGGCGCGGCTTCGCGGTGGTGGCGGCGGAGGTGCGCAACCTGGCCCAGCGCAGCGCCAATGCGGCGAAGGAGATCAAGGCGCTGATCTCCGACAGCGTGCAGAAGGTGGATAGCGGGTCGAAGCTCGTCGCCTCCGCCGGCCAGACGATGGATGAGATCGTCGGCTCCGTGAAGCGCGTGACGGACATCATGGCGGAGATCTCGGCCGCGTCGCAGGAACAGTCGGCGGGGATCGAGCAGGTCAACGTCGCCGTCGCGCAGATGGACAAGATCACGCAGCAGAACTCCGCGCTGGTCGAGGAAGCGGCGGCCGCCGCGAAGTCCATGGAGGAGCAGACCGAAGCGCTGTCCGGCATGGTCTCCGCCTTCGTGCTGGACGCCGCGCCGCCGGCGCCGAAGGCCCGCACGGGGGCGAAGCCGGCGGCCCGCCCCGCCGCCCCGCCTGCCGCGCGCGCCGGCAAGCCCGCCCCCGCCCGCGCGGCCGCGGCCGATGACGAGTGGAAGGAGTTCTGATGTCCGCCGCGGTCAGCCTGCCCGGGCCCTCCGTTGCGGCGCTCATGCAGGAAGTGATCCTGCATGACGAGGATTTCGTCGCCATCGCCGCCATGGTGCGGGAAGCGTCGGGCATCGTCCTCGGCCAGAACAAGAGGGATTTGGTGCATGGCCGGCTGCGGCGCCGGCTGCGGGCCCTGCGCCTGACCAGCTTCGCCGACTACCGCGCGATGCTGGACGGGCCGGATGGCGCGGGAGAACGGGTGCGGATGATCAATGCGATCACCACCAACCTCACCGGCTTCTTCCGCGAACCGCATCACTTCGAGGCGCTGGGCGACCGCGTGCTGCCCGCGCTGCCGCGCGACCAGCGCAGGCTGCGCATCTGGTCGGCCGGCTGTTCCTCCGGCGAGGAACCCTACAGCATCGCGATGACGCTGCATCGCGCCATGCCGGACCTCGAATCCTGGGATGCGAAGGTCCTCGCAACCGACATCGACACCGACATGGTCGCGCATGGCGCCGCCGGCCTCTATGGCATGGAGCGCGCGGCGGCGATCCCGGCGGAGCTGCGCCGCGCGCATGTCCGCCGCGTCGATGCCTCGACCGTCGCCATGGGGGATGAGCTGAAGGAGCTGATCGCCTTCCGCTCGCTCAACCTGCTCGGCCCCTGGCCGATGCGCGGCCCCTTCGATGCGATCTTCTGCCGCAACGTCGTCATCTACTTCGACAAGCCGACGCAGCGCGTGCTGTTCGACCGCTTCGCGGAGATGCTGAAGCCCGGCGGCATCCTCTTCGTCGGCCATTCCGAGAGCCTCTACCGCGTGAGCGAGCGCTTCACGCATCTCGGGCGAACGATCTACCGCAGGGTCAAATGAGCGCCGCCCTGGCGCCGCCGGGCCCTGGCACGGATGGCGCCGCGCTGCATTCGCGCCTGCTGCTCTCCGGCGATCCGCTGTCCGGGCACCGCGCGGTCAAGGTGGGGCCCGGGGAGTATCATGTCTCCGGGGAGGAGGAGGCGGTGATCGTCACCGTGCTCGGTTCCTGCATCTCGGCCTGCATCCGCGACCCCGTCGCGCGCGTCGGCGGGCTGAACCACTTCATGCTGCCGAGCAGCGTCGATGGCGGCTGGGGCAAGGCCGCGGCCAGCCTGCGCTACGGCAATTTCGCGATGGAGCGCCTGGTGAACGACCTGCTGGCGCGTGGCGCCCACCGGTCGCGGCTGGAGGTGAAGCTGTTCGGCGGCGCCAGGCTCGGCGCCAGCACCGATTCCGTCGGCGCGCGCAACATCGCCTTCATCGACGCCTACCTGAAGGCGGAGGGGATGCACGCGGTGGTGCGGCACCTCGGCGGCACGCGGGCGCGCAGCGTCGTCTACCAGCCCGTGCCGGGCCGCGCCTTCATGCGCCTGCTGCCGGAGGCGACGGAGACGGTTTCCGCCGTGGAGGGCCGCCTGCGCCGCCACCTCGCGGCCCGGCCCGTCGCCGGCAGCGTCGAGATCTTCGAATGACAGGGAGGAGCGGCGGGATGCCGATCAAGGTGCTCGTGGTGGATGACAGCGCGCTGATCCGGCAGCTGCTGACGGAACTGCTGTCCGCCGATCCGGGCATCGAGGTGGTGGGCACCGCGGGCGATCCGCTGGTGGCGCGGGAGAAGATCAAGGCGCTGTCGCCGGATGTCCTGACCCTCGACATCGAGATGCCGAAGATGGACGGCCTCAGCTTCCTGGAGAAGCTGATGGCGCTGCGCCCCATGCCCGTTGTCGTCGTCTCCACCCTGACGCAGAAGGGCACGGATGCGGCGGTGCGGGCGCTGGAACTCGGCGCCATCGACTATGTCGGCAAGCCGCTGATCGACATCCGCAGCGGCATGGTGGCGCTGGGGGAGGAACTGATCGCCAAGGTCCGGACCGCCGCCGCGGCGCGGCCGCGGGCGCGGGTGGCCCGCAGCGCGCCCAGCGCGCCGCTGCAGGTGGATGCCGCGCTGTCCACGGCGGGGCGCATCGTGGCCGTCGGCGCCTCCACGGGCGGGGTGGAGACCTTGCAGCAATTGCTGCTGCAGATGCCGGCGACGGCGCCCGCCATCGTCATCACGCAGCACATGCCGGCGGGCTTCACGACCAGCTTCGCGCGGCGGCTCGACCAGCAATGCGCGATGACGGTGGTGGAGGCGACGGATGGGCGCCGCATCATGCCGGGCCAGGTCTACATCGCCCCCGGCGCGCGGCACCTGGAGGTCACGCGCACGGGCGCGCACTATGCCTGCCGCCTGCATGATGGCCCGCCGGTATCGGGGCACCGGCCCTCGGTGGACGTGCTGTTCCATTCCGTGGCGGCCGCCGCGGGCGCGAATGCGATGGGCATCATCCTGACCGGCATGGGCAAGGATGGCGCGCATGGGCTGCTGGCGATGCGCCGCGCCGGCGCGCGGACGCTCGGCCAGACGGAGGCGAGCTGCGTCGTCTACGGCATGCCCAAGGCCGCGATGCAGGCGGGCGCGGTGGAGCAGGAGATGACGGTGGACCAGCTGGCGCGGGAGATCGTGCGGGCGAGGGAGGCGGAGCCCGCCCGCCGCGGAGCGGCCTGAGCAGCGGAGCGGCCTGAACAGCCAGCCGAGCCAGCTGATCAGCGCGCCTTCGCCCAGGCGGCGAAGCGCGTCGCGGCGGCTGCGTTCACGGCGCCGTCCGGCATCTCGCCCCGCGCCAGCAGGCCGACCTGCCGGACGGTGTCCATCGCCTGGTGTTCCGCCGCTTCCGGCGTCAACCCGCCGACATGGGGCGTCGCCACCACGTCGAGGCGCGCGGCGAGGCGCGGGTTCGGCCGCTGGTCCGGCGCGCTGCCGACATCCATGGCGGCGCCGCGCAGGTGCCCGCTCTCCAGCGCCGCTTCCAGCGCATCCTCGTCCACCAGCTCGCCCCGGCTGAGATTGACCAGCAGCGCGCCCCGCTTCATCCGCGCGAAGGCGGCCGCATTCATGAGGTGCCGCGTTTCCGGGGTGGAGACGGCGAGCGGCATGACCACGTCGCTGCCCTCCAGCAGCGCGTCCCGCGTCACCGCTTCCGCGCCCTCCACCGTCGCGTGGGGATCGTGCGCCACCACGCGCATGCCCATGGCGGTGGCGATGGGCGCAATGCGGCGCGCGATGCGCCCCCAGCCGATCAGGCCCAAGGTCTTGCCCTCCAGCTGCATGCCCATCCGCACCTCCGGCAGCGTGCCCTTGTGGTAGGCGGTGCTGCTGGCGGAGACGCCGCGCGCCAGGTCCACCATCATGCCGATGGCGAGTTCCGCGACGCTCGCCGTGAAGCCCGGCGTCGCCTGCGTCACCAGCACCCCGGCGGCGGAGGCGGCGGGGACATCGATGGTGGAGATGTCGACGGCCACCCGCAGGAAGGCCAGCAGGTCCGGCGCCGCGGCGAAGGTGGCGGGCTGGCCCGGCGTCGAGCGATCGGCGACGATGCAGTGACAGCCGGTGGCGGCCCTGGCCAGCGCCTCCCCTGCCAGGGGCGTGTCGCCGGTGTGGAGCACCACCTCCGCCACCTCGCGCAGCGCGGCCTCCGCCCGGGGCGGGTAGTAGCCGGCCCGCATCTCGGGCGTATGGGTCAGGAACACGCGCAGCATCGACGTCTCGCCCTTTGGTTTTTCTCCGCCTAGCCTAGGCCTCATGAGCACGACGCACGAGATCCCCTTCACCGCGGGCACCGCGGCCCCCCGCATCCCGGTGCCGCGCGGCGCGGTGGATTGCCACCACCACGTCTATGATGGCGCCGCGCCCGTGGCGCCGGGCGGGCGGCCGCATGCGGATGCCACGCTGGCGGACCATGCGCGCGTCCTGGCGCGGCTTGGCGTGGACCGGCATGTGCTGGTGCAGCCTTCCACCTACGGGCTCGACAACGCGCTGCACCTGGCCGCGCTGCGCCAGGCTGGCCCCGCGCGGGCGCGGATGGTGGCGGTGGTGGCACCGGACACGCCGCTGGCGGAGCTTCGCGCGATGGGCGCGGAAGGCGTAGTGGGCGCCCGGGCGAACCTGGTGCAGGGCATCCCGCTGAGCGTGGAGGACGTCGCGCCGCTCGGCCGGCGCCTGGCGGAGGTGGGGTGGCACCTGCAGCTCTATGCGACGCCCGCCATCATCGCGGGGCTCGCCCCCGTGCTGCGGGCGCTGCCCTGCCCCGTGGTCTTCGACCATTTCGCGCAGTTCCCGCTGGCGGGCTGGGAAGCGAGCCCGGCCTGGGGCGTGGTGATGGAGCTGATGCAGGCGGGGCGGGGGTGGATGAAGCTCTCCTCCCCCTACGCGCTGGACCAGGCGAGGCCGGAGGCGGTCGGCGACCTGGCCCGCGCGCTGGTGAAGGCGGTGCCGGAGAGGCTGGTCTGGGGCACCAACTGGCCGCATCCCAATGCGACGACGATCCCGGACGACGCCGCGCTGCTGGACCGGCTGGCCGAATGGGCGCCGGAGGAGGCGGTGCGCCACCGCATCCTGGTGGACAACGCGGCGGCGCTCTACGGCTTCGGCTGATGCCGCCTTGCAGAAATGCTGATGCATTTCTGCCCTCAGTCGCCGGCGCGGCCATCCGGCCGCTTGGCTGCGCGGCATAAGCCGCGGCGCCCGTTCGGGCGCTCGCCCGCCTGACGGCAGGCGCAGGTCAGGACTTTGCCGCGTCGGTATGAGAGGCCGGCCCGGCCCAGCTCGCCAGCGGAAAGCGCAGCTCCGCCCGCAGCCCGTCCGGCGTCCAGTCCAGCCGCTGCGTGCCGCCGAGGCGGCGGATCTGCGACTGGATCACCGCCATGCCGGTGCCCTTGCGCGACGGCGGCGCGGTGACCGGCGCGCCGCCCTGCTCGGCCCAGCGCAGCACCACCGCCGCATCCTCCTGCCGTGCCTCGATCCGCACCTCGCCGCCGGCGACGGACAGCGCGCCGTGCTTCGCGGCGTTGGTCGCCATCTCGTAGAGGATCATCGCCACCGGCTGCACGGCACCCGGCAGCAGGTCCGGCACATCATCGGCGTCCAGCGTCAGGTGGTCGCGATAGGCGGCGAGTTCGGAGGCGATCAGCAGCGCGAAGGCGGCGGGCTGCTGCGCCGCCTGGTCCACCAGCGTCTGGGTGCGGGCGAGCGAGAGGATCCGCTGCTCCAGCCGGCGCTTGTAGTCCGGCACATCAGCCGCCTGGGTCAGCCGCAGCAGCGACTGCACGACGGACAGCGTGTTGTTGGCGCGGTGGTTCACCTCCCGCACCAGCAGGCTGCGGCGCTGCTCGGCCTCGGCCTCATCGGTCACGTCGCGCAGCATGCCGACGATGTGGGTGCGCGCGCCGGGCGGGCCGAACATGCGGCCCAGGAACTCGATATGGCGGATGGCGCGGTCGGTCTGACGGATGATGCGGACGCGCTCGCAATAGCTGTCGCGGTTGCGTTCGCCGCGCAGGTCGGCGGCGAAGGTGGCGCGGGCGGGTTCCAGGTCGTCGGGGTGGTAGCACTCCCAGAACCCCGTGCGGTCCACCGGCATGCGGGGCGGCACCGGCAGGCCGAACATGGTGAAGGCGTTGGGGCTCAGCACCACCATCCCGGTGGCCATGTTCGATTCGAAGAAGGCGATGCCGAAATTCTCCATCGCCAGCCGCGCCCGTTCCCGCCCGGCCTCCGAGCCCAGGTCGAAGCCGATCATGCGGGCACCATGGCGTGCAGGCTGCGGTCCCCTCGGTCCTGTCGGCGTGGAGCGTATCAGCCCGTCCAGAGCCGGGCCAGCAGCAGCCCGGCCACGCCCGCCGCCATGGCGGGCAGCAGGCGGCGGCCGAGCCCGCCATAGGCCAGGCCCCCGGCGGCCAGGCCCGCCAGCCGCGCCGGCCATGGCACCGTGGCTAGCAACCCCGCCGGGGCGGCGATCGCCAAGGTGACGAAGGCGGCGAGGGTGGCGACGGACACGGCGGAGGCCCAGGCGATGGCCGGGTGGTCCGGCCGCAGCGCGCCGCCCAGCAGCAGGCCGACACCCCGCAGCGCCAGGCCGATGCCGACGGTCAGCGCCAGCGCCGCATCCGCCTCGCTCACCGGCGGCGGCCCCAGAGGAAGGCGAGGGTGCCGCCCAGCAGCCCCGCCAGCGGCAGCCCCCAGGCGCCACCCACTGCCACGGCGAGGGGCGCGGCGAGCACGCCTGCGACCAGCGCCGGCGCGACGCCGGGCCGCGCCGCATCGGCCGCCAGCAGCAGCGCGAAGTAGAGCGGATTGGTGAAGAGCAGCGCGGCGCGCAGCCCGGCCGGCAGGTTCGGCGCGGCCAGGTGCCCCGCCGCGGTGGCGCCCATGGCGGCGCACCAGGAGGCGATGGCGAAGCCCAGGAACCAGGGCCGGCGCGCACCCTCCGCCAGGCCGGGCAGGGCGCGCATGCCTGCCGCCCAGGGTGTGATGGCGATGAAGGGGATGGCCAGGCAGCGCCGCCAGCCCCGCCCCAGCAGCGGCGCGATGGCGACGGCCATGGGCAGGAAGCGCGCATTGGCGGCCGTCGCGGCGACCACGGCGGGCAGCGCCGCGCCCCCGCCTGCCGCGACCTGCAGCAGCACCAGCTGCCCCGCCATGCCATAGACCGCGCCGGTGCAGAGCAGCGCCCAGGGCAGGGAAAGCCCGGCTTCCGCCACGGCGGCGCCGAAGGCCAGGAAGGTGGCGCCCATGGCGAGTGCCGGCGCGCCCAGCGCCTGCCTCACCCCGTCGCGTGCCGCCCCCTGCATGGCGGCAGGATGCGGGGGGCGGCGGCGCGCGTCACCCCCCGCGGCACCGCTACTCCGCGGCGGCGGGGGAAGCGGCGGGCACCGGGCGGCGGCGCGGCAGGAAGGCCAGCGGGGCCAGGCAGAGCACGGCCAGGAAGGCCACCAGCGCTTCCAGGCTCTCCGGCAGGCCGATCGCGGCCAGCGCGGCGGGCAGCTCCACGGGCGTGAAGCTCACGAAGGCCTGTTCCTGCATCTCCTGCACCGCGGCGGCGGTGAAGCGCGCGGCCATGACCAGCAGGAACAGGGAGGTGCCGAGGAAGAGCGGCCGCAGCGGCAGGCGGCGCGTGCCGCGGCGGATCACCAGCCAGAAGCCGAACAGCACCACCGCCGCCACCACGGCGCCCGCCAGCACGGGCAGGGGCTGCTGTTCCGCCCCCAGCGCCGCCAGGAACAGGACCGTCTCCGCCCCTTCGCGGAACACGGCGAGGAAGCCGATGGCGGCCACCGCCAGCGCCACGCGGCGGCTTTCCAACGCGCGGCCCGTGCGCTGCTTCAGCGCGTCCGACCAGGCGCGGGGATCGGCGTGGCGCGCCAGCCAGCCACCGGTCCAGAGCATGAGGCCCGCCGCCAGCAGGCAGGTCGCGGCCTCCACCCGGTCATCATGCTCGCCGCCCAGGAAGATGGCGTAGAGCACCGCGACGACGAGGCTGGCGCCGAGCCCGCCGGCCGCGCCCCAGCCCAGCGCGCCCGCCCGTTCGGGCGCGGCGCGGCCGATGAAGGCGGCCAGGGCGGCCAGGACGAGAACGGCTTCCAGCCCCTCCCTCAGCAGGATCAGGCCAGCATCGAGCATGAGCGACATGGGGAGGCTTACCCTATGCAATTGCGAGGCGTTCGCAATCTAGGGCCGCACGCCGCGCATTTCACGTGAAACAACGGCAAGCCAGCCGCCCGGGGAAGGATTCCCCGGGCGGCGCCTGTTCAGCCGATGACGGAGACGCCGTCCGCGGCGCGGGCCTGCACTGCGGCCTGGAACTCCCAGAAATCCGCGAGCGCCACGGCCAGGTCGGTGGTCGTGGCGCCGGCGGCGAAGCGGCCGGACCATTCCGCCAACTCCGTCGCCTGTGGCGCGCGGCCCAGCGCACCCTCATGCAGCAGCGTCGCGACGCCGGCCTGGTCCAGCCCCGCGATGCGGGCCTGGTATTCATCCGTCGCGACCAGGGCGCGGGCGACTTCCGTCGGCGACCAGCCGCCATCGAGCTGCGCATCCAGCGCGCGCAGCTCCGCCGCCGTCGCGTCCCGGCCATAGGCCATGTGCACCAGCCCCGCCGCGAAGCTCATGCCCCAATCCGCCACGAAGGTGCCGGCGGCGGGCGCGGGCTGGGCGGCCAGGACCTCGGCCTCCGTCGCCACCATCACCAGGAAATCGGCGCGGTTGCCGGCTTCCAGCCGTTCCAGCAGCAGTGCGGTCCCGCCTTCCGTCGGCGATTGGCCATAGGCGTTGGTCCAGGCGGCGGTGACGAAGGCGCGGTCATCCGCGATGGCGCCGATGCCGCCCTGGGCCAGGAAGCCCCGCGCCAGGTCGGCCGCCTGGATGCGGCCGTCATCCAGCGCATCCGCCGCCCAGCTGGTGCCGAGCAGGGAGGTGTCGCGGCCCAGCACGATGTCATGCAGGCGATCGACCAGCGCGGCATTGCCGCCATTGCCGATGACCTCCCGCCCATCGGCGAAGCGGATCTCGCTGCCTGTGACGGCGGCGCTGCGGCCATCCGCGGTGGTGACGATGGCGGCATCGGGGCCGGTGAGCGTGACTGTCGCCTGGCTGCGGAACAGGCCGGTGGTGTCGAGCGTGCCGGGCGAGGGGGGCTGGCTCGGCACCGGCTCGGCCGCCACCGGCGGGGTCTGCACCGGCTCCGCCGCCACGGGCGGGGCCGCCGGCACCGGGGTCGGGGCGGGCGTAGGCTCCGCCACCACCGGCGGGGTCGCGGGCTGTGGCGCGGCATTGCCGATCGCGACGCCCTGCGCCGCCGTCCAGACCGGCAGGCCGCTGCTGTCCATCACCGCATGGCCCTGGCCGGTACCATCCGCGCCCCAGAGCTTGCCGATGCCCCAGGCATAGTCGAGCACCGCGCCCACCGGCAGCGTCTGCCCGAAGCTGACCACCAGGCTGTCGCCATCCAGGATCGCGGCGCCGGTCGCCTGCACCCGGGCGCCATTCGGCAGCAGCGCGGACCAGCCCGCGCCGGCCGCCGCATCGGCATCCAGCGCGGCGAAGCCGGCCGCGCCGTCATGCCGGACATCCACCTGCAGCGTGGTCGGATCGACCCGCGTCGCCGCCACCACCTGCGGCCCGTCGGAGGCGATGTTCCCCCCCGCGAGCGCCAGCGGCGAACCGGGCTTCGCATAGGCGGCCCATTCCTCCGCCGCCACGCGGGCGATGCGCCCCGCGATGATCAGCGCGTCGGAGGCCGAGATATGCGCGCCGCCGAATTCGCGCGTGGCCTCGTTCCCGTCGTAGTTGTCGAGATCGACATTGAGGTCGGGCGCCCGGGCCGCGATGCGGGCGTTGAAGGCGGGATCGGCAGCGAGGGACTCCATCGCCTGGCGGATCGCCTGGTGGCCGGTATCGGTGCCGTCGCCATAGGGATGCGCCGCGACATAGAGGTAGGGGACATCCTGCCCCAGCACCTGCCGCACCAGCGCCGCATCCACGCGCATCGCCTGGGCGAGGGAGGTGGCGGAGAGGTTGGGATCGCGGCTGTCATATTCGCTGTGCAGCCAGACCATGGCGGTGGCATCGCCCGGCCCTTCGGCCACGTATTGCTGCATGCGGGCCAGGAACAGCTGTTCGAGCCCGCCGGCCTGCCAGCCGCCGCCCGCGGCGGGGTCCATCCATTCGTCGAGGAAGGCGGTGGCGGGATAGGCCGTGTCGCCGCCCTGGCCGTCCCGGTCATAGACCAGGGTGACGCGGTCATTCACCCCATCGAAGCCGAGCAGCCGCTCCACCTCCGTCACCAGCCGCCCCGCACCGGCGAAGCCATCGAGTTCGGCGAGATAGGCGGCATTGGATTGGCCGCGCAGGATGAGGTCGAGTTGCAAGGTGGGTAGCCCCCGGCTGTTGGTTCCGGGGGGCAATGCGGCGGGCCCGTCATGGTTCGACCCACTGACGGGCTAGTGAGAATCAGCGCAGGAGACCGCGTAACGTTGCGGGAAAAAACGTTTTCCGCTGATCACGACCGCGTGCGCGATCGCGCCGGCGCAGCGGCCTGCCCCATTCAGGCCATGAATCGGGCGTCGCGCGTGGCGGCGATCGCCTCATAGGCGGTCTTCACCGCTTCCGCCCCATGCAGGCGTTCCAGGCGCCGCACCGTGAAATGGCCCTGCGCCACGCCGCGGAAATGCTCCAGGAAGGCGAGGTTGATGGCGGCACCCCCGGCCGCGCCGATCAGCGGCGCCGCCTGGGCGGAGACCTTCAGCGCCACGGGGCCGCCGAAGCGCGCCGCGATGGGGCCGAGGAAGCCCGGCAGCAGCATCCCTGCCACGCCCTTGCCGACGGCGCCCTTCAGCGCCTCCGCCAGCGCGACGCGGACGGCGAAGTAGCCGGATTCGGCCGCGTCATCCCGCGCGTCGCGGCCGCCCAGCGCGAAGACCTTGAGGCATTCGGCGGCGACCAGCGGATCGGCCAGGTCCTCCCCCTGTTCCGCCGCCACGGCCGCGATCTGGCGCAGCAGCAGCGTGGTGGAGACCGGCAGTTCCACCAGCGTCCCCGGCAGGCCGAGCGCGCCGCCCGCGGCGCCGGAGGCCGCGGCCAGCCCGCGATGCAGCCAGGACGTCGGCAGCGGCGTCGGGTTGGCGCCGGGCGCCGCCTTCAGCGCCGCCTGCATGGCGGTCGCCAGCGCCTTCCGCACCGCGCCATCCAGCATGGACTGCACGCCGGATGGCAGGCGGGACCGCAGCGCCTCCACCGGCGCGCCGACCATGCCGGCAATGCGCGCGGCCAGGGACACGGTCTCCAGTTGCACGACGGCGCGGGCGAGTTCCGCCTGCGCGTCGTCGCTCAGGATGCCGGGGGGAGGCGGGGCGAGGGTCATGGACATGCGGCACCATATGGGGGTTCGCGGCGCGCTGCGCGACCGCGCCCGCCATTGTTGTGACGGGTGCAGCCTGTTACGCGCGGGGCGCCGTATGGTCCCGCAGCCAGGTAGCGAATTCGTCTTCCGGGAGGTCGCCGGCGGCGAGGTCGAGCATGGCGACCGTCGCCATCGGCTGCGGTGCGACGAGGTCGAGCCCGTTCGCCATCAGGAACACGCCCGCCGCCAGGAAGGCGGCGCGCTTGTTGCCATCCACGAAGGGGTGGTTGCGGACGATGCCATGCGCATAGGCCGCGGCGAGACGGCAGATATCCGTCTCCGCCTCATAGGCGTGCCGGTTGAGAGGACGGGCGAGGGCGCTGTCCAGCAATCCCTCGTCACGCAGCCCTTCCGCCCCGCCGAACTGCCGGAGGCTTTCGCTGTGGAGGTAGAGCAGCGCCCGCTTGTCCAGCCAGCGGGGCGTGGTCATGCCACGCCTCCTACTTGGCCAGGGCGGCGAAGGTTTCCCGGTACTTCCGCATCATCTCGCGGCCGAGGTCGAGCTGCGCCTCCGTCTCCTGCGGCGCGGCCGTCAGCAGCAGCCCGTCCGGGCTCTCTACGACCTGGAGGCTGTCCCCCTCCGCCAGCCCGAGCTTGGCCAGCACTTCCTTCGGCAGCACCACGCCCACCGAATTGCCGATCGCGCGCAGCTTGAGGGTCGCCATGTCACAACCTCCGTTGATACGAAGGTTATAACGCAGCGACCCCGCCCGTGTCCACGTCTGTTATTACAGGATGAAGCGCGACAAATCCGCGCTGCCCGCCAGCGGCGCCACGCGGGTCTTCACCAGCGCGCCATCCACCGTGATCGTCTCCCCTCCGCGGTCGGAGGCGGTGAAGGAGATCTCGTCCAGCAGGCGCTCCATCACGGTGGCAAGGCGGCGGGCGCCGATGTTCTCCACCGTCGCGTTGATCTCGGCGGCAAGCTCGGCGATCGCGTCCGTCGCCTCGCTGGTGATGTCGAGGGTCACGCCCTCCGTCCCCAGCAGCGCCACATACTGCTTCACCAGTGAGTGCTCGGGCTCCGTCAGGATGCGCCGGAAATCGTCGCGGGTCAGGGCAGAGAGCTCCACCCGGATCGGCAGGCGGCCCTGCAGCTCCGGCAGCAGGTCACTCGGCTTCGCCTGATGGAAGGCGCCGGAGGTGATGAAGAGGATGTGGTCCGTCTTCACCGGCCCGTGCTTGGTGGTGACTGTCGTGCCCTCGATCAGCGGCAGCAGGTCGCGCTGCACGCCCTCGCGGGAGACGTCGCCACCGCGCGTGCCGCCCTCGCCGGTGCGAGCGCAGACCTTGTCGATCTCGTCGATGAAGACGATGCCATTGTTCTCGGCGTTGGCGACGGCCTCGCGCGTCAGCGCCTCCTGGTCCAGCAGCTTGTCGGCCTCGTCCTTCAGCAGGGCCTGGCGCGCCTCGGCCACCGTCATCTTGCGGGGCTTCTGGCGGCCGCCGAACATCTTGCCCAGCATCTCCTGCATGTTCTGCATCTGCAGGCCCTGGGCGCCGGGCATGTCCATCATGCCGATCGGCATGCCGCCGGTCGTGTCGGCGACCTGCACCTCCACCTCCCGGCTCTCCAGCTGGCCCTCCCGCAGCATCCGGCGGAATTTCATGCGCGTCTCACCGGAGGCACCTTCGCCAACCAGCGCGGAGATGAGCTTCTCCTCCGCCGCCAGCTCCGCCTTCGCCTGAACGGATTTTCTCGAATTTTCGCGCGTCTGGGTGATGCTGACCTCGATGAGGTCGCGGATGATGCTGTCCACGTCGCGGCCGACATAGCCAACCTCGGTGAACTTCGTCGCTTCCACCTTCAAGAAAGGTGCGTTGGCGAGCTTGGCCAGGC
Organism: Acetobacteraceae bacterium; assembly: GCA_027482245.1. Classification (GTDB taxonomy): domain Bacteria; phylum Pseudomonadota; class Alphaproteobacteria; order Acetobacterales; family Acetobacteraceae; genus Falsiroseomonas. The sequence continues at coordinate 102,744 of JAIXWG010000015.1, read as the reverse complement.
GGCGCGCGATCTCCGTCTTGCCGCAGCCCGTCGGCCCGATCATCAGGATGTTCTTCGGCACCACCTCCTCCCGCAGCCCGGGGGCGAGCTGCTGGCGGCGCCAGCGGTTGCGGAGCGCGATGGCGACGGCGCGCTTGGCGTCGTTCTGGCCGACGATGTGGCGGTCAAGCTCGCTGACGATTTCCCGCGGGGAGAGGTTCACGGTTTCCGTCACGGCTCGATGGTCTCCAGCACGATGTTGCCGTTGGTGTAGACGCAGATGTCGGCGGCGATCCTCATGGCGCGGCGCGCGACTTCCTCCGCCGCGATGCCCTCCACCGGCAGCAGCGCGCGGGCGGCGGCCAGCGCGTAGTTGCCGCCGGAGCCGATGCCGATCACGGCATCCTCGGGTTCCAGCACGTCACCCTGGCCGGTCAGAAGCAGGGACCGCTTGGCATCCGCCACCGCGAGCAGCGCCTCCAGCCGCCGCAGGTAGCGATCCGTCCGCCAATCCTTGGCGAGTTCGACGCAGGCGCGTTCCAGCTGGTCCGGGAAGCGTTCCAGCTTCGCCTCCAGCCGTTCCAGCAGGGTGAAGGCATCGGCCGTGGCACCGGCGAAGCCGGCCAGCACGCGGCCCTGGGCGATGCGCCGCACCTTGCGCGCATTGCCCTTCACGACGGTCTGGCCCAGCGAGACCTGGCCATCCCCCGCCATCGCCACGCGCCCATCCTTGCGGACGCAGAGGATGGTGGTGCCGTGCCAGCCGAGGGGATCATGCGGGGAGGAGGTGGTGTTCATGGCCCGCGCATGTGGCATCGGGGCAGGGCCAGTGCAATGCAAGCGGGAACGCCGGCGGTGCAGAACAGAAATGCAACACCCGAGGGCCGTCGTGGCGATTGTTGCCCCGCCGTCATCACCCGCCCGTGGACCCCGCGCGCCCCATCGGCTAGTGCAGCGCCCATGACGCGCACCGCCAGCATCGCCCGCGCCACCTCCGAAACCGACATCCGCCTGACCCTTGCCCTGGACGGCACCGGCAAGGTGGAGGTCGCGACCGGGGTCGGGTTCTTCGACCACATGCTGACCGCGCTCGCCCGCCATTCGCTGATGGACCTGACCGTCGCGGCCAAGGGCGACCTGCATATCGACGACCACCACACGGTGGAGGATGTCGGCATCGTGCTCGGTCAGGCGCTGCGCCAGGCGCTCGGCGACAAGCGCGGCATCCGGCGCTTCGGGCAGTGCCTGCTGCCGATGGACGAGGCGCTGGCCGAGGCCGCGATCGACATCTCCGGCCGCCCCTTCCTCGCCTGGTCCGTCCCCTTCCAGCGCCCCAAGATCGGCACGTTCGACACCGAGCTGGTCGAGGAATTCTTCCGGGCGTTCGCCTTCAACAGCGGCATCACCCTGCACGTGACCTTGAAGGCCGGCACCAATGCCCACCATGTGGCCGAGGCCTGCTTCAAGGCCGTCGCCCGGGCGCTCCGGATGGCGCTGGAGACGGACCCGCGGATGGCTGGCGAAATCCCCTCCACCAAGGGCTCGCTGGAGGGCTGATCGTGAAGCTCTACACCGTCCATGCGGCGCCACCCCCGCCCCCCGGGCCGGAGGGCTGGCCGGAGCCGAAGACCCGCGCCCCGGTCCTGGTGCCGGAAGGCTTCTCCCTCGCCGCGACCATATTCGGCCCCTTCTGGTTCGCCTGGAACCGGCTGTGGTGGGAAGCGCTCGGCCTGCTGGTCCTGGTCGTCGCCGCGGCCCTGCTGCTGCCGGAGCCGCTGCTGAGCGCCACCACCGTCGTCCTCCATCTGCTGGCGGGGTTCGAGGCGCGGGACCGGCTGCGCGCGCGGCTCGCGCGACTCGGCCTGCCGGAACGCGGCGTGGTGGTGGCGGACAGCCTGGATACCGCCTGGTTCCGCCTCGGCCAGCAGCGCCCCGACCTGGTGCGGAGCCTGCCGTGAAAATCGCCGTCATCGATCCCGGCTCGGGCAACCTCGCCTCCGTCACGCGGGCGCTGGAACGGGTCATCCGCGAAACGGGCGTCGCGGCGCAGGTCGCGGTGACGACCGATTCGGCGGATGTCCGCGCCGCGGACCGCGTGGTGCTGCCCGGCCAGGGCGCCTTCGCCGCCTGCCGCCGCGGATTGGATGCGCTGCCCGGCATGGTCGATGCGCTGACCGACAGCGTCATGGTCCAGAAGAAGCCGTTCCTCGGCATCTGCGTCGGCATGCAGCTGATGGCGGAGCGCGGGCTGGAACATGGCGTGACGCCGGGCCTCGGCTGGATCGCGGGCGAGATCGCGCCGATGGATCCGCGCGACGAGACCGGTGCGGCGCTGCCCCTGCCGCAGATGGGCTGGAACGCGCTGGTGCTGGACCAGGCGGCGCACCCGCTGCTGGCCGGCATCGCCCCCGGTGCCCATGCTTATTTCGTGCATTCCTACGCGCTGGCCGGCGGCCAGCCCGCCGAATTGCTGGCCAGCACCCGCTATGGCGGCACGGTCCCGGCCATCGTCGGGCGGGACAACATCGCCGGCACGCAATTCCACGTCGAGAAGAGCAGCCTGGTCGGGCTGCGCATCCTCGCCAATTTCCTGCGCTGGACACTATGAGCCCGACCATCCAGCGCGCCGGCCAGCACAAGCTGGCGGTGGACATCGTGACGGAGCTGTCGCCGCACGACCTCGATGAGCTGTGCGAGGCCACCAACGCCGCGATCATCGAGGGTGGTGGCTTCGGCTGGGTGCAGAGCCAGGACCGCGCCGCGCTGGCCCGCCATTTCCGCGGCGTGCTGCTGGTGCCGGACCGCACGCTCTTCGTCGCGCGGCTCGACAACATCGTCGTCGGCAGCGCGCAGCTGGTCCGCCCGCCCCGCAACAACGAGGCCCAGGCCTTCGCCGCGCAGCTGACCCATGCCTACATCGCCCCCTATGCCCGCGGCCACGGCCTGGCGCGGCAGCTGGTCGAGCGCGTGGAGGAATACGCCGCCGGCACCGGCATCCGCGTGCTGAACCTCGACGTGCGGGAGACGCAGTCGAGCGCCATCGCGCTGTTCGAGGGCCTCGGCTACACGCGCTGGGGCACCCATCCCGCCTATGCGCGGGTCGATGGCCGCACCGTCGCGGGCCATTTCTACCACAAGCTGCTGGAGCCCGGCCGCGGGCGCAGCACGGAAAGCCTGATCGGGGGCGGCTGATGGCCTTCACTCTCTATCCCGCCATCGACCTCAAGGGCGGGCAGGTGGTGCGCCTGAAGCGCGGCGACATGGCACAGGCCACGGTCTATGCCGATGACCCCGGCGCGCAGGCCGCGTCCTTCGCCACCCAGGGCTTCGCCTGGGTGCATGTCGTGGACCTCGACGGCGCCTTCGCCGGCAAGCCCGCGAATGTGGAGGCGGTGAAGCGCATCATCGCCGCCGTGCCGGGGCTCTCCGTGCAACTCGGCGGCGGCATCCGGGACATGGCGACGGCGGAAGCCTGGCTGGCCGCCGGCGTCACCCGCATCATCCTCGGCTCCGCCGCGGTGAAGGACCCCGATTTCGCCCGCGCCGCTTGCCGCGCCTTCCCCGGGCGCGTGGCGCTGGGCATCGATGCGCGGGACGGCTTCGTGGCCACCGAGGGCTGGGCCGAAACCAGCGCCACCACCGCCGTCGATCTGGCGAAAGCCTTCGAGGGCTCGGGCGCCGCCGCCATCATCTACACCGACATCGCCCGCGACGGCATGCTGAGCGGCGTGAACGTCACGGCCACCGCCGCGCTCGCCCGCGCGGTCTCCATGCCCGTCATCGCCTCGGGCGGCGTTGCCTCGACGGACGACATCGTGGCGCTGAAGGCGGAAGGCGTCGTGGCCGGCGCCATCCTGGGCCGCGCGCTCTATGATGGCCGCGTGCAGCCCGCCGCCGCCCTGGCCCTCGCCGCCGCCTGACCCGGCGTGGCCGTCGCGCTGCAACTGGCGGAGACGGCCTGCTTCGTCCTCGCGGCCTGGCTGGCGGTGCGGGTGCTGGGACGGCTGCTGAAGGGGCGGGAGGTCCGGCTGCGGGACCGCAACCTGCGGGGCGCGCTGGCGCTGGTCCTGGCCGGGCTGCTGCTGGGCTGGGTCCGCCAGATCATCGCTTGACCGGCGGCGCCCGAGGTTCCAATCACGGCCTGCCGCCGCCATCCGGCGCGGCCCCTGACAACCCTGGACACCCCGTCCCAGCGGAGCGCCCCCGGTGCTGGCCCTGCGCGTGATCCCCTGCCTCGACGTCAAGGACGGCCGCGTCGTCAAGGGCGTCAATTTCCTCGAGCTGCGTGACGCCGGCGATCCTGTCGAGCAGGCGCGGATCTATGACCGCGAGGGCGCGGACGAGATCACCTTCCTCGACATCACCGCGAGCCATGAGGGGCGGGACACGATGCTCGACGTCGTCTCCCGCACCGCCGCGCAGGTGTTCATTCCCCTCACGGTCGGCGGCGGCGTCCGCGCGGTGGAAGACATGCGCCGCCTGCTGCTGGCCGGCGCCGACAAGGTCTCCATCAATTCCGCCTTCGTGTCGGACCCCGCCGTGGTGACCCGCGGCGCGGAGGCCTTCGGCAGCCAGGCCATCGTCGTCGCCATCGACGCTCGATCCTCCGGCGATGGGACGTGGGAGGTCTTCACCCATGGCGGCCGCCGCGGCACCGGTATCGACGCCATCGAGTGGATCCGGGAAGCCGAGCGCCGTGGCGCGGGGGAGATCCTGCTGACCTCCATGGACCGGGACGGCACGCGCCAGGGCTTCGACCTCGGCCTGCTGCGCGCCGCGCGGGCGGCGGTGCGGCTGCCGATCGTGGCGAGCGGCGGCGTCGGCGATGCCAGCCATTTCGTGGATGGCGCCAAGGCGGGCGCCACGGGGCTGCTCGCCGCCAGCGTCTTCCATTACGGCCAGATGCGGATCGCGGAGGCGAAGGCGGCGCTGGAAGCGGCCGGCCTGCCGGTGCGCCCGATGGCGGAGGCTGCGTGATGGGCAAGGCCGCGATTGCGAAGGCGAAGCCCGCCAAGGCCAAGCCCCCCAAGGCCAAGCCGGTGAAGGCCAAGGCCGCCAAGCCCAAGGCGAAGGCCCCGAAGGCGAAGCTGCTGAAGGCCAAGCTGCCCAAGGCGAAGAAGAAGGCGCTGAAGGTCGCGGCCGCCCTGCCGCTGCCGCCCACCATCCCCGTCGCGCAGCAGCTTGCCATGCCGAAGGCGGCAAGCGCCGCCGGCGCCGGCGCGCTCGCCCCCTTCACGGTGGAGGGCGCGGACGCCGGCATCCTCGACACGCTCTGGCGCACGGTGGAGGCGCGGCGCGCCTCCGGCGACGTGGAGCATTCGCATTCCGCCCGCCTGCTGGCCCGCGGCACCGCCAAGGTCGCCCAGAAGCTGGGGGAGGAGGCGGTGGAATGCGTGATCGAGGCGACGATGGGCAACCGCGCCGCGACGGTGCTGGAAAGCGCCGACCTGCTCTATCACCTCATGGTGCTCTGGGTGGATGCCGGCATCGCGCCGGCGGAGGTCTGGGCGGAACTCGCCCGCCGCCAGGGGATTTCCGGCATCGCGGAGAAGGCGTCCCGCCCCAAGGGCCTGGTGCGCGCGGCGAACACCACCAAGCTTCCCTGACTTGCGCCATGCCGGGGGCGTCGCCAGAACAGGGGCTCTGACGACGCTTCCGGAGCCTCGACCATGACGCGCATGACCGGCCTGCCGCCCTATGATCCGGCAAACATCTTCGCGCGCATCCTGCGGGGCGAGATCCCCTGCAAGCGGGTGCATGAGGATGAGTTCGCGCTGGCCTTCCATGACATCAACCCGCAGACGCCCGTGCATGTGCTGGTGATCCCGAAGGGGCCCTATGTCTCCCACGCCGATTTCAGCGCGCAGGCGAGCGATGCGGAGGTCGCGGGCTTCTGGCGGGCGGTCGGCAAGGTGGCGCGGGACCTCGGCCTCGAATCCGCCGGCTATCGCATCCTGTCCAACATGGGCGAGGATGGGGGGCAGGAGGTGCCGCATTTCCACGTCCACATCTTCGGTGGCCGCCGCGTCGGCCGGATGGTGCCGGCGCAGGGCTGAGGAAGCCGCATGAGCAACCCGCTGCAGGATGCGCGCGCGGCGCTGGCCGCGCTCGGCACGCTGCCGGATTCCGAGATCGACATCGGCCTGGCCGCGCTGCAGCTGGCGCGCGTCGATGCGCTGGATGCCGATTGGCGCGCGGGGGCGGAGCACCTGACGGCGCTGGCCCGCGCCGCGGTCAATGCCGCCGCCGCGGACCCGGAGGCCGATGCCGGTGACGTCGCCCGCCGCCGCGCCGTGCTGGCGCAGGTCATCCACGGCCAGTTCGGCTATGCCGGCGACGAGGAGACCTACGAGGACCTGTCCAACGCCAACCTGCTGCGCGTGATGGAGCGCCGGCGGGGGCTGCCGGTGGCGCTCGGCATCCTCTGGCTGCATGCGGCGGAGGCCGCGGGGTGGGAGGCGCATGGCATCGACTTCCCCGGCCATTTCCTGATCGCACTCGCCGGCCGCGGCCAGGTGGTGGTGGATGTCTTCGCCGGCGGCCATGCCATGGATGCGCGCGACCTGCGTGCCACGCTGAAGCGCTTCGCGGGGGACCAGGCGGAGCTCGGCCCGGCGTCGCTGGCGCGGATGGACAAGCGCGCGGTGCTGCTGCGGCTGCAGAACAACATCAAGGTGCGCCGCCTGCGGGATGGCGACCTGGCCGGCGCGGTTTCCTGCACCGAGGACATGCTGCGCCTGGCCCCCGATGCCGCGCCGTTGTGGCGGGAGGCCGGTCTGATGCACCAGCGCCTCGACCAGATCGGCGCCGCCATCGCTGCCCTCGAGAATTTCCTCAAGCTGGTTCCCGAAGGCCCCCAGGCCGCCCGCGTGAAGGGCCTCCTCGAGGAATTGCGCCAGCGCCTCAACTGACGACGGTCCAGGGCCGTCACGGCCCTGGCAAAGGGGGTATCGGGGGAAACAGCGTTTACCTGTGCCCTCAGACGCCGGGCGCGGCCTCCGGCCGCTTGGCTTCGCGGCACTTGCCGCGGGCCGCATTCGCGGCCTCGGCCGGCTTCGTCGGCCGCCGGTATCACGCCGCCTGTTGCCCCGCCGCCTTCAGATCCTCCACAAATCGGGAAAATTCCCGCGCCTGCCCGTCCTGGTCCGGGATGCGCAGCAGGTAGCTCGGATGCACCGTCGCGAAGACGGGGTGGCCTTCCAGCGCCGTCACGGTAGTCCCGCGCGTCTTCATCACCGGCAGCTTCTTCCCCGTCAGTGCCTGCAGTGCCGAAGCGCCCAGCGCCACGACAAGCTTCGGTGCGACGAGCCCGACCTCCCGCAGCAGGAAGGGGCGGTAGTAGGTGATGTCGCCGGCGTCGGGGGACTGGTGCAGCCGCCGCTTGCCCGTCGGCGTGAACTTGAAGTGCTTCACCGCATTGGTGACATAGGCCGTGTCGCGCGGCAGGCCCGCGGCCTCCATCGCGCGGTTGAAGAGGCGCCCGGCGGGGCCGACGAAGGGCCGGCCCTGGATGTCCTCCTCGTCCCCCGGCTGTTCGCCGACGAAGAGCAGTGGCGCGCCAACCGGCCCCTCGCCGAAGACGGGCTGTGTCGCGCGCGTGGTCCAGTCCGGCAGGTCGTTCCGGCCGAGCAGTTCCTGGCGCAGGTCGGCCAGGGCGAGGGCAGGGTCTTTGGAGGCGTCGAGCAGGTCCATGGCCGCCTCAACGCGCGGCGCCGCGATCGGCTGCACCGAAGAAGGCTGGGCGGGGACGTGGATCGGGCGCTGCGGCTGCGGATTGGGCGCGGCGCCGCCCCGGGCCACCATCTCCCGGACGCGCTGGGGCGCCTCGGCCAGCAGGCGCGGAATCTCGAAGGTCTCCGGCATGTTGCGCCAGTATTTCCGCGGCATCTCGGCGCGCATGGCGTTGGGCTTCAGCCGGGCGGGGTTGAAGATCGCGGCGTAGTAGGCGCGCCAGAGGGGTTCCACCGCATCGTCCGGCGGCACGTCCGCGCGGCTGCCGCCCGGGCCGAAGGAGAGATTCTCGCCGTCCCAGCCGACCGTGCGGCGGGGCGTCACGATGGTCCAGCGCAGGCTGGCGAAGCGGCGGACGAAGAAATCGGCCTCCGCCTCCTCGATGTGGTGGTCGGGCTCGAACCAGGCGATGTGGCGCGTGCCGGCCTCCGTCTCCACCTGCCGGAAGCGCAGGAAGGCGTGCATCTTGTGGGCGTCCCGCCGCACCGCCTTGGCCATCGCCTCCAGCCGCGCCACGGCGGGGTCGGTCGAGACCTGCATCAGCGCGGCCTCTCCCTCATGGATGCGCCAGAGCAGGCCGTAGAGCAGGGCGAAGCGTTCGGGGTCGCTGTGGCGGATGGCGATCTCGGCCAGGCCCATGAAGGCGCGGGGGACGGTGAAGCGGCCGGGCTCGGCGGGGGGAGGGGGCGCGGGGGCGTCGCCGAACAGGCCGGGCGCGTCGCCGGCCACGCGCCATTCCACCTGCTCCGGCCGGAGGCCCGCTGCCACCAGGCCGCGCGCCGCCTGCCGCCACCCCCCGAAATCCGCCGGCCCTGCCAGGATCGCCGCGACCGCCATGCGATGCACCTCCTCGTCAGAGGGAACATTTATAGAACATAGGCCGGCACCTCAAGCGAGTCGCGCCGGGCTGGACATCACCCCCGCATGCGTGATTCTGGCCGGGCACGGGGGAACGGATGACGGCGATGCGGATGCTGGTGCTGGGGGCGGGGGCGCTCGGCGGCTATTTCGGCGCAAGGGCGATGCAGCGGGGGCTGGATGTCGCCTTCCTCGTCCGCCCGGCGCGGGCCGCCGCCCTGGCGCGGGACGGGCTTCGCCTCCGCAGCACTTATGGCGACCTCGACACCCCCGTGACGACGCTGGATCGCGCGGGTCCCGGCTTCGATGTCGTGCTGCTGTCCTGCAAGGCCTATGACCTCGACCCCGCGATCGAGGCGATCCGCCCGGCGGTGGAGGCCGGTGCCTGCGTGCTGCCGGTGCTGAACGGCCTGTCGCATATCGACCGGCTGAACGCCGCCTTCGGGGCGGATCGCGTCTGGGGCGGGCTGGCCAAATGCGCGGCGACGCTGCGGCCGGACGGCACCATCCAGCACCTGAACGACTGGCACTGGCTGACCTTTGGCGAACAAGGGGGCGCGATGGATGGCCGCGCTGCCGCCTTCGCCGCGGCGCTTGGCCAGGCGCCGGGGCTGGTCGCGGAAGCCGTGCCCGACATCAGGCGCCGGATGTGGGAGAAGCTGGTCCACCTCGGCACCGTCGCCGCCGGCACGGTGCTGATGCGCGCCAGCGTGGGAGAGATCGTGCGCGCCGGCGGCCGCGCCTTCCTGCTCTCGATCCTGGAACGCAACGCGGCGATCGCCGCCGCGCAGGGCTTCCCCATGTCGCCCGGCTTCATGGAGAGCTACCGCGCGATGTTCTCCGATGCCGGAAGCGCCTACACAGCCTCCATGCTGCGGGACCTCGAAGCGGGCGGACGGACGGAGGCGGAGCACATACTGGGCTTCCTGACCGATGCCGCGCGGGCGGCGGGCGTGCCGGAGGACCTGCACGCGCTGGCCCTGCTGCACGCCCGCGCGCATGACCAGCGGCGGGAGGCGAAGCGACTGCCATGAAGGGCAACCCGGACCAGGCCAGCCTGGCCACGCCGAAGCTCAAGGCTGTTGTGAAGGCGGAGGGCGCGGAGCTCATCAGCCTCAAGGACGCGCAAGGGCGGGAGCTGCTCTGGCAGGCGGAAGCCGCATGGCCGCGCCATTCGCCCGTGCTCTTCCCCATCGTCGGCCGCGTGAAGGACGACACGCTGCGCATCGGCGAGGCGAGCTTCCCCATGGGCCAGCATGGCTTCGCCCGCGACAGCCGCTTCACCCTGGTGGAGCAGGACGCGACCGGTTGCCGCTTCCTGCTTCAGGATTCGGAGGCGACGCGCGCCATCTACCCCTTCGCCTTCCGGTTCGAGGTCGCCTACGCGCTGCATGGCGCGACGCTCGCCGTGACCTACGGCGTGACGAATGCGGGGGAGGGCACGCTGCCCTTCTCCGTCGGCGCGCATCCCGCCTTCCGCTGGCCGCTGCCCGGCAGCGCCGGCAAGCTCGCCCACCGCATCGAGTTCGAGCAGGAGGAAGCCGGCCCCTTCTTCCGGCTGAACGACCGCGGCCTGATCGACCAGACGCCCCACGCGCTGCCGACGCATGGCCGCACGCTCGGGCTGCGGGAGGATCTGTTCCGCCCGAGCGCCATGATCCTGCTGAACCCCGCCAGCCGCCGCCTGCATTACGGCGCGGCCGGCGCGCCGGGGCTGGAAGTGGCCTGGCAGGGCTTCGGGCAATTGGGCCTTTGGATGAAGCCGGGTGCGGACTTCCTCTGCATCGAGCCCTGGGCGGGATACGCGGACATCGATGGCTACGACGTCGATCTCTGGTCCAAGCCGGGGATCGAGATGCTGAACGCCGGGGAGACGCGGCGCTTCACCTGGCGCGTTTCCGTCACGGAGTAGCAGGCGCCGTTATCCCTTCCTGAACGCGCGCCATGCCATCCGGCGGCCACCCTGCCGGAGAGAGTGATGCCGCGTCAGTCCAGCACCCCGCCCCTGCGCCGGATCGTGGCGATGAGCGTCGGCGAGCCCGGCGTCACCGCCGATGCCGCCGCCATCGCCGCGCTGGCGGAACGCCTGCGGGCGGGGCTGCTGGCGCGCGGCGTCACCGGCTGCCTGTCGCTGCGCGGCCACTGCATCGGTCAGGTGCTGGAAGGCCCGCCGCGCGCCGTCCGCAACGCCTTCGCGCGCCTGAAGCGGGACTGGCGCCACCGCGACCTGGTGGTGCTGGAAGACCGCGCCGTGATGGCGCGGGAATTCACGGATTGGGGTGTGCGGCCACCATCGATCTGAGGCGCGCGACCTCCACCTTGCCCAGCGCGGTGCGCGGCAGGGCAGGCAGGGCGACGACGGCGCGGGGCTGCTTGAAGCGCGCGATCTGGCCCTCGAAATGGGCGAGCACGCGGGCGGGGTCGAAACCCTCGCCAGGGACGACGACGGCGATCGGCACCTCCCCCCAGCGCGGGTCGTCGCGGCCGACGACGACGCCTTCCGCGACGCCGGGCGCCGAGCGCAGCAGGCGCTCCACCTCGGCGGGGTAGATGTTCTCCCCGCCCGAGATGATCACGTGCTTGAGGCGGTCGGTGAACCACCAGCGGCCCGCCGGGTCGATGCGCCCGACATCGCCGGTGGGGAACCAGCCATCCGGCGTCAGCGCATCGTCGCGCTTCCAATAGCCGCGCAGCACGGCGGGGCCGCGCACCTGGATCTCCCCATCCGTGCCGGGCGGGCAGGGGGCGCCTGCGGCATCCACCAGGCGGCATTCCGCGTGCAGCGCCGGGCGGCCGATGGAGCCGGGGGCGGCCAGCGCCTCCTCGCGGCTCTGCACGATGGCGATGGGGCAGGTCTCCGTCGCGCCATAGACCTGCTGCACCGGGATGCCGCGCCGGTGGAACGCCTCGATGAGGGGCAGCGGCACGTCCGATGACCCGGCACCGATGGCGCGGAGCGAGGAGAGGTCGGCGCTGCCCCAGCGGGGATGCGTGACCAGCGCCTGCATCACGGCGGGCACCAGCAGCGTCAGCGTCGGGCGGTCGCGCGCGACGGTGTCGAAGAAGGCGTCGGCGTCGAAGCGCGGATGCAGGATGATCTCCGCCCCCGCCATCAGCGCCGGCGTGGTCTGGATGTTGAGGCCGCCGACATGGAACAGCGGCAGCACCGTCAGCACACGGTCGCTGGCGGAAAGTTCGAAGGTGGCAGCGGCGTTCATGGCGTTGAAGCGCAGGGCGCGCTGGTCCAGCACCGCGCCCTTGGGCCGGCCGGTGGTGCCGCTGGTGTAGACCAGCAGCAGCGGGTCATCGTCATTGCCCACGGCATCGGCTGGCGCGCCGTGCAGCGCCGTCGCATCCACCACCGCGCAGCCTTCGGGCGTGGCGGCCGCGGCAGCCCCGAGAAAATCCGGTGTCGCCAGCAGCAGCGACGCGCCCGCGTCTTCCAGGATGAAGCGCCATTCCGGCGCGGCGAGGCGCCAGTTCAGCGGCACCTGCATCGCGCCGAGCCGCGCGCAGGCCAGCAGCGCCACGATCTGCGCGGGGTGGTTGTGGCCGAGGAAGCCCATGCGGTTCCCGCGCCCGATGCCGCGCGCCGCCAGCGCGCCCGCCATGCCGGCGATAGCAGCGTCCAGCGCCCCGTAGTCCAGCGCCGCATCGCCGAAGCGCAGCGCCACGCGGCCGGGCGGCTGCGACGCCGCCCAGCCAGGGACCGGCGCGCTCAATCCGCCTCGCCCTTCTCGTAGAGCGTGTCGCGGCCGAGGCGATCCAGGCACAGCTCCGCCGTCCAGGGCAGCATCAGCGCGCCGCAGCGGCTGTCGCGGTACAGCCGCTCCAGCGGCAGCGTCTTCAGCATGGACTGCCCGCCGCAGGTGCGGATGGCGAGCGCGCAGAGCGCATTCGCGTTCTCCATCACCGTGTATTGCGCGGTGAGCGCGCGCATCATCTGGTCCTTGGTGGGATCGGGCCGCGCATCGGTGATGGCCTGGAACCACAGCGCCTTGGTCTGTTCCAGCATGATCCGCATCTGCGCCACGGCGATCTGCTTTGTCGGATACATGCGGCGCTTCACCGGCGGCGTGCCCGGCACCTCGCCGCGGAGGTACTTCACGGTGAAGTCGTAGGCCGCCTGGCAGATGCCCATGTAGGTCGGCGACAGCGTCATGAACATGTGCGGCCAGCGCGTCGCCGCCTGGAAGTAGAGGCCGGGCGGCATCAGCGCCGCGTCGTCGGGGACGAAGACGTCCTTGAACAGCAGGTTGCGGGAGACGGTGCCGCGCATGCCGAGCGGGTCCCATTCCCCCTCCACCGTCACGCCCGGCGCCGTCGCCGGGACGCCGAGATAGAGCGTATCCCTTCGCGACAGCTTCTCGCCCTCATGCACTTCCGTGCAGAGGATGCCGTAGTAGTTCGCATGGCCTGCGAGGCTGGCAAAGATCTTCTTGCCGTTGATGAGGTAGCCGCCCTCCACGCGCCTGGCCGTGGTGCCGAAGGCCGCCGCGCCGGCCGCTGCGGCGCCGCCCTCGGAGAAGGGCTGCGAGTAGATCGCGCCGTCCTGCAGGATGCGGTCGTAGTGGATCTGCCGCCGCCGCCGATGCTCCACGCGCGCGGGTTCGGGGATGTCGAGGTCCTCGGTCAGCGCGCCGGTCCAGAGCGTGGAGCAGACATGCATGTTCCAGGTCAGCGCCGTCGCGCCGCAATAGCGGCCAAGCTCCGCCGCCGTCATGCAATAGGCGCGGAAATCGGCGCCGAGCCCGCCCTCATCCTTCGGGATGCAGATGCCGAGCAGCCCTTCGCGATGCATGTCGCGGTAGTTGTCGGTGGGGAAGGTCGCTTCCCTGTCCCAGCGGGAGGCGCGGGGCGCCAGCACGGCGGCGCCGAAGCGTCGCGCCTTGCTCGTCAGCTCGGCCTCGAACGGCGTCAGGCGGAAGGCGTCGGGGTGGAAGATCGGCGCGTCTTCCAGCGTGGTGGCGGGCAGGGCGTCCATGCTCAGCTCTCCAATGCGTCGCGCAGCGCGGCCGCGAATTCGGCGGGTTTCTCGAGATGGATCAGATGCCCCGCTTCCGGGATCACGAGGAGCCGCGCGCCGGGGATCGTCTCCGCCATGCGCTGCATGGTCTTGAGCGGCGCGGCCTGGTCCTTCTCGCCCGCAATCAGCACCGTCGGCACCGCGATGCGCGCCATGTCGGCGCGGCGGTCGAAGGTGGTGAGGCAGCGCAGCGTCTCGCGATAGACATTATCGGGCACGGCCCGCATCGCCTCCAGCGCGCGCGGATAGGCGTCCGGGGCCGCGTCGGGGCCGAACATGCCCTCCAGCATCGCGGGCGCGGCGTCCCGCATCGTGCTGCCCTCCAGCGGGCCGAGGCGCGCGCGCAGGAAGGCGTCGGCGAAGCTCGGATCGCGGCCGCCGAAGGCCGGCGTCGTGCCATACAGCACCAGCTTCGCGACGCGGTCAGGATGTGTTGCGCAAAAGTCCTGCGCGACCATGCCGCCCATGGAATGCCCGACCAGCGTCGCCTTCGCGATGCCGCGCGCGTCCATCGCCGCCAGCAGCGCCTGGGTCAGCGCCGGGAAGGTCATGGCGGGCAGGGGCGCCGTGCCGCAGAAGCCGGGAAAGGGCCAGTCGATCGCGTCGCGCGCCAACGCTCCCCAGGAGGGGCCGCCGATGCCGTGCAGCAGGATGGTGGTCATGGAACGAGCCTCCCCTCGATGACGACGGGCTCGCCATCCAGCGCGATGGTGCAGCCGAAGACGGGGATGTCGAAATGCCCCTCCGTGAAGCGGCCCGCGAATTCATTGGCGCCCGTCGAGAACAGGAAGTTCCCGGCTGCCGCGCGCAGCTCCGTGCCGTTGGTGTCGCGCGCGCCATAGGCCAGCAGCGCCTCCCGCCGTGCGCGGGGGTTCATCCCCCAGCCGACATGGCTGACCGCATAGGCCGCGCGGTCGCCCCAGGCGGCGAGATACTCGCGCATGGCGATGGCGTCCGTGCCCGCGCCCTCGATTGCCGTCACATGGTCATCGACCAGCGTCAGGCGCACGGGGCTTTCGATGTACCGCTTGAAGGTCAGGTTGGCGTCGCCCGGCGCCAGCACCAGCGTGCCGTTGACGGTGCCCGCGCGGGGGAAGCTGACGACGACGCCGCCCGGCCAATGCGCGATGGTGCCGGGCCGGTCCGTCCAGCCCCACACACCCGCCGTGATGGCGCCCGTCATGTCGACCGCGAGGTCCGTGCCGGCGGCGCTCGTCACCGTCATGCGCTTCGCGCTGCGCGCGCGCTTCACCGCGGCCTTCACCGGCGCCTCGTCCTCCGCGCGCGGCACAAGCCTTTCCAGCGCCTCCGGATGCTCGTTCGACGCCATCAGGATGCGCGAACCCGCCGCCAGGATTTCCTTGAGTTCCGGCGCGTGCAGCAGGCCTTCCAGCGTCAGGTCCAGGATCAGGGACGACGCCTTCAGCGCCGCCAGCGCGCCGGGATGGCCCTGCAGCGCGCGGGACGCACCGGTGGAGCGCACGGGCACCGGCGCCGCCTGCCGCGGCGTGGGCACCACCAGGCGGAACGGGCGGCAGCCCAGGCGATGCGCGGCCAGCTCCGCGAGGTCGATGTTCAGCGGGCGGGACTGGCTTTCCGCCAGCAGGCAGACGATCTCCCCTTGCTGCGCCTTGCACAGGCGGAGCACGGCCTCGAAGGCCTCGATCCATTGGGGCTCGATCCGGTCGTCGCGCAATCCCGGGCACTCCCTATCCTTCCCGGCAGGATAACGCTGGTCCGTGACATATGAAAAGTCATATATTGACCGCCATGCGCGAATCCGCCCGCTTCGTTGACGGCTACCTGTTGGCCCTGCTGGCGCGGGCGAGTCATGCGGCCTCGGCCGGTTTCCATGCGCGGCTGAAGGCACGTGGCGTGGCGGTGCCGGTCTGGCGCGTGCTGGCAACGCTGGAGGGTGCGGGGCAGGGCGTGACTGTCGGCGAGCTCGCAGAAACCTGCCTGATGCAGCAGCCCACCATGTCGAAGCTGCTGGACCGGATGGAGGCGGATGGTTCCGTCCGTCGCCAGCGCCAGGGCCGCACGATGTGCATCCTGCTGACGGCGCCTGGTGCCGCGCTCGCGGCCGAGCTGGTGGCGGAGGCCCGCACGCACGAAGCCGCGCTGCTCGCCCGCCACGCCGCTGCCGCCCCCGCCCTGAAGGCGTTGCTGCGCGACATCGCCGGCTGATCGCGGTCCAGGGTCCCGCTGGACCCTGGCGAGGGGGTTCGGGGGAGCAGCGCTCCCCCGCCCTTGGACACCGATGCGCCCGTAACCATTTCCTCGCCCATGCCTTCCCCCGACAAGCTCGGCCGCATCGTCCTGGTGCTGCTCGTCATCTCCGCCCTCGTGCAGATCGCGCGGCTTGCCTTGTCATGAGCCACGCACCCGGTAAGGGTGCGGCCGACAGGCAGGGGGTTCGGGCGATGAAGGTGGCGGTGATCGGCCTCGGGGCCATGGGCATGGGCGCGGCGCTGTCCTGCCACCGCGCGGGCCTGGCGACCACGGGCTGCGACATGCGCGACAGCGCCCGCGCCGAATTCGCCGCCGCCGGCGGCGCCACCGCGGCCAGCGCCGCCGGGATCGCACCGGGCACGGAGGCCGTGCTGCTGCTGGTGGTGAATGCCGCGCAGACCGAAGCCGCGCTGTTCGGGCCGGAGGGCTGCGCGCCGCGCCTCGCCCCCGGCGCCGTCATCCTCTCCTCCGCCACCATGGGCCCGGCCGATGCGAAGAAGCTGGCGGAGCGCGCCGAAGCCGCCGGCTTCCTCTACCTCGATGCGCCGGTGTCGGGCGGTGCCGCCAAGGCCGCGGCCGGCGAGATGACGGTCATGGCCTCCGGCAGCCCGGCCGCCTTCGCCAAGGCGCGGCCGGTGCTGGATGCGGTCGCCAGCAAGGTCTGGGAACTCGGCGACGCGCCCGGCATCGGCGCCACCGTCAAGGTCGTGCACCAGCTGCTGGCTGGCGTGCACATCGCCGTGGCGGCGGAGGCGATGGCGCTCGGCATCCGCGCGGGCGCCGATCCGCAGCAGCTCTATGACGTCGTGACGAGTGCCGCCGGCAATTCCTGGATGTTCGAGAACCGGATGGCCCGCGTGCTGACCGGCGACGACGCGCCCCGCAGCGCGGTGGACATCTTCGTCAAGGACCTCGGCCTGGTGGCAGAGATGGCGCGCGGGCTGAACCACCCTGTGCCGCTGGCGACCCAGGCGCAGCAGCTTTTCACCGCCGCCAGCGCCATGGGCCATGGCCGCGCCGATGATGGCTTCGTCATCCGCGTCTGGCAGGCGCTGACGGGAATCACCCTGCCGCCGAAGGCGTGAGGCGCCGCGCGGCCTTCGCCCGCCGCTTGGCGAGCGTCCGCCGCGCCCAGATGAACACCCCCGTGCCGAGCAGCCCGACCAGGGCGATCGAGGTGACGAGGTTCAGGGCGCTGCCCCAGATGCCGCCCCAGCCACCCTCATGCAGCAGGCGCGGCCAGTTGTCGGGCTGGCGCACCAGCCCCTCCGGCCCCGCGCGATAGACGATGGCGGTGCCGCGGTCGTCCAGCACGCGGACCAGCTGCCCGCCCCGCATCGGGCGGATGAAGTCGAGCCCGTCCAGGTCATGCTTTGCCGCCACCTGGCGGATCGTCTCCGCCAGCGGGGGCGCCGCGCCGGCGGGCGGCGGCACGGGGCTTGTGAAGGTGATGCCGAAGGCCAGCGCCAGGCCGGTCAGCGGGCTGCCGACGAGCAGCGGCAGCAGCGCCCAACCCGTCGCGCGGTGCCAGCCGCCGACCGTGTTGCGCAGCTTCGGCAGGCCGAGCAGCAGCCCGACCAGCGCCAGCAGCACCAGCGCGATGGTGCTGGCGATGACCAGCCAGCCGAGGTCGAGCAGCAGCCGCTCATGCAGCCCCCGCATGGTGCGGAACAGGCCCGGCAGGAAGTCCGGCTGCACCGCCAGCCCGGTCGCGAGGTCATAGGTGGTGGAGGCGCCGCGCCCGCCGAGGCTCGCCGTGCCCGCATAGCCCTGGATCGCCAGCGCGCCGCCCTGGGGTGCGGCGGCGATGATGCGGTCCAGCCGTTCCAGCGTGACGGTGCCGTCCGGCGTCATCGCCTTCAGCGCCGGTTCGAAGGAGAGCACGAGGCCCGAGAGGATGACGGCGATCAGCGGCAGGGCGGAGGCCAGCGCCACCCAGCGATGCAGCTTCAGGAACAGGGCCTTGGTCACGATTCACATCCGTCAGGTCACGGATGCTGTCCTACCTAATGGCCCATCACCCGTGGGTGAGGAAGTGTCACGCTTCGTGACGGCGCCCGGATCGGCGCGCAGGGTCAGCTGATGGCGGCGACGACCACCGCGATGGCCAGCAGCAGCACGGCGAGGGCGGCGCCCGCCCGGCCCAGCTCCGCCGCCTTCTCCCGCGTCATCAACGGGCCGGCGGGCGGGCGGGGCACCTCGCTACCGGCAGGTGTCTCCGCATAGGGGTCGCGCAACCCCAGGAACTCCGACTTCTGGTGCTTGGTCTGCGACATTGCCGCCCCTGCTTGCCCACGTTGTAGTCATAGCCGGGCCCCCTTGGCCCGAAAACCGATCACCGGTTGAGAAATCTACTTTCTCAACAACAGCAAAAATGGGACGATCGCGCTTTTGTGAGCGGACCCCATCAGGCCGGCCGCGGGTAGGTCTCGGCCCGCACTTCCTCCAGGAAGGGCGCCCGGATGCCGCTGGGGGAGACGAGCTCGACCTCCACATGGTCGGCATGCAGCCGGTGCCGCAGGAAGCCGGCCAGGCGGTCGCCGGGCATGCCCGGCTGCATCTCCGGCTCGCAGACGAAGGAAGCCGGGGGCGCCCAGGCATGCATCACCTCCCCCCGCCGCACCAGGCGATGCAGGTGCAGGTGGCCGGAGGCGACGAGCCGCAGCGCGGGATGGGTCAGCAGCGGCACCAGCGTGGCGCGGGCGATGGGCGGCACGGACCAGTAGTCGAAGCCGTCCTCCATCCCGTTCAGGTAGGGCGGCTTGTGCAGGAACAGCGCGATGCGCCGCCGGCCGAGCCCTTCCAGCGCCGTGCCCACGAAGGCGGCCTGCTCGGCCTCCCGCGCCAGGCCGGTGCCCATGATCTCCGTGTTCAGCCCGATCAGGCGCCAGGATTCGCCGCCGGGCCCGTCCAGGTCATGCAGGAAGCGATCGGCGCCCAGCATCCCGTCCCAGCGCGCCAGCCGCGCCGCGTCCACGGTCTGGGTCGGCATCGTCTCCGCCGTGCTGCCGACATCGTGGTTGCCGGGGATGGCCAGCAGCGGCGCGCGGCCCGCGGCGCGGCGCAGCGCCGTGGCGGCGAAGGACAGGTCCGCATCGCGATCCGCGCCATCCAGCGAGAGGTCGCCGCTGGCCACCAGCACCGCCGGCGGGTCCGCATGCAGCACGGCCTCGATCCGGGCCATGTTGGCCTGGAAGACGGTGGTGCGCGGGCCGAGATGCGCGTCCGAGACCTGGGCGACGATGATGGGCATCACTGTTCCTGCTGGACCGCGCGGGTGGAGGCGCGGATGACGAGTTCGGGCACCAGGCGCGTGTCGCGCCGGGGCGTGGCGGGTTCCGCCATCTCCGCCAGCAGCGCTTCCGCGGCCTCCCGCCCCATGGCGGCGTGCTGGATGCGGATGGTGGTCAGCGGCGGGTCGATGAGGTCCACGAAGGGCATGTCGTTGAAGCCCGTGACGGAAAGGTCGGCCCCGGCGCGAAGGCCGCTTGCCTGCAGCACGTCGTAGACGCCAAGGCATAACATATCGTTCGCGGCGACCAGGGCCGTGAAGGCGGGCCCCGCCAGCAGCGCCTCCATCGCCGCCTGCCCCGCCCCCCGCGTGTAGCCCGACGCATCCACGATCGCGGCCGGTTCCAGCCCGGCCGCCTGCAAGGCCTCCACGAAGCCCTGGCGACGGTCGATGGCGGTGGAGACGCCGCGCGGGCCGGCGAGATGCGCGATGCGCCGATGGCCGAGCGCCACCAGATGCGCCACCGCCAGCCCGATCCCGTGCCGGTCGTCATTCGTGACGGCGGAGGTGGCGGCACCCGGCAGGCGCCGGTTGATCAGCACGGTCGGGATCCCGAAGCGGGCGCAGAGGTCGATCGCATGCGTGCCCTCCGCCGCGGAAGCCATCATCAGCCCGTCCACCACATGCTCCGCCATGCGGGAGATCAGCATCTCCTCCCGCGCCGGGTCGTTGTCGGTGTTGGCGACCAGCGTCGCATAGCCCTGCGCCGCCAGCAGCGCTTCGGCCGCGCGGACGATGGGCGGGAAGATCGGGTTGATGAGGTCCGGCACCAGGATGCCGATGGTGCGGGACTTCCGCGTGCGCAGCCCCGCCGCGAGGGCGGAGGGCCGCCACCCCAGCGCCGCGGCCGCCTGCGCCACGCGCTGCGCCACCGCTTCCGTCACCATGCCCCGCGTGGCGGGGTTGAGCGCGCGGGAGACGGTGGAGGCATGCACCCCCGCCGCGCGGGCGACGTCGGCGATCGTCGCCCGCTCCGCGGGCGCGGGGATTGTCGCCCGCTCGATGGGCGCAGCAGGGATGGTCACGCGCTCGCAGGCGGGCGCGGCAGGGGCGGGGTCCTGGGGAAGGCGGCGTTGCGGCATGGGGACACCATCTTAGCCCGTCATGGTGAGATTGGGGCAATGCAATCGATTGCAGAAAATGCTTGACCCCCTTCCGGACGATGCTTACGAAGGGATGAACGCCTTGAGGAACCGTCCCGCAATGAACGACGCGCCGCTCGCCCTGGCCACGCGCGCCAGCCTGCCCGGTCATGTCCCGGCCCACGCCCCCGCGCTCCGCTTCCAGCGCCATGGCGGGCCGGAGGTGCTGGCGGTGGAGAGCATGCCCGTGGCGCCGCCCGCGGAGGGCGAGGCGCTGGTCGAGGTCCATGCCGCCTCCATCAACCCGTCGGACGTGAAGAACGTGCTGGGCCGCATGCGGCAGACCGTGCCGCCCCGCACGCCGGGCCGCGACTTCGCCGGCGTGGTCGTCGCCGGCCCCGCCGAATGGCTGGGCGCGGAGGTCTGGGGCACCGGCGGCGATATCGGCTTCACGCGGGACGGCACGCACGCCGCCTACCTCACGGTCCCGGTGGCCGCGCTGTCCCGCAAGCCCGCGAACCTGACCTTCGAACAGGCCGGCGCGGTTGGGGTGAACTACATCAGCGCCTGGATCGGGCTCGACTACGCGCAGATCAAGGCCGGCGAGACGCTGCTGGTCATCGGCGCCAGCGGCGGCGTCGGCGGCGCCGCCTGCGGCATCGCCCGCGGCAAGGGCGCGCAGGTGATCGCCGCCTGCCGCGGCCAGGCGGACCCTGCCTCCCCCGCGCGGCACGCGACCGACAATTTCATCGACCTGAACGAGCCCGACTTCGCCGCCCAGATCGCCAGGGCCAGCGGCGGCAAGGCGATCGACGTAGTGTTCGACTGCGTCGGCCGGCCGGACCTGGTGGAGGCGGCGCTCGCCGCGCTCGGCTTCGGCGGCCGCGCCATCCTCATCTCGGGCAGCCCCGGTGAGGGCATGAAGGTGGAGATGATCCCCTTCTACCGCCGCGAATGCCGCCTGATCGGCGTGGACAGCCTGAAGCGCAAGGCGGCCGAATGCGCGCCGCTCATGGATGCGCTGCGCCCGGGCTTCGAAGCCGGCACCTACCCCGCCCCCGCCATCGCGGAACGCCACGCGCTGGCCGATGGCGCGGCCGGCTACGCCTCCGTCGCCCGCGGCACGCGCGGGCGCGTCGTGCTGAACATGCGCTGATCATTCCCGCCGAGGGAAGGAGAACCACCATGGCCGACGGCCACATCACCTACACCAGCGAGAACCTGACCGAGGCCGTGCTCGGCCGCATCCGCCCCGACGCCGATGCGCGGGTGCAGAAGGTCATGACGGCGCTGATCCGCCACGTGCATGACTTCGTCAAGGAAGTCGAACTGACGCCGGAGGAGTGGGAGCAGGGCATCGGCTTCATCACCGAGCTCGGCCGCTGGTGTGACGACAAGCGGCAGGAGGTGATCCTGCTCTCCGACATCCTCGGCGTGTCGATGCTGGTGGACGCCATCGCCCACCGCACGCATGCATCGGTCAGCGAGACGACGGTCCTCGGCCCCTTCCATCGGGAGAATCCGCCGGTGATGAAGAACGGGGAGAACATGTCCCCGGGCGTGGAGGGCGAGCCGCTGGATGTCGAGATCCGCATCCTCGATGCCGACGGCAATCCGCTGGAGGGCGCGCAGGTCGATACCTGGCACACCTCGCCGGAGGGTTTCTACGACAGCCAGCTGGGCGACGAGCACAACATGCGCGGCCGCTTCGTGACGGGCCCCGATGGCGTGGTCGCCTTCCCGACCGTCGTCCCCGCCGCCTACCCCGTGCCGCATGACGGCCCCGTGGGCCGCGTGCTGGCGGCGATGGGCCGAGGGCCGATGCGCCCCGCCCATGTGCATTTCTGGATCAAGAAGCCGGGCTACCGCGACCTCATCACGCATATCTTCAAGGACGGCGATCCCTACCTGCATGACGATGCGGTCTTCGGCGTGAAGGCCTCCCTCGTCACGGATTGGGAAGCCTCCAAGAAGGATGGCAGGCCCGCCCGCCTCACCTACGAATTCCGCATCCCCCGTCTGGATGCCGACACCCACGCCGCGAAGGACTGAGAACATGCGTCGCAAGGTCATCCTCACCTGCGCGGTGACGGGCAACATCACCACCCCCGAGCAGACTCCCTACCTGCCGATCACGCCGGAGCAGATCGCGAATGCCGCGATCGATGCCGCCAAGGCCGGCGCCGCCGTCGCCCATATCCATGTGCGCGACCCGGAGACGGGCAAGCCGTCCATGTCCCTCGACCTCTACAAGGAAGTCGTGGACCGCGTCCGCTCCTCCGGCACCGACGTCGTCATCAACCTGACGACCGGCCCGGGCGGCCGCTTCGACCCGTCCCGCGACAACCCCCGCGTCGCCGGCCCGAACAGCACGCTGCTGCCGCCGGAGAAGCGCGTGGAGCACATCGTGGCCCTGAAGCCGGAGATCGCGACGCTCGACCTGAACACGATGTGGTCGGGCAATGCGGTGGTCATCAACGCGCCCTGGTCGGTGACGAAGATGGCCGAGCTGATCTACAGCGTCGGCACCATCCCCGAACTCGAAGTCTTCGATTCCGGCGATATCGGATTAGCAAAAAACCTGATGGAGCAGGGCGTGCTGAAGGGCCCCTGCCTGTTCCAGGTCTGCATGGGCATCCGCTGGGGCTTCGACTGGGACCCGCAGACGCTGAACTACGCGAAGTCCATCCTGCCGCCCGGCAGCCCCTGGGCCGCCTTCGCCATCGGCCGGATGGAATTCCCCATGCTGATGCAGGCCTGGCTGCTGGGCGGCCATGTGCGCGTCGGGCTGGAGGACAACATCTACCTCAACAAGGGCGAGCTCGCGACCAGCAACACCGTGCTGGTGGAACGCGCCGTGCGCCTGCTGCGCGAATTCGGCGTGGAGCCGATGACCGCCGCCGAAGCCCGCGCCGAGTTGTCCCAGGTCGGCGGCTGGAGCCGATGAGCCGCGGCGTTCTCATCGTCACGGGCGGCGGGCGCGGCATCGGGGCGGAGACCTGCAAGGCCGCCGCCGCCGATGGCTGGACCGTCGTCGTGAACTATGCGCGTGATGCCGACAGCGCCGCCGGTGTCGTCGCGGCGATCGAGGCCGCGGGCGGCAAGGCGCATGCCGTGCAGGCCGATGTGCAGACGGAAGCCGGCATCGCCGCGCTGTTCGAAGCCGCCGATGCGATCGGCCCCGTGAAGGGCCTGGTGAACAATGCCGGCGGCAGCGCGGATGCGAAGATCGCTGACCTCACCACGGCCGATTACGACCGGATGATGGACAGCAACCTCCGAACCACCGTCTTCTGCGCGCGCGAAGCCGTGCGCCGCATGGCGACGGATCGGGGCGGGGAGGGCGGCGTCATCGTCAACGTCGGCTCCCGCGCCAGCGTGCTCGGCGGCCAGCCCGGCCGCGTGATGTACGCTGCGGCGAAAGGTGCCGTCGATGGCTTCACCGCCGGCCTCGCCAATGAGGTGGGAAAACTCGGCATCCGCGTCTGCACCGTGCGGCCGGGCGTGATCCGCACCGCGACGCATGAGGCCAAGGCGGGCGCGGAGCGCCTGAAGACCATGACCGCCGCCATCGCGCTGGGAAGGCCCGGGGAGCCGGAGGAGGTGGCCGCCCTCATCACCTTCCTGCTCTCTCCGGCCGCTTCCTACATGACGGGCACGCTGGTGGATATCGGCGGCGGCCGCTGACGCCTTCGCGTAACGCTGACGGATTCGCGTAATCATAACGGAGGACAACGAACCATGATGATGAGGACGACGCGCCGCCTGCTGGCGGCCGCCGCGCTGGCCCTGCCGATGCTCGGCGGCGCGGCGCAGGCGCAGAGCTGGCCCGACCGCCCGATCACCATGGTGATCCCCTTCGCCCCCGGCGGGCCGACCGACGTGGTCGGCCGCATGGTGGCGGAAGCGATGGGCCGCGACCTCGGCCAGAATGTGCTGGCGCAGAATGTCGGCGGCGCGGGCGGCACCACCGGCACGGCACGCGTCGCCGCCGCGGCGCCGGATGGCTATACCATCCTGCTGCACAACATCGGCATCGCCACCGCGCCGACCCTCTATCGCCGCCTGCCCTACGACCCCGTCACGGCCTTCGAGACGATCGGCCTGGTGACGGCGACGCCGATGGTCTGGCTCTCCCGCCCCGGCCTGCCGGTGACGAACTTCGCGGAGATGATCCGCCTGGTGCGCGAACGCGGCGAGGCGGTGAACCTCGCCAATGCCGGCCTCGGCTCCGCCAGCCAGCTCTGCGGCACGCTGTTCCAGGCGAGCCTCGGCGTGCGCTTCACCACCGTCTCCTACACCGGCTCCGGCCCGATCTATCCGGAGCTGATGGCGGACCGCCTCGACATCTATTGCGACCAGACCACCTCCGCCTCCTCCTTCGTCACCAGCGGGCGCGTGCGCGGCCTGGCGGTGACGACGGCGGAGCCGATGGCGCAGCTGCCCGGCATCCCGACCGCGGGCCAGGCGGGCCTGCCGGGCTTCGAGATCGGCATCTGGCACGGCATCTACGCGCCGAAGGGCACGCCCGCGCCGATCGTCATGCGCCTCAACCAGGCGCTGCGCGCGGCGCTGGCTGATCCGCGCGTCGTCGCCCGAATGAACGAACTCGGCAGCCCGCCGGAGCCGGTGGAGCGCCAGAACCCCGACGTGCACCGCGCGCATTTGATCGCGGAGATCGCGCGCTGGCGCCCGATCCTGCAGGCCGCCGGGCAATTTGCTGATTGATGCCCTCAAGCGCCGGGCGGCCGCATCCGCGGCCTTGGCTCGCCGGACTGCCGGCGGGCCGCGTTCCGGGACCCCATGAGCGTTGCGCAGCAACGCACATGGGCACCCGTCGCGGCCTCGGCCGCCATGGGCGGCCGCCCGTCTCAAGTCATGACACGGGCAGGGATGCACCCGCATCCCTGCCTTTTTCTTTGGGGTGACCATGCAGACCTTGAACGTCGTCGCCTTCGCCGGCGCCTCCAACCTCGCGCTCTGGGCGGGCACGAAGCATGGCGTCTTCGCGCGCCACGGGCTGGAGATTGCGCTGTCGCTGACACCGAACTCCAAGGCGATGGCGAGCGACCTTTACGCCGGCCGCTTCGACCTGGCGCTGACGGCGGTGGACAACATCGTCGCCTATGACGAGGGGCAGGGGGAGGTCGAACTCCCCGGCCCCGCCGACTTCATCGCCTGGCTCGGCATCGATGACGGCATGCTGAACGTCATGGCGGCGCCCGATGTCGCGGACCTCGCCGCGCTGCGCGGCAGGCGCGTCGCGGTCGATGCCATGACCACCGGCTTCGCCTTCGTGCTGCGGGACATGCTGGGCCGCGCCGGCGTGGCCGAGGCGGTGGAGTGGGTCGCCGTCGGCGGCGGCGCGCAGCGCCTGGCCGCGCTGGTGGAAGGCGCGCAGGAAGCGACTTTGCTGAACACGCCGCTCGACCTGGCCGCCGAGGCCAAGGGTTTCCGTCGTCTGGCGCGCGCGCAGGACGTCATCGGCCCCTACCAGGGCATCGTCGCGGCTTCGCGGCGTGGCGTGCTGGCGGAAAAGCGCGCTGGGCTGGTCGCCTTCGCGCGTGCGTTCCGGGAGACGCTGGCGCTGCTGGATACGGACCACGCGGAGGCCGCCGCGATCCTCGTCGAGAACGCGAAGATGCCACCGCCCGTCGCCGCGCGGGCCGTGACTGCGCTGCTCGATCCCGCCCGCGGCATCATCCGCGATCAGTCGATCAGCGACGAGGGCCTGCGCACCGTGCTGCGGCTGCGCAGCCACTTCACCGGCAGGCCGCTCACCGATCCCGCGCGCTACCTCGATCCCACCATCCGCGCGCAGGCCTTCGGATGAGCGACGCCTTCCGCGCGGGGCTGCAGGCGGCGCGGGCGAAGCGCGGCTACCTGCTGCCGCATCACGGCCTGTTCCGCCTGCTCTCCCCCGATTTCGCGGAAGCCTATGAGGCCGCCTATGGCCGCCTCGCCTTGCAGCCCGTGGCCCTGCCGGCGGAGGAGAAGGAGTTCCTCTGGTTGGTCATCACGGCGGTGGTCGGCAGCGCGACGGCCCGCCACCACGTCCGCCGCTACCGGGAAGCGGGCGGCGGGATCGAGGGTGTGGAGGCCGCGCTACGGATCGCCGGCTTCGCCGCCGCGCGATCCCGCTTCGACTTCGCGGCCGAGGGCTGGGCCGGGCAGCTGCCGGGCTGGGACGCCGCGGCGGCGGAGGCGGCGGCGCTCGACGCGCTGACACCCACGCTCACCGCCGCCCGCCGGGCCCTCGCGTTGCTGGCCGCCTGCACCGCGCGGCGCGATTCCACGGGGGTGCAGCGCTACCTTCGCGCCGCCTACGCGGCGGGCGTCGCGGAAAGCTGGATGGCGGAGGCGATCTGCCTGACGGTGCAGCCCGCCGGCCTGCCCAACGTGGTGCACGCCGCGGGGCTGTGGCGCGGGCTGATCGCGCGGGGCGAGGTCCAGGCGTCGGACGCGTTCAGGGCCTGGGTGGAGATCCCGGCGGAAGGCGACGCCTGAGCGCTACGCGGGCTCACACCGCAGCATGACCGTGGCGCGGTGGGCGATGTCGCCGACATCGGCGGCGCTGCGATCGGCGCCCCGGCTCTCCGCCGTGCGGAATTCCTGGTTCAGCCGCCGCAGGAAGGCCTGCGCGGCGTCGCCCTTCACCGCGAAGTTCACGTTGTCCACGTTCTGGACGCGGCGGTTGTCGAGCTTCGCGACGACGACGCCGACCACGTTGCCCTGCATGTCCAGCAGCGGCCCGCCGGAATTGCCGGGCTGCACCTCCGCGCTGATCTGGAAGCGCGTCTGGTCATTGGCGATGCCGCCCAGCGCATTGATCTCGCCCCGCGTCAGCTTGGGGTCGGAGGAGAGAAGGCCGCTCAGCGGGAAGCCGTAGGCCACCACGCTCTCCCCCCGCCGTATGGCGGGCGCGCCGCGGAAGGCGAGGGTCGGCCCCGGGTTCCCCGGCACCGACAGCAGCGCCAGGTCCAGCCGCGCATCCGCCTGCCCCTGCACAGTCGCGGCCAGCCAGCGGCCATCCGAGGTGCGGGCCAGGATGCGGCCGCAGCCATCGATGACGTGGTGGTTGGTCAGCACCCGGTCCGGCGCGATGACGAAGCCGGTCCCCGAACTCACGCGCCGCGCATTCTGGTTCGGCCTGGCCTGCGCCACCGGGGGCAGGGGCGCGGCGGCGGTCGCGATCTCGATCCGCGTCTCCGCGCAGATGTCGCGGTCCCGCAGCAGCCCTTCCCGGCCATCGGCCAGCACCATCCGGATGTCGAAGCGGCAGCCTGCATCCTGGTTCACCCGCAGCGCGAAGGCGGCGTTGGCCGGCAGCGGCCCGCGGTTCAGCAGGTTGCTGCCCCAGTCCGGCCGGCCGCTGCGCACGGCGTGCAGCGCCGTCGCCTCCTGCCCCGTGCGGTTCACGATGCGGACCGGCTCGGCCTGAGGCGGCGCCGGTGCCTGGGCCGCCGCGGGGGCGGCCAGGCCGAGGGAAAGCAGGATCGCGAGGGAAATGTTGCGCATGGCGCCGCCCATGTCGGGCGCCGCCCCGGCCGCGTCAACGGCCCCGGACCTATCGGCAGGACCATCCCCGCGACACGCCGGAACCCCCTGCGGCCGGCAAGGCCGGCCGAGGCGCCGAACGGCGCCCGCCGCAAGTGCGGCGAGCCAAGGCAGCGAATGCGGCCGCCCGGCACTTGAGGGCGCCAAAAAACTCATACCGGCCGCCGCTGCAAGCGGCGGCCGGTATGAGATGGATCAAGGCGCGGTCCTTCCAGCCCGGTCAATCTCGGGAATATCGGGGCGAGGTGGTTGACCCTCCCATTGTGGGAGACCCCATCTCCGCCCTCATGGAACAGAAGTCCCCGATGCCCGAGGCCCCCCTCGCGCCCGCACCCACCCTCTCCCTCCCCGTGGAGGGGATGACCTGCGCCAGCTGCGCCGGGCGGGTGGAGCGTGCGCTGGCGAAGGTGCCCGGGGTGGTCTCCGCCAGCGTCAACCTGGCCTCCGAAACCGCGACCGTCGCCGGCACCGCGCCCCCCGCGGCGCTGGCCGAGGCGATCCGCGCCGCCGGCTACGAGGTGCCGGAGCAGGAACGGACGATCGGCATCGAGGGCATGACCTGCGCCAGCTGCGCCGGCCGCGTGGAACGCGCGCTGGGGAAGGTGCCGGGCGTGCTCTCCGTCTCCGTGAACCTGGCGTCGGACCAGGCGACCATCCGCGCCCTGGCGGGGGTGGAGGAAGCGGCGCTGGCCGCCGCCCTGTCCCGCGCCGGCTATGCGCTGGCCAGCACGGCCGAGGATGATGGCGCCGCCGATGCCGCCAAGCTCTCCCGCCAGAGGCGGGACCTGGCGCTGGCCGGGTTGCTCGCCGCGCCCTTCCTGGTCGGCATGGTCGGCATGCCCTTCGGGCGCGACTGGATGCCGAATGGCTGGGTGCAGCTGGCGCTGGCCACGCCGGTGCAGTTCTGGCTCGGCGCACGCTTCTTCCGGGCGGGCTGGGCGGCGCTGCGCAACCGCACCGGCAACATGGACCTGCTGGTCTCCCTCGGCACGCTGTCGGCCTTCCTGATGAGCCTCTGGCTGCTGGTGCAGCATGGCGGCGGGCATACCCATGCGCTGTATTTCGAAGCGGCCGTCGTCGTCATCTTCTTCGTCATGCTCGGCAAGTACCTGGAAGCCCGCGCCAAGCGCGGCACTGGGGCCGCCATCCGCGCGCTGCTCGACCTCCGCCCCCGCACCGCCCGGCGGCTGGATGCCGATGGCGCGGAGCATGAGGTGCCGGCCGCCGCGCTCATCCTCGGCGACCGCGTCGTGGTCCGCCCGGGCGAGCGCATCCCCGTCGATGCCGTGATCGAGCAGGGCGAGGCCGGGATCGACGAAAGCGCCCTGACCGGGGAAAGCCGGCCCGTGGAGAAGCGCCCCGGCGACAAGGCCGCGACCGGCACGGTGGTGCTGGACGGGCGGCTCGTGCTGCGCGCCACGGCCGTCGGCGCCGACACCACGCTGGCGCGCGTGGCCGCCCTGGTTGCCGCCGCGCAGGCCAGCCGCGCGCCGGTGCAGAAGCTGGTGGACCGCGTCAGCGCCATCTTCGTCCCCGTCGTCATCGGTATCGCCGCTGCCACGCTGCTGGGCTGGCTGATGATGGGCGCGGGGTTCGAAACGGCGCTGCTCAATGCCGTCGCCGTGCTGGTCATCGCCTGCCCCTGCGCGCTCGGCCTCGCCACGCCGGCCGCCATCATGGCCGGCACCGGCGCCGCCGCCCGCGCCGGGATCCTGATCCGCGATGCGGAGGCGATCGAGCGCGCCCAGGGCATTTCCTTCGTCGCCTTCGACAAGACCGGCACGCTGACGGAAGGCCGGCCGCGCCTCGCCGGCCTGCATGCGGCGGAGGGCGTGGACCCCGCCGGGGCACTGTCCCAGGCCGCCTCGCTGCAGGCCGGCAGCGAGCATCCGCTGGCCCGCGCCGTCCTCACGGCCTTCGGCGCCACGCCGGAGCCCGCGCAGGCCTTCCGGGCGCTCGCCGGAAGGGGCGTGGAAGGCACCGTCGCCGGCCACCGCCTCGCGCTTGGCAGCCCCCGCCTGCTGGCGGAATCCGGCGCCGATCCCGGCGTGCTGGCCACCACCGCCCGGGTGGAGGCCGCGCAGAGCCGCAGCATCGCCTGGCTGATCGACCCTGCCGGGCCGCGCGTCCTCGCGCTGCTGGCCTTCGAGGATGCGCCCAAGCCCGGCGCCGCTGCCGCCGTCTCCGCATTGCGGGGCATGGCCGTGGAGGTCGCGATGCTGTCCGGCGACAACCGCGCCGCGGCGCATGAAGCCGCCGCCCGGCTCGGCATCGCGCGGGTCGAGGCGGAGGTGCTGCCGCAGGACAAGGCCGGCCATGTCGCCGCCTGGCGGCGGGAAGGCCATCGCGTCGCCATGGTGGGCGATGGCGTGAATGACGCACCGGCGCTGGCCGCCGCGGATCTCGGCATCGCCATGGGCACCGGGACGGATGTCGCCATCGCGGCGGCGGGCGTGACCCTCATGCGGGGCGATCCGGGGCTGGTCCCGGCCACGCTCGACGTCACCCGCAGAACCTATCGCAAGCTCAAGGAAAACCTGTCATGGGCCTTCGGGTACAACCTGCTCGGCATTCCGCTGGCGGCAGCGGGCTGGCTCTCTCCGCCGGTGGCGGGGGCGGCCATGGCGCTGTCGTCCGTCTCGGTGGTGGCGAACGCCCTGCTGCTGTCGCGATGGACGCCGCCCGTCCCGCCGCGCCGCCCCTCCGGCCCCGCGGCATGAACATCGGGGAGGCGGCCGCGCGGTCCGGCGTCTCGGCCAAGATGATCCGGCACTACGAATCCATCGGCCTGGTCACGGCCACGCGGCGGGCGAATGGCTATCGCAGCTACGGGCCGCAGGACGTGGCCGTGCTGCGCTTCATCCGCCATGCGCGGGACCTGGCCTTCCCGCTGGAGGATATCCGCAAGCTGCTGGCCCTGTGGCGCGACCGGTCGCGGGCCAGCGGGGACGTGAAGCGGCTCGCGCTCGACCACGTGGCGGCGCTGGAGGCGAAGGCCGCATCCCTGCAGGCCGTGGCTGACAGCCTGCGCCACCTGGCGCAGCATTGCGCCGGGGATGACCGGCCGGAATGCCCGATCATCGAGGAACTGGAGGGCAAGCCCGCATGACGGTGGAACTCAAGGTCGCGGGCATGACCTGCGGCCATTGCGTGAAGGCGGTGACCGGCGCGATCCAGGCGCTGGACCCCACGGCGCGCGTGGCGGTGGCGCTGGAGACCGGGACCATCACGGCGGAGACGGTGCTGACGCCAGCGCAGGTCGCGGCCGCAGTGGCGGAGGAAGGCTACAGGCCGGCCTGACGGCGCGGTCTGGAAATCCGGCCCCGGCGACGCGATTCACTGAATGATCGTTCAGCGAATCTGCCGGGCAACGCCGCATGGCCGCGCCGCGTTCGCGTTCCCGCAAGTCGGAGGCGTGGCGGCATGGCGATCGGTGGGGCGACCTGGCCCGACATCTTTAAGTGGGGCGCGACGGCGCTGACCATCGCGGGGGCGGGCACCACCGCTGCCGACCTGGGGCGGCGCGCGACGGGCTGGGGCTTCGCCCTGCTGGCCGGCGGGTCCGCCTGCTGGCTGGCCTCCGCGCAATTGGAGCAGGAAAGCCAGCTCGGCCTCACCAACCTCGTGCTGCTGGCCCTGAACCTCTTCGGCGTCTGGCGCTGGCTGGTCCGCGAAGCCCCGCCCTGATTCCCCGCGGTCCAGGGTCCCGCCGGACCCTGGCGTGGGGGGCAAGGGGGGAGCGGAGCTCCCCCCTTTACCGCCGCCTGACCCGATCCGGCGAGACATCCACCGGCCCGCCGCGCAGCTGCGCCTGTTCCACCATGTCGCCCGGCTGAGCCTCTCCCGGATGGATCGGGTCATCGACCTGGCCGGCCGCGCGGGGATCGCCCGTGCCCTCATCGGTGTTGTCCCCGGCGGAGTCCGCCATCTCCCCGCTCTCGCCCGGGCGCACCCGTTCGCCGCCCGGCAGTGTCGGGCGCAGCGCGTCCTCGGACCCGCGCATCTCGTCGATCCTGTCCTTGTCGTCCATGGCCCGTCCTCCTGGCTGAGGCGGCGGCAACGCCGGGCCGGGCGGGCGGGTTGCGCGGAACCCGTTGTACGGAACCGGGGGCGCCGCCGCGCCTTGCAGTCCCGGCACGCAGGAGGGCCAGGCATGACGGAGTGGTGGCAGGGCGCGGTGATCTACCAGGTCTATCCACGGTCCTTCCGGGATTCGGATGGCGACGGGGTGGGCGACCTGAAGGGCATCCTGCAGGGCCTCGACCATGTCGCCTCGCTCGGCGTGGACGCGATCTGGCTGGCTCCCGTCTATGCCTCCCCCCAGGCGGATTTCGGCTATGACGTGGCCGACCATTGCGCCGTCGACCCGCAATACGGGTCGCTGGACGACCTGGATGCCGTGATCGCGGGGGCGCATGCGCGGGGCCTCAGGGTCATGCTGGACCTGGTGACGGGCCATACCAGCACCGCCCATGCCTGGTTCCGGGAAAGCCAGGCGCGGCGGGATGGGCCGCTGGCCGCGCGCTATGTCTGGGCGGATGCGAAGCCGGATGGCTCGCCGCCCAACAACTGGCTGTCGGTCTTCGGCGGGCCGGCCTGGCGGTGGGAGCCGCGGCGGAGGCAATACTACCTGCACCATTTTCTGCCCGACCAGCCGGCGCTGAACCTGGAGGACCCCGCCACGCTCGATGCCGTGGCGGGCATCATGCGCTTCTGGCTGGCGCGCGGCGTCGATGGCTTCCGGCTGGATGCGCTGGATTTCGTGGCGCACGACCCGGCGCTGCGGGACAACCCGCCCGCCCCCCCGCGGCCGGAGCCGCCCGCCAAGCTCTTCGGCATGCAGCTGCACCAGCACGACATGATGGGGGAGGGGACGGCCGCCATCCTGCGGCGCTTCCGGGCGGAGGCCGATGCGGGCGGGGCGGCGCTGATGGGCGAATTGTCCTCCCAGCCCGGCGCCCATGCGCGCGTGGCGCGGGCGACGGGGCCGGGGCTGCTGCACATGGCCTATACGCTGGCGCCGTTGCGGGCCGGTTTCGACCATGGCGCGGCCCGCGCGCTGGTGGAGGCTGCCGCCCAGCCGGAGGGCTGGCCCTGCTGGAACTTCAGCAACCACGACGTGGTCCGCACCGCCACCCGCTGGTCCCCTGGCGGCGTGCCGGACCCGGTCGTGACGCGCCTGCTGATGGCCCTGCTGCTGACCCTGCGCGGCAGTGCCTGCCTCTACCAGGGGGAGGAGCTGGGCTTGCCCGAGGCCGAATTGCCGTTCGAGGCGCTGCGCGACCCCTTCGGCATCAGTTTCTGGCCGGATTTCGCCGGCCGCGACGGGTCCCGCACGCCGATGCCGTGGGATGCGGCGCTGCCCCATGCCGGCTTCACCACCGGCACGCCCTGGCTGCCGGTGCCGGCAGCGCATCGCGATCTCGCCGTCTCCGCCCAGCAGGAACCCGGCAGCATGCTGGCCTTCACGCGGGAATTGCTGGCGGCGCGGCGGGCCAGCCAGGCGCTGGTGGCGGGCGCGCTGCTCCCGATCGACCTGCCCGCCCCCCTGCTGGCGTTCGAGCGGCGGGAGGCCGCGGACCATGTGCGCTGCCTGTTCAACCTCTCCCCCGATCCGGTGGCGGTGCCGGCGGGCCTGACCGGGGGCGCGGCGCTGCCCGGCAGCCCCGTGCCGCCGGCCGGGGCGATGCTGCAGGGCTGGGGGGTGGCGCTGGCCCGCGTCTGACGGTGCCCCGAACCCGGCGGTCCAGGGTCCCCCTGGACCCTGGCGAGGGGGTTTGAGGGGGAGCAGCGCTCCCCCTCCTGGACGCCGGCGCGCCGCTGCGCTTAAGCGGGCCGAACCTTTCTGCCATGGCAGCCGGAGCCGCCCCATGAACCCCGCCACGCGCGACGCCCTGATGGGCGTCACCACCGCCACCCTGACCACCGTGCTGCTGAAGAAGGGCGTGCGCTTCTGCTACATCGCCGGCAGCCGGCCGATCGTGCCGGGCGCGGCCAAGCGCATCGTGGGCCCCGCCTTCACGCTGCGCTTCACGCCGACGCGGGAAGACCTGGCGACGGTGGAGAGCTGGTCCTCCCCCCGCTCCACCCGCGCGGCGATCGAGGACATGCCGGAAGGCTGCGTCGCGGTCGCGGATGCCATGGGCAACACGGCCGCCGGCATCTTCGGCGACATCCTCTGCGCCCGCATGGCGAAGAAGGGCGTGGCCGGGCTGGTGACGGATGGCATGGTGCGGGACGGCGCCGGCGTGATCGGCACGGGCCTGCCGGTCTTCTGCCAGGGCTATGTCGCGCCCGCTTCCGTCGCCGCGCTGAACTTCGTGGGCTGGCAGGAGGTGATCGGCTGCGGTGGCGTCACCGTCGTGCCGGGCGACATCATTGTGGCGGACCAGGACGGCGCCGTGGTGATCCCGGCCGCCCTGCTCGATGCCGTGACGGAAGCGGCGGTGGAGCAGGAGCGGCTGGAGGGCTGGATCATGAAGGAGGTCGAGAAGGGCCTGGCGCTGCCCGGCCTCTATCCCCCGAATGCCGAGACCAAGGCCCGCTACGAGGCCGATCGCGCGAAGGGGTGAAGACCCCGGCCGTGACCGACCGCGCGCCGCTGGTGGACCGGGCCGGGCTGCACCTGCTCCGCAACCTCGGCCCGCGCAGCGCCGCGATGCTGGCGGATGCCGGGATCGAGACGGTGGGCGACCTGCGCGCGCTGGGTGCCGCGGGCGCCTTCCGGCGGCTGCGCTTCATGGGCGGCAAGCCGTCGCGCAACCTGCTCTGGGCCATGGCTGCGGGGCTGCAGGGGCGGGACTGGCGCACGCTGGACGAGGATGAGAAGGCGGCGCTGGAGGCCGCGCTGCTGGACTGACCGCGAAATCGCTGGCGCTCCCGCTGTGTTCCCGATATGTTCCGATTATCACGCGCCTGATCCATCCCTTGCGCCGTTCGGCCCGCTGTGGCCGCGGCGCCACGCGCAAGCGCGGCCTGCCCGGGTCCTGCGGCGACCGCGCCGGGGAATGGCCCCGGAATCGGTGCTAAAGGTGCTAAAGCCCTCTAGGACGCCTTAGATTTTAGGAGCGTCCGCGCCACAGGCCCCACAAAAACGGACAGGGCAAAAAAAACCCCGACGCCTTGCAGCGCCGGGGAAGTGTTGGTCCGCACACCATGTGCGGAACCGCCGGGAGAAAACGTCGAGGCAATGCCTTGACGCCCTACCATCTGCGCCTTTGGTCCTCACACCGCCGTGACGGGCGCGTGAAGGCTTGGTCAGTCATTGTGCAGCGCAAAGGATGGGGTGGGCGATCCTTCTGACATGGCGCGCAAATGCGCACCCTGTCCGGCCAGGGCGGCCTGGATGTCGGTGACCGGCACGGCCCTCGGCGCCACGCCGCGCCCCGCGGCCAGTGCGGCGGCCACCCCCGCGGCCTGCCCGGTCAGCCAGCACTGGGGGATTTCCCGCAGGAAGGAATGGCTGGTGGCATCGCAGGCGAGGTGCCGGCCCGGCGCCAGCAGCCCGTCCAGCGCCGCCGGCACGATCGCCCCATAGGGCACGGAGACCGGCGCGAAGGCGGGCGCCAGGCTGGGGGAGATTCCGATCTCCTCCGCCGAGACCCGGCCATCCCACCAGGCCCGCGTCACCGGCTTGACGCCGGCCAGCCGCCTGGCATGCCGCACGCCGAGCTGGGGGGCGGAGAGCATGGGGAAGGCCCCCTCGAAGCCTGGGCATTCCGCGCGGTAGCGGGCGAGGTGGGCGAACATCAGGCGGTGGGAGATCACCTCCACCGCCGAGAGGTCGTCCACCATCACGGCGGAATAGCCGGCCAGGCGCGGGCCCATGAACAGCGCCACGTCGTCCCGCCAGCTGGCGAAGGCCTTGTCGAAGAAGCCCACTTCTTCCTTGCCGCGGCGCATGAACTCGCTGAATTCGTCCGGCTTCCCGGCCCGCCAGGCCAGGTAGCGCGGCATGTCCACGCCGCCCCAGGTCCAGGACGTGTTCATGCAGTGGTGGATGTCGCGCTCATCCACGTCATCCGCGAAGGCAGCGCCGGCGCGGGCATAGAGGTCGCCATCCCCCGTGCCGTCCACGGTGACAGGGGCCAGCACGGCGCGGCGGCCCTGCTTGCTTTCGAAGATCACGCCGGTGACGGCGCCATCGGCCACGATCGGCTCCGCCCCCCAGGCGTGCAACAGCATCTCCACCCCCGCCTCCGCACACATCTCGAGGCTCGCGGCCTTCAGGTGCTCCGGGCAGACGGTGGGGGAATGGGTGACGATGCCGTGGAAGGCGGCGGTGCGCAGGGCCCACCAGGCGGCGGTCGCGGCATCGCGCGAACCCCAGGCCTCCCGCGGCGGGCCGGCCATGGCGGCGGGCGGCAGGCGGGCTAGCAGCTCCTCTGCGAAGCCGCGGATCAGCAGGCCGCCATCCCAGCCCGTCATGCGGTCGATCCACACGACAAGCCCGCCGGTGGACAGGCCGCCGAGGTGGTTGTGGCGCTCCAGCAGGATGGTGCGGGCGCCGAGCCGCGCGGCCGCCACGGCGGCGGCGGTGCCGGCCGGGCCTCCGCCCACCACCAGCACGTCGCAGGTCGCGTGGACGGGAATGTCCCGCGCGGCCTCCCGCACCGTCTGGCCCGTCTCCGGCCGGCGACGGCGCTCGCCGGGGGTGAAGACCTCGGATCGGAAGAACAGGCGTCCGCCATCATTCGTGCCCATGGCGGCAGGATAGGGCGGCCGGTTACCCCCTGGCACCCCCCTCGGCCTGCGCGGTATCCTGTCGGCCCCTTTCCCGAAGGCGGAGGCCCCCCGGCCCCTCATGCGCAACCTGCTGCACGCCACCGACCGTGACCGCCTGGCCGCCTGGTTCCACGCGCCGATCGACCGCGTGGCGACGCTGGACGGCCGGCCCGTGACGGGGCTGGCCGATGGCTTCGCGGGCGGCAGCTACTGTGCCGCCGCGTCCAACGCCCGCGCGGCCGAATTGCTGGCCATGCCGGACATCCACGACACCGCCCCGGCGCTGGCGGAGGCCGCGATCGACTTCGCCATCGCGATGGAGGACGCGGCCCTGCCGTGCCAGCGGATCGGCAACCACGGCCTGCTGGTGCAACGGGACGATCCGCGCGACTTCGTGGTGCTGACGCCCTTCCACGTCTTCACCGGCGACCTGTCGGTGGGCCTGATCCACCAGCGCCCGCGTGGGGCCATGGCGGGGCTGGTGGTCGTCAGCCACAGCGGCAACCTGGTGGAGTTCCAGGTCGATCGCCATCGCCGCTGCGAGGATGTGGAGAACGCCGTCACCGATTTCGGCCTGCGCCAGGACGGGCAATCGCTGGTGATGTGGCACGAAAGCGGCGTCATGGGCCGCCGCGGCTGGCTCCGGTCCCGCCCGATGGAGGCCGGGCGCCTGCGCTACGAGTATGTCGTGGACGGTGCCTCCCCCCTGCTGCGCGTCACCGTGACCTTCACCGCCGCCACCGCGCTGCGGCGGCTGCGCGTCACCACCGCCGCCGATGGCCTGTCCGACAGCGGCTTCGCGGAGGGCGCGGTCCAGGGTGCCGCCGGCTGGCGCGCGATCGCCCCGCCCGCCGCTTCCGGCAGCGCGGCGTGGCTGGAGGCCGGTCCCGCCAGCCATGTCGCCCTGGCGACGGAGGGCTGGTGGGCGGATGGGCCCGCCCTGCACATCCGGCCCGCGGATCCGGCAGGGGTCATGAACGTCCGCGCCACCGCCCTGAAGCCCGGGCAGCTGCACTGGCTGCTGCTGCGCCACGGCCCCGTGGACCTGGCGCCCGGCGGATCCCTGGTGGTGCGGGAGGACCGGTTCCTCTCCACCGGCCTGACGGGGCCGCAAGCGGCGCAGGCCATGGCGGCGCCGGCGGCGGGGGAGGCGCTCGACCTCCATCCCCTGGCGCCGCAGGGCGCCACGCTGAACGCGATCGGCACCCACCTGCTGTTCGCCGCCGCCGATGCCTATCGCAGCCCCGTGCCGCCCGCCCGCCGGGCCGCGCTGGCCGCCTGGTTCGATGCCGGGCTCGACCGGCTGCTGGCCGGGGAACCGGCGCTGGAAGACCTGGCCCAGGCGGCGCTCGGCGTGGAGGCCCGGCTCAGGACGGAAGCGAGGCCCGGCCACGCCGTGGCGCTCGGTGACCTGGCCGGCAGGCTGCTGGCGCTGCAGGGCGAGGACGGCGCCTTCCGCGAGAGCGATGGCCGCGCCGCCGGCCTGGCCGGGCATGCGCTGGGGCTGCTCGCCCTGGCCCGCGCCCTGCCGCAGCTGGACCCCGCGCGGCTGGCCCCGGCGATCGAGGCCGCGCTGGCCGCGGTGCGGCCGGGCATGGTGGAGCTGGTGGCCGGCCCCCGCCGCGTGGTGGCGGAGGGGCTGCTGGTCGGCGCCACCACCGTGCAGTCCGAACTCCGCTACGGGGAGGGGGTGGCCCTGATGGCGCGTGCCTCCGGCGCCGTGCTGCTGGCCGCCGCCGCCAGCCCCGGCGTGCTGACGGACGTCGCGATCGGCCAGGCGGAGGAGCTGCACCACCAGGCCATCGCCCTGCTCCGCCCCCTGGTCTGCCTGCAGGGCGGGGTGCTGGAGGTGATGCCCTCCCCCCTCGGCGGCGATCCCGACCCGACCACCCAGGCCGCGGCGATGCTCGGCCTGATGGCCCCGGACGCGCTGATCTTCGGCCTCGCCGCGGCTGCGGCGTGAGAGATGGCCGCGGCGTAGTGCGGGCGTTGCGCGCCCTGGCGGTCCTGGCGCCGCTGGCGGGGTGCGCCACGCCGCCCGCGCCGGAAGCGCCGCCGCTCTCCTACCCTCCCGCCGCGGCCGAGCGCGTCGTGCGCATCGCCCTGGCGGAGTGGCGGGATTGGGGGCAGGTGACGCGCGACGCCTGGACCACGGCCGAGGAGACGGCGCCGCGGGAGGCCGATCCCGCGAACTTCCCGCGCGTCATGGCCTATTGGCAGGCGGTGCCGGAGGATCACGGCGCCATCCCGCTGAACCGCCGGCGCTACGCCGCCGCCCTGGCGCGCCAGGCGGATGGCGCGGCGCTGTGGTCCACGCCCTACTGGTCCGCGGCCTTCATCTCCTGGGTGTTCCGCGCGGCCGGCGTGGATGCGGCGGAGTTCCCGCCGAGCGCCACCCACGCCTTCTACCTGGACGGCCTGCTGGCCACCGCCCGCCGCTTCCCCGCGCAGGCGCCCTTCATCCCCCATGCGCCGGAGGAGCGGGCGCCCGCACCGGGCGACCTGCTCTGCTTCGATCGCGGTCCCGCGCCCCTGCGGCACTGGACGGAACGGCTGGCGGAGGCCGGGCGGGCGCGGGCCATGCATTGCGACATCGTGGTCGAGGCCCCGGCCGGGGCGGTGCGCGCCGTCGGCGGCAACGTGCTCGATGCCGTCACGATGACGGTCTATCCCGCCGGTCCGGACGGCCGGCTGCTGCCCGCGCCGCCCGGCAGGCGGCCGCTGCTGCTGCATGTGGAAAGCCGGCTCGGCCGGCTGCCGCCCTGGTCCTGGCCCTGATTGACCCGTCGCGCCAGCGGGTTATGCCAGGGGCAAGCCGCCCGCCTCCCGGGCCCCGGAGCATGACCGCCATGACCGACCTCTTCTCCCCCCTCAGCCTGCGCGCCACCACCCTGCCGAACCGCATCGGCATCTCCCCCATGTGCCAGTACTGCGCTGGGCCGGATGGGCGGCCGACGGACTGGCACCTGGCCCATCTGCTGCAGCGCGCGATCGGCGGCGCCGGGATGGTGATGGCGGAAGCCACTGCCGTGACGGCGGATGGCCGCATCACGCCCGGCGACCTCGGCCTGTGGGAGGATGCGCAGATCCCGGCGCACAAGCGCCTGGCCGCCGCCATCGCCCATGCTGGCGCGGTGCCGGCGATCCAGATCGGCCATGCCGGCCGCAAGGCCAGCCGCGCGCCGGCCTGGGACGACGCGCCGGCCGATCCGGGGTGGGAGATCAAGGCCCCGTCCGCCATCCCCATGGGCCAGTTCGCCACCCCCACCATGATGACGGCGGAGGAGATCGAGGCGCTGCCCGGCCTCTTCGCCGCCTGCGCGAAGCGGGCCGTGGCGGCGGGCTACGGGCTGATCGAGCTGCACGCCGCCCATGGCTACCTGCTGCACCAGTTCCTCTCCCCCCTCAGCAACACGCGCAATGACCGCTGGGGCGGCGATTTCGATGGCCGCACCCGCCTGCCGCTGGCCATTGCCAAGGCGGTGCGGGAGGCGGTGGGCGAGAACCTTCCCCTGTTCGTCCGCGTCTCCCACACCGACTGGATCGAGGGGGGCTGGACGACGGAGGAGACCGTCGAGCTGTCGAAGCGCCTGCAGGCGGCGGGGATCGATGGCATGGACGTCTCCTCCGGCGGCATCGACCCGCGGCAGAAGATCGTGCTCGGCCCGGGCTACCAGGTGCCGGGGGCGGAGGCGGTGAAGCAGGGTGCCGGGATGGTGGTGGCCGCCGTCGGCCTGATCACGGAGCCCGAGCAGGCGCAGGCGATCATCACGGAAGGCCGGGCCGACCTGGTGCTGCTGGCCCGTGCGACGCTGC
This sequence comes from Acetobacteraceae bacterium, assembly GCA_027482245.1. Classification (GTDB taxonomy): domain Bacteria; phylum Pseudomonadota; class Alphaproteobacteria; order Acetobacterales; family Acetobacteraceae; genus Falsiroseomonas. The sequence goes on along the minus strand of JAIXWG010000015.1, from coordinate 62,447 downwards.
GCGACCCCTACTGGCCGATGCGCGCCGCGGTGGCGCTGGGCCGCGTCGACGCCGCGCGCACGCCGCCGCAATACGACCGCGCCTGGGGCAGCATCGCCCGCATGGGGATGCGGCGTGAGACCGGCGCGCCCATGCCGGCGCTGGGCGAGTAGGCCCGGAAACGACGATGGCGGCCTTGCGGCCGCCATCGGTAACGCTCGTGACGGGTCTATTCAGCGGCCCGTCATGATCCGCTCGACCAGCTGCTTCGCCGTCGGCACGAAGCCGTTGGAGTAGAAGGGGTCGGTGCCGAAGCGGTAGGCGTTGTGGCCGGAGAACATCAGGTTCCGCTCCAGCCTTCCGCCATGGGCGATGTCCTGCAGGGTCTTCTGGATGCAGAAGCTGCGCGGATCGGCCTTCTTGCCGGTGCTGAAGTCGGGCTCGACCTGCGTCCAGTTGGAGAAGCGGCAATGGGACAGGCAGCCCATGCAATCCGTCTGGTCGTTCAGGATCTCCCGCGCCGCGGCCGGCGTCTCGAACACCAGCGTGTCGTCGGGCGTGCGCAGCGCCTCGGTGAAGCCGGCGGCGATGTAGCCTTCCGCGCGGGGCAGGTCGTCCGGCTTCAGGTAGACCAGGCGCTTGCGCGGGCCGATGCCGAGCGGCGCCGTATGCGACTCGTTCGGCTCGGTCGTGAAGGGCATCTGGCGTTCGCTGCGCGCTTCCAGCTCGTTCAGGAACTCTGTGCGCACCGCGGATGAATAGAAGCCGGTCGGGCTGAAGGGCTGCAGCAGGACGTCACCCTCCTTCAGCTGGAGGAGACGGGTCTTCCACTCCTCGCTGATCGGGCTTTCCTGCGTCAGCAGCGGGCGCGTGCCGAACTGGAAGGCGACGGGGCCCAGCTCCTCGCTGTCGATCCAGTGCTCCCATTCCTCCAGCCACCAGACGCCGCCGGCCATGATGATCGGCACGTCATGCAGGCCGAATTCGCGCATCTGCTGGCGCAGCTTCAGCACGCGGGGATAGGGGTCTTCCGGCCGCTTCGGGTCCTCGCTGTTGGACAGGCCGTTATGGCCGCCCGCCAGCCAGGGATCCTCATAGACCACGCCGCCCAGCAGTTCGCGCTGCTTGTTGTAGGACCGCTTCCACAGCGCGGAGAAGGCGCGGGCGGAGGAGATGATGGGGTAGTAGTAGACGCCGTATTCGCGGGCGAGGTCCGCCAGGCGATAGGGCATGCCGGCGCCGCAGGTCACGCCATGGACCAGGCCCTTGGCGCCTTCCAGCACGCCGCGCGCCACACGCTCGGCGCCGCCCATCTCCCACAGGATGTTCATGTGGATGCGGCCCTGGCCGCCGGCGCGTTCATGCGCTTCGCGGGCCTGGGCGATGCCGCCGGCGATGCCGTAGGCCACCAGCTCCTCATGCCGCTCGCGCCGCGTGCGGCCGTGGTAGATCTGGCGGATGACGTTGCCGTCCGCGTCGTAGCTGTCCGCGTTCACGGCGGAAAAGGTGCCGACGCCGCCGCCGGAGGCCCAGCCGCCGCAGGTCGCGCCGTTGGACACCGCAACGCCCTTGCCGCCTTCGACCAGCGGCAGGACTTCGACGCCGCCCATGCGGATCGGGTTGATCGCCTTCAAGGCTTTGGGCTCCGGTGACTGTCTCAGACAAAGGGTGGTCACAAACGAACCACGGGGCGTCCCAGAAGACGTCCCGTGGATCGGTAATATGGCGTGTCCCGGCCCGGTATGGGAGAGGGGGCCCGGGGATTACCCGAGTGCTGTGGTCGGAGGCGGGACCGCAAGCCGGGTCCGCGCCCCCTCCCCACCGGCGTCAGTCGCCGCCGTGCTCGCCACCCTCGCGACGGGGGCGGAAGCCACGCTCGCCACCGCGGTCGCGGTCGCGGCGCGGGCCGCGGTCGCCACCACGATCGCCGCGGTCGCCACCCTCGCCATCCTCGCGCGGGCGGCGGGCGCCGACCTGCTCGGTGATGTCGGCGCCGGTGGCCTGGTCGACCACGCGCATGGAGAGCTTCACCTTGCCGCGGTCGTCGAAGCCGATGACCTTGACCTTCACGGCGTCGCCGTCCTTGACCACGTCCGTCGTCTTCTGGACGCGCTCATTGGCCAGTTCGGAGATGTGGACCAGGCCGTCCTTAGCGCCGAGGAAGTTCACGAAGGCGCCGAATTCGGCGGTCTTCACGACCTTGCCGTTGTAGATCTTGCCGATCTCCGGCTCCGCCACGATGCCCTGGATCCAGTCGATGGCCTTCTGGGCGGCCTCGATGGACACGGCGGCGACCTTGATGGTGCCGTCATCCTCGATGTCGATCTTGCAGCCCGTCTGCTCGGTGATCTCGCGGATCACCTTGCCGCCGCTGCCGATGACGTCGCGGATCTTGTCCTTGTTGATGTTGATCACGGTGATGCGGGGCGCCGTGGCCGCCACGTCGCCGCGGGCGCCGGACAGGCCCTTCGCCATCTCGCCCAGGATGTGCAGGCGACCGTCCTTCGCCTGGCCGAGCGCGATCTTCATGATGTCGAAGGTGATGGACGTGATCTTGATGTCCATCTGCAGCGCGGTGATGCCGTTCTCCGACCCCGCCACCTTGAAGTCCATGTCGCCCAGGTGGTCTTCGTCGCCCAGGATGTCGGACAGCACGGCGAAGCCGCGGTCTTCCTTGATCAGGCCCATGGCGATGCCCGCGCAGGGGCGCTTCAGCGGCGTGCCGGCATCCATCAGCGCGAGCGAGGTGCCGCAGACGGTGGCCATGGAGGAGGAGCCGTTGGACTCCGTGATCTCCGACACCACGCGCAGCGTGTAGGGGAACTTCTCCTTCTCCGGCAGCAGCGGGTGGATGGCGCGCCACGCCAGCTTCCCGTGGCCGATCTCGCGACGGCCCGGGGAGCCCATGCGGCCGGTCTCGTTCACGGAGTAGGGGGGGAAGTTGTAGTGCAGCATGAAGTTCTCGCGGTACTCGCCCGCGAGGGCGTCGATGATCTGCTCATCCTGCCCGGTGCCGAGGGTCGCGACGCAGAAGGCCTGCGTCTCGCCACGGGTGAACAGGGCGGAGCCGTGGGCGCGGGGCAGGATGCCCACCTCGGCCACGATCGGGCGGACCGTCTTGGTGTCGCGGCCGTCGATGCGCAGCCCCGTGTCCAGGATGGCGTTGCGGACGACGTCGGCTTCCAGTTCCTTCAGCAGGCCCTTGGCGGCGCCGGCGTCCAGGCCCTCGGCCTCCAGCGCGGCGACGACGGCCTTCTTGGCGGCGCCGACGGCGTTCTGGCGGGCCAGCTTCTCGACGATCTTGTAGGCTTCCACCATCGGCGCGCGGCCGAGTTCGGCGATGCGGGCCTTGAGCGTCTTGGTGGCCTCGCTCTCCTCCGGCAGGGCCCAGGCGTCCTTGGCGGCCACTTCGGCCAGCTCGATGATGCCCTGGATGACCGGCTGGAACGACTTGTGGCCGAACTCGACGGCGCCGAGCATCACGTCCTCGGACAGCTCCTTCGCCTCGGACTCCACCATCAGCACGCCTTCGGCCGTGCCGGCGACGACGAGGTCGAGGGCGCTCTGCGCCAGCTGCGCGGCCGTCGGATTCAGGACGTACTGGCCGTCGATGTAGGCGACGCGCGCGCCGCCGACCGGGCCGAAGAAGGGGATGCCCGACAGCGTCAGCGCGGCGGAGCAGCCGACGAGGGCCACGATGTCCGGGTTGTTCTCGAGGTCATGCGACAGCACGGTCGCGACCACCTGGACCTCGTTCCGGAATCCGTCCGGGAACAGCGGGCGCAGCGGGCGGTCGATGAGGCGGGAGACCAGGGTCTCGTTCTCGGAGGGGCGACCCTCGCGCTTGAAGAAGCCGCCGGGGATCTTGCCCGCGGCGAAGGCCTTCTCCTGGTAGTTCACGGTCAGCGGGAAGAAGTCCTGGCCGGGCTTCACGCTGCGGGCGCCGACCACGGTGCAGAGCACGATGGTGTCGCCGAGCCGCGCCATCACGGCGCCATCCGCCTGGCGGGCAATCTTCCCGGTCTCCAGCGTCAGCAGCTGGCCGCCCCAGGAGATGTCCTTGCGGAAGTATTTGTCGAACATGCGTCGTCCTTCTCGGCCCCGCCGGATGCGAGGCCACGTCATGACACCGCCCGCGCGGGTTGCCCGCGGACGGCTGAATGCGAGGGAGACGGATGCGCGCGGTGTCGTTCCTGTCCAGTCGGACAGGGATGGTCGGCGACTCGGGCGGCATGGGAAGGCGGAGGGCCCACCGCGTTGTCGGCGCAGTGGGAAGGCCGCCCATGTGGCCGGAGGCGCCGTCATCCTCCCATCCGGGAACGGCCCATCCTCGGTGCATCCGCTGCCATCGCAGCGAAGGCCGGGGCCCCGACGGGGACCGGCCCGGGCGGGGCTATGGCATGGAAGGGGGCGAAAGGCCAGCGGAAAGGGCTTTTCCCATCATTCCGCCGCCTGCGGCAGGGCGTTGGGCGCTTCCGGCGCGCTGGCCCAGAGGTCGGGCGACAGTTCCTCCCGCCGGTCGGGGAAGGCCAGCGCGCAGAGGAAGGTGACGCCGCCGAAGGCCGAGAGCACCAGCAGCACGCTGCCGAGCCCCCCCGCCGTGCCGTGCAGCCAGGCAATCACCGGGCTGGCGGCCGCGGCGCCAAGGAAGCCCACGAAGAAGCGGATGGAGTAGAGCCGGGTGCGCAGCTTCGGGCCGACATAGCGGGCGGTCATCGTCTCGTTCACCGTGACCTGGCCGAAGATGGCCGCCGCCAGCAGGCCGGCGACCGGCAGCACCGCCCAGCCTTCCAGGAAGGACAGCAGCGCGAGCCCCGGCAGCGGCACGCAGGCCAGCGGCAGGAAGACGCGCTTCAGCGTATTGCGGTCGATCAGCCGTCCCACGGTCAGCTGCGTGATCCCGCCGCAGATGATGGCGAGGAAGGCGAGCACGCCCACCACCGGCAGCAGGTCGGGCGAATTGGCCAGGCGCTCCTCCATCAGCTTCGGCAGCAGGATGGTGAAGGCGTTGAAGATGAAGCCGGAGACGGCGGCCAGGCTCATCAGCACCACCACGGCGCGGCGGACGATGGCGGGCGGGATCTCCGGGAAGGGTTTGGCGCCCGCCTTGGCCTTGGCGCTGTCCTCGGGCCCCTCCCGCAGATAGAGCAGGCCGACGGCCAGGCAGAGCACGCCGGGGATGATGAAGGCCCAGCGCCAGCCGATGGCGGCGGCCAGGAAGGCCGTGACGGCGGGGGCCAGCGCCACGCCCGCATTGCCGAAGACGCCGTTGATGCCCATGGCGCGGCCCACCCTCTCCCCGGCCGCATCCACCAGCATCGCCGTGCCGATGGGGTGGTAGATGGCGCTGAAGGCCCCCATGACGCCCAGCGCCAGGGCCAGCGTGACGGGCCCCGTCGCGAAGCCCGCCGCGACCATGGCCGCCCCGGTGCCGAGGAAGAAGGCCGCCATCAGCGCCGGCCGGCCGAAGCGGTCCGCCAGCGCCCCCATGGGCAGCGACCCCATGCCGTAGACCACGAACATGCCGGTGCCGAGCGCCACGATCGGGCCATAGCCGGTGCCGAAGACCTCGGGTTCCTGCAGCACGATGCCCAGCACGGCGGTGGCCAGGATCAGCAGCCCGTAATGGGTGAAGATATGCGCCGCGTTGATGAACCAGATCGTCCGCCGGGCCGCGTCCATGGATGCCGTTCCGCTGTTTCCTGCCGGAGCTCATGTTAGGCTGGCGCGACGGAGACGTCCCGACAGCCCATGTCGCCAAATCGCCAAACCGAGAGCCCGCCCGCCCCGCGCCGCGACCTGCCCCAGGATGGGGTGGACCGCCCGCTCGCCGCCTTCGCCCGCGACTATGCGGAAGGGGAGGGCGTGCCCCGCCATGCCCATGACCGCGCGCAACTCCTCTGGGCCACGCGGGGCACCATGCGGATCGCGACCGATGCCGCGGGCTTCGTCGTGCCGCCGGGCCATGCGCTGTGGATGCCGGCGCGGGAGCCTCATCGCGTCGCGACCGAGGGCGGCGTCGCCATGCGGGCGCTGTTCCTGCGGGAGGACGCCGCCGTGGCGGGGCCGGGGGAGGCCACGGTGCTCGCCGTCTCTCCCCTGCTGCGCGAATTGATCCTGGCCGCCTGCGCGGAGCCGCTGGAATGGGACCCCGCCGGGCGGGGTGGCCACCTGGCGGCGCTGATCCTGGACGAGATCGCCCGCGCCCCCGCGCTGCCCTTCCGGGTGCCGGAACCCCGCGACGCCCGCCTGAAGCGCCTGGCGGAGGCGCTGCGCCAGGACCCCGCCAGCCCCCGGCGGCTGGAGGATTGGGCGGCGGAGGCCGGGGCCAGCCCCAGGACGCTGGAGCGGCTGTTCGTGGCGGAGACGGGGATGGGCTTCGCGCGCTGGCGGCAGACGCTGCGGCTGGCGGAGGCGGCATCGCGCCTGGCGAGCGGCGAATCGCCCGCCCGCGCCGCGGCGGCGGTGGGCTATGCCAGCGCGCCGGCCTTCGGCGCCGCCTTCCGCGCGGCCTTCGGCATCACCCCGGGCGCGGCCCGCCGGTAGGCGTCAGCGGTCGCCGGCGTAGCGCGGCCGCACCGGCCGCAGCGGCCAAGTGGCGGCCTCGACCTGGTCGGCCGTCGCGGCGATCCTGGCAGCGATCAGGGGGTGTCCGCCATCCAGCGCGCCGATGGCCAGGCGCCGCAGATCGGCCAGGATGGATTCGAGCGAAGGCGGCGAAGCCGGGTTCTGGGCGTCGTTCGCGCTGATGCTGTCGGCTTGCTGGACGTTCATCCCGTATCATTGCGCGACGGCGTTCTTCCGGACAGGAAAGAACGCGGCGCGATGGCCTCGTGGCATTCACAAGAATGCGATCCTCTTGCGGGAACTCCCGCGCTGCCGCGTTGATGCCCCAATCGGGGCGGGAGGAGACGCATGCGCAGCGCATCGGCTGAACATCTGCCGGAAGCCGCGAACCTGGCGGGCACCATGGTGGCCCTGGATTCCCCGGTGAAGGCCGTGGTCGTCATCCTGCTCGTCTGGGCGGTGGCGACCACCGTCTTCGTCGGCGGTCTCGGCGCCTGGGTCGCGATGTGGCGACGCTGGCGCATCCGCTAGCGCGCCGGCCCCCTTGCGCCCGGGCGGTCTGAACATAACATGAACAGAACCCTTCTGGATTCTGATCCCCATGGAGCTGCGCGAGAAGCTCGAGATCCTGGCCGACGCGGCGAAGTATGACGCGTCCTGCGCCTCCTCCGGCACGGCCAAGCGCAACAGCCTGAAAGGCGGCCTTGGCAGCACGGAAGGGTCGGGCATCTGCCACGCCTATGCGCCGGACGGGCGCTGCATCTCCCTGCTCAAGATCCTGCTGACGAATGCCTGCGTCTTCGACTGCGCCTATTGCGTGAACCGCGCTTCCTCCAACGTCCGCCGCGCCCGCTTCACGGTGCGGGAAGTGGTGGACCTGACGCTGGCCTTCTATCGCCGCAACACGATCGAGGGGCTGTTCCTCTCCTCCGGCATCATCCGCTCCCCCGACTACACGATGGAGCAGCTGGTGCTGGTGGCGCGCACGCTGCGGGAGGAGCATGGCTTCCGCGGCTACATCCACCTCAAGACGATTCCGGATGCGGCGCCGGAATTGCTGGAGGAGGCGGGACGGCATGCCGACCGGCTTTCCATCAACGTGGAGCTGCCCAAGGCGGAAAGCCTGACGACGCTGGCGCCCGAGAAGGACTTTTCGCGCATTCGCCTCGCCATGGCGGGGCTGCGCGGCAGGATCGAGGCGCGGGAGGATGCGGTGAAGACGGCGCGGCGCGCCCGGCCGCCGCGCTTCGCGCCGGCGGGGCAGTCCACCCAGATGATCGTCGGCGCCGATGGCGCGGATGACGGCACCATCCTCGGCACCGCGACGGACCTCTATGCGGGCTACCGGATGCGCCGCGTCTACTACTCCGCCTATTCGCCCATCCCCGATGCGTCCCGCCTGCTGCCGCCGATTGCGCCGCCGCTGGTGCGCGAACACCGCCTCTACCAGGCCGACTGGCTGCTGCGCTTCTACGGCTTCTCGCGGGAGGAGGTGATGGCAGGCGGGGAGGGAGGCATGCTCGACCTGGAACTCGATCCCAAGACCGCCTGGGCGCTGAAGCACCGGGAGCATTTCCCGGTCGATGTGAACACCGCGCCGAGGGAGGCGCTGCTGCGCGTGCCGGGGCTGGGTGCCAAGACGGTGGACCGGCTGATCGCCGCGCGGCGCCACACGCTGGTGCGGGCAGAGGATCTGGCGCGGCTGCGCGTCTCGCTCTCCAAGGTGCTGCCCTTCGTGCTGCTGCCGGGGCACCGCGCGAAGGGGCTGGAGATGCCGGCGCTGCGCGGCCTTCTGGTGCCGGAAACCGCCTTTGCCCGCGCGGCGAAGCCCGCGCAGCTGTCGCTGTTCTGAATTCTCTCCCGAACAGGGCGAGGCCGGGATTGCTGCCCCGGCCCGCGCTTCCGCCTGCCGTGTCACGGCAGCGCCCGGTTCCCGCATGGCGGCGGCGGCGCGATCCCGCATCGCGGGCATGTGCCGCCGCCGCCTCATGGCCAGCCGGGGTGGGAGGGGTGGCCGGCCATGGCGGGCTCGTTCACCGCGTCACTTCATCGCGGCGATGTCGATCACGTCAGCCTGGCCAAGGCCCGCCACCGCGCCCGTCGCGGTCAGGCGGCCATTCGCCAGGTCGATGGTGTGCAGCGTGCCGCCGGCCAGCACGAAGCCCATGTTGTTCCCCTGCGCATCGGTCAGGATGTCGAAGGCCGTGCTGGCGGGCAGCGCCATGCCGACCATGCCGCGGGACTGCTGCACGCCGTCATTCGGCGGCGCCTGCAGGTTGAAGCTGCCGAGCAGGGTGTCGAGCGTGTAGAGCGCCGTCGTCGGCGCGCCGGGCTGGCCGGCGGCCGGCGCATTGGCGGGCGGGGCGACGCTGTTCGTGTAGGCGCCGGCCGTGATGCGCGGCATGGTGCCGGCATTGGCGCCCTCGCCATACTTCAGCGTGCCGTCGCGCACGACCTCCCCGGTATCGACGTTCACGCGGAAATTCGTGCCGTTCATGCCCATCAGCCGCAGCCGATTGGCGACCGGGTTGAAATCCACCACGGCGCGCCCGCCGCCATCGAAGGGCATGTTGAGGCGGGAGACCTGCGTCGCGCGGCCCGTCGCGGGATCGATCGCCACGATCTGGCTGCGATCCGTCACGCCATAGAGGCGCCCATCCTGCGGCCGCTGGTCGATGCCGATGACGCGGCCCTCGGCGCCGCTGATGCGGACGGGCGCGCTGGCGCGGCGCGTCTCCCCATCGATGCGGACCAGGCTGTTCTCGGCGGTCAGGCCGATCAGCGTCGTGGCACCGGCGGGGGCGGCGGCCGCGGCGGCGATGAAACCGGCGGCGAGGATGCTGTAGCGCAGGGTGGGGGACATCGCGTTTCTCCGTTGGCAGCGGGGGCCGGGTGGGCCCCTCTGCCGGCGTTACGGAGCGGGCGCGCGACCGGACGCAGCCCTAGGCGACAATTTCGATCACGAACCCGTGGCCAGCGCCAGGCGGCCGATGAACTGGATCGGGCCTGTCGGGCGGCCGATCGGCGACCCGCCCGGCGGCTCCAGCGTGATCTCGATCAGCATCCCCGGGCTCGGCCGGATGGTGGCGGGGCGGACGGTGAGGCGGCCATCGGCGGGGATGAGGCCGAGCGAGGTCGGCGCCGTGGCCCCCTGCGGCAGCGCCCACAATTCCAGCACGCGGTCCGGCGGCGCCGGGCGGGTGTTGAGGGAGGCGAGGCGGATGCCCGCGCGGTCGGCCTCCACCAGCCAGGCCGGCTGTTCGCGATCCGTCAGCAGCACCGTCATCAGCCGCGGCTCCGGCGCCGGACGCAGGATCATCACCGCGGCCAGGCCCGCCGCGACGGCCGTGGCGCCGATGGCCCCCGCGCGCCAGGGATCCAGCAGCCGGCGCCACCACGCCGCCACGGCGGGCGCGGCCGCGGGTTCCAGCGCGGCTTCGATGCGGGCCCAGAGGTCGGGGGGCGGGGCCTCCGGCGGCGCCAGCGCCGTCAGCGGGGCGAGCTTCGCCTCCCAGGCCGCCACGGCCTCGGCCAGGGCAGGGTCGGTCGGCAGGGCGGCGGCGACCATCGCGGCCTCCCGCGCCTCCAGCGTGCCGAGCACGTATTCGGCGGCCAGCGCGTCCCTGTCTTCCATCCGGTCGCTCATGCCAGGCACTCCCGCAGCCGCAGCAGGCCGCGCCGGATCCAGGCCTTCACGGTGCCGAGCGGCAGGTCGAGCCGCGCCGCGATCTGGGCATGGGACAGGCCATGCACGAAGGCCAGCAGGATGCCCCGCCGGTTCCGCTCCTCCAGCCCCGAGAGGCATTCGCGCAGCCGTGCGCCCTCCGCCTGCGCGGCGATGCGGTCGAGCGCATCCGATTCGACGGGGGTGTCGCCGAGCGCGGGGTCATCCGTCGGGATCTCTCGCCCCCGGGCCCGGGCAAGGTCGAGCGCCGCATGGCGGACGATGGCGGCGAGCCAGGCCTCGGCCCCGCCGCGGGCCGGGTCGAACTGGTCGGCGCGCCGGGCGATCTTCAGGAAGGCGTCCTGCAGCGCATCCGCCGCCGCATCCCGGTCCCGCAGGATGGCGTTCGCCACGCCGAAAAGCCGCACCGATTGGCGTTCGTAGATCGCCCGCAGCGCGTGCCGGTCACCCCGGCCGACGGCAGACAGCAGCGGTGACAGGTCGGTGACGGCGTCCATGCGGGCGGAGAATGGCCACGGCCGCGCCGCGCGCGCAACGGGCCTGGGTGCCTCCGGATCGGGCAGGCCTGCCGCATCGGCGGCCAGCGCGGCTGGTGGGGGCCCGGCAAATGGCCGGACGGGGCGCTGGCATGGGCTTTGCCTAGCGAACCCCATGGCATCCTGGCCGCCCCTTTCCGCCCGCCCCGCCGCAGGCCGCCCCCGGCGCCCTGGCCGGCCGGCGCGCGCCCATGGGCTGGCCCGGGCCCGCGGGCGGTGGCGACCAACGGCCTGATCCCGTGGCCGTCGCGTCCCGCACCGGGACGCGCGGTGGGTGCCGCGCACCCTGACCGAAGCCTTCCCGCAAGCCTGCCCCCCAGTTTGGCGGAGTTGCCATGACCGGCCCCCGAGACCTGCCCGCGCTGGAGCGCCTGGTGGCGCGCGAACTCGACCTGACCGCCTATCCCGCCGCCCCCTGGGTTGCGCCCCGGACCGCGCCCGACGGGGCGGAAGCGCTGGACTGCGCCATCATCGGCGGCGGGCAATACGGCCTGGCGCTGGCCGGGCTGCTGAAGCGCGAACGCGTGACGCGCATCGCCGTCTTCGATGCGGCGCGGGAGGGGATGGAAGGCCCCTGGATGAGCTTCGCGCGCATGTCGATGCTGCGCACGCCGAAGGATCTGGCCGGCCCGGAATGCGGCCTGCCGTCGCTGTCCTTCCGCGCCTGGTGGGAAGCCCAGCATGGCGAGGCCGCGTGGGAGGCGATGTTCCGCATCCCCCGCACGGCCTGGGCCGCCTACCTCGCCTGGTTCCGCCGCGTGCTCGGCCTGCCCGTCCGCAATGGATGGCGGCTGCGGGAGATGCAGCCGACGGCCGATGGCACGCTGATCGGCCTGCTGTTCGAGACGCCGGATGGTCCGACCCTCCGCCATGCCCGGAGCGTCATCATGGCGACGGGCACGGGCGGCGCCGGCGGCTACGCCATCCCCGACGCCATCGCCCGCGCCGTGCCGGCCGGGCGCGTGGTGCATGCGAACGACATCCTCGACCTCGGCGCCTTTGCGGGGGAACGGGTCGGCGTGCTGGGCGCGGGGGCGACCGCCTTCGACGTCGCGATCGCCGCGCTGCAGGCCGGTGCCGCGCGGGCGGAGGTCTGCGTGCGGCGGCCCGAATTGCCGCTCGACAATCCGCGGCGCTGGATGGAAAGCGCCGGGCACCTGGCGCACTACGTGGACCTGCCGGATGCCGCGAAATGGGCCTATGCGACGCGGCTCCGCCAGATCGGCCAGCCGCCGCCGCAACCGACCTTCGACGCCGCCATGGCACAGCCCGGCTTCCGGCTCCGCACCGGCATGCCCTGGGACCAGCTGCGCTGGACGGGGCAGGAGATCGTCGTGGAGGGCGCGGGCAAGCGCCAGGTCTATGACCGGCTGGTCATCGCGACGGGCTTCCTCAACGACATGGCGCTGAAGGGCGAATACGCCGCGCTGCTGCCGCATGCCGCGCTGTGGAAGGACCGCTTCACGCCGCCGCCGGAACAGGCGGATGCCAGGCTGGCGCGCCAGCCCTACCTCGACCGCTTCGGCGGCTTCACGGAGCGCATGCCGGGCGCGGCACCCTGGCTCGGCCGCGTCTTCACCATCACCAACAACGCCTCGCTCAGCCTCGGCCCCGTCGCGGCTTCCATCAGCGCGATGAAATACGTGGCGCCGCGGCTGGTGGAGGGCGTGAAGCGCCGGCTGTTCCTGGACCAGCAGGAAAGCGACTGGGCCTGGTTCCTGGGCGGCGACCACGCCGAATTGTCGCCCTTCACCCTGCCGGAGACCGAAGCCGCATGAGCGACGCACGCATCATTCCCGTGGTGCCGGAGACGGCGACGGTGGAGGCCATCGCGCCCTTCGGCACGCTGATCGAGGCGGGCGAGGACGGCACGCCCTTCGGCCCCGCCGATGCGCGGCTGGAACTCGGCCAGGGCACGCCGCGGCTCTACATCATGCGCCTGCACAGCCGCCCGCTGCTGCTGCGCGCCATCACGCGCCACACGCGCGTGACGCAATGCCTGGCGGCGACGATGGGGGGCGAGTGGTTCATCGGCCTGGCGCCGGCGGGCGATCCGGATGTGGCGGACGCGAAGCCCGATCCGGCCGCGATCCGCATCTTCCGCATCCCCGGCGACAAGGCCTTGGCGCTCGCCCGTGGCACCTGGCATGCGGGGCCCTTCTTCGCCGGCGAGGCGCAGGATTTTCTCAACCTGGAGCTCTCCGACACCAACGAGGTGGACCACCACACGGTGCGGCTCGACGCCGAATTCGGCATCGCCTTCGCGATCACGCCGTGATGCGCGACCACGGGCGCTACTCCTATTCCGCCATCGCGCAGCGCCCCGTCTGGGACTGGCCGGGCGGCAAGCGGCTGGCGGTGTTCATCGCGGTGAACCTGGAGGCCTTTCCCTTCGCGGAGGGCATGGGCATCCCGCTGGTCAACCCGTTGCCGGAGCCCGACGTCCAGAACTACGGATTCCGGGACTGGGGCAACCGCGTCGGCGTCTGGAACCTGCTCGACGCCCTCGACGAATACGCGCTGCCGGCCGCGGCGTTGATGAACACCGCGATCTACGACCTCTGCCCGCCCATCGCCGAGGCCTTCCGGGCGAGGGGCGACGAGGTGGTCGGCCATGGCCGCACCAATGCCGAGCGCCAATCCGACATGGAGGAGGCGACGGAGCGCGCGATGATCGCCGAGTGCCGTGCCCGCATCGCGGCCGAGGAAGGGGCGCCGCCGCGCGGCTGGATGGGCCCCTGGGTGGCGGAGACGCATGTCACGCCCGACCTGCTGGCGGAGGCCGGCTTCGACTACGTCATGGACTGGACGCATGACGACCAGCCGACGCGGCTGGCCACGCGCGGCGGCGGGTCGCTGGTCACCGTACCCTATTCGAAGCCGACCAACGACATTCCCGTCCTGCACGCCGCGAAATGGCCGCCCTCCGTCTGGGCGGATGCGCTGATCGACCAGTTCGAGGAACAGCGGCGCCTCTCGAGGAAATGGCCGCTGACCTTCAACCTGTCGCTGCATCCCTTCCTGGTCGGCCATGCCTTCCGCCTGAAGCACCTCCGCCGCGTCTTTGCGCATATTGCCGCGGCGCGGGAGGAGGTGTGGCTCTGCCGGCCGGGCGACATCGCGCGCCACGCGGCCACGGTGCTGTAGCGCATGGATTTCGAGTGGAGCCTCTTCGTCGAGAGCCTGCCCGCTTTGGCGCGCGGCGCGGCGACGACGGCGGAGCTGGCCTTCGTCTCGATCTGCGGCGGCCTGGTGCTGGGGCTGATGGGCGGGCTCGCGCGCGTCTCCGGCATCGTGCCGCTCAATGCGCTGGCGCTGGCCTGTGTGACCCTGCTGCGCGGCGTGCCGCTGCTGGTGACGCTGCTGTTCTTCTACTACGGGCTGCCGTCGCTGGGTTTGCTGCTGGAGGCGAAGACGGTCGCGATCCTGGCGCTGTCGCTGACCAATGGCGCCTATGTGACAGAGATCGTCCGCGCCGGCATCCAATCCATCGATCGCGGGCAGATGCGCGCAGCGCGCTCCCTCGGCATGGGGTGGGCGCTGGCGATGCGGCGGATCGTGCTGCCCCAGGCGCTGCGCCGCGTGCTGCCGCCGATCGGGAATGAGGCGATCACGCTCCTGAAGAACACCGCGCTTGTCAGCGTCATCGCCATCCCCGACCTGCTGCGCGCGGGCACGGACATCATGACCTGGCAGGCCAATACCTTCAGCCCCTTCGCGGGCGTGGCGCTGATGTACCTGATGATGACGCTGCCGCTGGTCTGGCTGGTGGCGCGGCTCGAATCCCGATGGAGGGTCGCGTGAGCGCGCTGCTGTTCCGGGGTGCCACGCTGCTGCGCGGTGGCGATGACTGGACGCCGGTCGCGGGCGCGGATCTGCTGCTGCGCGGCGGCGTCGTGGCCGAGGGACCGGCCGAGGATGCGGCGATCGTCGAGGCCGGCCACCTGCTGCTGCTGCCCGCCTTCGTCAACGCCCATACCCACTCGCCGGAGGCACTGGCGCGGGGCCGGGCGCCGATGGCGCGGCTGGATGACTGGCTCGCGGTCGAATACGCGGATGGCCAGGATACGCTGCCCGCCGCGCGCATCCGCCAGGCGATCCTGATCAGCTGTGCGGAGGCGATCCGCGGCGGCGCGGTGCAGGTCACCGACCATTTCCGCCAGATCCCGCCCAGCGTCGAGAGCGTTGCCGCGGCGGCGAGCGCCTGGGCGGAGGGCGGCATCCGCGCGCGCATCGCCATGATGCTGCGCGACCTGCCCTCGCCCTCCGCCAGCTTCGTGCCGCCCTCCACGCAGCAGGCGCTGGCAGTGGCGGAGGCGCTGCTGCGCGATCCGCCGCCGGGTGCGACGGTCGGGCTCGGGCCCTCGGCGCCGCAGCGTTGCAGCGACGAATTGCTGCGCGGCGTGGCGGAGATCGCGGCGCGGCATGGCGCCTTCGTGCATCTCCATCTCTGCGAGACGGCGAAGGATGCGGTGGATTGCCGCGCGCGGGCGGGGGGCGATGATCCCGTGGCCTGGCTGGAACGCCTCGGCCTGGCGGGGCCGCAGGTGGAATACGCGCATGGCGTCCATCTGGGCGATGCCGAACTGGACCGCATGGCGGCGCGGGGTACGGCACTGGTGCACAACCCGCTCGCCAATCTCCGCCTCGGCAGCGGTATCGCGCCGGTGGCGCGCGGGCTGGCGCGCGGCGTGACGGTGCGCGTGGGATCGGACGGCCCGGGCAGCAACGACACGCAGGACATGCTGGAGGCCGCGAAATTCGCCATGCTGCTGCCGCGGGCCGGGCGGCCCGACGCGGAATGGCCGACGCCCGCGCAGACGCTGGCGATGGCGACGGGCGGGCAGGCGCTGGTGCCGGGTGCGCGCGCTGACCTCATCGCCTTCGACCTCCGCGCCGCCGCCTTCGCCGGCGCGAAGCCCGATGAGATCACGAGCCGCCTGCTGCTGGCGGCGCGCCCGCGCGACCTGATTCATGTACTGCGCGACGGCGCCTTCCTGATGCGCGACGGCGCGCTGGTCCCGCCCGCCCTGGTGGCGATGCCATGAGCGTCATTGCCGTCCGCAACCTTCACAAATCCTATGGCACGACGCCGGTGTTGCGTGGCGTGGACCTGACGGTGGCGAAGGGGGAGACGGTCTGCGTCATCGGCCCCTCCGGCAGCGGGAAATCGACGCTGCTACAATGCCTGAACGGCTTGGAGCCGTTCGAGAGCGGCGAGGTCATCGTCGCCGGCCAGCATATCGGCTGGGGCAGCGGCGGCGCGCGCATCCCGGAGCGCCAGATGACGCTGGCGCGGCGCCGCATCGGCATCGTCTTCCAGCAGTTCAACCTGTTCCCGCACATGACGGCGCTGGCCAATGTGATGGAGGCGCCGGTGCAGGTGCTGAAGCGCCCCCGCGCCACCGTGGAGGCGGAGGCGCGCACGCTGCTGGCGCGGGTCGGGCTGGCGCACAAGGCGGATGCCTATCCCGCCGACCTGTCGGGCGGCCAGCAGCAGCGCGTCGCCATCGCCCGCGCGCTCGCCATGCAGCCCGAGGTGATGCTCTTCGACGAGGTGACCTCCGCCCTCGACCCCGAGCTGGTGGGGGAGGTGCTGGCCGTCATGCGCGGCCTGGCGTCCGACGGCATGACCATGCTCGTCGTGACGCATGAGATGGGCTTCGCGCGCGAAGCCGCCGACCGCGTCATCTTCATGGATGGCGGGCTGGTCGTGGAGCAGGGGCCGCCCGAGGCGGTGCTGGGGCGGCCGCGGGAAGCGCGGACGCGGGAATTCCTGGGCCGCGTGCTGCGGCCCGAATCGATCGAGGCTTGAGGGGGACAGGGACGATGGACCGCATCCGCATCACGCGCCGCGCGCTGCTGGCGACGACACTGGCGACGCCCGCCCTGGCGCAGGAGGGTGACACGCTGGCCAAGGCCCGCGCCGCCGGCGTGCTGGTCGTCGGCAATGGCGGCGCCTTCCCGCCCTTCGAATTCATGGAGAATGGGCGCCTCGCGGGCTACGACGTCGATCTTGGCGAGGAGCTCGGCCGGCGGATGGGGCTGCGCATCCAGTGGCAGGTGATCGCCTTCGCCGGGCTGATCGCGGGCCTCACCTCCGGCCGCGTGGACGTGCTGATCACCGCCATGGCCTGGACGGCGGAACGGGCGGAGCGCATCGCCTTCTCCACGCCCTACTACAAGACGGGCATCGCGGCGGGTTACAGGCCGGGCCTCGCGATCGACCGGCCGGAGGATCTGGCCGGACGGATCGTCGGCGTGCAGGTCGGCACCTCCGGCGAGCAGTTCGTGCGGCAGAACCACGCCAGCGCGGTGAAGGAGATCCGCGTCTACAACGAATTCCCGCTGGCGCTGCAGGACCTGGTGGTGGGGCGGATCGAGGCGGTGGTGAACACGCAGCCCGTGCTGCGCTGGAACATCGCGCGCAACAGCCGCGTGCGGCTCGGCGTCTCGCCGGTCTGGGATGCGCGCGATGTCGGCATCAACACGCGCCACGCCGACACGGCGCTGATGGCGGAGATCAACCGGCACCTGGCGGCGATGCAGTCGGATGGCTTCCTGCCGGGGCTGGACCAGAAATGGTTCGGCCAGGCCTCTTGAGGACAGGGCCGAGACCGAGACGATGGACGCGCTGCCCTCCCACCCCCTGATCCCGCTGCCGGAGGCCGCGGCGCGGCTGGCCGCGCTGGCCGATCGCGTGGCGTGGGAGATCCAGACGCTCGCCTATCCTGCGCGGGACTGGGTGCGGCCACGGGGCGATGGCGTGCGGGACGTGGTTGTCGTCGGCGGCGGGCAATGCGGGCTCGCGCTGTCCTTCGCGCTGCGGCGCGCGCGCGTCACCGATGTCGCGATGCTGGAGGCGGGCACGCCTGCCGGGATCTGGCTGCGCTTCGCCCGCATGCACACGCTGCGGACACCGAAGCATGTGACGGGGCCGGAACTCGGCGTACCCTCGCTCTCCGTCCGTGCCTGGTTCGAGGCTCGATATGGCGAACAGGCCTGGGTGGCACTGACAAAGATTCCGCGCGGGGTCTGGCAGGCCTATCTCGATTGGCTGCAGGGCGTGCTGGCGCTGCCGGCGGAGGCCGGCTGGCGCGTCGATGGGGTGACGCCGGAGGCCGATGATTTGCTCGCCGTCACGGCCGAGCGCGGTGACGGCACGCGGGCACGCTGGCTGGCGCGGCATGTCGTGCTGGCGACGGGCGTCGATGGCGCCGGGGCCTGGCAGGTGCCCGCGATGGTCGCGGCGGCGCTGGCCTCGGATCGCTACGCGCATACGGCGCAGGCGATCGATTTCGCGCGGCTCGCGCGGCGGCGCGTCGTGGTGCTGGGCGCCGGCGCCTCGGCCTTCGACAATGCGGCGATGGCGCTGGAGCATGGCGCGGCGCGGGTCGACCTGCTGGCGCGGCGCGTGGCGCTGCCGGCGGTGAACCCCTATCGCTGGATGGAATTCCACGGGTTCCTGAACCACTTCTGCGATTTGCCGGATGCGCTGAAGTGGCGGTTCATGCGGACCATCTTCGCGATGAACCAGCCGCCACCGCAGGAAACCTTTTCCCGGTGTGGGGTGCACGCAGGGTTCCACCTGCACCTGGGAGCGCCGGTGCGTGCGCTGCGGATGGAGGGCGACGCGATCGTCCTGGAGACGCCGCGTGGCGCCGTCACGGCGGATTTCCTCATCGTCGGCACGGGGCTGGTGGTCGAGCCTTCGCTGCGACCGGAACTCGCCGCCGCGGCGCCGCATCTCGCGCGATGGCGCGACCGCTACGCGCCGCCGGCGGGGGAGGAGGATGCGGTGCTCGGCGCCTTCCCCTACCTGACGGGCGACTTCGCCTTCACGGAGCGCGTGGCGGGTACCGCACCCTGGCTCGCGCGGCTGCGATCCTCCTCCTTCGCGGCCATGGCCAGCACGGCGTCCTCGGGCGGCATCTCCACGCTGCGGCCGACCGTGGAGCGCATCGCGCGCGGCATCACGCGCGACCTGTTCCTGGACCAGGCGGAGGCGGACCATGCCGCGCTGGCTGCCTATGACGAGCGCGAATTGGTGGACCTGGCGCTGGCATCGGAAGGGACTCGCCCATGGTGAAGGATGGCGCCACCCATCGGCGCAGCCTGCAGGATGGCCGCACCATCTTCATCGATGGGCGGCGCGTCGCAGATGTCACGACCGACCCCGCCTTCGCCGGCGCCGTCGCCTCCGCCGCCTCGCTCTATGACCTCCAGGCCGAGGACCCGGAGGGCATGACCTTCGACCTCGGCGATGGTACCCGCACGGGCCTCGCCTGGATGCTGCCGCGCAACCATACGGAGCTGGTGCGGCGACGTATCGCGATGGAGCGCATCGCGGCGCGGAGCTGCGGGATGATGGGCCGCAGCCCCGACCACGTCGCTTCCACCTTCGTGGGATTCATGGCCGGGCGCCATGTGTATGAGGATCGCGGCGGCGCGGCGCTCGCATCCTATTTCGAGGAAGCACGGCGCGCCGACCACTGGATCGGCTACGTCATCATCAACCCGCAGGCCGACAAGTCGAAGCCGGCGAAGGACCAGCCGGGCGGCGACCTGGTGGCGCGGATCGTGGACGAGGATGCCGGCGGCATCACCATCCGCGGCGCCAAGATGCTGGCGACCGCGGGCGTGATGGCGAATGAGCTGATGGTCTCCGGCATCGTCGCGCTGATGCCGGGCGACGAGCCCCATGCCTTCACCGCCGTCATGCCGATGGCGACGAAGGGCATTAAGCTGCTGTCGCGCCGCAGCTACGAGGCCGCCGCGATCTCGGGCTTCGACTACCCGCTCTCCGCCCGCTTCGACGAGAATGATGCCGTCGTCTTCTTCGAGGATGTGAAGATCCCCTGGGACCGTGTCTTCGTGCATCGCGACCTGCGGATGATGCAGGCGCAGTGGCACGAGACGCGGGCGCATGTGATGCAGAACTACCAGTGCATAGTGCGGCTTTCCGTCAAGCTGCGCTTCCTGCTCGGCCTGGCGCATCGCATCGCGGAGACGAACGGCATCCTCGGCTTCCCGCAGACGCGGGAGACGCTCGGCCTGCTCGCCGCCAAGGCCAGCAGCATCGAGGCGATGGTCATCGCCATGGAAGCGGAGGGCGAGGACTTTTTCGGGACCTTTGTGCCCGACCGCAGGCTGCTCGTCTCCGCGCAGGTGCTGGCGCAGACAATCTATCCGGAGTTCATCGAGGCGATCCGCGGGCTGTCCGGCGGCGGCCTGGTGATGGTGCCATCCTCCGCCGCGGATTTCGACGGGGGCGAGATCGAGCGCATCATTCACGCAAGCCAGCGATCGCCCGTGCTGGGCAGCGAGGATCGCGTGAAGCTCATGAAGCTCGCCTGGGACGCGATCGGATCCGAATTCGGATCGCGCCACCTGCAATACGAGATGTTCTATTCCGGACCGCAATTCGCGATCCGGGGCAATTCCTACCGCTTCCACGATTGGACAGGACCGACAGCCATGGTGCAGGGCTTCATGGACAGCTACGCGCTCGACCGCGCCCCGGCGAAGGCGGCCGCGGAATGACGCCCGACCAGATCAGGGCCTCCGCCTTCGTCGCCCATGGCGATGTGCGGGTGGAGGGTGCGGCGGAAGGGCCGCTCGCGGGCCTCACCTTCGCGGTGAAGGACCTGTTCGACGTCGCCGGCACGATCAGCGGCTGGGGCAACCCTGACCGGGTGGAGCAGACGCCGCCTTCCGTCACCACGGCCAGCGCGCTGTTGCCAGCCTTGGCGGCGGGCGCGACGATGATCGGCAAGACCCACACGGATGAGATCGCCTGCGGGCTGTTCGGGGAGAACCCGCATTACGGCGCGCCGATCAACCCGGTGGCGCCGGCGCGCGTGCCGGGCGGGTCCTCCTCCGGCTCCGTCGTCGCGGTGGCTGGTGGCTTCTGCGACTTCGCCTTCGGCACGGATACGGGCGGTTCCGTCCGCGTGCCCTCCAGCTTCTGCGGCGTCTTCGGCATCCGCACCTCCCATGGCCGCGTCTCCACCGCGGGACTCATGCCCATGGCGCCGAGCATCGACACGGTGGGCTGGTTCGCGCGTGACGCTGGCCTGCTGCGCAAGGTCGGATCGCTGTTCTTCGGCGACGCGCCGGCCACGACGCCGCGGCTGCTGTTTGCCGAGGACGCCTTCGCCATCCCCGTGGCACCGCTGCAGGACGCGATGCGCGACGCCGTGGCAAAGCTCGGCCCGATGCAGCCCGTGCGGGCCTATGGCGAGTGGGGCCATTCCTACTGGCTGGAGACCTTCAAGCCGCTGCAACTCGGCGAACTCTGGGCGACGCATGGCAGCTGGGCGACGGCGCCGGGGCGGCGGCTCAGCCCCGCGGTGCGGGACCGTATCGCGCTTGCCTCCACCGTGCCCGCCGCCGACATCGCGGCGGCCTGGGTGCGGCGGGAGAAGCTGTCGGAACACATCCGCGCGCTGCTCGGCGCCGATGGCATCCTGGTGATCCCGACAGCGCATGACCTGCCGCCGCTGCGCAACGCGCCGGTTTCCGCGCAATTCGCCTTCCGGGACAACACGCTGGCGCTGACCTGCATCGCGAGCCTCTGCCGCCTGCCGCAGGTGAACATCCCGGCGGGCACGCTGGATGGCGTGCCCTTCGGCCTGTCGCTGCTGGCCGCACCCTACCAGGACGCGATGCTGCTGGCGGCGGCGGAAGCGCTGGCGCCCCGCCTGGCGTGACGACGTTGCTGGTCACGGGCGGACTGGTCTGGGACGGCGCCTCGGCGTCGCCCCGGGACCTTCTGCTGCGGGACGGGCGCATCGCGGCGGTGCTGGCACCGGGCGATGGCCCGGCGGAGGTGCCGCGCTTCGATGCCGCCGATCGCCTGGTGCTGCCCGGCCTGGTGAACGCGCATACCCACGGCCACGCGACTCTCATGAAAGGGGTCGCGGATCGGTGGATGCTGGAATCCTCGCTGACCAACGGCGCCTGGATGGGCGGGCGGCGGGATCGCGAGACGATCCGCCTCTCCACCCTGCTCGGCGCGGTGGAGATGCTCGAGGCCGGCTGCACGTCCTGCTACGACCTTTTCTTCGAGTTCCCCGGCCCCAGCGCGGAAGGGCTGGCGACGGTCGCCGCGGCCTATGCGGAGGCGGGCATGCGGGCGGTGGTCGCGCCGATGGTCGCGGACCGCGCGCTGTTCGAGGTGCTGCCAGGCTTCCTCCAGACGCTGCCGGAGGATCTGCGCGCGCAAGCGAGCGCCTTCCGCCTGGCACCGGCAGCGGAGACGCTGGCGGCGCTGCGCGACGCTTTCGCCAGTGTCATGCCGCCGGCGGGCATCGCCTTCGCGCTGGCGCCGACCATCCCGCACCACTGCACCGATGCGTTCGTGACGGGGTGCCGGGACCTCGCCGCCGCGCGTGGCCTCCGGCTGCACATGCACGTCGCGGAATCGAAGCTGCAGGCGCTGATTGCGCGCAGGCTCTGGGGCATGGGGCCGGTGCACCACATCGCGCGGCTCGGCCTGCTGGGGCCGCATTTCACGGCGGCCCATGCGGTGTGGCTGGAGGCAGCGGAGCTCGACCTGCTGGCGCGGCACGGCGCGACGGTGGCGCATATGCCGGCGAGCAACATGCGGCTCGGCGCCGGCGTTGCCAGCGTGGCCGCGATGCGCGCAAGGGGCATCACGGTCGGGCTCGGCACGGATGGCTGCAACTCCGCCGACAGCCTCGACATGGCGGAGGCGATGCGGCTGGCGTCGTACCTGTCCCGGATCAGGGACGTGCCGCGGGATCAGTGGCTGGCGGCGGCGGATGTGCTGCGGATGGCGACAGAGGGCAGCGCCGCGGTGCTCGGGATCGAGGGCGGGCGCATCGCGCCGGGCGCGCCTGCAGACCTCGCGCTGCTCGACCTCGGCCACCGCGCCTTCGTGCCGCTGCATGACGCGGCAAACCAGGCGGTCACCTGCAACACCGTCGGCAGCGTCAGGGAAGTTTTCGTTGGTGGACGGCAGGTGGTGGCGGAGGGGCGGTGTGTGGCGCCCATCGCCGCGACCCTGCGTGACCGCGCGCGCCATGCGCTGGCGGAGCTGATGGCGCGGCTCGCGCCATCCCGCGCCCTGGCCGGGCGGCTGGAGCCGCATGTCGTCGCCTATGCCGAGCAGGAGGGCCGCGCCGCGCTGCCCTTCGCGCGCAAGATCCCCGTGGAGAGCAGCCCCGCATGACATCGCCGCTTCGCCTCACCATCGGCGTTTCCGATTGCGACCGCGCCCGTGCGCTGGCGGAAGGCCGCGTGCCGATCGCGGGGGTGGAGGCCGTGACGACCGTCATGGCGCTGCAGCCGCTGTTCAACCTGCAGATGACAACGCATCGCTTCGATTGCTGCGAATTCCCGATCGCCACCTGGCTGCGGCATTTCGACCGGCCGCGACAGGATTACGTCGGCATCCCCGTCTTCCCGTCGCGCCATTTCCGCTTCTCTTGCGTCTATGTGAACAAGGCGAAGGGGCTGACGAAGCCGGCCGACCTGGCGGGAAAGCGCATCGGCGCCATGGTGTGGGACATGGCGGCCGCGGTCTGGCTGCGCGGCATCTTCGCCGAGTACTACGACCTGCCCGTCGCAGCCCCGATCTATGTGAACGCCGGGCTGAACGCGGCCCGCGCGGGCGAGGATCATCCGCAGGATTATCCGCCGGGCGTCACCATCGAGCACGTGACGGACAGGTCGCTGTCCGAGATGCTGGAGAGCGGCGAGATCGACGCGATCTACACCGCCCGCGCGCCCGACAGCTTCTTCAGTGCCCCCGACAAGGTCGGGCGGCTCTTCGCCGACCCGATGGCGGCCGAGATCGACTACTACGAGCGCAGCGGCATCTTCCCGCCGATGCATCTGGTGGCCGTGAAGACGGCGATCGCTGACGCAAATCCCTGGCTGCCGCGAGCGCTGCATGACGCCTTCGCGGAATCGCAGCGGCAGTCACGGCTGCGGCTGCATGACAGTGCGACGCTCGCCTTCGGCCTGCCCTTCCTGGTGCAGCAGCTGGAGGAGACGGAGCGGCTGCTCGGCGCGGATTTCTGGTCCACGGGCTTCGCGGCCAATCGCCACGTCTTCGCGACGCTGATCCGCTACATGCGCGACGAGGGGCTGCTGAAGCGGGACCTGGCGCCGGAGGACCTCTTCCCCGCCTCGCTGCTGGAGACCTGAGGAATGGTCACGACCGATGACCGCGCGACGCGCGTGCGGGAATCCGCCGCCAAGTTCCGCGCGCCCTTCACGCTCGATCCCTCCCTGGCGCTGTACTGTCCGCAGGACAATGTGGACAGCCTCCAGCATCCGCGCATCACGGCGTGGTTCGACTTCATCGGGCGCGACTACAACCCCGTGCTGCCGGAGGTGCCGCATCGGGTGCTGCTGCTGCTGCCGTGTACACGGACAAAACCCTACATCCTGTCCACCGAGCACAAGCGCATCAATGCCGCGCTGATCGCCGCGGGATTCGTGCCGATGGCGCCGGCCGATCCGATGCTGCTGGCGTTGCGGGAGGAGGGCGAGCCCGAGGCGCTGTTCAGCCTTGCGCCGCTGCGGCATCCCGATGGCATCGTCATCCATCGTGCCGTGATCAGTGAGCCGCTGGGCCTGGTGCCTTATGAGCACATGCTGGCCTATCCCGGCGGAACCTCGCCCGCCGTGCTCTATGACGATCCGGGCCTGTTCGAGGAGCGGGGCAATGCCGTCTCCCCCTGGCGGGCGGACCACACGGCGGTGCGCGTCAGCGCCACGCGGTGGAAGTGGGGGGCGGCGGAGAAGCGAGCCTATGTCGTCATGCACAACGAGATGGCGCGGGTGGTGGCGGAGGCCCTGGCGCGGTTCGGGGGCGTCTATACGCGGCGGATCAGCTGGGTGGCGCCGGGGCTCACGCATCGCAGCTTCGTCGTGGCGAAGGGTGAGCGGGCTGCGCATGGCATCGTCGCGCAGCGCCAGGTGGGGGCGGAGCGCCTGCCGCTGGTGGGCGCCAATGACCTGCTGCCGGAGGGTCTGCGGCTGACTGCGCTGCCGACGCGGGAGCAGTGCCAGGATGCGCTGCTGCGCCTGGCGGCCCGCCTGGGCAAGACGCCCGCCGAGGCCGCCGGCCATTTCGGCCGCGGCGGCGGTGATGCCACGCCCCTCGCGTTGCCGGAGTTGCTTGAAGACCTGCTTCGGGCAATCAGGACCGATTGACGGCGGTGCAGGAGGCCGCTGCCTCCTGCCGGGGTTCCAGGGGCAGAGCCCCTGGGTTGCGCCTTACGTCTCCAGCATCCGCCGCAGCAGTTCCACGTCCTCGGCGAAGGCGCTGTCCGCCTGCATCAGTTCCGCCACGCGGCTGACCGCGTGCATCACCGTCGTGTGGTCCCGGCCGCCGAAGCGGCGGCCGATCTCGGGCAGGGACCGGCTGGTGAGTTGCTTGGCCAGATACATCGCCACCTGGCGTGGCCGGGCCACGTTGCGGGCGCGGCGGGGAGAGGACATGTCGGTCAGGCGGATGTTGTAGTGTTCCGCCACGCGCTTCTGGATCTCCTCGATCGTCACGCGGCGGTCATGGGCGCGGAGGATGTCGTGCAGCACCTCCTGCGCGCCTTCCAGCGTGACCGGCCGGCCGAAGAGGTTGGCGTGGGCGATCAGGCGGTTCAGCGCGCCTTCCAGCTCACGGACGTTGGACGTGATCTTGTGGGCGAGGAATTCCATCACCTTGGGCGGCACCGGCACGCCCTGGCTCTGCGCCTTGGCCTGCAGGATGGAGATGCGCAGTTCGTAGGTCGTCGCGTGCAGATCGGCCACCATGCCGCAGCCGAGGCGGGTGCGGAGGCGATCCTCGATGCCCGAGAGGTCGGAGGGCGACTTGTCCGCGCTCACGATGATCTGCTTGCCGGCATCCACCAGGGCGTTGAAGGTGTGGAAGAATTCTTCCTGCGTGTTGTCCTTGCCGATCAGGAACTGCAGGTCGTCGATCAGCAGCACGTCGACGCTGCGCAGGCTTTCCTTGAATTCCATCGTGGACTGGGACCGCAGCGCCGCGATGAAGCGGTACATGAACTTCTCGGCCGACATGTAGGCGACGGAGAGGGGCGGGCGGCCCTCGGCGATGCCGACGTCCCGGATCGCCCAGGCGGCGGCGTGCATCAGGTGCGTCTTGCCGAGCCCGACGCCGCCGTAGAGGAACAGCGGGTTGAAGCCAGGGCTGGCCGGCTTTTCCGCCACGCGGCGGGCGCAGGCATAGGCGAATTCATTGGGCTTGCCGACGACGAAGGTGTCGAAGGTGAAGCGCGGGTCGAGTGGCGCGGTCCAGTCGCTGCGGGGATCGGCGCCACGCGGCTCGGCAGCGGGCGCCGCGCTGGCCGCGGGGCGGCCCAGTGGCTCGGCCAGGCCGGCGGGGGCTTCGACGACGGGTTCGGGCGCGCGGAGCGCGGTGGGGCGGGGCGGCTGGCGGGGCGCCTCGGCCGCGGCGGGGCTGGCGGCGGGCGCGGCTTCGGTGGCTCGGGGTTCGGGGGTAACACGGAAGTCGATCCGGCGGATCGCTGGCACTTCCGCCTGCCACAGCGCCCGCAGCCGGTCGCCGTAATGGCCGCGCACCCAGTCGCGCAGGAATCGAGTCGGCAAAAGAACGATTGCTTCCTCGCCCTGGATGGCGGAGAGCGTCATCTGGCGCAGCCAGGTGCGGTACTCGACCTCGCCCACTTCCTCACGCAGCCGGCCGCGGATACGCGCCCAGACCTCCGCCAGCTGAGCCGGGGGGGAGGACGGAGACGACGGGCCGACC
The DNA here is from genome assembly GCA_027482245.1 of Acetobacteraceae bacterium. Classification (GTDB taxonomy): domain Bacteria; phylum Pseudomonadota; class Alphaproteobacteria; order Acetobacterales; family Acetobacteraceae; genus Falsiroseomonas. The sequence continues at coordinate 35,914 of JAIXWG010000015.1, read as the reverse complement.
GCATTCTCCATAGGACGCACCTGCCAACCTCATGGGCCCTTGCGGGCAATGTCGATGTGAATTGCGTGCTGCGGAGGACCCGCGATGGGGGCAGTGATGCGGTGTCCGGGGGGCTGCACCCTGCTTCCCCGAAGCTACCGCGCCACGCTTGGCCCACGCAAATGATTACTGCGCCCTGACCAAGTCATGATCGTGAGGGCGAAAGTATTCAGTTTGCAGCACAAAGTTGAGAACACGCAGAAACGCCCGACAGCCGGCGCTTTCGATGCGCGCCGCCGGGTTCGTTCAAGCTATTCTGGAAAAATACGCCGCGTCGTCCGGCCGTTGCTGTCAACGGCCGGTCAGCACGGGTGTCAGGCCTGGGCGGAAGCGCCGATGGCCTTGATGCGCGCGGCAAGGCGCGACAGCTTGCGGGCAACGGTGTTGGCGTGGAACACGCCCTTGCCGGCCGCACGCTGCAGTTCGGGCTGGGCCGCCTGGAACGCCGTGGCCGCCGCCGCCTTGTCACCGCCGGCAATCGCCAGCTCGACCTTGCGGAGGAAGGTCCGGACGCGCGACTTGCGGGCGCGGTTGCGCTCCGTGCGCTTCTCGGTCTGACGGATGCGCTTCCGCGCGGAGGCCGTGTTCGCCATGGGTTGCTGTATCTGACCAGTCGAGATGTTTCGGGAGCCTTCGGGCGGACCCGTCGGCGAAGGCGCGGTTTCTATCCCCCGGGCGTCGTCTGAGTCAATGGACGGACGTCACGCGGGGGCAACAGGGTGGTCACGATCAGGCCGCAACCACCCTGGTAGCGGTTAGCGGTTGGTGAAGGACGGCTTCCGCTTCTCGGCGAAGGCGGCCATGCCTTCCTTCTGGTCTTCCGTGGAAAACAGGCTGAGGAAGAGGCGCCGTTCGAAGCGCACGCCTTCGCGCAGCGTCGTCTCATAGGCCACGTTCACCGCCTCCTTCGCCATGGCGACGGAGGGGGCGGAGAGGCTCGCGATCTTCTCGCCCATCTTCACGGCTTCCGCGACCAGGTCGGCCACGGGCACGATGCGGCACACCAGGTTGGCGCGCTCGGCCTCCTGCGCATCCATCATGCGGCCGGTCAGCACCATCTCCATCGCCTTCGACTTGCCGATGGAACGCACCAGGCGCTGCGTGCCGCCGGCACCCGGGATGATGCCCAGGTTGATTTCCGGCTGGCCGAACTTCGCGTTGTCGGCGGCGAGGATCAGGTCGCACATCATGGCGAGCTCGCAGCCCCCGCCCAGCGCGAAGCCGGCGACGGCGGCGATGACGGGCTTCTGGATGGTGAGGACCGTTTCCCACCGCTTGCCGATGAAGTCGTCGAAATAGACGCCCGGATAGGTCCGGTCCTTCATCTCCTTGATGTCGGCGCCGGCGGCAAAGGCCTTCTGGCTGCCGGTGATGACGATGGCGCCGACCGCGGGATCGGCATCGAAGGCGCGCAACGCGTCACCCAGTTCGGTCATCAGCTGGTCGCAGAGCGCGTTCAGCGCCTGGGGCCGGTTCAGCGTGATGACGCCGACGCGCCCCTGGGTTTCGACCAGGATCATTTCATGGGCCATGCAGCGACGCTCCCTTGGATGCTCAAGGGGTAGCGCAGGATAGCGGGCGCCTCAACGCTGCGTGCGGCCGCAATAGAAGGTGCTGCGGCCGGACTGCACGATGCGCGCCACGCCCGCGCAGCCGCTATCCGGGCCCGGGCACAACGGGCAGGGCTGGCCTTCGCGGTCATAGACCGAGAACCGGTCCTGGAACCGCCCCAGTTCGCCATCCGCCCGGACATAGTCCCGCAGGGACGACCCGCCCGCGCCGATCGCCTCCTCCAGCACTGCCTTGATGGCCGGCACCAGCCTGGCAGCCCGGGCGCCGGCGACGGTGTAGGCCAGCCGCCGGGGGGAGACGCCGGCGCGGAACAGCGCCTCCGCCACATAGATGTTGCCGAGCCCCGCCACCACGCCCTGGTCCAGCAGCGCCGCCTTGATGGGCGTCTTCTTGCCCGCCAGCGCGGCCGAGAGCGCGGCCGCGGTGAAATCGGCCTCCAGCGGTTCCGGCCCCATGCCGTCCAGCAGCTTGTGGCGGTCCTCCTCCGCCGTCGGCATCAGGTCCACGCTGCCGAAGCGGCGGGGGTCGACGAAGCCGACCCGCGTGCCGTCATCGGTCTCCATGAACAGGTGCTCATGCGCCTCCGGCGGGCCGTTATGGCCGCGGGCGTCCGAAAACCGGCCGGTCGGACCCATCCAGGGCACCGGGGGGCCTTCGACGGGTCGGGCCACCATGCGGCCGGACATGCCGAGATGGATCAGCAGGCTCTCCGCCGTATCCAGCCGCGCCAGCATGTACTTGCCCCGCCGCCGGAAGCCCGTGACGCGCGCGCCCGTCAGCCGCTCCCCCAGCCGGGGCGGAAAGGGCCAGCGCAGGTCGGGGCGGGTGGTCTCGGCGCGGATGATCCGGCGGCCTTGCAACACGGCCGCGAGCCCCCTCATCACCGTCTCCACCTCCGGCAATTCCGGCATCTTTTCTCCGTGCTGCCGCGGTCGGGTGGCGCGGCGGGGCGCTTGCTTGCCGGGGGGGCGCGCAAGTTGCAAGGTGGGACCATGACCGACACCGTTGATTTCGGGTTCCGCGAGGTTCCCAAGGCCGAAAAGGCCAGCCTGGTGCGCCAGGTGTTCGAGAGCGTGGCCCCGCGCTACGACCTCATGAACGACCTCATGTCGCTCGGCATCCACCGGATCTGGAAGCGCATCTTCGTCAACGCCATCGGTGCGTCGAAGCGGGAGACGCTGCTGGACCTGGCGGGCGGCACGGGCGACATCGCCTTCGGCGCGCTGGCCGGCGGCGCGAAGCGCGTGATCCTGACCGACGTGAACCCCGCCATGCTGGAAGTCGCCCAGAAGCGCGCACTGGACCGCGGCATCGTCGATGGCCTGGACTACGCCGTGGTGGATGCCGAACACATCCCGCTGCCCGACCGCAGCGTGGAGAAGATCTCGATCGCCTTCGGGCTGCGCAACTGCACCGACAAGGACGCGGTGCTGCGGGAGGCACGGCGCGTGCTGCGGCCGGGCGGGCGGTTCCATTGCCTGGAGTTCTCCCGCGTCGAGATCGCGCCCCTGGCCAGCATCTACGACACCTGGTCCTTCAAGGTGCTGCCGGAGATCGGCGCGCGCGTCGCCAAGGACCGCGACAGCTACGAATACCTGGCGGAAAGCATCCGCCGCTTCCCGGACCAGGAGACGCTCTGCGACATGATGCGCGGCGCCGGGCTGGAACGCGTCGCCTACCGCAACCTCTCGGGCGGGATCGTCGCGATCCACACGGGATGGCGGCTGTAGAAGCCGAGGCGCGGGTCCGCGCCGCCTTTGCGCGGCAGGGCTTCATGCGCAACCTCGATGCGCGGATGGTCGAGCTCTCGTCCGGCCGCTGCGCCATCGAATGCGCCTTCCGCGACGATCTGACCCAGCATCACGGCCTGTTCCATGCCGGCCTGCTGACCACGCTGGCCGACAATGCCTGCGGCTTCGCGGCGCTGTCCCTGATGCCGGAAGGGGCGGAGGTGCTGAGCGTGGAATTCAAGACCAGCTTCCTGCGCCCCGCCGCCGGCATCGCCGTGGTGGCGCGGGGCGAGGTGGTGAAGCCCGGCCGCACGCTGAGCTTCTGTCGCGCCGACGTCTTCGCGCGTGACGCGGCGGGGCGGGAGGTGCTGGTGGCGACCATGATGGCGACAATGATGCAGGCCGCGCCCCAGGCGCGGACGATGTGCGCGTCCCCGGAGCTCCGCTGATGTCCCGCATCCTGCTGATCGTCTCCGGCAGCGTCGCCGCCTACAAGGCGCTGGAGTTGACCCGGCTGCTCCGGAAGGCGGGGCACGAGGTCTCCCCCATCCTCACCGCCGGTGGCGCCCGCTTCGTGACGAAGGAGGCGCTGGCCGGGATTTCGGGCGCGCGGGTGCATGACGACCTCTGGGCCGCGGAGGCCGAGATCGGGCATATCCGGCTCGCCCGCTGGCCGGACCTCGTCGTCGTCGCGCCCGCCTCCGCCAATATGCTGGCGAAGATGGCGCATGGCCTGGCGGATGACCTGGCCTCCACCGTGCTGCTGGCGACGCGGGCATCCGTGCTGGTGGCGCCGGCGATGAACCCGGCCATGTGGGCGCATCCGGCGACCCAGGCCAACATGGCGGTGCTCCGTGCCCGCCGCGTGGCCGTGGCAGGCCCGGCGGAAGGCGCGATGGCGGAGCCGGAAAGCGGCCCCGGGCGCCTGGTCGAGCCCGCCGACCTGCTGGGTGTGATCGAGGCGATGCTGCGCGATGGCCCGCTGAAGGGCCGCCACGTCATCGTCACCAGCGGGCCGACGCAGGAAGCGATCGACCCCGTCCGCTACATCGCCAACCGCAGCAGCGGCAAGCAGGGCCATGCCATCGCAGCCGCGCTGGCCGCACTCGGTGCGCGCGTCACGCTCGTCAGCGGCCCCGTCAGCCAGCCCGATCCCGCCGGCGTCACGGTGCGGCGCATCGAAAGCGCGCGCGACATGCTGGCGGCGGTGGAGGGCGCGCTACCGGCCGATGCCGCGATCTTCGCCGCCGCCGTCGCGGATTTCCGGCCCGAGGCCGCGCCGACGCAGAAGATCAAGAAGGAACCCGGCGCGCCGCCGCCCGAGATCCGCCTGGCGCTGAACCCCGACATCCTGGCGACCGTCGCGCAGCACGCCACGCAGCGTCCGCGCCTCGTCATCGGCTTCGCGGCGGAGACGGAGAAGGTGGTGGAGCACGCCACCGCCAAGCGGCTGCGCAAGGGCTGCGACTGGATCGTCGCCAACGATGTCTCCGGGGACGTGATGGGCGGTGCGGAGAATGCCGTCCACCTCGTCACCGAATCCGGCGTGGAGGATTGGCCGCGCATGCCGAAGGAGGAGGTGGCAAGGCGCCTCGCCGCGCGGGTCGCCGAGGCGCTGGCCTAGCCTTCGCGCAGGAAGGCGATGATCGCCGCGATGGCGGCCTGCGAATCCGGGGCCTCCGGATCCTGCGTGGCGAAAAGGTGGCCGCGGCCGGGGAAGAGGCGCAGCGCGGCTTGGCCGCCCGCCGCGCACCAGGCCTGGGCGAAGCGCGGCGCCATCCCGGGCGTGACATTCGCATCCGCCCCGCCCTGGATGACCAGCAGCGGCGGCGGTGCCGTCGCCTCCCCGCGATCCAGGATGTGCTGGGGGGAGGCATCCTCCATCGTGGCCTCGTCCGGCCACCAGGCCTCATGCGCCTCGAACAACGGACGCGCGCCGGTGGCCTTCGCCATGCGGTAGCGCGCCAGCGGGTCCGCGACGGGCCAGCAGAGCGCGAGGCGCGTCAGCGCTCCATCCCCCGCCGGACCAGGCAGTGTGGCGTAGTGCGAGTGGCGCGGCCGCAGCGCCAGCAGCGCCGCCTGGTGGCCACCCGAGGATGTCCCGAGCCCCGCGATGCCGCCGGGCCGCATCCCCCATCGCGGGCCCTCCGCCTTCAGCCACCTTGCCGCCAGGTGGATGTCCTGGATGGATCCGGGGTAGCGCGCCACGGGCGGCTTCCGCATCTCCGGCGCCATCACCAGCAGGCCCGCCGCGGCCAGGCGGCGGTGCAGACCCTCATTCATCATCCGGTCGCCGAAGGTCCAGGCGCCGCCATGCACGGACAGCACGCCGGGGAAGGGGCCCGGGCCGTCCGGCACATGCAGCCGCGCCAGCAGCCCGTCGGGGTGGTAGGGGAGTTCCTCGATCGGCATGGCGCCTCTCCGCGACGGGTCGCGGCACGGAGTGGTGGACCGCGGGACATCCGGGGCTATCTTGCGGGGGAGACCGACGCGCAACAAGGATGACCGCCCATGACGATCGCCGCCCGCCGAGAGGGGACCGCGCCGCATGCCGTCTGACGCGCTGGCGATCGAGGCACTGCCGACCGTCGACCAGATGGCCTTCCGTGGCGGCATGGCGCTGCTGGCCGCGGCGGTGAACCTCGTCACCACCGGTGGCCCGGCGGGCGAGACGGGCTTCACCGCCTCCGCCGTCACCAGCGTGACGGACGACCCGGCGACGCTGCTGGTCTGCGTCCGCCGCAACGGATCGGCCACGCCGCTGGTGCGGGCCAATGGCGTCGTCTGCGTGAACACCCTGGCCGCGGGGCAGGAAGCGCTGTCGAGTGCCTTCGGCAGCGGCAAGGGCACGGTGGCGGACCGCTTCGCGCTGGGCGAATGGGGCAGGCTGGTGACCGGCGCGCCGGTGCTGCAGGGCGCCATCGCCAATTTCGACTGCCGCATCGCGGAGGTGGCGGAGGTCGGCACCCACAGCGTGCTGTTCTGCCAGGTGCTGGCCGTGACGACGCAGGCCGAGGCCGCGCCGCTGCTCTACTTCAACCGCGCCTACCGCACGGTCTGACCGTCCCATGGCACGGGAACTCGCTGCGCGGCTCGATGCGCTGCTGGCCGCGCTGCCGCGCCGCTACCCCGGGCCCGGCGGCGCGATCGCCGTGGTCCGGCAGGGCGAGGTGCTGGTCCGCCACGCCTGGGGCCACGCCAATGCCGAACGGCGCATCCGCTTCACGCCGAAAAGCCTGTTCCGGATGTGCTCCGTCACCAAGCAGTTCACCTGCGCGGCGATGCTGGAGGCGCTGCCGGACCCGGAGGCACTGGCGCCGGCGATCCGCGCGCGGCTGCCGCGCCTGCGGGGCGCGATGCCGGGCGTGCGGCACCTGGCCCACAACCAGTCGGGGCTCAGGGACTACTGGGCGGTCGCGATGCTGCACGGATCGCCGGCCGAGGCGCCCTTCGGCGATGCGGAGACCGCGCGCGTCATCGGGGCCACGCAGTCGCTGCATTTCGCGCCCGGCACCCGCTATTCTTACGTCAACCAGAATTTCCGCCTGATCTCCGACGCGCTGGAGGAGGTGACGGGCCGCAGCTTTTCCGAATTGCTGCGCACCCATGTCTTCGACCGCGCGGGCATGCAGACGGCCTTCCTCGCCGCCGATACGCGCGCCATGCCGGACGGCACGGAGGGCTATGAGGGGGCCGTCGCGACGGGCTTCGTCCCGGCACGGAACAACATCCTCTGGACCGGTGATGCGGGGCTTGGCGCCAGCCTCGACGACATGATCGCCTGGGAACGCTTCATCGACGCAACGCGGGACGATCCGGACGGGCTCTACAACCGCCTCTCGGCGCCCGTCACCTTCGCGGATGGCGCGCCCGCGCCCTATGGCTTCGGGCTCGGCCGCGGCCAGGAATTCGGGCGCGCGACGACGGCGCATGGCGGCGCGCTGCGCGGCTGGCGGAGCCATCGCCTGCACATCGCCGCCGAGCGGCTTTCCGTCGTCGTCATGCTCAACCACCTGACGGACGCATCCGCCGCGGCGCTGGATGCCGTGGCCGCGGTGCTGGAGGAGGCGCGGCCCGCCCCGGTGCCGCGCCCTGCCCCCGCCTGGCTCGGCGCCTACCAGGACCCGGAGACGGGCCTCGCCGCCCGTGTCGATGAGGCAGCGCCCGGCATCCTGCGGCTCCGCTTCGGCCATTCGGCCGAGCGGCTGGAGGTACGGGAGGATGGCAGCGCCGATAATGGCCGCACGCGGCTGATGATGACGCCTGCGGGCCTGCGGATGGAGCGCCCGCAGGAGAACCAGGTGTCGCTGCTCGGCCCGCGCCCCGGCGAGGCGGCGACCGACATCGCGGGCGAGTATCGCTGCGGGGAACTCGACGCCACGCTCTCCATCGTCGATGCCGGCGGCGCCCTGCAGGGCGGCTTCGGGGGCTTCCTCGGCCAGGGGCGGATGGAGCAGCTGGAGCCGATCGGCCCCGATCTCTGGGCGCTGCCCTGCCCCCGCGCGCTGGACCACACGCCGCCCGGCGACTGGACTCTGGCCTTCCGGCGGGATGGCGCCGGCCGCGTCGCGGGCGTCACGGTCGGGTGCTGGCTGGCGCGGGGCCTCGATTACGAAGCCGTGAGGTGAGGGGGAACCGATCCGGCTGAGGGCGGTTACCGGGGGCGTCTGTTGGCTTCCGGGACTTCCTGATGTCGGTTTCCTCCCCCAGTACGGTGCCGAGCTTCGGCGCCGTCATCTCCACCCTCGCCGCGCTGCTGCTGGGCTATGCCAGCATGCAGATGGGCAACACGCTGCAGGGCACGCTGCTCGGCGTGCGCGGCAACCTCGAAGGCTTCGATGCGGCCATCGTCGGTTTCGTCGGCGCCGCCTTCTGGGCCGGCGTCGTCGCGGGGTCGCTGCGCGCGGGCGCGCTGATCCGCCGCGTCGGCCATACCCGCACCTTCGCGGCCCTGGCCGCCATCGCCTCCACCGCCGCGCTGCTGCACCTGCTGGTCATGCACCCGATCGCCTGGATCGCGACCCGCGCCCTGACGGGCTTCTGCTTCGCCGGCCTCTTCATGACGGTGGAGAGCTGGCTGAACGCCACCGCCACGGCGGAGAATCGCGGCCGCGTGCTCGGCCTCTACGGCATGGCGGGTCTCGTCGCGGGGATCGGCGGGCAGATGCTGCTGACGACGGTGGACACGGCGGGCTTCGCCGCCTTCTGCATCGTGGCGGTGCTGATCTCCCTCGCGCTGGTGCCCGTCGCCGTCTCCGGCGCCAGCGCGCCGGCGCATGCGGTGGGGGAAGCGCGGATCGACCTGGTCGGCCTCTATCGCGGATCGCCTTTCGGCGTCGTGGCCGCCGCGCTCTGCGGCTTCACGACGGCCAGTTTCTTCGCCCTCGCGCCCCTGCTGCTGGCCAATGGCGGGATGGAGGGCGGCAGCATCGCCTTCGTCATGGCCAGCGCCACGCTGGGCGGCTTCCTCATGTCCTGGCCGATGGGACGGCTGTCGGACCGGATCGACCGGCGCATCGTCGCCGTCTCCCTGGCCGGGGTCGCGGCCATCGTGCTGCCGCTGCTGGTGAACCTGGTGCCGGCGGATGCGGGGCTGGTCGTGGTCTGCCTCTGCGCCGCGATCTTCGGCGCCAGCGTCATGCCGACCTACGGCATCGTCGCCGCGCATGTGAACGACACGGTGCAGCCGGGCGACTACGTCTCCGCCGCCGGCGGGCTTTTGGTGCTGCAGGGGCTGGGGGCGACGCTTGGTCCCATCGTCTCCGGCGCCGCCATGTCGGCGGCCGGTGCCATGGGGCTGGCGGTGGCCATGGCGGCGGCGCAGGCGCTGGTCCTGGGCTGGGGGCTGTGGCGGATGCGCCAGCGCCCGGCGCCGCCGCCGGAGGAGAAGGGCAGCTTCGCCATCGCCCCGGCCGTGCCCGTGGGTACCGCGCTGCACCCGGAAGTGGATGCGGAGGCCGAGACGGCCGAGGCGATTGCCGATCCGGAAGGCGAAAAGGCCGAAGAAAAGGCGGTGGTGACTTCTTCCTAGGCGAATCGTGCAGCGGAGCCCGCTTTTCGGGCGGCGCGGGGTGGGCAAGTCGCTTGTCCGCCCTTTCCAACGGGGACCATGCTCGCCTCCCGCGCCACACGCGGCGCGGGAAGGATGATCCCGCATGATCTCGCCCGGCCGCCGCTCCCTGCTTCTCGGCCTTGCTGCCACGGGCCTTGCGGCGCCCGCCTTCGCGCAGCGCCGCCCGATGCAGGCGGCGACGCAGCTGGGATGGCTGCGCAACGGCGAATTCGCGCCGCTGATGGTGGCGGAGGCCAAGGGCTATTTCGATGCGCAGGGCATCGCGCACCGCATCATCGATGGCGGGCCGGGGCGGAACCCGATCCCGATCGTGGCCGCCGGCCAGGCGCAGTTCGGCCTGGCGACGTCCGGCCTGCACGTCCTGGCCGCGCGCACGGCGCGGGACCCGATCGACATCCAGGCGATCGGCGCGCTCTACCAGAAATCCCCCGCCGCCTATCTCTCCATCGCCAATGCCAGCGACCCCGACCCCACGCCGAAATCGCTGGAGGGGAAGAATGTCGGCAGCCAGGCCGGGTCCGAGTATTTCGTCCGCGCCATGGTGCGGCTGAACGGCGTCGATGAATCGAAGGTCCGCATCACCACCGTGCAGGCGAATGCGGAACCGCTGCTGGTCGGCCGCGTCGATTTCTTCGCCGGCTGGATCACGAACCAGGCCTACCAGATCGAGGTCGAGGCCGCGAAGCCGGATGCGCCGCCCGCCATCCGCGGCAAGACCTGGAAGGCGCTGCGCTTCAGCGAATGGGGCCTCAACGCCTATGCCGACACCATCTTCGCCACATCGCGCACGCTGCAGGAGAACCCGGACCTCGTCCGCGGCTACCTCCGCGCCGTGGCGCAGGGCATCCAGTTCATCCTGACCAACCCGGAGGAGGCGGTGCAACTCGTCGCCCGCTTCCAGGGGCAGATCGAGACGGCGGAAAAGCTCGCCTGGCGCTGGCGGGTGCAGAACCCGCTCTTCACCAGCGACGACACGCCGGCGGGCGGGCCGCTGACGATGAACGCCGCCACCTGGACCGCCATGTCCACGCTGCTGCGGGAGGCGAATGAGATCCCCCGCGCCGTGGCGCCGGAGGAGGTGATGACGACCCGCTTCCTGCCCGGCCCGGTGACGGCCTGATGGCCGCGCCCGTCTCCGTCCGCGGCGTCTCCCGCCGCTTCGGGGACAGCATCGCGCTGCGACCGACGGAGCTGGAGGTCGCGGCGGGGGAGTTCGTCGCCCTCATCGGCCCGTCGGGCTGCGGCAAGACGACGCTACTGCGGATCGTCGCGGACCTCGAAAGCCCCAGCAGCGGCGAAGTGCGGATCGGCGCGGACAGCGCCGGCGCCGCACGCCGCAACCGGCAGATCGGCCTCGTCTCCCAGCGCCCGGCCGTGCTGCCCTGGAAGCGGGCGGAGGATGATGTCCGCTTCACGCAGAAGATCGCGCGCCGCATCGGCTTCCCCGCCGGCCCGCTGCTGCGCGACTTCGGGCTGGCGGGGCATGAGGGCAAGCGCCCGGCGGAGCTTTCGGGCGGCATGCTCCAGCGCGTGAACATCGCGAGTGCCATCGCCCATGACCCCGCCGTGCTGCTGATGGACGAGCCCTTCAGCGCGCTGGACGAGATGAAGCGGGAGGAACTCGGCGCCTGGTTCGATGCGGAGCTCGCGCGCCGGCCGAAGACCGTGCTCTTCGTGACGCACAACATCGAGGAAGCGGTGATGCTGGCGGATCGCCTGGTCGTCTTCTCCCCCGCGCCGGGCGGCATCGTGGAGATCGTGGCGGTGGACGCGCCGCGCCCACGCCCGCCGGCTTTCCGCGCCGATCCGCGCTTCATCGCGGCCGCGGCACGGGCGCGGGAGCTGCTGTTCGGAAGGGCGCTGGCGGCATGATGGATGGGGGGCACGCCGTCGTGCTGGCGCCGGCCGTGGCAGTGCCGAAGCCGCGGGCCAGGATCAGCCTGAAGCCGCTCTGGGCCGTGCTGCGGGTGGTGGCGCCGATCGCCTCCATCCTCGCGCTCTGGTACCTCGCCATCGCCGTCTCCGGCCTGCCCTCCTTCGTCATCCCGCGCCCGGAGCGCGTGCTGGCGACGCTGGTGGAGGACCGGGCCTTCATCACCGTGCACCTGGTCTCGACGCTGCAGGTGGCGGCGCTCGGGCTGATCTTCGCGAATGTCGCGGGCATCGGCATGGCGCTGCTCTTCGATGCCATCCCGGCCACGCGCCACATGCTGATGCCGGCGGCGATCACGCTGCGCAACATGCCCTATGTCGCGCTGGTGACGGTGCTGTCGCTGGCGCTAGGCGATACGCTCGCGTCCAAGGTCACGGTGGTGGCGCTGGCGGGGTTCTTCCCCGTGCTGGTCAACACCATGCAGGGGCTGCGCGCCGCCGATCCCGTGATGCTGGACCGCATGCGCGTGCTGAATGCGGGATGGACCACGACCTTCCTGCATGTCCGCCTGCCCTACGCCGTGCCGCATGTCGTCGCGGCGCAGGAGATCGCGGCGACCAGCGCCATCATCGTCGCCATCTCCGCGGAATGGATGATCTCCTCCGAGGGGCTCGGCTTCATCATCAACCGCGCCATGCAGACCTATCGCGGCGACCAGGTCTATGCCGTCGCGCTGCTGGCGACCCTGCTGTCCTTCGCCCTCTACGCCATCGTCCACCAGATCGGCCGCCGCCTCGACTGGCGAGAGGCCGCGACCCGACGCAAGGCCCAACCCAAGCCCCAGGAGAACGCCGCATGAGTGCCGCCGTGAAGATGGAAGCGCCTGCCTCCATCCCCGTCATCGATGTCTCCGGCCTCTATTCCGCCGACATCGCCGATCGCCGCCGCGTGGCAGATGAGATCGGCCGCGCCTGCGACGAGATCGGCTTCTTCTACGCCGTGAACCACCATGTGAAGCTGGAGACGATCGAGGCCGCCTGGAAGAAGGCGCTGGAGTTCTTCGCCCAGCCCATGGAGGCGAAGCTCGCGGTGGAGTGCGACCGCAACAACCGCGGCTACCGCAAGATGGGCGACACCATCCATGCCAGCGGCCTGAAATTCGCCCGCGACAGCTTCGACCTCGGCTTCCCCTGCAAGCCCGACGATCCCGAGGTGCTGGCCGGCACGCCGCTCTATGCGCCGAACAACTGGCCGGCGCTGCCGGGGTTCGAGGAAGCGCTCTCCGCCTACTACCAGGGCAGCCTCGAGGTCGGCACGACGATCCTGAAGGGCTTCGCGCTGTATCTGGGGCAGGAGGAGGACTTCTTCTCCCGCCACTTCACGCGCCCGGTCGCGGACATGGTGATCAACCACTACTACCCCTATGCGACGGCGATCGGCCTGGGCGCGACGGAGACGGCTTCCGGCGCCCATACCGACCACGGCATCATCACCATCCTCTGGCAGGACTATTCCGGCGGGCTGCAGGTGATGGGCAAGGATGGCGTCTACATGGACGTGCCGCCGATCCCGGGCGGCTACGTCATCAACGTCGGCGAGTTGATGAAGCGCTGGACCAATGGCCGCTTCAAGGCGACGGTGCATCGCGTGATCCACACCAAGAACGCGCCGCGCATCTCCATGCCGCTGTTCTGCAACCCGGACTTCAACACCACCGTCGATCCCGCGCAGCTGGGCGTGGAGGAGGCGAAATATTCGCCCGTGACGTCCGGCGAATTCCTGATCGGCCGCTTCCAGAAGACCCGCAAGCTCTGGGGGGCCGCGAACAAGGATTCCACGGTGAAGGCGGAAGCGATCGAGGCCCCGGTGGAGGCTTGATGCCCGCTCTGGCATAACGCGCCGCGGCCGTGCGATGCGGCCCTTTGCGCGGGATGCCAGGCGGATGGATGTCGAACTGAAGGTGCTGGATGCGCGGCTCGCCGAATGGGGCCTGCCGCGCTACCAGAGCGAGATGGCGGCGGCGGTGGACCTCATGGCCTGCCTCGATGAGCCGCTGACCATCAGGCCGGGCGCGGCCCCCGTGCTCGTCTCCTCCGGCATCGCGGTGCACATGGGCGATTCCGGCATGGCGGCGCTGGTGCTGCCCCGATCCGGCATGGGCCACAAGCGGGGCCTGGTGCTTGGCAACCTCGTCGGCCTGATCGATCCCGACTACATGGGCCCCATCATGGTCAGCTGCTGGAACCGCAACGGGCCGGGCAGCGAGCCCATCGTGCTGGAACCCGGGGAGCGTTTCGCGCAGATGGTCTTCGTGCCCGTGCTGCGGCCGAGCTTCCGCACGGTGGAGGAGTTCTCGACCGTTTCGGCGCGCGGCGCGGGCGGCTTTGGCTCCACGGGCCCGTAGGGGCGGCTTGTCGGCCTTTCCGTCGGGGCGCAGGCTGGCCGCCTGAAGCGACTGCCCGGCAAGGGCGGCGCGCCACGGAGGAATGCCATGCTGAACCCCAGGCGCCGGGGGCTGCTTGCCCTCGGCCTTGCCGCGCCCTGGCTGGCGCGCGGCGCCCGCGCCCAGGGCGCCTATCCCAACCGGCCCATCCGCCTCATCGTTCCCTTCCCGCCGGGCGGCACCGTCGATGTCACGGCCCGCACCATCGCGCAGAAGCTGGCGGAACAGCTCGGCAATGCCAGCATCGTCATCGACAGCGCGCCAGGCGCCGGCGGCAATGTCGGCACGCAGCGCGTGGCGCGCGCGACGCCGGATGGCTACACGCTGCTGTTCAACGCGCCCAACCACACCATCAACCCGAGCCTCAGCCCCAATAGCGGCTTCGAGCCGGAGCGCGACTTCATCCCCATCTCCCTGGTCGCGCAGATCCCGGAGATCCTGATCGCGCCGCGCAGCGCGCCCTTCACGAATTTCGCGGAGTTCGTGGCTTACGCGCGCGCCAATCCCGGCGCGCTCAGCTATTCCTCCGCCGGCATCGGGTCCCACCCGCATGTCACGATGGAACTGCTGAACCGGCGGCTCGGGATCGAGGTCCTGCACGTGCCCTATCGCGGCGCGGCGCCAGCGCTGACGGATCTGGTGGCGGGGCGCGTGGCGCTGAAGCTCGACAGCCTGGCAACCTCCGCCCCGCATATCGCGGCCGGCAGCATCCGGGTGCTGGCCATCGCCAGCGCGCAGCGATCGCCCCTGCTGCCGGATGTGCCGACGGTGGCGGAGATGGGGCTGCCGGGCTTCGAGGGCATCCTCTGGATGGGCATCCTGGCCCCCACCGGGACGCCGGCGGAGGCGGTGGAGACACTCTCCCGCGCCGCCCGCGCCACGGTGCGCGCGCCCGATGTCGTGGAACGCCTGACCGCCCAGGGCGTCGAGCCCGTGGGCAATACGCCCGAGGAGTTCCGCGCCCTGATCGCGCGGGAGATCCCGCAATGGCGCGAGGTCATCCGCGCCGCCAACATCCGCGCCGAATAGAGGCCCCGCATGTCACCGCCCCTCACGCCCCCGCCCGATCCCAACCCGCGCAAGCCGAAGCTCGTCTGCCCGCCGGGCTCCGTCGATTGCCAGGTGCATCTGTTCGGCCCGGCCGCCGACTACCCCTTCGATCCCGGCAGCCGCTACATCTCGGAAGACGCGCTGCCGGAGACGAACATCGCGCTGCAGGACGTGCTCGGCCTGTCGCACGCCATCATCGTCAGCGGTGGCGGCTACGGCATGGATACGCGGCACCTCGAGGACACGCTGCGGCGCTTTCCCGACCGTTTCCGCGGCGTGGCGCTGCTGCCGCCTGGGACGACGCAGGCGGAGATGGCGCGGCTGCATGCGCTGGGCGTGCGGGGGCTGCGCTTCGTGAGCCCGGCGCATGGCGCGCACCTGCCGCATCTGTCGGAACGCGCTGCGGCGATGGCGGCGGAACTCGGCTGGGTGGTGCAGTTCTATCCCGCGAAGGGCGACCTGCCCGATTTCGCCGACCGCCTGATGGCGCTGCCCGGGCCGGTGGTGCTGGACCATTTCGGCGCGGTGCCGGCGGCTGGCGGCGTGGACCAGCCGGCCTTCCGCACCATGCTGCGGATGCTGGATAGCGGCCGTGTCTGGGTTCGCCTGTCCGGCCCCATGCGCTGCTCGAAGGAGGACTTTCCCTATCCCTCCGTCACGCCGCTGGCCAAGGCGCTGGTGGCGCATGCGCCGGAGCGGCTGGTCTGGGGATCGGACTGGCCGCATGTGAACATGCGCGGCCGCATCATGCCGAATGATGGCGATCTGCTGGACCAGATGCTGGACTGGGCGCCGGATGAAGCTGTGCGGAACCGCATCCTCTCCGACAACGCCCGCGCCCTCTACGACATCAGGGCTCCCGGGGCTCAGCCCCGGGAGCCGTGACGGTTCATGCCCGGGCTTCGACCGCGCCGCGGCCGATCAGGCGGCTGGCGTCGAGGGCGAAGGCCCCGGCGCCGAGACCGGCCTGCACCAGCAGCAGCGCCGTCCACATGGCCGGGAATTCCCAGCCGCCGCCCGGCGCGTTGAACAGCCAGCCATTGCCGCCATGCTGGATGGTGGCGCCGATCATGATCGGCAGCGCCAGCAGGCTGACGAGGCGCGTCCAGACGCCGGCGATCAGCGCGATGCCGGCCGCGGTCTCCGCGATGGCGACGACGGCGCCGAGCACCGGCGGGAAGCCGATGGAGCCGAAATAGCCCATCGTGCCGGCCAGGCCGAAGGTCATGATCTTCAGCACCAGGCCATGCGCCAGGAAAGCGAGGCCGAGCGTCACGCGCAGCAGGGCGGCCGCATAGGGGGTGGTGGTGCGGGTGTCGGTGAACATCGTCGTGGTCTCCGGGTGGGGCGCGTCAGGCGCCCCTCTTGCCGGCGTGTATGGTCCCGCAACGGCCTTCCCTTCCAACAGACTGGCAGAACACCCATCATCACGGCGACGAATGATGGGGTGGCGACTTGGCGGACCTGCAGAACCTCGACCTGAACCTGCTGCGCGTCTTCGATGCGGTGGCGCGGGAGAGGCATGTGACCCGCGCGGCGGAGAAGCTGAATCTCTCCCAGCCCGCGGTGTCCAACGCGCTGTCGCGCCTGCGGACGGCCCTGAAGGATGAGCTGTTCCTGCGTCGTCCGGGCGGCGTGGAGCCCACCGCCCTGGCCCTCTCGCTCGAAGGCCCCGTCGCGCAGGTGCTGGACACGCTGCGCACCACGCTCGCCGACCATGCACCCTTTGACCCCGCGACGACGGACCGCGTCTTCACCCTGGCGATGAGCGAGTATGCGGAGAGCGTGCTGGTGCCGCCGCTGCTGGAATTGATGGCAACGGACGCGCCCCGTGCGCTGGTCGCGGTGCGGCACGCCGACCGCACCAATGCGATGGAGATCCTGGAGGCCGGAACAGCGGAGATGGCGATTGCCGTGCTGCCGGAACCGCCCGCCCTCTATACCCGCGTGCGGCTGCTGCCGGAGGGGTTCCTCACGCTGGTGCGTCCTGGCCATCCGCTGGCGGAGGGGCCGATGACGCTGGAACGCTTCACGGCCTACCCGCACCTCCTGCACTCCGCCAACGGGTCGCGCGACGGCGCGCTGGACGGGCCTCTGACGGAAGCCGGCTACCCGCGCCGGCTCGGCGCCGTCGTCGCGCATCTCGGCGCGGTGCCGGAGATCCTGATGCGGACGGACATGGTGATGTCGCTGTCGGGGCGGCTCGCGCAGCGCCTGGCGGAGACCTATGGCCTTCTCCTGCGCCCCTGTCCGGTGGAGCTCAACCACACGCGCCTCAGCCTGGTCTTCCACCGCCGCTTCGAGGCCGATCCCGGCCATGCCTGGCTGCGCCGCCTGCTGCTGAGCGTGGCGCGCGAGGTGGGGCCCGTGCCGGGCGTGGGGGCGTGAGCATCCCCCTTTTCGACTACGTCATCGTCGGCGCGGGCAGCGCGGGCTGCCTGCTGGCGGACCGGCTCTCGGCGGGCGGGGCGAGCGTCGCGGTGATCGAGGCCGGCGGGCGGGACCGGCATCCCTGGCTGCACATCCCCGCCGGCTATGCCCGCATCCTGACGCATCCGTCGCTGACCTGGGGTTTTGCCACCGCCCCCGATGCCGCGACGGGTGGGCGGGCGCTGGACTATCCGCGCGGGCGGGTGCTGGGCGGGTCGTCCAGTATCAACGGGCTCGGCCATGTCTGGGGCGATCCCTCGGACTACGACCTCTGGGCGCAGAAGGGCTGCGCGGGCTGGTCCTGGGCGGACCTCGCGCCGCATTTCGCGGCCTATGAGCGGGCTGAGGAACAGGGGCCGCATCGCGGGCGGGATGGCCAGCTTTCCGTGGAGCACCTGGCGGAGGTGCCGCCCCTGGTCGCGAAGCTGCGCGAGGCCGCCGCCGCCATCGGCCTGCCCACGCCGCGCGACATGAACGGCCCGGTGCGCGAGGGATTCTCGACATTTCAGCAGACCCGCCAGGGGCGGCGGCGGCATTCGGCGGCCAGTGCCTTCCTGCGGCCGGCGCTGGCGCGCGGCGTGGCGCTGTTCGGCGACGCGCTGGCGCTCCGCATCGTGATGCAGGACCGGCGCGCCACCGGCGTCGCGATCCGGCGCGGCGGCGTCGAGACCACCATCGCCGCGCGGCGGGAGGTGATCCTGAGCGCGGGCGCGATCGGCTCGCCCCACCTGCTCATGCTTTCGGGCCTCGGCCCCGCCGACCACCTGCGCGACCACGGGATCGCGGTGGCGCGCGACATCCCTGGCATCGGCCAGAACCTGCAGGATCACTACATCGCCCGGATGACCTGGCGGCTGACCGACCATCGCTGGTCCGCCAACCGCCGAATCGCCTGGCCGCGGCTTGCTCTCGAACTCGCGCGCTGGGCGATCCGCGGCGACGGGGTGCTGACCTGGTCGCCCGGCATGGTCGGCGTGTTTGCGAAGACGCTGCCGGGGCTGGAGGCACCGGACATCCAGCTCAATGGCGGCCCCGTCTCCTGGGCCGAGGGCCGGATCGGCGTGCCGGACCCGGAGCCCGGGCTCACGCTCGGCGCGTGGCAGTGCCGGCCGCTGTCGCGAGGCAGCGTGACGCTGGCCTCGCCCGACCCGGCCCGCGCACCCGTCATCGCGCCGCGCTTCCTGATGGCGGCGGAGGACCGGGCGGCGGTGGTGCGGGGCATCCGCCTCGCCCGGCGCTGGATGGCGGCGGAACCGCTGCGGGGCATCGTGGCGGGAGAACTCCGCCCCGGCGCTGGCCTGCAATCGGACGAGGAACTGGCCGCCTTCGCCGCGGAGACCGGCGGCACCGTCTACCACCCCTCCTGCACCGTCCGGATGGGCGGTGAGGGGACGGGCGCACCGCTCGACCCCGCGCTGCGGCTGCGCGGCGTGGACGGGTTGCGGGTGGTGGATGCCTCCGTCTTCCCGGATATCCCGGTCTGCAACATCAACGCGACGGTGCTGGCGGTGGCGCACAAGGCGGCGGGGATGATCCTGTCAAGCTAGACATCGATACTTGAATAGCTGTGCATATGTAGCTAGGTGCCGCCCCTCAATGCGAGGGGAGTGCCGAATGTCGCCG
The DNA here is from genome assembly GCA_027482245.1 of Acetobacteraceae bacterium. Lineage (GTDB taxonomy): Bacteria > Pseudomonadota > Alphaproteobacteria > Acetobacterales > Acetobacteraceae > Falsiroseomonas. Next base: position 17,081 of record JAIXWG010000015.1, on the reverse strand, counting down.
ATGACCACCCTCGCCTTCGCCATGGGCATGTCCGTCGATGCCTTCGCCGCTGCCATCGGCAAGGGTGCGGCGCTGGAACGGCCGCGCTTCGCGGAGGCGCTGCGCACGGGCCTCGTCTTCGGCGCGGTGGAGGCGGTGACGCCGGTAATCGGCTGGGCGCTCGGCATGGCGGCCAGCGCGCATGTGGCGGCCGTGGATCATTGGCTCGCCTTCGTCATCCTGGGCCTGGTCGGCGGGCGGATGCTGTGGGGCGCCACCCAGGCCGAACTGCCGGTGGAGCGGCCGCGCCGGCATGGCACGGCGCTGCTGCTGGCCACCGCCATCGGCACAAGCCTGGATGCCGTGGCGGTCGGCGTGACGCTGGCCTTCCTCGATGTGGACATCACCGTGGCGGCGGCCGCGATCGGGCTGGCGACGGCGGTGATGGCGACGATCGGGATGCTGGTCGGCCGCTGGCTCGGCGGGCGTTTCGGCCGGGTGGCGGAGGCGCTGGGCGGCGTGGCGCTGGTGCTGCTGGGCACGAAGATCCTGCTGGAGCACACGATCCTCGGGTAGCGCCGCGCCGCCCGGCTGGTTTCAGCTTTCCTCGAAGCGCAGGCCGCGGGCGCGGATCAGGCTGCCCCACTTCTCCGTCTCGCTGCGCTTATGCGCCTCCGCCCCCGCCATGTCCGTGCCGTGCAGCAGGAAGCCGACTTCCGCCGCACGGGCGCGGACATCGGGCTGCGCCAGCCCGTGCAGGGCGGCGGCCGACAGGCGGCGGGCGACGGGGTCGGGCGTGGCGGAGGGCGCCCACCACATCACCCAGCTATTCGCCTCGAAGCCCGGGGCCACGGTCTCCGCCATGGTGGGCACATCCGGCAGCGCGGGCACGCGGGCGGGCGTGCAGACCGCCAGCGCCTGCAGCCCGCCCTGGCGGATCTGGCCGAGCGCGGCCGGCATGTCGGCGAACATGAAGTCCACCGTGCCGGCGCGGAGGTCCGTCAGCGCCGGCGCCGTGCCGCGGTAGCTGACGAGGGTGAAGTCGCCGCCGCTGGCACCGCGATAGAGCTCCGCCGCCAGCTGGTGCGGCGTGCCGGACCCGCCGGTGGCGCCGGACAGCCGCCCGGGATTGGCCTTCAGGTGGCGGTCGAACTCGCCCACATCCGCCCAGCGCCCGGCGCGTGCCACCAGGATGAAGGGCGTGGTCGCCAGCCAGGTCAGCGCCTTGAACTCGCCGAGCTCATAGCCCGGGTCGCGCATCATGAAGGGCGCGATGACGGAGGAGATGGGCGCCAGCAGCACCGTCGTGCCATCCGCCGCGGCGCGCGCGACGCTGCGCGTGCCGACGGCGGCGCCGGCGCCTGGGCGGTTCTCCACGATCATGGGCTGGCCGAGGAAGCCCTGCATGTGCGGCGCCATGACGCGCGCCAGGATGTCCGGGCTGCCGCCCGGGGCGAAGGGGTTGATCAGCCGCACCGGGCCGGGCGGCGTCCAGTCCTGCGCCAGGGCAGGGGTGGCGAGGCCGGCCAGGCTGCCGGCCGCGGCAAGGCGCAGCGCCGCGCGCCGCGAGAGATCGGTCATGGTGGGATTCCCTGTTTGCGGAGGCGGGCAGCCTTCTGCGGGCTGCCATCGGCTCCGCACATGGACGTTCCGTCATTGAAAGGCAAGGAATGCCTCTCGCGCTGGGGGGCGGGCCGGCGGCCATGCTACAGGGGCGGCGGATGGCCCGAATCGCCCGCAAGCCGGAACCCCCTGCCGCCCGGGCCAGCACGCGCCGCGCGTCGCCGCCGCCCGCGGTGAAGCGCCCGCGCCGTGCTTGGCGGTGGCTGCGCTGGCTGGTGCTGCTGGTGATCTGGGGCGGGGTCGCGCTGGCCGGGCTGCTGCTGTTCCTGACCTGGGATCTGCCCCGCACCGACCTGGCGCTGACCACCACGCGCCGCGCCGGCGTGACGCTGGAGGCGACGGATGGCCGCATCATCGCGACCTCCGGCGACGTCGTTGGCGACATCGTCCGGCTGCGTGACCTGCCGCCGCATCTCCCCGCCGCGGTCATCGCCATCGAGGACCGGCGCTTCCGCGACCATCTCGGCATCGACCCCATCGGCATCGCCCGCGCGGCCTATGTGAACCTGACGACCGGCCGCGTCGCGCAAGGCGGATCGACGCTCACGCAGCAGCTCGCGAAAAACCTGTTCCTGACGCCGGAGCGCAGCTTCCGCCGGAAGGCGCAGGAAGCCGTCATGGCGCTGTGGCTCGAGTGGAAGTTCACCAAGGATGAGCTGCTGGAGATCTACCTGAACCGCGTCTATCTCGGCGCCGGGGCCTATGGGGTGGATGCGGCGGCCCGCCTCTATTTCGGCGTGCCGGCGACGCGGCTGAACCTCTGGCAATCCGCCATTCTGGCGGGGCTGCCCAAGGCGCCGTCGCGCCTCAACCCGCGCAGCGCGCCGGAAGCGGCGGCGGGGCGGGCGGCGGAGGTGCTGGCCGCCATGGCCGATGTCGGCGTCATCACCGCGCGCCAGGCGACCCAGGCGGCGGAGGCGATCCGCATCCCGCCGCGGCCGTCGCGCGATTCCGGCTGGTTCGCGGACTGGGTGATGGACGACCTCGGCAGCCGCTTCCCCGGCAATGCCGACCTGGTGCTGCGCACCACGCTCGACCTGCGGATGCAGGCGGTGGTGGAAGCGCGGCTGGAGGCGCTGCTGGCCGGCCCCGGGCAGCGCGCGCGGGTGGGGCAGGGGGCGGTGGTGGCGATGGAGGCCGCGACCGGCAACATCCGCGCCATGGCGGGCGGGCGCGACTACCGCAGCACGCAGTTCAACCGCGCGACGCAGGCGCGGCGGCAGCCGGGTTCGGCCTTCAAGCCCTTCGTCTTCCTGACGGCGCTGGAAGCCGGCGGCTCGCCCCAGGACCCGGTGGCGGATGGCCCGCTGACGCTCGGCGGATGGTCGCCCGGCAACGGCACCTGGCGCGCGCGCGGCGAGATCACGCTGGAGGAAGCGCTGGCCCATTCGGTCAACACCGCCGCCGTGCGGGTGCTGCAACGGGCGGGCGGCGCGCGCGCGGCGATAGAGACGGCGCGGCGCTTCGGCCTGCCCGGCCCCTTCCAGCGGGACGCCACCATCGCGCTCGGCACCGGGGAGGTGACGCTGCTGGACCTGACGGCCGCCTATGCCCCCTTCGCGAATGGCGGGCTGCTGCCGGACCCGCGGGGCCTGGCTTCCGCCCGTGCCGATGGCCGTGCCGTGCCCGTCGCGCCCGCCGCGTCGCATCGCGTCACGACGCCGGAAGCCGCGCAGGCCATGCGTCGGATGCTGGAGGCGGTGGTGGCGCGGGGCACGGGCCGCGCGGCCCAGCCGCCGGGCGCGCGCGCCGTGGCGGGCAAGACGGGCACGACACAGGATTTCCGCGATGCCTGGTTCATCGGATTCACGCCCGTTGCGGGTGCGGGACTCGTCATCGGCATCTGGCTCGGCAACGATGACGGGTCGCCGATGGTTGATGTGGCGGGCGGCACCCTGCCAGCCCGGCTGTTCCGGGATATCCTGGAAGGACTTGCCCAATCCGAGCCCGCGCCATCCGCCCCGGGCGGCGGCGCGACCGGGGGATGAAGGAGTGTCTGGCCTTGGCTGATGACCTGACCACGCAGCGCCATGACCGCCTGCGCCGTATCGCGCCCGCCGTGCAGCACGACATCAACAACGCCATGATGGTGCTGGCGTCAAACCTGGAACTGCTGGGCCGCAGCGTGGCCGATGGCGCGCCGCGCCGGCAGCTGGATCGCTGCATCGAGGCTTCGAAGCGGCTGGACGCGACGATGCGCGGCTTCCTCGACGCCGCGCGGCGCCCGGTGGAGGAGGCAACCCGTGCCTCCCCCGCCCAGGCGCTGCGCCAGGTGCTGCCCCTGCTGACCGTGGCGGCCGGGGCGCGGCATGGCGTTGACTTGACCCTGGCGGAGGGCGTGCCGGAGGTGGCGCTGGATCGCGCTCGGCTGGACCTGGCGCTGCTGGCCCTTGTGCAGGACGCCGTGCCCGGCCTGCCCCAGGGCGCCCGCATCGGCCTGGCGGTGGAGAAGCGGGAGGGTGCGGTGGCGGTGGTGGTGACGCTGCCCGATGGCGTCGCACCCTCCGACCGCGCCATGGACCTGCTGGCCGAGGCCGCGAGCGGCGGCAGCCTGGAGGCCGGGCCGGTCTTGTCCTGGCCTACCAGACCAGCGTGACGCCATAGGCGGCAAAGGCCGCGTCATTGGTGATGATGGGCAGGCCCGTCGCGAGCGATGTCGCGATCAGCATGCGGTCCATCGGGTCCCGGTGGTGCGGCGGCAGGGTGGCGGCGCGGGCGGCGATGTCCCAGTCGACCGCCAGGGGCTTGTAGCCGCGTTCCCGCAGGAAGGACGGCAAGCCGAGATCATCGAAGGGTGCGAAGGGCGGCAGTTTTCCATCTGCCGCCTTGCGCGTGATCTCCCAGACGGTCTCGGCGATGACAGAAACCTCGCCCCCCTGCATCGCCGCCCGGCCCGCCGCGCTCATCCCCGCACCGCCGAGCGCGTGGAAGACGATGAGCGCGCAGGCGTCGGCGAGGCAGGCGCCTGGGGGATAGGCTTGGAACCCTGCGGCGGCCTCCGCGAAGCCGCGGCGGGGAGGGCTCAATCCCACCCCTCCTCTTTCATTTGCTCGTCGGTCAAAGGCGCGAAGATGGAGGGGTCATAGACGAAGTTCTCCCACCCCGGCAGCTTCCGAAGGTCTCCGGCTTCCCGCAGCACCTTCGGCGCCACCGCCGTGATGCGCGCCACCGGCACGCCGTTGCGGGCGACGATCACGTCCTGCCCGGCCTCCACCTCCGCCAGGATCTGGGAGAGGTGGGTCTTCGCCTCATAGACGTTCACGGTCCGCATGGCGGGCTCCGTCGGGTTGACCAAGGGGTTGACTAACCCCGGCGCGGCACCTTGGTCAAGCCTTGATCAACCCCTTCACCAGCAGCAGCCCCCAGGCGGCCATGGTGATCGCGTCCCGGATCTCGCCATCCCGGATCATGCGGTCGAAGTCGGTGCGGGGGATGCGGCGGCTGATCAGGTCCTGCTCCTCCGTCTCCAGCGCCGCCTCGCCCCGGATCAGGCCGGTGGCGAGGACGATGTGCGCGCCCTGGTTCATGGTGCCCGGCGCCTCGAACATCGTGCCGACATGGCGCAGCTCGGCGGCGACCAGGCCGGTTTCCTCCCGCAGCTCATGCGCCGCCACCACCAGCGGGTCCGTGCCGCGCGGGCCCCACATGCCCATGGGAAACTCCCAGAGCCGCTCGCCCACGGGGTAGCGGTATTGCTGCACCAGCTCCACCGACCCGTCGTCATGGATCGGCACCACCAGGGTGAAGTCGTCCTTCTCCACCACGCCGTAGATGCCGGCCGATCCGTCGCGCCGGCGGATCGCATCCTCCCGCACCCGCATCCAGCGGTTCTCGTAGGCGATGCGTGTCGCGGTCGCGACGATGTCGGGGGTCTGGTCGGTCACGGGTGGGCGCTCTCCGGGATCAGGCACTCGACCGCGCATGCAACAGCAGGGCCAGCCCGGACAGGGTCAGCACGCCGCCGACGATGTCGCTGACGAACAGCTTCTCCCCCAGCAGCGCCCAGCCGAAGACGGCGGCGACGGGCGGGGCCAGCAATTGCAGGGCGGAGGCGGTGGAGGTCGGCACCCGCTTCAGCATGAGGAAATAGAGGGCATAGGCCCCGATCCCCACCACCAGCATGGACCAGAGCAGCGCCGCGAGCGTCGCCGGGCTGGGCAGGCCGGGCGGCCCGCCTTCCAGCGTCATCGCGAGGCCGAGGCAGAGCAGGGCGGAGACGGTGGTCTGGCCGAGGCTCGCCGCCCACATGTCCACGCGCCCCTTGGCCGGGGCGAAGATCAGCAGCCCGACCGCCTGGCCCGCGGCCGCGGCGATGGCGAAGCCGAAGCCCGCGGCTTCCGCCCCCGGCAGGCCATCCAGCGCTCGCAGGAAGCCCAGCAGCGCGACGCCGGCCCAGCCCAGCGCCAGGCCCAGCCAGGCCAGGCGGGGAAGGGGCCGGCGCAGCACCAGGCTTTCCCCGGCCGCGACCAGGAGCGGCGTCGTCGCGCAGATCAGCGCCACCAGCCCGGTCGGGATGCGCGCCATGGCGAGCCAGGCGCAGGCCAAGTAGCCGCCCATGCCGAAGACGCCGAGCGCCGCGACCCGCAGCGCATCGCCGCCTGACGGCACCCGCCCGCGCAGCAACACGGCGAGCGCCAGCAGGATCGGCGCCGTCAGCCCGAAGCGGATGCCGAGCGCCCAGAGCGGCGGCCATTCCCGCACCACCACGCCCGCGACCGTGAAGGCCGAGGCCCAGATCGCGACGAAGCTGCCGCCGATCAGCCAGCCGCCCCGTCCCATGGCGCCTAGACCCTTCTGGCGATTGCCGCGTCCAGCGTGTTCTCCAGCAGGCAGGCGATGGTCATGGGGCCGACGCCGCCCGGCACCGGCGTGATCGCCGCCGCCCGCGCCGCGGCTTCCGCATAGGCGACGTCGCCGACCAGCTTGCCATCCGGCAGGCGGTTGATGCCGACATCGATCACGGTTGCACCCTCCGCGATCCAGTCGCCGCGCACCATCTCCGGCCGCCCGACGGCTGCCACCAGGATCTCCGCCCGGCGGCATTCCGCGGGCAGGTCACGGGTGCGGGAATGGACGATGGTGACGGTGCAATCGGCCGCCAGAAGCAGTTGCGCCATCGGCCGGCCGACGATGTTGGACCGCCCGAGCACCACCGCCCGCGCCCCCGGCAGCACGGCGCCGGAGGCCGCGAGCAGGTGCATCACCCCCTTCGGCGTGCACGGCACCAGCCCGGCCTGGCCGGATGCCAGCCGCCCGGCATTCAGCGGGTGGAAGCCGTCCGCGTCCTTTTCCGGCGCCACGGCGGAGATCACGATCTCCGCCCGGATCTGCGGCGGGAGTGGCAGCTGCACCAGGATTCCGTCCACCGCCGGGTCGGCGTTGAGCTGCGCGACCACGGCCAGCAGCTCGGCCTCCGTCGTCGTGGCGGGCAGGGCGATGGTCGCGCTGTCGAAGCCCACCTCCTTCGCCGCCTTGTCCTTGTTGCGCACATAGACGCCCGAGGCCGGGTCATCCCCCACCCGGACCACCCGGAGCCCGGGGCGATAGCCGAGGCCGGCCACCCGGGCCGCGATGCGCTGGCGAAGATCGGCGGCGACCGCCTTGCCGTCGATGATCCGGGCCGTCATGCGATGAGCTTTTCCAGTTTCGGGATCAATGCCGCCGGATCGCCGGCGATGCGGAACACCTTCTGGCGCGACCCGCCCCCTTGCAGCAAGTCCACCGCGGAAGGTGTGACACCCAGTGCCTTCGCCAGCGCCTGGCCGATGGCGCGGTTGGCGCGCCCATCCTCCGCCGCTTCCGCCACCGCGACGCGGAGGGCGCCGCCATCGGGCGAGAGTCCGCCCACGGCGGGCCGCTTCGCCCGCGGCTGCGCCTTCACCGCCAGGTCCACGCCATCCGGGCGCTGGCGCCAGGGCGGCATGGCCGCGTCAGAAGTAGATGCCGCCCCGCAGCATGTAGCCCTGGATGGCGCCGAGCGCGATCTGGGCCGCGGTGATCAACAGCAGGACAACGAGGGGGGAGAGATCGATGCCGCCGAGATTCGGCAGCTTCCCCCGGATCGGACGCAGCGCCGGCTCCGTCACGCGGTAGAGGAAATCCGCGATGGTCCAGACGATGCGATTCCGCCCATCCAGCACGTTGAAGGCCAGCAGCGTCTGCACGATGGCCGCCAGGATCACGGCCCACCAGAACAGGTCGAGCGCCGCCCTGAGAAGGAAGAACACGGCATCGAGCAGCATCATCGCACCCCTGGTGTTGCGGCCGGAACCTAGTGGGCCAAGGGTTACCGAACAAGGCACGGCCCCCCCCGCTTGACACCTGCCGGTCGCCCGACGATAACGCGCCCCCACGGTGCGGGGGTGTAGCTCAGTTGGTAGAGCGCGTCGTTCGCAATGACGAGGTCAGCGGTTCGATCCCGCTCACCTCCACCACCGTTTCATAGATCCCAAGCATTTAGGCGTTGCTGGCGGTGCCCTCTGCTACACGAGGCACCCCACATGGCTCGATCGTCGCCGTCCTGTATCCAGGTTCGAGATGGTCGCTGTTCCCTCCGCCTGCGCGTGCCCCAGGACCCGGTCGGGTGTCTCGGCCGGCGTGAATTGGGCCGTGCCCTCGGCATGTCAGACGGCATCAAGGCCAGGGCGGTCGCAGCCCGGCATCGCGCTTCGCTTCCAGCACCTCTGGCGATTGGTGAGCGGCGATCGTGGCCGGTCGACCGCTGAACTCCAGGCGCTTGCCCTTGACTGGTTGAAGGCCGAAGTCGAGCGCGAACGGGCACTGCTCGATGATGGCCGCTTCGCTCGGGATCCGGGCAGCGCCGCTCTGTCGGCGAGCGGAGCGGCGGGCGGAGCATCGCCGAGTCTTCGGACGGGATGCGGGGTTGACCCTGGAGGCGGCCAGCGAGGAATACCAGCGCGGCGACTTCAGCCGCATGAGGGAGGCCGCCGAGGGGCTTCTCCTCCACGCCAGCATGTCAGTGCCCATGAAGCCGCGCGCCGTCACCATCCTGGCGAAAATCCCGATGGACGCCCATGGCGCGCTGCAGGAGTCCAGGATCGCCTGGAGCGGGGGCCAGGTAGATCACCTGCCTCCCCTGCTCGCGGCCGGGCGTGGTCCCGGTGACGATGCTTCGCCGCCCAGGTCCGCGGTCAGCGGCGGCCTTTTGCCGACGGCAGGGCGGCATCCAGGAAAAGCAGGTCACCGACGCCGAGGGAGATCTCAGGATCCCGATCGAAGCGTTAGGCGCTGCCAGGCTGCCCTCGACCTCTTCGGGAAGGCGCGGAAGGCGAAGGAACTGACGCTCGAGCCGCCGTACGCTGGCAGCATCAAGTCCTCGTCTCACTGAAGAACCTCTTCGAGCACGAGCGCATGGCGGGTCACGTGACGGTCAATCCGTTTGCGGAGAAGTCCGTCATCAAGACGATGCGGCGGAAGACGATGGAGAAGCGGTTCCGCAAGTCGCGAACACGGCATCAGCCCCAAGACGGTCGCGATAGGGCGAAGCCGGGCAACGGTCGAGGACCTCAAGACCGGGCCGGAAGAGCCACGGTCTACGGTTCTCAGCGAGGCCGATGAGGCGACGATCGTCGCATACGCTTCTGCCGTTGGACGGTGGCCTCCACGCCCTCCAACAACCGATCCCGCCCGTGACCCGGTCGGCCCTGCACCGATGCTTGCAGCGAGACAGCATCTCGCGACTGCCCGACGTCGAAGGGGACAGGCCGAAGCGGCAGAAGTGCAAGCGCCATCCCATCGGCTACTTCCGCATCGACACCGCCGAGGTGCTGACCTCCGAGGGAAAACTCCATCTGTTCGTGGACATCGACCGGACCGCCAGGTTCGCCGTAGACCGACTCGTCGAAGTCGCTCGGAGACCGTGTGAGACTGCTGGCGGCTCGGGATCCGCAGGAGATTTTTCGTCGCTGCCAGGAAGCGGACGCTGCCGATGCTGGTTGCATCGGCAAGTTCGCTGATGCCGCCGCGGCGGAAAAGACCCGCGGAGCCGAGCCGTTCAGTGTTCTCAAGCCGTCTCTTGGAGCTTCGCCCATGCTCCTGCTGCTGCGGACCGTGCCGGCCCCATCGCCGCGCTCCGATGGCAGAGGTCGTGCGGCCTGATCGTATTGGTCCGCCAATCCTCCCAGCCGCTTGGCATCGCTTGCTGCCGTTCTGGCGTCACGCGTGATCGCAGAGCAGCATGCGCTGGGACAGGATCGCGCCGAGCAGGTAGCGTCGCCGGCCGCCCTGCGGTGCCGTCCAGGCGGCCATCACGCTGGCCGCGGCAAGGGCGTTGTTCGCCGTCTCGACACCATCGCTCTCGTAGAGGAGGGTGACGCCCGGCAGGGGAAGGCCGTCCGCGTCACGCTGGAGCATGACGACGCGGGAGGGTGCGGTGTCGGCCCCGCGGCGGTGGCGCAGCAGGGCAAGGGCCGAGGGATGCCCGGCAAGCAGAAGGACGGAGTCCTGGCCGGCCGGAATGTCCATGTTGTCGCCACGGAGGCCGGTCAGCTGCGCTCCGGCGGGCTGCGCGGGGTGCCCGCCCGCCCAGCTGAAGCTGCGCAGCACGCCATCGGCGGAGGAACTGACGTGCAGCAGCCGGCGCGCCGGATCGGCGGTGACGCCGTTCGCGAAAGGGACGTAGCGCGCCGTCGGGTGGAAGGAGAGGCCGTCGAAATAGACGACGCTGCCGCCGCCGATGCCGAACAGGGTCCGCAACAGCGTGATGGCGTCCGGCTGCCCGGAATCGGTATTGGTGACGTAGAAGGCATCGCCGTCTACCGGCGCGATGTCGTTCGGGTTGGTCAGGGCCGGGCCGGTGATGCCGCTGCGCCGCAGGCCGAGCGGCCCGGCACCCGTGGCCGGCAGGTCGAGGATCTCGATGCTGTGCAGCGTGCCCTGCGCCGTCGGCGTGTTCAGCGGGGCGCGGTGGTTGATGACGAACAGCCGCGCCTGGCCCCCAGGCAACGGCAGAAGGCCGAGGCCGTGCGGCTGGAAGGCGTGGTCGCGCAGCGCCTGCGGCGTGACATCCACGGCCTCGGGTCGCGTCTGCTTCAGGTCCAGCCGGAAAAGATGGCCGACGGGACGGCCCGGCTCAGGTTCCCGCTGCCCGAACAGGACGCGCCGGTCGGTGGATGACACATAGGCGACGCCGGCCTCGGCATGCACCACGACATCCTCCGCGCCCGGGATGGCGATGGGCTGGCAGGAGAGCGGGAGCAGGGCGCGATCCTGCCGCGCCGGCCCGCCGGGCGGGATCAGGCCGCAAGCCACCAGCAGCAGAAGCCCTGCAAGGCCGGCCGCAGCCCTAGCGCGCCGCATGCGGGGCCCCGACCGGGAAGCGCAGCGGGTCCTTCAGGTATTCCAGCACCGCGCGCCGTTCGTCGTCGGGTAGCGGGTGGTCGTGCCCCCCATTGCCGTTGCCGGGCAGCGTGGTGTCGAAGGGAAAGAGGCCCGGCGCTTCCTCCGACACGAAGCCCAGCCGTTCGAGGTCGAGTTCACGCGATCCGGTCCAGAACCGCGTCCGCCGGTTGGCCACGGGGCCGAGCAGTTCGTCGAGCGTGGCGACCGAGCCGTTGTGCAGGAAGGGCCCCGTCGCCCAGAGACCGAGAAGGGGCCCCGCCTTCAGCGACACCACCCGCGCCTCCGTCGCATGCCAGGGTTCGGGAGGCGTGCCCGGTGGCGCGCCCGGCGGCGGCGGTACCAGCCGCCCGCCGAAATAGTCCGCCTGCGCGGCCGGGGACAGGGCGAGGCCCGCGAGGCCATGGCGGAGGACGAGTTCCACCATCGTCGCCATGAAATCCACCGCAGGCACTTCAGCCCGCCCATCGAACAGGTCCGCCGCCCGCGCCGTGAGCACCGTGCGGCGCGCAAGCGCCGCGGTGTAGGCGCTGTCCGTCCCGATCTCGCGCTGCGGCACGGCGCCGGTCAGGATGAAGCGGCGGCCGAGCACGGACAGTTCCGGCGCAGTCAGCCGCGGCGCGGCCGGGTCGTTGTGGCAGCCTACGCAGTCGCGCTGCACCACCTGCTGCCCGCGCTCCCACAACCGCGGATCGATCGCGCCGAAGGCCGCCTCCGGCCAGCGCGGCGCCTCCAGCCGGCGCAGCCACTGCTCGATCGCGTGCAGGTCGGCGAAGCGCACGCTGGAGGAGAAGCGCGGGTTACCGCCAGGCGCGGCGGGGGGCGCCAGGACCGCGTGGCCGAACACGCCGAGCACCTGGCCGGCATTGCGGGCGATGGGATTGCCGGCGATCGGCGCCCATTGCACCCAGTCCTGGTCCGGCGTCGTCCACAGGAACGGGAAACTGGTCGGCGCCGCGGGCGGCCTCGCGTTTCGCGGTTCCCCGAGTTGCACGACGGCAAGGGCGTTGATGATCTGGCCGAGCGCGTCGACCCGCCCTGGGCCGGAGGCCAGGGCCGGGCGCTGAACCTGCCACAGGGCGGCCGAGGTGGTGGCGAAGGCGGTGAAGCGCGTCGTGAAGCCGGCATCGTCCGCCCCGCGCAGGCGGTCGCGCATACGCTCCAGCCGCGCCGGATCGCCGGCAGTGGCCTGGACCGCCGCATCCAGCGCCTGGCCGAAGCGGTCGAAATCCAGCATCGCGGGCGCACCCTCGATGCGGAAGCGCTGGCCGCGGGCCTGCACCTCGTTCGTGTGGCAGGCCGCGCAGGTCAGGCCAAGCCAGGGCCCGTCGCCCGGCCGTGCCTCCGGCTCCACCGCGAAGCCGATCGGCAGGCCGAGCGGATTGGCGCGCGCGGCGGCGTTGCCCGTGGCCCGCAGGAAGCCGAAGCGGGCAAGGTTGTCGGGCGCGGCGAAAAGGCCCGGCGCATCGGCGCGCTCCAGCGCCATGAACCAGGCTGCCGGAATCAGCAGTGACCCCTGCGGCGCGAAGTGGAAGGCGGCCCGCCTATCCTCCCCCCAACTCTCGCCCTGCGGCAGCGTCGCCACGGCGGGAGGCTGGCCGCCGGCGCAGCCGAGGAGGAGGGCCGCTACCAGCGGGGCGGCACATAGAGGAGCGACCAGGCGGCGGATCCGAAGCGGCAGCATCGACGTATCCCCGAGCAAGGGTGGAAACGCTGCGCCTGCGGGCGGCGGGAGGACAAGCGCCGTCGGCATGGATGGAAAAGAGTTAACGAATGATCGTCTATCGTATCGTTGCGCATTCGCAAATCCGGTTCGCATACTCAGGCGGCCACCGTCCCGGCCTTCCGATGGTCCACTGGCGGTACAGGAGGCATGGCCGTGTCCGCTCGGTTCCCGATCATTGCCCTGCTCCTCGGCCTTTCGGCCTGCACCAGCACGGAAGGGGTCAACCGGCGACTTGACGCACTGCCTCGCTCGGGGATCGGAGAGGCGTATCCGGCCACGCCGATCCGCTGGCACATCGGACCTGGCTGCACCGCCGACCCAGCCCGCCGGGCGCGCAGCCGCCAGGAACTGGCCGACCAGTGCCGGGACCAGCCTGGCCGCGCCGGGCGCGACTTCGTGGCGATCGCCATATCCGGCGGGGGCGCCAAGGCAGCGACCTTCGGCGGCGAGGCCCTGTTCATGCTGGAGCGTTTCGGGCTGCTTCAGCAGGCCGACATCGTCTCCGGCGTCTCTGGCGGCAGCTTCGCCGCCACGCTCTTCGCCCTGTCCTGCGATCCGTGGGACGAGCCCTGCAAGGAAAGGATCGAAAGGGGCGCAAGGCCGGTCTGGAGCTACGCCCAGACGATGGGCCGGCTGACGCAGGGCTACTGGCCCCTGATCACGGAGGCCGCGGCCCGCCTGTTCCTGCCCATCCTGCCGGTGGCGATCCCGAATGAACGCTTCGCAAGCTACATCGACCACGCCTACCTGGCCGATGCGCAGGGGCGCGAAGCCGGCTTCACCTTTGCCGACCTGAACCCTCGCCGCCCGCACCTCTTCGTCAACAGCAGCATCGTCTCCGGCCAGCGCTTCATTCTGGACGATGCCGAAGCCTGCCAGCAGGTCTCCCGGCGCGGCAGCCAGTCGATGGCCGGCTTCCTGCGGCGGCGCGCGGCCGACGAGGTCTCCCACTTCTCCTTCACGGATTTCTACTTCCGCCGCCTCTGCTCCGACATCACGACCTACCCGTTGGCGAGCGCGGTGGCCGCCGCCTCGGCCTTTCCCGCGCTGATCGACTTCGCGCGCGTCACCGACCATGCGCGACGGGGGCGCAACGGCCCGGCGCGGCTGCTCCTCACGGATGGTGGCGCGAACGACAACCAGGGGCTGATCGAGGTCTACATGACGCTGGCGGAGGTCCTGGCCGGCCAGCGCCGGTCCGATGCCCGCGCCGCGGAGATGCCGGGGACAGGGGCCGAGGTCTTCGCGCGCACCGACCGCGGCCTGATTTTCGTGGTGAACACGAGCCTGACTGACGCCACCGGCGTGGACGACGAACCCGCCTATTCGCCATCCATCTTCGGCTATCTCTTCAGCACCGTCCGCCGGACCAGCGCCGCCTTCGACCGTGCCTCGGCAGCCACCTACAGCACGCGCAGCCGCCTCTACCTGCGCGAACTCGACCTCGCCGCGCGCGACTTCGAGCGATCACGCGGATGGACGGGTTGGCGGGACGAAGGACGAATCCGCGTGCACGAGATCGGCCTGACCGTGCTGGACGAATACGCCGCCGGCGGGCCGGAGGCCCAGCTTCGACAGACGCGCGGCCTGATGCAGGAGCCCGGCGCGGCGGGGGAAAGCCGCTGGCTGGAACAGCCGGTGCCGGGTGCGCAAAGCCTCTACGACTCCGACCAGGAAAGGCTTCAACGCCAGGCCAACCACCAGCTGGCCGCGTTCAACCGCCTGCGCGACCCGCAGCTGCGCCAGCGGCTCGGCCTGACCGACATCCACCCGCAATGCCTGTTCGAACGGTCGAAGCAGGCGGATGCCGGGCTGCTGACCCTGGCCAGCCTGCCGGAGGGCCTATCCACCTGCCTGCGCCACGCGGCGCGCTGGTCGGTGGCGCTGCGCGCGCAGGAACTGTGCAACGACCTCAACGAGGGCAAGTTGCCGCTGAGCGACCCCCAGGCCTTCGCCGACGCCTGCCGGGACGGCGAACTGAGCCTGCTGCCCGCCTTCATCGACGGCACGCAGCCCGGGCTGGGCCGCGGCACGGCGCCCTATCCGCTGGCGGCCTGCGCCATCAGCGCCGCCGATGATGACATGAAGCCGTTGCTGGCGGAGGCGGAAGCTCGGCGTTCCCGGTCGCGCGGCGACCTGCTGCCCGACGCCAATTGCCGGATCGTGGACCGGGCGCATGCCGGGCGCTGAGCGCCCCGCCCGCTCCCTTGGCCTCACGCGCACCAGCCGCGCGGCGGCGCTGCTGCTTGGCCTCCTCGCCGGCGCCTGCGCGCAGCCGTTCGAGCGCTGGCTGGCCAACCGCACGGACCCGCTGGAACCCGGCCTGCCGGTGCTGCAGGCGCCCGTCCTGGACCTGCACGCCGATAGCCTGATGTGGGGGCGGGACCTGCTGGAGGACGGGACCGGCACCGGCCATGCCGACGTGCCTCGGCTCGCGCGCGGGCAGGTTGCGCTGCAGGTCTTCACGGTGTTCACCGTGACCCCGCCCGACACGGCTCCCTGCCTGACGCCCGCGCCGGATGGCTCGCCCCGCGATGGCTGCGTGGATGGCGCCGGCCCCAATCTGACGGCGCTGCTGCAGTTCCTCATCCTCGGCCGGCCCGGGGAGGCCCTCTCCGCACGCGCGACCGTGGAAGGTCGGGCGCAGGCCTTCACCCGCCTCGTGCAGCGTTCACAGGGCGGGCCGCACGAACTTCTGGCGATCCGGGACGTGGCAGACCTGCGGGAACTGGTCCGCCGGCGCCGCGCCGGGGAAGGCGTGATCGGCGCGCTGCTCGGGCTGGAAGGCGCGCATCCCCTTGATCCCGACCGGGTGGAGGCGGAGGTCGAATGGCTGCACGGCCTCGGCTACCGCATGGTCGGGCTGGTGCATCGGTTCGACAATGCCTTCGCGGGAGCGAGCGAGGGGGTGCAGGCCGGGCCCCTCACCGCGGCAGGGGAACGCCTCGTTGCGGCGCTGCAGGCGCGCGGCATGGTGGTGGATGTCGCCCACCTCTCCCCTGCCGCCTTGCAGCGGGCGGCGGCGCTGGCCAGCCGGCCGGTGGTCTACTCGCATGGCGGGATAGCGGCCAACTGCCGCGATCCCCATGGCCTATCCGCCTCCGCGGGGCAGGAGGAGTGCGACCGCGACCGCAACCTGACCGCGCCGGATGTGCGCGCCCTGGCGGAGAACAAGGCCATCATCGGCATCGGCTACTGGCATGAGGCGGTGGGCACGCGGTCGGTGGCCTCCGTCATCTCGGCCATGGAGCGGACGGCCGCGGTGCTGCGGGCTGCGGGCGTCGCGGACCCGGTGCGCCATCTCGCGATCGGCTCGGATTTCGACGGATTCGTCACGACGGCAGTGGACGCCACCGGCCACCCGATCGTGCTGGCGGCGGCGGAACGGGCGTTGGGCGCCGGCGCGGCGCGGCGCATCGGCTGGATGAACGCCTGCGAAGCACTCGCCCGCGCCCTCGGCGGGGCCGGCACGGATGTCGCCTTCTGCGCGGCCATGCCGTGACCGCGCCCGGCCGTCCTGATTGTGGGGAAACGCCATGATCTTCATCGCGCTGGCCCTGTTCGCGGCAGGCTTCTTCGGGCGGCGGATCCTGGCCCTGGCCGTGCAGGAACCGGTGGCGCTCGCCGTGCCGTTGGGCGCGCTGGTCGTCTTCGCGGTGGCGCCGCAGATGCCGGACATGATCACCGGCATGGGCAGGCACGCGGTGCTGCTGGCCCTGCCGGCGGCCGCCCTGGCGCTTGGCCTTTCCGGCTGGTTCTGGATGCGCGCCGGCGTTTCGGCGCCCTGCCGGATCGACGATGCCAGCCGCCCTGGCCTGGACTTCGCGCATCGCTGGGCGCCCCGCCTGCCGATGCTCGCCGGTGCGGCGATACCGGCGCTGGCGTTGCTGCAGGCGATGGCGACGAATGTCCTTGCAGGGTGGCAGGCGGTGGGCGGTGCCGTGTTCCTCCTGGTGCTCGTCGGCGGCACAATCCTGCTGCTGGAACGCCGCATCCGACTCGGCCTGCGCGCCCGACGGCCCGCGCCGCCGTGGATGTGGCGGTGGCAGACCACCGCGCTGCTGGCCGCCGCTCCCTTCGGCTGGGCCGTCGCCCTCGGCCTGCTCGGCCTGGCCGCTCTTGGCGTCGGGCTGATCCTGACAGCGCCGGAGGTGGTCGAGCGGGTGCCGGCGCCGGTCGCCGCCGTGCTGGCCATGGCGCTGTCGATCGGCCCGCTCGGCGCCATGCTGGCTATTGCGCGCGATGCCGTGGCGGGTGCCGCCATCCTGGTGATGAAGGTCCTAGGCTCAGGACTCATTGGCCGAGCCAGAAGATGACGATGGCGGCGAGTGTGACGGCGCCGAAGAAGATGGTGGGGCATCGGTCGTAGCGGGTAGCAATGCGGCGCCAATCTTTG
>JAIXWG010000067.1 GCA_027482245.1 Acetobacteraceae bacterium | reverse complement strand
GTCCAGGCCTTGTCCGACAGCCAGTACAGCCGCGCCATAGCCGCCTCCCTCCAGGCCAAACCCATTCAGGAGGAAAAAACGCCCGACTGATCAGAAGGTTGTTTGAGGTCCCTACCTAGAGCACGCTGCGTTCAAGCGAACGCAGCGTGCTCTAGGCCTGCTCGCATTCTGCATGGCATGGCGGTTGCGCTGCCGCCCCCGTCTGCTCGCCCTTCGCGAGCGACGGGGAACTGCCATGCCCGACCGTCGCCTGCCCCGGTCTTCCGCCGCCGCCAGCGTCGCCATCATCCTGGCGGCGCGCCATGGCCTGCACGGCACGCCGCCCCTGCCGGCCCAACCCATCGGCGGGCGGCCCATGCTGCACCACGTGCTGGACGCCGCCAGCACCGTCTTCGGCCGCGCCATCCTGGTGATCGGGCCGGAGATGGCGGGCCTGCCCCCGCCGCCGCCGCCACACCGCACCCTGGTGCAGCAGGACCGGCGCGGCGCCGCCCATGCGGCCCTGCTGGCCGCCCCCATGCTGGCGGGCTTCCGCGGCGATGCCGCCGTGATCCGGGGCGACCTGCCGGCCCTGTCCGCCACCACGCTGCAATCGCTTCGCGACGCAAGGCGGGACGGCGCGGACCTCGCCTTGCTCGCCTTCCGCCCCGCCACGGCCCTGCCGCTGGCCCGCGTCATCGCCTGCGCCGATACCGGCCAGGTGGACCGCGTGGTCCCCTGGGCCGAGGCGACGGCGGCGGAACGGGCCATCGGCCTCTGCGATGCCGGCGTACTCTGCGCCCGCAGCACGGACCTGGTGCGCTGGCTGCGCGCCGTGCGCCCGGCGGAGGCCGAGGGCGAATTGCGCCTGACCGGCATCGTCGCCGCCGCGCGGAATGAAGGCCGCCAGGTCGTCGCCATCCCGGGCCCGGCCACGGAGCTCACGCCGCTCGACACGCCGGAGGCGCTGATCGAGGCGCAGGCGCTGAGCCGGCTGTCCCGGCACCTCAAGGCCGCCTGATTGACAGGCCCGGGCCGCCTGCGATCCTCCCCGCAAAGCGGAGGATCGGGTCCATGCATCGCAGGACATTGCTGGCGGCGGCGGCGCTGCTGCCCGTGGCGGCCCAGGCCCAGGGGCGGCCCGTGCGGCTGGTGGTGCCGGCCGCGCCCGGCGGCGCGATCGACGTCATCGGCCGCCTCTACGCCCAGCGGCTGGCCGCGCGGTCCGGGCAGAACTGGGTGGTGGAGAACCGCGCCGGCGGCAACAACACCATCGGCGCGGCGGAAGTGGCGCGGAGCGCGCCGGATGGCAGCACCTTCCTGGTCAATGCCGACATCCACCTGATGGGCACGCGCGTCGTGCGCAACCTGCCCTATGACCCCGTCGCCGATTTCACGCCGATCGCGCGCCTCGCCACCGCGCCGCTGCTCGTCGTCGGCCATCCCGAGCAGTCCCGCGCGCGGACGATGCAGGACCTCGTGGCTGCGATGCGGCGCGATCCGCGGCACTACACCTTCTCCACCTCCGGCGCCGGGTCCATGGCGCATCTGGCGGCGGAGGGGCTGAAGCGCGCCATCGGCGCGGATGACGCGGTGGTGGCGCATTACCGGGGCACGGCGCCCGCCATCAATGACGTCGTCGCCGGCAACGTCACGCTGATGGTGGCCCCGCTGCTCTCCGCCCAGCCGCTGGTGCAGGCCGGGCGGCTGCGCGCCTTCGCCCTCATCGGCGCGCCCGCCCGCAGCGCCGCGATGCCGGAGGTGCCGACCGTCGCGGAAGCGGGCCTGACCGGCATCGACTTCCTGCTGTGGTACGCGGCCTGGGGGCCGACGGGACTGCCCGCCGCGACCGCCGATGCGCTGGCGCGGCAGATGAACGAGATCGGGCAGGAACCCGAGATCGCGCGCCGCCTGGTGGAAATGGGCGCCGACGCCTTCACCACCGACACGCCCGCCAGCTTCGCCGCCTTCATCGCGCAGGAGAACGTGAAGAACGGCCGCATCGCGGATCTCGCGGGGATCCAGCCGGAGTGAGCCTCCTGCCCATCCTCATCGCCGGCGGCGGCATCGGCGGCCTCGCCACAGCGCTCGGCCTGGCGCGCCAGGGTTTTTCGAGCGTCGTCCTGGAAAAGGCGGCGGCGATGGGGGAGGTGGGCGCGGGCATCCAGCTCGGCCCCAACGCCTTCCACGCCTTCGACTGGCTCGGCGTCGGCGACACGGCCCGCGCCATGGCGATCTATGTGGACCGCCTGCGGCTGATGGATGCGCTGACGGCGGAGGAGATCTGCCACATCGACCTCGGCGAGGACTTTCGGGCGCGCTTCGGCAACCCCTACGCCGTCATCCATCGCGGCGACCTGCACGCGGTCTTCCTGCAGGGTTGCCGCGCCAACGACCACGTCACGCTGCGCACTTCGTCGGAAGTGGTGGCCTATGAGCAGGACGATCAGGGCGTCACAACCATCCTGGCCACTGGAGAAAAGCTGCGCGGCCGCGCGCTGATCGGCGCCGACGGGCTCTGGTCCAAGGTGCGGCGGCAGCTCGTCGGCGATGGCGCGCCCCGCGTCTCCGGCCACACCACCTATCGCAGCGTCATCCCGACGGAGCAGATGCCGGAGGAGCTGCGCTGGAACGCCGCGACGCTCTGGGCCGGGCCGAAATGCCACATCGTCCACTACCCGCTGCAGGGCTGGAAGACCTTTAACCTGGTCGTCACCTACCACAACGACGCGCCGGAGCCCGTCGCGGGCAAGCCTGTCGAGGCCGAGGAAGTCTTCCGCGGCTTCACCCATGTGCACCCGATGACGCAGCGGATCATCCGCCAGGGCCGCGACTGGAAGCTCTGGGTGCTGTGTGACCGCGACCCGATCGAGCGCTGGGTGGATGGCCGCGTGGCGCTGCTGGGCGATGCCGCGCATCCCATGATGCAGTACATGGCGCAGGGCGCCTGCATGGCGATGGAGGATGCGGTCTGCCTGGCGCAGACGCTCGCCGCGCACCAGGGCGACATCGCCGCGGCACTCCCCGCCTATCGCGATGCCCGTGCGCTGCGTACCGCCCGCGTGCAGCTGCAATCCCGCGCCATCGGCGACCACGTCTACCACCCCGCCGGCGCGCATGCCGCGCTGCGCAACAGCATCATGGCCGCGAAGTCGCAGGCGGAATGGCGGGACACCCTCGCCTGGCTCTACGGCGGCACCGGGCCCATCACACAGGACAAAGCAGCATGAGTTCTGACGCCGTTGCCCACGCCATCCGCGAACTGGTCATCGCCAACCGCATCCTGGCGCGGGAGGATGTGATCGACGATTTCGGCCATGTCAGCCTGCGCCACCCCGAGCGGCCAGACCGCTACTTCCTCTCCCGCAGCCGCAGCCCCGTCGCCGTCACCAGCGACGACATCATGGAGTTCGAGCTGGACGGCACGCCGATCGCGCAGAATGGCCGCCGCATCTATTCGGAACGCGCCATCCACTCCGCCATCTTCATGGCGCGGCCGGAGGTGCGCGCCGTGATCCACCACCACGCCCGCCCCGTCATCCCCTTCACCGTGACGAAGCTCCCCCTCAAGCCCGTCTTCCACATGGGCAGCGTGATGGGGGCGGAGGTGCCGATGTGGGACAGCCAGGACGAATTCGGCGACACCAACATGCTGGTGGACGACCTGCCGCGCGGCCACTCGCTCGCCCGCGCGCTCGGCCCGCACCGCTCCGTCCTGCTGGCGCGCCACGGCGCCTGCAATGTCGGCACGAGCCTGCGCGCCGCCGTCTTCACCGCCGTCTACATGAAGGACAATGCGGCGATGGTGCTGGCGAGCCTGCCCTATGGCCCCGTCACCTACCTGACGCCCGGGGAGGTGGAGAAGACCGCCACCATGCTGCTCTCCGACATGCCGCTCGCCCGTGCCTGGGACTACTGGATCACGCGCGCAGGCTTCGGGGGAGTTTGAGCGCCTCCGGCGCGGGGGGTGTGACCGCCTCATCCACCGCGGGCGCGCCGGCATCCTTCGCCGCGGCGCCCTCGATCAGCGCGGCCAGCTCCTCCTCCGGCACCGCGCGGCCGTAGAGATACCCCTGCGCTTCCGTGCAGCCTTCCGCGCGCAGCAGCGCGGCCTGCACGGCGTTCTCCACCCCCTCCGCGTTGCAGCGCAGGCCGAGCGCGTGGGTGATGCCGATCATCGCCCGCACGATCGCGACCGCCTGCGGGTCATCGGCCAGCGTGGCCACGAAGCTGCGGTCGATCTTGATCTTGTCGAAGCGGAACTTGTGGAGGTAGCCGAGCGAGGAATAGCCCGTGCCGAAATCATCCATGGCAACGGAGACGCCGAGCTTGTGCAGCGCCTCCAGCGTCGCCAGCGTGCGCTCCGTATCCGTCAGCAGCACGCCTTCCGTGATCTCGATCTCCAGCCGGTCGGCCGGCAGCCCCGTCTCCTCCAGCGCCGCGCGCACGGCGCGCAGGAAGTCTGGCGCCTGGAACTGGTGGGCGGAGATGTTGACCGCCATGCGCAGCCCCGGCCAGCGCGTCGCCACCTCGCAGGCTTCCTTCAACACCCATTCGCCGATCCGGCTCAGCAGCCCGATCTCCTCCGCCAGCGGGATGAAGCGGTCGGGCATCACGCGGCCGCGCACGGGGTGGTCCCAGCGCAGCAGCGCCTCCACCCCGATCACCCGGGAGGTGGAGAGGTTGACCTGCGGCTGGTAGTGCAGGCGCAGCTGGCCCGTGGCCAGCGCCTCCCGCAAATCGTGTTCCAGCGCGCGGCGTTCGCGCAGCGCCTGGTTCATCTCGGCGGAGAAGAAGCGGAAGCCGTTCCGCCCTTCCGCCTTCACGCGGTACAGCGCCGTATCCGCATCCTGCAGCAGGTGGTCCGCCGGGCTTTCGACCGACAGCGCGATGCCGATGCTGGTGCCGATCAGCGCCTGGTGGCCCTGCAGGTCGAAGGGCTGGGACAGCAGCTCCACCAGCCGCGCCGCCAGCGCTTCCGCCGCCTTGGGCTGTTCGGCGGTGCGCTGGATGATGGCGAATTCGTCGCCGCCGAGGCGCGCCAGCGTGTCGCTTTCCCGCATCGCGCCGGTGATGCGCTTCGCCACCTGGCGCAGCAGCTCATCGCCCGCGGCGTGGCCCAGCGTGTCGTTCACTTCCTTGAAGCGGTCGAGGTCGAGTGCCAGGACGGCGAAGTGCCCGCCATAGCGCTTCAGCCCCGCCGCCGTCTGTTCCAGCCGGTCATGGAACAGCCGCCGGTTCGGCAGCCCCGTCAGCTGGTCATGCGTGGCCAGGTGCGTGATGCGGCTGGTCGCGCGCCGCAGCATCCGCAGCGGCAATAGCCGCAGCGCCACATAGGACGCACCCGCCAGGAACAGCGACGCCAGCGTCACCCAGACCGACTGCACCAGCAGGTGCAGGCCCGAATGCTCGATCTCCACCATGCCGACGAGGTGCCCGCTCTCGAAGACGGGGGCGGAGGCGCCGTGCCGCGGCTCCGGCACTTCCGCTGCGATCTCCGCCAGCACCTCCCCGCGCAGGTCGCGCACGCGGATGGCGGCGCCGAGTTCGGGGGATGCGGTGCCCAGCGCCGCGCGCAGCCGCGCTTCCTGGAACCGCCACAGATCCGGATCGCGGCTCGCGATCTGGGAGACGGAGTAGGCGACGACGCGCGCCTCCGCCTGCATCGCCGCCGTCTCCTCCCGCAATTCGGACCAGACATGCATCAGCGGCAGCGCGACGGCGACCAGCATGGCGATGCTGGCGGCGAAGCCGGTGACGAGCCGCACCAGCGCCGCGTCGCCCGCCGTCGGGTCGGCCGGCGTCGTCGCCGGCCCGCGCCGCCGTTCCGGGGCGGTCATGCGCCGGTCGCCGGCACGGGCAGGTAGCCATGGGCGCGAAGCACGGCCTGGGCGGGGGGCGAGGTGAGGAAGGCGACGAAGCCCGCCGCCGCGCCGGAATCGCCCCGCGTCACCGCCGTCAGGGCGCGGGACAGGCGGTAGCGCCCCGCGGCCATCGCCTGCGCCGTCGGCGGCACGCCGTCCAGCGGCAGCAGCTTCACGCGTCGGCGCTCCGCCATCACCTGGCCGACGGAGATGATGCCGAAGGAGCCGGGGATGCGCTCCAGCAGCTCCGCATTCTCCTGGTCCGTGCCGGCCGTCGCCAGGCCGGGGCGCGCATGGGCGCGGTCCACCGCCTGCGCGATCTCCGGCGACAGGCTGGCCAGCAGGATCCAGTCGCCCTCCGTCCGGTCGCGGCGGATCAGCCGCAGCGGGCCCCCGCCGGGCCAGCTCGTCATCTCGCCGCCCAGCGCATCCGCCAGCTCCGCGGTGGTGATGCCGTCGGCGGGCGTGTCCTCATGCGTCGCGAAGGCCAGCGGGTTGGTGGCGAAGGTGGTGGCGGCCAGCCCCTGCGCCTGCTCCGCCGCCGTCAGCGGCCGACCGACCAGCGCCACGTCGATCCGCCCGGCGCGCAGCGCGGCCAGGCCGCCGGCGCTGCCCAGGCTGTTCAGCACCGTGGCCGGCTGGCCGAGGCCTAGCTGCCGCTGTTCCTCCAGCAGCAGCCGGATGATGGCGATCGCCATGCCCGTGCCGCCCAGCGTCAGCCCCTCCGCCCGCGCCGCGCCTTGCGGCAGGCAGGCCGGCAGGGCGGCGATCAGCAGGGCGCGGCGGGCCATGGCGAAGCGGGCGACGCGGCGGCGGGGGTCCTGGCTGTCGGTGGATCGGCTCATGCCACCCAGGATGCGGCACAGCGGTGAACCGAGGGCTAAGACGGTGCCCGCGCGGGGCTGCCGCCGGCGTCAGCCGGCCGCGAACCAGGCCTCGAAGGTCAGGAAGCCCGCCACGGCGCCGTCCACCATCGCCTGGCGGCGCGCCGGGCTGGCGCCGCAGGCCTCGATCGCCGTGCAGCATTCGCGCCACAGGGCGCCATGCCGCGCGCCAAGGCCCAGCAGGAAGCGCCGCCCCTCCGGCCCCTGGCCCAGCAGCGGGTCGAGCGCCCGGGCCAGGTGCAGGCCCCCCAGCGTCGAGCCCTCGGAGACGTAGAGCCAGCCCATCGCGCCGGCGGCGGAGGGCAGGGGCGGGATGGGGGCGGGCAGCGGCGCGGCCGTGTCGCCCAGCGCGGCACGGTCCGCCGCCAGCAGGGGCGAACGCCGGCGCTCCATCAGGTCGATCCCCCAGGCATCGAGCGGCGGCGCGGCCGCCAGCGCCGCTTCCAGCGCCGCGTGGAAGCCGTGCAGCCGGGCGAGCAGCGCGCGGTATTCCGGCGCCGTGATGGCGCCGCCGGCGAGCCGGGCGAAGGACGCGACGCCATGCAGCCGTTCATGCACCGCGCCGGTCGCCGCCCGAAGCGCATCCCGCGCGCTGGTCACTCCGTCCCGCGCGTCCCGCGCCTTGGGCACTTCTTCCCGCGCGTCCCGCGCGCTGGGCACTTGTTCCCGCGCGTCCCGCGCGCTGGTCGCCACGTGCATGCTCAGCCCTGGCCGCCACCTGGCCGGCCGGCATGGCGGATCAGCGCCTCCAGCACCGCCGCCGTGCGGGCGACGGAGGCGCGGACGCTTTCCAGATGCTCCGGCATGTGCGCGACATCGACGCCATCGGTGATCTCCAGCGCCGCCAGCTGCGCATTCTCCACGACGGAGGCGAGGATGGCGCGGAAGGCGAGGTCCGCCTGGCGGTCGAGCCGCCCGGCGCGGGACCGCGATCCCTCGTCGATCCCCTGCTGGAAGCGCCGCCGCGCGGCTTCCGCCGCCTTGCGCTCCGTCAGGTCGTTGAACAGGAAGACGTAGCCCAGCACCCGTTCGGGTGAGGAGAAGACAGGGTCCGCGCGGACCAGCAGCGGCCGCCCCGCGCCCATGCCATCCGCCAGCCTAGCCTCGCCGCGCCAGGAACGGCGGTTGTCCAGCACATCCCGCAACCGCCGGCCGATCTCGGTCGGGTCGGCGAAGAAGGGCAGCAACTGGTCGATCCGCCGCGGGCTGGCGCCGCGCACGCCGGGCAGCAGCGCGTCGAAGGCGTCGTTGCGCAGGTCGATGTTGCCGGCGGCGTCGCAGATCACCACGGCCTGGGTGGAATTGCCGACCTGCCGGCGGATCTGCGCCAGCTGGTCCTCCGCGATCAGCATGCGGACGGAACGGAACTGCAGGACCACGTCGCTGACCGTGTCGCCCACCATCCGCGCCGTCGCCAGGTCCTTCGGCGTCCAGGGCTCCGCGCGGCCTTCCACCAGCTGGTGCCAGCGGGCGAAGGACCGGCGCGGCGACAGGTCGCGCGGGTCATCGCCCACCAGCACCGGCTTGGTCGGGTCGCCGCCCCAGGTCACGGTGCGCACCTGCTCCGGCCGGAACCAGATGATGTATTCGCCGGGGGCGGAGGAGATCGGCGTGGCCAGCACGCCGCAGGCCATGCGCGCCAGGCCCGCCAGTTCCGGCGCATCCTGCACCAGGCTCGCGGTGCCGAGCACCGAGGGGCTGATGGCGCCGAGTATCGCCTGCGCCGGGCGTTCATCCAGCCATTGCCCGATCGCCCGCAGCCCGGCGGTGGAGGGGACGTCGCCCGTCGTCTGGGTCTGGCCCTCGAACAGCAGGGCCGCACCCGTGGCGTTCAGCGGCGCCAGAAGCGTGTTGGGGTTGTCGAACAGCGCGCTCCGCCAGTCCCCGTCGCGGGAGATCGCCTCGATCATCCGCTGTTCCAGGCGCCGGACGGACATCTCCGCCTGCGCCTGCACGAAGCTTTCCAGTGCCGCGATGCGCGTGCCGACGGCCTCCGCCAGCAGTTCCACTACCGCGCGCAGCGCGAAGGGCGCGCGGCGGGGGCTGTCATGGTGGCAGGCGATCAGGCCCCAGAGCCGCCCGCCCACGAGGATGGAGGCCACCAGCGTCGCGCCCACCCCCATGTTCTTGAGGTACTGGATGTGCATCGGCGACGTGCTGCGCAGCGCGCAGAGCGACATGTCGAGGTCCCGCCCCGTCAGCGGCGAGAGGCGGGGTTCGAGCGGGGAGGGCGCGTAGTACACATCCGCCACGACGCGCACGCGGTTGCGGATGTAGAGCCGCCGCGCGACCTGCGGGATGTCGCTGTCGGGATACCGGTTGCCGAGCCAGGCTTCGAGCGAGGGATCGCGTTCCTCCGCGAAAACCTCCCCATGGTGGTCCTCGTCGAAGCGATAGACCATGACGCGGTCGTAGCCGGTCAGGCCGCGGAAGATGCGCGCGACCTCGTCGCACAGCGGCCGCAGCGCGTAGCTGGCCAGGATCGCCTGCATGGCGGGCTCGATGCGGCCGGCGAAGTTCTCGTCCGGCCCGGCGCGCTCCAGCTCCAGGATCAGCCCGCCGCCGGCGGGGCGGTGGGCCAGGCCGTCCAGCACGGCATCGTCCAGCCGCACGCGGAAGGCGGCCGGGATCTCGTCCAGCTTGTCGGCCAGCAGCGGCGCCAGCGCGGCCGCGATGCGGGCATCCACCTGGGTCAGCCGCCTACCCTGCAGCGGTGCCGTCGCGCCGATGAAGCCGGCCGCGTTGGCGCTGGCCTGCAGGATGGTCAGGTCCGGCTCCCGCAGCGCCAGCAGCGCGCCATGCGGCTGGATGGAGGCGGCGAGGTGGATGGGCTCCCGCTCGCAGTTCGAAAGGTCGGCACCGCCGAAGGCAGGCTCGTCCCCCGCCATGGCGGGATCGGTGACGCCGCCCATCACGGATGCCCTTCCGTGGACCCCTCTCGATCCTCACTGAGGCCGTAGCGCTCGAGCTTGGCGTAGAGGCTCTGCCGGCTCAATCCCAGCGCATCGGCGGCAGCGGTGCGGTTGTTGCCGGCCAGGCGCAGCGCGCGCTCGATGCAGGCGCGTTCCACCAGCGCGGCGGTGCTGCGCACCATGGCGGGCAGCGGCACGCGGCCGACATCATTGGCCAGCGCGCCGAGTGCCGCGCGCAGTGCCGCGGCTTCCCCGGATGCCAGCATGCGGCGGCCGATGTCGCGGATGATGAAGCCCGTCATGCGCGCCCCTTCCGCGGCCTGGCGGATGGCGGCGCCGGAGACCTCGACCTCCGTCTCCGTCCCCAGGCTGCCGGTCAGCGTCGCGGGCAGCAGCCGCACCTCCCCGTGCTGGGCGACGGTCTGCATCAGCACCGCGGCATCCATGCCGGGCTGGGCGAGCCAACGGTCCAGCGGTTCGCCGAGCACGGAGGCTTCGGAACCCGCCTGCGCCAGGTCCAGGAAGGCGCGGTTGGCGCGGCGGACGGTGCCCTGGGCATCGATCACGACGAAGCCGTCCGGCATCTCCTCCAGCAGCGCGTCGCCGCGCATCGGCACGCCGCGCGGCGCCTGCCCATCGGCCAGCGCCTGCACCTGGCCCTGCGTGGTGGCCGGCGTCAGCTGGATCAGGAAGACGGGCCCCGGGTTGCGCGCCATGAGGGAGGCGCGGAGCAGCCAGGGCGTCGCCTCCGCCCCCAGATGCATCATCACGCCGGGCGCGCGGCCCTGTTCGCGGGCACGCAGCAGCACGTCGCGGAAGGCGGTGCGGTCGCGCGGCGCGACCTCGTCGGCGAAGTTCCAGCCGGGCGCCAGGCCAAGCTCCCGGATCGCGGCCGGATTGGCCTCCACGATGCGGAGCGTGGAGGCGGCGATCACCAGCACGGCTTCGGAGGAGGCGTCGAACAGCAGGCGGGACCGGGTCTCGATCTCCCGCAGCTTCCAGTAGTCCTGCTCCCGCGCCTGCTGCGCGGCGACCAGGCGGGATTGCAGTTCCGCCACCGCCTGCAGGTTCTTGCCGACCGCGATCAGCCCGGCCTGCCCGCCGAGCCGGACGGTGGTGTATTCGACCGGCAGTTCCAGGCCGGAGGGGAAGCGCTGCGTGACCTGGAGATAGGCGGAGACGCCGGAGGACCGGGCATCCTCCACCATCCGCCGCACCTGCAGGCTGCCGACCTCTCCCACCGTGTCCATCCATCGCCGGCCGAACCAGGCGGTCATCGGCGCGCCCTGCATGGTCTCGGCCTGCATGGTCTCGGACAGGGAGGCGTCACGGATCACCCCTTCCCAGTCGAGGGTGAGCGTGATGTCGGGCTGGATGACGGCGACGCGGGTCATGGGGAGGTTGGGTCCAAATCTCGGTCCTGTCGCGCGGCGGAACCTGGAAGGCAGAGCCTGGCGATGGACCAGCCCGGTGGTGGTCTAGCGTCGTCCGAGCAGCATCATGACGCTGGTTACTGTGTGGGACTTAACACGCCCAACGTCAATGCAAGATGACGATTGGTTGTCGCGACAATACGGAGTCAGTTCACAAATTCTGGCGGTACGCCGCCAAAGTAGTGTCAGGTTCACTTGACACTCCGCATGCTTCCGCGACCTATTGCGGCATGCGTGGACCGGAGCAACGGACCCTCGGCGTGATCGGTGCCGGCATCGGCGGGCTGGCCGCCGCCATCACCCTGGCCGCCGCCGGGCGCCCGGTGATGGTGCTGGAACGCGCCCCCGTCCCGGGCGGCAAGGTCGCCGCCATCCCGCTCGGCGGCCTGGCCGTAGATGCCGGCCCCGGCGCCCTGTCGCTGCGCCCGGTGTTCGAGGCGCTGTTCGAGGCCGCGGACACCACCCTCGACCAGCGGTTGCAGCTGACGCGCCTGCCCCTGCTCGGCCGCCATGTCTGGCCTGATGGCAGCCTGCTCGACCTGCCCGGCGACTCGGCGGAGGCCGAGGCCGCCATCGGCGCCTTCGCCGGCCCCGCCGCCGCCCGCGGCTACCGCGACTTCATGGCGCGTGCCGCGAAATGCTGGGCGGCACTCGAAAAGCCCTTCCTGACCGTGCAGCGGCCCGGTGCGCTGGCACTCGGTGCGCAGGCGGGCATGCGCGGGCTGCTCGGCACCTCCCCCTTCGGCACGCTCTGGGATGCGCTGGGCGAGCATTTCGCCGACCCGCGCCTGCGCCAGGTCTTCTCCCGCCTCTCCACCTATGTCGGGACCTCCCCGCTCGTCGCGCCCGCGACGCTCATGCTGGTGGCGCAGGTGGAAGCGGGCGGGCTCTGGGCGATCGAGGGCGGCATGGCCCGCCTGCCCCAGGCGCTGGCGGAAGCCGCGGCGGCGAAGGGCGTCCGGTTCCGCCACGGCGCCGATGTCGCCAGCCTGCGCGTCGCCGGCGGGCGCATCGCCGGCGTGACGCTGCGGGACGGGGAGGCGATCGACTTCGCCCAGGTGATCCTGAACGCCGACCCCGCGACGCTCGCCGCCGGGCATTTCGGCGGCGCCGCCGCCAAGGCCGTGCCGCCGATGCCCCCGGCGAAGCGCAGCTTCTCCGGCATCAGCTGGGCGATCGCCGGACGGGCCGAGGGCCTCGACCTGCCGCGGCTCACGGTTTTCCACGCGCCCGACGCGGCAGCGGAGCTGGCGAGCCTGACCTATCGCGGCCGGATGCCGGACCATCCCTCCGTCACCCTCTGGGCGCAGTCCCGCCATGGCGTCGCGCCCGCGCCGCCGGGGACGGAGGGGCTGCTGGCGCTGGTCGGCGCCCCCGCCCGGGCCGACAGCCGGCGGATGGACCAGGCGGCGCTCGCCGCCGCGGACCAGGCCGCCTTCGGCGCCATGGCGCGCGCGGGCCTGACCATCACGCGCGACGCCGCGGCGGTGATGACGCCCTCGGATTACGAGGCCCTGGCGCCGGGCACCGGCGGCGCGCTGTTCGGCCCGGCGGTGCAGGGCTGGCAGGCGATCTTCAGCCGCCCCGCCGCCCGCACGGCCCTGCCGGGCCTGTTCCTGGCCGGCGGCGCGACCCATCCGGGTGCCGGCCTCGCCATGGCGGCGATCTCGGGGCGGTTGGCGGCGCAGGCGGCGATGGCGGAGCGGATCTGATGGACGGCATGACGCACACCACCACCACGGCGACCCGGCGCGGCTGGGAATTCGACCGCCCCGTCGCGCCCCGCGGCTACAGCTGGTGGTACATCGACGCGCTGAGCGATGACGGGAAGCACGGCATCACCATCATCGCCTTCATCGGCACCGTCTTCTCCCCCTGGTATGCGCTCGCGCGGCGCGGCGGCGGTGGCGATCCGGAAGACCACAACTGCATGCATGTCGCGCTCTATGGCTCGCCGAGCCGCTGGGCGATGACGGATCGCCGCCGCGGTGCCCTCTCCCGCGACGCGAACACGCTGCGCATCGGTCCCTCCAGCGCCCATTGGGACGGCCAGGCCCTGACCGTGGAGATCGAGGAGCGCACCGCGCCCATGCCCGGGAAGCTCCGCGGCCGCGTCGTGCTGCGCCCCGACGCGCTGTCCACCCGCGCCTTCCAGCTGGACAGCGACGGCCGCCACCACTGGCACCCCATCGCGGCGCGGTCGCGGGTGGAGGTCCGGCTGACCGACCCCGCGCTCAGCTGGTCCGGTCCCGCCTATTTCGACACCAACTGGGGCGCCGCGCCGCTCGAGCAGGACTTTTTCGGGTGGGACTGGTGCCGGGCGCCGATGCCGGACGCAACCGCCATCCTCTACAACGCGCAGCGGCGTGACGGCACGAACCAGTCGCTGGCGCTGAGGGTCGGCACCGATGGCAGCGTCACGGACATCCCCGTGCAGCCCGAGGTCGAGCTGGGCAGGACCCTCTGGCGCATCGCCCGCCCGACGCGGGCGGAGGGCGGCCAGGCCCGCGTGGTCCGCACCCTGGTGGACGCGCCTTTCTACTCCCGCTCCGAGATCCGCACGCGGCTGCTGGGGCGGGAGGCGACGGCGGTGCATGAGAGCCTGTCCCTCGACCGCTTCGCCAGTCCCGCCATGTACGCGATGCTCCCCTTCCGCGTGCCGCGCCCGCTGCGCTGAGGCGCGCCGCCTCAGCGCTCCAGCACGAACTCCACCCGCCGGTTCAGCGCCCGCGCCTCCGCATCGTCGGCGCCGTCCGGCTTCGTGTTCGGCGCCACCGGGTCATGCTCGCCGCGGCCTTCCACCACCACCGCCGGCATCGCATCCCCCACGCGCTGTTCCAGCCAGCGCTGCACCGCCCGCGCGCGCCGCAGCGACAAATCCTGGTTCGCCGCCGCATCGCCCACGCTGTCGGTATGGCCGATGATCCGCAGCGTGCGCGGCCGCAGCTCCCGCACCAGCGTCACCACCTGGCCGAGCCCCTCCGCCGCCTCCGGCCGCAGCTGGTCCGCGCCGAAGGGGAAGAGCACGTCGCCGGAGAGGTTGAGCGCGACGCCCCGCGCCGTCTCCCGCCGCGCCACGCCGGGGCGGGCCGGCGGCACCGGGGCGGGGGAGGCCGCGACCTGCTCCACCCGGATCTGCCGGCCTTCCTGCGCGATGCGCGGTGCCGCGCCCTCCGCCGCCTGGGACCAGGTCAGCTCCAGCGTCTCGCCCCGCAGGGAGACCCGCGCACCCGGCGCCAGCTCCGCCCGGATGGTGCTGGTGTTGCCCTGCACGTCGAGGCTGCGGCACCCCCCGGTGAAGGTCAGCGCGTTGCGCTCCCCGCGCACCGTCACGTCCCGGCCCGTGCAGTCGATCGTCTGCCGCTGGGCGTTGCCTTCCACGATCAGCGGGCCGAGGCCCTGGCCCGCGGCTGGCAGTGCCAGCGTGGCAATCAGGCCGATCATCAGGGGGCGCAGCGTCATGGCGGGGGTTCTCCTCATCCCCCGCCAACGCCGCGGCGCTCCCGTTGTCGCGGCCCGCGCGCCGAAAGTTCATCCGGCGCGCGGAGGGCCCCTTGTGTCTTGGCGATGGTGCATAGTGTGACCGCCGGTGCTGGGCTGCAGCCCAGCACCGGCGGCGCGATCTCGAGGCCGTCGGCCCCTCGGTCCTAAGACCGTTTCTGAGCTT
>JAIXWG010000017.1 GCA_027482245.1 Acetobacteraceae bacterium | reverse complement strand
TGCCTCAACCACCGCCTCCAGGGCGGGCCAGAGAAGCTAGCGGAAGTTCCGCCGGTCTTCAAGACCACCTCGTCGTCGGTGAGCGCTTTCTAAGTCCCAGACCCCAAACTGTCAAACACCCACCGGAACCCCCCTCCCCCACCCCGAAAACCCAGGCAATCCCTCGCCTCGACCACGAAAAAGGGGGGCGACCAACCCGGTCGCCCCCCTCACCACCCGCGAATTATCCCCAGAAAAAGAGGAACCACCCGCGCTCAGCTGTCCGCCCTGATCCCGTTGTCCCGGATCACCTGACCCCAGCGCTCGATCTCCGCCGCCACGAACCGACGGCACGTCTCCGGATCGCTCGCCTGGATGTCACACCCCTGCTCCTCGATCCGCGCCTTCACCTCCGGCTCCCGCAACACCTGCACCAGCGCACCATGCATCCGATCCAAAATCGGCTGCGGCGTGCCGGCACGACCGAACATGGCCCACCAGGTCGGCGCCTCGAAATCGCCGAAGCCCTGCTGCGCGAAGCTGGGGGAGCCCGGGACGTGCCGGCTCTCCCCTCGCGTCGTCACGCCAAGCGGCCGCAGCGTCCCGTTCCGGATGTGCTGGGAGACGATGACGACGTTCGTCATGAACAGCGGCACCTCATTCGCCACCGCGGCCGTCACGGCGGGGCCGCCGCCGCGATAGGGCACATGGGTCAGCTTGAAGCCGTTCTGCTGCTGCAGCAGCGTCGTCGCGATATGCGCCAGGCCGCCGGCGCCGGAGGTCGCGTAGTTGTACCGGTCCGGCTCCCGCTTCGCCGCGTCCACCACGTCCCGGAAGCTGCGGAACGGCAGGGAGCTGTGGCAGACCATCGCAAGCGGCCCCGTCGCCACCAGGCTGACCGGCGTGAAGGCCTCCAGCGTCCGGTAGGTCAGGCGCATCAGGGTCTGGTTCGGACCCTCATTGTCGTACTGGAACATCCAGGTGGAGCCGTCGGCCGGCGCCCGCGCCGCTTCCGCCGCGCCGATGGCGCCGGAGGCTCCGCCGCGGTTCTCGATCACGATGGGCTGGCCGAGCACGGCGCCTAGGCGCTGCTGGAACAGCCGCGCGATCGTGTCCGTGGACCCGCCCGGCGCCCAGGGGACGATCAGGCGGATGGGCCGGTCGGGCCAGGCGCCCTGCGCGCGAAGGACGGATGGTGCGGCGACGCCCATGGCGGACATCGCGATCAGATGGCGGCGCTGGAACATGCGCTCGACTCCTCCCGGAAGTGGCGGGCTATGGCCCTTTCGCGATCCCATGCCATCCGGGGCCGCCCCGCACAAGCGCGGCGCGGCCCGGCGGCCGATCAGCTATCCGCGCGGATGTCGTTGTCGCGGATGACCTTGCCCCACTTCTCGATCTCGGACCGGACGAAGGCCTCGGTCTGCTGGGGCGTGCTGGCGACGATCTCGGCGCCCTGGTCGGCCATGCGGGCCTGGACGTTGGCGTCCTGCAGCGCCTGCGCCACGGCCTGCTGCATGCGCAGCGTGATCGGCGCCGGGATGCGCGCCGGCCCCACCAGCACCCAGTAGGTCAGCGCCTCGAAGTCCGGGAAACCCTGGTCGGCGAAGGGCACGACATCCGGCAGGAAGCGGCTGCGGGTCTTCTGCGTGATGCCGAGCGGCCGCAGCGCCCCCTGCCGGATATGCGGCAGGATGATCACGATGTTCGACATGAACAGCGGCACATGGCCGGCCAGGCTGTCCTGCAGGGCCGGGCCGCCGCCGCGATAGGGCACGTGCTCCAGCTCGAAGCCCCCGCGCTGCTGCAGCAGGACGGTGGCGATATGGGCACCGCTGCCGACGCCCGTCGTCGCGTAGTTCAGCGTCTTCGGCGCCCGCCTGGCCGCCGCGACCATCTGGCTGAACTGCTGGAAGGGCTGCTGCGGGTGGGTCACCAGCGCATAGGGGCAGGTGCCGACCACGGTGCAGTAGGTGAAGCTCTCCCCCGCGCGGTAGGGCAGCTGCATCAGCGTGTCGTTGGTGGCCAGCGTGTCGTTCGCCAGGCACCAGGTGTAGCCATCCGGCGCCGCCCGCGCGGCCTCCCCGTTGCCGACCGATCCCGAGGCCCCGGCCCGGTTCTCCACCACGATCGGCCGGCCCAGGATCTCCTGCATCCTCGGCTGCAGGATGCGCGCGACGGTGTCGTTCGACCCGCCCGGCGGGAAGGGGATGATGATCCGGATCGGCCGGTCCGGCCAGGCACCCTGCGCGCCCGCGATCCGCGGGCTCGCCAATCCGGCCCCCACCGAGGCGGCGACAAGCAGGTGGCGGCGGTTCATCATCTTGGTTCTCCCTGATCGCTTGCCCGTATTGCCGCACGACGGGGCCGGTCGATCAAGGTGCGAAAAGATCGCTCACGCCGCGATGGGCACGCCCGTCCCGGCGGCGCGGCCGAAGCCCTCCGCGATGTGCCGCGCCAGGGCATCGGCTGCCGGCACGCCCATCGCGGCTTCGTGACGCAGCAGCAGAATGCCCATCTCCGGCAGGGGCGGCAGCCCTTCCGCCTCCCCCATCCAGGACAGGCCCTCGGGCAGGGTCGTCGGCGTGCTGACGGTCAGCGCCAGCCCGGCCAGCGCCACGGTGAAGCATCCCGTCTGGGTCGCGGAGTTGTAGGTCACCCGCGCCGCGCGCCCCTGCTTCCGCAGCGCGCTCAGCGCCGCATTCCGCCAGGTGCAGGCCGCATCGGGCCGGGACAGCGCGAGGGGCAGAGGCTCCCGCCGGTGCAGCCCGTGCCGGGGGCTGCCGACCCAGCGCAGCGGCCCTCGCCACACCCGCTGCGCCGGCGCGCCCTGGGGTTCCTGCCCCTCGCTGATCAGGGTCATGTCGAGCCGACCCTCCCGGAAATGCACCGCCAGCGCGTCGGAGTTCAGGCAGGTCACGTCCAGCTCCACCGCCGGATAGGTC
Source organism: Acetobacteraceae bacterium (assembly GCA_027482245.1). Lineage (GTDB taxonomy): Bacteria > Pseudomonadota > Alphaproteobacteria > Acetobacterales > Acetobacteraceae > Falsiroseomonas. The sequence continues at coordinate 29,935 of JAIXWG010000017.1, read as the reverse complement.
TCCGCGAAGCGGGCCAGGATCTGCGGCAGCCAGTTCAGCGCGTAGTCGTCGGGCGTGCCGAGCCGCACCGTCCCCACCATCGGCGGCGCCCGGAAATTGCCGATGATCTCGTCGTTCAGGGCCAGGATCTCCCGTGCCCGGTCCAGCAGCCAGGCGCCCTGCGGCGTCGGCTGCACGCCCTTCGGGGTGCGCATCAGCAGGGGATGGCCCAGCATCTCCTCCAGCCGCCGGATCTGCATGGAAATCGCGCTCTGCGTCCGTCCCACGCGTTCCGCCGCGCGGGTGAAGGACGCCCCCTCCGCGATGAACACGAAGCTGCGGAGCAGATCGGGGTCGAGGCCGGGGGGTGGGGCTGCCATGCCGCCATCATCAACAATTCTGATGCGCTACGTCAACAGAACTCGTTTTACTGATCCTTCCCGGTGTCCGATCCTTCCGGTGCCACCACACACCACCAGAAGGAACACCCACCATGTCCGGCTTCGTGATCACTCCCGGCTCCCTGCGGCAGGGCGGCCGCGCCGCCTCCCGCAAGGCCGCCGGGGGCAACACCTGGCTGGACTGGCTCGGCCAGGCACTCCGCGCCGTCACTACGCGCCGCTACCTCGCGGAGATGGACGACCGCATGCTGAAGGATATCGGCATCACCCGGATGGACGCGTCGCAGGAAGCCAGCCGCGCGCCCTGGGATTTCGGCCCGCGCCCCATGTAGCGCGGCCCGTGGCGCCCGCCGGCCATTCCGGCGGGCGCCGTTCTGCGCTACCGGAGCGGCCCTGCCCCGCCGTCTCCGGAACTGGAAGCCATGTCGGTCCGTACCCGCTTCGCCCCCTCCCCCACCGGCTACCTCCATATCGGCGGTGCCCGCACGGCGCTCTTCAACTACCTCTTCGCGCGCCGCCATGGCGGCCAGTACCTGCTGCGGATCGAGGACACGGACAAAAGCCGCAGCACCCAGCAGGCCGTGGACCAGATCCTGGAAAGCCTGGCCTGGCTCGGCCTTTCCCCGGACGAGCCCCCGGTGATGCAGTCGACGCGGGAGGCCCGCCACGCCGAGGTCGCGCGCGAACTCCTGGCCCGCGGCCAGGCCTACCTCGCCTATGACACGCCGGACGAACTCGCCGCCGCGCGCGCCGAGGCTGAGGCCCAGAAGCGCCCCTTCAAGTATGACGGCAGCCGCTGGATCGGCATGGACCCGTCCCAGGCCCCCTCCGTCGCCCCCGCCATCCGCATCAAGGCGCCCAAGGGCGGCGAGACGCTGGTCCCCGACCTCGTCCAGGGCGATGTCCGCGTGAACCATGCGGAGCTGGATGACATGATCATCCTCCGCTCCGACGGCACGCCCACCTACCTGCATGCGGTGGTGGTGGACGACCACGACATGGGCATCACCCATGTCATCCGCGGCGACGACCACCTGACCAACACCTTCCGGCAGTGCATGGTCTATGACGCCATGGGCTGGCACCGCCCAGCCTTCGCCCACATCCCCCTCATCCATGGGGCGGACGGCGCCAAGCTGTCTAAGCGCCACGGCGCGGTCGGTGCCCTCGAATTCCGCGACCAGGGGCTGCTGCCGGAAGCCGTCTGCAACTACCTGCTCCGCCTCGGCTGGGGCCATGGGGATGAGGAGATCGTCCCCCGCGACCGCGCGATCGAACTCTTCGACCTCAAGGATGTCGGGCGCGCCGCCTCCCGCATGGACTACGCCAAGCTGTCCCATGTGAACGCCGTCTACCTCCGCGGCGCCGATGACGACCGCCTGCTGCATGAGGTCACGGCCCGCCTGACGAAGCGCGGCATCGATTTCGGCACCACCGCCGCGGCCCGCATCCGCGCCCTGATGCCGGACCTGAAGGAACGCGCCCGCACGATCGAGGATCTGGCCAACGCCACCCTCTTCGCCGTCGGCGACGGCGCGCCCGAACCGGACGCCAAGGCCGCCGCCCTGCTGACGCCCGAGGCCCGCGCGCGGCTCGCGGACCTCGCCGAATTCCTGGCCGACGCGCCGTGGGAGAAGCAGGACCTCGAGAAGTGGCTGCGCGACTATGCGGAGGTGAAGGCCGTGAAGCTCGGCCAGGTGGCGCAGCCGCTCCGCGTGGCCCTCACGGGCAGCACCCAGTCGCCGCCGATCGATTCCGTGCTGGTCGCGCTGGGGCGGACGGAAAGCCTGCTGCGCATCACGGCGGCGGCGAACCGGTAGGGGTGACGCAGGGGGAGCGCTGCTCCCCCCGGACCCCCCAAGCCAGGGTCCGGGCGGACCCTAGACCGGCAGGAATTGGCTCTCATAGCCGCCAGAACGTACAAAAAATAAGAATTAATGAACGATTCCGTATGAACGGGCGTTTCCGCTTGACCTCATCCGCGCGGCACATCTAAAAAATAACTTAAGACGCGCGATTTGGCGCGTTCGCGCAAATGGAGGTTGCCGTGCGTGGATGGCCCAAGATGGCTTTCTGGCTCCTCGGCCTGACCGGGGTCGGTCTCTGGACCGGCCTCATCATGGCCCTCGCCCACCTGCCCCTCCCGGTCGAGCTCGCACTCGGCGGCATGGGCCTGGTCGCCTGCTTCTGGGGGCACGCCGTCCTATTCCCGACCGAACGCGCCACCATCGCCGCCGCCGCCCCCGGCCGCATGGCGCGGGAGGACATGCTGCAATCCGTCGCCACCGTGCCCCTGCCCGTCGGCACCGCCCGCACCCTCACCAGCCGCCGCCCGCGTGACCGTGGCCGGCAGGCCAACGACATGCCGGCCGGGGACCTGCCGCCCCTGCTGCGCAGCCCCTTCGAGGAAGCGGCCCGCATGGAGGCCCGCCGCCTGGCCGAAGCCATCACCGCCACCGGCGTCTTCGGCGCGGTCACCGTGACCCTCGCCGAGGATGGCGGTGCCCTCGTCGCCCCGGTCCGGTCGGAAGCCGCGGTGCGCGTGCCCGCCGCCACGCTGCTGCGCTTCGCCAGCCTCGCCACCCTGCCCGATGGCCTGGCGCCGGACGGCGTCGCGCCCGAAGGCCGCATCGGCAACGGCACCTGGCCGGGCCAGGACCTCCAGGCCGCGATGGAGGCGCATATCCTCGCCGCCACCGGCCTGCCCGCCCCCGAAGCGGACCACGCGCCGCCCGCGACCACCGCGCTGCCCGCCCCCGCCTGGGCGCATCCCATGGGCGCCGCCCCCCGCACGGCCTGAAGGCCGGGTTGCACCCGCGGCCGCGCCCTCGCCCGCTGATGCGTTGCGCGGCCGGGCCGACCCGGCCGATACTCCCGCCCGCACCGCGCCGCCTTCCCGCGCCGGGCGCCTCGGACCCAGGACCCCTTCATGCCCGTCATCGTCGGTGCTGATGGCGACGACGTCGCCACCCCCGCCTACCAGTCCGATGGCGTGACCGGCGGCGCCCCCGGCCCGGGCGCCGACACCCTCTTCGGCCTGCGCGGCCACGATACGCTGGATGGCGGCGCCGGCGACGACCGCATCCATGGCGACGAGGGCAATGACGTGCTGGTCGGCGGAGAGGGCGCCGACACCATCTTCGCCCTCGCCGACAACGATGCCGTCTATGGCGGGCCCGGCGCCGACAGCCTCTTCGGCGGCGAGGGTGCCGATTCGATGATCGGCGGGGAGGATGCGGACACCCTCTATGGCGGCGAATCCGACGACACGCTGGATGGCAGCACCGGCGATGACCGCCTGTTCGGCGAGGCCGGCGCGGACAGCCTGAACGGCGCCGATGGGCAGGACACTCTATCCGGCGGCATCGCCGCGGACAGCCTGGATGGCGGCGCGGGCGACGACCAGGTCAATGGCGATGACGGCACGGACCGCCTCTTCGGCGGTGCGGGCGCGGACACGCTGAATGGCGGGTCGGACGCCGATACGCTGGAAGGCCAGGCGGATGCCGACCTGCTGAACGGGGAAGCCGGGACCGACAGCCTGGCCGGCGGCGCGGGCGCCGACGCGCTGAATGGCGGCGACGATGCCGATGTCCTGGATGGCGGCGACGGCGCGGACCAGCTGAACGGCGAACAGGGCACGGACAGCCTCTCCGGCGGCGAGGGCGCCGATACGCTCTCCGGCGGCCTCGATGGCGATACGCTCGAAGGCGGCGCGGGCAACGACGTGCTGGATGGCGGCGCCAGCCAGGACGTGCTGCGCGGCGATGGCGGGGACGACACGCTCTCGGGCGGCGATGCGCCGGACACGCTGCTGGGCGGCGATGGGAACGACGTGCTCTCGGGCGATGCCAGCGCGGACAGCCTGGATGGCGGCGCGGGGCAGGACACGCTGCGCGGCGGCCTCGATGTCGATACGATCGATGGCGGCGCGGGCAACGACAACCTCGATGGCGGCGAAAGCGCCGACAGCCTCTGGGGCGGGGAAGGCGACGACGTGCTGCTCGGCGGCGTCGATGCCGACACGCTGCGGGGCGCGGAGGGCAACGACACCCTGATCGGCGGCACGGGGTATGAGCTGCTCGATGGCGGCGCCGGCGACGACTACATCGCCAATGGCGCCGGCGAGGACCAGATCGATGGCGGCGCCGGCATCGACCGCATCGATTTCTCCGGCGTCACCGGGGCGCCGCCGGGCAGCGTCTTCACCGTCAACCTGGCCGGCTTCACCTTCGGCGAAGGCGCCTTCGCCACCGGCGGCCTCGCCAACATCGAGAAGGTGACGGGCACCAGCTACGCCGACCGCCTCCTCGGCAACGCGGCCGACAACGAATTCCAGGGCGGCGCGGGCATCGACACGCTGTTCGGGTCGGGGGGGAATGACAGCCTGTTCGGCGGCGCGGATGGCGCCTCCCTCTCCGGCGGCGACGGCGACGACTACCTCGATGGCGGCACCGGCGCCGCCACGCTCCGCGGCGATGCGGGGCAGGATGTGCTGCAGGGCGGCACGGGGCATGACCTGCTGGATGGCGGCGCGGGCAACGACACCGTCGCGGGCGGCGCCGGCAACGATACGCTGGGCGGCGGCGACGGCAGCGCCGACATCCTCTCCTACCGCGACGCCGCCACCGGCGCCGCCATCAACCTGGCGACCGGCAGCGCGACGGACGGCCTCGGCGGCACCGACAGCCTCCTCGGCGGGTTCGAGGGCGTCTATGGCGGCGACGCCGCCGACACCATCACCGGCAGCGCGAGTGCCGATTCCCTCTGGGGCTTCTCCGGCGCCGACCGCATCGCCGCCGGCGACAGCGCGGACAGCGTCTTCGGCGGCGACGGCGCGGACAGCATCCTGGGCGGCACCGGCGACGACCTGCTGGATGGCGGTGCCGAGGCCGATACCCTGCTGGGCGAGGCCGGAAACGACACCCTGCTGGGCGGCGCGGGCGATGTGCTGGATGGCGGCGCGGGGAACGACGTGCTGGCCGCGACGCTGCCCGGCGCGGTCAGCCTGTCCGGCGGCGCGGATGACGACACGCTGCTGGGCGGCGCCGACGCCACGCTCGATGGCGGCACCGGCCATGACTACCTCTCCGGCGGCCTGGTCCTGGGCGGCGGCGATGGCGAGGACACGCTGCTGGGCCTGGATGGATCCCGCCTCGATGGCGGCGGCGGCAACGATATCCTGACCGGCGGCGCGACGCTGTCGGGTGGAGAGGGCGACGATCGCCTGGCCACCACCATCGAAGGCGCGGCGTCACTGTCCGGCGGCGCGGGGCATGACACGCTGACGGCGGGCCTCGCCTCCATCCTGGATGGCGGGATGGGGAACGACAGCCTGACGGGCGGCGCGACGCTGCTGGGCGGGGATGGCGACGACACGTTGAGCGGCTGGGCGACCCTGGCGCAGGTGTCCCTCAGCACGCCCCCGCCTACCAGCGGCCCGCCCTCCTATCTCGGCACCACCGTCGTCCTTGCCATAGCGCAGCCCTCGGTGTGGCAGGCCGCGGCGTTCAGCCATTTCCTCTCCGGCGGCGCCGGCAATGACAGCATCACCGGCACCGCGGGCGCCAGCACGCTCTCCGGCGGCATCGGCAACGACACGCTGCTCGCCTACGGCCCCAACCTCGCCCAGGGCGATGCCGGGCGCGATCTGATCCGAATTCTCGGCGGGGGCGGCGCCACCCTCTCCGGTGGCGAGGGCGCGGATACGCTGACGGGCGGCACCGGCGCCTCCCGCCTCATCGGCGAGGCGGGCAACGACTCCCTCACCGGCGGCACCGGCGCCAGCGCCCTTGCCGGCGGCGCGGGCCAGGACACGCTCTCCGCCGGGGGCGCCAGCCTGCTGCTCGGCGATGGCGGGCGCGACGTGCTGCGGGATCTCGGCACGGGCGGCGCCACCCTCTCGGGCGGCCTCGCCGCGGATACCATCACCGGCGGCACGGGTGCCTCTCTGCTGATGGGCGATGGCGGGCGGGACGTCATCACCGGCGGGCTCGGCGCGGATACGCTCCAGGGCGGCGGTGGCGACGACACGCTGACGGCGATGGGCGCGCAATACCTCAACGGCAATGGCGGCAACGACCTGCTGCGCAACCTCGGCGGCAGCGCCACGACCCTGTTCGGCGGCAACGGCAACGATGTGCTGCAGGCTGGCCACCGCGAGGACCAGCTCTTCGGCGGCCTCGGCGACGACACGCTGGAATCCACCGCCGGCGCCGCCATGCTGGACGGGCGGGAGGGCAATGACAGCATCCTTGCCGGCGGCAGCGTCTGGGTCGTGCAGGGGGGCCTGGGCGACGACATCATCCAGGTCACCGGCATCGGGAGGACCGTCGGCGGTGGCGACGGCAACGACGTCATCCACATCACCGGCCGGGCCGGCATGGTGGATGGCGGCGCCGGTGACGACAGCCTCCATGGCGGCGATACGGGGGCCTGGCTGTCCGGCGGCGCGGGGGATGACCGGCTGACGGGCGGCGTGGCGGCCGACACGCTGACGGGCGGAAGCGGCGCCGATACGCTGATCGGCGGCACCGGGAACGACATCTACTTCGTCCAGGACGCCACCGACACCATCATCGAGCAGCCGGGCCGGGGCAGCGGCGACAAGGTGGTCACCGGCGCCGACTACGCCCTGGGGGCGGAGGTCGAGAACCTCGCCCTCAGCGGCTACGCCGCCGCCAACGGCTCCGGGAACGGGCTTTCCAACATCATCGACGGCAATGCCAGCCACAACCGGCTCGCGGGCCTCGGCGGCGACGATACGATCGACGGCGCCAAGGGCGATGACACGCTCCTGGGCAATGAGGGCCAGGACCTGCTGCGGGGCGGGATCGGCGCCGACAGGCTGGAGGGCGGCACGGGCGACGACACGCTGTGGGGCGGCCTCGGCGCGGATACGCTGATCGGCGGCGCTGGCGCCGATAATTTCGTGCTGGAGGAGATGTCGGAGCCGACCTACGACCGCTATCGCAGCGAAGACCCTGACATCATCACCGATTTCGATCCGGACGAGGATCGCCTGGTCGTCGTCGGCTACGATGATCTCGCGGATGCGGCAGCGGTGAAGGGGGCGATGGTGCAGTCGGGCTCCGACATCGTGCTGACGCTGTATTCCGACACCATCATCCTGCGCGGCGTCTCGCTGGACCTCCTGGACCTCGATCACATCGAACTCCGGTAAGGGCCGGAATCCGCTGGCGGCGGCGGTTATGTTCCTGGTATGTTTCGGGGGCCGCCACCCGGATTGCGCCCTGTCTGGAAGTCGGCGCCGCCCCGCCCCCCGCGGAATCGGTGCTAAAGGTGCTAAAAAGGGTAAATCGGCTTAGGGAACGGGGGCTCAGCGCGGGGTGACGATCCGGCAGGCCCGGGACGCCGCCCGGGCCAGCAGCAGCATCCGCCGCGCCGCGACCGCCCCCGTCGCCGCATCGCCCACCACGCCGGCCACCAGCGGGTTGGTCGTCACCGCCGTCACCGCCGCGTTGATGGCGATGTCCGCCGCCGCCACCGCGCCGGCCTCGAACAGCGTCCGCCGCAGCAGCTTCAGCGTGCCCGCGAAGCCTGGCCGCAGCCCATGGATCGCCGCCACTTCCCGCACCAGGCGCACGCCGCGCCAGGCGATGAACAGCCCGTCCAGCGCCGGGGACGGCACGACCGCCGTGGCCGCCAGCGACTGCAACGCCGCCGCCCGCCCCGCCGCCACCGCCTGCCGGTCCAGCGCCGCGAGCGGCCCGGCCTCCAGCAGCGCCAGCAGCGTCGGCAGGTCGGAGGCCTGCTTCAGCGCCGGCAGCGTCGGCGCCGCCGCCGGCACCCGCGCCGCCCAGTCCAGCACCGCCCGCCGGGCCGCGGCGTGGTCGCCCCGCGCCACGGCTTCCCGCCCGCGTTCCACACTCTCCAGCGCCGCCAGGCCGCGCAGCTCACGCAGCCCGGCCCAGCCGATCAGCCCATAGCCCAGCGCCGCCACGCCCAGCGTCAGCCAGCCCAGCGGCGCCCCGCGCGCGAACTGGTCCGCGACGAAGCCCGCCACATCGATCGCCGACAGCCCGAGGAGCAGCACCAGCACACCCGTGGCGGCCAACGCCGGCGCCGACCACCGCCGGGCGATCGGCGGCGGCGCGACGGGCACCACCGCCTGGTCCCAGCCCAGGTCGAGCCGCGGCGCCGGCCGGGCCGCTTCCTCCGTCAGCACGCGCGGGCCGCGCGGCAGCTTGTCACTCACAGCAGGTCTCCGATCAGCGCCGCCAGCAGCGCGTCGAGACCCAGATGGGGAATGCCCGCGGCCCCGTCACCCAGCAGCCGCGGCGGCTGGAAGGCCGGCATCTCGAAATAGGGGGCGTCCCAGAAGCCCGCATCCGGGCGGCGCAGCGGCACCTCCCCGGGATAGACCGGGGTCAGGCGCCCATCCTTCATCAGCACGCCGCGCACCGCGGCAACCGGCCGTCCGTCGAGCAGCGCGGAGGTATCCTCCGTGCAGCGGATGGCGGCGATGGCCTGCACCGGCGTCTCCGCGCCGAGGACGGAGGGCGTCTGCCGCCCGACCAGATCCGCCATCAGGGAGGCCAGCGCATCCCGCGCCCGCGCGGGAACGTGATCCGCCTTGGTCGCCGCGAAGCCCACGCGCCGCACGCCCTGCCCCGTCAGCAGGTCCATCCACCCGCCACCCTGGCGCAGCGCGCCCGCGATGGCGGCCAGCGCTTCCGCCGTGTCGTCGAAGGCCTGTTCGCCGGCATGCAGCGCACCGAGGGCATCGACCAGCACGACCTGGCGGTGAAAGCGGCGGAAGAAGGGATCGAAGAAGGCCGCGCGCTGGTCGGCCAGGTAGGCGGCGTGGCGCCGCCGCAGCAAATCCGCCAGGCCGCCGCCATGCCCCTCCGGCAGCGGGAAGAACCACAGCAGCGGCGCCTCCCCCCGCGGCCCTGGGTTCAGCGCCCGCCCGGGCTGGAGGAAGCGGAACCCCATCTCGTCCCGCAGCCGCAGCAGCGCCGCGCGGTACAGACGAAAGCCTTCCCGCGCCAGCGCCTCCTCCGCCGTGGCGCGCGGCGGCAGCGCATCGACGAAGGCCAGGAACTCGGCCGCCGCCTCCGCCCGCCTCCCGACCCGCAGCCGCGCGAGGGTGTCGCGGGACCACTCAGAAAAATCCTGGTCCAGCATCGGCAGGTCGAGCAGCCATTCGCCGGGATAGTCGAGCAGCTCCAGCGTGACCCGCCGGTCCCCCATCACCATCCCCCGCGCCTGGCCGAGCCAGCTCGCCGGGCTGATGGTCAGCTCCAGCTCGAGGGTGGAGAGGTCCTCGGTCCGCCCCGGCCAGCGCGGCGGGTCGGCGGCGAGCGCGGCGAGGTGGCCGGTGGCGTCGAAGCGCGGCGTCGCCTCCGTGCCCGCGGGCACCAGCCGCACACCGCGCAACCTGCCGCCGGCGGCCGCTTCCAGCGCCGGCAGCGTCCGCGCCCCCTGCCCTGCCGCCAGCAGGTTCGCCACCACCGAGGTCAGGAACACCGTCTTGCCGGCGCGGGACAGGCCGGTGACGGCCAGGCGCACCCTCTCCCGCCCCGCCATGGCCCGCGCCAGATCGGTCACGCCGGCCAGCGCGTCCTCAAGGGGCGAGAGCAGGGGCATGGGGCGGGCGGCTTACTTCCGCTCGATCAGCTCGATCTTGTAGCCATCGGGGTCTTCCACGAAGGCGATGACGGTGGTGCCGAACTTCACCGGCCCCGGCTCCCGCGTGATCTTCGCGCCCGCGGCGCGCAGCGCCTCGCACATGCCGTATACATCGGGCACGCCCACGGCCAGGTGGCCGAAGCCGGTGCCGAGGTCGTACTTCTCCGTGCCGTAGTTGTAGGTCAGCTCCACCACGGCGGCGCCGGTCGCCTCCTCCGCGTAGCCCACGAAGACCAGCGTATACTTGCCTTCCGGCACGTCGCGGCGGCGCAGTTCCTTCATGCCGAGCAGCCTGGTGTAGAAGTCCACGCTGCGTTCCAGGTTGCCGACGCGGATCATGGTGTGCAGCAGGCTGCTCATGGCAGGTTCCTCAGGGGTTCAGGGTGGTGTGGACGTTGATCGCCACCAGGAACAGCCCGGCGGCATCGGCTTCGGATATGGTGGTGTCGCGGTCCACGACGATGGTGCCGTAGTGGCCATCGCGCCGCGCCTCCACCGCGATGCCGCGCAGCCCGGCGGCGACGGCGGCGCGGATGGTGTCGGGCCCGATCACCGGCAGGTCCACCAGCTTGCTCTGGCTCGGCTTCACCAGCTTCACCAGCACGCCGCCCGGACCCTCCCGGTGCAGGGGGCCGGAGCGCGCGAGCATCGCATCGGTTCCCTCGATCGCCTCCACCGCCAGCACCAGCCCCTGCTGCACGACGCAGCCCTGGCCGGTATCGGCGTGGCCGAGGTGCCAGCAGACGGAGACGCCGCGGCGGATATCGGCCAGCGCTTCCTCATCCGGCCTGGCGCGCGTGGCGACGCCTTCCTCGATCAGCAGCTGGTGGAAGACTTCCTGCGCGCCGACGGGGTTGAAGCCCTGTTCCCGCAGCACGGTGACGACGGCCGTCAGCAGCGCGTCATCGCCGCCGAACAGCGCCTTGCGGCCGATCCGCGCCAGCAGCCGCGCGCCTTCCGCATCCAGCCGCAGCGACAGGATGGAGGGCCGCTTGACCCGCCCGGCCAGCACCAGGTCGCGCGCCCCCGCCTGCCGCAGCAGGCCGAGCGCCGTCCCCACCTCCCCCAGCCGCGCCACGCCATGGGGATAGTCCTGCCATTCGGCCGGATCGGCGAAGCCGGAGAGCAGCACGGCGAAGACCGGGCGCCCGGCGCGGCGCGCGGCATCAGCCACGCGCAGCGGCATGACGCCGCCGCCGGCAATGATGCCGAGCGTCGGCGGCGCGTCCGAGGTTTGTGTCACGGGGCCACGAACGGGCGGCGGCAGGCTCACGCGGCCTCCCCGCCCTCCTCATCCTCCGCCGCGCGGCCGAAGGGGCAGAGGCCGTGGCGGCCCCGGGCGCGCGTGAAGGCCAGGATCTCCTCGACCAGCGCATTGCCGGGATGGGCGGCGGCGATCGCCTCCACATGGTCTTCCGGCCGGCCGCCGCGATAGAGGTCGTGCACCGCGCGCGCCACCACCATCACCTGGTCCTTGGACAGGCCGAGGCGCCGGCGCATGGCGATGGTGTTGAGGCCGTGCAGCTTGGCGCGGTAGCCCTTGGCGCGGCCATAGGGCAGCACGTTGCGCTCCACCCCGGACATGCCGGCCACCATGGCCATGCGGCCGATGCGGACGAATTGCTGGATGGCAGCGCCGCCCTGGATCACGGCGAAGTCGCCGATCTCCACATGGCCGGCCAGCATCACGTTGTTCACCAGGATCACGCCATCGCCGATCCGGCAGTCATGGCCGACATGGGCCACGCACATGATCAGGCAATCCGCGCCGATCCGCGTCATGCCTTCCCCGCCCGTGCTGCCGCGATGGATGGTGGCGTGTTCGCGGATCTGGGTGCGCGCGCCGATGGAGACGCCGGTCGGCTCGCCCTTATACTTCAGGTCCTGCGGCGGCAGGCCGATGGTGGCGAAGGGGAAGATCTTCGCGCCCGCACCGATGAAGGCGCGGCCATCGACGACGACATGCGCGACCAGCTCCACCCCCGCTTCCAGCACCGCATCGGCGGAGACGACGCAGCCCGGGCCGATGCGGCAGCCCGCGCCGATGGTGGCGCCGGGCGCCACGTAGGCGGCCGGATGGATGAAGGCGTCCGGATGGACGCCCGGATGAGGAGAGGCGTCCGGATGGACGCCGGCAGGCGCTGGCACGGCGTCCACGGTGGCTTGTCCGTTCACTTATCGAGGATCATGGCGGCGTAGGTGGCTTCGGCGACGACCTTGCCGTCCACCTTGGCCTCGGCGTTGAAGCGCCAGATGTTGCCGCGCTGCTTCTCCTTCACGACGTGCACGCGCATCTGGTCCCCCGGCACCACCGGCTTGCGGAACTTCGCGCTGTCCACGGTCATGAAATAGACCAGCTTGCCCTGGGCGGAGGGGCCCAGCGTCTCCACCACCAGCACGGCCGCGGTCTGGGCCATGCTCTCGATGATCAGCACGCCCGGGAAGACGGGGTGCTGCGGGAAATGGCCCTGGAAGAAGTTCTCGTTGATCGAGACGTTCTTGATGCCGACGGCGGAGACGTTCGGGACGATGTCCACCACGCGATCGACCAGCAGGAAGGGGAAGCGATGCGGGATCGCCTGCATGATGCGGGCAATGTCGTAAGCCGCCACCGTCCCGGCGGGCGCATCGGCGTTGGGGTCTGTGTTCTGGTCCATCGTCGTCTCTTCCGTCCCGTCCCGTCGTCCCGCCTCTGGCCGCGCGGGGTGCATGCAGGCTGTCCGGGCGTCAGCCCTTGGCCGCCGGCTTCGCCGCCAGGCGTCGCAGCGTGGCGAAGGCGCGCAGCGTCTCCCGCAGCGGCCAAGCCGGCGATCCGCCGACGACCTCGCCCGCGCCCACATCCGACATGACGCCCGACTGCGCCGCGACCTGCGCCCGGTCCCCGATGGAGAGATGGCCCGAGGTGCCGGACTGCCCGCCCATCTGCACGCCATCGCCGAGGGTCGTGGAGCCTGAGATGCCGACCTGCGAGACCAGCACGCATCCGCACCCGGTCCTCACGTTGTGGCCGATCTGCACCAGATTGTCGAGGCGCGTGCCCGTCCCCAGCACCGTGTCGCCCTGGCTGCCGCGGTCGATGCAGGCATTGGCGCCCACCTCCACCGCATCGCCCAGCAGCACGCGGCCGAGTTGGGGCATCGTCTCGAACCGCCCTTCCGGCGTCACGGCGAAGCCGAAGCCTTCCTGGCCGATGCGCGCGCCGGGATGCAGCACGACGAAGCGGCCGGCGACGCAATGGCTGAGGCTGGCATGGGCGCCGATGCGGCAACCCTCCCCCAGCACCACGCCGGCGCCGACCACGGCATGGGGCCCGATGACGCAGCCCGCGCCGATCTCGGCCCCTTCCTCGATCACCGCATAGGGGCCGATCTCCACGCCCTCGCCGATCGTGGCGGCGGGATCGACCACCGCAGTCGGGTGGACGCCGGGCCGGGCCGGCGGCGCCGGGAAGAGACGGCGGGCCACGCGGCCGAAGCCGAGATAGGGGTTGGCGGTGACGATCGCCGCCACGCCGTCCGGCACGCGTCCCGCGAAATCCTTCGCGATCACCACGGCAGCCGCCTTCGTGGCCCCGAGCTGCGGCAGGTAGCGCCGGTTGTCGAGGAAGCTGACGGCCTCCGCCCCCGCCTCATGCAGCGGGCCGACGCCGGAGACGAGGCGCGCGGGGTCGCCGCCGACCAGCTCGCCCCCCGCCGCGGCGGCGGCCTCGGCGAGGGTCAGCGCGGCCCCCGCCCGGAAGAAGCGGGGATCGGCGGCCACGGGATCAGTTCCGCCGGGCGGGCGGCGCGGCGGGCGGGGTCGCCGGCGCGGCGGGCGCGGCCGGTGCCGCGGGCGCGGCGGCGGCGGGCGGCGCCTCCACCGGTGCGGCGCCTTCCGGCAGCATCGTCACGGTGCGCAGCACGCGGTTCATCTGCGCGCTGATCTCGTCCGTCAGGTCGAAGGCGGGATCGTTGAAGATCACCAGCGGGCGCGGCAGCACGATGTTCACGCCGCGGGACGCCGCCACCTGGCGGATCACGGCGCCCAGCGCCTGCTCGATCTGCTGCAGCGCCATCTGCGCCGCCTGGTCGATGGCGCGCGACCGGTCACGGAAGATGCGCTGCGCATCGGTGATGCGGTCCTGCAGCTCACGCTCCCGGTTGCGGAGCTGTTCCGGCGGCATCGTCGCGCGGGCGGCGGCCAGCGCCTGCTGCTCCTCGCGCCAGCGCGTCTGCTCGCGCTGCAGGTCGTCGTTCAGCCGGGCGCGGCGACGCTCGATCTCCTCCCGCACCTGGTTGAAGGCGGCGGAAAGGCGCTGGACCTCGGGGATATCGACGATGGCGATCACCGGCGCGGGCGTGCGCTGGCCGGCGGCCGGCGCCGGCGGGCGCTGGCCCTGCGCGGGCTGCTGCCCCTGCGGCGGCCGCTGGCCCTGGGCCGGCTGGCCCTGCGGGCGCTGCTGCCCCTGCCCCGGCACGAACCATTCCTGGCCCTGGCCCTGGGCCTGGGCCAGCGCCGGGGGCGTCACCACCGGGGCCGCGGCCAGGGCGATCAGGGAAGCGGTCAGAAGAAGGCGCAGACGCATCGATTGGTGATCCCGGAACTGATCAGAAACGCGTGCCGAAGCCGAAGCGGACGAGCTGCGTCACGTCATACGACTTCTTCATCACGGCCTGACCGAGGTCGATATTGATGAGGCCGACCGGCGTGCGCCAGGACAGGCCCACGCCCGCGCCGACGCGCGGGGAGGAATCGTCCACGACGCCCGTGCCGGTGACCGGCGTGTTGGAGAGCGAGCCGACATCGACGAAGGCACGGCCGAGCAGGCCAAGCTCCGAGGGCACCGGCAGCGGGAAGCGCAGTTCCGTCGTCTGCGTCCAGATCAGGCGGCCGCCGAGCGGGTCGCCGGACGGCACGTCACGCGGACCGGCACCGGCCAGCGCGAAGCCGCGGAGGTTGTCGCCGCCGAGGAAGAAGCGGTCGATGATGCGTTCCGGCCGGCCGCCCCAGGGCGACAGCTGGCCGACGCCGGCCTGCAGCGCCAGCACGTAGTCCGGGTCACCGAAGAACCGTTCCAGCGGGATGTAGCCCGCCACGTCCGCGCGCAGGCGCACATAGGCGACGTCGCCGCCCAGGCCCGCGACGTCGGAGCCCACGCGGATGATGTAGCCGCTCTTCGGCTCGATCCGGCTGTCGCGCACGTCGTAGGACAGGGTGGTGCCGATCTGCGACAGCAGCGTCTGGCCCGCCTGTTCGCGGATGAAGCGGCTGGCGCCGGAACTGATGTCGAAGATGTCGCGCTGCACCAGGCTGTAGGCCCAGCTCTGCCGCACCCGCTCGTTGAACTCGTAGCCCGCGCGCAGCGCGGTGCCGACCCGCTTCTCACGGTAGCCCAGCGACTCCGTCAGGTTGCGCGTGGTGTAGAACAGGTCGATGCCGGCCGCGAGGTTGCGGTCGAGGAAGGACGGATCGGTGATCGAGAAGTCCACCTGCGTGCGCCGCTGCGCCAGCATGGTCTGCAGGCGCGCATCGACGCCGGTGCCGAGGAAGTTGCGTTCCCGCACGCCGAAATCGGTCAGGAAGCCCGCATCGGTGGAGAAGCCGCCGCCGAGCGAAACCTCGCCCGTCGCGCGCTCGGTCACTTGCGTCTGCAGCACCGTGCGGTCCGGCGCCGAACCCGGCTGGGCCGTGATGTCCGCCTGGCCGAAATAGCCGAGGTCGCGGATGCGCTGGCGCGAACGGCGCACCTGCGCCGCGTTGAAGGCATCGCCCTCCGCGATGCGGAACTCGCGGCGGATGACGCGGTCCTGGGTGCGGGCATTGCCCTGGATGTCGATGCGCTCGACATAGGCGCGCGTGCCCTCGGCGATCTCGAAGGTGATGTCGACGCGCCGCGCCTCCCGGTCCCGCACCACGCGGGGGCGGACCTCGACGAAGGGCACGCCGCGCAGGCCGACGGCATCCGACAGCGCCTCGACGGACCGCTCCACGGCATCGCCGTCATACCAGGCGCCCTCCTCCACCGCGAGTTCGCGGCGCAGCGCCTCGGGCTCCACGCCCCTCAGGCTGCTCGTGATCTGCACCTGGCCGACGCGGTAGCGCACGCCTTCGTCGAGCGTATAGGTCACGAAGAAGCCGCTGCGGTCCGGCGCCAGCTCCGCCGTCGCGGCGGTGACCTGCACATCGGCGTAGCCGCTGCGGAGGTAGTAGCGGCGCAGCAATTCGCGGTCGAAGTTCAGCCGCTCCGGGTCATAGATGTCGGAGGTCGAGAGCAGGCGGAACCAGGCCTGTTCGCGCGTCGCCACCACGTCCCGCAGGCGGCGGTCGGAGAAGGCGTTGTTGCCGACGAAATTGATGCTGCTGACCAGCGCCGCATCGCCTTCCGTGATCTCGAACACCACGTCCACGCGGTTCTGGTCGAGCTGGATGAGCTTCGGCTCGACCCGCGCGGCGAAGCGGCCGCGGCGCGCATAGACGTCGAGGATACGCTGGCGGTCCGCCTGCGCCTGCTGCGCCGTGAAGACGGCGCGCGGGCGCAGCTGCACCTCCGGCCGCAGCACGTCGTCGCTGACCTTGCTGTTGCCCTCGAAGGCCACCCGGTTGACGATCGGGTTCTCCTCCACCTGCACCCGGATCCGGTCGCCCACGCGGGTGACGGAGACGTCGCGGAACAGGCCGGTGGCGAACAGGGTGCGCAGGCTGCGGTCGAGCCGGTCCGCGTTGAAGGCGTCCCCGGGCTGCAGCAGCATGTAGGACCGGATCGTGTCCGGCTCGATGCGCTGGTTGCCGACCACGTCGATGCCGCGGACGACCCCCTGCGCCGGCACGGCGGCCGGCGTGCGGGAAGGCACCGCCGCGGGCGCGGGTTGCCGCGGCGGGCGGTTCTGCGCCTCCGCCGGCAGCGCGAGCGCAACCGGGACAAGGCAGGTGGCGGCGAGCAACAGGAGCCGGTTGGCGACCAAGGCGCAATTCCCTGGGGGGGGGTGGAGGCGGGGCCGGAGACTAGCCGAGCGAACCCCGCGCCGCCACCCCTGCCCCGGGCCGGCCGCGCCGGGCCGCGCCCATGCCGGGGCTGACGCAGCAGGAAGGCCGGGCCGTGGCGGCGGGAAGCGACGGAAAACCCGCCGCCATCCGCCATTTACCGCCCGGGCCGGGGCCTCAGCCGAACAGGCCGGCGGCCCAGCGGAACAGGCCGAACTGCGACAGGTCGTTCCAGGTGGCGAAGACGAACAGCGTGATGAGCAGCGCGAATCCGGCGCGATAGCCCATCTCCTGCGCCCGCGGCGGCAGAGGGCGACCTCGAATCGCCTCCGCCGCGTAGAACATCAGGTGGCCGCCATCCAGCACCGGGATGGGGAAGAGGTTGATCAGCGCCAGGTTCACCGACAGCACCGCCATGAAGGAGACGAGGGCCGAGACGCCCATCTCTGCCACCTGTCCCGACATCTGCGCGATGCGGAGCGGTCCGCCGAGATCCTCCGCCCCCCGGCCGCCGGCGATCATCTGCCACACGGCGCCAAGCGTCTGGACCGTGATGTCGGCGGTCTGCGTCACGCCGCCCCACAGCGCACTGAACGGGTTCAGCCGTTCGAACTGCGCGGCGCCGGCGCCAACGCCGAGCACGCCGACCGTCTTCTCCCCGGCCGGGCGGGAATCCGGCACGGCCTGAACCTGGCGCTCGCGGCCCTCGCGCTCGATCGTGATGGCGACGCCCTGGCCGGCGCGGGGCTGGATGTGGCGCTGCACCTCCTCGAACCGCGTCACCGGCTGGCCGTCCAGCGCCAGGATGCGATCGCCCGGCAGCAGCCCGGCGCGCGCGGCGGCGGAGCCTTCCTGCACGGTGGAGACGGTGGTGGTCGTGGTGGGCTTGCCGACCGTCATGTAGAGGCCGCCGAACATCAGCGCGGCCAGCAGGAAGTTCGCGATCGGCCCGGCCGCCACGACGATGGCGCGGTCGCCGACCGGCTTCTCGTGGAAGGTCTCCCCGGCGCGCCAGGAGGCGCGGACCTCGGGGGACGCATCCTCCGGCGTCTCCTGCCCGTGCAGCTTCACGTAGCCGCCGAGCGGCAGCCAGCCGATCCGCCATTCCGTGCCGCGCCGGTCGGTCCAGCCCGCGATGGCGCGGCCGAAGCCGACGGAGAAGCGCTCCACATGGATGCCCCGCCAGCGCGCGGCCAGGTAGTGGCCGAGTTCGTGGAAGAAGACGAGCACGCCAAGCACGACCACGAAGGCGACGATGGTGCGGATGGGTTCGGGCAGGAAATCCAAGGTGCTCTCCAGGGGCGCTGAGGCGCCGGCAAGATGGCGCGGGGCCCCGCGCGGGGTATCAGGCGCGGGGCCCCGCGCGGGGTATCAGGCGCGCCTTCGCGCGGGGTAGCCAGCGGCAGTCGGCGGCGACGCCGTCAGGCGACGGCGGCGCGAAGCCCGGCTCGCTGCGCGGCATCCCGCCGCGCCAGGGCGTCCAGGGCGAGGATCCCCTCCACCCCATCGGCCAGCGCCGTCCCGGCCTCCCTGGCCAGGGCGCCGAGCGTGTCCTCGACCACCGCCGCGATGTCGAGGAAGCCGAGGCGCCGTTCCAGGAACAGCCCCACCGCCACCTCGTTCGCCGCGTTCAATATAGTCGGCGCGCCACCGCCCGCCTGCAAGGCCTCCCGCGCCAGGCGAAGCGCCGGGAAGCGGATCGGGTCGGGGGCGAGGAATTCGAGCTTACCGAGGGCGGCAAGGTCGAGGCGCGGGGCGGCCACCTGCATCCGCTCCGGCCAGGCCAGGGCATGGGCGATCGGGGTGCGCATGTCCGGGGAGCCCAGCTGCGCCAGGATGGACCCGTCGCTGTACTGCACCAGGCCGTGGACGGCGGATTGCGGGTGCACGAGCACCTCGATCCGCTCCTCCGGCACGGGGAACAGGCGCGCGGCCTCGATGAGTTCGAGGCCCTTGTTCATCATCGTGGCGCTGTCCACGCTGATCTTGGCGCCCATGGACCAGACGGGGTGCGCCACCGCCTGTTCCGGCGTGGCCGTCGCCATCCGCGCCAGGTCCCAGTGGCGGAAGGGACCGCCGGAGGCCGTGAGGATGATCTTCTCCACGCCCTTCGGGTCCTGGCCCGCCAGCGCCTGGAAGATGGCGTTGTGTTCGGAATCGACGGGCAGCAGCGTGGCGCCGCTGGCGGCCGCGGTGCGCAGCACGAGGTCCGCCGCGCAGACCAGGCTTTCCTTGTTCGCCAGCGCCAGCGTGCCGCCGCGGGCCAGCGCGGCCAGGGTGGATCGCAGCCCCGCCGCGCCGACGATCGCCGCCATGGTCCAGTCGGCCGGCCGCGCCGCCGCCGCCTCCACCGCCGCCGCGCCGGCCGCCAGCTCGATGCCGGTGCCGCCCAGCGCCGCCTTCAGCGCGGGCCAGGCGGCTTCATCCGCGACCACCGCCATGCGGGCGCCGAGGCGCCTGGCCTGCTCCGCCAGCACCGTCACGTCCCGGTTGGCGACCAGCGCCTCCACCGTGAAACGCCCCGGCGCGGCGTCCAGCAGGGCCACGGTGGACCGGCCGATGGAGCCGGTGGAGCCGAGGATGGTGATCGAGCGCGCCATCAGCCCCAGCCCCAGAGCGGCCTTCCGAGGCCGAGCATGAATGAAACGAGGGAGGCGACCGGCGCCGCCGCCAGCACGCCATCAAGCCGGTCCAGCAGCCCGCCATGGCCGGGGATGAGGGAGGAGGTGTCCTTCACCTTGAAGTGCCGCTTGATGGCGGATTCCGCCAGGTCCCCGATCATGGAGGCGACGGACACGACGGTGACCACCACCGCGATGGACAGCAGCGAAGCCCCGGGCGTGAAGGCCAGCGCGCAGGCGCCCCCGATGATGAGGGCGGAGACCAGCCCCCCTGCCGCGCCGGACCAGGTCTTGTTGGGGGAGATGGCGGGGGCGAGCTTCGGCCCGCCGAAGGCCCGCCCGGCCATGTAGGCGCCGATGTCGGACGCCCAGACCACCAGGAACAGGAACAGGACATTGGCGCGCCCGGCTTCGGTATCGTGGCGCAGTTCGATCAGCGCGATGCCGGCCAGGCCGATATAGAGCACGCCCGCCGCCAGCCGCCCGGCCGGCTGGGTCAGGCTGCTGCCCATCCGGCGCGCACCGGCCCAGGTCGCCAGCCATCCCGCCACCAGCACGGCCAGGGCGATGCGCGGGTGGTCCTCCACCGCGAAGGCACCGGCCGCCAGCACCACCAGCGGCACGGCGAGCCCCGGGAAGACCCGCGTGCGGCGGCCGCAGAGATGCACCCATTCCCAGGCCAGCACCGCGACGGCGATCGCCATCAGCGCCGTGAAGGCCTCCGCGCCGAACCAGATGCAGGCCACCGCCGCGGGGCCGAGCACGGCGGCGGAGAGCGCGCGCTTGCGCAGATCCCGCCACCGCTTGGCGTCATCGGCCGCCGCCGCCACCGTTGTCATTCCCCCCGGACCACCCCGTGCTACGCGGCGCGGACGCCGTAGCGTCGCTCCCGCCGCGCGAATTCGCCGATCGCCTCGGCCAGATGCCGCGCCTCGTAATCCGGCCAGAGCACGTCCTGGAAGACGAACTCCGCATAGGCGGATTGCCACAGCAGGAAGTTGGACAGCCGCTGCTCGCCCGAGGTGCGGATGATGAGGTCGGGGTCCGGCATGCCGTCAGTCGAGAGCAGCCGCCCGAAGCTGGCCTCGTCCAGCGCTTCCGGCTGCAGCCCGCCTTCGAGCGCCTGCTGCATGGCGGCCCGCGCCGCGGCCACGATCTCCGCCCGCCCGCCATAGGACAGGGCGACGTTCAAATTTAGCCGCCTTCCCTCCGCCGTCGCGGCTTCCGCCTGGTCGATGGCGCGGACCAGGTCGGGGCCGAAGCGCTCCCTCTCCCCGATGATGCGAAGGCGGATGCCTTCCTTCACCAGGGTCTTCACCTCGGACCGCAGGTAGAGCCGCATGAGGCCGGTGAGGTCCCGAACCTCGTCGGCCGGACGGCGCCAGTTCTCGGAGGAGAAGGCGAAGAGGGTCAGCCAGCCGATGCCGGCCTCGGCCGCGGCCTCTATCGCCCGGCGGGCGGCTTCGGCGCCGGCCTTGTGGCCGAGTGCGCGCGGCAGCCCGCGGGCGGCGGCCCAGCGGCCATTGCCGTCCATGATGATGCCGACATGCACCGGCACCGCATCGGCCAGCGTCGCGGCGGGCTTGGCGGCCGCGCTCACCGCCGCGCCATCCCGGTCACGTTCGCCCCGCTGCTGGCTGCCATGGCGCTGCGCCTGCCCACCGGAATGCCGTCAGCTCGTGCGGATGTCCTTTTCCTTGTCCGCCAGCGTCGTGTCGACGGTCTTGATCTGCGCGTCGGTCATCTTCTGGATCTCGTCGGACCAGCGCTTCACGTCATCCTGGCTGGCTTCGGACTTCTTGTCCTTCTCCCAGGCCTTCACCGTCTCCATGCCGTCGCGGCGGACGCTGCGCATGGCGACCTTGGCGGCCTCCGCGTACTTGCCCGCGGTCTTCACCAGATCGTTGCGGCGTTCCTGCGTCAGCGGCGGCAGCGGCACGCGGATCACCTGGCCTTCCGCCATCGGGTTCAGGCCGAGGCCCGAATCGCGGATCGCGACCTCCACGTTCTTCACGACGGACTTGTCCCAGACCTGCACGGACAGCAGCCCCGGACCCGCGACGCCGATATTGGCGAGCTGGGTCAGCGGCTGGTTGGTGCCATAGGCCTCGACGCGGATCGGCTCCAGCAGCGCGGGGCTCGCGCGGCCGGTGCGCAGCCCGGCGAATTCCTTCTTGAGGGTCTCCAGCGCGCCATCCATGCGGCGCTGCAGGTCGCGCTTCAGCGCGGCGAAATCGGCGGCCATGCCTGCCCTTCTCCCTACGGATCGATCACGGTGGTGAACTTGCCGTCGCCCAGCATCACCGCGGTGAAGGCACCGGGTTCGTGGATGTTGAAGACGACGATCGGCAGCTTGTTCTCACGCGCCAGGCTGATGGCGGCGGCGTCCATCACCTGCAGGTCGCGCGCCAGGACCTCGAGGTAGGTCAGCTGCTCATAGCGCTCGGCATTCGGATTCTTGCGCGGGTCGGCGGCGTAGATGCCATCGACCTGGGTGCCCTTCAGCAGGGCGTCGCAGCCCATCTCGGCGGCGCGCAGCGCGGCGGCGGTGTCGGTCGTGAAGAAGGGGTTGCCCGTGCCGGCGGCGAAGATCACCACGCGGCCCTTCTCCATGTGCCGGATGGCGCGGCGGCGGATGAAGGGCTCCGCCAGGCTGGCCATGGAGATGGCGGACTGCACCCGCGTGGGCACGCCCATCTTCTCCAGCCAGTTCTGCATCGCCAGCGCGTTCATCACGGTGGCCAGCATGCCCATGCCATCGGCCTGGGCGCGGTCCATGCCGGCGGAGGCGCCGGCCACGCCGCGGAAGATGTTCCCCCCGCCGATCACCATGCAGACCTGGACGCCCAGGTTCACCACATCCCGCACGTCTTCGGCGATGCGGCGCAGCACGCCGATGTCGAGCCCGTAGTCACGGGCACCCATCAGCGCCTCGCCGGACACCTTGAGCAGGACGCGCTTGTAGATGGGGGGTCTGCTCATGGGCGGCGAAGTATCCGGGTAGCGAGGGGTTGCGCACCATAGGCGGCGCATCATGGCGGCGGCAAGGCGAGCACCCTGCCCGCCCTGTCACACCATGCCGAGAGCAGGCTTCGTATACGAAGACCCGCACCCGACGGAACAGTCACCGGCGCCCCGGCTGGGATGTCCCAGGCGGGGCGCCGGCGGGCCTCAGCCCTTGGCGGCCGCGGCGACCTCGGCGGCGAAGTCGGTCTGCGCCTTCTCGATGCCCTCGCCCAGCTGGAAGCGGGCGAAGCCCGTCAGCTTGCCGCCGGCCTTCTGCACGACCTGCTTCACGCGGCTCTCGCCGTCATGCACCCAGACCTGCTCCAGCAGCACCACTTCCTCGTAGTACTTGCGGATGCGGCCCTCGATCATCTTCTCGATGATCGCGGCGGGCTTGCCCGAACCGGCGGCCTGCTCGCGCAGCACGTTCTTCTCGCGCTCCAGCGCGGAGCTCTCGACATTGGAAATGTCGAGCGCCTCCGGACGAGCCGCGGCGACATGCATGCCGATCTGGCGGCCGAGCGTCTCCAGCGCCTGCTGCTCGCTCTCGGCTTCCAGCGCGACCAGCACGCCGATCTTGCCGAGGCCGGGCTTCACGGCGTTGTGGATGTAGGTGGCGACGGTGCCGGACGGCACGCGCAGCACCTTGGCGCGGCGGATCGACATGTTCTCGCCGATCGTGGCGATCAGCTTGACCAACTCGTCCTGCGTGCTGTGCGTCGTGCCGGGGAAGGTCGCGGCCTTCAGCGCTTCCACATCCTCGCCGACGGAGAGCGCCAGGCTGGCGACCTCGGCGGCGAAGTTCTGGAACGTCTCGTTGCGCGCCAGGAAGTCCGTCTCGGCATTCACCTCGACCATCGCGGCGACGTTGGGGCCGGAGGCGACGGCCACCAGGCCCTCGGACGCCACGCGGCCGGACTTCTTCGCGGCGGCCGACAGGCCCTTCTTCCGCAGCCAGTCGATGGCGCCTTCCATGTCGCCGTCGGATTCGACCAGCGCCTTCTTGCAGTCCATCATGCCGGCGCCGGTCTTCTCGCGCAGGTCGCGCACCATCGCCGCGGTGATCTCGGCCATATCGATCGCTCCCGATCCATCGAATCACGGCCGCATCGGGGCAGAGCCCGGCGGCCTGGGGTACATCAGCGTGCCGGGCAGTCTCGGCCCGGCCCGTCAGGAAACGCCCCGGGCCTGGGCCCGGGGCGCGAAGGCGTCAGGCGCCCGGCTGCTCGGCCGCGGCCTCGGGCAGCACCTCGGCCGCCACGTCGGGCAGCGCCTCGATCGGCAGGTCCGCCTGCGCGCCGAGGTCGGCGCCGGAGGAGCCGAGTTCCGCCGAGATGCCGTCCAACACCGCGCCGGCGACGCTGTCGCAGTACAGGTGGATGGCGCGGATCGCGTCGTCATTGCCCGGGATCGGGAAGGCGATGCCGGAGGGATCGGCGTTGCTGTCCACGACGGCCACGACGGGGATGCCGAGCTTGTTGGCCTCCTCGATCGCCAGCTTCTCCTTCACCGTGTCGATGACGAAGATGATGTCGGGCAGGCCGCCCATGTCCTTGATGCCGCCGAGCGCGCGGTCCAGCTTCTCCTTGTCCCGCGTCAGCATCAGGACTTCCTTCTTGGTGAGGCCCTGGATGTTGCCGCCGAGCTGCTCTTCCATCTGCTTCAGGCGCTTGATGCTGCCCTGGATGGTCTTCCAGTTCGTCAGCATGCCGCCGAGCCAGCGATGGTTCACGTAGTACTGGCCGCAGCGCGCGGCGCTTTCCGCCACGTAGTCCGCCGCCGCCTTCTTGGTGCCGACCAGCAGCACGCGGCCGCCACCGGCCACCACGTCACGGATGGCGCGCAGCGCGCGGTCCATCATCGGGACGGTCTGCTGCAGGTCCAGGATGTGGACCTGGTTGCGGACGCCGAAGATGTACGGCGCCATCTTGGGGTTCCAGCGGCGCGTGTGGTGTCCGAAATGGACGCCGGCCTCGAGCAGGCCGCGCAGGGTGACGTCGGGCATCGCCATCGGCGAGTTCCTTCCTAGCTTCCAGTGGTCCGGTTTGCCTCCGCGCTGCCGCCCCCGCCCCGTGAACCGAGGGGGTGGGGACCGGACCCTCGCCAGGCCGTGAGGCCTGCCGGAAGGGTGCAGCGCGTGCGAATTTGCCGTCCCGGGCGTTCAGTCCCGGACCGGCGGGCGCGGTATGCCCCAGGCGGGCAGCCCGCGCAAGCGCGGCACCCCCACCGCGCGCAAGCGCGGCACCCTTGGCAAAGGGCGGTGCGGGGCGCCAGACTCCGCCGGCATGCGCATCCTGGCCATCTCGCCCACCCCCAGCCACCCGCAGGATGCCGGCAACCGCGCCCGCATCCATGCGGTCCTGTCCGGCCTGAAGGCGGCGGGCCACGCCATCCACCTCTGCCTGCTGATGCGGGAGAACCCCTCCCCCGCCGCCCTGGCCGCCATGCGCGACGCCTGGGACGAACTCGTCGAGGTGCCGCATGACCGGGCGCGGGAGGCGCGCAGCCTCGCCCCCCTCAACGCCATCGACGACTGGATCCTGCCGGAGGCCGAGGCCGCCTTCGCCGCGCTGGCCGCGCGCGAGCCCCGCTTCGACCTGGTGCTGGTGAACTACGTCTTCCTCTCCCGCGCCCTCGACTTCTTCGACCACCGCACGATCAAGGTGATCGACGCGCATGACATCTTCGCCGGACGGGCGGAGGCGCTGGCCGCGATCGGGCTGGAGAACCGCTTCTTCGCCACGACGGCCGGGGAGGAGGCGGCGGGGCTGGACCGCGCGGACCTCGTGCTCGCGATCCAGCAGGAGGAACGGCGCCATTTCACCGGGGTGACGCGCGCCGCGACGGCCACGCTCGGCCACCTGCCCGCCGACCCGCGCCCGCCCCTGCCGCCGGGGGAAGGCCTCTCCATCGGCTACATCAGCAGCGGCAACCCGCTGAACACCCGGGCGCTCCGCCGCTTCCTGGCGGCGCTGCCGCCGGCGGAGGTCGCGGCCGCGGGCGGGCGCATGGTGGTCGCCGGCGATGCCTGCCAGGCCCTGTCCCCGGCGGAGGGCCTGCACCTGCTCGGCCCGGTCCCCGACCCCGACGCGCTCTATGCCGAGGCCGACCTGGGCGTGAACCCGCATGAGGGCGGCACGGGCCTGAAGATCAAGACGGTGGAGGCGCTGGCGCGCGGCCGGCCGGTGATCGGCACCGCCGCCGCCTTCGCCGGCCTCCCGGCGGAGCATGTCTTCCACGCCGCGCCCGATGCCGCCGCCGTCGCCCGCCACGCCCGGCGCTGGCTGGCCTCCGCCGCCTTCCGGGCGGAGGTCGCGGAGGCCTCCGCCCGGCTGTTCCAGCGCTATGCGCTGGAGGTGGCGGCCTCGCGCGCGGCCCTCGCCTCCCCCGCCGGCCTCGCCGCCATGCTCGACCGGCCGCGCCTGCTGATGCTGACTGATGTGCCGTACTGGCGCGGCAGCCTCGGAAACCAGGCCCGCATCTCCGCGGTGGTGGCGGCGGCGCGGGAGGAGTTCGACCTCGACCTCCTCTTCACCGGCGAGTTGCCGGGCGCGGAGCGGCAGGCGGCGCGCAACGCGCTGGGCCGGCGCGGGCGCCTGTTCACGCCGCTTCCGGCCGGCGAGGCGCCGATGCCCTGGGGCCTGACGCCGTTCGAGAAGACGCGCTTCGACGGTGCGCTGCTGGCCTCGCTGGAAGCGCATCTGGCCCGCAACCCGCCGCAGGCCGTCATGGTGCAGTATCTCCGCCTGTCCTGGATGCGGCTGGCGGCGGGGATGCCGAAGATGACGGTGCTGGACACGCATGACGTCATGTCGCTCCGCGCCCAGAACTTCCGCCTGTTCGGGCAGGAGCACTTCATCCAGATCCCCGTGGCGGAGGAGCTGAAGATCCTGGACGGCTTCGCGCAGGTCATGGCCATCCAGGCGGAGGAGGCGCGCTGGCTGGAAGCGCTGCTGCCCGGCCGCGTGGTGCTGGCGCCGCACGCCATGCCCGCGCTGCTGCCCGCGCGCGGATCAGCCCCGGGCAGCCTGCCGCGCATCGGCTTCATCGGCGGCGACAGCCCGATGAACCGGGACGGGCTGCGCTGGCTGCTGGACCAGGTCTGGCCCGCCATCCAGACCCTGGGGGCGGAGCTGCACGTGGCCGGCGGCGTCTGCGCCGCCATGCCGGCGGGGCGCCCCGGCGTGGTGCTGCACGGAGAGGTGCCGGACCACCTGGCCTTCCTCGGCACGCTCGACATCGGCGTGAACCCGGTCTTCTACGGCGGCGGGCTGAAGATCAAGACGGTGGAGTACCTCGCCAGCGGCCTGCCGAGCGTGCTGACGGCGGAGGCGCTCTACGGCATCCAGGGCGGCGCCGGCACGGCCTATGCCCTGGCGGAGGACCGCGCGGCCTTCGTGGCGGCGCTGGCCAAGCTGGTGCGGGACCGCGCGGCGCGGGCGCGCATGGCGGAAGCCGCCTTCGCCTTCGGCCGCCGCCATTTCGGCCCGCAGGCGCTGGCGCCCGCGATGGGCACGCTGGCCGCGCTGGCGCGGGGCGTGCCGCGGGTGGCGGCGGCCTCGGTCCTGGCCTGACAGGGCGGATCGGCGCCGGGCGTGGCGCGCGGCGCGGGCTTGCGCTACCACCGCGGGATGGCGCCCGGCGGATCGACACCCTCCTGCATGCGGATGTCCCGCGGCCCCGCGCGCGCGGTCCCATGGCGCTGACGCCGGTCCGCCAGCTGAAGCGGCTGCTGGTGCCGCTCCCCTCCCTCCGCTTCGGCGGCACCGAACGCCATGCCGTCGAGCTGGCTGCGCGGCTCGGCGCGGCGGGGCTGCAGGTGACGCTGGCGGCCGATCCCGCGCTGCTCGGCCCGCTGGCGGCCAGCCTGCCGCCGGGGATGCCGGCGCCGCGCCTGGTGCCTGCCCGGCTG
Source organism: Acetobacteraceae bacterium (assembly GCA_027482245.1). Lineage (GTDB taxonomy): Bacteria > Pseudomonadota > Alphaproteobacteria > Acetobacterales > Acetobacteraceae > Falsiroseomonas. The sequence continues at coordinate 2,402 of JAIXWG010000017.1, read as the reverse complement.
GGCCGCGAGGATGACGAGCCCGCCGCCATCGCGATCGCCCGCCAGCGCGCGGGGACGGAGGCGCTGCTGGTGGCGGAGGCGCCGGACATGGTCCTGCTGCCGCTGCCCTGGCCGGATGCGGGCCTCGGCGTGATGCGCGCCGTCGCCGGGCGCGGGCTGCCGCGGCTGGTCGCGCTGCACCTGGCGGCGGAAGGCCCGCCCCCCGGCTCGATCGCGCCCGAATTGCCGGCGCTGGATGCCTCCGGCGCCGCCTGGGCCGCCGTTTCCGCCCCCGTCGCGCGGCGCGGCGCCGCCTGCTTCGGCCTGGCGCCGGACCGGGTCGCGGTCATCGACAATCCCGCCCCCGCCGTCACCGCCCAGCCGGCGGCGCGCGACGCCGCCCGCGCCGCGCTCCGCGCCCAGCTCGGCCTGCGCGCGGACCAGCCGCTGCTGGTCTTCGTCGGACGGCTGGAGGAAGCGAAGGGCGCGGACCTGCTGCCCGCCCTGACGGACCGCCTGAACCTGCCGATCGCGGTGCTGGGCGATGGCCTGCTGCGCGGGCACCTGGAGGCCGAGGCGCGGGGCGATCCGCGCGGCCTGCTGCGCCTGGTCGGCCCGGTGGCGGACCCGACGCCCTGGTACCTCGCCGCCGATGCGCTCGTGCTGCCCTCCCGGCTCGAAGGTGCGCCGCTCGTCTTCCTGGAAGCCGCGGCGAGTGGCTGCCCGGTGGTGGCGAGCGCGGCGGCGCTGGAGGGGCTGGGCGAGGAGGCCCCGCGCCTGGCCCACATCGCCGACGCCCCCGATGCCGCCGCCCTGGCCGAGGCCGTCGCGGCCCTGCTGGCCGATCCCGCCGGCGCCGCCGCCATGGCCAGGCGCGCGACGGCCGAGGCATCGCGCCGCACCTGGCAGCGCGCGGTCCCGGCCTGGATGGGCCAGCTGCGCCTGGCGGCCAGCCTCGCCGCTCCCAGCCGGCTGGCCGACCTCGCCGTGGCCACCAACGATCCTTCCGCCTTCCCGGAGACTGCCGCATGACCGCCTTCCTGATCGGCGCCGCGGAACTCGCCGCGCTGGCCGCCGGCAAGCCGATGATCGTCGCCGCCCCCGGCATGGGGCCGCTGGGGATCGAGGCGCCGGAGGCGATCACCGTGCTGACACCGGTCGATGGCGTGCTGCGCCAGGCCGATGCCCCGCCCGGCCCCGCCCGCCCGCTGCCCCCCGGCCTTCGCCCGCTGGCGAGCGTGGCGCCGGACGCCGCCGCCGCCGCCGCCCTGGCCACGGGCCTGCCGCCCGGCGTACCCGCCCTGCCCGCCAGCGGCCTGCTGCCGGCCCTGGTCAGCCGCCTGGCCGCCGCGCTGGCCGAAGCCGAGGCGCAGCGCGGCGTCCTGCATCGCCGCCTGGCGGCGCAGCCCATCCCCGCCCCGCGCCGGGTGATCGACCTGCCCCCGGTGCCCGCCGGCCCCACGCCACCGCCGCGCGCCATGCAGCCGCTCGGCCGGGGGGCGGAGGGCATCTGCGGCGTCGCGCTGCACCTGGCGGCGCCGGCCGGGGACCCAGCGTCCCTGCTCCGCATCCGGCTGGTCGCCGGCGCGCGCATCATCGGCGCCTGGACCGTGCCGGGGCGTGACCTGGCGGCGGGGTGGCTGGCGCTCGACCTGCCCGAACCCGCCCCCGCCGGCAGCGGGGAGGCGCATCTCGAGGTCTCGCTCGATGCGGCGGCGGGCGACCGGGTGCGGATCTCCTCCGGCGGGCCGGATGCCGGGGCGCCGCTGGCGCTGCGCGTCGAGACGGCGGAGCCCGGCCATCTGCGCGCGCCGCGGCATTTCGACTGGGCGGCGCGGGACCTGCCGGCACCCCCGCCCGGCCTGGTGCTGCCGCTGCCCGACACGGCCTGGGCCAGCGCATCCCTGCAGGGCGCGACGGCGGAGCGGGTCGCGCTGGGGGGCGAGGTGCCCCGCCTGATGCTGGCCGTCGCCCCGGGGGCGGAGGCCCGGCTGTCCCTGCCGCCGCTGCCCGCCGGGCCGGCCGACCTCGTCATGCTGGAGGCCGCCTTGCGGCTGGGTGATGCGGCGAAGGTGGAGGTCGCGCTGCTGGCCGCCGCCGCCGAGGCCACGGACCAGCCCCGCCACAGCGGCTGGCGCCGCGTCGATGCGGATGGCGCGCTGCGCGTGGCGCTGCCGCTGCCCGCCGCCCCGTCGGGCGCCATCGCGCTGCGGCTGGTCATCCGCAATGCCGGCCCGGCGGCCCATGTCGAGATCGGGCGGCTCGCCCTGGCGACGGGCGCGGCCGGCGCGCCCCGCCTGCAGCCGGAGGCTTCGGCGCCGCCGGCCAGCCCCCCGCCGCCGCCGAAGCCGGAACCCGCGCCGGCTGCCGTGGTGCCGCCGCCCCCGCCGCCGCCGGCCGAGCCCGTGGCGGCCCCGCCACCG
>JAIXWG010000021.1 GCA_027482245.1 Acetobacteraceae bacterium | reverse complement strand
CTCAAAGATTGGCGCCGCATTGCTACCCGCTACGACCGATGCCCCACCATCTTCTTCGGCGCCGTCACACTCGCCGCCATCGTCATCTTCTGGCTCGGCCAATGAGTCCTGAGCCTAGCTGAGGGGCTCTGAAATCCTATATCGGTCGAGGGGCTGCGGGGGCTGCCTGAGGTAGGCATGGCGGCCGGCAGAGATAGCCGAAGATTTCGCGGGCCACGAAACGCTTGAGGCAGCGAATGATCTCGGGTTTGCTCTTTCCTTCGGCGGTGCGGCGTCTGACGTAGTCGAGGGTGGGCTGGTGCCCCCCGCATACGGACGATGACAACACGGTAGAGGGCCGCGTTGGCTTGACGATTGCCGCCTCGGTTGAGCCGATGCCGGTTTGTCTTGCCGCTGGATGCCGGGATGGGGCAGGCGTCGCAAAACTTGGCCAGCGCTGCCTCTGATCGGATGCGCTCGGGGTTGTCGCCGATGACGATGAGCATCTCGGCAGCGGTGCCCGCGCCCATGCCGTGCGCCTGCACCAGGTCGGGCGCGAGTTGCTGAGTCAGTTGCTCGAGGTGAGCATCATGGTCTTTGATCTCCGCATTGAGGGCCAGCGAGCGCCGGGCGATGGCGCGCAGGCTGGTTTTAGCGGAGGCCGTGGTTGAGGTGAGTGGGCCCGGACGCAGGACAGCGAGGTGGCGGAGCAGTGTCATCTTGCCGGCCAAGCAGCCGAGCTGCTCGCGCAGCGTCGAGGGCGCACTCACGATGATGGCTTTGAGCGTCAGCATGGCTTGGCTGCGCGCCTTGACGGCGGTGTCGCGGGCGACCGTCAGGTGGCGGATCATCTCGACGTTGCTCGTGCCGGCCTTCGGCAGTGCCGTGGCCTGGCCAGCGAGTACGCTGCGGGCGGCGCTTTCGGCGTCGAGCCTATCGTCCCTACCCTTCTGATGCCGGAGCTGCCGGCTGGGTCGATTGACCTCGAAGACGGAGTGCCGCTTCTCGCACAGGAACTTGGACAGACCGGCTCCGTAGGACCCGGTGTCCTCGATACCAAAGGCGCGGATCGGCCCGAGGGACCGCGCCCACGCCTACAGGGCGCGATAGCCTCCGCTGCTGGTCGGGATGGTCAGGGTGCCGAGCCGGGTACCGAGCGCCACGGCGGCGTGGGTAGCCTTGTGGGTGTCGACGCCGACAATGACCTCGGTGCTGGGTAGGGTCTCGCTCATGATGTGATGCTCCAGGCTGAAGGGGCCTGACCATCGAACGGGCGGACAGAACTGTGACGGGATGGGACGCCCTCAAGCTCCTATGAAGTCACGACCCGCTCGACGGACTGGTGCTGCCTGGAAGGCCGACACATCAGAGGCATGACACCCGGTCGGTCGACGCAAGGTCAAGTGCATTTTGGTCTCTGCGCGGCTCCGGCGGTGATAGCCGCTCCATCGTCGCCAGATGGTGCTACCGAGGCGGCGCGATGCACGGAGGGCTTCATTTCTTGCGACCGCCCCGGCGCAATCAGCCTTCCAGGGTTTGCCGTTCTTTCGGGGCGGTATGGTCGCAGCAGCGCCGCGGGCGGCGCTGGCGTCGTGGCACTTCCGGGTGTCGAAGGCGCCGTCAGCGGTGATACTTGCGATCTCCTGGTCAGGCGGGGCCTGATCGAGAAGCTCGGGCAACATCGGTGCGTCCGCCACATCGCTGGTGGTGAACTCCGCCGCTCGGATCTCCAGCGTTTGCTCGTCAATCCCGATGTGTATCTTCCGCCAGACCCGGCGTTTGGCGCCGCCGTGTTCGCGCGCGTTCCACTCCCCTTCGCCCTCGACCTTGATGCCGGTGCTGTCGATCAGCAGGTGCAGCGGACCCTGCGATCCGCGATATGGGATGTCGACCTTCAGGGTCTTTTGCCGTCGGCTCAGGGTGCTGAAGTCTGGCACCGTCCATTCGAGGTCGATCAGCCGCAGGAGGCTTTCGACGAAGCCGGTCGTCTGCCGCAGCGCCATGCCGAACAGCACCTTCGTGGTCAGGCAGGTCTGGACAGCGGCATCGCTGTAGATGGCCTGTCGGCCTCGTCTGCCGGTTGGCGCGGCTCCCCATGTCATCTTTGGATCGAACCAGATCGTCAGAGAGCCGCGTCGCTTGAGCCCCTCATTGTAGGCGGGCCAGTTCCTGGTCTTTTAGGTCGGCCATATCGGTCTGCTCATGCCGCCCAGCCATCACTCCGGAGTCACGAGATGAATCCGCATCGGGCCGTTTTCGCAACAACCACCCCGAGGGCAAATGGGTCGAATCTTCTCGGCCGCGGCACCTATGGCGGATTGTCAACTGAATTCTTGGCGTGCCATGATCACTCTTGGTGATCCGCCACGCACAGAGAGAATAAATCTTTTCAATCGAGTTAATTGGCGCGCTAATGGAGCGATCTATGTCAAGAGCAAAAGCGTGTGACATCATTATTGATATGAAGCCTTTTTTTGGACACTGCGGGATAGTCACAGGAAATTTTAATATCCAGTCTAACACTACCCCCAACGGAATGGAGGTCATACACGCCACCAAAGTTGGAATTTTAGAAACCGCGTGGGAAAATGGAAAAGCATATTGTTTTCGTGCTGTTAATTTAAGCAGAACTGAAGCGCAAAAAATACAACACGTTTCCAACGAAATTAAGGGCGCAGCGGAATACGGTGCATCTCGAGCCATATTCAAGAGTTGGGCTGGCTCGAGTTCCTTCGATAGTAGCGCTTTGGCGCGACTTGAAAAATATCAAACTAGAATGACTTCACATCAAGGGGTTCTGAAAAATGTATATTGTTCTGAGTTGGTTGTGATATCATATCAATTGGGTCTTGACATTAATCGCTCGCATTTGAGTTGGATCGATTTGGATGGTAAGCACACTCTGCCCAGCACGCTAAAATCGTGGCTCGAAAAATCACCGACGCGCTGGCAATTTCAGGGGTACGTTAATGACGCCACTTTAGCGTTAAGCCAATCATAATAGCCATGTGAGATGCTAGATATTTAATTCTGCCATTGCGTCGTGCGGCAGGAGGCATTCCGCGTCTTCCACGAGTAGGACCGCCTGGGGACGAAGGCGTCCTACAGCCGGAATAAGCAAGGTGCCCGTGCCATCGAGCGCGATGAAGCGCTCGTCGGGTACGCGCCGCAGCTCGTCCGCAGTTGCGCCGCCGACGGCAAGAGACCGTTCGCATCCGGGCGCACTTCCTCCGCCAGGAGCTACGCCCCAGAGAGAGTTGTGTCTTTGGTTCCCACCGCTGCTCCAGTCGGTTCTCCAGAAAACCCTCTCCACCGCTGTGCAGACCGCGCGAAGGCGCCTGTCTGGACAGCGTTTTTGCATGAGGGTTGAAGGGCCGCGGCCGGAACGAACGGCCTGAACGACTCTCCGGACGCCGGAGACTCTCCGGACCTTGAGGGTAGCCCGATTTAACCCTCAAGCCTTACAACGATGATCTGCCTTGGCTTTGCTGCGCCCACCCACGCCGGAAGTTCGCGGTTTCCACCGCTACCCGGTCGCGACACCGCACCCCCCCCAGCACGCCGGACGCCGGCGTCGCCGTCCTGAAAGGACACCAGCAGCATGGCCAAGCTACCTCCCCTCCCCGCCGCCGGCCGTGCTCCCCAGGGCGGCAACAACGCCGCCGCCGGCAAGGCCAATCCGAAGGACGCCCGCGCCGGGTCGAAGAACAGCGGCGACCTCAAGCAGGGCGGCGTGAACAAGGCCATGCAGGCCAGCAGGAAGCACGGCGATCGGTAGGCACGGGGGTCGGTGAGGGCGGCATCGCCCTGAGCCGCCCGGCGGCCAAGGCGGCCATGCCGTGGCGCCATCCGCCGTCGGCAGGCTGTTGCAGGAGCGCCCCGGGCCATCGTGTTCCGGCAAGCGGGGCACGATCGCATCGCCAGAGCCGCCCTCTCAACGGCCAAGGCTTTGTCCGACCGCGCGCCGGAACATTGATGGTGACGTGCCGTTAGGCCTGGATGACAGAGCAGGCCTGGTTGCCGGATCCCTACATCCTCGCCCTGACAGGCATCGGTATCCTCGTCGCACTGGTCGCGTGGCTCCCCATGGTCCTGACGCGCCTCCCGCTTTCCCTGCCCATCGTCTGCATCGCGCTCGGCGCCGCGGTGTTCTCCCTGCCGCAGGTCACGATCAGTCCCCTGCCGCTCGACCATCCCGAGATCGCCGAACGCTTCACCGAATTCGTCGTGATCATCGCGCTGATGGGCGCAGGCCTGAAGCTCGACCGGATCTTCGACTGGCGCCGGTGGTCGGTGACCTGGCGCCTGCTGGGCGTGACGATGCCGCTCGGCATCGCGGCCATCACCCTCCTGCTAGGCTGGGGCCAGGGCCTGCCTTGGGCGATCGCCCTGCTGCTTGCCGCCAGCCTCGCGCCGACCGACCCGGTTCTCGCGGCTGACGTCCAGGTTGGTCCGCCCAAGACCGGCGAGGAGGACGAGGTGCGCTTCGGCCTCACCTCGGAGGCTGGGTTGAATGACGGGCTCGCCTTCCCCTTCGTCCACTTGGCCATCGCCCTGGCCGCGGTGACCGCCGCGGGGGAGAACTGGCTCGTCGACTGGTTCACCTACCGCGTGCTGTGGGAGGTTGGCGCCGGCATCGCGGCCGGCTGGCTGATCGGGCGCGCCTTCGGCTGGCTCACCTTCCACGTTCCCGCCAGCACCAAGCTGGCGAAGACCGGCGACGGGCTGATCGCGCTGTCGGCAACGCTGGTGTCCTACGGGCTGACCGAGATCATGCACTGCTACGGCTTCCTGGCCGTTTTTGTCACGGCGCTGACCTTCCGCGCCTCTCATCGCGACCACGACTTCCATCTCGAGATGCACGAGATCACGGAGCAGATCGAACGCATCGCCATGATGCTGCTGCTCCTGCTCTTCGGCGGCGCGCTGGTCCGCGGGCTGCTCGCCCCGGTCACCTGGACCGATGTCGGCGTCGCCGCTGCGATTCTGCTGGTGATCCGGCCCGTGACCGGCCTTGTCGGGCTGCTCGGCTTCGGGGCCAGCCGGAGCGAGAAGCTGACGCTCGCCTTCTTCGGCATCCGTGGCGTCGGCTCCTTCTACTACCTCGCCTACGGCCTCAACCGCATGGAGGTGGGGGCTGCGGAACAGCTCTGGGGCCTGGTCGGGCTGATTGTCCTGATGTCGGTCCTCCTGCACGGACTGACCGTCACGCCGATCATGCGGGCGCTCGATCGCCAGCAGGGCCGCGATCCGGATGCGGAGGACGGGACGCCGCCGCCCGGGCTTCAAGGACCCGGGGCTCGGTAACCGTCGCAGCCCGGCGCCGCTGCCTTCCGGCTAATCGTGGCCTGCCCCCGTAGAAGCGGTCTGCCGGTAATGTAGTCCGGCGGCAGCTGGTCCTGCCTCCGTCTCTGGTCCGGGTTCTACGCAAGTTTTTGGGCTGGTTCAGCTTGGTTGGCGAAGGCCCTCGGGGTCACGTTTCCCAGGGCTGAGTGTGGTCGTTCGTCGTTGTAGTGGCACCTCCATTCCTCGATGCGTTGCCTGGCGTCGGCCAGGGACAGGAACCACGAGGCGTTCAGGCACTTGGCCCGCAGCCGGGCGTTGAACGCCTCAATGAACGCGTTGCCCGTGGGCTTTCCGGGCCTGGAGAAGTCGATCTCCACGCCGTTCAGATGAGCCCAGTGGTCCAGCAGCAGTCCCGCAAACTCGGGGCCGTTGTCCATCCGCAGGCTCTTTGGCTTGCCGCGGAGCTGGACCAGCCCGTCCAGGACCTCAACCACCTGGGCTGCCCGAAAGCTGGCTCTCGGATGCGCCGAGATCCCCTCTCGTGTGTGGATGTCGACGACGGTCAGGATGTGGACTGCCCGGCCGTCGAACAACTGGTCCGACATGAAGTCCATGGCCCAAACCTCGTTCGCCGCCGCCGCTCCCGGACGCCCCTGCCGGTAGCGCCAGGTCCGCTTGCGCCGAGGCAGCTTCGTGCGGATCGACAGCCCCTCCTCGGTGTAGAGCCGGTGGATGCGTTTGTGATTCACCGGCCAACCTTCGCGCCGAAGCAGCACGTGCAGACGTCGGTAGCCATAGCGCACCCGAACCGCAGCCAATTCACGCAGCCGCATCCGCAGCTCGACCTGCGGGGCGCGTCCCGACCGGTACCGCTGGGAAGATCGGTGGAAGCCCATTGCCGAACAGGCCCGACGCTCGCTGATCCGGTAGCTGCCACGCAGCACAGCCACCACGTCACGGCGCAGCGCGGGCCTCACCATTTTTTTCGCAGAACATCCTGCAGCATCGTCTTGTCCAGGCTCAGGTCGGCGACCAGCCGCTTGAGCTTGGCGTTGGAGGCAATGCCTCCAACCCTCCTCCAGCTGCTTCAGCCGCCGGATCTCCACCGTACCCATCCCGGCGAACTGCTTCTTCCATCGATAGAAGGTCGGCTCGGACACTCCGAGTTTCCGGCAGATCTCGGCCACCGCCGTGCCGCTCTCTGTCTGCCTCAGGGCAAAGGCAATCTGCTCGTCCGTGTATCGTTTCTGCTTCATGGCACCACCCCCTCCTCAGGGGTTCAACGTGCCCCAAAAACTTGCGCTCCCAATGGACCAACTCCCGGGGTGAAGACCATCGGTGTTGTTCTGCCCGACCTGCCGCACCCGCTCCATCACCTCGACCGCGATGCCCTGGCGCTTCCTGAGGCCGGCGAAGAACCCGCGGACCGTGTGCTGCTGCCAGCCGGTGACCTCCATCACCTGTGGTATCGTGGCGCCCTCCGGCCGGCGCAGCAGGGCCAGTACCTGCTCCTGCTTCGTCCCCTGACGCGGGGCACGGGGAGCGCCCGGCTTGCGGGCCGGTCGGGCGGCCTTGCCGGCGATGGCAGCCTGAAGAGTGGCGATCGCGGCCTCCAGCGCGCTGGGGCCATTGCTGCGTGCCTCCCAAGCGCTCAGGACGGCCGTGGCGGCGATGCGGAGGCCGTCGAGGCGGCGCTGCGGCTGGGAGGCCACCAGGAGCTCTGTGGGCGCCGTGTGGCGCAGTATGGCCTCCGTCGCGCCGTCAGCGCCGCCGGCAGGCTCGGCAGCCTCCACGGCCGCCGTAGCGGCTTCTGCGGGCTCCTGCGCCGCCAGGCGGTAGGTGACTGGCCCGGCGTCGGTCGCCCAGGTGTCCTGCTCGTCAGCGTCGGCGTCCACCGCCTCGATCAGCCCCCTGGCCAGTAGGCTCTTGCGGACCGCCTCCCGGGCGGCGACGGGCAGCTTCGCGGGCGGGATGGCGAGCCGCAGCGGCTGGGTCGCTGCGGCAGCCAGGATCTGCGTCTGCGTGTCGCAGAGTTTCATCGTCGGGATTCTCGTGCCGCACCCGACCAGCCGGGTGCTACGAGCCCGAGCCCCGCAGGCCTCACCTGTCGGGGCGTGGCGAGATCAGCGCCGCGTTACGACGCGTATTCGCCGCGCCGGAAGTGCTGGTCGGCGATGTCCTTCAGCTTGGCGGTCGCGTCGGCGAGCCAGCAGGCCTCGCCCCACAGCACCGCGCCGGGGTCGGCGCCGCAGTGCTCGACGCTGGCCTGCTGCAATTCGGCGAGCACCGCGTCGAACTCGGCCTTGCTCGCCATGAAGGCGTCGAGGCTTCGCTGCTGGTTGGCGTCCTGCTTCATCATCGCCGTCTCCGCCTCGCTCTCCGCGTGACGGACCATTCGCTCTGCGGCGCGCGATAGCCAAGCGAACAGTCGGATCATCTTCTCATATTCTTTAAGCGGTCGCCCGGTCGCAGTGTGATGCGTCACACGTGCCGTTTCCTTGCATCTGCGCGACCGTGCCCTGGGCCTTGACCTCGGAACCGTTCAGGGCATCGCCATACGGCCGAGTAACGAACGCCACTCCCCCCCCCGGCTGAGACTATCGCTTAAGGATGAGGCCGATCCGTCGACCGAAATCGTTCACGGAGAAGGGCTTCTTGATCAGCTCCATGCCCTTGTCGAGGAAACTGCCCTGTTCGGACGCCTCCTTCGCGTAGCCTGTCATGAACAGGACCGGGAGGTCAGGGCGGCCTTGTCGCGCGATCTCCGCGATCTGCCGGCCATTCAAGCCCGGTAGCCCGACATCGGTAACGAGGAGATCCAGCCGCCGGGGCGACTGCAGAACGGTGAGCGCCTCCTTGCCGTCCGCAGTCTCAACGGCCTGGTAACCCAGTTCCTCCAGTACCTGAAGCACGAGGAGTCGCACGGAGGGATCGTCTTCGACGACGAGAACTGTCTCGCCAGTGCCGAGCGTCGCTTCATCGGGAGCTGCGTGGTCACCTTGGTCAACGTCGCCGACATGGCGCGGCAGGCAAAGCCGCACCGACGTGCCCTCGCCCGGAGTGCTTGCAAGCCAGACATGACCTCGCGATTGGCGGGCAAACCCGTAGATCATCGAAAGTCCGAGCCCTGTCCCCTGTCCAACCGGCTTCGTGGTAAAGAACGGGTCGAACACGCGTGAGAGGATCTCCGGCGGCATACCGACGCCCGTGTCGTCAACACGGATCTCGACGAAGTCGCCGCTATCGGCGTGGTCGCTTGCACTCAGGTCGGCAGCGGTGAGATGGAGGTTGCGGGCAGTGATCGTCAGCTGCCCGCCATCGGGCATGGCATCGCGCGCATTGATAGCAAGATTGAGAACGGCGCTTTCCAGTTGGCTTTCATCCGCGACCGCCAGCCAAAGATCCTCCGCCAAGTCGATCACCGAGCGGATGCTCTCGCCAAGCGCGCGACGCAACAAATCCTCCATGGACCGCACAAGGGCCGCGACGTCGAGCGGCCGGCTATTCAACGTCTGTCGGCGTGAAAAGGCGAGCAGCCGGTGAGTGAGCGCCGCCGCACGCTGGCCGGAGGTGACGGCGGCGTTGAGATAGCGGTCCACATCGCCCAACCGTCCCTGGCTGATCCGACGGCGGGCCATGTCGATGCCGCCGAGAATGCCCGTGAGCATGTTGTTAAAGTCATGCGCAAGCCCGCCGGTCAGCTGGCCAACCGCCTCCATCTTCTGGCTCTGCCGCAGCTGTTCCTCAAGCAGCTTCCGCTGCGTGACGTCGCGGCCGATGCCGTATATCGTCTCTTCCGCCAGCACGGCCGTCCAGTTAACCCAGCGATAAGCGCCATCCCTGCCGCGCAGCCGGATGTCTATGTCGGCCGCGCTGTCGCCTTGACGAAGCGCGCTGTGGTGGTGGCGCAACGCTGTAGCGTCCTCCGGATGCACCAGCGCTTCCATCGGCGTGGCGACAAGTGCCGCCTGCTCGAAGCCCAGCAACGCAGTCCACGCAGGGTTCACGGCCTTCTGCAGGCCATCCGGCCCGATCATAGTGAGAAGGTCGCGTGACAGGTTCCAGACGCGATCTCGTTCCTGCGTCCGGCGCTCCACATGCTCCTCGAGCTTCTCGGTAAGCAGGCGCAGCTGCGCCTCCGACTGCTTGATTGTCGTGATATCGTAGATCACGCCGACAAAGATGACAGCGCCATTCACCCCGCGCCGATACTCACCGCGGCAGGCAAGCCAGCGCTCTTCCCCATCGTCGGCGCGCTTAATGCGGCACTCGTGGAAAGCGGGCCCTGCCTCGGCCTGGCCATCTCGGTTCCTGATGATGGCCGGGTCGTCGGGGTGTACGACGGAGTTGATGGTGCGCACCGGCAGCGTTTGCGCGGCTCGCAGACCAAGCAGCCTGCAGAACTCGCCCGACACATCCGCCGTACCGTAGCCGCAGAGGTATTCGAATGAGCCGACGCCGCCAGCGGTCTGGGCGACGTAGAGGCGCTCCTCGACCTTCCGCTGCTCACTGATATCGGTCAGCACGCCGGTGAACCGCTGAGGCCGTTCATCGGCATCGAGATAGGTGCGGCCACGCGCCGACACCCAGCGTACCTCACCATTCACCACCACGCGGAAATCACGCGCGAAGACCTCCGCGCCCTGCAATGCGCCGGCTACGGCAATCCGCATGCGCATGCGGTCCTCCTCGTGGATAGGCACGAAGAAGGTGGAACCGGGAAGTCCCGCCGCCACGGCGGCCGTGTCCAGGCCGTAGAGGCTGGCAAACCGCTCATCCGCGACGAGCGTCTTGGCAGGAATGTCCCACTCCCAGGCGCCGGAAGCCGCCGCCGAGACCTGCGTGCGGCGCAGGCGCTCCTGCACCTCCTGGCTCAGCGCTGCCGGGGCGGGAGCTGCCAGCGCCTGGGTCGCCTCATCGGCGCCAGCCACGTCGGTGTGCGTCGTCACGCGAAAGGCCTCGGCGCCATCGGCATCACGGATCACCGTGACGCTCATGCGGTTCCGGAAGGGTGTGCCGCCGCGGCGCTGGCCCAGGATATCCGCCATCCCGGACCCGTTCCGGCCAACCATCGCGTCAAGGCGGGCGAGTGCGCTGGCGTCCGCGCCGGCCGCCAGAAGGAAGTCGCGGCCGTGCCCAACCGCCGCTTCGGCGGAGAATCCCGTCAACGCCGTAAAGCCCTGGTTGGCGAAGACGATCCTGTCGCCCGCTGGTTCCGCCACGCTCACCGTCACGGCAACGCCGGCGCGCGTCAGCATGTCAAGCAGCGGACCGGCCATCCGGGCGAGTTCGTCCGGCATCTGCATGGCCGGGTTGTCCGACGCGAGCAGCCGCGCGGGCGCCGGCCGGCCTTGGAGGTCGGGGACGGAAGGACCGGCTGCGTCGGGGCGGGTCCAGCGCTGCATGATCAGTCGTCCTCGCCCGTGACCTGGCGAATGAACTCGGCGATCAGCACCCGCAGCGACTGCACGGAGGGCAGGTCCATGAGCATGGAGATGTATCCACGAATATCGTGGTCGTTAATCGCGAAGTTAATGTAGAGGAATAGCACGATCCCGCCGTCCGTGTCCTCGGCGCGCGGAGCGAAGAGCAATGCTCCGTTGCTGCGGATGACTTCCGGCAGCGACATGGTCAGCGGCTGCTTTAGCATGTTCGCCATTGTGGCTAGGCAGCTGTTCAGGACGATGTTGCCAGTCTCCGCCAGCGCCTCCTCCTCGATCGCGCTGGCTTCTTCCGTCGTCAGGGATTGCCCTGCCACGGCGCGGACCATGGCGAGGCAGTTGCTTTCAGGGAAGATGAGGAGCGCGCGCCCGGAGAAGACACCCTCAAAATCCTGGCATACCGCGACCATCGGGCCATACTCTCGCTCCCGGATCAGGGTGACGGCACCGCTTCGCGTCAATACCTCGAGCGACGGGACGGAGAGTAACACCTGCTGGCCGACCATCTTGCGAAGGTTCACGGCTGCGCGGCTGACACCGATATTCACCAGCTCGGTCAGCGCATCCCGCTCCATGTCGTCGAGGGTAACGCCCTGGCTGGTCATCGCAGCGGCGTCCTCAGGCGTAGCGCCGCGCCGGAGAGGAAGCCGCGGATCCCATCTTCCGTCACCGGCTTGGCGATGAACGTAGCATTAGCTGCCCGGGCGCGGCCGATGATCTCGTCCTGAATGTTTGCCGTCGCGACCGCAAGCGGCATGGAAGGGAAGCGTGACCGCAGTTCTTCCACCAGCGCCAGCCCGTCCCGCCCCGGCATGTTGAAGTCGACGATCGCGACGTCGATGGCACGTGCGTCGACAACGGCAATCGCCTCATCGGCGTTGCCCGCTTCAACCCGCGTCCAATCGGGCTGCAGGGCTGCGATTGCTTTGCCGACGACGATCCGCGCCAGCTTGCTGTCATCGACGATCAGAACAGTTGTGGTCATGCAAGGATACTCCCGTCCATCGCATTCAATCGGTGCGCGTGACGTCAGCCACTATAGGTTGAATGAAGGCGCCCGTCTCGCCGCCGCCAGGGCAGGGACCAGCAGGTCGCGCATAAAGGGCGATTGCGGTATGCCGATGACGACAGGGCGCAGCGCAAGGATCGCCTGCACGACCGCACCGTGCAAGGCGGTACAGGCGGAGAGGTCGACGCTGCACGGTCCCGCCGTCTGCAACAGGGCCGTCAGCGCCTCGGCGTCCTCGAGGTAGCATGCGCCTTCGAGGCGGATCACCTGATCGTCGAGCCTGACCGTCATGCGATGAGTTCCGCCAGATCGAGAACCAGCAGGAGCGTGCCATCGGCCAGCACCGTTGTGCCGGCCAGGCCCGCCGCGTGAGCCAGGAGGCCGCCCATCGGCCGCACCGCGGCGTCAGTACGATCAACGAAGGCATCGACTGCGAAGCCTACCAATTCGCCCCGAACCGTGGCGATCACAACACGGTCGGCTGGGGCATCGGCCTCCGCCGCCCCAAGCAGGCGTCCCAGGCTGACAAGCGGGATGACCTGCTCCCGGTGCTGGAACGCTTGGCTGGCCCGGACCGTGGTGACGCTGCCTGGCGGGAGCCGCGCTGTCTCCACCACCGCGTCCAGCGGCAGCCCGAAGCGTTCCGCGCCGCATCGAACAATGAGGATACGGGTCAGCGTCATGGCGAGCGGAAGCCGGAACTGCACCACCGTGCCCCGGCCCGAGCTGGAGGCGATGCTGACCTTGCCGGAAAGCGCTGCCACCGATGCCCGCACCACATCCATGCCGATCCCGCGCCCCGACACGGTGCTGACGGCGGAGGCAGTAGAGAAGCCCGGCGCGAAGATGAGGTCGATCGCGGCCGGGTCCTCCAGCCGGTCCGCCTGCTCCCTCGTCAGCATGGCGCGGTCGACGGCCCGGTCGCGAATCCGTCGCGGGTCGATGCCGGCGCCGTCATCGGCCACTTCGATCACCACCTGGTCGGCGGCCACGCGTGCCAGGAGGCGGACCGCCCCGGCCTCAGGCTTGCCGGCCCGCCGACGGGCGTCGGCGCCTTCGATTCCGTGGTCGATGGCATTGCGGAGGACATGCAGCAGGGGGTCGAACAGCGCGTCCACGACGGCCTTGTCCACCTCCACCTCCCCACCCTCGGTCTCCAGCGTGACAGCCTTGCCCACGATGCGAGCCGTGTCGCGCACCAGCCGGGGGAAGCGGCCGAACAGGGGCGCCAGCGGCACCAGCCGCACCTGCCCGACCGTGGCGTGCAGGTCCCCGACCAGCCGGTCGAGCCTTGCCTGACGGGCGCGCAACCCCTGCGCCAGGGCGTGCCCGCCCGGCAGCGCATCCGCCTGGGCGGCCAGCGTCGCCAGGCCGCCCTTGGCAATGACGAGGTCGTCGACCAGATCCGCCAGCCGGTCGATCCGGGCGGCATCGACGCGCAGCGTTCGCCGCGCCACCCCTGCATCCGCGGCAGGCTCCGCCGCCGCCCCGGCAAGTTCGACCAGTTCAACCTGGTCGGCCACCAGGCGGAAGGCGGCCGCCACTTGCTCTCTCCCTGCGGACGAGACGGCCTCAATGACCAGGTTGCAGGTGAAGGGGTCATAGCTATCCGGCGGCGCCCAGGGCTCGCGCGCGGAAAGGCGCAGTGACGTCAGACCGGGGATCGCCGCCACGATCGCCACCGGATCGTCACCGAGATAGTAGCAATCCGCGCGCGGGACGTAGCGGATCGCGGTGCCCGTTTGTCCGGCGAACTCCGCCGGGACCGTCCAGCCCGGCGCAGCCGCCTTGGGCTCGGCCTGACCACCCTCCCGCAGCCTCAGGCCCTCGGTGTCCGCGACGAAGCCGGAATCGGGCGGCAGCCTGCCGTCGCGCTCCACCGCATCCAGCCACCGCTCCACCTGGTCCATGGCGTCGACGAGCAGGTCAACGCCGCCGGCCCCGTCGCGAATGAGGGTCAGGCGGTCCTCCGCCGCGTGCAGCAGCAGGCCCATGGGCACGAGGTCGAAAAGCCCGGTCGAACCCTTCAGCGTATGAAGCGCACGGAAGCACACATCCAGCGCCGTCGCGTCATCCGGCCGTGCCGCCAACGTGGAGAGCGCACGCTGGGCCTCGGCCACCAGGTCGCGCCCCTCAGCCACGAATTCGGTGAGCAGGTCATCCATCATCCGGCATCCCGGCGCTGGAAGACCGTCGCATCCTCGAAGCGCCTGGCAGCGAAGCGCTGGCTGATCCGGGTCATCGATTCCGTATGGCCAAGGCAGAGGAAACCGCCGGGCGCCAACCGGTCGAAGAGGTTGTCCGCGGCCAGCAGTCGGGATTCATCATCGAAGTAGATGAGCACGTTGCGGCAGAAGATCACGTCGAACACGCCGTGCAGCGCCAGGGCCTTGCCATCGACCAGATTGGCCGCCGTGAAGGTAACGGATTCGCGCAGGTCGGCGATCAGACGGCGCCGCTGTCGCTTCGGTGGCTCGAAGTAGGCATCGCGCAGCGCGGGCGGCAGCCGGGCCAGCGCCCTTTCGCCGTAGATCCCATCCCGCGCCGCGGCCAGCGCCCGCGTGTCGATGTCGGATCCGACGATCTCCACGTGGTAGGCATCGACCAGGCGCCAGTTTTCCAGAAGCCAGATGGCGATCGAATAGGCTTCCTCCCCGGTCGAGCAGGGTAGCGACCAGATGCGGATCTTGTCGCCAGGCCGCCGCCGCGTGACCAGGGCAGGCAGCAGCGATTGGCTGAGGCACGCGAGCTGGTGGTCTTCCCGGTAGAAGTAGGTCTCGTTCACCGTGAAGGCATTGATCAGCGTCTCGCGCTCCATCGCATCGGTGCGCAGCGTATCGAGATAGGTGGAGAAGTCCGGGATGCCGGTCGCCGCGTACCGGTCCGCCAGCCTTCTCTCGATGTAGTAGCGCTTCGCCTCGCCGAACCGCATGCCGGTCTGGCGGTAGAGGAAGGTACTCAGCCTTTGCAGGTCGACAGCGCTGAGAGGCACGGTGCGCGGCTCTGTCATCGCGCCGTCGCCAGCGCCGCCAGGCGCGCCGCGATCGCGTCCAGCGGCAGCACCAGCTGGGCACCGCCCGCCTTCACCAGCTCACCGGGCATGCCCCAGATCACCGCGGTCTCCTCGGCCTCGGCGATGGTCACGCCGCCGGCCTGGCGCAGTGCGTTCATGGCGGCGGCGCCGTCATTGCCCATGCCCGTCATCAGCACGCCGACCAGTCGCTGCGGCGCCAGATGCTCCATGGCGCTGGCGACGAGGCGGTCTACGCTGGGGTGCCACCGGTGCGCGGCGCTGGGTGGCGCCGGCATCACCACGGGGCCCGCCGCGCGCTGGCTGACGATCATGTCCGCGTCGCCGCGCGCCACATAGACGCACCCAGCCTCGATCGGCGCGGGAGCGGTGACTTCCTCCAC
Source organism: Acetobacteraceae bacterium (assembly GCA_027482245.1). GTDB lineage: Bacteria > Pseudomonadota > Alphaproteobacteria > Acetobacterales > Acetobacteraceae > Falsiroseomonas. The sequence goes on along the minus strand of JAIXWG010000021.1, from coordinate 56,774 downwards.
GCGCAGTGCACAGAGGCGGTCGAGCCGCTGTGCCAGCGACGCGGTGAAGGCGGCGGGCATGTGCTGCGCCACCAGGACCGGCCAGGGAAACCCCCCCGGCAGTTCCGACAGCACCGCTTCCAGCGCTGGTGGCCCCCCGGTCGAGGTCCCGATGATGACGACCCCTGCGCCGCGGGGGCCGGCCACGATACGGGAACCGGCGACGGCTCTGACAGCCGGCGGTGGGGCCGGTTGCAGCACGGACCGGCGCGCGCGCAGCCGTTCCGTCAGGCGGTGTGCACGGCTGACGCGGGTGGTGCTGGCCGCGCGCACCTTCCCCACCAGGAGAGGTCCGAAAGCATCGATGGCGAGGGAGACCGCGCCGCCCGGCTTGGCCACGAAATCCACCGCGCCCAGGTTCAGCGCATCCAGCGTCGCTTCCGCACCATCGGTGGTGACGGAGGACACCATCACCACGGGGCAGGGCCGCTCCAGCATGATCCGGTCGAGGCAGGTCAGCCCGTCCATGCGCGGCATCTGCACGTCCAGCGTCACGACATCCGGGCGGAAGCCCTGGAGCTGGCCAAGCGCCTCCGCCCCATCACGGGCGAAGGCAACGTCGAAGCCGCCATCCCTGTCGAACGCCTCACCGAGCACGCGGCGCATCAGCGCCGAATCGTCGACGACCAGGACCTTGATCACGGGGAGGCTGGCGCCGTCACGAGGTCCCGCAGCAGGTCCGCCTCCGCCAGGGTCAGCAGCGCGGTAGGATCGATCAGCAGGATCAGGCGCCCGTCGCGTTGCACGGCCACGGCCCGATCGAACAGCGCGGCCCTGCCTGCTTCCATCGCCGGTGCGGGCAGGATGTCCTCTGCCCCGGCTTCCAGGATCCCCGCCACCGCATCCACGGCAAAGCCTGCCTGCAGGCGCCCGATCGTGACGACGACGACCCTCGGGCGCCCCGCCTCGTCACCCGAATCCGCCACGCCGAAGCGCTGGCGCTGGTCGATCACGGGCACGACGCGTCCGTGCCGGTTCATCACGCCACGCACATAGGGCGGCGCCTTCGGCAGACGGGTCAGCACCTCCGGCAGGCGAACCACCTCATCCACCGCCCCAATCGGCAGGCCGTAGCTCTCGGTGCCCAGGCGGATCATCACGAAGCGCTCCCGTGCCGCGCCGTGGGCCTGGGGCGTCACCGGGGTGGGCATCGTCGCCTCCTCCTCCACAAGGGGTGCGGCGACCAGCGGCAGCACGCGATCGTCGGACAGGATGCCGCCGGGGGAGAGGACGGCGGCGATGCCGCGCCCATCCGGCAGGCGAAGCACATCGGCAATGCGGGCCTCGCCGCCACCCCTGTTGAAGAGGCTGGGGGCCGGCGCCACACGGTCCGGCCCCACGCGCAGGATGCCCGTGATGCGATCGACCACCAGCGCCAACTGGTGCTCGCCAGCCTTCGTGACCACGACCTGCTGCTTCCCCGACAGCGGATGCGCCTCCAGGCCCAGCAGCAGGCGCAGCGACAGCACAGGCAGAACCGCCTCCCGCAGCGTGAAGACGCCCAGAAGCAGATCGTCCGTCATGGGCAGCGAGGCGATGGCAGGCGGCAGCGCCATCACCTCCGCAACCGCCTCCAGCGGCAATGCGTAATCCTGCCCGGCAAGCACGAAGGCCAGGAAGGCCAAGTCCCGCTCTGGCGCAGCCGCCGCGGAGGGGGCCACGACCTGGCTGATCTGGCCCTCGCCCTTGCGCGGGACGAAGGCGAAACGGCCATCGAGCGCGTCGCCGATATCCAGCCAGGTGGCGCCATCGTCTTCCGCGCCGGCGCCCAGCGATTCAACGGCATCGACAGCGAGGCCGAGCGCAGGACGCTGGCTGAGCACGACGACGCAGCCGCGGCTTCCTGATGCTTCCGGCCTGTGGACCAGCTGGCCGAGCGACAGCACCGGCAGCACCATGCCACGCAGATGCGTGACGCCAAGCAGGCTGGCCGGGCCGTTCGGCACGCGGGTCAGCGGCGGGGTGCGGATGACCTCGGCCACGATCGAGGCCGGGAAGGCCACGCGCCGGCCGCCCGCCCGAACCGTCAGCACCGCGTTCCCCTCGTCGGACATCCCGTCAGCGATCCGGCGCGCGCTGAAGCTCGCTGGCCAGTTGCGCGATCTCCTCGATGGCCGCGGCAAGGTCCTCCGAGGTCTTCGATTGCTGGCGCGCCGCGGTCGCAGCCTCCAGCGCCGCGCCGCTGGCCTGCTCTGCCGCCGCGGCAATCTGCCCGATGCCGGCAAGTACCTCGGCGCTGGAGGCGGTGATGGTCTGCGCCATGGCCGCGATCTCGTCAGTGCTGCGCTTCAGGATGTCGCTGCCATCGGTCACCAGGACGAGCCGCTCCTCCAGCGTCTGGCCCTTCTGCGTCTCGGCCTCCGACAGCAGCGCGATCTGGTCCACCTCTCGCCGCACGCGGACGATGCGCGCCACGATATCCACCAGCAGGTCCTTCACGGCCTCCGCATTCTGCGCCGCATCGCGCGCCAGGTTCCGGACATCGCCGGACACCACCGCGAAACCACGCCCAGCCTCCCCCGACCGCGCTGCCTCTACGGCGCCGCTGGTCGCGAGCATCGTCGTCTGGCCCGCGACTAGGCCCAGGCTGTCCGCGATCCGCGACACCGCGGCGGCTTTCGCCTCCAGCATCTCGATCTTCGCCTGAACGGCCTGGCTGCCCACCACCGCCTGCGCGACACCACGCGTCAGCCCGCCCACGGCCACGCGGCTGCCGGAGAGTTGTTCCAGCATGGCGGCGACCCGCGCACCACCGGCGCTGGCACTCGCGTGGAAGCGATGAGCGGCCTGCTCGATCTGCGTCATGGCCGTGCTGGCCTGCTGCGTCGCGGCCGCCTGCAGCTGGGCGCCACGACTGACCTGTTCGATGGCCACCAAGATCTCGTTGGCTGATCCGGAAAGCTCCTGGATGGTTGCCGAGAGCTCCTCCGCCGCCGCCGCGGATCCCTCGGCCGCCGAGGCGCTGCCGCCACCCTTCGCGAGGCCGGCCGCCATTGCCGCCAGCGCATCCGCCGCATCCCGGCTTTGCTCCAGCGCCTTGGCCTGCTGTTCCACGGAAGCCTGCGCCTCCGCCGTCGCCGCGGCCTGCTCCTCCGCCGCGCTGGCGATGATCTCGGCGCCCTTGCGAGCCTCGGTGATCGCTGTCACCGCCTCGATCGCCGAGGCCAGGATCGCCTCGCTGTCCTCGCCGAGGGCGGCCATCTCCTGCCGAACGGCGACGAGCGTGCTGCCGACGCCCGATGCCGTCTGCGCCTCGCCCTCGGCCGTCGCGGCGGCGTCACGCAGGTCGCCCGCGATGTCGAGCACCGACGTCGCTATGGCTTCGGCCAGCGTCTTGATGTCGAGTGAGCGTTGCTCGGCCGCCTGTGCCAGCACGCGAATTTCGTCGGCAATGACGGCAAACCCACGACCCTCTGCTCCCGCGCGCGCGGCCTCGATGGCGGCGTTCAGTGCCAACAGATTGGTCTGGTCGGCGATGTCGGCGACGCTGTGCGTGATCTCGCCAATTCGTGCCGCGTGCGCCTCCAGCATCCCGACGACCTGCACGACCGCGAGTTGCCGCTGGGCATTCGCCTGCACGGCGCGGATCGACGCATCGATGGTCGTCGCCGATTCCGTGAGCAGCACCTGCAGCGCTTCCGTGCGCTGCCGGGACGCTTCTGCCAGGGCGCGTGCCTGGTTGAAGCCGGAGGCCATGTCCACGACGGCAGCCAGCGACTGATGGGCCGCGCCCGCCGCTTCCTCCGCACCCGCCGCGATCATGGTCAGGGAGCCGCGGAGCTCATCAACGGCGCTCGCCGCGTCCGTGATGCCACGGGCCAGCGCCGCGCTGGCCGCCACCATGCGCTGCCCAGCGTCCAAATGGCGTGTCGCGGCCTCGCGCCGTGGAGGCGGAGGCGCCTTCGCATGCGGCTGCGTGGCTGCCTGAGGCGTCGCCTCACGCTTCTTGGAACGGCCTTTGAGGGCGGTTGTCTTGACCAGTGCCATTACGAAGTCCCGGGCGCGGTAGTGTTGCGACGCGATAAGGTCACGCTTCCGATCACGAGCGTCGTGACTATTTCAGGGAAGCACACTCGTAGGGAGAACCCCATGATGTCGTGCCCCTTCCGGGCCACGCTCGCCAGTGACTAAGCTTCTTGCGCACACAAAATCAAGTTGGCAACATTTACAATGCTATGGCTGGTTCGACACCGAGACAAGTGCCGCGAGGCGTCGGCCCAGACTGGAAAACTCGTCCGCCGACTACAAGCTCGAGGTATGACGCCAACTGATCACAGATCGTGGCCTCACACTACCCGAGGGCACTTGATGCCCGGGAGGCAGTGAAAAAGTGGCTTAAAGGGCCCCTAATGAAGCTGAGGACGCCTTTGCTTCGGCCGGACCATCTTCGGGCCCAGGGCCAGAGACTTTCGTTCCTCGGTCCCCACCGCTGCTCCAGTCGGACTTTCCACAGATCCCTTCCACCGTTGCCCAGACCGCGCGGAAGCGCCTGTCTCGCTACGGCTTTCGAGCAAGGGTTGATGAGTCGAGGCCGGAACGAACGGCTCTCCGGACCTTGAGGGTCGCCGCATCGACACGGCCAGCCTGAACTTCCTGATCTGTCTTGGCTATGCTGCGCAGACCCATGCCGGAAGCCGCGGCCTCCACCGCCACTCGGTCGCTACTTCGCGTTTCCCGCACGCCGGACGCCGGCGGCATCGTCCTGAAAGGACACCAGCAGCACGGCCAAGCTCCCTCCCCTCCCCGCCGCCGGCCGTGCTCCCCAGGGCGGCAACAACGCCGCCGCCGGCAAGGCCAACCCGAAGGACGCCCGCGCGGGTTCGAAGAACAGCGGCGACCTCAAGCAGGGCGGCGTGAACAAGGCGATGCAGGCCAGCCGGAAGCACGGCGATCGGTGAGCGGGCGGCACCGCGTAACGTGCATCCCGCTAGGCGGTAACCGCGTACGGAAGGCGGCTCGCGTCCCTCGTGCTGGTGCAGGAGGTCCGGAGCACGGAGCGCCTAGCGAAGCCCCTGGCTGAGCGAAGTTCGCCATCCTGATGGAGGGCGCCAAGGAGGATGTGCTCGCCCACATGCATGTCCCCGCCCCGCGCCGGGACAAGCCGCATCCGACGAACCCGATCGCGCGTCTCAGCGGCGCGATCAAGCCCCGCACCGACGCGCTCGGCATTGTTCCCAGCGACCCCGCTCCATGACCCGGGAGGCCATCAGCCGCGGCAGCGATCACGCCACCGCCAGGCTCGCGGCCGTGCCCGCCTGACCCGGCGGCCCAACCCGCCGAGAATCATCCCGCTCCTGCACCACGCGATGAAACACGATCCCGCCACGCCGCCCGGTGCGCTTCCCTTCGCTCAGCCAGGGGTTCGCTACCCGCCCGGGACCCGCTCCGCCACGACCCGGGACGCGACGCCGGCGAAGCCGCGTTCAGCCGAGGAGCGCTAGCTTGCTCCGTCGTCGTTTCACGTTCACACTCAACCCTAAGTGGCGTGCTCCTTCCGATCCCGGACGGGATCAGGCGACGCGGAGACACCGTCATGCCGGCAGACCTGATCAACGGCCTCGGTGGCCCCGCCGGCTTCGGCGAATATGTCATCCAGCGTAACGACGACGCCTCCACCTATGTGGATTTCCGCGACGTGTTCCCCGCGGGCTTCAATTTTGCCGGCAAGTACTATGCCGGTCTCTATGTGAGCATGAACGGGGTTGTCAGCTTCGCCGCCGGCACCTCCGCCTACACGCCAGAGCCCTTCCCGTATACGTCGAACCCCATGATCGCGGCCTTCTGGGCGGATGTGGATACGCGCAACGCGACCATCGCGCCGGAGGTCCGCGCGCGCGCCACGCTGGAGGGCACCTCGACCGGCGCCAACCGTGTATGGCTCGACCTCGACGCGGCGACGCACACCGTCACCATCACCTGGGACGATGTCGGCTTCTTCAGCTTGAACAACTCGACGCTCAACGCGTTCCAAATGCGGCTGTCGATGCCCGAGGCGGGCATGCCGGTGAATCTCGGCGGGCCCTATATCCCCAACGCCCTCCCCGGAACGGCGCTGGCGGAGTTCCGGTATGAGGACATCAACTGGCTCCTCGGCTCCGCCTCCAACAACGTCGCACGGTCGGGGTTTGATGCGGGCAACAGGGTCGACTTCTTCACACTCCAGGGCAGCGGCGTCGCGGCTTCGATGGCGGCGTTGGAGACCACTCGACTGGTGGGCGGCGCGGCGGACGAAACCGGTGTCGCCAGACTTGTCCTCAGCAACCGCCCGGACCACCGGGATCCCCGTTCCTTCTACGCCGGGGAGCGCACCGCGGTCTTCATCGAGGATTCCGAGACACAGGTCCCCTATCCGCGGCTCCTGCCCGGGGAGCAGAACGGCTTCGCGACCGTCCGCGTGTTCCTCAACGCCAACGTCGCCTTCCCCGCGACCATCCGCTTCGAGACCGTGGACGGTTCCGCCATCGCCGGCCAGGACTACGTGGCGCAGAGCGGCGTGCTGGATTTCTCGGCCGGCCCGGTCCAGGAAATCCGCGTCGCGCTGATCAACGACGCCACCCCCGAACCTGATCTGGAGACGTTCCGCATCCGGCTGTTCGATGCGCAGGGCGTCGTGATGCCCGACCAGTTCGCGACGCTCTACCTGTTCGACGACGATGGCGGAATCGGCGCCTCGGGCGCCGACGCCCTGTTCTCGCTCTCGGCGCCAGCGCGCGTGCGGGAGGGCAGCGGCGGCAGCACGGCGCTGGTCACGGTGAATCTCGGCCAGGCGCTCGGCGTCACCGCCAGCGTCGACTACGCGACGCGGAACTTCAGCGCCGTGGCCGGCGAGGATTTCACGCCGGTGTCCGGCACGCTCATCTTCGCGCCGGGTGAAACCAGCAAGACCATCGCCGTCCCCATACTGGCCGATGGGTTGTGGGAGGGCGACGAGGCCTTCATCGTTGACCTGTCGAACCCCATCGGCGCTCTGCTGCCGGACGGGCTGAGCGCCACCCGCGTGACCATCCTGAACGACGACGAGGGCTTCCTCGTCCGTGACCTGTCGCGGCTGGAATCCTCGCCGACCGGCAGCTTCGCGATCGAACTCACCAAGGCGCTCACCGTCGCCTCCAGCGTGCGCTGGACGCTGGAGGATGGTACCGCCAGCTTCGCCAACGACGTCGCGCCCGGCGCCAGGACAGGCGTCGTCACCTTCCTGGCAGGCGAGACGCGCAAGATCGTGCCGATCACACTGGCCAACGACTCGCTGGTGGAGGGGGCCGAGACCCTGACCATCCGGCTGTCCGACGCCACGGGCGCAGGCATCGCCCGCGGGGCGGCGAACCTCACGATCATGGATGACGACGGCGCGGCGCCGGCCATTGAACTGGCGTATGATGGCAGCACGCCGACCGCGACGCCGGGCCGGGCCGTCGCCATCACCAGCATCACCGTGGCCGAGGGCCATTCAGGGCTGACCTACGCAGCCTTCACCGTGACCGCGCCATCCACGCTGACGCGCCCCCTCACCCTCGACTGGACCGCGCTGCCGGGCACGGCGGGGCGCGGGACGGATTTCTACGACCATCGCGGGTCGCTGTCCTTCGCGCCGGGCGACCTGGTGAAGACGATCCTCGTGCCGATCGTCGGCGACGGCATCGCCGAGGGGAACGAGGCCTTCACCATCCGCCTCGACAATCCCTCGATCTGGTCGGCGCTGCCCAAGGGATTCCTCGAAGCCACAGCGACGATCATCGAGGGGGCGCCGACCTTCACCCTGTCGGCGCTGAACGCGACGCGGGCGGAGGGCAATGGCGGCAGCACGGCCTTCACCTTCGCCGTACTCCGCTCCGGCCTGCTCGGCACGACGGAGGCGATCGGCTGGTCGGTTGCCGGCAGTGGGACCAGCCCGGCCAATGCGGCCGATTTCGTCGGCGGCGTGCTGCCCAGCGGCACCGTTGTCTTCGGGCCGAACGAGACCAGCAAGGTCATCACCGTCCAGGTGGCCGGCGACACGGCGGCGGAACCCACGGAAACCTTCACGGTAAGCCTGGCCCGGACAGGCGGGCCGATGATCCGCGAAGGCGCCGCGATCGGCACCATCCTGCGCGATGATCCCAACCAGGCGCCGACCATCACCTCTGCCGCCACGGCCCGGTTCCAGGAATTCGGCACCGGCATCGCCTATCAGGCGACCGGATACGACGTCGAGGCGGCGCCGCTGCGGTGGACGCTCGGCGGCACCGACCGCGCCCTCTTCACGCTCGACCCGGCGACCGGCGCGCTGCGGTTCCTTGCGGCGCCAGACGGCAAGGCGCCGGCCGATGCGGGGGGCGACAACGTCTACGCCATCACCGTCACCGCCTCCGACGGCGAGGCCACCACGACGCAGGCCGTGGCCCTGACCGTGACCGACCGGCCGGATGCACCGGTCATCACCTCCGCCCGCACGGCCGGCTATGTCAGCGGAGAACGCGACCCCGTCGCCTATCAGGCGACCGCCTTCGATGACGAGGGCGACACGGTGACATGGTCCATCAGCGGCACCGACGCGGCGCTATTCAACGTGGATGCGACGACCGGCGCGGTGACCTTCAAGGTGCCGCCGCAGCACCTGGCGCCGATCGATGCCGGCGGCGACAACGTCTACGACATCGTCGTCACCGCGGCGGATGGCCGCCTTTCCGGCAGCGCGCCCGTCAGCATCATCGTCACCTCCGCCAATGAATGGACGCCGCAGGCCAATTTCGGCGGCGGCCTGGGCGTTCGCGAAGGCACGACGAGCGTGGTGTTCCAGGCCACCGGCTATGACGGGGACGGCACCAGCACCTTCATCTGGACTCTCGGCGGCACCGATGCCGATGCCTTCACCCTGGATGCCGCGACGGGCGAGTTGCGCTTCCGCGAGGTGCCGGACTTCGAGGCGCCGCGCGATGCCGACGGCAACAACTGGTACGACCTCGTCTTCACCGTCTCCGATGGCAAGTGGGAAAGCTCGACCCCCTACGTCATCCTCGTCAGCAATGTGAACGAATCGCCCGCCGTCATCGGCACGCCGCCCGCGCTGCGTTTCGCCGTCAATGTCGCCAACGCCATCGACATGCCTGCGGGGATCTTCACCGATCCGGACTTTCCCACCCCCGGCGACCCGCGGCTGGAGGGCCATGCCACCTACAGCGCGACCCTCGCCGACGGCAGCGCCCTGCCAGGATGGCTCGGCATCGATGTGCCCAGTGGCCGGTTCCTGGGCTTGCCGGCCCCGGAGGATGCAGGGCAGTACACGGTGCGCGTGACGCTGCGCGACCAGTACGGGCTTTCCGCTTCCACCGACTTCACGCTGACGGTGGTGCCGAACCCTCCGCTCACCGGGGACCTCACGCTGAGCTGGCTGCCGGGCCTGGATGCCTTCCTGCTGATCGACGGGCTGGAGGATGCAGAGGGCATCGCCGGCGTCACCTATCGCTGGCGCGTCTCGGAACCCGACGCCTTCGCCTGGAACGACATCCCGGGCGCCACCGACATTGCCCTGGCCGCGCGGGCGGACATCGCCGGCAAGGACATCCAGGTCTACGCGACGACCACCGACCAGAACGGCTTCGTCGAGGGCACATCCAGCTACAACGCGCTTGGCCGCGCCGGGACCGGACTGGCTGACATCATCGACACCACGTCGATGGCCAGCGGGTCGCCGATGGTGCTGCTCGGCCTCGGCGGCAATGACCTGCTGACCACCGGCTTCGCGAACGACACGCTTGATGGCGGCGCCGGGGCGGACACCATGACCGGGGGCGAGGGCAACGACACCTACGTGGTCGACAACATCCGTGACCTGGTGGTGGAGACGTCGGACTCCGATATCGACACCGTGATCTCCTTCATCAACCACACACTGAATGGCGGGACCGAGAACCTGACGCTGTCCGGTGCCGCACGGCGTGGCGCCGGGAATGAGAGCGACAACGTCATCACCGGCAACGGTCTGACGAATGTGCTGACCGGCGCCGATGGCTTCGACACCGTCAGGGGCCTTGGCGGCAACGACACGATCATCGGATCGGGCTACGGCGCCGATCTTCTGGATGGCGGCGAGGGGATCGACCTCCTGAGCTACGAGGGCGACAGCGCCGGCGTCGATGCGAACATCGCCTTTGGCCAAGGCTACGCCGGATCGGCGCTCGGCTCGGTCCTCATCGGCTTCGAGAACCTGCTGGGCGGCCGGGGTGACGATACGCTGCGCGGGGACGAGAGGACCAATCGGGTCGCCGGTGAAGACGGCAACGATATCCTCAACGGCGATGCGGGCGACGATGTCCTGTCGGGCGGCGCCGGTGATGACTCGCTGATCGGCGGGATGGGCGCGGATCGCCTGGATGGCGGCCAGGGCGCCGACCGGATGGAAGGAGGCGCCGGCAACGACACCTACTTGGTCGATGACGCCCTCGACTCGATCTGGGAGGCGGCCGATGGCGGCTACGACCGCGTGATGGCCTCGATCGACGCGGTGCTCGCGGCAGAGGTGGAACGCCTGAGCCTGGCCGGCATGGCCGACCTCAACGGCACGGGCAACGGCCTGGCCAATCGGCTGGACGGCAATGCAGCCGCCAATATCCTGGATGGCGACGCGGGCGATGACTCGCTTTACGGCCTTGGCGGCAACGACACGCTGATCGGCGGCGCCGGCAACGACCGGCTGGATGGCGGCCTGGGCCAGAGCCGCCTCGAAGGTGGCGACGGCGACGACACATACATTGTCAGCACCTCGGCCGACGCGGTCGTCGAACAGGCTGGCGGCGGGTATGACCGGGTTCTTGCGTCCATCAGCTATACGCTGAACGCCGAGGTGGAGCGGCTGAGCCTGATGGGCACGGCCAACCTGGCTGGCGCGGGCAACGAAATCGCCAACCGGCTCGACGGCAATACTGGCGACAACCTCCTGACCGCAGGGCGCGGCAACGACTCGGTCTATGGCGGCGCCGGGGCGGACACGCTGATCGGTGGCGAAGGACGAGACGTTCTTCTCGGCGGCGCCGCGCCAGATGTTTTCCGCTTCCTGGACGTGTCCGACAGCCCGGCCGGTTCGGCCAGGCGGGATACGATCGGCGACTTCTCCCTGGCGGAGAACGACATGATCGACCTGTCGGAGATCGACGCCGATTCTGCGCTGGCAGGCAACCAGGCATTTGCCTGGATCGGAACTTCGGCTTTCGGTTCGCTGGCGGGCCAGCTGCGCTACGCCCGTGGCATGTTGGCAGGCGACGTCGACGGCGACGGCATCGCTGACTTCGAATTGGTCGTGAGCGGTACGCCGATGCTGTCTGCCGCCGCAGTCTGGCTCTGAAAGGCCGATCCGGGCGGCAGGCGATTCCAATGCGCCGCTGAAAGTTTCCGTGCGCGCCGGATGATGAATCACTGGCGCGGCGCACCGCGCACACTGCGCCCGCAGAGACTTTCATTCCCCGGTTCTCACCGCTGCTGCAGGAGGACCTTCGACAAGCCCTATCCACCGTCGCGATGCGCAACCTTGTCTCGTGACCAGGCCTTTACTGCCGATGCGTGCGACCACCGTGACCGTGCGGGTGATCCGGATCGAAGCCGTGGGTGGATCGCTCCGACGCTGGCGGCAGGGAATAGGACCCGGCAGGGTACAGCAGCGCATGCAGGCCGGCGTAGCCGCTGCCGAAGATCGCCAGCGCCACGGCGAGGGCCAGGGGCACGCCAAGCAGCGGCTGGCGGATCGCCTCCTGCCACCGGGCCAGCGGCGTCGGCTCGCGGTCCTGCTCGGCCACCACGGCGATGAGAATCGCCATGATGAGACCGTGGCCGATCAGGTCAATGCGGCCGAAAGGGAAGACCGCCGTGGTGAAGGTCACCAGCAGGGCCACCCCGGACAAGCGGCGCACCAGCGGTGTCCATACCAGGCCGAAGCCGAGCGTGAACTCGGCCACGCCCGCCATGGGAATGAAGGCGTCGCGCGGCAGCCCGAGGGTCAGGAAGGGCTTCTCCTGCGCGAGAGGATAGAACCAGTCGGGATAGGCGAACTTCTCCATGCTGGACCACATCAGCGCCACCGCAAGCCCCCAGCGCAGAACCTCGAACCGATGGGCGCACCACAGCCCGCGCCGCGAGGCCGCAAGCACGAGATAGGCGGCGGTGGCCAGGCCGAGGGCGAGGTAGTCGAGCAGGTGGTAGATCCCGTAGTCGCGCACCGCCAGCGCCCAAAGTCCGATAATTCCGGTGGCGGAAAGTATCGTCGTGCGGCGTGAGAAGATGCCCGCAGCGATCAGCAGCTGGCCCCAGGACACCCATTCATGCGGCGTCTTCAGGTCCGGCGTCAGGTAGATCCCGCCCATGGCGAAGATCGCGACGAAGAAGGCCGCGATGATGGCGCGCACAAAATCGTCGAGCCGCCGCCAGAGCGGGGTCGTGACGCGGTCCAGCGCATCGAGGATCACCACGCCGTACCGGCTGGTCTCGACCAGCCGCGTGGCCAGGAAGCAGGCCAGCACCAGGGCGATGCCGATCCAGAACCAGGCATCCGACAGCGTCGCCAGCACCGGCCGCTGCGGCGCGGCGACGATGTAGGGGGCGAACCATTTGACATGGGCCTCTGCCGCCGTCGTCCAGGCCAGCCAGGGGACAGCGAAGCCGGCAGCCATCAAGGGCTTGGGGAAGGCCCCGGATCGTCTCATGTGGATCACTCCCTTCGGCGCCGCTCGTCGCGGGTGTCGTGCATCAGCCGTGATGGCGGCGGCGCATTGCGCGCCGCCGCCATCGCCGGTGGCCAGGCGCCGCGGCGTCACCGCACCAGCGAGTGGTCGATCACGTGGATCACGCCGTTCGAGCAGAGGATGTCGGAGCGCAGGACGGTGGCGGTGACGCCATGGGCCGTCAGCGTCACCTTGCCGCCGACATTGGACAGGGTGATGGGCGTGCCGGCCCGGCTGCGCGCCGTCACCGTCGCACCGGGCTCGAGCGCCGCGGAGGTGTAGCGCCCTTCGAGGATATGCGCGTTCACCGCCGCCGGGCCAAGCACCGGATCGGCGGAAGCGCCGCCATCACCGGAGCCCGGGAACAGGATCGGCTGCAGCGCCGGGCGGACGGCATCGACCGCCGCATTGGTCGGCACGAAGACGGTGAAGGGGCCGGCCTCGCGCAGGTCCTGCGCGACATGGACGCGGGAGGCGACGCCGACGAAGCGGGAGGCTTCCTGCAGCCGGGCCATCGTGTCGATGCAGTTGGCGCTCTGCGCCATGGCACCCTGCGCGCCGATGGCGCCGGCGAGGAGGACGGCCGCGCCGAGGGCGGTACGGCGAGTGAAGCGGGAGGCGGTCATGGAATGGACTCCGGGTTGGATGATGGGAGACTCTGGCCCGCAGCACGCCGCCTTTCCTGGCAGCGGCTGCTTGCGCCGGTCCGGTTGGATGCGGCGTGGGGACACCATGCCGTCGCGCGGCTCACGCGGCTTGCATGGCCGCTTGGTTCTTTGACAAAGTTGCTGTTCCCTTCGGCGACATTGACGCGACGGGCCGGCGGTGCTGGCGGCGCCAGGCATTCGGCGTCGTGCCGATCGCGCGGCGGAACACGCGCGACAGATGCGCCTGGTCGAACAGGCCGCATTCCAGCGCGATCTGCGCCAGCGATGCATCGGTGGTCAGCATCAGCCGCTGGGCGCATTCCAGCCGCCGGTGCAGGACGTAGCCATGCGGCGTGCGCCCGAAGCTCACCTTGAAGGCGCGGCAGAAATGCGCCGGGCTCAGCCGCGCGATGCCGGCCAGGATCGCGATGCCGAGGGCGTCCTGCAGATGGCTGTCGATGTAGCGGGCCAGCCGATGCATCTGCCAGGGCGCAAGGCCGCCCCGCATCGCGGGCTGCTGCGCACCGGCCGAAAGCAGCGCCGTTGCGTCGGCCAGCATGACGAGCGCCGCCGCGTGGTGTTCCCGCAGCAGCCCCGCATCGCCGTCGCGCAGCTGCGCGATCGCCTCCGCGAGAAGGTGGAAGGGCCGTGTCCCGGCCGGCATGTTCAGTTCGCCGGCCTGGGGCCCGGACTCGCTGGGCGAACCGTCGTCCCGGACGGCCTGCAAGCAGGTCGCCATCATCGTCCTCATCCCTCTGGTGATGGGCCGGACCTTAGGGAGGCGCCTCCGCCTTCGGACGGGTGAGCAGGTGAGATGGCGGCCGTCTCACGGTGAGCGGCGGCGTGCGATCAGCAGGCGGCGCGAGGACGCCGGTGGCTCACGCCGTGTGGCAGGCATCTCACTGCCGCCGCGTCGCGGCGCGGCGCTACGCTGACGATCCCGATGCCGGCGCACCCACGCGGCCGTCATCGCGACAGCCGGAACCGATGCGACTCATGGCGACGCGTGGCACGCTCAACCGGATCCGCGGGCTCCATCGGGCCTGGAACGACCGACGATGGCAAGACTATGCCGCCTACCTGGCGGAGGATTGCCTGACCCATGTCGCCGGCAGCCCGGCGCCGCAGGGCAAGGCGGAACAGCTGGCCTGGGCGCAGGCCTTCTGCGCGGCCTTCCCGGACTGCCGGATCATCACCGACGCCTACCTCCAGCTCTTCGCCAGCCATGACGGTGCGCGCAGCGTCGCCGTCACGCGCCTGGTCGGCCATGCGGTCTGCCGGCCGCCGCCGCTCGACGGCATGGTGCTGGAGCCCTTCCGGCGCGGCTTCGACGTCACGCTGACCGTGATCGCGCGCTGGCAGGACGGCAAGGTTGCCGAGCAGCACAGCCATCTCGACACGGAGATGATGCGCCAGCAGCTGCGCGCGATGCCGGATCCACAGGCAGGCGGCGCGGATTAGCGGTTGCCGCACGGCCGCGCATCGCGCACCGCCGTGACCAGCGCCTCGAAGGCCGGCATCCCGCGCAGCGGGTCGAAGCGCCGGTCGGTGCGCAGCCAGGCGCGGGCCAGATCCTCCCGCGCCACGCAGGCCATCAGCGCGTCGATCGCCTCCGCATGGCGGCCGAGCGCCATGGCGAGCGTCGCGCGCGCGAAGTGGGAGGCCGGGCGTTCCGCCGTAGCGGCCCCGGCCGCGCCATCACCCAGCCGGGCCGCGATCTCTGCCGCACCCAGGGCGAGGTCCGGCAGGTCGGCCAGTTCGTCCGCGATCTCCGCGACCACCTCGCGCGCCGCCTGCGGGGCGCCGGTCTCCAGCAGGGCGAGGGCACCGTAGTAGCGCGCCTCGGCCGCGGCCTGGACGCGCGGCGCGCGGCCGAAGCGTTCGGCGAGCGCCGTGAATTGCCGGCCCTGGAAGAAGCTGATGGCCTCCGCGATGTCCTGATGGGCGGAGATGGGCTCCAGCGTCCGTGCGATGCGCAGCTGCCGCGCCGCGCCCTCGGGCTCACGCTGCAGCAACAGCAGCGCGACGCCACGGATGCGGGCCGCGCGTGCGGTCTCGCCAAGCTGCGCGGCGCGGGCGAACCAGGCTTCCGCGCCCGTACGGTCGAAATCGATCCAGGCCGCGATGGTGCCGAGCGCGGCATGCGCCTCCGCCGAGGCAGGGTCGATCCGCAAGGCATTCTGCGCAGCCTCCCGCGCCATGCGCGCCGCCGTGGCGCGGTCGAGCAGGCCGAGGCGATAGAGGTCGCAGGCGCAATCCGCGATGCCCGTATGGCCGCGGGCGAAGTCCGACGCGCTACGGGCCAGACGCTCGAACAGCGCCATGGCCCTGTGGAGCGCGTCGGGACGCTGGCTGTCCAGCAGGCGCCGCCCGTGGCTGATGGCGGCCATCACCTGCACGGCGCCGGGCCGCGGCCGCATCGTCTGCGCGCGCACCTGGGACGAGTCGATGCCGAGGCGGCTGGTCAGGGTCCGCGCGATCCGCTCCAGCACCTGCAGCTGGTCGGCATCGGGGGTGTCGAAGCGATCGGACCAGAGGACGTAGCCCTGCCCGTCCGACAGCTCCGCGATCACGCGCAGGATATCGCCATGCCGCCGCAGGCTGCCATGCAGCACGGCGTCCACGCCCAGCTCCGCGGCGGCCGGCCTGCCCGTGCTGGCGCTTTCGCGATAGCGCAGCACGGCCCCGCGCGGGGCCATGCGCAGCCCCTCCCATTGCGACAGGATGAAGGTGATCTCGTCCGTCAGGCGATCCGCCAGGTCCTGCTCCGCCGGGTCGCGCGACAGCGCCAGGAAGGGCAGCACCGCCGCGGTCGCGCCCTGCCCGGCCTCGAACAGCGGCGCGCTGGCTGGCTCCTCAGCGGCAATGGCGGCAGGCGGCGCCGCGCGCGGGGTGAAGATGGCTGCGTATTGCCCAGTCGGTATCGTGATCGCCACCGGATCTTCCCGGCCATCGCCGGCGAAGTAGTCGATCAGCTTGCGGCGCAGCCGGCGCATCTCGACGCGGACGGTGGAATCGATGCGCGGGTCATAGGCGGGCTCGCGCTCATACAGCGCGTTGCCGATCACCACCTCCTTCAGCTGGGCGCCGTTGCCCAGCAGCGTCTCCTCCACCAGGAAGCGCAGCAGGGCGACCAGGCGGGCCGAGTCCTGGAAATCGCGGCTCGCCTCGATGCGCCCGAGTTCGGCCAGAACCTCCTCCCGCGATACCGGGTCCGGCATCGCTCAACCCCCAGCCTGCGTGATGGCCATCGCCCGCGCCCCGCGGCCGGAGGTGCCCGGCCTTCTACCCGCGGCAATACCGCTGGTTGTCGCGACGTGTCCACCGCCAACCCAAAGGCGATCTGGCGCATCAGTGCGATGCGTGATGGAGGTCGAAGGCGTGCCGGATGCGGGCGATGATGCGCGGCAGCGCGCCCGGCATGTCCTGCGCGATCGCGGCCTCCAGCGGATGCCGGGCACGCGCCGTGCGATGCGCCAGGATGCGGCCCAGTTCCTCGGCCAAAGCGGGCCGTGTCTGCAGCAGGTGCCTCAGGCCGGCCTGCGGGATCGCCTGGACGGTGACGGGCGTCAGCGCGCGGATCGTGGCGGGTTCCGCCGCGCCGGTCAGCAACCCGGCCTCGCCGAAGCAGTCGCCGGGCGCGAGCCGCGTGGCGGG
The DNA here is from genome assembly GCA_027482245.1 of Acetobacteraceae bacterium. Lineage (GTDB taxonomy): Bacteria > Pseudomonadota > Alphaproteobacteria > Acetobacterales > Acetobacteraceae > Falsiroseomonas. The sequence goes on along the minus strand of JAIXWG010000021.1, from coordinate 39,745 downwards.
GCCGCCATCCTCCGCCTCGGCCTCCGCGACGCCGCGCCGCAGGACGAACAGCGTCTCCATCCGCGTGCCGGCCTTCGCCAGCACGGCGCCCGCGGGATGGCTGTGCAGCGTCATCGTCCCGGCCAGCGCCGCCTTCTCCTCCGCCGTCAGGGACGCGAAAAGCGGCACGGCATCCAGCAGGCGCAGGCCCGGCGGGCGGGTGTCGGGGCCCGGCGCCGGCTCGGCCTTGTCGGGCGCGGCGAGGCGCAGCCCCTCCGCCTTCGCATGGCGATAGACGAGGTCCAGCACCTCGCTCCGCGCGATCCCGGCGGTGCCGAGGTCGAGCACGCGGAAGGTCAGCTCCACCTCCAGCTGGTTCGCCTCGATGGTGCGGGCGCGGGCCGTGGGCGGGGGCAGCGGCAGGATGGCGTTGGCGCTGGCCAGCACGGCCTGCATCACCTGCAGGATCGCAGCGGGCGAGGTGGTGAGGGCGAAGCGAACCGCGATGCTGACGTCGCGGCTGGGTTCCGGGCTGCTGAGGTTGGTCAGCGTGGACTTCGCCAGCATGCTGTTCGGCACGACGACCAGATTGTTGCGGCTGCTGATCAGCCGGGTCTCGCGCCAGTTGGTCTCCACGACCCGGCCCTCGATCCGGTCGTCCAGCACGATCCAGTCGCCGACGCCGTAGGGACGGCTGAGATTGAGCGCGAGGCCGGAGAAGACATCGCCCATCGTGCTCTGCATCGCCAGGCCGAGGATGACGGCGAGGACGCCGGAGGTCGCGATCACCGGACCGAGCAGCACGCCGAAGACATTGGTCACGATCGCCAGCAGCGTGCCGAGATAGACCATGCCGATCACGAGGTCCTGGATCAGCCGCGCGTCGCGCGGGCGGCGATCCGGCACCAGGAAGGCCCGCACCACGCCGACGGCGACCAGCGCGACGCCGATCCACCAGGCGATGCGCGCCAGGCTCAGCGCGAGGTGGCGCAGCGGCGCGGTGTCCGGCGCCTCCGTCCCATGCGGCGCGACGCCCTGCACCAGCAGCGCCAGGGTCAGCGCGGCGAGCACCGCGGCCTCCGCCAGCAACCGCGCGAACGGCCGCCCGCGCAGCAGCAGGCGCGCCGCGACCAGGCCGAGCAGCGCGAGCGGGCCGCAGGGCAGAATCGGATCGGCCATCATGGCGCGGCGGCCCGCCCCGCGCTGGTCACCGCGGAACGGGGAGCCATGCCGTCATCCCGGCTTCCAGCGCGGCGCGCAGCGGGCCCTCCGGCTCCAGCCGCAGGCGCAGGCTGTTCAGGTCGTGGTCGCCGACGGCACGCGCTGCCCGCCAGGTGGCGAATTCGCCGAGCGGCCGCAGCTCCGTCACGCGTGCCCGGATCGTGGCCCCGCCGGCATCGCGCAGCACCACCGGCACGCCGATGCGCAGGCCACCGAGCGCATCCTCGCGCAGCGTCAGGCTGAAGAACAGGCCACCGGCCGGCGCCATCGTCAGCACGGGCTGGCCGGCGGCGATCACCTCCCCGGGCTCCGCCGCGACCACGCGGACGATGCCATCCGCCGGCGCCAGGACGCGGGTCTTGTCGAGTTCGGCGCGCAGCGTCGCGACCGTCGCCTCGGCCGCATCGACGCGGGCGATCGCGACGGCGCGCTGCTCCGCCGTGGCGCCGGAAAGCGCGGCCGCATGGCGCGCGCGCATCAGGTCGAGCTCCGCGCGCGCCTTGTCGAGGGAGGCAAAGGCCTCATCCAGCTGCTGCCGGCTGGCGAAGGTGGCGGCGACCAGGGCGGCGATGCGCCGGTGGGACTGCTCGGCCAGCAGCAGCGTGGCCGTGGCGGTCTCCGCGTTCCGTGCCGCGATGGCGACCTCCTCCGCCCGCGTGCCGGCGAGGAGGTTGTCGCGATCGGCGCGGGCCGCCGCGGCGGCGGCCTCGGCCTCGCCAAGCCGCGCGGCGAGGTCGGGATTGTCGAGTAGCGCGAGCAGCGCGCCACGGCGCACGGCCTCACCCGGCGCGACCGCGACCTGGGCCAGCCGGCCGCCGGCCAGTGGCGCCAGTCGCAGCTCCGTCTGCCGGACCATGGCGGCGACCGGCGCCTCGGTCGGCGTGTCGGATGGCGCGGCACCGGCCACCGCCATGGCCAGCGCCTCCACGCCCAGCAGTGCGGCGATCATGATCGGCGGCAGGATCCTAGGCGCCATGGCGCGCTCCCCGAAGACGCAGGGCCGGCACCGCGATGGCCAGCAGGGCGTAGGTGGCGGCGAGCAGCCAGAGCGCCCGGCATTCCGCGATGAGGTCGCCGAGGCTGGCGCCCATCTGGTTCGCGCGGACCAGCGCGTCGATCGCGAGGGTGCCGGGGACCGCGTAGCTCGCCCAGCGGAGCCAGCCGGGGATCGCCTCGATCGGCCAGGCGACGCCGACCAGGAAGAACAGCGGCAGGCTCAGCGCCATCATCAGCAGCACGGCCGTCTCCCGCCGCCGCGTCAGGCCGCCGGTGAGCTGCGCCAGGCTGCTGACGGCCAGGACAAAGGGGATGGCGAGTGCCAGCAGCGTGCCGATCCCGCCGCCATGCGGAAAGCCGTAGAGCCGCGGCAGGACCAGCAGGTAGAGCGCCATCCCGGGCAGCCAGAGCGCGCCATGCGCAAGGCTCCGGCCCAGCACCACCCCGGCACGCGCCGTGAGCCCCGGCCGGGCCACGCCAGGGCTCGCGCCGCGCAGGCTCGCCACGCCGATCAGCAGCGTCTGCTGCAGGATCAGCACGAAGGCGGCCGGCACCACGTAGCTGCCATAGCCCCCGGTCGGGTTGAACAGCGGCTCCGCCAGGATCTCCGCCGGCGCGCCGCGGGCCAGCGTTGCCTGCTGGAGGCTGCCGCCGGGGCGCGCGCCGCGGCCTGCCTCCTCCGTCGCGACGCTCGCCAGCGCGTCCTGGAAGCCCTGGATCATGCGGCTGTAGAGCAGGAGGTAGGTCGCATCGGCGTGGCTGGCGATGGGCGCGCGGTTGCCCTTCAGCAGCTCGCGCTCGGTGCCCGGGGGAATGGTGAGCACGCCGAAGACCTTTCGCCGCGCCAGCGCGCGCTGCGCCTCCGCGAGCCCGGCCGGGCGGGCGGCGATGCGGAGCGCCTCATGCGCCTCCACCGCCTCCACGATGTCGTGGCTGAGCGCGGTGCGGTCCTGGTCCACCACGGCCACGGGGATGTCGCGCACCAGTTCCTGCAGGTAGGGCTGCGGGTAGAGGACGCCGTAGAGCAGCGGCCCCAGCACGATCAGCCCGAAGGCGCCGCGGTCCCGCAGCACCAGGCGATACTCCGCCACGAAGGCGCGGAAGGGGCCGCGCGGCGTGGCTGCATCGGCGATGCGCGGTATGGCCACAGGGACAATGGGCCGGAGGCAGAGCGCGACCCAGGCCACCACGAAGCACAGGCTGCCGAGGCCGAGGAGCGCCAGCAGCGGCATGGCCGAATCGGCGGGCGGCACGCCGCGCATCGCCTGGTCGAACAGGATCTCCCCATACCAGCGCAGCGGCAGCATCGCGCCCCGGCCGCGCGCGAAATCGCCCATTCCCATCACGGGGAACCCGATGCCCGCGAAGCCGAAGGCTGGCGAGCAGATGATGCCGGCGAGGGAGAGGCCGAGGCTGAGGTTGCGTACCAGCAGCTGCAGCGCCGCGCCCAGCGCGAGGTAGGCAGCGATGAAGGTGCAGGCCGCGGCCCCCGCTACCAGCGGATCGCCGCGGAAGGGAATCCTGAAGATGCCATGGATGATGCCGATGCCCGCCACCATCAGCAGCACCAGGCATCCGAACAGCGGCAGCAGCTTGCCGAGCAGCGCCGCGAGCGGGCTGCCGCCAGCGGTCGCGAGCCAGCCCGGCCCGTCGCGCCCGCCGAATTCGGAGCCCACCGCATAGCCGGCGGATAGCGCGATGACGACATGCAGCACCGTCGGCAGCAGCGCCCGCAGCAGGAACTGCGCATAGTTCAGCGCGGGGTTGCCCAGCACGTAGCTCTCCACCACCAGCGCCCCTGGCGCCGAGCCGGCGCTGGCGGCAGGCGGCGATGGCAGCTCCGCCACCGCCGCCGCCACGGCCGCCTGCAGCGCCCCGCTGGCGAGGTTGCCCGCCGTGAAGAATTGCCGGTTGTAGAGCACGACGATCTGCGGCCGGCGCGCGGCCATCAGGTCCCGCTCCAAGCCGCGCGGGATGAAGACGGTGGCGATGCTGCGGCCGGCGCGGATGCCATGCATTGCCGCGGCCATGTGATCGGGCCGGGCGGCGAGGCTGACGCCCGGCGCGGCGGCGATGGCCTGCACGACCGTCATCGAGCTGGCCGATCGGTCCTCATCCACCACCTCGACGCGCAGGCCGCGGATCACCGCCTGGCCGAAGGTGGCGGACAGCAGCAGGAAGGCCAGCAGCGGCACGCCGAGCAGCAGCGGTAGCGCCACCCTGTCCCGCCGCATCCAGCGCCATTCGCGCCGCGCGACGGCCAGCCACCCGCGCAGCATCACCGCGACCACTCGGCATAGGCGCTCATGCCCGGGCGCAGCCCGGGCAGCGGCTGAACCGGGCGTGCCCGGACCTCGAAGCTGCGACGGTCGAAGTCACCGGTCGCGCGGGTGGCGCGCCAGCCCGCATAGTCGCCGCGCGGCGCGACCAGGCTGACCGCGACCTCGACCGGGCGATCGCCGAGCGCCGGGATGCGCACCGTGAAGCGATCGCCTTGTGCCAGGCCCTGCGACAGATCCTCCCGCAACGCGAAGCGCAGCCAGACATCGGAGAGATCGACCAGGCTGAGCAGCGGCACGCCGGGTGCGACGTATTCGCCGGGCTCCGCACGGATCTGGTAGATTTGCGCCGCGGCCGGCGCGCGGACCGTGAGTTCGGCGACTTGCGCCGCCAGGGTCGCAACCGCGGCCTCGGCGCGCGCCAGGCCCGCCTGCGCGACCCCGCGTTCCTCCGCCGTGTAGCCCGCCACCGCTTCCCGCAGGGCCAGCTCGGCGCGTTCCAGCGTCTGCCGCGCCACGCTGAGCTGCGCGGTCGCCTCATCCAGCCGCTGGATGGAGGCGACGTCGCGTTCCGCCAGTTGCCGTATGCGAGCGTGGTTCTGCTGCGCGAGGCGCAGGCTGGCTTCCGCCGCCGCCACGGCGGCACGGCGCTCCGCCACCGTCTCGGCGCGCGTGCCGGCCAGGATGCGGGCCAGGTCCGCCGCCGCCACGCGGCGCGCGGCCTCCGCTTCCGCCAGCCGCGCGAGCAGGGCGGGGTTCTCGATGCCGAACAGCACCGCGCCCGCCGCGACATCCTGGCCGCGGCCGACCGGGCGGTACTGCACGCGGCCATCGATGCGGGCGGCGATGTCGATGCGGGTCGCATCCGCCTCCCCCTGCACCAGCAACGGCTCCGGCCAGGCGAGCGACCACAGCGCCATGCCGGCGATGCCGGCGATCGACAGCGCGACGATGAGGGCGGGCAGCAAAGCGGGGCGGTCGGGGCGTGCCGGCGGTGCGGCGTGCTGGTCGTCTGGCATGCGGCGACCGTGACAGGGACGGACGCGCCGCAGAGGTGAGATGGGGTGAGCTCACCGTGAGGCGAGCAAGGCACCGGCCAGGAATTGCAGGCTGCGGAAAGGCGGCGGGGCCGGCACGCCTTCAATGCTCCGGCACGCCCATGGCCGTGCGGCAACGTGACCGTTGATGGGGGTTATTCCAGCGAGCCGCCGCAAGCGGCCATCGGCATGAATCCGTCCGAGCCTGGCTGGCGACGGAGGCTCGTCTCGCGACCAGCAGGATCATGGCCACCGCGGTCCTCGATCTCCGGCCCGGCACGCCAGGGTGCCTTGCACGCATCGATCGCGGCACGGGGCATCGCCACGGCAGCGGCGGGTGCCATCGCGGGGGCGAGACGCACGACCTCCCCGATGATGACCAAGGCGGGTTGCGTGGTTCGCACGGCCCGCGCCATTGCCGGCAGGGAGCCGAGCGTGCCGTCCAGGCGCCGCGACGCACCGGTTCCGCCACCCTCGACGATCGCCGCGGGATGCGACGCATCCAGGCCTGCCGCCATCAACTGCCGCGCCAGGTCCGGCAGGTTCGCCAGCCCCATGTAGATCGCCAAGGTCTGGTTGGGCCGCGCCAGGGCCGTGGCATCGATGTCCAGCCGCCCCTCCCGCGTGTGCCCGGTGACCAGCGTCAGCATCTGCGCGGCGTCGCGATGCGTCAGCGGGATGCCCGCATCCGCGCCGCAGGCGAGTGCCGCGGTGACGCCCGGGACAACCTGACAGGGGATGCCCGCATCAGCCAGCGCGGCCGCTTCCTCGCCCCCCCGACCGAAGATGAAGGGATCGCCCCCCTTGAGGCGCACCACCCGGCGTCCCTGCCGCGCCAGGCGCACCAGCAGCGCGTTGATCTCGTCCTGCGGCAGGCAGTGGTTGGCGCGTGACTTGCCGACGAAGATCCGCTCGGCATCGGGCCGCGCCAGGTCCAGCACCTCATCCGACACCAGCCGGTCATGCACGATGACATCGGCTTCCCCCAGCAGCCGCAGCGCGCGCAGCGTCAGCAGGTCAGCCGACCCCGGTCCGGCGCCGACCAGCCACACCATGCCCGACGGCATCGGCGTCGCGCCCCTGATGGCATGGGCGAAGGCCGCCTCCGCCCCGGGCGCCCGAGGCCTGGCGGGCAGGTCCAGCGGGGCCGGGCCATCAGGCATCAGGCGGTCTCCAGCCGGGCCAGCAGCGCCGCGATCTCCGGCTTGCAGGACCCGCAGCCCGTGCCCGCGCGCGTCACGGCCCCCACCAGGGCCACATCGCCCCCGCAACCCTGGATCGCCGCCGCGGTGACGCCATGGCAGGCGCAGACCAGGGGCGAGGGCGGTGGGCCATCCGGCCGCGCGCCGGCCAACAGCGCGGCGCGATCGCCGGGCGACAGCGGGCCATCGCCGGCCAGCAGCGCGGCCAGCCAGCCACGGGGCGGCAGTGCCGGATCGGGGCCGAGCAGCACCGCGGCGGCCAGCCGGCCGCCGCGGATCGCCGCGGCACGGAACAGGCCGGCGGCCGGGTCCTCCATGCGCTGCCAGGCCGTGCCGGGCAGATCGAGCAGGGCGAGGAGGCGCGCGAAGGCCTCCGCCGGCGCCCCCTGCCCCGCCAGTTCGTGCCGCCAGCCACCCTCAACCGCGATGGCAGCTTCGTAGGGCGCGAGGTCACGCGGCAGGCGCGTGGCGGAGACCACGGCGGCATGCCAGGACGCATCATAGGCGGCAACGCGGATGGCGGCGTTCTTGAGCTCCGGCTGGAAGCTCACGGGGTCCACATGCGGCGCCACCAGCGCGTTCACCCGGCCGCTCGGCGCGAGTTCCGCAGCCCAGTGCATCGGCGCGAAGGCGGTGCCGCGTGCCTGGCCGTCATCCAGCGCCAGGCGGAAGATGGCGCGGCCCCGCGCCGCCTCCGCCAGAACCAGCACGCCGGGCGCGAGGCCCGGGGCATCGGCGGGATGCAGCGTCAGCACAGGCTCCGGGCTATGCGCCATCAGGCGCGGCACGGCGCCGGTGCGCGTCATGGTGTGCCACTGGTCGCGCAGCCGGCCCGTCAGCAGGCGCAGCGGGAAGGCTGCGGACACATCCTCCACCGGCGCGCGGAAGGGCGTGGGGATCAGGCGAGCGCGCCCGGCCGGCACGCCGCCCTGCGCGAAGAAACGCGCCGGCGCGGGGCCCTCAGCCGGCACCGGCCAGCGCGTCGGCGCCAGCGCCCCGTAGACGTCATCATCCAGGGCGGCGAGGCCGGTGATGTCGAAGGCGCGGGCGGCGGGGCGCGCCAGGCCCGTCATCGCCGCATGCTCCCGGAAGATCGCCGCCGGTCCCGCCCAGCCGAAACCGTCATGGCCAAGACGGCGGGCCACCTCCGCCACGATCCACCAATCCGGCCGTGCTTCCCCGGGTGCGGGCAGGAAGCCGCGCTGGCGGCTGATCACGCGCTCGCTGTTGGTGACCGTGCCGGTCTTCTCGGCCCAGGCAAGGGCCGGCAGGCGCACATGGGCGTAGGCGGCGGTGTCGGACCGGCGCGTCACCTCCGACACCACGAGGAAGGGCGCGCGGGACAGCGCCTGCCGCGCCGCGTCGCCATCCGGCAGGGACACGGCCGGGTTGGTCGCCATCACCCAGAGCGCGCCGATGCGCTGCGACGCCAGCGCGGTGAAGAGCTGCGCCGCCTTCAGCCCGGCGCCGCGCGGCAGGGCGGGCGCATTCCAGAAAGCCGCCAGCGCCGCATGCTCCGCCGGCACGTCGAAGCGGAGGTGCCCGGCCAGCATGGTGGCCAGCGCCCCGGTCTCCCGTCCTCCCATCGCGTTGGGCTGGCCGGTGACGCTGAAGGGGCCGGCGCCGGGCTGGCCGATGCGGCCAGTCAGCAGGTGGCAGTTGATGATGGCGTTGGCCTTGTCGGTGCCCGCGCTCGACTGGTTCACGCCCATGCTCCAGAGCGTGACGGTGCGCGGGCTGGCCGCCCAGGCCGCGCAGAACCGTGCCACCAGCGCGGGATCGAGGCCGGTCAGCGCCGCGGCCTCCGGCGCGATGGCGCGCGCCGCGGCCAGCGACGCTTCCACCCCTTCCGCATGCGCGTCGAGCCAAGCGCGATCGGCCAGGCCCTGGTCCTGCAGATGCACCAGCAGCGCGGCGAAGAGCGCGACGTCGCTGCCGGGGCGGAGCGGCACATGGAGATCCGCCCCCTCGCAGCTCGCGGTGCGGCGGGGATCGACCACGATCAGCGTCATGGAAGGCCGCGCCGCCTTCGCCGCCATCACGCGCTGGAACAGCACCGGATGGCACCAGGCGAGGTTGCTGCCCACCAGCACCACCGTGTCCGCCAGCTCCAGATCCTCATAGGTCCCGGGCACCACATCCTCGCCGAAGGCGCGCGTGTGGGCGGCGACCGCGCTGGCCATGCAGAGGCGCGAGTTGCTGTCGATGTTGGCCGTGCCGAGCACGCCCTTCGCGAATTTGTTGGCGGCGTAGTAGTCCTCGGTCAGCAGCTGGCCGGAGACGTAGAGCGCGACACCCTCCGGCCCCAGCCGCGCCAGCGCGCCGCGGAACCCCTCCGCCACCGCGTCCAGCGCGGCATCCCAGCTGGCGCGCCTGCCGCCGATTTCGGGGTGCAGTAGCCGGTCCTCCAGCGACAGCGTCTCGCCCAGCGCGCTGCCCTTGCTGCAGAGCCGCCCCTGGTTGGCGGGATGGTCGGGATCGCCGGCGATGGTGGCGCCGCCGCGCCCATCGGGCGTGGCCAACACGCCGCAGCCGACGCCGCAATAGGGGCAGGTGGTGCGGACGGGCCGGGCAACGAGCGTTCCGTCCATCTCAATACACATCCCGCTGGTAGCGGCCCTGGCGGGCCAGCGCGACGATCCAGTCCCGCGCCTGGTCCGCGTTCATCCCGCCCTCGCTCATCGCCACCTGGCGCAGCGCGGCGTCCACGTCCTTGGCCATGCGGCTGGCATCGCCGCAGACGTAGAGATGCGCGCCATCCTGCAGCCAGCGCCAGAGATCGGGCGCTTCCTCCGCCATGCGGTGCTGGACATAGACCTTGCGGTCGCCATCGCGGCTCCAGGCGAGGGACAGGCGCGCCAGCGTCCCCTTGGCGCGCCAGGCCTCGATCTCCTCGCGGAAGAGGAAGTCGGTGGCACCGCGCTGGTCGCCGAAGAACAGCCAGGCCCGGTTGCGCGCGCCCGTCGCCTCCAGGTGCTGGAGGAAGGCGCGGAAGGGCGCGATGCCGGTGCCGGGGCCGATCATGATGACGGGCTTCGCGGGATCGGCGGGCAGGCGGAAATGGCTGACCTGCACCTGCGCCAGCAGCGACACCTCCGGCGTCGCACGGAAGGCCAGGTGGCAGGAGGCGACGCCATCCCGGAGGCGCCCGCGCCGCGCCGCCTGCACCACGCCGACGCAGAGCTCGACACGGCCGGGACAGGCCAGCGGGGAGGAGGCGATGGAGTAAAGCCGCGGCTTCAGCAGCGGCAGGGAGGCGACGAGGTCCGCCACCGGCGGCCGGGCGGATGGAAAGGCCTGCAGCAGGTCGAGCAGGTCCGCATCCGCGGGCTCCACCCCATCCTCGCCATCCGCCAGCGCGCGCAGCGCCGCCGCGTGCGGGGCGTGCCGCGCGGCGCCGGCCAGCAGGTCCAGCGTGCGGTCGAGCGGCCGCGCGATATCGCGCCGGCAGCGCAGTTCCGCGCGCAGCGAGTCGTCGCCCGCGGCGCCGAGCGCGGCGAGCACCGCCTCCACCAGTGCGGGATCATTCTCGACGGCCAGCGAGAGACTATCGCCCGGCTCGTAGGCGAGGCCGCTATCCGCGAGGTCCAGCACGACGTGCCGCACATCCTTGGCCGATCCCGGCCCCGTCAGGCGCGCGGCCGAGACGAAGCGGATAGGGCGGCCCGTTGGCGCGGCCGCGATCGCGGGCTTCGGCGCCGCCGCCACGGGCTTCTCGGCCAGCAGCGCCTTCAGCGCCTTCTGGGTCGCCTTGGCGCCGGGCACGCAGAGCGCGGCGGAGGTTTCCGCGCCGCTCGCCAGCGCCTCGGCGTAGCTCTGGCAGACATAGCCGCATTGCCCGCAATCCAGCTGCGCCATCGCCGCCATCAGGCGCCGCTCCAGGGGCCTGCCCTCGGCGAGTTGCAACCGCTCCTCGAGCTCGATCGCCGGGTCGTGCCAGGGGAAGTCCTCCGCCACCGCGGCGGGCGGCGGCGGGCCGGCGGAGGCGTTGCCGACGACACCGCCATAGAGGCCCGCGAGGAAGCCGTTCAGCCAGGCGCGCTGCGCCGCGGTGAAGGGCGCGCTCTCCGGGATGACGGGCACGGGAGCGGGACCGAGCGCCTGCGGGATGATGGCGTTCATGCCGCGTCCTCCGTCACACGCGCCATCGCCGCGATCGCGGCGTCGTCGTGGCGGGCGGTAAACAGCTGGAAGCTCTCGCCCGGCGCGCGGCCCTGCATCCAGGCCCGCAGCAGCGCCAGTACCGTGTCGTTCAGCGCATCGGCCGCCACCTTCGGCAGCACCAGGCGGCCGATCTTCTGTTCCGGCCCCGAGCCGCCACCGACATGCAGGTCGTAGCCCTCCAGCAGTTCATCGCCGCGCTCGACCTTGGCGCCGAGCAGGCCGATATCGGCGATGTAGTGCTGGGCGCAGGAATGGTGGCAGCCGGTCAGGTGGATGTTGACTGGTGAATCCACCGCGATCCGCGCATCGAGAAAATCCGCCAGCGCCGCCGCGTGCTGCTTGGTGTGGCTGGCGGCGAACTTGCAGCCCGCCGCCCCGGTGCAGGCAACCAGCCCGCCGCGGATGTTGGAGGCCTGCCAGCCGAGGCCGAGCGAGGCGATCGCCTCGCAAGCGGCTTCGACATCAGCGTCGGGAATGTCGCTAACCAGCAGGTTCTGCCAGACCGTGAGCCGGATGGTGCCGCTGCCGAAGCGGCGCGCGACGTCCGCGATGCCGCGCAGCTGCGCCACCGTCAGTCGCCCGACCGGCAGGACGAGGCCGATGTAGTTCAGCCCGGCCTGAAGCTGCGGATGGATGCCGAGATGCCCGTGCTTCGCCGGCGCCGGCGCATGGCCGAGTGCCGCTTCCTCCACCCGTTCCAGCGCGGCGCCGAGCCGCTGCTCGACAACAGACAGAAAGCCGTCGAGGCCCATGCGGTCCAGCACGTATTTCAGCCGCGCCTTCTTGCGGTCCGTGCGGTCGCCCTCCGCGATGAAGACACGCAGCACGGCGTCGCAGACCGTCACCACCTGGTCGGGCCGCACGACGATGCCGGTCGGCCGTGCGAAGTCGCGATGCCCGGTGATGCCGCCGAGCGTCAGGCGGTAGCGCAGCCCGGCCGGCGTCGTCACGGCGCGCAGGCTGATGTCGTTCGTCTCCTCCAACACCTCCACCGCGCCGCCGCCGGAGACGGCGATGTTGAACTTGCGCGGCAGGGCGAAGAGGTCGCGGGTGTTGAGGATGTGATGATGCAGCGCGCGCACCAGCGGGCGCGTATCCTCCAGTTCCTGCGCATCGATGCCGGCGGTCGGGCTGGCGGTGATGTTGCGGATGTTGTCGGCGCCGGTGCCCCTCGGGATGATGCCGAGATCGGCCAGGCGCTCCACCACCGCCACGCCCTTGCCGGCCGGGATCTCGCGCAGCTGAAGGTTGGCGCGCGTCGTCACATCGGCGTAGCCGCCGGCGCATTCCTCGGAGATGGCGGCGATGCCTTCCAGCTGCGCGGCCGTGAGGATGCCGCCCGGGATGCGCAGCCGGCACATGAAGGCGTCCTGCGCGGGGCCGACGAAGAACAGGCCGTGGTAGCGGCCGATGAAGTCCTCGATCGGCTTCGGGAAGCGCACGGCGGCGGCGCGGGCCGTCATCTCATCCCAGCGATCGAGCGGATGGCGTTCGCGCTTCGCCTCCTCCTGCGGCACCAGCTTGCCGCCGCGGGCCAGGGTCGCGTCCTGTGCGGCGCGCAGCGCATCCGGCGGCGCGCCACCCTCAGTCGCGGGCAGCAGCGAGCCGCGTCGCGCCTCGACACCGGCCATGAAGCCCTTGAGGTATTCCTGCTGCTCGGCGCTGAAGGGGGCGTCGGTCATCACGCTGCGTTCCGGTAGGCGGCGCCGAAGGGAAGGCGAGCCCGGAAGGGCACCACCGGCCGGCCGCTCTCGATCAGGTCGAGGTAGAAGGCTGCGTCGCCGGTGTCGCCATAGAGCAGCACGCCGACCAGGCGCCCGTCGCGCAGCCAGAGCCGGCGGTAGAATCCCGCCTCCTCATCCGAGAGCAGCATCGCCTCCGCATCCCGGGGCGATACCTCGCCCGCCGACCAGACGGCGATGCCGGAGATCTTCAGCGCGGCGGGATCGGGGCGTGGCGCGTAGCGCGCCCCCTCCCCCACCAGCGTCGCCGCCGCGACCTCCGCCATGGCGAGGGCGGGGGCCACGAGGCCGCAGACCTGGCCGCCATGCTCCGCGCATTCGCCGATGGCGAGGAAGCGCGGGTCGCTGCTGCGCATCGCGTCGTCCACGACGATGCCGCGCGCTACATCGAGCCCCGCCTCCCGCGCCAGCGTGATGGCGGGGCGCACACCCACCGCCATCACGACGAGATCGCAGGCGATGCGCTTGCCATCCGCGAGGCGCAGGCCCGTGACATGCGCATCACCCTCGATCGCCTCGGTCACCGCGGGCATGGCGAAGCGCAGCTGGCGCGTGGCGCCAAGCTGGCGGGCCAGCAGCGCACCGGCGGCGGGGTCGAGCTGGCGTTCCATCGGCCAGCCGAGGGCATGCACCACCGTCACCCGCATGCCCGTGGCCGACAGTGCCGCGGCGGCTTCCAGGCCGAGCAGACCGCCCCCGATCACCACCGCGCGCCCGCCGGCCGCGGCCGCGCGCCGGATCGCCTGCACGTCGGCCATGCTGCGATAGACGAAGAGGCCAGGCAGATCCGCACCGGGCAGCTTGAGGCGCGCGGCCTCCGATCCCGTGGCGATCACCGCACGGTCGAAGCCGATCGCCTCGCCCTTCGCCGTGCGGGCCACACCCGCGTCACGGTCCAGCGCGACGATGCGTGTGGCGGCGCGGTAGCGGATGCCAAGGTCGCGGAGCCGCGCCGCGTCATGCGTGATCAGGGCGCCCGGCGCGGCTTCCCCCGACAGCACGCGGCCGAGCGCCACACGGTCATAGGGCAGCGCCGCCTCGGCCCCCGCCAGCGTCACCTCGGCGCGGCCGGCCAGCCGTTCCGCGCAGCGCGTGCCCGCGGGGCCGGCGCCGATCACCAGCACGCGCATGGTCAGGCCGCAGCCGGCAAGGCGTGGCGTTCGTGCAGGAAGCGCAGCACCGCCTCCCGCGCCGCCAGGAACTTGGGCTCGGAGGCCAGCGCCAGGCGGTCCCGCGGTCGCGGCAGGTCGACCTCCAGCACCTCCCCGATCGTCGCATTCGGCCCGTTCGTCATCATCACGATGCGGTCGGAGAGCAGCACCGCCTCGTCCACGTCATGCGTGATCATCATCACGGTGGTGCCGAGCCGCGCATGGATCGCCATCACCTGGTCCTGCAGATGGGCGCGCGTCAGCGCATCCAGCGCGCCGAAGGGCTCGTCCAGCAGCAGCACCTTGGGGCGCATCGCCAGCGCGCGGGCGATGCCGATGCGCTGCTTCATGCCGCCGCTGATCTCGTGCGGCCGCTTCTGCGCATGCGCCTCCATGCGTACCAGCGCCAAGTTCTCCATCGTCCAGTCACGGCGCTGCGCCCGCGTCATGGATCGCCCCACGGTGCGATCCACCGCCAGGGCCACATTCTCCGCGCAGGTGAGCCAGGGCAGCAGGCTGTGGTTCTGGAAGACGACGGCGCGGTCGGGGCCCGGCTCCGTCACTTCCCGCCCCTCCAGCACCACGCCGCCGAGCGTTGCCGGCAGCAGACCGGCCACGACGTTCAGCAGCGTGGACTTGCCGCAGCCGGAATGGCCGATGACGGCGATGTACTCGCCCTGTGCCACCTTCAGGTCGATGCCGTTCAGCACCAGCGGCGCCTTGGCGCCGAAGCGGACCGAGAGGCGGGAGATCTCGAGGAAGCTGCGTTCCATGATCCTGTCCCCCGTCACTGTGCCGCGGTGCCGCGCGTCACGGCACGACCGGCGAGTGCCATGATGCGATCCAGCGCGAAGCCGACAAGGCCGACATAGGCGAGCGCCACGACGATGTCGGAGAGGTTGGAGCTGTTCCAGGCATCCCAGATGAAGAAGCCGATGCCCACGCCGCCGATCAGCATCTCCGCCGCGATGATCGCGAGCCAGGAAAGGCCGACGCCGATGCGCAGCCCCGTGAAGATGTAGGGCGCCGCCGCCGGCACCACGATACGGAGGAACCAGGCCGGACCCGACAGGCGGATGACGCGTGCGACGTTGCGGTAATCGGCCGGCACGTTCCGGACGCCGACGGCCGTGTTGATGATGATGGGCCAGACCGCCGTGATGAAGATGACGAAGATCGCGCTGGGCTGCGCCTCCCGGAATGCGGCCAGGGACAGCGGCAGCCAGGCCAGCGGCGGCACGGTGCGCAGCACCTGGAAGATCGGATCGAGCCCCCGCATGGCGAGCTTCGAACTGCCCACCAGCATGCCAAGTGCCACGCCGATCACCGCCGACAGGGCAAAGCCCACGCCAACGCGCTGCAGGCTGGCGAAGAGGTGCAGGCCAAGCCCCTTGTCGAGGCCGCCCCGGTCGTAGAAGGGGTTGGTGATCAGTTCCGCGCTATCCGCCCAGACCTTGGAAGGCGGCGGCAGCGTGGCGCCTGGCCCCGATGCCGCCCATTCCCACAGCCCGAACAGCGCGGCCACCACGACCAGTGGCGGCACCACCGTGGCCATGACCGTCGCCGCGCGCGGCAGCATCCGCGCGGCCAGCGATGGCGTCGCGGGTGCCGGCGTGGCGACGGAGACGGTGAGCCCGTCCGTCGCGGGCTTGGTCGGCAGGATGGCGTTCATACGCTCAGGCCCCCGTCAGCTTCTTGATGGCAAGTGAGTTGAGGTAGGCGGCGGGATTCTCGGGATCGAAGACCTTGCCGTCGAAGAAGGTCTCCCGCCCGCGGGAGGTGCCGCGCGGCGTTTCGGAAGCCGGCACGCCCGCGCGCTCCGCCGCGGCGCGCCAGATGTCCTCCCGGTTCACCTGCGCGACCAGCGCGTTGGTGTCCGTGCCCTCGGGGAAGACGCCCCAGCGGATATCCTCCGTCAGGAACCAGAGGTCATGGCTGCGGAAGGGATAGCTGGCGTGGTCGCGCCAGAACTTCATGGCGATGTCGGGGTTGGTCGCGCGGCGCCCGTCGCCGTAATCGACCTCGCCCCGCACGCGCGGCAGGATGTCCGGCACCGGCACGTTCAGCCAGGCGCGCCGGCCGAGGATGGTGCACATCTCCTCTTTGTTCGCGGCCTCGTCGCACCAGCGCGCGGCCTCGATCACCGCGGCCGTCAGGGCTTCCGTCGCGCGCGGGTTCTGCTGGACGAAGGAGGCACGGAGCGCGAAGCACTTCTCCGGATGGTCCTTCCAGAATTCGCCGGTGGTCAGCGCGGTGTAGCCCAGGCGCTGGTTAACCAGCTGGCCGTTCCAGGGCTCGCCGACGCAGAAGGCGTCCATGGTGCCGACGCGCATATTGGCCACCATCTGCGGCGGTGGCACGACGATGGTCTGCACGTCACGCTCCGGGTCGATGCCCGCGGCCGCCAGCCAGTAGCGGATCCACAGGTCATGCGTGCCGCCGCGGAAGGTCATGGCGACCTTGCTGTCGCTGTTGAGCGCGCGCCGCAGCGGCGCGGCATCGAGCCTGGCACCTAGCGCCTTGTGCTTCTCCGCGACCGAGATCGCCTGGCCGTTGGTATTCAACCGCGCCAGCAGCGCCATCGGCACGGGCTGGTTGTTCTGCACGATGCGGCCGGTGTGGATGAGGTAGGCCATCGGCGTCAGCAGATGCGCGCCATCGATGCCGCCCGACCCGCCGCCGAGCACGAGGTTGTCGCGCGTGGCGCCCCAGCTCGCCTGCTTCGCGACCTCGACATCCGGCATGCCGTGCTTCGTGAAGAAGCCCTTCTCCTTCGCGATGATCAGCGGCGCCGCGTCGGTCAGCGCGATGTAGCCTAGCGTCGCCTTGCGGACTTCCGGCGTGGAGGACCCCTGGGCGAAGACGCCGCGCGGCGCCGCGGCCAGCAGGGCGGTGGTCGCGCCGATGGCTGCGCGGCGGGTCAGCAGGCTCATGCGTTCTTCTCCTCGGTGACGGGTTGGGCGGGCGGCGCGCTGGCGCGGCCCTCGGCATAGGGGGGCGAGAGGCGGGCGGTGGCCTGCCGCCAGAGGTCGGGGCGCCAGGGGGCGATGCCCTCTGTCCGCGTCGCCGCCGCGGGCAGGTGCCCCCAGCGTCGCATGGCGTCGAACCACCAGCCCGCCTCGTCGGGCTGGGGGCAGGAGGCGGATTCGAAATGCATGCGCGCCGCCAGCAGGCTGGCGCTGCCGCCCGGCGGCGCGGCGACCTTGCCTTCCAGCGCCAGGGCCAGCGTCGCGGGCGGCACGCTGGGGAATCCGCGTTCATGCAGCAGCGCCGCGGCCGCGCAGCGATTGGCGGGATCCTCGAGCCAGCGCGCGGCCTCCGCCACCGCGGCGGTCGCGGCCAGCACGGCCTCGGGCTCCCGCTCCGCCACGCCCTCGGCGAAGGCCAGCACCTTCTCCGGATGGTCGCGCCAGATGTCGCCCGTCATCAGCGCCAGGCGGCCGACGCCGATCGCCACCGCATGGCTGCCCCATGGCTCGCCGGCGCAGAAACCCTCGATGGCGCCATCGGCCAGTGCGCGCGCCATCTGCGGCGGCGGCACCGCGACCAGGCGGATGTCGTGGTCGGGGTCGAGCCCGCCCTGCGCCAGCCAGTGCCGCAGCAGGTAGTTGTGGGAGGAGAAGGGATAGACGACGGCGAGCGTCGGCGGCGGCAGCCCTTCCTCCGCCCGCGCATGCACGGCGGCGGCGAAGGCGCTGGCGCCGAGCGGCGCCTCGAAGGCCCCAATCCGCGCCGCCAGGCCGTGCGACAGCGTGATGGTGTTGCCGTTCCGCGCCAGGCCCGCCGTCACCGCCACGCGGCGGCGGATGCCGGCAGCCCCGGTGGCGAGCGCGATGGCCAGCGGCCCCAGCAGATGCGCGCCGTCCAGCGCGCCGAAGGCCAGCTTGTCCCGCAGCGCCGCCCAGGACGCCTCGCGCGAGATAGTGACGCGCACACCATGCTGGGCGAAGAGACCGAGCGCATCGGCCATCAGCACCGGCGCCACGTCGGTCAGCGGCACGAAGCCGATGCGGAGGGAGGGTGCAGCCACGCGATCATGCTCCGGCGGGGCTCATCGGAGCCCCGGAGAGCGGACCGTCATTGGGCCGCCAGGTGGATCACCCGGGGGTCACGCCTGGGGCACGCCATTGCGCCCCGACCCCCGCCGCATTGCTGCGACGCCGCAAGAAAACCTACACCGCCCCGGTTTGTGAAGCGGAAAAGCGCCTTCCGAATGAGCGATTTCCCGATCGTAGACGAAAATTGGTCTCCGATGAGGCGAATCGCCTATATTTCGCGCAGAAAATCCTGCGCGACATCGACCAGCCGCCGGCTCCTGTCCATCGCCCAGCGCCGCAGCAGGCGATAGGCCTCCTCCTCCGACAGGCGCCGCCGCTGCATCAGCATGCCTTTGGCCCGTTCGATGATGGTGCGCTCCGCCAGCGTCGCCTGGGCTTGTTCCAGCTGCGCCCTCAGCGCCTGGTGGGCGCGGAAGCGGCGGATCGCGACCTCCAGCACCGGCCGCACGCGGGCAGGCGCCAGGCCTTCCACCACATAGGCGGCGACGCCGGCCTCGATCGCGGCCTCGATCTGCTCCGACTCGCCACGCTCGGCGAAGACGACGACGGGGCGCGGCTCGTCACGGTTCAGGGCGCGCATGCTCTCCAGCGCGTCGCGGCCGGGGTCATCGAGGTCGCAGACGATGATGTCGGCGGCGGAATCACGCACCAGGCGGGTCAGGTCCACCGCCTCCGGCGCCGTCGCCACCACGGTGAAGCCCGCCGTCTCCAGCCCTGCCTTCACGGCCGCGGCGCGGTCCGGTTCCCCGTCGATGAGCAGTACGCGCAATGAGGCCCCCACACTCCAGCAGGTGGCCGCGCGATGGTGTCGCCTCCGCCGGGCACACTGCCGTAATCGCTCACGGGCGGAAAGGGCGTAATGCCCGGCCGCCGCCGCCATCGGCAGCGGGCGCCTTGCATGTCGTGGGCCAGTCGTTTGCGCCACCCGGTCGCAGGACCGAACCCCATCCGTGCGTTAGGCGTCGTCATTTGCGAATGATTCGCATTATCTATCTTGACCGGCAACGACCCGCCGCATTACCAGCACCAGCAGTTATTGCGACTGATTCGCATTCTCTTATTAGCCAAGGCCCTTCGCTTCGCGATGGGGCTCCTGCGGCGAGGTTCGTGGATGCGTGAACGCCCCCCCGGCCGCGGCGATCGCCGCGACCGGGAGGGCCTTCGTCAGCCGGTTTCCGCCTGCCCTGCACTGCACCGTCCGAAGGATCGAAGCCACCGATGACAAAGCCTGCCGCAACCGGTCGCCTCCTTGCCGCCGCCGTCCTGGCCGCGCCCTTCACGCTGCAGGCGCAGGAAAGCCCGGGGGGCGGCGCCACGGCGCTCGATGCCGTCACCTCCACGGCAACGCGGGCATCACGGCCGCTCGCCGACGTGCCCGCGACCGTGACCGTCATCGATTCCCAGCAACTCGAACGCCAGAACGCCGTCCGCCCGCAGGATGCCGTGCGGTATGAGCCTGGTGTCTCCTTCTCCAACAACCCCGTCCGTGGCGGCGGCGGCAATTTCGTCATCCGCGGCATCGGCGACAACCGCGTGCGGGTGCTGACCGACGGCGTTCGCCTGCCTGACTTCCCCGAAAGCAACATCGGCGCCGGCACCTTCACGCGCGACTTCGTGGACCTGGAGAATGTCCGCCGCCTTGAGATCGTCCGTGGCCCCGCTTCGGCCCTCTACGGATCAGACGCGATCGGCGGCGTCGTGAACTACATCACGAAGGACCCCGCCGACTATCTCGATGCCGTCGGGCGCAACTGGTACGCCGCCCTGCGCGCGGGCTACTCGGGGGCCGACCGTTCCTTTACCGAGAGCCTGACCGCGGCGGCGCGGCACGGCGACGTGGACGTACTCGGCATCTATACGCGCAGGGACGGGCATGAGGTCCGGCCCAACGGGAACTTGGCGCCGAACGGGCAGGACTACACCGTCAACTCCTTCCTCGGCCGCGCGGTGTGGCGCGCGACGCCCGTCGATACCTTCCGCCTGACCGGCGAGATCTTCGTGCGGGAGACGGAGACGGACCTTCGCACCGACCTTGCCACCACCGGCAGCGGTGCATCCGCCACCACGGTGCAGTCGAGCCGTGGCGACGACACGACCACCCGCGGGCGGCTCCAGCTGGACTACAGCCGCAATGCGCCGGTCCTCTTCGCGGACTCCATGGACCTCAACTTCCACTGGTCGCGTCTCGATCGGTCGGAACTGACGACGCAGCGCCGCTATGTCGGTGCCGGGAACCCGCAGACCTCCGCGGCCAACCGGCTGCGCTACACGGAAACCGAGCAGATCCAGACCATCTTCGGTGCGGACCTGCAGCTTCGCAACGCGATCGAAGCCTTCGGGACGACGCACCGGCTGACCTATGGCTTCAGCATCGACCGGATCGAGACGTCCCGCCCGCGGGACCGTTCCGAACTCAACACGCAGACCGGAATCGTCTCCACCACCATCTCCGGCGAGACCTTCCCCAACAAGAACTTCCCCGACACGACGACCCACCAGGCTGGCCTCTACCTGCAGGATGAATTCAGCTACGGGCGGTTCACCTTCCTGCCCGCGCTGCGCCTCGATACCTACAGCCTGCGCGCCAACACCGATGCGGATTTCCTGCGCTCCGCGCAGAGCGGCGCCGCGGTTGCCGTGCGGGATCTCGACGCCGTCGCGCTGTCGCCCAAGCTCGGCATCACCTATCGGCTGGACGAGAACTATTCGCTTTACGGCCAGTATGCCCGCGGCTTCCGCGCACCGCCCTATGACACCGCCAATTTCGGCTTCACCAACCGCACCTTCGGCTACACCATCATCCCGAACGGCGACCTGCAGCCGGAATACGTGGACAGCTTCGAGGGCGGGCTGCGCGGCCGCTTCGCCGATGGCTCCTCCTTCCAGATCGCAGCCTTCTTCAACCGCTACACGGACTTCATCACCACGCGCACGCTGGCGCCCTCGTCCGGCCTGCAGGTGTTCCAGTACCAGAACATCGGCAATGCCCAGATCTACGGCGCGGAAGCGCGTGGCGAATACCGCGTGACGCCGAGCCTGCGGCTGCGCGCCTCCTCCGCGCTGGCGATCGGTGAAAACCTGGAGACCAACCGGCCGCTCGACGGCGTCGATCCCGTTCGCGGCGTGCTCGGCGTCGCCTGGCAGGGCGAAAGCGGTCTCGGCCTGGAAGCGAACCTCACCGGCGCGCTTCGCAATCGCCGCACCGCCGATGCCACCGCCTTCCAGGCGCCCGCCTATGCAGTGCTCGACCTCGCCGCACGATACGACTTCACCGAGAGCGTCACCGTGAATGCCGGGCTCTTCAACGTCACCAACACGCGCTACTTCCTGACCTCGGACGTGGCCGGGCTGGCATCGAACGCGCCGCTGCGTGACCTCTACGCCCAGCCGGGCCGCTACGCCGCGGTCAACATGACGATCCGGTTCTGACGCCGGATCGGGGCGATGGCGGTCGCGGCAACCCTCGACATGATGGAACGGGACGATGCGCTGGCCGGCCGCGGCCAGCCAGGCAGCTTCACCCGTTCCGCCGCCATCGCCGCCGCGCTTTGCCTTCACGTCGCCATCGGCGCCCTGGTCATGCTGGCCCCGAATGCGCGCGGGCCGCAGTCGACGGACGGCATCACCACGGTGGAACTCGTCCTTGGCCCGGGCGCCGGTGACGCGGTGACGAGCGCGCCGGCGCCGCCATGGCCATCAGCACCGCCGACGGTCGCGACTGTGCCGTCCCCCCCCATCCCGCCGCTGGCCGAGGCCCTGCCCGTGCTGCCGCCGCTTCCCGTGGCGCCGCCGCCCCCGCTGCCGTCCCTGGCCTCGCTGCTGCCGGCTCCACCTGCCCTGGCCGCGCCGCCTGCCATCCCCGCCGAGTCCGTCGCACCGCCGGCCCCAGAGCCCCAGGCGTTGGAGCCGCCGCCACAGGCCCCGCCGCCAGAGTCTCCGCGCCGCGTCCGTGCTGCCGAACCCTCCCCGACGCCCAGGCCGGCCGCCCCGCCGCGGCGCCCCGCGCGGGATGGCGCGCCAGGCTCCGCCCCAGCGGCACCCGGCGGAGGCGACAGCCAGGCCGTCGCGCGCAGCCCGGTCGCGGAGGCCCCCGCCCTCGCAGCCGGGCCGCCGCTGATCACGGCGCCGCGTTTCCGGCGCCCGCCCAGCCCGCCCGCCTATCCCGCGCGGGCCATCGAACTCGACCTCACCGGCACCGTCGTGGTGCGCGCGCTGCTCGATGCCCGCGGCGATCCGACGGAGACGCTCGTCCAGCGTTCCTCCGGCCACCCCATCCTGGATTCGGCGGCAGTCGCTGCCGTGCGGCGCTGGGCCTTCGAGCCCGCCTCCCGCGACGGCCAGCAGATCGCGGCCTGGGTCGAGGTTCCCGTCCATTTCCGCCTGCGATGACAAGGAGACCAGCCATGACCGAGCTTGCCGACCGGTACCGGGACCTGCAGCGATCCACGCCGCATCTGCGCGCGCGCGACGCCGCGCTCCGCCTCGGCACGACCGAGGCCGCGCTCGTCGCCTGCGGCGCGACCGGCGCCGCCACGCCGCTGCGGCCCGACTGGGCCGGCCTGATCGGGGCGCTGCCGCGCGCCGGCGACGTCATGGCGCTGACCCGCAACGACCATGCGGTGCATGAACGGCACGGCACCTACACCGACGTCTCCTCCGGCCCCGGCCACATCATGGTGCTGGGACCCGACATCGACCTGCGGCTGTTCCCCCAGCGCTGGGCACATGCCTATGCGCTGGGTGGCGACCGGCCCTCGATCCAGATCTTCGACCGCGACGGCGTGGCCGTGCACAAGGTCTTCGCCACCAGCACCACCGATCGCGATGGATGGCAGGGCATCGTCGCCGACTTCGCCACGGCGGATGCGCCCCCGCCGCCGGAGACCGCCGCTGCGCCCGAAGCGCCGGCAGCGGAGCAGGAAGTGGATGGGGCGGCGCTTCGCCAGTCCTGGCTCGGCCTCCGCGATACGCACGATTTCTTCCCCATGCTGCGCCAGCACCAAGCCACGCGGCGCCAGGCATTCCGGCTGGCGGGCGATGACCTGGCGCTGCAGCTCGACCCCGGTGCGGGCTCCGCGGCGCTGCGCCTGGCGGCGGCGCGCGAGGTGCCGGTGATGGTCTTCGTGGGCAACCGCGGCGCCATCCAGATCCATACCGGCACCGTCAGCACGCTGCGCGACGTGCCCGGCTGGTTCAACATCCTCGATCCCCGCTTCAACCTGCACCTGCGGGAGGCCGGCGTCGCCGCCGCCTGGCGCGTCGTGAAGCCGACCGAGGACGGCGTCGTCACCTCCATCGAACTCCTCGACGCTGCCGGCGAGGTCATCGCGCTGCTGTTCGGCGCGCGGAAGCCGGGGAAGCCGGAGCTCGAGTCCTGGCGGAGCCTGGTGGCCGATATCGCCGAGTGTCACGCCGTGTCGCCGGGAATAGTCGCATGATCGGGCGGCGCCTGCTGCTTCCCGGCCTGATCGGCGCGGCCGCTGGCCTCGCCGCCCGCCCCGCCAGCGCCATGCCGGCGCGTCTTGTCAGCGTCGGCGGCGGCGTGACGGAGACGGTCTTCGCCCTCGGCGCGGGGTCGCGCGTCATCGCCGTGGACAGCACGAGCCGCTTCCCGCCGGCCGCCGCGGAACTGCCGCAGGTCGGCTACCTGCGCTCCCTGGCGCCGGAAGGGCTCATCGGCCTGTCGCCCGACCTGCTGCTGGTCTCCGGCGATGCCGGCCCGCCGCAGGCGCTGGCCGTGCTGCGCGCTGCCGGCGCCCCCATCGCCATCGTGCCGGAGGAAGCCAGCCTGGCCGGCGTCCGGCGCAAGATCGAGGGCATCGCGCAGGCACTCGGCATCGACGGAACGGCGCTGTCGCAGGGGCTGGAGGCCGATTGGCGCATGCTCGACGCCCCCATCGCCGCCCTGCCACGGCTGCGCGCCCTCTTCGTGCTCTCCACGGCGCGCGGCGCGCCGCTCGTCTCCGGCCGCGACACGCATGCCCATGCCATGCTGCGCGCTGCCGGCGCCATCAACGTCGTCGATGCCTTCGCCGGCTATCGTCCCCTGTCGGCGGAAGTGGCGGCCGCGCTGGCGCCGGATGTCATCGTGATGATGGATCACGCGCTGGCGGAAGCCGGGGGACGGGACGCGCTGCTGCGCATTCCTGCGCTGGCCGTGACACCCGCCGCCGCGGCGCGCCGCGTCGTCGCGATGGATGGCGCCTACATGCTGAACTTCGGCCCGCGGGCGGCCCATGCGCGGCATGACCTGGCGAAGCTGCTGCACCCCACGGCCGCCCTGCCGGCGCCACCGCCGCGTCCCTGGGCATGAGCACGGCCATCACCATGCCCATGCCCCGGGCACCGCGCCTGGCGCTGCTGCCCCTCGGCCTGCTTCTGCTGGCGGCCGCGATGGCCGCGGGCCTGCTGCTGGGCCCCGCGCGGGTCGGGCCGGAGGGGTTCCTCGCGGTGCTGGCGGACCTGGTTGGCCTGGCGCCGCTGCCGGCGGAATTCGCGCGCGATGCGGCCGTGCTCGGCGTCATCCGGGCGCCGCGCGTGCTGCTGGCGGCGCTGGTGGGCGGCGGGCTCGGCGTTGCGGGCGCGGCGATGCAGGGCCTGTTCCGCAATCCGCTGGCGGATCCGGCGCTGATCGGGGTCTCGGGCGGCGCGGCGCTGTTCGCGGTGGCGGCGATCGTCCTGGGCGGCGCGGTCTTCGGCGCGGCGGCCGGCACGCTGGGCCTCTGGCTGCTGCCGGTCGCCGCCTTCGCCGGCGGGCTGGCCGCCACGCTGCTGATGGCGCGGCTCGGCAGCGTCAACGGGGTGGCGTCGGTGGCGACGCTGCTGCTGGCGGGTGTGGCCGTGAACGCCCTGGCCGGGGCGCTGACGGGCCTGCTGATCTTCATGGCCGACGATCGCCAGGTGCGCGACATCACCTTCTGGACGCTGGGCAGCCTGGCGGGCGCGCGCTGGGTCCAGTTGCCGGTCATCGCCGCGCTGGTCGGCCTGCCGGCGCTGGCGCTCTGCGGCCTGGCGCGGCCGCTCAATGCACTGCTGCTGGGTGAGGCGGAGGCCTTCCACCTCGGCATCCCCGTGGAATCCGTGAAGCGGCTGGCCGTCATCCTCGCCGCCATCACGGTCGCCGCCGGCGTCGCCTTCACCGGGTTGATCGGCTTTGTCGGGCTGGTGGTGCCGCATGTCGTGCGGCTCGCCTTCGGCTCCGACCACCGGATCGTGCTGCCGGGCGCGGCGCTGCTGGGTGCGGCGCTGCTGGTGCTGGCCGACCTCGCCGCCCGCAGCCTGGCCGCGCCCGCGGAACTGCCGGTGGGCGTCGTCACCGCGCTGCTGGGCGCGCCCTTCTTCCTGTGGCTGCTGCGCCGGCGCGCAACCGGGGGTGCACCGTGATCGAGGCCCGCGACGTGACCCTGACGGCCGGCCCGCGCCGGCTGCTGGATGGCGTGACGCTTGGCCTGCAGGCGGGCGAGGTCCTGGCCGTCGTCGGTCCCAACGGCGCCGGCAAGTCAACGCTGCTGCGCGTCCTGAGCGGGGAGTTGCGGCCCCGCTCCGGCGAGGTTGCCATGCTCGGCCGCCCGCTGCGCGACTGGCCGGCCGCGGCGATGGCGCGCAGCCGGGCCGTCGTGAGCCAGCAGGTCGGCCTTGCGTTTCCGATGCGGGTGGCGGAGGTCGTGGCGCTGGGGCGCCTGCCCTGGGCCGGCACGCCGGAGGCCGGCCGGGACGGGCAGGCGGTATCCGCCGCGATGGCCTCGGCGGGCGTCGCGCATCTCGGCGCCCAGGCCTATGCCACGCTGTCCGGGGGAGAACGCCAGCGGGTGCAGGTCGCGCGCGCCCTGGCGCAGCTCGATGGCGCGGCCGGTCCCGCCGCGCTGCTGCTCGATGAACCGACGGCGAGCCTCGATGTCCGCCATGCCTCGGGGCTGCTGTCCGTCCTGCGCCGCCTCGCCGGCCAGGGCCTGGCAATCCTGGTCGTGCTGCACGACCTCAACGAGGCATCCTTCGTCGCCGATCGGGTCGCCGTCATGCAGGCGGCCCGCTGCATCGCGTTGGGGCCACCGCGGCAGGTCCTGCGGCCGGAGTTTCTCGAGAAGGTCTATGGACTCGGCTTCCACGACCGCGACGGAGCGCTGGTGCCGGCCTTTGGTTGAGGACGGCAGCGCCGCTTACGAATCCGCCGTGATGTTCGCGCGGCGGATCACCGCGCCCCAGCGCTCCAGCTCCTCGCGCTGGTAGCGCGCCAGCGCATCCGGCCCGCCGCCGATCGCCTCCACGCCGTTGCGCTCCAGCACCGTGCGCGTCTCGGCGTCGGACAGCGAGGCCGCCAGGATGCCGGAGAGCCGCTGCGTGATGGGCGCGGGCAGGTTGGCGGGGCCGAACATGGCCCACCAGCCTTCCGCATCGATGGCCGGCAGGCCCTGCTCCGCGAAAGTGGGCACGTTGGGCAGCAGCGGGCTGCGCTGCGCGCCGGTGATGCCGAGGCCGATGAGCTGCCCGGACTCGATCTGCGTGCGCACGAACTGGGTGTGGTAGAACATGGCGTTGAGCGTGCCGTTCAACGCGTCGCTCATCGCCAGCGCGGCATCGCGATAGGGCACATGGGTCGTGCTGGTGCCGGTCGCCTCGCTCATCACGGCGTGGTTGAGGTGTCCGGCCGTGCCGGTGCCCGAGGTTCCGACGGAAAGCGGCCGCGTACGCGCCATGGCGACGAACTCCGCCATGCTGCGCGGGCCAAGCTGCGGGCGCACGACCAGCAGCAGCGCCGTCTTGGAATGCAGGAACAGCGGCGTGAAGTCGCGCACGGGATGGTAGGCCAGGTTCGGCATCAGGTTCGGGTTCACCGCATGGGTGCCGATGGTGCCGAGGAGGATCGTGTTCCCATCGGCCGGCGCCTGCGCCACGGCGGCTGATCCGATGGTGCCACCCGCGCCGGAGCGGTTGTCCACCACCACCGTATGCCCGCCGAGCCCACGCGAGATCTGGCCGCCGATCATCCGCCCGATGATGTCGGTACTGGTCCCCGCGGCGAAGGGCACGACGAGGCGGATGGGCCGGTCAGGCCAGGACTGGGCGCGCAGGCTGCCCGGTGCGGCAAGGGTGTGCAGGGCGAGGCCGGTCAGAAGCAGGCTGCGACGGTTCATGTCTCGTGATCCTCCCGGGGCATTGCGCCGGAATCGCACGGCCATCGGCCCTTCCGCAACCCACGGCGGAAGCGGGCCGGCGCTTTCCTGCGCCGCCCGCCGTCTCCCTCTATCGATGCCGGAACACCGGCGGCGTCAATTCACCAGGGCGGTTGCTAGCCAGGGCACCAGCGCGATGGCCAGCAGGGCGACACCCATGACGGCGACGAAGGGCATCGAACCGGCGAAGATCGTCTCGATGCTGACGCGCGGGTCGTTCAGCGTGGCCTTCACGGTGAAGACGGAGATGCCGAAGGGTGGCGTCAGCAGGCCCATCTCCACGGCAACGATGGTGACGATCCCGAAGTGGATCAGGTCGAACCCCATCGCGGAGGCGATCGGCGCGCCGATCGGCACCATGATCAGCAGGATGGAGGTGCTGTCGAGGATCATGCCCATCAGCAGGATGATCACGACGAAGACGAGTAGGAAGCCGTAGGGCCCCAGCCCCAGATGCTCCACCATGTCGCCGATCGCCTGCGGCACGCCCGCCAGCGACAGCATGCGGGAATAGAGGCCTGCCGCGATCAGCAGGAAGAGGATGGACGCGGAGACGAGGCCCGTTTCGCGCAGGACGCGCCACAGCTTCGGGCCATCCAGGCGCCGCCTGATGAGGGCGAGGATCAGCGCGCCCGCCGCCCCGACGCCGCCCGCTTCCGTCGGCGTGAAGAAGCCGGTGTAGAGCCCGCCGAGGATCAGTACGACCAGCGCCATGATCGGCACCGACTTGCCCACCATCTCCCCGGTCGGCATGGCGCGCTGGCTGAACTCCGGGTCCGTGCGCCGCGTCATGATGCGGTCCGGGAAGAAGCTGGCGTAGACCCAGATCATTACGGCGAAGCCGACCGCGATGATGATGCCGGGGATCACGCCGGCGATGAACATGCTGCCGATCGAGACCTCGGCCAGCACGCCATAGACGATCATCAGCAGGCTGGGCGGGATCAGCATGCCGAGGATGGAGGATCCGGCGACGGTGCCCGCGGCAAAGCGCATGGTGTAGCCGTGCCGCACCATCTCCGGCACCGCGACCTTGGTGAACACGGCGGCCGAGGCGATGGAAACGCCGGTGACGGCCGCGAAGACCGCGTTGGCGCCGACCGTCGCCATGCCGAGGCCGCCGCGGATACGCCTCAACAGGGCCTGCCCGACCTCGAAGGTGTCCTTGCCGATGTCGGAGATGCTGACCAGCAACCCCATCAGCACGAAAAGCGGGATGGTCGCGAAAACGTAGTCCTGGATGCCGGAATAGGTGGCCAGCGCCGTGAAACGGAACGCCAGGTCTGGATTCTCGCGGATCAGCCAGACGCCGATGGCGCCGGTCGAGATCAGCGACAGGCCGATCGGCAGGCCGAGCAGGATCAGCCCGACCATGGCCCCGATCAGCACGAAGCCGAGGGTGACGTCTTCCATGGTTCAGCTCCGGCCGACGCCGCGGCGCAATTCGGTGCCAGCCAGCACCAGATAGGCCAACGCACCCGCTGCGCCACCCAGCACGATCAGGGCGCGGAAGGGCCAGGTCGGCACGGTGAACAGGCCCTGCACCCCGAAGAACTCCCGCGCCGCGAGGGAATTCCACACGCCTGGCCAGGCGGATTGCGCAATGAAGGCCATCACGCCCGCGCCCAGCAGCAGGAACACGATCTCGATCACGCGTCCCAGCGCCGGCGCGCCGCGGTGGATGCGCTCGATCAGGAAGTCGGCGCGCGTCATGCGGCGGTTGTAGACGGTGGCGCCGATCTGCAGGAACACGATGCCGACCACGGAATGCGCGGCGATCTCCGCGACACCGGTGATCGGCGCGTTCAGGAAGCTGCGCCCGATCACGTCGGCGCAGATCAGACACATCAGGCCGAAGGTCCAGATCGTGCCGATCGCCGCCAGCGCGTCGAGCAGCAGCCGGACCGGATCGAAGGCCTGTGGCTGGGCGGCGGCGTCGAGCGCCGCCATGTCGATATCGTCGGCCATGACGGCGCCCCTCAACCGGTGGTCAGGCGGTCAACTCGCGGTCCCAGTTACGGCCCGGGGCCTGCCCGGCCTCACGGATCGCCGCGAAATAGGCGTTCAGCACGTCGCGCGACGCAGCGCCGGAAGTGTCGGCCCAGGTCTTCGCCAGGTTCGGCAGGCCGCGGATCCAGCGCTCCCGCTCCGCATCCGGCAGCGTGGTGACGACGGCGCCCTTGGCCACCATCTCCGCCTTGGCGGTGGCGATGCGGTCCGAGACGTCACGGATATGGGCGACGGTGGAGGCCTTGCCGGCCGCGACCAGGGCGCGCTTCACCACATCCGGGTAGCGGTCGTAGCGCTGGCGGTTCACGGCGATGCCGCCGACATACATCGCGCCGACATTGCATTCCGTGATGAAGCGCGCGACCTCATGCACCCGCGTCGGCAGGATGCCCACGTAGAAGGACAGCGCGCCTTCGGACACGCCGGTCTGGATGTCCGTGTAGTAGGTGGTCAGCGCGCCATCCACCGGCGTCGCGCCCGTGCCCTGCAGCCAGTTCGCGCTGGTGCCCGGCGCGGAGATCTTGCGGTTGCGCAGGTCGTCCAGCGTGCGGATCGGGAAGGTGGACCAGATGTGGTAGGTGTCGGTGATGTAGGAGCTGAGCGGGATCATGTTGAGCCCGTTCCAGTTCTGCCGGATCGCCGGCACCGTCTCGTTCATCCGCTCGAACGCATTGGCGATCAGGCCGTGGTCGCCGGTGGCGAAGGGCGTGAAGTAGGTGACGTTCTGGAGCGGCATGGTGCTGCCTTCCCAGAGCGTGCCGACATAGCCGATGTCGGTGATGTTGTCGCGCACCGCCTCCATCGTGTCCTGGAAGCGGTACAGCGTGCCGCCATAGGCCTCGCGCCAGTTGATGCGGTGCGTGTTGCCGTTGTCACGGAGGAACTTGTCCACCTCCGGCTGGAACACGTTCTTCATGATGTGGATCCAGAAGTTCTGGACCGGGTGGCTGGCGGCGATGGTCACGTTCACGGCCGACTGAGCGACGGCGGTGTGCGCGGCGAAAAGCGGCAGCGTGGCGGTGCCCGCGAGTAGGGTGCGGCGGCGAATCGTCATGGTCGTCTCTCCTCCCTGTTGTGTCAGATGCGGCCGAGCGCGGTCAGGATCCGCGCCGGGGTGAAGGGCTGTTCGGTGACCGTCGCGCCGAGTGGCCGCAGCGCGTCGTTGATCGCGTTCATCAGCGCGGCCGGCGCGCCGGCGGTACCTGCCTCACCCGCGCCCTTGGCGCCGAGCAGGCTTTCCTTCGTCGGCGTCTCCACGTGCCCGACATGCATCTCCGGCATCTCGGCCGACATCGGCACCAGGTAGTCGGCCATGGTGGTGGTCAGCAGGTTGCCCTGATCGTCATAGATGCAGTGTTCGTAGAGCGCGCCGCCCAGCCCCTGCACGATGCCGCCGCGCACCTGCTCATCGACCAGCAGCGGGTTGATCACCCGGCCGCAATCCTCGACGCACCAATGCTCCAGCAGCTTCACCATGCCGGTCTCGGCATCCACCTCCACCCAGCTGGCCTGGATGCCGTTGGTGAAGGCGAAGGGGAATTCCTTCGTGATGAAGTGGCGCGTCTGCACCAGTTCGCGCGGCAGATCCTTCGGCAGCGTATCGCCGCGGAAGTAGACGATGCGGCCAAGCTCCCCGAGCGCCATGCGCTCCCGCCCCGTTTCCTTGTCCACGACCTGGCCGAGCACGACGTCGAGGCTCTCCGGCGTCGCCTGCAGCATGGCACCTGCCACCACCAGGATCTGCTGCTTCAGCGCGATCGCCGATTGCAGCGCGGCCTCGCCCCCGATGCCGGCCCCACGGCAGGCCCAGGTGCCGCCGCCATAGGGTGTGACCTGGGTGTCGCCGGTGATGACCTTCACGCGT
This sequence comes from Acetobacteraceae bacterium, assembly GCA_027482245.1. Classification (GTDB taxonomy): domain Bacteria; phylum Pseudomonadota; class Alphaproteobacteria; order Acetobacterales; family Acetobacteraceae; genus Falsiroseomonas. The sequence goes on along the minus strand of JAIXWG010000021.1, from coordinate 8,872 downwards.
TCCAGCGGCACGCCGACGCCATGCGCCACGATCTGGCGCAGGATGCCCTCCGTCCCCTGCCCCTGCTCCGTCACGCCGGACAGCACGACGACGGAGCCGTCCGGGTCCATCCGCACCGTCGCGCCATCCTGGGCAGAGATGCGGGCCCCACCGATGCCGTACATGAAGGGCGAGGGGTTGGTCAGTTCGATGAAGCTGGCAATGCCGAAGCCGCGATAGATGCCGCGGCTGCGCTGTTCCGCCTGGTCGGCCCGGATGCGGTCCACGGGCACCATGGCCAACAGCTTGTCCAGCGCCGCGTGGTGGGACAGGCCCTCGAACCGCATGCCGGGCGGCGAGGTATAGGGATAGGCGTCGTCGCGGATCAGGTTGCGGCGGCGGATCTCGATGGGATCCAGGCCCAGCGCCTCCGCCGCCAGATCCACCAGCCCTTCCGTCACCGCCGTCGCGATGGGATGGCCGACGGCGCGGTACTGGCAGGTCGGCGCCTTGTTCTGCAGCACGACCGTGGTGGTGCAGCGATAGTTCGCGAAGTCGTAGGGCCCACCGCAGAGGTTCACCACCTGGTTGCCCTCGATGGCGCTGGTCCGGGGATAGACGGAATAGGGCCCGATCCCGGTCAGGTCATCGATGTCGAAGGCGAGGATCTTGCCCTCGGCGTCCACTGCGATGCGGCCCTTGATGCGGTGGTCGCGGGCGTGGATATCGGAGACGAAGCTTTCGAAGCGGTCAGCGACGAACTTCACCGGCCGGCCCATCACCTTCGCCATGGCGGCGACGGCGACCTCGTCCGGATAGACATGCACCTTGATGCCGAAGCTGCCGCCGACATCCTTGCAGATCACGCGGACCTGCCCTTCCTCCATCCGCAGGTGCTTCGCGAAGACGCCCTGCATCATATGCGGCGCCTGGGTCGAATGATGGACGGTCAGCGTGCCATCGGCGCGGTTGTAGTCGGCGACGATGCTGCGACCTTCCAGCGTCACGCCGGTGTGGCGCCCCGTGACGAAAGTCTTCTCCACCACCTTGTGCGCCGACGCCATCGCCGCGGCGACGTCACCCTTCTCCGCGGTGCGGGTGAAGACCAGGTTGTCGCCGAGATCCGGGTGGATCACGACGGCGCCGGCGTCCAGCGCCGTCTCCATGTCCAGCTGCGCGGGCAGCGGTTCCCACTCCACGCCCAGGGCAGCGACGCCGTCCTCGGCCGCCGCGCGGCTGTCGGCCACGACGGCGACCACCGGCTCCCCCTGCCAGGTCGCGCGGTCCAGCGGCAGAGGATGCTGCGGCGCGGACTTCATGCCCTTCAGGTGATCGAGCGTCGCGACCCAGGGATCGCAGACCTTGGCGATGTCGACGCCCGTGAAGACGCGCAGCACGCCCGGCACGGCCAGCGCCGGCGCGGTGTCTATCCGCAGAATGCGCGCATGCGCGTAGGGGCTGCGCAGGAAGGCGGCATGCGCCAGCCGGGGCAGCTGCACGTCGTCGGTGTAGCTGCCGTGGCCCTGCACCAGCTTCGCGATGTTGGGGCGGGGGACGGAGCGGCCGATATAGGAATTCGGCAGATCCTCACGCGAAAGACCGATGCTGGCCGGCGTCGGCATGTCGTTCATCGGCGTGCCTCCAGCGTGCTTTCCACCGCGTCCACGATCGCCTGGTAGCCGGTGCAGCGGCAGTAGTTGCCGGACAGGTGTTCCCGGATCTCCGCGCGCGTGGCATCCGCATGGTGGCGCAGGATGTCGGCCGCGGCCATCACCATGCCCGGCGTGCAGAAGCCGCATTGCGCCGCGTTGCGCGCGACGAAGGCGGCCTGCAGGTCCTCGACCTCCCCGCTCTCGGTCAGGCCCTCGATGGTCGTGACCTCGGCGCCGTCCAGGCTCGCGGCCAGCACCAGGCAGCCGCGCACGATGTCGCCATCCACGCGCACGGTGCAGGCGCCGCAGACGCCGTGCTCGCAGCCCGCATGGCTGCCGGTCAGGCCCAGGTCGAGGCGCAGGAAGTCGATGAGGTGCCGGCGCGGCTCCACATCGCGCGTCACACGCTCCCCATTGACGGTCAGGGTGATCTTCATGCGGCCTTCTCCGTCGCGGGCAGCAGGGCGGTCAGGGCGCGGCGCGTCAGCACGCGGCAGAGGTGACGCTTCATCTCCGGCGGGCCGTGCAGGTCGGCGGGCGGGTCGAGGTCCTGCGCCAGCGCTGCCTCGGCGGCCGCGATGGCGGCACCATCAAGCACCCGCCCCTGCAGCGCCGCCGCCGCACCCTGCGCCATCACCGGCCCGCTGCCGACACCGAAATAGACCAGGCGCGGCGCCTGGACGACGCCACCTTCCAGCTGCAGACACAGGGCGAGACCGGCCATTGCATAGTCGCCCGACCGGCGCGCGACCTCCTGGATCGTGCTGCGCGTCGAAGCCGTCGCGACCGGCACCTCGATCGCCGCAATCAGTTCGCCAGGCCGCAGCGCTGTCTCCAGCAGGCCTGTGAAGAAATCGCGTGCCGCGACGCGCCGCTCCCCGTCCTGGGCGGCCAGCACCAGCGTCGCATCCAGCGCCAGGATGCAGGCCGGCAATTCCGCCGCAGGATCGGCATAGGCCAGGCTGCCGCCGATCGTGCCACGGTTGCGGATGGCGGGATGGGCGATCAGCGGCACGGCTTCGGCCAGCAGGGGCGCGTGCTGCCGCACCAGCGGATCGCGCCCCAGCTCGGCATGACGCGTCAGGGCACCGATGCGCAGCGTGCCGCCGGAGACGGCAACGCCCCGCAGCTCCGCCACCCTCGTGATGTCGAGCAGGACCGACGGTTCGGAAAGACGGAAGGCAAGGGTGGCGAGCAGGGTCTGCCCGCCTGCCAGGATGCGCGCGCCATCCCCGTGTTCGGCCTGGACACGCCAGACATCCTGGAGGTTCCGCGCCCGCTCATAGGCAAAGGCCGGCCACTTCATACACGTCCGCTCCCCCATGGCGGCGCTGGACAGGCGCCGCGAAGTGTTGTTGATCATCTGATCATCGAGAATGATCCGAGTGTCAAGCGGCGTTCGGAACGCCAGGGGGGAAGAGGTGGACGGCAGCACGCGGCCCGCGCGACGGCTGGATCCGACATCACGGCGCGAGCAGATCCTGGCGGCCGCCATCTGCCACTTCGCGGAGGTCGGCCTTTCCGGCACCACGCGGGACCTGGCGAAGCGCGCGGGCGTGACGCAGGCGCTGATCTATCGCTACTTCGCCTCCAAGGCCGACCTCCTCGAAGCGGTGTTCGAGCGTGTCTACCTCGACCGGCTCTCACCCCGATGGATCGGGGAGATCCGCGACCGTTCGCAGCCCGTGGAGGAACGTCTGCGGCACTTCTACCGCCAGTACACGGCGGCGATCTTCACCTACGAATGGATGCGGATCTTCATGTGGGCCGGCCTGGCCGGAGAACTGCTGAACGAGCGCTACCTGTCGCGCGTCGGCGACAGCCTGCTGGCGCAGATGCGGGAGGAGATCGGCGCCGCCGGCCCCTATCGCATGCCGGACATGGAGGAGATGTGGGCGCTGCACGGCAGCATCGTCTACATCGGCATCCGGCGCTTCATCTACCAGGCACCGATGCCGCCCGATGATGGGCGCGTGATCGACCAGTCGGTGGAGCGCTTCCTGGTGGGCATCCGTCATCCGACAGCGGGCTGACATCGGATGCGCTCCCGTGAAAGGGGGCGAAGGCAGGCGGGATCGGGGGGCTCTCCCGCCATGCCTTCGCCGGCGTGATCAGCGACGGGCCGTGCCGGGGTTACCGTCCAGCGGCGCGCCGTGATAGCCCTCTCCCACCTGCCCCAGCTCGCTGATGAAGCGCAGGATGTAGACGGGCCCGCCGCCATAGGCCGGGCGGCCGGCGCCATAGGTCACGCGGTATTCGCCATTCTGCTGCTGCTCGACGCGCGCGACGTCGCCGCCCACCACGGGCATGCAGTTCATGTTGTAAACGACTTCCGTGTTCTCGCCGGACCCGCGCACCTCCTGCACCTGGCAGCTCATCAGCGTCCCGGGCGGGCTGTTGCGCGCCGGCGCGGTCTGGGCCAGCAGCGGCGCGGTGGCGGTGCCGAGCAGCAGCACGGCGCCGAGGATGACGGTCTTCATGGTGGCATTCCCTTGCGGAATCCGTCCGCCGCCAGGCAGCGGGCCGGTTGATGCGGGCCGGATGCGGCCGCCCGCTGCGCCGATGGTGGGCGGTACGCCGCCCGGGCCAAGGAAGGGCCAGCGCCGCCGCAGGCGGGTGGCCGAGTGAAGGCAGTGGCGCGCGGTCATCGCGGCGCCTCCTGCCGATCGATCAGGAAGACCAGCAGCCACGCGCCGACGAGGCCGAGATGCTCGTGGAAGGCATTGGCCGTCATGAACCGCGCCTGGCCGGGCGGCATCTCCCAAAACCGGTTGGCGACCAGCGTCGCCGCCAGGGTGAAGACGCCGAGCGCCAGCGCGCCGAACCACCGCCAGCGGCCGGAGAGCACCAGCGCGGAGCCACCGAGTTCCACGACGATCGTCGCGCCGGCGACCGCCATGGGCAGCGGCAGGCCGAATCGGGCGGCCTCCGCCGCCGCAGCCTGCAGGTCGAGCGCCTTGTTGAGCCCACCCTGGAGGTAGGCCGCGCAGAGGCCCAGCAGTCCGATCCAGCGAAGCACGGGCCCGATGGCATGATCGCGCATGTCAGAAGGCCCAGCAGGCGCAGCCGAGCGCGCCCCAGAAGCTGGCCTCGTCCGACACCGGGGCGGACTGTCGTGCCCAGGCATGGGCATGGCCGTGGACGCCGCAGGCGCTGGCGCAGCCGCAGGACGCGGCCATGCGCGCCAGGCCATCGCGATCGGGCGCGGCATCCGCGCGCAGCCTCGACTGGTATCCGCCGAAGCGGTTGACCGGCGACCAGTCCGGCGCGGCAGGCGGCAGCGGCGGCGCGAGGCGGGAGAAGTCGCCGGCACCATGGACGATCCGCCCGCCGACGATGGTCAATACCGCGGTGATGTCGCCGATGGCGTCCTCCGCGACGCCGAAGTAATCGGCATCCAGCACGACGAGGTCCGCGAACTGGCCCGGCGCCAGCCGGCCCTTGCGGTCCTGTTCGCCGGAGAACCAGGCGGAGCCCTCGGTCCACAGGCGCAGCGCGGCCTCCCGGTCCAGCCGCTTGTCAGGCCGGGTCATGCGCAAGCCGCCGATGCTGGCGCCGGAGACAAGCCATTGCAGGCAGACCCACGGATTGTAGCTGGCCACCCGCGTCGCATCGGTGCCGGCGCCGACGGGCACGCCCGCCTCCAGCATGCGCGCGATGGGCGGCGTCTCCGCGATGGCCTCCGCACCGGAGCGCTCGAGAAAATCCTCGCCCTGGTAGGCCATGCGGTGCTGCACGGCGATGCCGCCGCCAAGGCGCTTCACCCGGTCGATGTTGCGCGGCGTGATCGTCTCCGCGTGGTCGAAGAACCAACGCAGGCCCTGCAGCCCGACGTCTCGATCAACCTCCTCGAACACGCCGAGGGCGCGGGAGATCGTCTCGTCATAGGTGGCGTGCAGGCGGAAGGGCCAGCGATTCTCCGCAAGGAAGCGCACCACCTCCTTCAACTCGGGCTCCATGCCCGCTGGCAGTTCCGGGCGCGGCTCGCGGAAATCCTCGAAGTCGGCGGCGGAGAAGACCAGCATCTCCCCAGCGCCATTGTGGCGGAACATGTCGCCGCCCTGGCCGGGGCGCACCATGCCGGCCCAGCGGCGGAAGTCGGCCAGCTCCTCCTTCGCCTTCTGCGGGAACAGGTTGTAGGCAATGCGGATCGTCAGCCGATCCTCCCGCGCCAGCTTCTCCACCACAGCGTAGTCGTCGGGATAGCTCTGGAAGCCGCCGCCGGCATCGATGACGGAGGTGACGCCAAGGCGATTCAGCTCCCGCATGAAATGGAGGGTTGAATTCTCCTGCATCTCGGGCGGCAGCTTCGGCCCCTTGGCCAGCGTGGCGTAGAGGATCAGCGCATTGGGCTTCGCCAGCAGCAGGCCCGTCGGGTTGCCCTGCGGGTCGCGTTCGATCTGTCCACCTGGCGGATCGGGCGTGTCCTTCGTATAGCCGGCGGCGCGCAGCGCGGCGCCGTTCAGCAGCGCGCGGTCGTAGAGATGCAGAATGAAGACGGGCGTCTCTGGCGCCGCAGCATTGATCTCGGCCAGTGTCGACAGGCGCTTCTCGACGAACTGATGGCGCGTGAAGCCGCCGACCACGCGCACCCATTGCGGCGGCGGCGTGCGACGCGCCTGTTCGCGCAGCATGGACATCGCATCGGCCAGGCTGCGTACCCCGTCCCAGCGCAGCTCCATGTTGTAGTTGAGCCCGCCGCGGATCGGGTGGATGTGGCTGTCGTTCAGCCCGGGGATGACGCGCCGGCCGTGCAGGTCGATGCGCGTCGTCTCCGGCCCCGCCAGGGGCAGGACCTCCGTATCCATGCCGGCCAGCAGGATGCGCCCTTCGCGGATCGCCACCGCCGTCGCCTGCGGGTTGCCGCGGTCCATCGTCGTGACCTTGCCGTTGAACAGGATGGTGTCCGCATCCATCGCCATCTCGCCTGCTCCTGCCTGCGTCGTTCTCAGGGCCGCAGCCGCGGCCATGCCCGTCATCAGCCGCCGTCGCGTCGTCATCGCACCTGCCTCATCCGCTGCGTGGTGGCGCGGCACGGGCGCCGGCATTGGCCGGCAGCGTGCCGAGCACGTGGTCACGGCATTCAGCCTCGGCGATCACATCATTAAGGCCGCAGCCATCCAGGATGCGCCGCGCCACCGGCACCACCTGCTCCCCCACCAGGATCCCGAGCAGCCCGAGCAGCGCCACCACCGGCGGTGCCGGCGACCGTACCTGCATCACCCCGTAGATGACGCCGACGAGGAGCCCGGCGCCGACCGAGGCGAGGTAGAGTTTCATCGGCTGTCTCCCACCCTGTGGCGCTATCCTGCGCCCAGTTCGGCCACGGCGGCGCCGATCACGGTCGCGACCTCCGCGGGGCGGGAGAGCAGCGACATGTGGCTTGCCTGCACCTCCGTGCCGCGTGCCTTCAGCTGGACGACGAGGTCCCGCTGAAGCGCGACGCTGACCGCGCGATCCTCAGTGGAGACGACGTACCAGCACGGCCTGTCGGCCCAGGCGGGTCGCGTCACCGTGTCGCCGAAGGTGGCCAGGCCGAGCGGCGCCTGCGTGGCGCCCAGGATGCGCGCCTCGGCCTCCGGCAGGTCCTGCGCCACATTTGCGATCCAGCTCTCGGTCGCCATCCACAGATGGCCCTTGCCGTCGTCGCGCACGCCGGACAGGCCGGGTGGCGGCGGGTGCGCCGCCACCTGGTCGCCGGTGGACTGGCCGGTATCGGGCGCGAAGGCGGCGACATAGACCAGCGCCTTCACGCGGGGATCGTTGCCGGCTTCCGTGATGACGGTCCCGCCCCAGCTATGCCCCGCCAGCACCACCGGGCCATCGACGTGATCCAGCACCACGCGGGTGGCGGCAACATCATCGGCCAGGGACGTCGTCGGGTTCTGCACCGCGATGACATCCAGGCCCTGCCGCTGCAGCAGCGCGATGACGCGGCGCCAGCTCGACGCATCGGCCCAGGCGCCGTGGACGAGCACGACCGTGGCCTGCTTCGGGGAGGAAGGCGTCATGGTCGTGCTCCTCCGCGTCAGCCGCGGATGAAGGCGAGGAGATCCGCGTTCAGCGTCGCGGCCTCCGTCGTCAGCATGCCGTGCTGGAAGCCGGGATAGACCTTCAGCGTGCCGTGGCGGAGCAGGTGCACCGACTTCAGCGCGGAATTGCCGATCGGCACGATCTGGTCGTCATCGCCATGCATCACCAGCGTCGGCACGCTGATCGCCTTCAGGTCCTCGGTCTGGTCAGTTTCGGAGAAGGCCTTGATGCCGTCGTAATGGGCCTTGGCGCTGCCCATCATGCCCTGGCGCCACCAGTTCTGGATGATGCCCTGGTGCACCACCGCGCCCGGACGGTTGAAGCCGTAGAAGGGCCCCGCGGCGACATCGAGGAACATCTGCGTGCGGTTCTCCGCCGTGCCCTTGCGGAAGCCGTCGAAGACCTCCATCGGCAGGCCCTCCGGATAGGCTTCGGTGCGCAGCATGATGGGCGGCACGGCCGCCACCAGCACCGCCTTGGCCGTGCGGCCGGAGGGCTGGCCGTGCTTCGCGACGTAGCGCGCCACCTCGCCGCCGCCCGTGGAGTGGCCGATATGCACGGCGTTGCGGAGGTTCAGGTGTTCCACCACCGCGAAGGCATCCGCGGCGTAGTGGTCCATGTCGTGCCCCTCGCTGACCTGCGCGGAGCGGCCATGCCCGCGGCGGTCATGCGCGACGACACGGAAGCCGTGCTGCAGGAAGAACAGCATCTGGCTGTCCCAGTCGTCGCTCGACAGCGGCCAGCCATGGTGGAACATGACGGGCTGCGCATCGCGCGGCCCCCAATCCTTGTAGAAGATCTGGACGCCGTCGCGGGTGGTGACGAAGGACATGGTGCTTTCTCCTGCTTGCGGGTGGGTGGTGGTGGCGCCGGCCATGCCGGGCAGCCCCGCGGTTGCAACAAGCGTGGCTGCGGCGAGTTCGATGGCCTGCCGACGGGTGGGGCCAGGCGGCTGCTGCCGATCTGATGGCATGGCGATGCTCCTCAATGGCCTTCAGCGGCGCCGAACATCGTCTTCGCGTAGATGATGCCGAGGCCGTAGGCGCCGCCATGCCGGCGTGCGATGCCCGTCGTCAGCTCGTAGGTCTCAGAGCCTATCCGGGAAGTTTGTGTTCAGGCTGAGGGCTTTGCAGCCAGGCGTCTGAGCATAAGGCGGATCATGGCCATGCGGACGAAGGCGGCGGCGATGCGAACGTGTCGCTCGAAGT